>NZ_AKWY02000035.1 GCF_000306255.2 Leptospira noguchii serovar Panama str. CZ214
CAAAATCCAACTCTCCAAAGGAATTTCGGTTAGCGTATAAATTTGGAATTGTCTCAATAGATCCGCCTTCTTCGAGATATGTATATGTAGATTCTAATTCTGGTGAAATTTTATCCAGTAAAGACGCTAGAAGATACGAGGGAATTTCATTTCCAAGTCCAAAACCTCCCATAGAAATAGATGCCGATTATAGTCGTTGTATAATAGACAGAGAATATTGTATCAAACAGGGAACAGCGTCTACTCGTTTTAGCGGATTACAATCGATTACAACTTGGACGGCAGGAAAGACGAATCATTTTGAACTGAAAGATAATTCTAGAGGTGGTGGAATTTATACTTACTCATGGGAATTTATAAAAGATCCAATATTGGATATTCAACTTTTGAATATTCCAATAATTGATACTAGTAATAATTGGACAAAGTTAGAATATCATGACAGCTATAATCACGATGCGTTATTGGATGCACATTGGGGAATTGAAATGACTTATGACTATTTTAAATCCGTTCACAATCGATTGAGTTATGACGGAGATGATAGCAGAGTATTTAATAATGTACATTATTTTAATGCATTTGTAGCCAATAACGCATACTGGGATCCCGTCACGGAAGAAATCTATTACATATACTGTCCTCATAATAACAGTATATGTAAAGGTTTTAATTTACCAATTCTTTTAGACCCTACGTATGAAGACTTTACATCTTTGGATATTGTATCTCATGAATTTGGACACGGTGTCAATGGGGACCTTGCAGGTTTCGTTCTTGATATGGAGCCCGGTGCTCTTGACGAAGGATTCAGTGATATTTGGAATGTTGCTGTAAATAACTACGTAAACAAAGTTTTAGGAATGCAAAAGAACATCTGGTTAGTAGGAGATGAAACCGTTCCAGGAGGAGGAATGCGTTCTGTGTCAAATCCGAAATCTACTACAGTATTGTATCCGGGACCAAATACATATTACGGAGATCTTTGGGATTTCGAGGATAACGAAGCGCATACAAACAGTCTTGTCTTGAGCCATTGGTTTTATACTTTATCCAAAGGAAAAATAGGATTTAACGATCACGAATGCACGTATAATGTTTCTGGGATTGGTATAGAAAAAGCCGAAAGAATTGCTTATGTTGCCCTTCTTTTTCTTTCTTCTACGTCCGGTTATACATCTGCAAGAACCGCTGCAATTATTGCTGCTAAAACATTGTATGGTCTGTTTTCTTCGGAAGTAAAAAGCACAATCGATGCTTGGGATGCAGTAGGCGTTCCGGCAGAGACAGCTTCTCGCGGAGGAGAAGGAATGGTCAAGCCGCGTCATTATATCGCTTCTGTAAAACTTTCTAATGTAAAGAACGATTCCGGAAACGACTGTGGATACAAGGATAATTCATACTTACTTCCGACGGTCTTTAGGGGAGCGACGTATAACATTGTGTTATTGAGTCAGGGCTCGGCAAGTAATCCATCAAAAGTTCACAAATGGAGAGTGTGGATCGATTTCAATCGAAACGGTAGTTTTGAATCTTCGGAAATGGTAGTTCAGGATACTGTTAATTCTTCGTTTGGAGGAACATTACAAAAATCGATTCAGATTCCAACAAGCGCACTTACTGGATATGCGAGAATGAGAGTTTCTATGAAGGCAGCTCAAAGCGGAGAAGCTTATCAACGCTCGGATGAATCCTTTGTAGAAGGGGAAGTGGAAGATTATGTTGTTTCGATCATAGATTTTAGTCTTTAGAAAATTCTAATATAATTGCGAAAAATTTCAAAATCAGATTAGTAGGTTAAACTGATTTTGGGATTTTTTCGCAGTTTAAATTTAAAAGTTTTCCGTAAAATCTAAAGGAATCTCGAAGGTAAATTTCTTATTGAATAATAGAGTTATTGAAAAATTTCATAATTCAGATCAACAAGACCGTTTTAATCTACTGTTTCCACGAAACGGAAACTAATGGAGAATTAATTTTTCAAAAACTCTAATGATCATAAAATAGAGATTTTTTAAAGATAATTTTATTTTCAAATCGAGTTTTCTCATAAAATCGTCTTTTAAACGAATTCCTTTCTATTAAAGACTTATTCGATAGGAAACTATTTATTTTTAAATAAAATTTATCATTCCTTCTAGAAAACAAACCATGTTTATGGAAAATTTTTAACTCAAAACTCAACAGATGTAAAATAACCTTAGATCAAGTTCTTTTTCCTTTCAGTTATAATGTATTTCATTATTAGCCTCCTTCCTCAATAGTTTAAGCATATTCGTCAATTCAAAAGAAGTTTAAAAAAAATCTAATTTTTTCGATTTTTTAGACAACTTTAAATAGGTTCTGTTGTTACGTTTAAGACGTAAAATTCTATATTATAATATTTATAAAATATATATTTAATATAAAAAATAGTTTATTTTTTAAATATATTTCTTTTCTTATGCATTTTTCTTAGATCCTCATTTTTTGAAGGATTTAAAATTATGTATGATTAGTTGAAGTATTTAATTTTCGATTTAGCAGAAGACAGTTTCAAAATTAAAACAGAGAGGATTGAATGAGATTTTTTAATTTATTAAAGACCAATTCGAATATAAAAATACTTTTAAGTATTATTATATTATCGATTTTGATTTTATTTTCTTGTAAGGAAAAACAGGGACCAGGGATAGAATCTTGGTTTTGGGTTTTAAATCCAGTTCAACTGGATAGTAAAGCAATTTCTGAAAGGACGTATACGTCAGACGGTAGGATAACGTTTGCG
>NZ_AKWY02000034.1 GCF_000306255.2 Leptospira noguchii serovar Panama str. CZ214
TATCCCCTGTGTGCCTTGGCGGTCTAAAACGCTTTCGTAAAAAGCGTTTTGCTGAGTTCGGGGAGCGAGACGCTGAGTTCAGGAAAACGTTTTGCTGAGTTCAATTTTGATTCTAAAATCCTATTCAACTTGTGGGGTTGGTTATGAATTTGTGGGAACTCTTACAATTTTAGTAACTGATGGACTTTCAGAAAATGTAATAAACTCAAAAATGCAACGTAATTTGTGGGAACTACTGCAATGTAATTTTACAGTTAAATTGTGTGGACTCATACTTTTAGAAAATTCTTTATCATTTTCTTGCGCAGAACTTTGTGCTATATATTCATTTTTAGATAAAAGATTTTTACTGTTTTTATGTATCTCTCATACTTAATAAATTAGCTCGGACAAAAAACTGGTTTTAAAGTTTATGTTTATTTTGTTCTAAGATTTTTTAAAATTTTAAACTTTTCTCAAAATTATGGACAAGTTAGACTTACTTGAACCTCGGAATGAGGTGCGTTATCCGGAACTGTAAATATGGTTTCTCTCACCACGGTTTCCGGATAACCATCTACTTTGGCAAGATCCCCTACACAACGAAGTCTATAATCTCCTGAATGAATGTATTTCATTTTAGTAGAAACACCTTGGACGGGAGATGCCATGAGAGGCAGTTTTGTATCAATTTCAGATTCAGAAAGACGATAAACGGAATAATAATGGGTTGTAGATGTCGTTCCACCTAACACTGTCAAGCTGGAGGCTTTTTCAGGACGGATGATCCTGGAACGAACCAGAAGTCCTCCTCCCATATCTGATTCTCCTTTATGGTCGCTATCTGGTTTCCAGTCACTAATACCGACTAACGTTCTTACTCCTCCTATACTGGAAACGTAAGAATGAATCATTAGATTCTCTTTTAAATTGATCCTTACTTCTAAAATATAAGGATCAAAACCAGGATATATAAGCATATCCTGGTCTCCTTTTTCTGCTTTGTAGAGTACCGGAAACACGAGAGGGGGGAAAACAGATTTTGTAGTAGCATCGGCTCCCGGTTTATAACTCAACCTAGGGACTATATTGATTCCAGGTACTCTGTAATTATCAAACAAGGTGAGATTAGAAAAAGTAAGTCCTGGCTCGGTGGCCCAAGCGGTTACCAAAGATCTTAAATACAAACCGGTATAATAGAATTGAACCGGGCCGTTTCCAAATGCTCCCCAGTCCGTTGCGGAGGTAGGATCGTTAGATGGGTAAGCAACTCCTTCTCCGTTAAAAAATTGAATCGCTTTGAATTCACCGTCGTTTAAACGACAGGAGTTCGAATTGGTAGTATAAGGAATTGTACAAAATACTTGTCGATTGGGTGCAATTTCATCCCAAAGATTTTTTGTATCTTTTACGTTTTTGACTAAACTCAGATCAAAAGACCCTTCTTGATATTTAGTAGATAAACGGATTTCCCCTATATCTATAAAAATCGGAAGATTTTGAGCCAGAGGTACTCCGTCTAAACCAAAAGCAGGGTCGGCACCTTCGCCACTTGTATCTTGATAAAGTTGCCCGGTTCCACCTGAATAGGCCTCAAATCCAATTGGATTATCGGTGGCGTAAGTTCCTTTTACAAGCAGTAACATTCTCTGATTGAATAAGGTACTGATTACTGGATTTTTAGAATGTTTGCCGTGCCAATCTCCTACTTTGCAAAAGAATATTAGAAAACACGAAAATACTAAAAAGAACCGTAAATAAGATCGTTTCATAAAAATACACTCACCATCAAACCAAACTGAAAAAATTCAGTATCTACTACTCTGTAATAATTGGGGTTACTCAGCCTGGAATCTTCGTAAGGACTTGTATAGGGATATTTTGTTTCTCTTGGTGCGTCCATACGAGACTCGTAAATTTTATTGTAATCAATTCGAATTCCGATTCGAATTTTTTTTCCGGCTACAAAACTAGTTTCTAATCCTATAATCATCATTGGATCCCAACGAGATGTGTTGGAAGGTCTTGCAACTACAAACGCTTCCCCACCTCCTGCACGAAGGATAAATGAAATCGGAAGGTCGAGCGGAATTTTATAACCCAATGCAAGATAGACCGGAATTGTAGTCAAAGCCCTTTCTGTCGCCGAAAGATAGTTTGCGTAAAAAGCCCCCATCTCGAGATAAAAGATCCAAGGCCAGGGAATTCTAAAAAAGAAACCGCCGCCTAACGTAGTATCCAGATATTTCTGAGTTTCGGTTCCGGGTAATGGGTTGGAAGCTCCTACCCAAACTCCAGCTTCCATTTTTCGATTGTCTTGATGCCCTTCTTGTTTATCTTCTTCTGTTTCTTCTGAATTTTCTAGATCTTCTTCCTCTTTAGAAATGACGCCGCTGGAAGGTAAACTTCCGGTTTGTGCTGTACGTTTCGAAAAAAACTCAGTAAAAAATCGATTCCAATTGGGTTGATAACCACCTAACAGCTCAAAGGTTCCCGGTTTTTGAGGAGAAGCAGATAAGATTCCCGGAAAAATTACAAACCAAATGAGAATTGTGGGTTTTAAAAAAATTCGAAACCGGAAGAACATAATTATTTTAGAAAATCCAAATGAGAATACATCAAATCGATTCCGGGGTAAGAATCGTAATAGGCCTTGATAAAATAAAGTCCGTAAGGAGGAAGTGTGATCCCTGCGATCGTTCTGTCTTTGGAGGAAAGGATTTCCAAAACGTTTGTATCTTTTCGTTTTCCGTTAGAAATTTCCAGAAGTGTACCTGTAAGAATCCGAATCATATTATGGAGAAAACCGTTTGCTCGGATCCTTATTTTCAAAAGACCTTCTAATTCTAAACTTCGTTCCAGCTTTGCGTCTAAAACCGTTCGAATCGTAGAACGCCCCTTGAGAGAAGCCACCTTTGCTAAACTGCGAAAATCGTGTTCTCCTTTTAATAGCTCAAGTTCGGCTTCTAATCGCGCAACGTCAATCCTATGTTGGTACCAAAAGGTTCTATTTTTCCAAGTAGGTCTTGGATATTTTGTATTTAGAATCCAATACTCGTATTCTCTCGAACTACAGGAAAAACGTGAATCGAAACTTTCATCCACTTCTGACATACTGAGTACAGAAAGCCCGGGATCTGTAATCGCATTTAAACTTAGAAGAAATTTACTGAAATTTTGTATGACTCTTTGTGTTTTAAAATTTACGATCATTCCTCGTGCGTGAACTCCTGTGTCAGTTCTACCTGCACCGGAAATATAAATTTCTTCCTTAAGAAGAACTTTAGCCGCCTTTTCTAAATTCTCCTGAATGCTGGGAAAATCTTTTTGAGTTTGAAAACCGTGGAAACAAAGTCCGTCGTATTCGACGAGGAGGGCGTAGTTTATTTTTCGCCTCCCATTTCCTCGATGAGTTTATTGTATTCGTCGTATAATTCTTTTGCCATGTCTATGATGACCGAAGGTTTAGACTTGGAACCTTTTCCGGAACCATACAGTCTGGAAAGGGTTCTTTTGGCTCTTACTAAAAGATTGAGTTTGGCTGCTGGATCGGGTGCGAGTTCATCCTTAAATTTCATTGTCAGATAAGCAGAAAGATAAATGACTCCATCAAACGCCCAGTTTTTATCCGTATCCGGACCTAAAATATAAGAAGCTTGGTCTACTGGTTCCGATCCACTTTGCATGATTTCCATGGTTTCAGTGTACCAGCCTGCAGCTTTTTGATAAAGAAGGTCTCGAACCTTATCAAATCCCATATTGGGAAAATCATTGTTTAGATCTTCAAAATACCAAGCACCTCGAACGGAACAAACTGCTTTTTTAGGAGTAGGTGCCACATTTGCTTTTCGATTTTGGTAACATTCAATAGCGAGAAGATAGGAAGCGGCACCTAAAACTAAATTGCGGTCCTGATAAAAATCCAATGGACCTAAAATTTTTTCAAGATTGGAACGTCTTGTGTCAAACTGAGAACGGACTTTTTCGATTTCTTCTGCGTCTAACGTGGACCAGTCTTTGGAAAAAGAGGAATAAAGACAACGGGGACAAACGCTGATTACGTAGTCGTTTGGGCTGACACGACCGAATTTTTTGTTCTTTTCGTAAAGTCTTCTAAGTTCTATGGTTAGTTTCCCGGCGATCAAACGTCCGCCGCCTTGGAACATATTTTCTTTTTGATGAACTTCGTTGCAGATCGGGCAAACCGTATCTTCCTTTGCACGAAACGAGATCTTTTTTCCTTGTGCGAGAGCGCTGGCTGTCATAGTCTTATGTATGAAAAACCCGAAAAAAAACGGGAACGGGCTGTCAATTCGAACACCATTCTAACCGATAGAGTAGGAAGAAAAGCACTAATTTCTTTGTTGCCTCCGGCCTAAAAAACCGGAAAGCTCTGGAAAAGGTTAACCGATGAAAAGACTGATTCTTATATCCATTCTGATTTCCATTCTTCCCGTTTCTGTGTTTGGAGAAGCGGTTTCTAGCAAGGCCTATAAAAAAAGGGTGGAATTGCTTCTGTATTTAAGAGCGATCGAGCCAATCGTTCGAAACTACAAAGGAGAAGTTCCTGGCGGACAGAATCAACAGAATACAGGTGCAACGGCTGCTAATAACCAGCAAACAGGGACTCCAGAACAAGATGGAGATAGGGTTAAAAAGTATAAGGAACTTAAAAGGCTCTATCAAGAAGGACTTCAATATTTCTTTGAAAATAATCACGTAAACGCATATCGTAGATTTTTAGAAGCTCAACTTGGAACAGAAATGTTATTGGAAGAACTTTCTCAATTTTACGTAGAAAGAACGGAAGAAATTTTAAAATCCGCGATTGAAAAGAAAAATCCTAATAATCCGGAAGATAGAAATTTAGTGGATATTGCAATTGAGTGGAGTAAAACTTCTTTTATCGTTAAGGATATGACTGCGAATCGAGAAGCTCCTCTCACTAGAAGAATGTACAATCCTAGAGATTTTCATTACGTAACTAATAAATACGCGATTGAGAAAAATATGGAAATGGGTTATAAATTTTTGGGGCTCGCCAAAGAAACTCGTAACAATGCTCTTAAAATCGAAAAACATTTAGAGAAACACCAGAAACTTCAGCCGAGCCATAGAAAACATAGAATTGAACACTATATCGCTGCGATTCAACTTTGTAGAGACGCAAGAGCAAATGCGATCAATATCTTCAAGTTGAAGTATCCATACGATAACTATTATCTATTCAAAAGTGATGCAAAAACTGAAGCCATCAAAGACGATGAAGGAAAGGCAGGACCTTCCGAACCGGTTTCTCTCAACGGAGTTACTTACGATTTTAGTCAAAATCCTACATTAGAATATGATCATAGAATGAGTCCTGTATTCGATCGTAGAATTCCGGAAGAATACCGTAGGGACGCTGTGGACATTTTAGAAAAAATTTACGATGACGAAGTCAAAAATAGAATTTTCTTAAAATGGGATCAGGAAAAACGTAAGCAGTTGATCGGAGATAAGGTTCCAAATAAATAAAGTTTTGGCGGCGCCCGGATTTGTGTAAACTGGACGCTGGTTCTAAAACGTGGAGTTCCCACACTTTTTAAATTTTATCTGTAAAATTGCTTTTTGGGGTAGTTCCTAGTTTCAGTGGTAAAATTTAGATTTGTAATAGTTCCCACAATTTGGATTTTACAGAGGATTCTAAAGTAAGAGTTCCCACAGATTTTAGAGAAAAATTCAATTATATAAAAATTAATTTTTTGCTTTCGACAGGCTTGCGTTAAGCAGAACTCAAGTTGTAATAGTTCCCACAAATTCAGATCTCACAGAGGAATTTTGAAAAAGTGAGAGTTCCCACATTACAGACTTTTTCCACTCAAAACTAGCTTTTCTAAAAAAGATTCTTTTGGAAGATAGCTTCGATGAACCCGTTGAAATTTATGGAAAGCCGTTTGGGCCGTTTTCCGAAATCCTATCGTAAAATCGTACTCAAAACATATTTAATAACAATCGTTTTAGTATTCAGTTTCGCGTTTCCAAGTTTGGTCACTGGATTGTTTTTCGCGCTTATAGGAAATCAAAAGAGAAAAAACGCCTCTTTTTTAAAAGGGTCTGCGGTTTGGGCGGATGCGATTATCTGGATGACTAAAACCCGATTTTTCAAAATTGGAGAATTTCAGATTCCACCGAAAGGTCACATGATTTTTTCGAATCACGTAAACGAGTTAGATTTTCCCTATGATTGTCTTGTAATCAATAAACCTTATCTTGCTAATCAAGTGATTAAAAAAACACTGATCGCGTATTGGTGGATGAGGGCGATGGGCTCGCAAGTGTTTGAAACTACAAAGGCGGCAACGATTGCAGTTTCTGTCAGAAACGTACTGAAGGGTTTGGATACTACTTCCTTTATCGTATATCCGGAAGGTCATAATTCGTATCGAGAAGAAATTCAACCCTTACAAAAAGGAATGATCAAACTCGCGTGGGAAAATAAGATCCCAGTGGTAGTCGTATTGAAGTCAGGACTGACCGGATATCAGACTTTAGAAAAAGGTTTTGTGGTAGCTTATAAACAGGCGGGAATTTACGATCCTGCACAATATTCTTCTTGGGAAGAATTTAAAGATTTTATTTTCGAAACTATGGATCGAGAAAAGAAAGCTCTTGATTCTATGCTTTCATCCGAAGTTCAAAAAGAATCGGTGCTCGTATCTTGATTTCTAAACTACTGGTTGCGAACCGAGGAGAAATTGCGGTTCGAGTGATCCGTACTTGTAAAAAACTAGGGATCAAAACCGTAGCGATTTATTCGGATGCGGATAAAAATTCTCCACACGTAAAATTCGCAGACGAATCCGTATATGTAGGGGAATCTAATCCTTCTTCTTCTTATTTAAATATTTCTAATATTCTTGACGCAATCAAAAAGACAAAGGCGGATGCGGTTCACCCAGGTTACGGATTTTTATCTGAAAAAAGTGAATTTGCAAAAGCATTAGAAAAAGAGAATGTTTTATTTTTAGGTCCTAGTCCGGAATCGATGGAGTTGATGGGGGATAAAATCAATTCCAGGATTAAAATGGAAGCATCTGGAGTTCCGGTTGTTCCAGGTTACAACGGACAAGACCAGGATCCTAAAATACTTCAAAAGGAAGCTGAAAAAATAGGTTATCCTTTGATGATTAAGGCGACCGCGGGAGGAGGAGGAAAGGGAATGAAACGGGTTTACAAACCAGAAGAATTCCTTTCTTCACTTGAAGCCGCACAAAGGGAAGCGCAGAAAGCTTTTGGGGACGGAACTGTTTTTTTAGAAAAATACGTAGAGACCCCTAGACATATCGAAGTGCAAGTTTTCGGAGATAAACACGGAAACGTTATGCACCTTTTTGAACGAGAATGTTCGATCCAGAGAAGACATCAAAAAGTGATCGAAGAATCTCCTGCTCCAAATTTGCCAATTTCTCTTCGGGATGAGATCTGTCAAGTTGCGGTCAAAGCGGCACAGTCTATCAGTTACGTGGGGGCCGGAACTGTAGAATTTATTTTAGGAAAAGATGGTAAGTTTTATTTTCTAGAGATGAATACAAGACTTCAAGTAGAACATCCAGTAACAGAATATATTACAGGACAAGATCTTGTAGAATGGCAGATCCGAGTGGCGGAAGGCAAAAAACTTTCTGAACTAACATTAGGAAAAACCGTCGTTCAGAACGGACATGCAATTGAAGCTCGTATTTATGCGGAAGATCCTGAAAATAATTTTTTACCTTCCACTGGTATATTAGAATATATTGAATTTCCCGATCGTGATTTTTTACGCGTAGACACGGGAGTGGAGACCGGTTCTGAAATTACAGTTTATTACGATCCTATGATTGCGAAGATGATTGTTTGGGGAAAAACTAGAGAAGAATGCGCTGTGCGTCTTAAAGAATCTATTGATTCTACGGTGATCTTTGGACCCGTAACCAACACGTTTTATTTATCTGGAATTCTTTCTCATGAAGAATTTAAAAAAGGGAATACTCATACTCATTTTCTGGAAGAACAAACAATTTTATTTACTCCTGAAAAGGAAGTTCAAGCAGATGCGTTTTCCTTTGCGGCAGCTGCACTTTCTGAAAAGAAAAAATCCCAAGGGATTTGGGAAGCGATTGGTTCGGGAGGTTTTTGGTGATAGAAGAAAATTTTCGATTTAGACATAAGGAAGAAGAAATTCCGGTTCGAGTGCGTTCTGGTTCTCCCGGAGACGTTTCCGTATCAATTACGTTAGGCGGAATTGTGCACGATTTTCGTATTTCTAGAAATTTTCAAAGTGAAGGAAATGGGCTTTTTTCCGGACCTGGAAATCATTGGAGAATACTTAGAAAAGGGAATCAAATTTTCATTCATCATAAAGGTTGGAATACAAAGGTACTTCTTTCCAATAGGGAAATTCATTTAGAGGAAGGAAGTGGTGGTCTGATCAAAAGCCCGATGCCTGGTAAAGTGATTCGAGTTGGAGTTTCTGTCGGAACTACGGTTAAAAAAGGTTCCGTGCTTGCGATTGTGGAAGCGATGAAGATGGAAAATAATCTACTTTCTCCCGGAGATGGAATCGTAGAGGAAGTTTTAGTCAAAGAAGGCAATATGGTTTCCCAAGACGATGTGATTTTAAAATTGAATCTGGTTTGAGTGTCATCATCGTAATTTGTGGGAACTCCCATTATTTGTAAATACGATTGGTTTCACTTGAACTTACTTCTTTAAATTTGTAGGAACTCATACATAAGTTTGATAACTAAAAAATAATTTAAAAATCTATTCACTACTTAAAAAAAATGTGATTTGTAATAGTTCCCACAAACTTGGATTTTACAGATTGATTTTGAAAAATGTAATAGTTCTCACAAACTTGGATTTTACAGATTGATTTTGAAAATGTAATAGTTCTCACAAACTTGGATTTTACAGATTGATTTTGAAAAATGTAATAGTTCCCACAAATCTGGATTTTACAGATTGATTTTGAAAAATGTAATAGTTCTCACAAACTTGGATTTTACAGATTAACTCTCAAAAATTGCATCAACTGAGTTATTGGCTTTTTGAAGGAGATCCTACCATTCTAAGATTTGAAACAAGTTTAACATAATATTCTTTTTATACGTCAGAGTAGTAATTTTTTACAACAACTCGAGTTAACCGCACCAAACTTTCTATTAGAAACGATTGTATGTTCGGTTTAGTGAATGACAGTCGGTTTTGCAAAAAAAATCTGTAAGTAGGGCGGGGCAAAATAGTGAGCGATACAGTGGAACAAAAATCAAATCGATCCATCGAGGAAGAAACTCGTAGAAGAAGAACCTTCGCGATCATTGCTCACCCTGACGCGGGAAAAACCACTCTTACAGAAAAACTTCTTTTGTATGGAGGTGCGATTCAACTCGCCGGAGCAGTAAAAGCTCGAAAAAATCGAAAAGCTGCAACTTCCGATTGGATGGAGATGGAAAAAGAAAAAGGAATTTCTATCACTTCCGCAGCGCTTCAGTTTGAATATTCTGGACACGTTCTCAACTTATTAGATACTCCCGGTCACGAAGATTTTTCGGAAGATACGTATCGTACATTGATTGCAGCGGATACCGCGGTGATGGTGTTAGACGCAGGTAAAGGAGTCGAGCCTCAAACGATTAAGTTGTTTAAGGTTTGTAGAGATCGTGGAATTCCAATTGTGACCTTCATCAATAAAATGGACAGGCCAACTAAAAATCTTTTCGCTCTTTTAGATGAAATCGAAAAGGTTCTAGAAATTTCTGCTGTGCCAATGGTATGGCCGATCGGAACCGGAGTAGATTTTAGCGGGGTTTATTCCCGTAAAGATAAGAAAATTCTAACATACGATAAAACTCCGGGAGGAAGTCAAAAGTCTTCTTTTCAAACTTCGGGAATCAATGATCCAGAATTGGATTCTAGATTTGAAGACTGGGTAATCAAAACTTTTCGAGAAGAATTAGAACTCGTAGAAGGTGGAATCTCAGAATTTAGTCAGGAAGATTTTTTAGATTCTAAAATTACTCCCGTTTTTTTTGGTTCCGCCGTAAATAATTTCGGGATTCAATTATTTTTGGACGAATTTATCAAGATCGCTCCTCCACCATTGTTCTTTCCTTTAAAAGATGGATCTAGATTGGACCCGATTCAGACACCGTTCAGCGGATTTATCTTTAAGGTCCAAGCAAATATGAATCGGCAACATAGAGATCGAATCGCATTTTTACGTGTGACGTCTGGTAAGTTTGAAAGAGGACTTAACGTGCTTCACGGAAGGCTCGGAAAATCTGTGAAACTATCTTCTTCTTTTGCGTTTTTTGGTCAGGATAGAAACACCGTAGACGAGGCTTATCCGGGAGATATTATCGGTCTTGTAAATCCTGGAACGTATGCGATTGGGGATATTGTAGCTTCTTCTAAAGTTCCAGATCTAAAATCTCTTCCGGTATTTGCGCCTGAACTTTTTGCTACAATTTCTTCTTCCGATACTTCAAGTATGAAAAGTTTTCGGAAAGGTATTGATCAATTGGCAGAAGAAGGAATTTTGCATTTGTTTTCTTCGCAGACGATCGGAGGAGGTTTACCTATCATAGGAGCGATGGGACAACTTCAGTTTGAAGTTTTTAAAAGAAGACTTTTAGATGAATACAACGCTCCTTCTACGATCACAATTTTACCTTATGTGATTTCCTGTTGGATCGGTCAGGAGGATTTGGGGAAGGTCCCTTCTTCTGCAAATCTTGTGACAGATCGAGGAGGTAGAGCGGCTCTTCTTTTTGATACCGAGTGGGATAAAGGATATTTTCAAAAAAAGAATCCGGAAATCACATTGTTGGACTATCCGCCTAGTCCTTAAATAATAAGGAATATTCTGGAATCTTAAAATAATGTGAATTCGGCGTAAAAAAATTGAGAAAGGGTTTCCAAAAATGTAAGTTTCTACGATTTAAGAACTTATTCGTAAAATCGCAATTTGCAGAACCTCCCACAAATTAAGACACATTACAAATTTTTAAACATTTATTTTTTGTATTAGTTCCTACAGTTTTAGAATTTGTTTGTAAGATTGTGATTTGTGCTAGTTCCCACAAATTTTACCGAAAAATTCAGTTGAAATGACATTTCTCATGACCTAGCCCCCGAATTAAGGACCAGCTGAAATTGTGAAAATCCTCCTGATGTATAATAAATTTGGAGGAAGCAATGAAGAAACGATATAGCGAAGAACAAATCCACAAAGTGTTGAAAGAATCGGAGTCAGGGGTCTCGACCCCTGAAATCTGTCGAAAGTATGGAATCAGCGGAAATACATTTTATCGCTGGCGTTCGAAATACGGCGGAATGGAACTAAGCGAATTAAAACGAATGAAGTCCTTGGAAGAAGAGAACGGCAAGCTGAAAAAGCTTTACGCAGAATTGGCTTTGGAAAACGAAGCGATCAAGATGTTACTTGAAAAAAAGTGGTAAGCCGGGAACAGAAACATGAAGCGATCATGCTCATCAAACCAAAACTTGGCGAACGAAAATCCTGTCGTCTTCTGAAAGAATCTCGAACCGGCTTTCGAAACAGATTCAAATTCTTTGATAAAGATAAGGAACTCAAAGAGCGCATCCGAGAATTGGCATACAAATATAAAAGAGCGGGTTACAGACAAATCCATGATTTTATACGAAAAGAAGAGAGAGTGAATCACAAACGAATCTATCGATTGTATGTGGAATTGGGCTTGAAATACCGAATCAAACAAAGGCGCAAACGATTGCCTTTGCCAACGGTTCCTAAACTTTTACCGGGAGCGTTTGGAGAAAGATGGTCGATGGATTTTATGTCGGACTCTCTTTATTCAGGAAGAAGATTCAGAATCTTGAATATAATCGATGACTATGGTCGTTTAGCAATAGCGACTCAACCGGAGTTCTCAATTCCTTCCGAGAGAGTTGTAAGAATTTTGAATGAAGTAATCGAAGTTTACGGTCTTCCGAAACAAATCGTTGTAGACAACGGTCCGGAATTTACTTCAAAATCTTTTTTGAAATGGGCACAGGAGAAAGGAATCGATATTCATTTTACGACCCCCGGGAAGCCGACTGAAAATGCTTTCATCGAAAGTTTTAACGGTAAGATGCGAAACGAATGTTTGAATGAAAATTGGTTTAAAAATATTGAAGAAGCCCGACGCCTTGTCGAAGATTGGAGGAAATTCTACAATTCTGAGAGGCCACATAGTTCTCTCGGGGGACGAACTCCCGAAGTATATTTAAGGTGCTCTGCTTAAGAGGATTTTAACTCATTACACTGGCACTAAAAACGGGGGCATGTCAGTTAATCTAAACTATGGAATTTTTCAACAACTCTATTATACAAATAGGATGTCGAATCTGAAATAAAAAAGTTGATGAAGTAAGAATCCGATCTTTTTCGGAGTCATACAATTTGTATTTGCACCAGATGTCTTTGAGGCGAAGGAACTTACGGGTTTCTTCGCCTATTTTTTAATTTCTAAAAAGATTTTATTGTGAGAAAATACAGTCAAGTAAAGAAAGATTTTTCTAGAAAGAGTATAAATCTAAATTCTATTTCTATTATATAGTTTTATTGAATAGTGTTCAAAGGCAAACTTGTGATTGTCAAGATTTCATAGTTATGTCCCTTAAAATGTGGGAACTACCACGCTTAAGATAAAATAAGTTTGATGTAAGAAAATCTGGGCGAATCCGGCTTGTCTAACCCGGATTTGGGCTTTCAACTCTGGTTAATAAATTGCATATAGAGTGTTATAAAATGCGATTTGTTGAACGTCCTGTAAGACCCCCGAAAAACTCAGCGAATGACTCTTTAAGGATCGGTATTCAGGGAGAGATCACTGAGTTCAAGAAGTGACTTGCTTTATTGAAAGAGCGTTCTGCTGAGTTTTCTCGCATTAATTCACGCTTAAAATAGCAAAAGTTTAATACCAAAAACATTTAAAAAAGTTTTTAAAGCTCTTAAGTAATATATACTGAAACAGTAATTTATAAATTTTGTATAAGTTCCTACATATAAAAACTTATAAATGATAGGTTCTTTTAAATTTGATTTTTATATTCTAAAGTCAAACAGTATGAGTTCTTACATTCAATTTTTTCTAAAAAAGATTGGTTTTACCAATAACTACATAACAGAATATCTAATATTTTTTGCTCAAATAAGTTTTTATGATAAAACTTTGCGGTAATCTATTCTATAGAATAAAATAGGAAACTAATTTTTTAAATTAAAGCGTAGATTCAAAATTTAGCAATTGTGAAAAATTTTATAATTTTGAAACTATAAATTTTTTGCTGAATTTTTAAATATAATTGCTGCTTAGGGGCATCATTAAATAAAAAATTTATAAACAACATAAATTCGGCATAAGAAAATTGAGAAAGAATGATTTTTTAAAAGTATGAGATCCTACAAAATCAGAATTTGTTCGTAAAATCCTGATTTTTTAATAGTTTTCACATTTTAAGGATCTGACTGTAACGTTTAAATTCCAACTTTTTTCAGAAAAATAATCATGAATTCTTTACACCGAACTTACTTTAAATAAAGTTCCTTTCAATAAATTATAAAACTTTCAAACAATTTGCTTTTGTAGGTTCCGATCTTGGATTCAAAAAAGTTAAACTTTAAAAATATAGACGAGTATATAAACCTTTTTCCGAAAGATGTACAAGACAAATTAAGAAAACTACGTTCTACCATTAGAAAGGCGGCGCCTAATGCAGAAGAAAAAATCAGTTATCAAATGCCTACTTTTGTTCTAAACGGTAATTTAGTTTATTTTGCAGCTTATAAAAAACATATCGGGTTTTATCCTACTTCAAGCGGAATTAAGAAATTTCAAACGGAGTTGACCAAATATAAAACCACTAAAGGAGCGATTCAATTTCCAATGGATCAACTTCTTCCTTTAAAGTTAATTGCGAAAATTGTGAAATACCGCATAAAAGAAAATACACAAACTAAAAAAAATAAGTCTTGAATTTGTTATAAACTGTTGAGAACGCTGAAGACTGTAAAGATGATTTACAATCTATATGGGCCAAAAGAATTTAGAAATTACTTTTTTATTCATATTAAAACTGGTTAGATTATATTCAGGAATTATAAATTTTATTCAGATGAAGATTTGTTTTTAGAATGGATGAGCGCTTATTTATGAATTTGAATAATCAAGAAAAAATCGATATTTTACGCATATCTAAAAAGATTTTTATATGTGTCGTTAGACATACTGGACAAGATTTAGATAAACTTTCACTAAAAACTTGTATTGTCAAGGATCTCGGAATATCCGGAGACGATATGGATGATTTGTTACAGGATATAACCCGGTATTTTCAAATTGATTGGTCTTCATTGAATTTTGAGAAAAATTTTGGTAAAGAAGGATTTTCGATTGTAGAATTTTTTGTTTTTTTAATTCGTTTTATTTTGAATTTAGTTTCCAATTTAATAAAAACAATTTTGCGAGTTTTGATAAACTTTAATTTTTCTCGCTTTAACTCTTTCAACAATGATCAAAAAAACATTCAAATAGAAAATCTAATTCTGGCCGCTTATTATGGAAGATGGAATAATACTTTGTTCTCGTATACAATTCCGATCGAAAGTGAAATTCAAAACTGGCAAATTCGATACTGGAAGAGATTTAAAAAAAGATACGGATCAAAGTTTAATAATTTTTGAATATAAAACTACTCGAAAGTATATAATTTTACTAATTTCTGTAAAATTGCATGTCTAAATGTATATTAGAGTTGTTGAAAACCACATAATGACGATCAACAAAACTGCTTCAATCGACCGTTTCCATAAAACAAAAACTAAGTGGCAAATTAATTTTCCATCAACTTTATTATAAAGCACTATTTCACATAAATTTGATAGAACCAAAATACGATAGCGATTATCGTGGAAATTGGGAGATAAAGAATCGTGTTAGTCTTTTTATCTATAAAATTCTAGAACAACAACTACGTGTCCGCGATCGCTACTCCCGTCGAAAATGTGCACTAAAAATGCTCATATTTCTTAGATTTTATTTATCTTAATTTTTTTCTTTGAATTTACTCTAATTATAGATAATTTAAAATAGTATAATGTTTTTATGTATTTTAAAT
The DNA here is from genome assembly GCF_000306255.2 of Leptospira noguchii serovar Panama str. CZ214. GTDB lineage: Bacteria > Spirochaetota > Leptospiria > Leptospirales > Leptospiraceae > Leptospira > Leptospira noguchii. The sequence continues at coordinate 15,151 of NZ_AKWY02000034.1, forward strand.
GACTTGTCTCAAATGTTGTACAATCCGTTTTTAGATTCAATTTGTTAAAAAATGAATTCTCTATTTGTTTGTTACATTGAAATGGGTAGTTAAAACGGTTTTGCTAAACTTCATTATGGAATTTTTTAGCAACCCTACTGAAATCCATTCTAAAGAAATAAAAGCTTATGACTTTTATTTTTTAGAGAAATTGAGAATTTCTCGAGTAATCGAATTTAGATTCGTAGAACCTAATTCCTCTTCTAAAACTTTTTGTGCCTTTTCATACACCTTAGAAAGAATCGGCTGGATTGCATGACCGCAGATACATTTCTTATTCGGAGACTTTGAATGCATTTGAAAAATCTTTTCGTTTATAGCTTCGTAAATTTCTTTCAGATTGATGGACTCCGGAGTTTTTGCAAGAATGTAACCGCCGTTTGGTCCCATTTGATTCCGTACGATTCCTTGATTTTTTAAAAGTGATAAAATTTTGCGAATCACAACTGGATTTGTGTTCACACTTTCCGCAAGTTCTTCGGAAGTTTTAGTTTTACCTTCTCCTAACGAGAGTAAGGAAAGAATGTGAATTGCAACCGTAAATCGACTTGTCATATCTGTAAGACATCCGGTTACAGAATATAGTAAACGATTGTACGTGTCAAGTCAAAGCTATCCGTTTCCAGTTAGAGATATTTTTTAAGGTGGGTTTTTGGGAGAAAGAAATTATGAGATCGATCTTGAATTGAAAATGATGAGTTTAAAATTGAAAAAATATCTGGATTGATTGATTTTCATCCTATTATTCATTTCTATAGTATGAAATTGAGCATTTAAATGGCTATTATAAATGTCGTTTTACGTAAGTTTGATTTTCTCCAATGAGAAAGCGATTGAAGGTCAGGGATTCAGCAGAACACTCTCTATCATAACCTTACCCACAATCATTTAGATCTCAATATAAATCTGTCGGAATTACTACAAATCCTCTGTAAAACTGAGTTCCCACCCCACAACGCGATCCATAGTGAGAGCGTTGTATGAGTTTTCCCTAATTTTGGGTGATAACTCAATGAATTACTTCCCATGGGTCGCAATTCAGGTGGAAAGGTTTGAGAGACTTTTCTCTATCAGAAAATTATACTTTTTGCAAGTAAAAAAGGCTCATTCTTGTCGGAACACTTGAAAAATATGCGTTGATTCTAAAATCATCTTCAATTGTGGGGTTGGTTACGACTCCCTGAGTGCCGATCCTTAGAGAAGCATTCGCTTTAGTTTCCTGGTCGCTCTGCAGGTCGTTCGACAGATCGTGTTAAACTCAGCAGAACGCTCTCTATGATCAGTTCTATATTAAAACTTAAGATGAAATAGAACATTGAGTTTTTTTAATACAATTGATTATAGCTGAGAGCGTCAGTCGGATTCGTCCCTATTTTCTTACGCTGAATTCTTATTATTGAAGTATTCAAGCTATTGGCGCTTTATGATGTAGTTCTGGTAATCCCTATAAAACTGAGTAACGAAAATTTTAATCGTAATCAAGTTTCGATAAAAATATTGATCAAAAGAAGTATGTTTACTTGAATGTTTTTAATTTAAAATTATTTAAGTAATTTAAAATATTCAAATATACTTTTTTTTAAAAAAACAAATGTTTCTCTGAAATCTAAAGTCAACAAAGTGTTTTTATAAACCCAGTTTGGATATAGGACTAAAAATAACACGAGTATGTCGAAAGCCGACTCACTCTAAATAGACGTCTTTATTTTAGATTGACATGTACGGGAATGTATTGAATGGAAGTGCTACCTTGACTGAACCATTCGGGGACGGCTTTTCTCCAGGAAATAAACTGTGGCGATTCCAGATGTTGTTTTCTCGCGGTTTCGTTTTTATAAATTTCCATAAATAAAAATCTGCCTGGATCACCATCGCCTTGAAGTACGTCTAACCTTAAGATTCCTTCTTCAGACTCTATTGATTCTTTTGCCATTTCTTGACTGATCTTTTTGAATTCTTCTATCTTTTCTTCTAAAACTTTATATGAGGATACAACCACGATCATAAGAACAGAATTTTTGAATATGGAAACGTTGGGAAGAAAAATCCTACTTGCGTTAACACATAGAAATCAGAAGAATCCATAAAATGAAATTGAATACTCGAATTACAGAAATGCTCAGAATCGATTTACCTATCATCGGAGCTCCTATGTTTTTAGTTTCGTATCCTGATTTGGTGGTAGCGGTATCCGAAGCGGGTGGGATTGGTTGTTTTCCTTCTCTCAATTATAGGTCTCCAGAACAACTCAAAGACGGCATTCAAGAAATCCGTTCTAAAACCAAAAAACCGATCGGAGTCAATTTGATACTCCACAAATCGCATAACCCAAATTGGTCTAAGCAGTTGCAAGTTGTATTGGATGCTAAGGTGGAACTGTTGATCACTAGTTTAGGTAGTCCTCGTACGGTTGTCAACGAAGCCAAAAGTGTAGGCGCTAAGGTTTTTTGCGATGTTACAACTTTAAAACATGCGAATATAGTCGCAAAGGCGGGTGCGGACGCTTTGATAGCGGTTGCACAAGGTGCCGGCGGGCACGCAGGAAATATTTCTCCATTTAGTCTTTATCCGTATCTTAAAAAAGAAACGGGTTTACCTATCATCGCGGCGGGTGCGATTTCTAGTGGTGCACAGATGTTGGCTGCCCTTTCGTTAGACGCGGATGCGGTTTACGTAGGTACCAGATTGATTGCAACTCCGGAAGCGCAGGCTTCCGAAGAATATAAGAAAATGCTCATAGAATCCGGTCCCGAAGAAATTGTGTATACCGAAAAAATATCCGGAATTCCAGCTAATTGGCTCAAGAAATCTGTGGAGAAGGCGGGGGATCTTTCTCATAGTGGACAATCTCAAAATTTGGATCAGGAATACAAACGATGGAGAGATATCTGGTCTGCCGGCCATGGTGTTGCTCAGATTCAAGGATTGATTCCCGCCAGAGAAATTATTTTAGGTATGGTAAAAGAATATTCTGATATTCTAAATCGATTACCTCATTGCATTTAAGCACGTTTATTTCTAAGAGAAATCATATGAAAAACTCCGAATATTAGAATTTGAATACAGTCTAAGAGGATATTGTTTGATTTATTTCGTAATAGGAACCAGAAATATACAATTTCTAATAGATGTACAACCAAGGTTCCATATCCTACTGCCTTGATTAGAAAACCAAGATGGGATTCTACCGAAATGAGACCAAATAAAAGAGCACCAAAGATAATCCAAAATAAAACGGCTCCGATTTTAACTGCTGATAATATTAAATGCATAGATTTGTTCCTATCGCATTTCCAAAAAACTTTGTATTTTGTGTAAAATTCAAAATATTATTTTAAAAAACGATTCTGAAAAATTTCGCTCATTGAAACTTTTGGTCAAGTAAAAAAGATACAATCGATTGACTCGAATTCTAAAGAAGAAAAATTGATCGAATGTTGCCCTGTTGTCATCATTTACTATCTTCTCATCGAATTTCTAACGAAACTACTCCGTTTCCTTGGAAAGATCCAAAATGTCTACCACCTCTAAGAGACGACCAATCTCCGGAACACATCCCTTTGTTAGAAAAATATGGAATTCCTTTCTTAATTGATATTCATACCCATTTTTTTCCTGAGTATGTGATGAAACAAATTTGGAAGTGGTTTGATGGAGTGCATTGGGAAATTGCGTATCGGGAAACTGAAACCAAACGATTGGAAATTTTAAATAGAAATAGAATTTTTCATTTTACAACTTTAAACTATGCTCATAAAGAAAAAATGGCAGAAGGTTTAAATCGCTGGGTATATGAAACTCATAGTAAAACAAGGGGTACAATCCAGTTCGGAACTTTTTTTCCAGAAAAAGGTTGTTTGGATTATACAAAAAAGGCCGTGGAAGAATACGGATTTCGAGGTTTTAAACTGCACTGCGAAGTAAGTCGGTTGGACTTGACTAGATCTGATCTTTCGGAAACATTTTACTATCTCGAAAAAAAAGAAATTCCTATTATAATTCATTCAGGTGATGCGCCTCTTCCGGGACCTTATACGAATATTAGATATTTTAGATCTTTTATAGAGCGTTATCCGAAATTAAAGGTTGTAGTTGCTCATATGGGGGCTTCCGAGGTTTGGGAATATTCGGAGCTACTTGAAATTTATCCAGAACTTCGGATGGATACTACAATGGTTTTTGTGGATTTTTTAGCTACAGGGGAAAATACGGATTCTTATTTAGAAATTTTAGAACGTTATCCGGATAGAATTCATTTCGGATCGGATTTTCCGAATATACCTTACGCTCTTAGTCATCCTATTTGTAACCTACTCAATACATCTCTTTCCGGAGAGATCAAAAGAAAAATTTTTCTGGAAAATAGCGCGAAACTTTTTGGGATTTCGATTTAAAACGAATTCAAAAATTAAGTTTTTTAGATTTTAAAATATAGGTTTCAATTCTAAATCAAAGTTAGGAAAAAACTTGCCAAAGAGTGTTCTGTATCTACTCTTTTCTATATGTGCGACATTTTAAAGCGAATATTCGGATTTGTACTCGCCGGATTTCTTGCCATTCAGTGCGGAAAAAAAAATTCCTCTCTATCCGAAGAAACTTATAAAAAGGTCGCGGATGCTTATTGCACTCAGATGAATCGTTGTAAAGAGCCTTATCTTTCTTCTTTAGAAGGAAAATTCAGGAAAGAGGCGGCTCTTACCTATCCTGACAATGTTCAGTGTTACAGCGATTTTAATTACGACTTCGATAAGTCCGAGCCGATCGTTTTAAAAAAACTCAGTGATAATCTGAAATTAGAAGCAGAACTTTGTATTAAAAGTGTAAAACGCGCGGATTGTGGTTCTATCGTAACGTATCAAATTCCGGAATGTGTAGAATACAATACGTTTTTAGAAACGATTTCCATTCCTTCTTTAACAAAATAAAAGTTTTATCTTAAGAAATTGTATCGGTGTTACAATTTAGAATTATAGAATCAAATATTTAATTTTACATCAAAACGTAAATTTTCTATAATCCAGATTTGTATAAGTTTCTATAATCTATGTTAGTTGAAAAATTATAAATTTAAAAAAAATTCTTAGATATTTTTATCGTCTTTAATATTAGAGTTTTTGAAAAATCAATTCTCTATTTGTTTCTGTCAAATAGAAACGTTTGATTGAAGCAGTTTTGTTGATCTAAATTTTCAATAACTCTATTGTTATGTTTACAAAAAATTGAGAGAAAATATGAAAAATTTTCTAAAAACTTTTTTGGCCTTGAGAAAAATTAAATGACTACGAGCTATCTCAAAAATATCTTAGAGACGGCATTTTAAGCAAAGATAAAGTATTTTTGAGATAATTTCTAAGAAATAAAAATTGATTAAAATATTTCAAATAGGATTCTATTTTAAAATCTCATTTTTATAAAATAAAATGAGTTCTATTATTTTTGAGATCTTATAAAGGAGATAAATCCTTAAAAAAGTTTGTAAAAAGAAAAGATCCGATTCGTCGAATGATTCAACTTTAGCTTATCCAAAAATTTCAAAAATCAACTCAAATCGATTGGATTATAGAATCAGAGAATATTTTCGGATAAATTATAAATTAATTTTAAAAGGGACAAATATAACTAATTTCAAAAATGAAAATGGATTTTAAGTTCAAGATGATGGTTCTATTTTTATTTTAAAAGATCACATTTTGATTGATGCTAAAAATCTGAAGTCCCAAAGGAGCCGGTATGTCTTACAAAATGGACGGAGCGAAATTCCAAACAATGGAAGAATTGATCGACGCTTTTTATCCTCTTTATTCGGATACTATGTCCGAAGACGACTTTGAAAAATACGTTCAGGATAACGCGAGAGAAGAATAATTTTTTTTAGAGCGTAATTGAAAGGGGATTTAGAATACCCGTTTTGCTTGTCAGGAAATCGGGTTTCGTAAGAATCATCCCATGCAAATTATACAGAGGAAATGGAAAATTCCTCACGCGGCCAGAAAACCTCTCGTATTTTTTTTAGTCTTTTTATTTTTATCGGTACAATTTCGATTTTTATTTTCGGATCAAGTACCCGATTCCGTATCCTTACAAAATCAATATCTAATCGCTCAAGAGTATCAGGTTTTATTTAAGAATTTTCTTTCTTCTGGATACGATCGTTCTTTACAAGGTGGTAGTCCCACATTTTACTTTCAAGCCCCCTTTTTCTTTTTCCTGATCTCCTTTCTTCACACATTTATTTTATTTTTTCTTCCCTTTGGAGTTTCTTTTAATTTAGGAATTTTGCTCGGACTGTTTTTATTTTCATATGCGTTTTTGAAATTAGGATTTTTATTTCTTACGGAAACAAACCTCAGTCCTGGAAATACTTTGCTTACTATAACAGGACTTATGTTTTATTTTTTATATCCTGGAGACCGTGTTGTAGGTGCGGGAATTGTAGGCGTTTTTCAAAATTCAATTTCGTTTTCGGTAGGGCTTGCTATTTCGTTACTTGCAATTTATTATTTAGAAAAATTCCGTTATACCGGAAAGGTTTCTTCTTTCTTTAAGAATCTGATTGCTGGAACTCTCGTATTTTATACACACTACGAAACTTCTTTGTTTTATTTGATAGCGTTGGGAATATATTTTCTTTTTTACAAAGATGAATTTGAAATTCTTGAGATCTTATTGATTTTTCTATTTCCTCTTTTTTTCGCTTTTCCTATATTATGGAATTATTATGCGTATCTTTCGTTTCAGCAAAATCCTCCAGTTTCTTTTCCGATCAATGGACTTTTATCTCTTTTAGGAGAAGAATTTTCAAATTCAGTTGCAAGACCAGAGAAGATTTTAGACCTACTAAAACAGATTTTGATTGATCAGTATTGGATTCATTTATTGTTTCCAATTTTATTCGTAATCGGAATTCGATTGTTGTTTATCAGAAAACTATTGCCTCCAATTTCTAGATTTCTAATATTTGGAGCCCTATTTTTTTATTGGATGGCTACGGATTCTTCTTTATCTATGATTTTTCCCTGTTTACACGCAAAATGGTATACGGCCTTAAACGTATCTTTGGTTTTTCTGACTCTTTCTTCTCTTGTAACCGCTAGATTCTTTTTAAAAAATCTTCCACCTGGAAAATGGAAATTATGGGGCGGTTTGATCTTATTCATATTAGGATTGTATCGATTTATAGTAACGATTCCGGGACCGGCCACTGGAATAGAAACTTTTACAGAAAATCCTTCTATGGTCTGGAAACAGAAAGAAGAGTGGATCCGTGTTTTTGAAGAAACTTCTTATGGGGCTTTGATTGCATCCGAAGAGATATTAGAAGAAAAAGATTCTCGTTGGGCTTCTGTATTAATTCGTCAATCCGTTAGACGAAATATAACTTTGAAGAATCGTTCTGAAAAATCGTTTCCTTCTTCGATTGAAGAAATTGTTGAATTATTTCCGGGACAGGGAACAAGGTCGTTTTTAAACAAAGGAGAGAAACAAATTCATTCTCATCCCGTTTTTGAAAAAGAAAAACTTTCAGAATCATTTTCTAAACTACTTTCCGAAAGAGGGGTTTCTTACGTATTACTTGGTTCTGATTCTTTGAATCAATTGGCGATTGTGTCCCCTCGATTTTTTTCTAAAATTACTCAAAAAGGAAAATGGATTTTATGGAAATTGAATGTTTCCCGGTCCTTTATGGAATTACTTCCTAAAAAACCGATTGCGATTTTAACCGGAAACTTTTCGCTTCAAAAGTTTAAATTAGAATCCAACTTAGATTTAAAGTTTGAACAAAATTTCTTTGTGGTTCCTGTTTCTAAAGAAGAATATAAATCAGATGAAAATTCTTTTTCAGACTTTTGCGAAGTATCTTCTTGTTTCAAAGAAAAGGAAAGTTTTCAAACTAAAACCGGAGCTAAATTAGAGTTAGTTGATTTACCTACAGAAATTCAGCCGATTACTTGGAGCAATTTTGAAATTAAATGGGAAATTCCGAAAGAAAAACAATCAGAGGTTTGTTTTCCTATACTCGTTCATTCCGGTTTTTTCCCTCTTTGGAAGCTTGTATCGGGAGAAAAAGTCTATCGTACTTTGGACGATCAATTTTATTTTTGTTCTAAAGAAAGAAAAAATGAATTCATATTTTATGATATTCGAACATATTTAATTACATTTGTTCAGCTTTTGCTTCCACTTGCTTTTTTGGGGGCTACATTTTTAACACGCAGGAAAATATCTAATTGACGTTCTTTACAAAAGATTTACGAAAAACTCCATTTAGAAAAAGACAGACCCTTTCTAATTCTATTTTGATAGGGTTTTCAGCGGCGATACTTTTGATTCTGTTTTTAGGAAATTCAGAAACTCCGATTGTAAAAATTATACTTTCCGCTTTGGAAGGAGGTTTGATCGGAGGATTTTGTGATTGGTTTGCCGTATGGAAAACTTATAAAGCGATCGAAGAAGATGGCTCTAAACTTTCCGTTGAAATTGGAAATTGGGTGGCTAACGACCTTTTACACCACGAAGTGATCCGCTCCAGAATTAGAATGGTATTAGAGGATCCTTATACTCGAAATGAGGTTCATGAAGTTTTACTAGAAACTTTCGGAAACGAGGAAAAAACAAAAGAGGTATTAAACGGACTTTTTTCCAAGGTGGAGGAAGAAATTGTTCAATACTTGGTTCATTATCAATTTTCTGGAACAGATGTCGCGTTATTAAAAGAATTAAATCGACAAAAAGAAATTATGGATACGATTAAACTTTTGATCGGGGAATCTATGATAAAAGTCGCAGATACAGAAGAGTTTAAATCTCTGCTTCAGGAAATATTAGGAAAAATGAATTTAGTGGCCCAGGTAGTGTTAAACCTAGTAGTGGACTTTCCAAAAAAATTAAAGGAATATGGAAATCACGTAAAACAAGGTTTGGAGATAGAATCGAAGGACGAAAAAACGATTGAAAAGTTGGTCAATCTTATGGCTGCTTCTTCAGAAACTTACATATCTTCTTGGAACGAATTACATTTGGATCAAAGAGAAAAAGCGGTTCGATCTTTGATGGGGTTTTTAAAAGATCAGTCTAGTAGACTTTTAGCGGCACTCATTCAGACTCATCTTAAAGAAATTGGAGAAGTGAAAACTTTACAGGAATACGCGCCTCTCCGTTCCGTATTGGAGTTTGTAGAAAAGCGTATAGACGAAAACGTTTCCGGCTATATAGGAAGACAAATTACGGTTAGACTTCAAAGTCTGGAGCCTAAGGATCTTAGAAAAAATTTAGAATGGAAAACTAGAAACGTTCTAGAAACGATCCGAATCAACGGAAGTATATTAGGATTTTTTTTAGGATGTATCACCGGACTTATCAGATTCTTTTTTTAAGAGTTGAAATTCTGATTTTTATATTTACTATTTTTTGGGAAAGTTACGTATTAAAAGTTAACCGAAGTGTTAAAAGAGCTGGATCTGCCAGTTAGGAGCTAAGTTAATAAAAGAGTATAGGACCTTGTTTTTACTTTATTTATTACTTTGAATAAAACGATTTTGAATATTTAAAAATAAAGTATTTCTGGTTTATAGCTTTTCTTGAATATAATATTAAGATCGGATGTATTTCTCCCATCATTAAAACGTATTTTTTTATTAGATCAATCTAATCTGTTGAGCGTTAAATGAAACAAAATTTTTTCTCTATTTTATGTTGAGTCGATTTAACCGATTAACAAAGTTTAAATAAAAAGTTTCAGGATTAAAATGTTTAAGAGAATCTAGTTTTAAAGTAAAAATACAAAAAGTTTTGTCTTATTTAAAATAAGGGTTTTACTATCTTGGAATTATAAATGAATTTTTTAATAGAGTAATTTAGAAAGGATCTTTTTCAGGAAATATGATTTTCGAAAAATTCAAACGTATTTACGCACAAGAACCTTTTATCTTAAGGGTAAGGGCTTTATATTTGCTTCTTTTTAATATAGTAGTTTTTATGTTTGCGAGTTTAGCGTTTACGTTTTTTTTCAATGAGAAAGAGCCTACTTACCGACCTAGTTATATACTCTTTATAATTGCTTCTTTTTTAGCGATATTTTTGCTTTGGATAGGACAATTTAAAAAAGCTTTATTTCTAACCTTATTTTCCGTGGCAACTGGGCTTGCATGGGTCTTACTTTTTGGAAATCCGATTGGAAATGCTTTATGGAGCCTTTCTATTTTAGTGATCTTATTTTTATTATTTACTGATATTCGAACTACTCTTTATATTTCTTTATTTTCGTTTATACTGATTCTATTGTTTTTTTACAGACTCAACTCGATGAATAAGTTAAATAGTATTTTCGCGGTAGATTCTATTATAGGTTTTATTCTTTTTACGCTCCTTGCTTTTTTAACTGTAAATATTTTAAATTCTTATATTAAAGAAAAAAATGAACTAATCAAAGAAATTCATCATAGAGTTAGGAATAATCTCCAAGTGTTAAGTGGTCTTGCTATTCTTCACAATAAAGACGGCGCTGATTTACAAAGGGTGTTATTCGAATTTCAGAATCGGATTCTTGCAATATCGGAAGTGCATAACTATTTGTATAAATCTGACAATTATCATAGTATAGAATTCTCGAACGTAATAGAAAATATTATAGAGAATCTAAAAAATAAACATAAAGATTCTAAAATAACCATTCTAAATTATTCCGAAAAAGTAAATTTGCCTATCGAAATTGCGATACCTTGCGCGCTGATTTTCAATGAACTTCTGAATAATTCACTAACTCATGCGTTTAAAGAATCTAAGGATCCAAATATAGAAATTTATTTTTCTAAAAATGTTTCCCTCTATAAACTAACCGTCAAGGATAATGGAGTAGGAATGGCAATTCCTACGAGTTGGAAAAATTCGAACACGATAGGTTTTACTTTAATTCATATACTTTCTAGACAGATACATGCGAATTTCGAAATTTTTAACGATCAAGGTTTAGTTGCCGTTTTAGAATTTTGATTGATGTTTATAGATTTTTCAAAAATATTATGGATCGAAATAGGATATTTCTTTTTTCGAAGGTTAAAATATATCGGTTCAAATAAATTTTGAAAAATAATTTCTACCTATGTAAGGTGGTGTAAATTTTAAAACAAATCTATTGTTTAACGCAAAATTCTAGGCATGTAAGTGTTCATAATTTAGCAAGGACTTCAATAGAAATAAATCAAGTTAAAAGACACTCTATCAATCTCGAAATTAATTTTTCGATTTTTTTGTAAATTACAGTCGAATGATTCGTATAATTCAAAATAAAATCAGTAAGATGATTATTGTTACGAAATGCCATACGAGATTCTTCTTTGCTATTAAAGTATAAAAATCCTGTATTCCCTCGTTTGAAATTCGATATAATAGGGTTTACAATCATATTGGTTCTTTGAATGGCGAAACTTATGTTTCTTTTGAAAAATATAATTTTAAAAAGATTTCAACGTATTTACTCGCAAGAACCTTTTATTTTAAGAATAAGGGCTTTATATTTATTTGTTTTTAATGTTGTAACTTTTGTCCTTCCAGGAATCACTTTTTGTTTTTTTTTCAATGAAGTAACTTATCGTCCTAGTTTTATAATGCTCATATCTTTTTCGTTTTTATCGATGTTACTAGTTTGGTATGGACAATATAAAAAAGCATTAACTCTCACTTTGTTTACGGTAGTTGTAGGAATTACTTTAGGGTTGTTTTTTGGCGACCCGGAAGGAAATGCATTGTACAGTTTTCCGATTCTTGTTATTATATTTCTACTCTTTACGACTATTCGAATTACTATTTATATTTCTATTTATTCTTTTTTATTAATATTCTATTTTTTAAATATACTTTCTCAGAGGGGAATGTTAAAAACAAGTTTTGCCGTAGATTCTGTTTTAGGTTTTTTCTTTTTTACAAGTATTGCTCTTTTGACTGTCAATCTTTTGAATTCTTACATTAAAGAAAAAGACGAATTGATTAAAGAAATTCATCATAGAGTTAGGAATAATCTGCAAGTACTGAGTGGACTTGCAGATCTCCATAGAAATGACATGTCGGATTCACAAAAGGTATTATTTGAATTTCAGAATCGGATTCTTGCGATGTCGGAAGTGCATAATTATATGTATAAATCTGACAACTATCATAGTATAGAGTTTTCTAATGTAATTGAGAAAATTATAGAGAATCTTAAAAGCAAACATAAGAATTTGAATGTAACTATTTTAAATTACGTCGAAAAAGTTGATCTGCCAATTGAAACTGCAATTCCTTGTGCAATGATTTTTAACGAACTTTTAAATAACTCGCTTACACACGCTTTCAAAGAATCTAAAAATCCAAATATAGAAATTAATTTTTCTAAAAACGGTGAAAATTATAAATTAACTCTTAAAGATAACGGAGTGGGAATGTTTGCTCCAATCGATTTGCAAAAGTCTAAAACGACCGGTTTTACTTTGGTTCATATACTTTCCAAACAAATCAGAGCAAAGTTTAAAATTTTCAATGATCAAGGTTTAGTCGCCGTTTTAGAATTTTGATTCGATTTTTTTATATTCAATTAAAAAAATAAAGATTTATATTTTTATAATATTTTTTTGAAAATTTAATTTTTTATCAGCTTGTATTTCATGGAAACCGTCGATTGAAGCAGTTTTGTTGAGCGCCACTATGGAAATTTTCAACAATTTTAATTAATAAAAAGCCATCTCAAAAAAACTATTTTTAATTAAAACTTTAGACGGATATATGACTGGTTTTGACAGGGGTTGTAATTTGCTGGTTTGAAAATCATATTCAATATTGATTGAATATGATTTTGAAAATAATTTTTATTTTACCTTATATATATTTTTTAAATTTTGAAATATATATCAATTTTATAGAAGGTTATTTTATGAAGGAACAAACGATTCGTTTGAGAAATGCGTTTTTGATAGGAGTTATAGTTGCGATTTTAGAAAGTTTGCTGGTTTTTTTGGCGGATCCAACTGCTTCGATTTGGATTTTGATTCAAGGAATGTTGTTTTGGTTTTCTTGCGGATTTGTAGCAACTTTAATAGAAATTGGATTTTCAAAAATGTTCAGCTCTATCGTGCTCACGGAATTGTTAAATTTACCTTGGTATATAGCACTTGTAGTAATTCCGAAACAGTATTCACATTTAATTCCTCTTATAGTAGCAAGTTTGATTTTTGGTGGAATTATAGGTTTTCTGAATCGAATTTTAAAAACCCCAGTTCTTAAACTCGGTTAATAAATTAATGTGAATTAACGCGAAAGGGAATAGTGCGAGTTTCAAAGTCTCGCCTTCTTGAATGCCGATCTTTAGAGAGGCATTCGCTAGTTTCTCGGGGTGTTACTCTGTAGGGCGTTTGACAGAGTGCGTTCTATTAAATCTAAAGAAGATTGTTGTATTATATTCCTATATACAATTTATTGATCAGACCTGAAAGTCCGGTCCGGTTGTCTGTGATAACTGGATTCGCCGAAATTTTCTTACGTCTAACTCGTAGTAAATTAGAAATGATGAATGTTCTAATGAAAGTTAGGAGGATATTTGAGTGTGTATTTTTCGTGTAGTAAATTTTAAAAAATCTGCTTACTGTTTCTACTGAACTTTAAATTCAAAGTATTGATTTGTTTGAAAGGTTCTTGTATTTTGTTAAGTTAAAAATCGGATCAATCTTTGGAATTGTGGGAAACTCTTACAAATCCTAAAAATCCGTCTCAAAAACTTAGAATAAAATCACTTTTGAATTTTTAGGTAAAATGTGGTAGTTCCCACAAAAACCATGATTTACGGATTTTTAGCATTCTTTGTGTTATTAAAATTTCTATGTGAGTTTCTACATTTTTATAAAACCCAAAACGTCTCGCTTCTTGAACTTAAACTAACGTTATTGCTGATTGTGTTTTAGATCGTTCGGAAAACCCCAGTGTAACAGTTTTTAAAACAAGTTATGGTCAAAACAAGCGGCGATAGAAACAAAATAGAAAGAAATTTTTAAAGATCTTTTTTGAAAAGAATCGAAAAACTAGATTCAAAAAATCACTTTTTACTTAAAAGAAAAAAGGTTTTCATTGGGCCTTTACCTTTCACCGGAATTACACCTCTTTCTTCAAATAAAAATAAGTCTTTAAGAGATTCATAAACTGCTTCTGAACAATGAATTCTGCCGGGTTCCCCGTGTGATTCCATTCTAGAGGCGGTGTTGACTGAATCTCCCCAAAGATCATAAACGAATTTATTCTTACCGATTACACCGGCTACTACGTCGCCCGTATGAATACCGATTCGAATGTCAAATTCGTATTTCCAGGATTTCTGAAGATCTTTAAGCCCCTGAATCATATCGATTCCGGCTAACGCTATTTTTTCTACGTGGTCTTCGGTTGCGATTGGAATCCCGCCCGCCATCATATAACAGTCTCCAATGGTTTTAATTTTTTCGAGCTGATATTTACTGGCAATGTCATCGAAACAGGTGAAAATCTGATTTAAAATTTCTACAAGTTGATTGGGAGTAGGAATTTGAGTAGCAAGTTTGGAAAAACCTACAATGTCTGCGAACAAAACGGTCGATTTCTTAATATAATCCGCGATTACAACTTCTCCCGCTTTTAATCTTTCCGCAGTAGATTTAGGAAGGATGTTGAGTAAAAGACTTTCCGATTTTTGTCTTTCTTTTTCCAAGCCTTTGTTTAGAATATTAATCTTTTCTAAAGAATCTTTAAGCTCTCTGTTTCTTTTGGAGAGATTTTTATACGCGTCAGCGTTATCTACCCCTATGGCTACGTAGTTGGCTAAAGTTCTAAGAATGTTAAGTTTGTTTTCATTAAATTCATTTTTGTTAAAACTATGAATAGTCAAGATTCCGATAAACCTTTCCTCTACTTTCAAAGGAAGGTAAACCACCGAACTCGTTTTTTCACCGAAATGTTTCTGGATGACGGAAACATATCCCGGAAAATCTTTTTCGAGATCGTTTGTGATCAGCTCTTGATTATTATGATAACAAAAAGAAGAAGGATTGTCCTCGGTAAGAGAATCCACAGTAGGAGCGGGTGTATAACGACCTTCGATCAAACTAAACTTATATTTGATTTCGTTTTTTCCTTCTTCTATGATACCGAACGCTAAAACGTCCATAGAAAGCATTGATTTAGTATTTTCGTAAACGGAAGTCAAAATGATTTTAGGTTCCAGGCTGGCTGTTATCATCTGACCTATTTCACTCAACTGTTTTAGGTTTTGATAGGAAGAGACAAGTCTTTGATTGGAATCCTGAAGTTCCGTTTGGGTTTTGATCAAACGGTTTTGGGTGGAATCTCCGATCTTCATAAGTTTAGAAGACTGTTTTAGAAGGGATTCGTATGCTTCTCCTATTTTTCTCAGTTCTTCTATAAGATTTTCCTTATTTAGGGAATCATTATTATCTAGGATTTCGTTGACTTCTTTTAATAATTGAAATTCATTTTCAAAAAAGGAATTGAAGTCTTTTTGTTCCATGTAATTTTTTAAAGATACGTTATATTACTTATAGGACTTAAGTTCGAATGGGAGAGAAAGATCGGATGAAAATTCTTCTCCAGTTTCTTGCATATCGTCGTCGTCCTCTTTATATAACCAGAGTACTTTTACCTTACCGTTTTGATCGTGGTATTTCTGAAGAGAATCCAGAATATCCATGATAACCTTAGACGAACTTGTATTGAAATAATCCAGTTGAAATTTGACCTGAATTTTGGATTTAGAATTCATTGTAGCATTTAGCCAATCGAAAACGGGTTTATAGAATGCGATCGCATTTTCAGGATAAGATTCTCCTATAATTTCAACAAAACCTTGTTCTGTATCTAAGATGACTTCCGGAGAAGTTTTTGTTTGTTGTATGTGTAATGATTCCATTCTTAATTTTCCTTTGTAAAATATGCAGAAAGCGTGAAGAACGAATGTTTATCGTCTATCGGGGATATATCGAAAGAAAGAGGTCCGTCCGATTTTCTCGCGATGTCTATCAAACCCACTCCCGCACCCTTGCTATCCTCAGGTCTATTTGAACGTAACTGTTTTTGGTAATAAGTTTTTAACTCATCCCTAGACATAGAATTGATCTTCTCGCATTTCATTTTTAACGATTCTATTTTTTCGTTTAGTACAAGATTTCCCGCAGAAACGTTATAGCCAACCGATTTTTCGTCGACCATAATGATACCTACTCCGCTTTCTCTTCCGTCTTCGAGAGATTTTCTTTCCGCCGAATAGTGTAACATATTTTGGGCGAGTTCAATAAAAACCGCGAAAATTTTTTTAATTTTAGATTCAGTACTTAAGGAAGTTCGAATCATAGAACCGAACTCCGTTAGTACCTCTTGTGATAGACGACCTTTAAAGGAAACAATGAATTGATAATCGTAGGTGTCTCTATATTGTTTGAACAGATCTAGGGACTTGTTTTCCATCATTTCGTTTTATCATACTCCTATATTTTTGTTCGTCTGGTCAGACTCTAAATCCGATTAAAGTTATATCGTCTCTTTGAGTTTCTCCCGCTTGATATTCATCCAAAAAGGCCGCTAGTTGATTCTTTTGTTCGTATGCTGGCAAAGAGATAACGTTTTGCAAACGAGCGATTAATCCTTTACTCGTGATTCTTTGTCTTTGTGGATTTGGTTGATCCATAAATCCGTCTGTTGTAAGGTAAAACATGGCGGATTGCCCTTTTTCCAATTTCACTTCGTGCGTAGAATACGTTCTTGAAACTTCTTTTTGTCTTCCACCGATAGAGTGTTTATCTCCTTTGATCTCTTCGATATGATTATTCTTTGAGAAATAGAGGGGCCTTTTAGCTCCTGCAAATAATACTTTGTCTTCGTCAATTCGGCAAAAACAAATATCCATTCCATCTGATGAGTTGGCTCCTAAAGTATCTTGTTTTAAGGCTTGGCGAACATTTCTATTTAAATGTTCTAAAACCTTTCCTGGATCTTTGATCCCTGCTTCGTTTACGATTTGGTTAAGCAAAGTATTTCCGATCATTGACATTAACGCACCTGGAACTCCGTGTCCAGTACAATCGACTGCAGCAAGAAAAATAGATCCTTCTTTTTTACTGAACCAATAGAAGTCACCCGAAACGATGTCTTTGGGTCTAAATAGAACGAACTGATCTTTTAAATTTTTTGCAAGAATATCGTCTGACGGAAGGATTGCCTGTTGAATATTTAAAGAATACGTAATACTATCTGTAATACGTTGGTTTTTAAGTTCAAGATCTGCGTTAGCTTGAGCCAATTCTCTGGTTCTTTCTCTAACTTTCTCTTCCATGTTCGAATAGAGTAACGCGTTGTCTATGGAGATCGCGGCTTGAGACGAAAGAATGTTCATGATCTGAAGACGATCCGAAGTAAACGCACCTTCCGAAAGGTTGTTTTCTAAATAAAGAATTCCTGAAATCTCTCCTTGTTTGATAACTGGAGTACATAGGATTGATTTCGTTTTAAAATTTTTGATATATTCATCTTTATTAAACTTCTCGTCTTGGCTTGCGTTTCTTAAAACCAGATTTTCTTTGGTTCTTTCCACGTAGTAGATGAGAGAAATTGGAAGATTTTTACTACTTCCAAGAGGAATTAGGAATTCCAGTTAATATTTCTACGTCGTCTTTGGAAATAGAACCTTCGGCTTCTACGTATAGTTTGCCTTCTTTTTTAAGAATGAGAACACCTCTTTGAGCTCCTGCATTTTCAATTACGATTTTCATCAATTTGTCCAAAAGATTTTCGAGTTTAATTTCTCCCGAAATCGCCGTGGAACTTTTTAAAACCGATTGAAGATCCAGAGTTTGACCCGAATAAATTTCGGTCGCTGTAGAAGTTGTGCTGGAAATCGTTCTATGAGTTCGCAACAAACCGGTACCTCTTTCTCGGATAAATTCTGGATACTTGGACTTGAGCATACTTTGTTTTAGATTGGCTCCCCAAAGACCGTAACGGTGGTAGGCTTCGTTGATAAATTCTCCCGCGATTTTTACACTTCCTTTAGAAAGCCAGAATAGAGCTGCGTTTTCGCAAGCCAGAGCTTCGTCGTTTTGAAATTCATTTTTTCTAGCTTCTCGGATTGTGGCTTCGTAGGTTCTTGCTGCTTTCCAGTTTTTATATTCTAATCTTGCTAGTTCCGCTTCTACAAGAAGGTATTTATGATAAAAGTTTTCGGGACAACTTTCCGCTAAGACGAGTAGTTGTTTCTGATTCTCTTGAATCTTTTTAACCAATTCCTTTTTACGATCTGGAGAAACTTTTTTATAGTTTGCGGCCAAGGCCAAAGAATACAAAAAGTTATATTCGAAAGGACCATACTGACCTCCTAAATACAGAATCATACCGTTGGTTTCTTCGGCTTCTTGAAGCGCTAGTTGGTATTCTCCATACATCAAAAGAGAACGAACCTTCATCACTTTAAAGGTGCAGATAGGAGCCAAACTTTGATGATCGTTGCATAGATCGATGTATTCTTTTTCCAGATATTCCGTAGAAGAAAAATCAAGATGACTTCCAGTTTCTCCTCTTAGGTTGGAAAGTATGAGTGTGGTTCCGAGGATTGTATCAATCGCAAGATTGTTCTTCACTTTTCTGACAAACTTAAGTAGCTCGTTGATTTTAGGTTTTAGAATTTCTAGATTTTTTCCTTGAAATAAAACGTTAGAAGCGTCATTCATCGCGGCATAACTGCCGTGT
Organism: Leptospira noguchii serovar Panama str. CZ214; assembly: GCF_000306255.2. Lineage (GTDB taxonomy): Bacteria > Spirochaetota > Leptospiria > Leptospirales > Leptospiraceae > Leptospira > Leptospira noguchii. Next base: position 33,937 of record NZ_AKWY02000034.1, read on the forward strand.
AAAAATTCTCCGGAATCTAAAGCGGATTGAACACATTTGATATTGATTTCTTCCGAAAACTTTAGGTGTTTAACAAAAGAAGAAGAATAGTTGGCAAGAATATTTGCCGCCTTAGTATATCCTCCTGAGTTTATATATTTCTCACTGAGTTTAACCGCAAGTTCGCAAAAATCATAGGCTCCTTTGTAGTCGCCTTGGCCCACTAAAACCATACCGTAACAGGAATAACCGTAAGAGTCGGAAAGGTTTCCGAATTTCAAAAGAAGGTTTGCCATCTTCAAACAGATTACCGGAAAAAGTGCAGGTTCTTTATTGTAAGCCATAGGAATTGCACTGATCAAAAGATTGACCGCCCAAATATGGCTCGGTTCTGTCATCGTAGGAGCGTCTAACAGAGATGTTATGCTTCTATTTTTAAGATTTTTTTTGGCTTCTTCGAGTTCTTTTTTGACCACTTTGTCAAAACCGGAAGTTGGAAGTTCTATACCCAGAGGTTTTAACGCTTTGATTACTGTTGGCATCGCTAGGTCGTATTTACCTTGTGCGGAATATTCAATCATTAGCAAGTTATACGCTTCTGCTTGTTCCACTGGAGTTTTTGCCTGTTTTAGAATATTCTGAATTGTTTCCTGAGATTCTTCAAAGTCTCCATTGAGATACAAAACTTCCGCGAGTTCTTTATGAACCGCATACGAAAGATTGTATTCTTGGTTCCAACAGTCTTTTTCGGATTTACAAAGAGAGGAAAGAAGTTCTTTTGCTTGAACACAATACAGTTTGGAAGGTTTATAAGCCGCAGAGAGTTTTGCTTTTTGCGCGGCCTGAAGATTTAACTGAAGTAGTTTTCTTTTTTCAGAATTTTCGGTGATAAGACTGGAACCGGTATTCAGATGGTTTACTACGTCGAAGATAGAATCTTCCAAAGTTTTTTCGTTGAGGCTTTCAAGAAGAATCCTACCGATTTGAAGACGTAAGGATTGTTTTTGGTCATCGTTTAAAAGTTCGTAACTGGCTTGTTGAACTCTATCGTGTTGAAAACGAAATTGAATGGACTTAGCGATTTGAAAATTCTTATCTTGATTTTTTTCAATTTCAACCATGGAATCTACGAGACGATAATTGTCTCCTATGGGAACAATCAATTCCTCTTGCATGGTTTCCATAAGTGCTTCTGCGGTTTCTTTTAAAGTGGAGCCTAAAATTTTGGCTTGGATCGCAAGATCAAAATTACTTCCAATACAAGAAGCGAGTTTTAGGGTTTCTTGGGTTCTAGAAGGAAGTTTTTTGATCCTATTGACAAGTAACTCCACCACGTTATCCGAAATATTTGTGTTTTTAATTTTTTCCAAATTCCAGACCCATTTTCCTGAGTCTGTGGGACTTCCTTTTTGATAAGAGATGATTTCTTCCTTAGAAAGTTGTTTTAATAATTCATTGATGAAAAAAGGATTTCCTCTCGTTTTAGAATAGACTATCTCCGCAAAACTAAGAGTTTCTTCGGTAGGTCTGCGTAAACTGTCCGATAAAAGTTCGTTTACGTTTTCTAAACTTAAAGGTTTTAGAAGAATCTTATCTAGACGAAATCCTTCTTTTTCCAAACCACTAATCAGAGTCGAAAAGGGATGTGTGGAATCTACTTCGTTGTCTCTATATGCAAGTATTAAAAAAATATAATTTACGGAAGCGTCTTCGATCAGATTTTTGACTAGTTCAAGGGAGGGAGTATCCGCCCATTGTAAATCGTCTAAAAAGATGGCAAGAGGATGATCCTGGTTTGCAAAGATCTTTATAAAATTCTGAAATACTAAATAAAAGCGGTTTGCGTTTTCTTGGGGGCCCAACTCGGTAACGGGAGGTTGTTCTCCTATGATAAACTCAAGTTCTGGTAAAACGTCTGTAATCACTTTACCGTTTGTACCTAGAGTGTCTTTGATTTTGTTTTTCCATTCTTCGATTCTTTCTGGAGATTCCGTAAGAATTTGTTCAATCAAATTGGAAAAAACCTGGATGATTGCACTGAAAGGAACATTACGATTATATTGATCAAATTTTCCAGAAATAGAATATCCTTTCGATTCCGTAAGAGGTTTATTGATTTCTTTGACAAGAGAGGACTTACCAACTCCAGAGTAACCTGCGATCAAAACGATGCTAGGTCTACCGGTTTCTGTCATACGTTTGAATTCGTTTAACAACGCTTCTATGTAATCTTCTCTGCCGTAAAGTTTTTGAGGAATTTTAAATTCGTGAGAATAATCAGTGGAACCAAGAGGAAAGGCGGGAGCGTCTCCCGATTCCAACCATTTGTTTTGAATGATTTCTAAATCGGCTTTTAGTCCTTCGGAAGTTTGGTATCTTTCTTCTGCGGTTTTAGAAAGAAGTTTTAAAACTACATGAGAAAGCGCTTCCGGAATTTCGTTTCGGATTTTACGGGGATCGATCGGGGATTTTGCAAGATGAAAGTGAACTAATTCCAAAAGGTCTTCGCTTTCAAAAGGAAGTTTTCCGGTAAGAAGTTCGTAGAAAGTGATACCTAAAGAATAAAAATCACTTCTATAATCCACGGAACGATTCATTCTACCAGTTTGTTCTGGAGAAACGTAGTGAATGCTACCTTCTAAACGGTTTGGATTGGACCAAGAACTTTCTTCTTTAGAAAGTCGGGTGGAAATTCCAAAGTCTACAATTCTCAAAATATCTTCGTCCGGATTGAATATGATGTTGTCCGGTTTTAAATCTTTATGTATTACTTTTTTATTATGTATTTCTCCAAGTTTTTCCGTAAGGTCGATCGCAATTTTAAAGAAGTCTTTTAGGTTTACCGGTCTTTTTTGGGAAAAATGTTTCAAGGATTGTCCTGGAACGAACTCTAAAATGAGTATAAAACCTTCCGGAATTTTTTCCATTCCAAATGCACGAATCATTTTTTCGGAAGAAAGATGGCTTAGAATTTCATATTCGTTTCTAAGGTTGACTACGGCGGGATGTAATTCGTCTAAAATTGGAATATATTTGACTACAACCTCTGTTTTGTCTTTTGAACGTACGGCTTTGTAAACCTCTGTGGACGAATCCGTATTCATTCTATCTTTAATTTCGTAACCGTCTATTTTCATATATATTGATTTTCTTATATTCGTTCAAAGACGAAATAAGAGTCCTCCCCAGTAAAACCCGCCTCCGACGGCGGGAGTGAGGAATAAGTCTCCTTTTTTAAATTTTCCTTTATAATAATATTCTGATAAAACAATAGGGATGGAAGCCGCCGAAGTGTTACCCACTCTTTCAAAGTTCATTAGAATTTTCTCTTTTGGGAATTGAGTTCTTTTGAGTACGTCCTGTACTACCACGTCGGTTCCGGGATGAGGAACCACCCAGTCTACGTCTTCTATCGTTAGACTATTTTTTTCTAAGAGTCTATCCATGGCTTTGAGTGTAAGATCCGCCGCGTTTGTGACTAGTTCCGGATAACTTTTAACGTAACTATTGGGAGGAGGACCGGTTACAATGATACCTGACAGATCTCCTTCGTCTTGAAGAAAGGAATCTATGATTCCGGAATTCGTGTTTCCGGTATGTTCTAAAAAAACTCCTGCAGCAGCGTCTCCTGCAGTAAATTCTCCGTAACCACCCATTCTGGTTCTGACGGAAAAACGTTCACTTCCAATTACAAGTGCGTTCTTAAATTTACCGGATTCTAAAAAAGCGGAAGCGGTTTGAACCCCATGAACGAATCCTGTACACGCTGTACTTACGTCAAAAGCGAGAGCGTTTGTTGTTCCAGAAAGTTTGGAGGCTTGTGGGGCTAAGTCGGGAAGATAATAACGATCGGTCCAGTTTGCTAAGATGTAAAGATCGACTTCTTCCGGTTTTTTTCCCGCGTCTTTTAATGCCATCTCCGCCACTTTAGAAGCCATAAACATAGGAGTTTCTGAATCATTGGCTCTTCTTCTTTCGTTGACTCCAATGTTGCCTATCACCGCTTTTTCGGCAGGGTGCATTTCTGGAAATTTCAAACGAGAGCGAATTTCTTCGTTAGTGACGATTTTTTCAGGAAGATAGTGACCGAATCCGGTGATTTGGATACCGCTCTGATTTTTTCCGCTCATAAGTGGCCTCTAGTAAATTCGAATATCATTTTATTATGGAAGTCTTGTATATACCATAAATTGTTCTATGTAAATCTTTTCTGGATCTAATTCGCGTAAAACGGTTAGTTCTTCCGCTGTCACGGGAGGTTCGTGTTTGAGAGGAATGTCCTCGTCCGGAGGAAGCCAGGAAGTATAGCGTAACACTGCTTCTTCGGGTTCCATCTCTTCGTCGGAAGGAGGTGAGATCCAATGGGAGAATTCGAATACGTGATCTGAGTTCGGAGTTCTTTGAAACCTTCCGAATTGACAGACTGCTTCCATGACTCTGTCCCCTACTGAGGTAATGTAGTTTACATGTTTTACGAATCTTCCTCGGTTGGCCTTGGCAACTACGATACAATCTGCTACCGCGGCGATGTCGTTGGCTCCTCCCGAACCAACTAAAAATTTTCCTTTGGAAGTTTTAGTGGAGTTGATATTACCGAACCAATCCACTTCTGCGGCTCCTAACACTCCTAAACAATGATCTGGAACTACTGTTCCTAAAATACTTGTAATGTCAGAAAGCATAGTGCAATCTTTTGCATGTAGTTGGCTAAAAAGAAAAACGTCTCCGGTATGTGGTTTCATAGAAAAAAAACCCAGTTCCGTGATGATCTTAACTTCAATCCCTTCTTTTTCTAAAAAACGGGCTGCGGTCCAAGCGGAAATATGAGCGGCACCGATACCGGCTAAAATCGTTTTGTAACCGTTGGATTTAACATATTCTTGAATTGCTCTTGCTGCTAAAATAATCATTTGTTCAGAGTCGTTTACGGTTTTTGGATCTTCTAATTTGGTTATTTTGTTTTCTTTGGGAATCTGTTTTAGTTTTTTAAGACGAGAAATTCCTACACGTTCTAAATATTCTGTGTGACCACCCTTTAAGTTTACAAAATCTGCATACCATTTTTCTGCACGGGAAGGAGCGTTTGCTGCTTCGTTGGCTCCTATCTGAAATTCGTAGTCGTCTAAATAGGTAGAAAGTTCTGCAAAAGCTGGAATTCCAGGGAGGTTATAGACTCTAAGAGATTGAGGATGGGCTCCAAATTCGGCAATGGAAACGGCTTTGACTCGATTTCCTGGAATGGAAACAAGTTCTGGAGGAATGGAACCTTTAGGAACGATTTTTTCCACAGTAGCAACTACACCTTGTTTGGCGGAAAGCGCTCCCCAGTAACCTTCACCACTAGGAGGACAAAGAACCAGATTTCCTTCTTCGTCTCCAACCACAGCGTGTAAAAGTGTAAGGTCCGGGTTTAAGGGAAGAATATAAACTAGATCTACTCCTTTTTTACCTTTATAATTTGGAGAATGGGAACCGTTGATACCTTGGTATTTTGGGTCTGGAAGTAAAAAAGCCGTTTTGCCTAACTTATCTAAAATTAGATCGCTACCTAAAAGAGAGTTTGTGATAAAACCTGGAAGACGCATTGCCCCGGCCATCAATCTTTGAACGATACTAAGGAGAGACCAAAGTTCCAGCTCGAACGGTTTCCCTTCTAATAAATTAGAATATAATGAATTAGGAGCGGGTTTAGGATAATTGTCTCCCGCAAAACCGGTGATCATTTTTTTTACTACTTTAGAGATTGTAAGAGCGTGCGCGCTGGAATGAATTCCGGCCATACTAATTACAAATTCCGGATTTGAATATTGGAAACAACGAGCAAGAGAATAGATGAGAGCATTTGGCCTGGACATGGTTGCGGAAAGGTGCAGATACATTTTAGGTTGCACCGTTTCACGGATCATCTCGTCAGGATTTTGAAAGATCTTCGCGTTTTTTTCCAATGAATTCTATACTTCCCAATCAGTGTGAAGATGATTAGTTTAAAATTTCCGATTAGGAGCGAACCTCCCGTTAACTTCGCCTAAAAAGAAAAAAATAATATTGTATTACAAAAAAAGATATTCTTTTGTAAATCTTGAATACTTTACTGCGAATCTTTTTCTACAAATGTCGAATGGGTTTGAAACAAGTTACAACGGTAGAAAGATTTTACTTTTAAGAATTCTATAGCAAGAACTTTTTTATAAATTGCAACAAAACTCTGAATCGATTTAAGGAGAGTATTTCACGAACCGAAACTATAATTAGGAAAGTCATATATATTTACACTTAGTTTTGATAGAAAATTGATTGCAAAGTTGTAAAGTAATGATGACTCAAATAACGTGAAGTAGTTTATGTCCCTCACACGTTAGCCGATAAGTGATAACAATGACAGATATACAGATAGAATTTCCGGAGAAGTATCATTTTTCTACAGAGTTATCTATAAGAAAAACGGATCTTGCTTTGGATATTCACGTATCTTTTGCTTCCATTTTAGATTTAGTAATGGAGGCACATCTACAGTTCTTTCAGTATCTAGGGTTTTCAGTCACAGATATTTATGGAAAGAGTATCATCTTTGCGAACGCTAGGATTTTATATCAGGGAGAATTACTCTATAAAGATCAAGTTAAGATAGACGTAGTTTTAGATAATTTAGAGGAGAAATCTTTTGATCTTACCTTTCGTCTTTCTAAAGATCAAAGAAAAGAGAAAGTAGCGCTTATAAAAATTAGAGTTTTATTTTTCGATTATTCCGTCCGTAGAGTAGTGTCTGTTCCAGAAGGTTTTAGAAAAATTTTTACAGAAGAAAAAATACCAGTTTATACTTCTTCTCAGATTGAAATCATTCAGGAGACAAGTTCTGCTCGAAGTAGAAGTATTGATAAGCTGGAGGTTTTGCGTTTTGCACATGGTCTTACACTCAAACTATACAGGATTGGAAATAAAACTGAAGTAATCAAAAAACATACTTCTCTTTTGGAACATATTCGTTCTGTTTCTATCCTTTTACCGGTTCGAATTGCTGGAGCTTGGGGAAGTAGGATTCTTTCAGAAAAAATCAAAAACATTTTAAAAGCGAAAGTACATTTGGAAGAACTCAGATACCTTTTGATTTTATTGCAGGATCTAAAAATTGATTCGATTGAAAGTGAGTTATCTGATTTAGAAATGATAGACAAACATCTGAAAAAATATCTTGTCCGAGTTCGGAATGGAAAAACTAGAAAACTGAACTGAGGTCTATCCAAAATTTTAGAATCAATCATTTTTGAATTTTTGGGTTTCCCACAAAAGCTGTTGTATCGTATGATTATAGCATTCTAGTTTTCGTATGAATTCCCACATTGATATACAAAAAGAATTTTTAGATAAATTCATATTTCAATGTAGAATTCTAAACATTCTATTTTAGAGTTTTGAATAGGATCTTTTTTTAATATTTTTTACTCAAACTGTCTGTAGTTTGAGTCCTTAACGTAAGTTCGATGAGAGTCATGATTCATTTTTCATCAAAAAGTTAGGATTTGAACTTTACAGATCGATTCCTAAAATGTGGAAACTACTGCAAATCACGATTTCACAAACAAATTCTAAAATTGTAGGAGTGTATATTTTTAGAAAATTCTTTTTTATTTTCTTACGTAGAGCTCACATTCATATAACGAGATCGCTAAATTGTCGATTTCATTTAGAAATTGAATTCTGATTGAGAATTATAGAATGGATTTGGATCTGAAAGTTGGATTTGTGTAAAAAATTGCAAATCAGGATTTAATAGGATCGTAAATTTTGATTTTATAGAAATTTTTTAAAATGGATCCTATTAAGACTGAAGATTCGATTTATAAATATATCAATAAATTATAATATTTAAATATAAAATCTGGAGAATATTATGAAAGATAAGGTAGCCGTTGTGACCGGAGGAAGTACTGGAATTGGAAAAGCGGTTGTAAAGGAATTTGTCTCCAAAGGCGTTAAAGTTGTTTTTTGTGGTCGTAGATTGGAAGAGGGAAAAAAACTGGAATCCGAAGTGCGTGCTGTGGGCGGGGACGTATATTTCGTAGTTTGTGACGTAACCTCCGGAGAACAGGTAAAGAAGGTAGTGGATATTGCCTTGGAAAAATTTGGAAGATTGGATTTCGGAATTAACAACGCTGGAATTATGGGGCTCAATCATCCTTTACACGAATACCCGGAAGACGTTTGGGATCAAGTAGTGAACGTAAATCTTAAAGGAACTTGGTTATCGATGAAGTATCAAATTCCGGAAATGATCAAAATAGGAGGAGGGGTTGTGGTAAATGTTTCTTCTATATCTGGAATCAATGGAGTTGTTGGAATCAATCCCTATGCAGCCGCAAAACATGGTGTTGTAGGACTTACAAAAAGTGCTGCACTGGAATACGCGAAAAAAAATATTCGAGTTAATGCGATTTGTCCGGGAGCTGTAAAGACTGAAATTTTAGACGAACTTTTTCATCTTGCAAAAGATCCTGCAGAAGCGGAAAGGCAATTAGTTAAATTACATCCTATTCATAGGATCGCTTCTCCTGAAGAAATTTCTAAAACTGTACTTTGGCTTTGTAGTGAAGACTCTTCTTTTATCACTGGGACTGCGATTCCTGTGGATGGCGGATATTCTGCAAAATAAAAGTTGATAATAAAAAAACTGAAACCGTGGGAACTATCGCGTTTGTTAGAGCGGCTCCAGATGATGTATTGATAATAGCTATCAATTTAGTTCTATTTGAATTACCTAAGTGGGATTCACGTCAACCTGTAATATGATTGGAAATTTTATAGAAACGATTTGATTTAAGGAGCGTAATTTTTAGGTCTAAATCGTCCTAATTTGACTACAGTTTATTCAAAAAAAAGAATGTACTATAGATTTGTACTTGAAGTTCATGAATGACACATATTTATAATAGAATCTTAGAAAGTATTTCAGCTTTCAGTATTTCTCCATGATTGTTAATTATTTTGGAATTACGGAAAAAGGAAATTTTCGTTCCCACAACGAAGACTCGATGTATGTATCCGGTGAAATTATAGCTGGAACGGTTTCTGGATCTTTTTCTTCTTCGGGAATGAGAGAGGCACCTTTGATTCTTGCGCTTGCCGATGGAATGGGTGGACATATTTCCGGAGAAATTGCAAGCAGAATGACACTTGAAAAACTCGCTTGGACGGAAAGAGCGGTTCAACCTTTGGATGAATTGTCTCGCGCTGGTTGGCAGAGTTTATTCAGTATTATCAATCACGAAATCAATGATTATGCTAAGGAAACCGGAAAACTGGGAATGGGAGCCACGTTAGTCGGTATTTTGTTTGGAAAAAGAAAAGTTCTAGTTTTTAATATGGGAGATAGTAGGGCTTATCATTTTTCTTCTCAAGGAATTCAAAAGATTACAGTCGATCATTCTTTTGCGGGTCCAATCAAAGAAAATCAGATTTCCAGAAGTTACATCACTAGTTGTATCGGAGGAGGTACCACCGATCTTCAGATGGATCTTTTTGATATTACAAATTCTTTAAACGTAGGAGATCGTATTCTTCTTTGTACGGATGGATTAACGGACGTAATTAAGATAGACGATTTGGAGGAAATTTTAAAAAATTCTTCCAACGTAAAAGAAGCTTGTTACCATCTTTTAGAAGAAGCAAATCTAAGAATGACTAAGGATAATACTTCCGTGATCGTAATCGAGGTTAAAGAAAATGTACTTTCTAATTCCAGAACTTGGAAATTTACTCCAGGCGAAAAAAAACTGTAAGAGTAAAAAAGAAATTTCCATTTGGTGTTTTTTCAAAAGAGGAACGAAATGGAAAATCAGATTTTCTTAATATTTCCAAAAAGCCAAGCCCCGCTCCCTTACTAGATTTAGGTCTTTCTCCTTTTATCTTTTGTAGATACAATTCTTTTACCTCCGCTTCCGAAAGAGATAAAAAGTGATCCAATTTTTTTTCTAAAGTCGATGCGGTTTCTTCGCTAAGAAGATTTGCGGTCGAAAGTTTAAGTATATGATTTTTTTCTTTGACTAGAATTAAACCAATTCCATAACTTCCTTCTTTTTCCAAAGAGTAGTGGCTTACATTCTGGACCATTTCCACAAATACGTTTAGGATTTTGTTTTTCCCTTTTTGGTTTGTAATTCTATCTTTTAGAATTTCAGTAAGATTTCCTAAAATTTCGTGAGTTACCGCACCTTGATAATAGAGAACCGATTTTAATTTTTTTAAATAATCGTATTGTCTATACAGTTTGTCGAATTCCATTCTGGTTTCCTTAAAAAAGATCTGGTGCTGTAAGACTTACAAAGGAAGATTGACTTCCTATTGCAAAGGCCATCGAAATCGCATTTCTAAGTCGAACCTTTCTGGCACCGTCCGTGATATGATCATGATCGCATTCTGGGTCCACGTCTTTCAGATTGATCGTAGGACAGAGAATTTGTTTTTCGAGCATTAAGGCCGTTGCCGCAACGTTGATAATTCCTGCTGCTCCAAAGGTATGACCAAAAATTGGTTTGATAGAACCAAGAGGAGCCCATTTATTCCGAGCAAGCCCGTTGTATAAAATTTTGAGAGCCCTACTTTCTGCCATGTCGTTGTTGATCGTCGCGGTTCCATGTCCGCAGAAATAATCAATGTCTCCTAGATTGAGTCCGCTGATTTTTAGAAGTCGGTTTAAACCGTTTGCAGCCTTTTTACCGGTAAGATCCATTCTCATTGCGTGATCCGCTTCGTTGTAGCTAAAGGTTCCTAAAACTTCCGCATAAATTCTAGCACCTCTCGCGATGGCGTGATCCATTCTTTCCATACAAAGAACGGCGGCGCCTTCTCCTAAGATAAAACCGTCTCGATTTCGATCATAGGGTTTAATTGCGGATTTAGGATTATCTTTTTCGCAGGACATAACGGAACTTACCGGATCGGAATACATCATCATGAGAGGTTTGATCAAAGGAAATTCGTGACCTCCAGCATACATTACTTCCGCTCTTCCTTTTCGGATCGCCTGGTAACAAAGACTGATTGCGTGATGTCCTCCTACACAGGCGGCTGTGATTGTGGTTACAAAACCTTGTATGTTTGCATAAATTGCGGTAAGATTTGTAGGGTTGGAAGCCATAGAAGTAAGAACCGAATAACGATCAAAAACATTTGGATCTTTTTCTTCGTGATAAAGTTTCCAAGCGTGTTCCCACCAAGCGAGAGAGGCTCTAGAAGAAGAATCTATAAAACCTACCTTGGACGGATCGACGGAATCTTTTTCTAATTTAGCGTCTCTTCTTGCTTCTTCCATCGCGGACATAATCGCGAAAGTTTCTCTATTATAATGTTTTGAATATTTTTCGTCTAAATCGGGTAAGAACTTTTTCCAATTGAAGTCGTTCATTTCCGCCGCAACTTTTACGGGCATATCGTCGGTTGGAAATCTAGTAATCGTATCTATTTGGGAATTCCCTTCGGAAAGATTTTTCCAAAAAGTGTCCACAGAATACGTATTTGGAAGGATAACTCCTATTCCGGTAATAGCAACTCTTGAATTGTGATTGGTTTTTGGTTTGTCCATGCTCATCTGATTTTGCCGCTTGTCCTAAGAGTAATCAAAAACTTTGTATTTTAGAACGTTAGTTTTATGTTTTTTTGAAATCAATAGCGCATAACGCGTATTTGATTTTCCACTTCCCTTTAACAAAATCTTAATTTAATTACGGATTTACTTTTCATTCTTTTTATAAATCGTCCACCGAAAAAAAATATATCCGTATATTCTGTATTTTAAGAGAATCGATTTTTGCAAAAATTGAAAAAACGGTTCTCTTAAAATTCGAAATTTATAATAAGCCCCAAATTCTATTTTCGATTTGGTCTAGGAAATGATTTAAATATAACATTAGACGATATAAATCAAAGCAAAAAATGAGAAGGATCGTTTTTAGGTTATCATATCTGTTAAAAACAAGAATCCAAGAATATTCTAAAATTCGATTCTTTTTTAAAAAAACGTCTCTCTAGTAATTGAAATGTATAAAGTTCAAACAATTCATTTTAAGGAGTATAACAAAAAATGTTACAAAATAATGAACAAGATACTGAAGTGACTACGTTTTCAATTTAGAAACTTTGGAGTAGAGATTCTTGTTCAAGAAAAGAAAAAGTTTTGGTGTTTTTCTAAAAAATCATCTCTATAAAAACTGGAAAAGAATATTAGAATACTATATCGCTTTGGAACTATATATTATTATTTTCGGACGTTAGAGTAATAAATAGAGAATGAAATTTAGAAGATAAATGCTCAAAAAAATCGTAAGCGATGTAAATTTACTCGAGAACTATAATTCAAAATTTTGTCTCTAAACGTAGATAGGTCTTAAAATTTATGTACTCAATTATATAGAAATCAAGTAGTACGTATTTGTGTAAACTCTGAGTTAGTTGGAAATCTAAAGTTTATGAGTTTTGAACGTCTAAAATTAATTTAAAAACTTATTAATAGGTGAGAATGAATTCGTTTTTAGTTTACTGCGAGTTAAAACTTCTAGAAAATAAAAAACAGACTGGAAAGTAATAAAAATAGGTGATATTTTGTTAAATGAAAGGATTTATAGTGGAAAGTTTAGATTGTATATTATAATATTATTTATCTTTGCAATTTAAAACTTCACTTTGTATCATAGCAGAGTTTTCGAACGACTTCTAATAATTCTTCCGAGTTCCAAGGTTTTGGAATGATCATACAGGTTCCCACTTCTTTTTGAACCTTTTTAAAAATTCCTTCTTCGATATGTCCTGTTACTAAAATGGAAGGAATCTCTGGATATTTTTTATGTACTTGGATTAAAAACTCGTCTCCATTTGTAATTGGCATTAACCAATCGGAAACAATCAGTACTACCTTGGTTCCTTTCGAAACTAAATCGTCTATTACTTCTAAGGCTTCGGTGGCGTCTTGGGCCGTTTCAAAAATAAATTGGTGTCCGAGTTTATTTTTTAATTCTTGCACCAAAGAAATCAAAATGATCGGTTCGTCATCCACACAAAGAATCGCGTTCGGTTCGTTTTTTAAATTCAATTTGATCTCCAAGTTTGGTTTGAATTTTCAATACGTTTTTCGAAGAGAAAGAAATTGTACCAAAAGAAGTGTTCTATTCGTATTCTAAGGCGACTCATTTTTCAAAAAATACAAGCCGATTTTAGGTATTTCGCATTAATTTTTAGGGATGTTTATCGTTTACGTGGTTTTGTAAATTGTTTTAAATTACTACTTGTTTTGACATGATAGAAATACTCTAAATTTTAAGAAGAACCACATTTTAAAGGCTGAATTTTAGACACTTTATTCTATTGTTCTTTTTTTAATTACGTTAGTTGAAAAAAGTTATCTCGTAAAATGTTTATATTCAAGCGCTGCTTACCAAAGACCAACACGGATTTGATATAAAAGGAAATTAGAAAAAGCAATAATTAACAAAGTTCGATATCGAGAAAGTGAATTTTTTGTAAAATATTGTGGGTTCTTACATTTTCAGAATGGATTATAAAACCTAGATTTTGCAGTTTGTTGATGGCTGCAAAACGACGATTTTATGCAAAAATTGAATTGGACTACGGTATTCTTAGGTTTTATAGAGGGCTCTTTTAAGTTAACAAAGACAGTAATTTTTGATCGTTTCTAATTTTATGAATATTCATAATGTTTGTAGTTGTAATATGATCTTAAATGAGATTTCTTTTATGTTTTTAGAACAAACTCATTAGAATGAAAGTCCATTCAAAAATGGATAGATAGATATTCTTTCTTTTAAAACTTTTTTGAGACATCTTTTTATACTTTTTGAAATCAGTATTTCTGTAGTAGTCACGGTTAATTTCTCGTTTTAGATCTTTGGAAAATTCTTTTGAACTCTGAAGATTTAAAATCTCGAATCCAATCGATATACATAAGAGTTTTCTTAAGATTACAGTTCTTTTCGATTCTTCTTTGATCTATAGTAACAGAGAAAAAAGTCCGGGTAAATGAGAAATAAATTTTAAGTCACCTTCTCGAATTTTTTGAACGCCTCCAGGGTGACTTGAAAAATGATACTTTCTAATTTATCTTTTAGTTCTATTTTTTAGATCAAATAAATCTATTCTAAAATCGGAGATAGAGTCTTTTAGAATATTAACTTCTTGATTTGTTAAAACGAACTGATCTAAGAATTGAATTATTTAAATAACTCTTATGTTCGAATAGTAAATACACGTTAGTTTTGTTTCCAGATTTGAAACAATAGATCTGTTTGTTCTTGTTTGAGTTTTTCTGAAATAAAACTAGATTCTAGGTTTTCTAAATCTAATAATTTTTCTACTTCGAGTGGTAATCTGTTTTTAAAAAATATTGGCTGCTTCTTTTTTATTCTGAAAAATTTCTCGAATCAATCGTGTGGATTGTTGATTTCGGTTATGGTTATTATTTACTTTCTACTTCGATCACTTCCGATTCTTTCAAAGAAAATTCGGCCTTACCAAGACCTCTCTTTCTTCTGTCCACGATCCAGTAAAGATAAAGAACAATAGCAAAAACACTCTGAAGTATAAACTGTGTTAGATGGACCGTAGTCGCATAAAACAAACCTTCGGAAGCATTTCTATTCATCAAAACAAATGCAGAAGTTACCGAAGCGTGAAACACTCCTGCACCGGAGGGGGCGGATGGAACCATTACACCAACCGCGCCAGCAAACATAATGAGTACGATCCCGGCGTAATCCATCGGAATTCCGACTAGTCTAAGAAGAAGCGCATAACTGAAAGCATAACCAATCAACCAAGTAAGAGCAGTAAGGAAAGATGGAAAAATGAACTTTTTAAAAACTAAAAAATTTCCTAGATCTCGAATGTAATGAGCAAGTTTATCTAGAAACCAATCTTTTTTTCCAAAAAGACCCGCAATCCATGCAAGAACTTTTACGATCGTATCGTTTAAAAATCGAATTGCTATTAAACCTAAAAAAATTCCCACAATTATCAAAGAAGAAATAATAAAAAAAGAATTACTACTTTCGTCTTTGATTTCTAAGAACATCAAAGCACAAATACCTGCGGAGAATATAAAAGAAAAATCTAATACTTTTTCGATAAAAAGCGCTGTTACTAATGTAGGATATGGAAGAGAGGATTCTTTTTTACAAAAGTATAAACGAAAAATATCTCCTCCTCTTGCGGGAAGAAACATATTTGCACCCACTCCGATAAAGGAAGAAAGCAGAGCATAACGGAAACCTACTTGTTTTCCCATCAGTAGATACCATCTCCAAGAAAATAGAATGATCCCCCAAGCGGAAGAGATTATAAAAGGAATCAGATAGATAGGTTCCCAACGTTCCTGAATTTTATAAAATTCACTCAGATCCAGTTTAGAAAATAAAAAACCAAGTGCAAATACACTAACTAAGCTGCCAAATAAAATTCGTTTCAATGTTAAGTTCCTTTGTTTAACCCGGAGGCCAGTGTAATTGTCGTTCCGCTAAAAGATGAAAGTGAATGTGAAATACAGTTTGCCCCCCGTTTTTTCCTGTGTTATTGACAACTCTGTAACCGTTTTCCGCAAATCCAAGATTTTTGGCTACATCACGAATTTGTAATAAGATGTTTCCGAGTAGATTAGAATCTTCGTTTTCGATTTTAGAAAGAGAAGGAATGTGTTTTTTAGGAATAAAAACTATGTGAATCGGGGCTTGAGGAGAAATATCATAAAAAGCTAATGTCTCTTCGTTTTCAAAAACTATTTTGGAAGGAATTTCCTTACGGACAATTTTACAAAAGATACAATGGTGATCTGTCATTCTTGATTCTCCATACAAAGTGCAGCAGCGCCTAACGTTCCGGATACGTTTCCTCCGGGAAGGATTTGAGTATACGTTTTAAAAATCGGAAATATCAATTCCTGGATTCTATTTTGCAGAGAATTGCCGAATAAATCCCAGGATTTTACAAGTCCTCCCGTAAAAACGATTTTTTCCGGATTGATGGTATGAATTAGATTTCTGCAAAGTTGCGAAAGCGCTTCGATTCCTTCGTTTAACAAAATCAATGCGGTTTTGTCTCCTTTTCTACTTTTTTCAAAAAATTCCTCTGCGGAATTTAAAACTTCTCCTGTTTTTTCTTTATATCGATTTAAAAATCCACTGGCGCTAAAATAGGCTTCGGTGCAACCTCTTTGACCACAGCCACATAGGGAACCGTTTGGAAGATACGTAACGTGTCCCGCCTCCATTCCACTTCCTTTATAACCGTTAAAAAGTTTTCCTTGATATACCCAACCACCTCCTAGTCCAGTTCCCAAAGTAAGAATCACTAAACTAGGGGAACCTTTTCCTAAACCAAAATGGTATTCTCCCAAAGCGGCAAGGTTTGCGTCATTATTATAATATACTGGAATAGAAAACTTTTTCTTTAAATGAGAGACTAACGCAACATTTTTTAAAAGTGGAAGGTTTGCGGATTCAATCAAAATTCCATTTTCAGAATCGATCGGTCCTGGACTTCCTATGCCCACCGCTGTCAAAGAAGAATTTTTCAGTTCTAATACGATGTCAAAAATAGAATCTAGGAATTGTTTTTCGTTTGTTTCCGTTCCGGTTTTACGGAAAGAACTTTTCAATACGTTTCCGTTGGAATCGATAAGACTTGCTTTGATACTTCCGGCTCCAATATCAATTCCGAGATAAGATTTCATTTTACCACCCTGGTAAATTCTCCCTCTCTCATTTCATAGATTGTTTTTGCGTCAAAGGCTAAATTCATATCATGAGTTACTAATAGAATTGTAAGACCTCTGGAATTAAAATCGTAGAGAAGATTTCGGACTAGTTCGCTGTTTTCGGGATCTAAGTCTCCCGAAGGTTCGTCCGCAAGAAGAAGTTCCGGTTCGTTGATCAGTGATCTGGCGATTGCAGTCATCTGAATTTGACCACCGGAAAGTTTACTAGGATAACTTTTACGGATCGATTCTAGATGAAGACTACGAATTAAATATTCGCATTTTTCTAGATATTCTTTCTGACTGAATTTATTTACAAGTAGAGCTGGGAGTAAAATATTTTCTTCTACATCTAAGTGAGGAAGAAGTTCGGAAAATTGAAAGATAAGTCCTATGTTTTTTGCTCTAAAATTTCCAAGTTCGCCGTTACTCATATCGCTTACTTTGGTAGTATCAAAGTAAACCTCTCCCGAAGTACTAGAAAGCATTCCAGTAATCATAGAAAGAAGTGTAGTTTTTCCGGAACCAGAAGGACCTACAATGGCAACATAATCGGACTGATTCATATCGAAGGAAACTCCGTTAACCGCCTTCGATTTTCCGTATTCTCGAGAGAGGTTGTTGATGCGAAGAATCATTTTCCCCTCCGAATTGATCGATAAGGATCTAAAAATGTCAGAATCAATGAAAGAATGGATCCGATTCCAGAAATGAGAAAAATACAGATACAAAACGCTTTTCCATAATCGAATAAACTAGACCCTTCTGCCACCCAAGGTGGAAAAAATATGGTCGCAAGAATACCGATTAAAAATCCAGTTCCATGTAAGATCCAAAGTTCCGACACTAAAAGTCGAACCGTTCCGATTCGATTTCCTCCGACTGCCATCATAATTCCTGCGTCGGAGGTTCTGAGAAGGGTTCTTGTGATCGCCATAAAGACCAATCCAGAGGAACTGAGTAATAAAACCAACTGAGGATAATTCCGGAAGAGTTCGATACTAGAAGAGTTGGAAGGGGTTCTGTCCATTCTGAGCAGAAAGATTCCGAAAATTAGAAAAAAACAAAATAGGGAAGAAAATCCAATATGAAGAATACTGATTGTAATATCCCGTTTTACAATAGAATACGCGAATCTGAAATAGGTAAGTTTTCCCATTGGTTTTTATTTCTATCAAATGATTGGCTTTATCCTGAAATCGAATAATGCCCGGATTTATTTCCTGGATTTTATCCATTTACCAACCGGAACCTGAAAGAAAAACAAAAAAATGATCTTCATCATTCTTGTCGCCATTGGAATCATTCTGATTGTTGCGTCTGGATCGTTTCTGATTCAGACTAAAAAAGACTCTTATGAAAAGGCTCTGGCGCTTGCGGCGATGGGAAACTACGTGGATGCACGTGTGATCATTCGGGATATTTTAGATAATTCTCCTTCTAACGTAAGAGCTCACTACGTAATTGCCAAAATCTACGCAATGGAAGGGGATACGATCAACGAAGCCCGCCATTTAGAAAAAATCAAAAAGATCGGAAACTTCGAAAAAGGGATCAATCAAGTCTCTGTTTCCAACCGAATCGCTGATATTTACTATCAGCAAGATTTATTTGAAGAAGCACTATTTCACTATTTAGATACGATCTCGATCGATCCGGAAAATCCAGAAGCAAATGTTCGAATTGGATTTATGGCTTTGGGACAAAAAGAATTTATGATCGCGGATCGGTTCTTAAGTAAAATTTCGAACGAAAAAATCAAAATTCCTTCCCTTTTTATCGGAAAAGGTGTGGTTTCTGCAGTTCTTAGAAAAGGGAATCCGGTAGAATTTTTTGCAAAAGCGTATGATCTAGATCCAGCTTCTCCGGTTGGTGGTTTTTTATATGCCCTCAGTTTGACTCGAGACGGAAAATACGACGAGGCGATTCGGATTGCAAATTCAGTTGCGGATTCAATCGAAGACGACTACGTGCGTTATACGATTTTTCAGTTTTTAATGTGTTGTTTTATTCTTCAAAAGAATTTAGGAGAGGCTCTCAAACACGCAAGACTTTGTATGGAGATGGCGAGGACCAACGGTTGGAAACAAGAGATGATCGATTCAGACGTTTACTTTTCTCTTTTAGCGATAAAACTGGGGAAACTAGAAGAGGCCAGTGAATATCTCATTGAGGCTGAGTCAGAAAGAATAGACGACCCAAGAATTTTAGAACTCGCAAACTATAAATTTCAATTGGAGACTAAAAGAACTGATATAGGGAAGAACGGAAATTTTTCTTTAGACGATGAGATCGCTAGGGTTTTTGGAGAACTTTTTCCAGTGGAACGTTTTTATGAACTCTCCGGACTTAAGTCTTCTAAATCTTTTCATATCAAAGGAATTTTAGACGATCAAGGGAATAAGGTTCTTTCCGACGTTTCTAAAATTGGAATTGGAGTTCTGGATCATTATCGCCAATTGAAAGGTGTGGATTTCAAAAATCTTTGTGTTCGAATCGTGATGACTTTAAATTATACTGTCAGTAGAGAAGTTCCTAATAAGGAAGGAGAAGGTCTTAATCTTGCCGGTTTGAACAAGGCGGATAAGGAAACCCGTTCTTTATTTAAATTTCGTAAATGGAAGGACGCAAAGATTTCGGATATATTTTTAAGAGATACAATTGCTCAATTGAACGAATTGAGTTTGGATAAGGCGTTTATCGTTGGTGACGCTGAGTTTACAGAAGGAGCTAAAAGATTTCTTTCTGAAAATTCTTCTTTATTAAATATAATTAGTGGTAAGGACTTAGAAGAACTTCTGAAAAAGGCTCTTCGACAAGATGGGAAGGGCGCGTAGAATACTTGGATCAAACTTAACTAGTAGTTTCATTTTTGAATTTCATCTAAACAATTACAATTTGTAAAAATTTCTGTATGTTACAAATTGTAACTGTTACTACTTGGACGTATAAAAATAATACCGGAAAATAAATGAGCGATTTTACAAAGGGTTTTGTCCCAAAATTTCAAAGAAGTTTACTCAAGAATTCTTTAGAAATCTTTAATAAACTGCAGTAGTTCCCACAAAAATTAGATCGCACAATTTGCGAATTTTCGAGTAGTTCTAAAGTTGTTCAATTTTCGTAGTAGTTCTCACATTTTCAAAATGTATTCGTAAAATTGTGATTTGTGGTAGTTTCCACATCCAGTTCTTTACGGAAAATTCAGTTTTTATAAAATGGGTTTCTTATCAATTCAAGTTGAAATAGTAAAAGGACTTAGTTTTTTTCGAATGAATGTCAAATCCTTGTATAAAAAATAACTTGACATTTGTTTAGTTTTTTAGTCATGATTTGACTATGACAGAAAAAGATGATAATCGTTTAATACAGTTTCAGAAAAGCTTTAGAATTGATTCTTTGATAGAATCTGCGATTCATTTATCTGGAACTGGAAAGATTACAATCAATGAAGCACCTAAGCTTTTTGTTCAACCCCAAGAATCTTCTACTACTTTAAATGAAGATACTACTGCTTCTAATCGGCAAAACTTTCAGAATCGAAATAAAGATAAATAGGTTATTGAATAAAGTTTGAATCTTGATTCTATTTTAAAAATCACTTTAGCCGTAGCTTTCTTGTTACCCGGTTTTTTGGTTTTTAAACTTAAGAGTTTGGTAAAGGAATATATAGTTGAAGATAATTTTTCACTAACAATTTATTCCTTATTTTTTAGCTTATTAATTTTTTCTATTTGGTTACTCAGTAATGTATTTTGGGAAGTATTGTTTTTTAAAGATTACCATTTCATTTTAAATTTTAAAAAAGCTATTATAGCTGGAAATTTAGAGATCCTACTTCGTCCTAAAGTATGTATTTCTATTTCTTCTTATGTAGTTATATTTTTAATAGTTTATTACCTAAATTTTCTTTTTCATTGGCCTTCTTTCGGATACTTAACAATAACAAGGGTGATTGGTTTTAAAAAGAAAACAAATCGTCTTACGCCTTGGGAAGATCTATTACATCTTGCGCAAGGTAAGTGGGTTGCTATCGAAACAAATGCTAATAAAGTATACGTAGGACTGATTCATTATATAAGTCATCATCCATTTGATCGTCAGATTATCATTACGGGGACTTCGAGCGACACAATTCACATATACGAAAATAAAACAGAGATTATACATTCGCATCCACCAAAATACGTTTATTTGATGGGCTCAAGTATTACGGCAATTTCTGTTATAGATACAGGCTACCGTAGAAAACTAGATATATTAAAAATCGGATCGTGGATACGCCGTTTTTCTAAATTGAGACGTATTTATTTTTTCTTGATTCCTATTAAGAAATTTATATTCAAAAAAATGTATTTAATTTTACCAGTTTTATCCATTGTCCTTGCCTATTTTGCAATTAAAATTTCGTTATATATACCTACAATGTTCTTAAACCAAAATTTTAAATTCAACACACTAATTGTAGATACTGCGTATTTTATAATGATTTTATTATTTAGTCTTTTGCTTGTAAAATTGATAGAAAATTATAAAGACACATTGTTAACAATAGAATAGAGTTTTTGAAAAATGAATTCTCCATCAGTTTCATGGAAACGGTCGATTTAGGCGGTTTTGTTAATCTAAACTTTCAACGATTCTAATAAAAATGTAGGGACTCCTACAAAGTTCCAAATTCATCTGTAAAAATTCAGGACTCTTACTACTATCTAAGCGTAAATTCGATATAAAAAAATAAAAGAGAAGTAGTAGTTCCCACAGAAATCTAATATTGATGATTTTACAGTTTTTTAAACATTCATTTTTTCTGATTCAGTTCGCAGTAGTTCCCACGGATTTAGATTCATTTTGTTATTTTAAAATTTTTCGGCCATCAAAGTTTATATTTACAAATAAGCTAAGAATTTGAATGAGGATAGTTCAATTTTTTTTGTGAAAATATAAAACTTTATACAATTGGTTTCTTATATCAAATTCACATTATTTTAAATTTTACGGTATTGGTTTTCTATTCTCAGAAATTTAAATCCATAAAAACAAAAATTTTTCTTAGACTTTCAGATTGATTTTCAAAGACCAGATGCGTTTTTTGAAAACTTGGAAACCAGAATGAACTTTCTTATAAAACAAACCTTTCCTCCAAAAAAAAGTAGGATCTCCCACGTTTTACTTGGTCTGATTTTGATTTTTTACTGTAGTTCTGCATTGGAAAGAGAAACATTTCTTGCTGAAACGAACTTAAAAGCGCCGAAAATATGGGTCGGAAAAGTATTTCTGGCGGGTCATACAGTAGATCATAAAAAGGATACTTCTGAAATTCTACGTTTGATCCAAACTCTTGTAGAAGATACGGTTGCAAAAGATTATTCAAAACTTCCGGATCAGGTTTCTCCAAAAGAAGGGTTACTATTAGATCTAAAAGGGATTTGGACGCGAGAAGAAATCAAAAAGGAACTTTCTAAAAAAGAAAATTATTTCGAGACTTATTTTTTCGATCGGAAATTACTGCAAAAACAAAAGAACTCCGAAAACGTAAGAACGGTTCGGGATTTATTTTTACTTTCGGGAGGAATAGAAATAGAATTCTATTATGAAAGTATGACAGAATGCGAATTAAAATTTAGATTTAAAGAAAACACGGAATTGGAGAAAGAACTTATCAATCCATATTTTAAAAAAGTGCAGGGAAAATGGTATCTTCACAGAATGTTTTAACAGCTTTGGCCTTTGGTATTTTTCTTGGACTGAATCCGTTTTCTCAGATTGACTCGGAAGTAATCCCTCTTGAACTCCCATTCCAAACGGAAGAAGAAAGAAAAAAAAACGGATCCGGGACAGAAACAACTGCAGATCCAAATAAATCCCCAAATTTACAGGAACAAACACAGGTTGCGAATTCCAATCCGATTTCCTTTGCTGGGAAGATCGTAGATTGGGACGTAGAAAAATTAACCGAATACGCGGTCGCAAATAACCCGCTTTATCTCGCAGAAAAACAAAATATGGGAATCGAAAGAGGAAAAGTGATCACCGCTTCTCTTTATAAAAACCCGGTTATACAATATCAACAACAGTTTATAGGAACACCTGGAGGAGGATCTTCCGGACCGCAGATTTTAGGAACCAACGGATCTCAAGGAGGAAATACTGAAGTCGCTCCCGCTCTGTATCAGGATCTGGACGTATACGGAGTTGTTTCTCTCAGATCTAAGGTCGCTAAAAAATCATTTGAAGCTGTATTAGGAGAATTTGATAACTTTGATAGACTTTTTAGACTTAGACTCAGACAAAACTACTGGGCTTATTTATTTCTTACTAATTTAGTAGATTATAATAAAGAATTTTACGAAAATTACAGTGATCTTTTGGAATTGACTAAGTTTCGAGTCGAAAAAGGAGATATCTCTCCGCTTGAATATGAAAGGCTCGAATTGGAAAGAATCCAGGTGGAAAAATTTTATCGGGACGCTCTTGTTCGAAGACAATTTGTAGAAAAAGAACTTAGAATCCTTTCTGGAATCCGAGAGTCAGAAGGAATTTTCGCGTTTAAAACGGAAATGAGATTTAAATCTTTGGAAGATCTAGGGCTTAAGTTGAAGGATTCATCTACCGCATCTGTAAACCGTCCAGACATAGCTGCACTTGAAGAAAGGGTAAAAGAAAAAAAGTTAAACATAGATCTTCAAAGAAGAGAGGCGTTAGGTTATCTACAGGTAGGGGGGGAATGGAGAATCAAAGGCAATGAACACTATGCCGGAGTTTTTGCTACGATCCCACTTCCTTTAAACGATAGAGGACAGGGAAAAGTTCTTTCCGCAAAAGAAGAACATAGAAAGTTCGAACTTGCGCTCGAAGCCAAAAAAAGGGAAGTGAACGAAGAAATTGAAGCCTCTAAAAAAGAATTGCTGGCAAGGGAAGACCTTCTCGCAAAATACGAAAGAATCAATCTATTACAAAAAAATAAACAACTGGAACAAAAATCTAGGATTGCTTATGTAAGAGGAGCATCCGATCAGGTGACTTTCTTACAGGCTGAAAAAAATTATCTTACTGTATTAAGAGATTATTATGAAGTGTTGTATTTATATTACAACGCGGTTGAAATTTATAAGGCTGCAGTCGGAAAAAAAATGGAGAGGGACTAAAAAACTTCGGAGATTCTATGATCCAAATCATAAAAAGATATAAATCCATTCTGGTTCTTCTCGCGATTTTAAGTACGGGATATTTAGGATATAAAAAATTTTTCCCTAAAAGAATCGAAGAAAAGAAACAATCGGCTGTTGATAAAAATAGATTCACCGTATCCGAAGAGATATTAAAAAGACATCCTATCACGTTAGTCTCTCTTAAGGAGATTTCTGCGATTGACGAAGTAGCTCTTCCAGGAAGGATTTCTTATGACCCGGAAAGTATGGCCAGAGCAGGTTCTACTGTAGAAGCCAGAATCAAAAAAGTTTTAGTGAGAGAAGGGGATCGAGTTAGTCAAGGGTCTCCACTTGCAATTCTTTCTTCTGTAATGCTCGGAGAGGTGGAAGCTTCTTATGTAAAAGCAAGGGCTAGTCTTGAGGCTTTAAAATTACAAGCGGATCGTGCAAAAGAACTTTTTGATATGAAAGTAACTTCTGCAAAAGATTATGAATTTGCAAACATGCAATATAAAACTGCTAAAACCGAGGTGGAAACGACTCGAATCAAACTAGAAAACTATGGATTGACTCCCGCAGAAATCGCCGGAATTGAAAGAGGGGTTTACGTTTCTTCTAATCTAGTTTTAAGAAGTCCTATTAACGGAGAAGTTACAGAAAGAAAAGCGGTTCAAGGACAACAAGTGACTAGAAACGAAGACCTATTTACAATCGCCAATTTAACCAACCTGATGGTTTTATTAGAAGTTTATGAGAAAGATTTAGGTATGATTTCTGAAGGAGCAGAGGCGCAGATTTATCCGTTAGGAGATGAGAAATCTCTCGGAATTCGGGGAGAGGTCGCATATGTGGGAAGCGTTTTGGATAGTATCAAAAGAACCGCGAAACTTAGAATCATGGTTTCCAATCGAAACGGAAAACTAAAACCGGGACAATCCGTGACCGCAAAGGTAAAAGGAATGGTGGCCAATTCTGGTTCCGAACCAAGAAAGACGGTTCCTTTGGAAGCGGTTCATGAAATCGAAGGAAAGTCTTTTGTGTTTCTTCAGAACGAAGACGGAAGTTTTGAAGCTATCGAGGTAATTACGGGAGACACCGTAGGGGACGAAGTAGTTATCAAATCGGGTATCAAAGATGGGGCAGAGATTGTTTCTAAAGGATCTTTTATTCTTAAGAGTGAATATTTGAAATTGTGATTTTACTATTTTTGTGTTGACTTAGCATTTATTCACTACTAAGTTGTTTAGTATGAAAGACCTGACAGACAAACAACAGGCTGTTCTTGCATTTATCACAGCAATCATCAAAGAGCGCGGTTTTCCGCCTACAATTCGAGAAATTGGAGACGAGTTTGGAATTACGGCAAAGGGCGCCTACGATCATCTCAAAGCAATTGAGAAAAAAGGTTATCTCAAAACCGCAAAGAACCAATCCAGGGCTATAGAACTTATCCGCCAAAGTCCTATGGAATCGCTTCCAGTTCAGGCCACAAGTATTCCTGTCATTGGTCAAGTAGCGGCCGGACTTCCTATTTTTGCAGAAGAAAATATAGAATCGTACATTCCGGTTCCAGATGAGATTTCTAAAGGAAATGTTCCTATGTATGCACTTCGTGTTCAGGGAGATTCTATGATCGAAGCAGGGATCAATGATGGAGACATCGCAATTATAGAAAAAAGAGACATCGCTCGAAATGGAGAGATTGTAGTTGCACTGATCGAAGACGAGGCTACTTTGAAAGTATATTATAAAGAACAGGATCAGATTCGTTTAGAAGCTAGAAATTCAAAATACAAACCGATTAAAACTAAGAAAGCAACTGTCATGGGTAAGTTGGTCGGTTTATACCGAATTTACTGATTGACAGTGTGAGAAACTCAACTGAGACTTCGGTCAGAGTGTGTTTACGAAAATTTTTCTTCTTTGTACTTCTTCTTTTTGTATTTCAATGCAGTCCCCCTAAAAAAGAAATCACAGAAAGTGATTTAAAAAGGGTTTTAGAAAGAGTAAGTATTGCAAGGATCAATGCTAATCTCAAAACTTCTTCCGAAAAATCTCCATCAGGAGATTTAACCTTTTTTCTGGAAGCTTGTTCGGTGTATCGATTGGATCCAGATAGTGTATTAAAAAGTCTGAAACAAAAAAATCCCGCCTTACACGAGGCGTTGATCAAAGAATATGAAAAATAAAGAAAGAATGATCTGGATTGGAATTGTTTCCTTTCTCAGTTTTGCACTAATTTTTCCGATAGAAACCGTAAAAGGGATTTCTAAAACCGGGGAATCTTATCTACAAATTTTCCACGAAGTATTATCTACCATTCATTCCGATTATGTAGAGTCTGTAGACGAGGAAAAACTCTATCAAGGAGCCATTCGAGGACTCCTTTCTTCTTTGGGAGATCCACATTCTCGTTTTATGGACAAGGATGATTTTTCTCAACTTCAAGAAGAAACCAGGGGCAGTTTTGGCGGATTGGGAATGGAGGTTTCTTTTGCAGATGGTGCGATTGTAGTCATTTCTCCCATTGAAGATACTCCTGCAATGAAGGCAGGAATTTTACCTCAAGATAGGATCATAGAGATAGACGGGAAAAATACACATGACCTTTCTCTTTCCGATTCTATTAAACTGATGCGTGGTAAGGTAGGAACTTCTGTTTCCATCAAACTGGAAAGAAAAAATCAAAAGGAACCTATGGTTCTCACTTTAGTCAGAGAGATGATCAAAATTCGTTATGTAAGATCTTCTTTTTTGGAAAAAGAAAAATTGGGTTATATTAAACTCAATCAGTTTATGGGAAAAGAGAATACTCTTTCCGAATTTAAAAAGGAATTAAATTCACTCAAAGAAAAAGGGGCCGAAGGATTGATCTTAGATCTAAGAATGAATCCGGGTGGACTTTTAGATCTTGCGATTGCACTTTCTGACTTATTTTTAAAACCGGATTTAGACATCGTGTCCGTAAGAGGAAGAGGGGGAGAACTTGTTCGGGTTTTCCGTTCCACTCCGGCAAATGATAAGTCCATCAATTTACCGTTAGTTGTACTGATCAATGAAGGTTCCGCCAGCGCCTCCGAAATTTTTGCAGGAGCGATGCAGGATCATGGTAGAGGAAAAATTTTAGGAACAGTTTCTTTCGGAAAAGGTTCGGTTCAAAATATCTATTCACTATCGCATAACACCGGTATTGCGCTCACGATACAAAAGTATTATACTCCGAGCGGAAAGTCGATCCACGGAAAAGGAATTCAACCGGACGTGATTGTAAGACCGATCGAACCTACTGAAGACGATCGTTTTTATATCCGTAAGATGGCCGAAAAGAAAATGCTCGAGACATTTCTCTTAAAAAATCCAAATTATTCCGAAGCAAACTTTGTACTTTTTGAAAAATATCTTTCTGAAAAAGGAATCAAACTTTCTACGGATGTAGCCAGATTCTTATATAAAAGTAAAACTCGTCAGGAAGGACAAAACTCGATTTTAGATTTAGAGTTGGATCCACAACTTCGTAAGGCGATTGAAATTTTAAGTCTTAACAAAGACGGAGAAAAAAAATCTTAAACCCCATGATCGGAATGGGAATCGAAACCAGTTGTGATGAAACATCGATTGGGATCGTGCGTGATGGTAAAGATCTACTTAGCCTTAAAATTTTCAGTCAGATCGATTTGCATAAACCCTATGGAGGAATTGTTCCGGAAATTGCTTCGAGGGCTCATTTAGAAAAAATCAATCTTTTACTCGAAGAAGCGATGGAAGAGTCTAGGATTCAATTCGAGGATCTTTCTTACGTCGCTGTAACTTCTTCTCCTGGTTTGACCGGTTCCTTGATGGTAGGCGCTCAGATGGCTCGTTGTATTCATATGGTATATGGAACTCCGATTTTACCTGTATGCCATCTTCAGTCTCATTTTGCAGTGTTACATCTGGAGGGAGTTCCCACAGAATTTCCGGTTTTAGGACTTTTACTTTCTGGAGGGAATTCGGCCATTTACATCTTGCATGAGTTTGGTAGAATGGAACTGGTAGGGGATACGATGGATGATGCCCTTGGAGAAGCCTTTGATAAGGTGGCGGGTCTTTTAGAATTTCCTTATCCTGGCGGACCTTATATAGAAGCAAAGGCGAAAGAATATGAACCATCTCTAAATGAAAAACCGATTCTTCCGTCACTTTTACGGAATCTCCCACAAGAAGAGGTATCTTTTTCTTTTAGCGGACTCAAAACCGCGGTGATGGTATTATTGGAAAAACAAAAAGAACTTTCAAAGGAAAGGATTTGTTGGAATTTTCAGAATTCTGCATTTGATCTTGTGGAAAGAAACCTCAAACGGGCGGTTGCAAAAACCGGGATCAAACGTATTTTTGCCGCTGGGGGAGTGCTCGCAAACTCCACTCTTCAAAATCGATTGTATACTTGGGCCGAAAAAAATTCTGTGAAACTTTTTACTCCCAAGAAAAAAATTTATTGTACCGATAATGGTGCAATGGTAGCGTCGCTGGGATACTATTTGTTTCGAAAAGGTTATAAAAGAGATCTTGATTTTACGGTCAGTCCATCCAGACAGGAGATTTTTTCATGAAACTCAAACTCAGTTGGGTTCCTAATACTCTTACACTCGGAAATCTCACGATGGGATTCAGTGCGATGCTCGTAGCGTCGGAAGCAGGGTCCAGAAACGGAAACGAATTGCAGGCCTATACACTTGCAGGATTTTTTATATTACTAGCCGCGCTTTGCGACGGATTAGATGGAATGGCGGCTAGAGCCCTTCATGCGACTTCAGAAATAGGAGCCGACCTAGATAGTCTTGCAGATTTGACCGCGTTTGGAATCGCTCCTGGCTATTTAATGTATCAGATGGTTTTATGCGAATACAAAATAGACGTCTTTGGAAAGGAAGACCTTTTTCCAATCGGAATGTTAATCGCGGCAGTTTTTCCGATTTGTGCGGCGTATCGACTTGCAAGATTCAACGTGGCTCACGATCCTAAGTCTTTTACAGGATTACCTTCTCCCGTTGCTGGAGTGACCGTGGGATTTTTTCCTATCTTTTTAAATGCAAACTCCGCACCTCATTGGATTACGATCGCGGCGTTTGTGCTTATTGCGGTATTGATGGTATCTAACATACGTTATTCGAAACCTCAAGTGGCGATTCGATCCAAACTCAGTCCAACTCGGTTGTTCTTACTGATCGCTGGAATTGGTATTTTACTCGCGCTGATCGGACTCAAACGTTGGCCTTGGCTGATCTATGGATTGATTTTCTTTTACATTTTTTCTGGAATTATGACCTTTCTCATACATTTAATCCAAGAATTTAGAGTCAAGTTGGATTGATTTAAAAAAAGACGTTTTGTAAAACCTAAACAAACGCGTATAGGTTCGTAAACTGTTGTATTAGAAATATGTAAACTTATCTCTTTTTGATTTTTCTTATAATAAAATTTATATTTCAACGTGAGTTCGGTATAACTAATGCGAAAACGATTATTATGCTGCGATCCATAGAAGTAATATTGAGTTTGGAAATTCCGAAGGAATTAGAGTTAAAAACGTAGTCGTGAAAGCCATTTTAGCTTTGAAATATGCGAGCGATTTGCCCAGATTCTTTTACGTCGAACTTACGTTACTTTAAGAAAAACTAAAATGGAAATTGTACTTGTAGATTGATCCAGATTCCGTCGTTTTTGTTTTCTTTTCTTCTGGAATGACTGACCGTAAAAGCGATGTAAGGTGATAGTAATCTAAGACGAAAAGAAGAAGAACGATCCGTAAAAATCAAACTCGTTTCATCCCTTGCGGTTCTTGCTTCAAAAAGAGAATCCGTCTTGTTGTCTTCTTTCTGAAATAAAAAGGCGCCTTCTAAATTCCAAAGTTCGTTGAGGCGAAAAGACCATTTTCCTTCGGTGATGCTATCGCCGTTGATTCTCCATTCTTGACCGGCTTCGATCGTAAAACTTTTTCGAACAAGAGCATAATAAATTCCGCGACCAATGGTTTCGTTTGAATAATTTCTAAGAGAAAAAAGAATTCCTCCCCAAGAAAGATCGTAAAAAATAGGAGCCTTACCAGCGATAATCTCCCAACGTTTTGAAGAATGATCTAAGCTCTGTTGAAATTCTTTTTCTGATTCTAACAATTGTAGGATGTTACTAGGAAAAAAATCGGATTGTTTCAAATTGAATTCCAAAGGACGATTCCAAGCGCGAATCCATTCTAAACTAAAATAGGAATTGGAAACGATTCCCAGACGCGCAAGTTGAGCCTTACCTTTGAGTTCACTTCGATCTGGGTCCAGAGCAAACAAGTCTTCGCTTTTACCTCGATAACCGGTAAGTTTAAACTCTGACTTTTCGAAAGAAACGGAGGAATAAAATGTACCGTTGATCTCTTTTTTTTCGCCAAACGTTTGAATTCTAGAAATGATTTTAGGACCTATAAGACCAAATTGATCCGAATAAAAGTTTAAAGAAACGTAATGTTTTTTAATTTCTGGCGAATACGCAAACTCGAACAATTTCCATGGAGAAATAAAATAGATTCCAGGTTTACGTTTAGCTTCTAGTTCGGAATAATACGTTCCTATGGACCAGTCTTTCCATTGAAAGCCTAAAAATCCAGATTTGTGAATCGGTTGATCGATTCCGGGTAACGCAGTATAAAAGTTATTGTCTCTCAGAAAATAAAAATTTTCCAAGGGCCGAAATCTATGTCCGAAACTCGCCCTAAAAAATTTTTGGTCGAGTTGGCCGGAAACAAAAGGACTTCCGTTTCTAGATTCCAGAAAACCTGTAAAACAATTCGCAGGTTTCTGATTTTGTAAAATTGTAGTTCGTCTAACACCAAACGAATCCGAGTTTAAATTTGTCCGAAGCAATTCGTTTTTGATTCTACAATTTGAGGTTTTAAAAAACCAATTTTCTTTTGTATAATTAGAATATCTGGATTCGTAAGTTTCAAACGTAACTCCGATTCTGGATTCTACCGCAAAAAGATCAGAATCTGCGGTTATACAAAATAAAAAAATTACGTTAAAAAAAACAAAGAATCGTTTCAAAAACCAAATTGATTTTTTTATTTCTTTGTTTTGAAGTTTTGAAAAAAAATTAAAATAAAAGAAACGAAGATTGTTTTTTTGAAATGAAAATTCGTTTTTATATCGAAAACTATCTTTTGAATTTCGGAAAATTTTAAATTTAAAAAGAAACTTTAGAATAGAATTGTTGAAAATTAATTCTCCATCAGTTTCTACTTTATGGAAACGGTCGATTGAAGCAGTTTTTTGATCTGAATTATGGAATTCTTCAACAATTCTAATATATTTTAAAAAAATGTTTTTAAATGTATTTTGGAAGAACTGGTTTAAAATAAAAAATTTTCGTTTTAATAATATGATTTTAAATTTTAAGAATAAAGAATATTCAAAAAATAAAATTTGTTTTTGTATATGAAAAATTAAATTTTTACTAAATCGAATTTGTTTTAGAAAAGTAAAAACTAAGTTTTCCTCAAATTGAGTTTTTGATTTTGAAAATAAAAAATAAAGAACCAATCGAAACGAATGCGCTTTTGCACTTGTAAGTAAAAGTTTTAAGAGAAAAGTCATT
Source organism: Leptospira noguchii serovar Panama str. CZ214 (assembly GCF_000306255.2). GTDB lineage: Bacteria > Spirochaetota > Leptospiria > Leptospirales > Leptospiraceae > Leptospira > Leptospira noguchii. The sequence goes on from NZ_AKWY02000034.1 coordinate 65,437, forward strand.
TTTTATCTTTGGGAAGGATCGAATTTTTAAGAATAAGTTTTGGATTTTTCTTTTTCAAAAGAACGAAAACTTTGGTTTGTTCTTTTGCCGAAAGAGAATTAAAAAGATCTAAAAATTCTTCTTTAGAACTATAACTCGCCTTAGAAATTTTCAAAGCGGAGGAAAGGGTAAATCCGGTGGATAATAATTCCTGAACGGAAATCGAAATTATCGTATAACTACGAATAGACGAATTTATATAGGAACGATTTGTTTTATCTTTTTCTACAAAAGAAGTTTCGATCGATTGTAATTTTATATTTTTAGAATGTAAGTTTTTGGATTTTAAAAGTGAACTAGGTTGAAGTTCGTTTGTAGATTCAGAAATTGTTTTAGATTTGAAATCTTGTTGGGAAATGCTGACTCCAAATTTTCCAGTTAGAAACGATTCTTCTTCCGGTATTTGGTTTCCAAAAAAAGAAGAAGAAAATTTTTCCCAAGAGAACCCGATTCCAAGAGTGAATTGATCTTCTGTATGGGATTTGTCCCATATCCTTGAAAATCCTAAAAATAATTGAAGTCCAGTATCAAAGTTAGAATGGAAAAAAATAGAACCGCTTTTAAAATCTTTTCCGGTTTTTCCAAAAACTTGAATTGTTTGTTTGTCTGGAATTGTAAGGTGGATTCCTAAAATTCCTAGATCCTTTTCTCCTTTTTCCCAGCCCACAAAAATGGAAGGACGTAGATCGTTGTTCTTTTCTGGAACAAAAGAATATTCAAGCCCTACATAAGTTTGATGAACGATTGGAAAAGTTTTATGATTCTCATAGAGAAAATAGGTTTTCCAGAAATGTTTACGTTCTAATTTCCAAGTTGGAAGTTCAAACCAGGCTCCATAAGAAGTAAATTTTTTTCCGGTTTTGAACAAACCTCCTAATGAAGGATTTAGATTTTTATGAATTAAAAAAAACGTAGGATCTAAGATTGAAGATTTTTCTTCCGAGTTTAAGGAAACAAAACTCAAAAGAAAAAAACTGAATAAGATTCGAAACTTTAAGAAAGAATTTTTTGGTCTGAATAAGTTAGATTTGTTTTTCCCCACTCTGAAAGCGGTTCGAGGAAATTACTTTTAGGAGAGATTTTTTGAAAAAAATAAAATTTTTTTCAAAAAAAAATCAGAACGCAGACGGTTTTGTCCGGAGAAAGGGTTAAGATAACTCGCAGAAGACGGAAAGGAAAAGGATTTTTTAGCCTAACAATGATTTTTGAAAAAGAAAGATTTTAGGTTGACATTTACTACTAATTTGATTAGTATGTAAATGTTTGTTAAGTGAATTATCCTGTTATTTTATCTGTTTATGTCGTCTAATTTATTAAGAAATGGAGAGAAGACTATGATCATTCGATCTCTGCAAGAATCAGCAAACTACCAGAGAAAACGTAGCGGTCTCCCTGGCGCCGGGCCGAATTGGAAAGAACGGACTCGTGCTGGGGAACCGAACTTAAAATCCTTTGCGGATTATTTGGAAGAAGCGTTTGAAGGGGAACTCGTTCAGAAAGGAGCTTGGTTTTCAGATTCTCTTTCTGAACTGAGTAAAAACAATTTGAAACGGATTTGAAGTCTAACGGAAAACTCTCTGAAAAGTTGAGTCCTTTCCCCGATCCCAGAACACGGATCGCATACGAAGCTGAATCCCTGGAAGACTGGGAACTCTTAGCGGTGCTTTTGGGAAGAGGGAATCGGGCTCAACCCATCGAAGAACTCAGTCGAGAAATTTTGCATCGAAGTAAAGGATTTGCTGGGTTACTCCAGAAACAAGTTTCGGATCTTCGTAAAATTCCGGGAGTGGGAATTGCAAAGGCGACTACTTTACTTGCGGCCATAGAAATTGGAAGGCGTCTTAAGTGGGAGGCTTTGAAAGGAAAACGTTATTCTTCCGAACAATTGCTTAATTTTCTTGCTACCAGTTTAATCCCTAAAAACAGAGAATGTTTTGTTTTAATTACACTTTCTCCGGAAGGTGCCGTTTTACGAGCCGAAGTAGTTGCTGTCGGTAGTTTAGAAGAAGTGGGAGTACAAACCAGAGATCTTTTGAAGATCATTTTAAACGACGCGGCCTCTGCCGTAATCATCGCCCACAATCATCCTGAATCCAGTTCGAGACCGAGTAAAGAAGATCTTTGGATTTATAAAAATTTCGGAAGTTTATTATCTAATATAGGTTTGGAGCTTTTAGATCAGTGGATTTTTGGAATTGACGGGATCTATTCTTGTAAGAAAGGTAAGGTTCTTCAGGCTCGAGCAAAGTGTTAAAAAATTTACCGATTCTTTGGATTTTAGTAAGAAGAGATTACGCCTTACAATTTGCGGGAAGTGCACTTGGAATTTCTTGGATGCTCGTTCAAAATTTTTCTCTAATTTTAATTTATACAATTGTATTTTTATATCTTCATCTCAAAGGAAGTCCGGAGTCCGCTTCCGATTTTATAGGATACTCTTTCAGCGGGCTTTTGTTTTGGGTTCCTTTGCAGGAATATATAATTCGAGGCACTTCAATTCTTACGGAAAATCGGCAGTTGATCAAAAGATCCCCTTTGGGTCCGGAGATTTTTCTTTGGGTTCCTTATATTCAAATGCTCATACATTTTACCGTGACCGCTGTCCCTGTCTTGATCGTATTGAGTATTTTAGAAAAATTGAATGTAATTTTATTTCCTATTTCAATTTTTATAATGTTTGCAGTAGGATATTTGCTTTCTTTTATCCAAGGATATTTGGCCAGAGCAAATGTTATTTTAAGAGATATTACTCCTCTCGTTCGACTTATTTCTCAGTTCTTTTTTTGGTCCTTGCCGATTTTGTATGTGTCTTCCGGTTTTTTATATTCGATCAACGTTTGGAATCCTCTAAATTTTCCATTGGAGTTATTTAGATTTTTTTTGTTAAACGACTTTGTTACAGTTTTCCATTGGAAAGAATTTATTCCTTCCTTGATTGTATTTCCTTTGATCGGAATTTTGAGTCGTTCTAAATTTCATTCTGTCATTTTGGATCATCTTTGAGTTTAAAAGTAGAAAATTTAAGTAAGGTTTACTTTGGATTTAGCGGACCTTTTCAAAGAATTTTGAATGTTCTATCTCTCGGTTTTTGGGGAAATGATGTCAAATACGACGCTCTTAAAAATGTGAGTTTTCAGGTTTCTTCGGGTGAAATTGTTGGTTTGATCGGTAGAAACGGTGCTGGAAAATCTACACTTTTAAAAGTTCTCACTGGAGTTTCTTCTTATTCGTCCGGAAAAATCTTAAAAACTGGTTCTATTCGTTCCATTTTAGAATTAGGAGTTGGGTTTAATCCGGAACTTTCGGGGGAGGAAAATTTATATTATAACGGTCTTGTCTGGGGACTGAGTCCGAACGAGATTCGGTCTTCTATGGACCAAATTTTTGAATTTTCCGGTTTAACAGAATTTAAGAATATTCCAATTAAACAATATTCTTCTGGAATGGTGATGCGTCTGGGCTTTGCTCTTGCTACTTTTTCGAGACCCGATATTCTCATAGTGGACGAGGCTTTGGCGGTAGGAGATGCAAGTTTTCAACAAAAATGTCTGAGACGTTTTCGTTCTTTCCAAGAACAAGGAACTATGACTTTAATTGTAAGTCATGATCTTGAACTTTTAAAATCGGTATGTTCTAGAATTTTAATTTTAGAAAAAGGAAAACTGGTTTTTGACGGCGATCCAATAAAAGGTTTTCGGGAATATATGCAAATTATTGCACATTCTGGAAGTGGACAAGAAACAACTTTTCCGGTTCAAAAAGATTCGGTTGTGGAAAGTTTTTCTGTAAATTTAAATCTTTTGAATTATTCCCAAAATGCATCACCAGCAATACAAAATTTAGAAAAACTTCCGAGTAAAACTTATCGGAGTGGTGTAGAAGAGGATTTAAAATACGAGAATCTTACGAACCCGAAAATATTTCCGGTAGGTTGTGAAGTAGAAATTTCAATTTATGTAATATTCAAAAATGAAATTCCAGATCTTACAGTAGGTTTTCATATAGACGACTCCCGCGGGATTCGCGTTTTTGGAACGAACACGTTTCATCTCAAAAATCCTTTAAAAAACATCCGAGCGGGGGAATTCGTTACGGCGAAATTTCGACTTCCTTTGAATTTCTCTGCAGGTAAATATTCTTTAGGGATCGCCTTACACGAAGGAGACAATCACGTGGGAAACAATTATCTTTGGAAAGATGGAATTATTTCCTTTGAATTAGAACGTTTAGATCTACCTAAATTTGAAGGAGTCGCTTGGCTTCCTGTGCAAAGTAGTCTTCAAAAAGACGTTTCTAATTGATTTATTTTTCTTTCTTAGTCCGGAAAGCTCGGAATCCTGGTTCTCAATATGAAAGTTTGTGTGATTGGAAGCGGTTATGTAGGCCTTGTCGCGGGTGCTTGTTTTGCGGAATATGGAAATCATGTGATTTGTGTAGATAAGGACGAAACTAAAATCGCAAATCTTAAAAAAGGAATGATCCCTATTTACGAACCGGGACTTTCCGAACTCGTTTTGAATAACTGGAAAGAAAAAAGACTAGAGTTCACGGTTTCTCTCAAAGAAGGGGTGGAAAAGTCGGATATTATTTTTATCGCTGTAGGAACTCCCACTTTACCGGACGGTTCTTCGGATCTTTCTGCTGTTTTTGCAGTAGCAAAGGAAATTGGTAAGTCCATCAACGGATACAAGGTAATCGTTGATAAGTCTACGGTTCCGGTCGGAACTGCGGCCAAGGTCAAAACAATCATTGCAAACGAAACTAAAGAAGAATTCGACGTGGTTTCCAATCCGGAATTTTTAAAAGAAGGCGCTGCTATCGACGACTTCATGCGTCCTGAAAGAGTAGTAATTGGCTCCGAAACTCAAAAAGCCGGGGATTTAATTGCGCAGCTGTATGCTCCTTTTGTTTTGAACGGTAACCCTATTTTAAGAATGGGAGTGGTTTCTGCAGAGCTTACGAAATATGCGTGTAATGCGTTTCTTGCGACTAAAATTTCTTTTGCGAATGAAATCGCTAATCTTTGTGAGGCAGTAGGTGGAAATTACGAAGACGTTCGTAAAGGAATGGGAACCGATTCCAGAATCGGCAGACAATTTTTATACGCGGGAATTGGGTATGGAGGTTCTTGTTTTCCAAAAGACGTTCGTGCACTGATCAAAACATCTGAAGACGAGGGGTCCCCTCTTCAAATCATTCGTAAAGTAGAAGAGGTTAACGAATCTCAGAAACTCAGATTATATGAGAAAATTATAAAGTTTTATGGAGAATCTGGACTTTCCGGAAAGACGTTTGCTGTTTGGGGGCTTTCTTTTAAGCCGGGAACGGATGATATGAGAGAGGCCCCTTCAATTCCTTTACTTTTAAAATTACATGATAAAAACGTAAAGTTACAGGTTTTCGATCCAGTTTCTAAAGAAACGTCTGCTGTTTATTTTGAAGGGAAAGTGGACTATTCTGCGGACGCTTATTCTGCTTTGAAGGGTGCGGATGCTCTTTTACTTTTAACCGAATGGAGAGAATTTAGAGAGCCCGATTTTTCAAAGATCAAAGGGCTTTTAAAAAATAAGGTTATCTTTGACGGTAGAAATCAATATTCTCCTGAGTTGATGAAAAAAGAAGGTTTTCAATATTTCTCTATTGGTAAGTCTAACGTTTAATTTTTTTTGGCTTTTACAAAACGATATTCAAATTTATGAATTACTTTGATTGTGCTTTTTTCGTTTAAAGCTGTAAAAGAGTGTTTAAAGTTACGTTTTTTTGTACAGTCAATATCCATTTGGATTGTGAATAACGTGAGTTCTATATCTATATGGGAAAAATGTTTCCCATTTCAGTTGAGATGATAAAGGGTTCCCCCATTTTTAGGAATGTAACTGTAAAATCTTGATTTGTAATAGTTCCCACATTTTATTTTTACAGAAAAATCAGATCCGATGAAGTGATTTTGTTATGCGAGTTTGCATTTATATATTAAATCTTGAGAATGATAACTCAATCCCAGTTTAAAAAAGCGGATTCGGTATCGGGACCGGAGTAATTCCAGTGTCCCATCTTTCTTCCATTTCTAATTTCTGTTTTACCATAAAGATGAAGATGATAATAAGGATTTTCTAATGTTTGATTCCAAAGATTAGATCCTGGATTATAATCTTCTCCTAAAATATTTTTCATTGATACTGGATTGGCCGGAATTGTTTCTGGAGAAGGTAAGTTACAAAGAGTTCTCAACTGAAGAGAAAATTGAGAAATGGTACCAGAGTTTTGACTGAAATGCCCTGAGTTATGCGGCCTAGGCGCAAATTCGTTGCATAAAATTTCGTCCTCTTTGATAAAAAATTCTATCCCAAAAACTCCAATATAGTCGATCGTTTCCGCTAATTTTTTTGCATAGTTTACAAGTTTAGTTTCTACGCTATCAGGAAAGTTTCCGGGATAAAACGTAAGGTCCAAGATATGATTTTTATGAATGTTTTTAGAAGGTCTAAAATTTAAGATTTTACCGTTTTCAAATCTGGCCATGATTACGGAGGCTTCTGAAGTAAATTGAAAAAATTCTTCTATGATATGATCTAGTTTGTTGAGGTTGGAAAGTGTGGAAGATAGTTCTTGTTTGGTTTTACACCGAACCTGTCCTTTACCGTCGTAACCCATCGTATTCGTTTTTAAGATACAGGGAAAATTAGTTTTAGAAAGAACAGATTTTTTTTCTTTTTCCGTCAAAACTGGATAAAATTTTACCGTAGGAATTCCTGCTTTTTGAAAAGAAGTTTTTTCCTTCCAACGATTTTGTGAAATTCGGACGCAGTTCGGAGAAGGCCTGACTATCAGTCCGGTTCGTTTAGAAAAATTTTCTATCGTAGTAAGTGCAATTTCTGGAATATTCTCAAACTCAAATGTAAGTGCATCTATGTTTTCCAAAAAAAGAGTCAAAGCCTTTTCGTCTTCGTAAGGAAAAACGTATTCTTTGGCACCAACGCCTGCGGCTGGAGAATTTTTTTCTGGAGAATAAACTGAGACCTCGTAACCAAAAGGAAGCGCTTCTAAACAAAACATTCTCGCGAGTTGTCCTGCTCCCATCACCCCTAACTTGGAACCGGGAAGAATCATTCGAATATTGTTCACAATAAATCCTTGTTTTTGGAAAGTGCGTCTTCTCGAATTCGATTGCGGTAACGTTCTAGTTTTCCAGAAAGTACAGAATCTTGAAGTGCAAGAATTCTGATTGCTAGTAGACCAGCATTCTTGGCGCCTGCGGTTCCAATCGCAAGGGTTCCTACCGGAACTCCTCCCGGCATTTGAACGATGGATAATAAACTATCCAATCCGTTTAAAGTTTTGCTTTGTATTGGAACTCCTAAAACCGGAAGAGTAGTCATCGATGCAACCATTCCGGGGAGATGAGCTGCACCTCCTGCTCCTGCGATGATTACGGAATAACCTTTTTCCTTTGCAGATTTAGAAAATTCTAACATAAGTTCAGGAGATCTATGTGCAGAAACAATTTCTTTATGAATGGAAACGCCAAATTCTTTAAGAATGGTCTCCGCTTCTTTCATCGTTTCCCAATCGGAATGGCTTCCCATAATGATTGCAACTTTTGTGTTCAAACATTTTCTCCTGTGTAAGAGTTTCTTTAGATTTACTTGTTTGCAAGTATTAAACCGGAAGCGCTTCTACGAAACGTTCCAATTGAATTCCTCGAGATGCCTTCGCTAATATGATAGAACCTTCCGGAGTTGTTTGTAAAAATTTATGAATAAGTTTTGTTAGTCCTTCTTGGGTTCCTGAAAAATGTTCACAGAACCTGGAGGAAGAAGTTCGCTTAATAAACTCTTCACCAATCCAAAAGGCATCTGTTCCAAAAGTATAAAGTCCTTTGAGGTTCTGAAATTCAGAGCATTTTTTTCCGAGTTTTTTATGAAACTCTTTAGAATGTTTTCCTAATTCTTTCATATCGCCTAACACCGCGTAAAATTCTTTTCCGTCGGCGAGTTGATCTGCGACTTCTAAAGAGGAAATCATAGATTCGTAATTTGCGTTATACGTATCGTTTATTACGGAATATTTGCCATTTTGTAAATCTAATCTTTTATTGGAGGATTTGAAAGAGTGGATCCCTTCTTGAATCCATTCTTGTGGGGTGTTAATCGTTTCCAAACATGTGATAGCAAGCGAAAGATTTTCTAAAAGTTTTTCACCTGGTAGATTCCATTGGATTTTTTTGTTTTTATATTCTAATAAAAATCCTGAGTATTTTTTTTGAAGAATGGAAAATGTTTTGTCCAATTTTGTAAGAACAAGCTTATTCCCATACTTACGAGTTTTATTTTTAAGTATTTTAGAATATTCTCCTGAACTTGGATAAAATAATATTCCTCCTTTTTTTAAACCCTCTGTGATTTCACCTTTGGCTTTTGCAATATTTTTTTGGCTTCCTAAAAATTCGATATGGGCCGTTCCGATAGTAGTGATGATTGCATAGTCTGGTTTTGCAATTTGACTGAGTCTTGAAATTTCACCTTTATGATTCATTCCAAGTTCGCATACTACAACCCTGGTCTGATTCGAAATTTTAAAAAGTGTAAATGGAAGCCCGATTTCGTTATTATAATTTTTTTCGGTTACGACTAATGCAGATTCTTCTAAATTTTTAAAACAATTGCCTAAGAATTCTTTCGTAGTTGTTTTCCCACTGGAACCAGTGACCGCAATTACAATCGGATTAAAACGGGATCTGTGAAAAGCCGCAAGTTTGCCGAGAGCGGTTAACGTGTTTTTTACAGGGATTGCTCTGGACTTTTCTTCGATATTGAGGTCTTTATAAATAGGATGATTTTCTTCGACTAAAAAATAAGTAGCCCCTTTGGAAATTGCGTCTCTGATAAATTCGTGTCCGTCTCTGTTTCCTAAAAGAGGTACAAAAAGAGAATTTTCTTCAACCTCTGTGGATGAGGTGGTAATCGTGGTAATGAGAGGTTCATTTTTGTGATACCAAGTTCCCGATGTAGATCCCAATACTCTGCGGATGGTTTCTGGATCGTAGTAGAAGTTCGATTTCATGGGTCCAAGATGTAGGGAGATAATGTTTTGAAAATTCTAAAATGAACTTTGGCAGATAAAGAGTATCTGATTGTAAGTTACAGATCTTTTTTAAGTGTTAATTTTTTAACTGAAACTTTGGCCTTATGTACTCTTTGAAATCAAATCGGTTCGGAATACAGCCTTGACAGTCTTCATTCTTATATTTTTGATTCCATTAAAGCTCGAGTAAATATGACTTCTAAAAAATCAACTTCCAAAAAAAAAATCCCCAATCAATTAGATAAATGGTGGCAAAAGACCACGATTTACCAGATTTATCCGCGTTCTTTTATAGATAGTAATCGGGACGGTGTCGGAGATATTCCAGGGATCATTTCTAAGTTGGATTATCTTCGAGACCTTGGGTTTGAAACTATTTGGGTATCTCCTTTGTATAAAAGTCCTCAGATGGATCACGGTTACGACGTAAGCGATTATTACTCGATCGCTCCGGAATACGGAACTATAAAAGATGCAGAAAAGCTAATAAAGGAAGTTCATAAGCGCCGGATGAAAATCGTTTTTGATATGGTGATGAATCATACTTCTATTGAACACGATTGGTTTATACAATCTCGCTCTAGTCGAGATAATCCTAAAAGGGATTGGTATATTTGGAAAGACGGAAGAGGGAAAAATAAACCTCCTAATAATTGGAGTTCGTTCGTAACGCCTAAGGCGTGGCATTATGATCCCAGTACGGATCAGTGGTACCTTGCGAGTTTTTTAGATTTTCAACCTGACTTGAATTATTACAATCCGGAAGTTAAAGAAGCGATGTTCGACGTTTTGCGTTTTTGGCTTAAGAAGGGAGTGGATGGTTTTCGTTTGGATATTTTTCACGCAATTTATAAGGACAAATATTTTAGGGATAACCCGTTTCGATTTAAATATATCGTTTCGGAAAATGATCACGACGGTTATTTTCAGAGTAGGGTTCATACTGTGAACCATCCGAATAACTTTACTTTTGCGAAAGAACTTAGATCCGTTTTAGACGAGTTTGATGGAGACCGTTTTGCGGTAGGAGAGGTAGCCGGAGACGATCATATCATCAAACGCTACTTAGGCGAAAAAAAAGACGGCCTAAATCTAATCTTTCTATTTGAAACTTTGTTGTTAAAGTTCAAGACTAGTTTTTTTAAAGGGATCGTAAAGAAAATGGAACAAGTATATCCGTATCCGAACGTTCCCACATACGTTTTTGGAAACCACGATCAAAGACGTTATATGATGAAAATCAATAATAATCTTGAAAAAGGAAAGTTGGTCGCTTTGTTTCAATTTACCGCGAGAGGGGTTCCGGTCACTTATTATGGAGAAGAAATCGGAATGACTAACGAGACGATTAAATTGACCGAAGCGCAGGACCCGCTTGCAAGAATCTATCGTTGGTTAGGCGATTCGCTTTCCGAATTGTTGGGACTTGCAGACGTTATCATTCGAGATCGGGCAAGGTCTCCGATGCAATGGGACGATTCGCCAAACGCTGGTTTTACGGTTCAAGGAGCAAAACCTTGGATTCGTGTTCATGGGAATTATAAAGAACGTAACGTTTTGGTTGAATCGGAAGATTCGGATTCTCTTTTAAATACATATAAAAATGTTCTTCGTATTCGAAATGGAAGTTTTGCTCTTAAAGAAGGTTCTTTGAGATTAATCGAAGAGAACGTTCCAAAAGATATGTTGGTTTATTTGAGAGAATTTGATAAGGAGCGTAAATTAATCGTTTTCAATTTTTCTAAAAAACCCAGATTTTTTACCAATCCTACGGACTGTAGAAAATATTTCTTCTCTACGGTTTCTTTTGATCATAACGAATTTGATCAATTTAAAATGCCTCCTTGTTCCGGAGTTATATTAGGTAATTAGTATATTCTAAAAAAATATGATTTGTTTTAGGAAATCTCTATCAATCCCAAAAATAGAGTTATTGAAAAATTGTTTTTTTCTTTCAAACGGATGGATAAAAACTCTTTGTTAATAGCAGAATAACGTGAGTTTGACGTAAGAAAACCTGGGCGAATCCGGCAGCCATAGGCAGCCGGACCGGGCTCTCAGCTTTGGTCAATAAATTGTATACAGGAAAGTTATACAATTTATCATCTTAAGTTTCAATTTATTGACCCTAAAACGCGACCTGTCGAACGACCTAAAACGCTTTCGTAAAAAGCGTTTTGCTTTAGTTCATTCATCGATCCCTTTCGCGTTATACCGAATTCACGTTAGAATAGATTTTTTCAATAATTTGAATAGAGTTGTTGAAAAATTCCATAGTTCAGATTAACAAAACTGCTTCAATCGAATGTTTTCTTGAAACGCAAACTGATAGAGAATTAGTTTTTCAACAATTCTATTGTAAAGGGTCTTGTTTGACTGTAATTGCTTACATAAAATTGACTTTTAGAAAAATGTTTTGTTTTTAGCGAGGGATGATCGAAGTAGGGCTTTATTTAAAGATAATATTATAAATTTTTAAATATGTTTTTTGCGGTTCTAATTTTCGAGTGAGAGGGATAGTTTTAGAAGAAAAGGGAATTTGAAACTGCTTGAACGCTACTACTTACCGAATAAGACGACGATACTCAACAATTCAATTTTAGTTAAAAACTCATTCCGTTGTATTGTAATACGTAGGAAATGAGTTTTTAAAAATTGATTTTATACTTATACGAGAACTAAAAAGTTAGTTACTTTTTATTCTCCGTAAACTACTACACATTCTTTTGAGAAAATCGGTCCCAAAATTCCGAAAGTACTTTTGTCAATAGTAGCAACTTTCGTAATTTGGCCGTCTTTCATTGCTTCTGCGATACTTCCTTCTCCACCGGAGTAAAAATACCATGTTAAAAGCGAATAGTGGTTACAAGACTTTCCGCTCTTTAGGATCTTTGCATCCGTAGGACCGCCAGTTGGGTTTCCGGATACGTGATAACTAGAAGAATTGTAAATAGCTGCTGGAAAAATACTCGTTGCACAATTGGAAACAACAAATGCTGCGAGAGAGATAAGAATCAGACTGATGAATTTTTTCATTTTAATTATTCCCCATTTACGATGGTGCAATAGTTGCTATAAACAAGTCCAAGAACGGAAAACGTAGAATGATCTACGGTTGCGATTCTAGAAATTTTATTTTCTAATGCGATTTGGCCCACGGAAGCATCTCCCCAGGTTACTAGATAAAGAATGTTATGTGCACAACCTTCTGCTTTTTTAGCAGTAGGGACTTCGTTGGAACGATTGATTTCCCCTGGGAAGGTCGTAGTTGTAATGAGTATTCCTTGTTGAGGACCAGTAGCACAATTCGATAAAAATACCGAAAAGCCTAGGGTGACTAAAGCCAGGATGATGATTTTTTTCATAAGATCCTTTTTCCTTTTTCCTTATTTTTTCTTTCCGGTAGCAGATTTTGCATCTGTTTTGGATTCTACAGCTGCGCTTGAACCGGTTACGACAGTACAAAATTTATGATAGATACCGCCTGATAAAACTCCAAGTTGTTCGTATTCAATGCTAGCTATTTTTGTAATTTTACCATCTGCCTTTGCAGCTTCTATGGAAGAATCACCAAAAGATACTAACCATAGAATGTTTTTAGAACAAGCCTTTCCAATAGAAGTTTTTTCTGTGTTGTCTCCGAGTGGACCTGGTATTACGCCATCGTGTACAATCATCCCACCTTTAGAAACAATTGGGTACATAAACCCGTAGTCTTTGGTTGGGTTTGTATTGGGGCGAAGTCCGTAAGCGTACATAATATTAACACCCGTACACTGAACTGCCCAGATTGTCATGAAGCAAATGAAAAGTAAAGATTTGAGTTTCATTTTTTCTCCTGGATTCCTTAGTTTGATTATTTTCCGGACGTTGCTTATGATTATTTCTAAAGTAACGTCTGGACGGGCCTATGCTATTAATAGTGATATTTTTGTAAATAGAGAATCACCTATGAAATAACAAGTTTTGAAATTTTTTAACAAAAAAATGTTTTTTGAAAAATTTTTAAATACAAAGTGAAGTAAATAAATTTTCTAAAATTTATTAGTAAGATGATTTGTATAAATGGAATGTTAGCTTTTAAGATGAAAACAAAAAAAGGTTCTGACGTTTTATATTATTTTCACTTTGTATTTTAAATCTGAATGGATTCAATTCTATATGGAAAGTATGTTCTAAAATTATAATTTAAAATAGATTTGAAACTTTAAATTATCTTTGATATTGAATCTGTTGTAGATTTACTTTTAGGAGTAAACACGGTTTGTATTTTGAAATTTGTGGGAACTAATAATAAAATCAGGATTTAAGAAATCAATTTTCAAATTGTGGGAACTATTACTTTTTAGAAAAATTTATAAACTTACGACTCGAACGTATAAAAATATTATGCTGAACTTGTTCAGAACGTAGAGTGTAGAATCTTCTTCAAAAAAGCCAATAAAATTCCGGGTTAGATTCAATTCTTTGAGAACTACGATATCTTTGGTAAAATCGATTGTTACTGTTTAGTACTATTTTCATATGTTCGAATCGTACAAAACATTCTACTTCTTGAGATATAATCCGAAAAAAGAACGTATTATCTTTCAAACAAAAAGTAGGATTCCTCAGAATCGTAAGTAAAAGGAGAAACGATTTTAGAAAGGTCTTCCTCTTCTTGTTTTTTTCTGATTTTTGCAAACTGTGATTTCCATTCTTGCTCTTTGAGGTCGGAACTACGGCCCGGATTCTTGCGAAGATAAAACAATGAAAAAAGTAAAAGTTCTCGGTTAAACCCGGTTTGATTGAGTTTAGAATCTAAAAACTCAGGGTCGATCTTGCGTCCACTTTCTACAATATCCTGAAGAATTTCAATTGCTTGAATGTCCGTAACGGAACCTTGGTGCCTGTAAATTCTATGAAGAGGATAAAGAATTTCTTTATCCGGCTTTCCATTTTTTTTGAGACTTAAAAAAAAGGCTCGTCTGGACATAGCCAACGAATCGTTGAATTTTCTATTTTGTAGAAATTCCAACGCAGATTCGTAGGCGAAAATAGGTTCGTTTCGAAAAATAGAAGCACGATCTAAAAGGGCTTGTACCAAATCCGAAGATTTCTTTTTCTTCAAAGATAAAAGAAGAATTTTATGAAGTAGCAAATTATCAGGAAAAAAAGAAAGAAACTTTCTACATTTAGAAATTGTATCGTCGATTCTTCCAGATTCGTGAGAGTTGTTTATTTCTGATTCGATGGCTGCTAAATCTTCTTTATAGGGGTTGTTGTTTCGAATCCAGCTAAGAGTTTCATCGTAATATTCTAAATTTCCAAGTCTTGAACTAAGAACAAGAACCTTGTATCTAAGTGGAGGATTTTCAGGACTTTTAGAAAGGCTGAGTCTTGCAAATTGAAACGCTTTTACAGGTTTATTGAGTTCTTCATAACCAGTAAAAATTTCATTTATCAAAGAAGAATGATCTGGATCGAGTAAAATGCTTTTTTCGAAACTTTTCAAAGCGGTTACTAAATCTCCTTTACCGATCCAGGCTCTTCCTTCTATCTCATAGTAAAGCGCTGTATTTTTACTTCCAATGGAATCTGCAATTTCTAATTTTTGAAGGGCTTCGTCGTATCGGAGCCGGTTCAATTCTTCTTGTGCTTGCCTAAGTAGTTCCGAATAAGAAAAGGTTGAATTCCCGTAGACCGTTGAATAACTTGTGCAAAGTAAAAAAAAGAGCCAAGTGGATAGCAGTCTCCCAGCCAGTCTGTTCGGTAGAATTCTTCCCATCTTTTTAAACATCGGAACATTAAAAAAAAACAAGAGGTTTCACTGAATGAATTCAGTTACGATAATTATCGCCATGTCTATTTTGGCGATCGTCACTGCTGTGGTCTATACCTTAAAAGTCACTTCTATCAAAGTAGGTGTCTTAGGCGGTAACGAAAAAGAAACGAAAAAGCTTCTAGAAATTTCATCCGCTATTTCCGAAGGGGCTATGGCCTTTCTCGTAAGGGAATATAAAGTCATATCCCTGTTTATTGCTTTTATGGCAGTACTGATCGTTCTATTGTTAGACAACCCTGGATCGGAAGGATTTAACGACGGAGTTTATACCGCAATTGCTTTTGTATCGGGAGCATTGATCTCCTGTCTTTCCGGTTTTATCGGAATGAAAATTGCGACTGCAGGAAACGTGAGAACCGCAGAAGCGGCTAAAACTTCCATGACAAAAGCATTCCGAGTCGCATTTGATTCCGGGGCCGTGATGGGATTCGGACTCGTGGGTCTTGCCATCCTCGGAATGATCGTTCTTTTCCTTATTTTTACGGGAATGTACCCGACCGTAGAAAAACATTTTCTTATGGAATCCTTAGCCGGTTTTGGATTAGGAGGTTCTGCAGTGGCTCTGTTTGGAAGAGTAGGCGGTGGAATTTATACAAAGGCCGCAGACGTAGGAGCGGATCTAGTCGGAAAGGTGGAAAAAGGAATTCCCGAAGACGATCCAAGAAACCCGGCTACGATTGCAGATAACGTAGGTGATAACGTAGGAGACGTAGCCGGAATGGGGGCTGATTTATTCGGTTCTTGCGCGGAAGCTACTTGTGCGGCTCTTGTAATTGGTGCAACTGCGTCGGCTCTATCCGGATCTGTAGACGCACTTTTGTATCCACTTCTGATTTCCGCTTTTGGAATTCCAGCTTCTCTTTTGACTAGTTTTCTTGCGAGAGTAAAGGAAGGTGGGAACGTAGAATCCGCTCTTAAAGTTCAACTTTGGGTTTCTACTCTTCTTGTTGCGGGAATCATGTATTTTGTAACAAAAACTTTTATGGTGGATTCCTTTGAAATTGCAGGAAAGATAATCACAAAATGGGATGTTTACATTTCCATGATCGTGGGGCTTTTTTCGGGAATGTTCATAGGGATCGTAACTGAATACTATACTTCTCATTCCTACAAACCAGTAAGAGAAGTGGCAGAGGCGTCTAACACAGGAGCTGCGACAAATATCATCTATGGATTATCTCTTGGTTATCATTCTTCCGTAATTCCAGTGATTTTACTCGTGATTACAATTGTAACTGCAAACTTACTCGCGGGAATGTATGGAATAGCGATCGCTGCATTGGGAATGATATCTACGATCGCAATTGGACTTACCATAGACGCTTATGGTCCTGTGTCGGATAACGCGGGTGGAATCGCAGAAATGGCGGAACTTGGAAAAGAAGTTCGGGATAGAACCGATACTCTTGACGCGGCCGGAAATACAACTGCAGCCATCGGAAAAGGATTTGCGATCGGAAGCGCCGCTTTGACTTCTCTTGCATTATTTGCAGCTTTTATTACAAGAACTCATACAACGAGCCTCGAAGTTCTGAACGCGGAAGTGTTCGGAGGATTGATGTTTGGAGCGATGCTTCCTTTTTTATTCACTGCAATGACGATGAAGTCGGTAGGAAAAGCGGCGGTGGATATGGTGGAAGAAGTTCGAAAACAATTCCGCGAAATTCCGGGTATTATGGAAGGAAAGAATAAACCGGACTACAAACGTTGTGTGGACATTTCCACAACGGCAGCGCTTCGAGAAATGATTCTTCCGGGATTACTTGTTCTATTGACTCCGATTTTTGTGGGTTATCTTTTCGGAGTGAAAACACTCGCGGGAGTTCTTGCGGGGGCTTTGGTTGCGGGTGTGGTTCTTGCCATATCCGCGGCGAATTCCGGCGGAGGATGGGACAACGCGAAAAAATACATCGAGAAAAAGGCAGGCGGAAAAGGTTCCGACCAACACAAGGCAGCGGTTGTAGGTGATACCGTAGGAGATCCGTTTAAAGATACTTCCGGACCTTCTATTAATATTCTAATCAAATTGATGGCGATCACGAGCCTCGTATTTGCGGAATTTTTCGTTCAGCAAGGCGGATTGTTGATGAGATTGTTTCATCATTAAGAAAATCTAAATTAAGATTTTTTGAAATAGGAAGGCTCTTCTTGCAAACGCGGGAGGAGCCTTTTTTGTAAAATCCAAAGGGAGTAAGCGATGATTAAAACAGGTTTTCTGATTCTTTCTCTTATATTGAATCTTTTCTTTGCCTTGATAGTGTTATATATGATGGTGGACGGATATCCAGAAAGACAGAACGGACCGCTTGGAGTTTTAAAACAGGATCTGATCATAGGAAAATTTAATCAAAAGGGTAGGTTGTTCCGATTGCCGAAAGGTATAGTCGTAAGAGACGCATCTGCAGTCGGAGCTGATTATTTCGAACCTCATCGTTTTAAAATAATCGTTACGTCCAACCGAGAAGATTTGGTTGATTACGACATTGCTGAGAAGGATTTATCCGATTTCAACGATGAATTTTATTCTGCAAAATGAATGGAGATCTTGATCAATTGTTTTGACAAATTAGATTTATAAAAATAAGGCCTAATTCAATAGGCACCCCTCTCTAAACTCAATAACTCCGCTTTTTTCAAAAGTTTGACGGGTCCGAATTCGATTTTGGGCGTGTCCCGTCGCGCCAATGAAAGGTAAGACGCGGGTTGTTCGTTTTTAAATTCGAAACTTTTTTATGTTGGCTCGCCGGGTCGCGCTCTCGCTCCAATCTGCAAAGCGCCATTTTGCTTTATCGTAGGTTCGAGCTTTTTGAAACAGGATGGCGCATTGCAGTATTTTTGCTCGATCGCTCACGCGTTTTGAAGTTCAAGATTTTTTTCGTTTTAGTTCGATTGGAAGATTTTACAGGTCTGGTTTGGATTGTTCGCGGTAATTGGATTTGGTTTAAAGATAAGAATTCTACTACATTTAATTAAAAATTTGTAAAGAATGATCGCGTAAAATTCTTTGGGTTTTAGGGCAAGTTCTTAAATTAAATCCCAGATTATCATGGAACTGAGGAACTCTTATTTACAGTAGTTCCAAATTTCAACGTTTTCCAACCAAAGAAGATAATAAAAAAGAAACATTTCGAAAGGCGCTCAAGACGCCTAACACAGTGTAAACGCTTGAATTTACGTGAATGGTAATTTTAGTTATATTTAATTTTACTTGCCTTTCAATGGAGAACGATTCAAAGAAACGACGTATTTCATATATCTTTTCAGTAAAAAAGAAACTTTTTAGAAAGTTCTTTTTTTGATCTGAGTTAATAGGCTCAAGGTGAAAAAAGATCAAAAAGTTTTTTCTTGTTATTCAATTAGAAAAAGGTTCCTTAGTCAGTATGTTGTATTTATTATTACGTCCTATAATCATTTTTCCTATTATTTCCGTTTTATATGCAATTTTTGTACAGTATATATTTCAAATTGAATCCCTGAAAAATCTAGGAATGACAATGACTTACGGCGGATTCTTTGTGATTCCTTTCTTAATTGGATTTATTTCGGTGTATGGGTTGGAAAAAGAAAAACAGCAACCGATTCTGTTTCGTATTTTTTATCCTTGGATACCTACGATAATTTCGATGTACTGTGCGTTTCTAGTAAATTGGGAAGGACTCATCTGTCTCGCAATGGCGGCGCCGGTCTATCTAGCTTTATCAAGCGCGGGTGGGATTGCAGTGGGAATTTGGTTCTATATTTTTCCGGGACATAGAATGAATTTACTTACTGTGTTTGGTATTTTAAGTCTTCCTCTTATAACCGGATATTTCGAATCTTATTGGGAATTACCAAACGAGATTCGTTTTGTAGAAACAAGGATTGAGATACGATCAACTCGGGAAAAAATTTGGAAAAATATCGTTCGGATTCCAGCGCTCGAAAAAACGGAAAACGGCTTTTTCTATCGTATGGGATTTCCCAGACCGATTGAAGCCACTCTTTCTTACGAAGGAATCGGAGGAGTTAGAGAGGCGAAGTTCGAAAAAGGATTAGTATTTTATGAAACTGTTACGGAATGGATTCGAAATCGAAAATTAAAATTCGAAATAAAGGCTGATCCGAATCTGACTCCATTAAAAACGTTAGACTCTCATGTAGTACCCGGAGGGAAATATTTCGACGCTTTACAAGGAGAATATGAACTAGAATACAAGGATGGTCTAAAAACAGACGAGGTGGGAATCATAGTCCTTCATCTTAGAAGTAAATACCGTCTATCGACTCACTTCAATTTTTACGCCTCTCTTTGGGGGGACTTTCTGATGAGAGATATTCAAAATTCGATTTTAAAAATATTGAAGAAGAGGGTAGAAGGGATGAGGTAGAACAGTTTAGTTTTATAAGCAAGCGTAAAGGATTGGGGAATTAGGAACATGAATGCTGTATTGGAATATTAGAAAATTTAAACTTAGAAAAAACCATCTTAATTCCGAAATGCATATGTAAAATACACTATTAAGATCGGGGTGGTCAAAACATCGATCACAATCGTAAATGGATACAGTAAATAACTCAATCCATAGGCGACCAGATTTGTAGGAGAGAACGCTTTAAAGGATGGATCAAAACTGATAAGGACGATCGGGGAAATCATTTGGGTAGGCGACGGTTCGGACAACCAAATCGCATAATTTTTGTCCCGAGAGTCAGTGTAAGTCCAACCTCGCGTGGTGCTAAAGTAGGTAGGAGGAGACTTAGGAATTTTCGATAAAGAAAGCGATTTCGAATTCGGTTGTTGCGAACAGTCGAATTCGGCCATAATACAGACATTTAATCTCTTAAAACGATCATATTTGTTTTGGTATTCGCGTTTTGAACAATCTAAAGCTACAATTCTATTTTTTGAATCCGCGATACAAAGTTTAAAATCAAAATCACGCTGTTTTACTGTCCAAGCCTGCTTGACGTCCGAAATTTTTTTGCTTAGGTAAGGTCCGCGATAGATGGTGAGACTTGTGTCGTCGCTGTCCAACCAAGGAAGATCGTTGATCGCCGTACCAACATCGTAAAGAAACAATTTTCTTTCCGCTTTTTCTAGCCGGATTGGTTGATTTGAATCTTCGTTTTTGAATTCACATGTTTGTTCGAATCTGCGAAATTGAACATCGTAAAAATATATATCCTTTTTTTGACTCTCCGTTTCAGAGGGAGCCGCGCAGTAATGGTTGATTTTTTTTTCGTTTCCTCTTATATAAGATAGCTCTAATATTGGATGACCATTGTCTTGTGAAACTCGAATTCGAATTCCGTCTAAAGCCGGTCGATCATATTCGTAAAAGGACATTCTTTTTTGTTCTTCACGCAATGTTGCGGTGAGCAAACAATTTGCAAAAGATAAAGGATAAATAAAAAAACAAAAAAATCGAATTCGTTTATGAAGAAACATCGAGTTTAAGCATCCTGCATTTGAATATAAAATGACCTGAATTCACGTTGAATTTCCAATATCTATGAGAATTCGACTGAAGGATACTATTTTTGTTTGAAATATCAGTTCAGTTTATAAGATCACTTTAGGTTTGGCGAAGTTTTAGAATGCCAAGATCAATGTTCCGGTAAAATTTGTACGATTGGCTCCAAGATACAATGTGCCGTAAGCCACAAACGTTCAGTTGTAAGAACTCGACAATTTTTCCATAAATAGGCGATGCCCCGCCCGAAGGTGGGCTTTGTGGAAGTTTTCGGAGAAAACCCGATATCAGAGAAATTGCATAAAGTCAAACCAATTTTTGTTTGCACGTCCTGTAGGAACTCCCACAAAATTCGATTTTAAAAATATTAAAAAAACGAATCGAGTCTTTAGAAACGGAATCCGTTTTATTACAATGAGAATCTTAAAAGTTGTATTTATTACTCAGAATTTTGTCTCAAAAACTTAAAATGGAATCATTTTTGAATATTCAATAAAATGCGTGTTTTAAGTTTTAAAACACGCTCTGCAAGATGATAAGCGAGTTTAACGCCAACTAGAAGAATAATAAATCAGACAACCTTCTTGTTCTTTACTTTTTTGAACACAGGCATCCTTACAAATACCTCGGCGAGAACTTCGAAAATGAGGAAATTCTTCGTTACATTTTTTCAAACAGGAATTCAATTTATCACTACATTTTCGGATCTGATTATGGTTTTCTAATTTATCTTTCGAATTGAGTTTTTCTGTTCCTAATATAAAACAAAAAAGAAACAATAGAATTGTTGAAAAATTAATTTTCCATCTGTTTTCGTTGTATTGAAATGGAAAATAGAAGCAGTTTGTCAATCCCACTATAGAATTTTTCAACAACTCTAATATTAAAACATAAAAAAAGAAGTGTTTGTAGAATCGCAAAAAGACGATTTTACTTCGGAATAGGGCTTCATTGGATTTTGAGGATAATCCCAAAAATAAAAAGAATTCGGATAAAGTTTTCGAAAAGAGAAATCTAGGCATTTTTCTATCAATAATTGAATCTAAAAAAACTTTGGTTTAAGAGAAAATTATAATTTCTTAATTTCTTCATATAACTTTTTTGCAGCTCCTCTGCCTTTTTGAACAAATTCTCGGTTACGCTTTCGGATGTCCAAAAGTTCAGTTTTAGGAATATTCAAAATATTGAAAATATCTTGTGCATTGGAAACGATAAACAAACCGCCCGATTTTTCCAAAATCATAGCCTCGGGAGAATTGGATATTTTAGGGCCAGTCATCAGAGGAAGGCCAAAAGTAGCCGGTTCCAAAACGTTGTGTATTCTATTGTGAAGCGCGCCTCCCACATAGGCAAAGTCCGCTGCTTGATACGCGAATGCTAATACACCCAACACGTCAAATACGATCGTTTGAGCGCTCATGTTTTCAAACGGAGTGGAAGTCCAGGTTTGATATTCCATCTTTGTGTCTTGTAGTTTATGTTCTATAGAAACAATCCTATCGGGGGAAGTTTTATGTGGAAAAATCCAAAATGCAAATTTGTCTAACAGCTTCGGATTTTTTGATCGAATGAATTTATAAAGAGAAACGATTAAATCTTCGCAGGGTTCGTAAGTAGATGCAAAAAGTATAATTTTAGAATATGGATAATTTTTAGGTTTTTTAAAAAATTTAGGATTGTCTTCGATTTTTTTTAAAACGGAATCAAATCTAGTATCGCCTAACACCTTCACCGGAATTTGGTCTGGGACCAAAGAACGAAAAATATCGTAAAAAGATTCGTGGGATGGGAAAATTCCGTCCAAATGTTTAAAAACGGATTTAGTCAATTTGCCCATAATTCCTTTTTTACGATTTCCGATTACCGCAGAACCTAACACTACTTTGGTGTTAAATCTATTTGCAGAAATTACTAAATTCGGCCAGGTTTCCCAAGCCATCAAAACCAAAACTTTAGGATGAAAACGGGAAAAAATCCAATCATAATTAAAAGGAAGATCAATCGGAAGATGAAAAGTTTCGTCTGCTGGAAACGCTTCTAATTGAGAATCTCGAACACTATCCGAAAAAACGGATTGAATTAAAAACGCGGCCGGATCGTTTTTTCTAAATTCAAGCGCAAGAGCCTTACACTGGTCTAATTCGCCTACCGAAGCCGCGTGAAGCCAAACTGTGTATTTACCAGAAAGGTCTAACGGCTTGGAAATAATTTTTTTCTTATCTGTGGAACGTTTTCTAAAAAAAAGTCTCGCGGAAGGAAATAAGAAAGAAATCGGAACAACAAAAATCAGAAGAAAGATCGTCAGGATTTGATAAAGAAAAATCATAGTTTTATGAGCGGAGTTTTATTTGCATTCGATTTGATGGATACTTTAATTAAGGATCCTTTTCATTCTGCACTTTATAAAATGCTCCCAAGCGAATCGAGAGAAAAATTTATTCAGGGAAGAGAAAGAAACGCATTTATAGAATTTGAAAAAGGACAAATCGAAGAAGAAGAATTTTTTGAAAGATTTTATTTACCGGAATATAGAAACGGTGATTTACCCGATCCTAGAAAAATCAAGGAGCTTATGTTTAGCAAAGTTCGATTGATCCCGGAAACGGTAGAAATTATAAAACTGCTCAAAGGGAACGGAAATCAATTGGTACTGGCAAGTAATTATTCCGTTTGGTATAAAGAGCTTCAAAAATTTACTGAAATGCAGGAAGTATTTTCTCAATTTGATCAGTTGTATTTTTCCTGTGAACTAGGCGTTAGAAAGCCGGCAGAGGAATATTTTCAATGGATTCAAACTGATTATCCTAATATGCGTTATGTGCTGATAGATGACAATGCGACTAACGTAGAGGCAGCTGGATATATGGGATGGAATACATTTCAATTCGATCCGAAAAAAACTTCTCGGCTTGGAGAATTTTTTAGAGACCAGTACCCCAATTATCTTTGATTTCCGCACCAGGATAACTTTCGTCTCTTGTATCGATTAAAATACCCATACGATCTAAATAAAAAACAAATTCTCCCTTTTTTTGAAACGGACCGGGGATCAAACGGATCTCGGCAACTTCGAACGGATAACGTAGATTTCGATTTAGTTTTATGTTTTTATTTGGGATTTCTAGTTTTTTTTCGATCCGTTTCCAACCGTCAAAACTCAAATCTCCTAAGTCGATTACTATTTCTTTGGATTTATGTTGATGAAGGATCAATTCAAGTTTTGCATTTTGGGAAGAGGTATACATCCAAAAAAAGATTCGAGTAGGGATTCCGATCGGTAGTCTGATTTTTTCTTTAGGACGAATTTCCAAATGTGAGTGTTTCGGGTTTTCAAAAAAAGTCTGAAC
The DNA here is from genome assembly GCF_000306255.2 of Leptospira noguchii serovar Panama str. CZ214. Classification (GTDB taxonomy): domain Bacteria; phylum Spirochaetota; class Leptospiria; order Leptospirales; family Leptospiraceae; genus Leptospira; species Leptospira noguchii. Next base: position 89,184 of record NZ_AKWY02000034.1, read on the forward strand.
CATCATTGAGTGATAGTCGTTTGCAGTGGAAAGAGTAGGATACAATTCTCTTTCTTTAGAAAAGGCAGAATTTTCTGGGATTTGAGAGTTAAAACGAATTTCGTTTAAAAACGAAACACCTCTGTAAATTTCCCAAGGTCTAGAACCTTCAAATGAATCCACAAGAAAAAGATTGTATTGTTTCCAATCTGCGAGTATCTTTTCTAAAATCAAAACCCGGCTCATCTCGTCTTCGTCTCTTTTGATCGGAGAAGAGGAAAGTTCTACCTTTCCCAGAACAGATTCTAAAAGACAAAGGGCGAATAAAATTATCGAGAAAAACAATATTCTCACAAGATTCTATTCGGAGAAAATGAGACTTAAAAACACACTAAAAACCGATATTAAAAAATAGGTATACCCATGAGAAGAGACCAGTTGAAAATTCTACTTTCCGGAATCTTAGTTTTGCTTTTAGGATCGTTGATCGTTTATAGTTATCTTTTCCGGGAAGATATTTCTAAGTTTTTAAAAAAGAAAGAAAGTGAGGAAGTTTCAAACAACTCAAAAATTGATCGAGTGATCTTAAGCCCAGAAATAAATTCGCAACCTCACAATGATCTAAATAAGAAAATTCCCGGAGAATTTTCCAACAATGAATCTGAAAGTTTACCACCTAACAAAGCAGTTCAAGAAGAATGGCCTGAAGAAACAAAACGTGGTGTGGTTTCTGAAGAGAAACAACTTAAAGAAGAAACAAACAAATATAAAAATGTAAACAAGGGAAAAAACACGGAAGTCCCGACTACTTTGCCCAAAGAGGAAACAAACGTATATAAAGAAGAAGAGCTAAAAAAGGAAAGGATGAAAGATTGGGAAGAAAGGTCTGAAAAAATCGATAGAAAGATTGAAAGACGTTTTCCTAAAAAATCTAAAATGAAAAAACATTCTACTTCTAAAACTGGAAAAAAAATTCGATCCTTAGAAAATAGGGTAGATCGTTTGGAAAGAAAATTAGGAATTTCTCATACAAAGAAAAAACATAAAACTCATAAAGTAGATCGAAGAAATTTAGAAAAAAGGGTTCAAAAGTTAGAAAGAGAAATGGAAAGGCTAAAAACAAAAGAGTAATATGGGAATTTTAGAGAGTTATCAAAAAATTTACGAGGAACTTCAACAACTCAGATCTAAAAATCCTCCTACTCTCATAGCCGTTTCTAAGTTTCAACCGATCGAAAAAGTCAAAGAAGCAATTGAATCTGGAATTGTTCATTTCGGTGAAAATAGAATTCAAGAAGGAATCGAAAAATTTTCACAATGGTTAGAAAGTAAAAATACATCTCTAATTTTACATCATATCGGGCCGGTTCAAAGTGGAACTTTGCGAAAGTTATTTTTAGGATATTCATATGCGCACGGAGTGGGAAGTATTGGGATTGTAAATGAACTTCTAACAAGAGCAATAAAAGAAGAAAAACAAATTTTATATTTTTTACAAGCGAACTTAACCGGAGAAAATACAAAACACGGCTTTGAAAGAAAAGAACTGATCGAAATTTTAAAACAAAAAGAAAAATTGTCTAATACTTACTGCAAGTTAGAAGGGCTCATGGTGATGGGGCCTTCGGATGGGAATTTTACTAAAACTAGGGAAGTTTTTCGGGAACTCTCTAAATTCAAAAAAGATTATATACCGGAAGCAAAACTTTCTATGGGAATGTCCGGAGATTATAAAATCGCGATCGAAGAAGGAAGCGACTTTGTCAGAATTGGAAGTGCGATTTTTGGAGAAAGAAATTGATATGAAACATACGATAGGAATTGCTGGTTGCGGAAATATGGGAGGGGCGATTTATTTCTCTCTTAAGGAACGTTATCCGACACAGGTATTGGGATATGATCCTTATATAACTTCCAATCAAAAAATAGAACTTATATCTTCCTGGGATGAATTTGTTTCTAAGTCCGATTTAATACTCGTTTGTGTAAAACCTGGAAAGGTGATCGAGCTTTTAAAACAAATCAAAGTTTCTAAAAAAATTATATCTGTTGCCGCCGGAATCCATATCGATACGATTCTAAAAAATCTTCCTACAGGATCTAAAGTAGTGAGGGTAATGCCCAATTTACCTCTACTCGTTTCGGAAGGTGCGATTGGATATTTTGGAGATGAAGAGTTATATGAAACTGTTTTCGAAATCTTTCAGCCTTTAGGACATTCTGTAAAACTTAATAACGAAACTCTCATGGACGCGGTTACCGGTCTTTCTGGGTCGGGTCCAGCGTATGTTTTTAAATTTATACAAGCCCTAGCTGAAGGTGGGGTTCTTTCTGGTTTGGGGTATCAAGAGGCGTTGGATCTTAGTATACAAACAGTCATCGGTTCTGCACAACTTCTTAGAAAGGAAAGAGAGAAAGATCCAACAGCTCATCCAGAAGTGTGGAAAAACAAGGTAACCTCTCCGGGAGGAACTACGATTGCTGGACTTGTAGAATTAGAAAAGAATGGATTTAATAATGCGATCTTAGAGGCGGTAAAAGCGGCAGCGAATCGTTCTAAAGAATTGGGAGCTTAAATCCTTCAGAGACTATAATAACAAAAGAATACTAAAAACTGTAAATTATACAATACGACGGTTTTTGTAGGAGCACCCAAGATTCAAAAATGATCGTCTTAAGATTTGAGACAGATTTTATAACTTTCAAAAATGTAGGAACTCTTTCTAAAAGAGATTTTTAAAATTCGTAAATGAATTTAAAAAATGAAAAAAAGTTTTTCTAAAAGTATGAGTTCCCACATCTAACTTTTTACGGAAAAATTCAGCTTTATAAAAATTCACATTCGTGAATTTGAATTTCGTTTGTGTGTTACAAAATAGAAAGAATTACTTTAAAATGTAAGATTTTATATTGGCACATAATATAAGAGTTCCTGCATTTAGTTTTGGGCAATCAATAAGTTTGTAGTCTCCACGTGAGTTCAGTAGTCAGAAAATACTGCACTGAATATGAAAATTCTTATATTATTATTGCGAAGAAATTCTCCTAATTTCTTGAAATTCTTACTTTTTATGAGAGTTCCCACATTTTATTTTTTACTAAAAAAATAAAATTCTTATATTGAACTCACGTTAATCTAAGATTTTGTGATTTAAAAAATAGTGATTTGTGACTAATTTTGTAAATTAAAAGGTATAAGATTGAAAATTTTAGATCTGATTTTGGTTCCAAAAATAAAAAAGAAAGCAAACTTTTTATAAAAAGCCGTTGTTATGAATAAAGGAAATTAACTCTTCGGATTAAAATTTATCTTGAAAAGTAAAGCGGAAGGATTAAAACACTAGCGCGGACAGGATTCGAACCTATGACCTTTGGGTTATGAGCCCAACGAGCTACCAGCTGCTCCACCGCGCGGTGTCTACGGGCAAGTATTGGTGGATAGGTCTTGAAAGCAAGAATAAATCGATAAAAAGAATTGATTTTTATAAAAAATTGGCCTGATAATCTTCGTAAAAAAGAAATATCACCAGAATGAAAAAGAACGCCGAATTTATTCGGTGTAAAATTGGAAAATACTCCCTGATTATCTAGAGACTGGAGAACCAACCGTTTGATCAGTAAAGAAAACGATCCTTTGATGATAGAATATCTGGAAAAGAAAATCTATGATCAAAAACAATTATTAGAAATTAGTAAAGCTTTAAATTCCACATTAGATTATAAATATCTAATGGATGCGATTTTAAATATCTGTCTCGCTCAGCTTCAGACCCTACAGGCTGCGATCTATGTCAGTCCGGAAGCGGATTCCGATTTTTTCGAGTTGGATCCGAGTTATAAAGGGTTTGATCTTTCTGAAAACGAAAAATCTTTTCGAATTAAAACAAACGCCGCTCTGATTCAATTTTTAGAAACTAGAATGAAAGCGATGACGGTAAATCAAATCGAAGAGAATATGGGTAGGGCTGTAAACGAAGTAGATTTTTTGAGAGGAATTGGAGCTGATCTGATCATTCCATTGAACGCAAAAGGAAAAGTGAACGGACTGTTGGTTCTAGGAGAAAAAATGACCATGAATGAGGTCCAAGAAGAGGATAGAGACTTTTTAACAACTCTTTCCACTCTTGCCGGAATTGCAGTAGAAAACTCTAGACTCTACGAACTTGCTACGGTGGACATGATGACTGGACTCAAAGTACATCATTATTTTCAGACAAAACTCAAAGAAGAAATGGATCGTTGTAGAAAGAAAAAATCTTATCTCACTCTTTTGTTTACGGACGTGGATAATTTTAAGAAGTTCAACGATACTCATGGACATCAGGCAGGAGATCAGGTCTTGATCGAAGTGGCGAAACAATTGATTCGTCAAGCGGGGAAACACGATATTCCGGCCAGATACGGCGGCGAGGAATTTTGTTTGGTAATGCCAGGCGTGGATCTGGAAAGAGGATACGAAATGGGAGAAATGATTCGCAAAGCCGTAGAATCCAGTTCCGTAAAAAATCCAAACGGGGGTCCTGATTTAAAAGTCACTCTTTCGGTTGGTGTATCTGAGTTTTGGCCTAAAGATAGAAATAACAGAGATTTGATCGAAAGAGCTGATAAAGCGCTTTATATGGCTAAACATTCCGGTAAAAATCGTACTGTTTGTTACAAAGAAAATTAGAGAAAACTATATTACGATAGAATGAATTTTGAATTGGATGACTGTTGTTAAAACTAAAATTGGAACCATAAATTTGATCGTTATTTTTAAATTTTATAAAATTTATCACTTTGTTGGCGTAGTTCTTGAGTGCGAGTTCGATTTAAAAGATTCGTTCTTTAAAGGTTTGTTTTACAACTAAAAAATAAAAGTGCGATTTTTCTTTTTAGCCTTTAAAAACTAAAAAATTAGATAGAAATCATTTTCATAAATAACCTGGGTACTAATTCGAAAGTGATTATTATGTGTGTAGGGAGTGAGAATTCCCAGAACGCGATCCTTAAACAGTCATAACTGGCTTACAAGTTGAGAAGTGTTTTGAATTAAAAAGGGTCAAAAATGCAGATTTTTCAAGTTCTGACCTGTTACTTGCAAAAAGCATAATTTTCTGATAAAGAAAAATCTCCGTGTCCAAATATGCCCACCTTTTTTCGTAAGATTGTTGTAGATCTATCTTCAGTGTGGGTTGGTTATGTGAGATACTGAGTTAACGTGATCGTGTTTCATTGAGTTTTTTATTCGCAGAGATTTTCTCCACGAATTCATGTTCGTTAAGTTTTTATAAATAACGCGAAAGGGATCGATGAATGAACTAAAGCAAAACGCTCTCCTGAACTCAGCATCTCACTCCCCGAACTAAAGCAAAACGCTTTTTACGAAAGCGTTTTAGGTCGTTCGACAGGTCGCGTTTGAAACTCAGCAAAACGCTCTCCTGAACTCAGTGTCTCACTCCCCGAACTAAAGCAAAACGCTTTTTACGAAAGCGTTTTAGGTCGTTCGACAGGTCGCGTTTGAAACTCAGCAAAACGCTCTCTTGAACTCAGCGTCTCACTCCCCGAACTCAGCAAAACGCTTTTTACGAAAGCGTTTTAGGGTCGATAAATTGGAACCTAAGATGATAAGTTGTATAACGTTCCTATATACAATTTATTGACCAGAGCTAAAGAGCCCGGATTCGCCCAGGTTTTCTTACGCAGAACTTACTTTAAATAAAGACTAACTTTTTTATAAAATATGTGGGAACTAACACAAATCGTGATTTTACAGATAAATTCTAAATTTGTGGGGCTACTATTTTTTCTGAATCTAAGACTTACGTTTGGCTAAAATCCTTTTAGTTTTAAAAAAACTTTTTGAAATAAATTATAGAAAAACTTTTCTTTTTGGAAAATATGCCGATCAGTACAGTATGGAAAAGAATCCTCTTCTGTACCAAATCCCTCTGACTCAGTTTGAAGAAAAAGAACTCACAAAACGAATCCAAGATAGGGCCCTTGGGAAAGAAAAATTTGATTTTTCTCCGTATTCTTGTTTTATAGAATATAAACCTGCGGACCCGATCACGGGAATTCAATATAGGGACTGCGTGATCGACTACACACGGTGTTCCAATCAAAAATGTATCAAAAAGTTAATCTGAGGATATTTTTTTACTTCGTAGTTCTATTTTTTCTTTCTTGTTCTCTCATTCCCTCGAAAACGAAAGTGATTCCGATTTTAGGGGGAATGGAAATTACTCTTCCTTTTTACGTAAAAAGTGGATTTCGTTTTATTCAACTCTCTCTCGCTCCGGATCAAAAACCTCTTCGGTTTTTGGTGGATACTGGTTCTAGATTTTCATTTTTAGATGAACGGTTTTTTACGGAGTTAGATTCTAAAAAAAGGATCGTGGTTTCTTATCCAGGAGGTAAGGACGATTCCTATCGAAAGATTAAAACCGTCCAATTATTTCATAACGTGTATCCTATTTTTAGAGATATGACCGTGTATTCTCACAACTTTTCTGGGCATTTGGAATTGGACGGAATTATTGGTATTGATTCTTTATATGAGAAAATTTTAATATTAGAATATCCTACTCAGATCCGTTTTTTGGAAATTCTGGACGGAAAGCTGATGCCTGGATTTAGAGATGCGGAACCATTACGTTTTGTTTCTGGTCTTCCCGTGTTGGAAGTTAATTACGGTACTCAAGATAAATCTCTTCTAATTTTAGATACTGGAGCCGAACCCAGTGTTTTGGAACTTCCTAATCCGTTACCTGGTATTGTAGAAGAGACTTTTTCGAGCAGGTCCGTTTCGGTTTTGAATTTTCAAGGAAAGGTTGTGAATATTAGAACCAGATTTGTTCGTAAACTTTGTTTGGTTCCGACGTCTATTTGTGTTGAGGATCTAGAGATTCTTCCTTCTGGTCTTCCGGTTGAGCTTTCTAAGGCTGCCAATGGGATTAGAATTCAAGGTGTTCTAGGCGTGAACTGGCTAAACAAACATAGAATTCTTTTGGACATGAAACGGAGTCTTATAGGTATAGTAGGGAAAGACCAATGAGCAAAGGAAAAATCATAGTAGCGATGAGTGGAGGAGTGGATAGCGCTGTGACCGCTGGTTTGCTCATGGAAGATGGATACGAGGTGATCGGAGTCAATCTAAGGACTTGGGAATACGAAGCTCCTACCTGTGATACTACTAAAAAATCTTGCTGTTCTCCAGAGGACATTAGAGACGCTAGGGACGTTGGTATTTCCTTAAAAATTCCGTTTTACGTTATCAAGATGGAAAAGGTATTTCAAGAGAAAGTGATCGATCGTTTTATAGAAGATTACCAACACGGAAAAACTCCCAATCCTTGCGTGGAATGTAATACTTTTGTGAAGTTTGGTGCTCTTTTTGAAAAAGCCAAGGCGCTCGGAATCGATAAGATTGCGACTGGTCATTACGCAAGAATAGCACATAACGGAGATCGTTATGCGATTGCTAACGGAATTGATACTGGAAAAAATCAGGCCTATTATTTATACGGACTTTCTCAAGAAAATCTTAAAAACGTAATTTTTCCTCTTGGAGAAATGACAAAACCCGAAGTGAGGCAAATTGCAAGAAGGATGGGACTTCCAGTTGCAGATAAATCAGAGTCCCAAGAAATTTGTTTTATTCCGGAGAACGATTATAGAAAATTTTTGGAAAAGAAAAACGTAGAGTTTACTCCCGGCTTTTTTAAACTGAAAGACGGTCGTATTATAGGAAAACACAAGGGCCGTGAAAATTTTACGATTGGTCAGAGAAAGGGATTGGGAATTGCCTGGAAAAACCCTCTTTACGTAATCTCGATCGAAGATGACGGTTCTGTAATATTAGGAGAAGAGAATGAAACCTACAATGAATCTTTTTCCGTAATCGATCTAAATTTTCAGGGACTTGCTCCTTTGAACGAGGGAGAATCTCTCGAATGTAGAGTTCAAGTTCGTTACAGACATATTCCGATCCGTTGTAAAATCACAAAAATAAAAGAGGAACTTATCGTTCATCCTTTAGAAGATCTAAGAGGAGTCACTCCGGGACAATCCGCAGTTTTTTATCCTTTGGACTCCGATTATTTATTATTAGGTGGAATTATTTCTAAGGGAAGTATTCAAATGCGGATTGCAATTTCTGTCTTAAATTGAACAAGGATTTTCTCTTTTGTCTCTAAGTCATAAAATTACTGGAAAGACGATTTTGATCGTAGGAGGAGGGCTTTTACAAGTTCCGATCATTCAAACCGCTAAAATGATGAAACTTACCACTGTTGTCGCAGACATGAATGGTGAAGCTCCTGGTATGAAAATTTGTGATGTTCCTATGGTTATGAGTACAAAGGACATCGAAGGAATGGTGAGAGAATCCAAAAAACTCGCCACTAAAATTAAAATCGATGGAGTGATTACTGCTGGAACCGATGCGAGTATGACGGTTGCCGCGGTTGCAAATGCTCTTGATCTTCCCGGAATTCGATACGTGGACGCGGAGGCCGCTTCTAACAAAGTAAAAATGCGGGAACGTTTGAAAAAAGCTGGAATTCCTCTTCCTGGTTTTGCTCCTGTTTGGAGTCTTTCTGATACTAGAGACGCATTAGAATTTTTGAATTTTCCTCTAGTAATGAAACCGGCGGACAATATGGGCGCTCGAGGAGTTATCAAAGTAGAAAATAGGGAAGAGTTACAAGCCGCGTTTAAACACGCAAAAAAATATTCTCCTACGGGAGAGATGATTTTAGAAGAATATATGCCAGGACCAGAAGTTTCTGTGGATGCTCTCACTTGGAACGGAAATTTTGTGATTACTGGAATCGCAGATAGAATTATCGAAAGAGAACCTTATTTTATAGAGATGGGGCATAACATGCCTTCCGCTTTGAGTCCTTCTATTTTAAAAGAAGTGGAAGAAGTGATGTTTCGAAGTATGAAGGCTCTTGGAATTACTCTTGGAGCCGGGAAGGGAGATATTAAAGTTACTCCGGACGGAGTTAAGGTGGGAGAAATCGCCGCGAGATTATCCGGCGGTTTTATGTCTGCGTTTACTTTTCCTCTTTCTTCTGGAATTAATTTAAATCGAGCCGCCATCTTAATCGCATTAGGTGAAGAACCGGATAATCTGACTCCTACTTCTAATAGGATTTCGATAGAACGTTGTCTTTTGGCTCCGAGAGGAAAACTTATTTCCATAGATGGAATTGAAGAAACTCGTAAGATAGAAGGAGTTAACGATCTATTTTTTATGAATAAGATCGGAGATATTATTCAGGAACCTACGAATAACATCGAAAAGACGGGGCACGTAATTATCAGCGCGGATACTTTAGATCAAGCCGAAATGGTTTTTGAAAAAGTAAAAAATACAATTCGATTTACTTGTGACGAACTCTATTCTATTTCCGAAAAAGAAATTCAACAAAACGCTAGATTACGTTTTGGAAAAGAAGTTTGTTGGGTTTGTAAAGTCTGTGATGGGACCGATTGTGCTTCCGGTGTTCCTGGAATGGGCGCTTTGGGAAAAATGCTTACCTTTCAGGACAATATCAATGCATTACGAGAATACTCAATTCTTCCTAAATACATTCGAGAACATACTCAGGCTTCGGTAGAAACTCACTTTCTTGGAAAAAAATTCAGAACTCCTGTAATGGCAGCTCCAATGACTGGGGCCGTTACAAACATGAACGGAGCTATGGATGAGTTTACTTTTGCAGCTACATTACTAGAGGGGTGTCAAACTTCTGGCACCTTAGCATGGTTAGGTGATGGTGCCAGTCCGGAAAAATATTTGATTATGTTGGAAGCGATTCGTAAAACGAAAGCGGACGCGGTTTTGATCTGTAAACCTAGAGAAGACGAGGGTCTTTTAAAAGAAAGATTTCAAGAATCCGAAAAAGCCGGTCTTTTGGCAATCGGTATGGACGTAGACGCGGTCAATTTTAAGACGATGACTTTAAAAAATATTTCTTCGGTTACTAGAAATGTTTCTAAACTTGCGAAAATTCGTTCTTTTACCAAGTTACCTTTTATCGTCAAAGGTATTATGACTCCACAGGATGCACAACTTGCAATTGATGCAGGTGCGGATTGTATCGTAGTGTCCAATCATGGTGGAAGAGTTTTAGACGATATGCCCGGAACCGCTAGAGTTCTTTCTGGAATTAGAAATATTATAGGCGATCAGATTCAGATTGTGGCAGATGGTGGAGTGAGAAGCGGCATGGATGTATTTAAGATGATCGCTTTAGGTGCGGATACGGTTCTGGTAGGCAGACCAATGGCGATTTTTGCGGTTGGGGGTGGAGTTGCCGGAGTTCGATTTTTAATTTCACAATATACTGATAATCTTTCGCAGTCCATGAACGTAACTGGAACTGAAACTTTGAAGGATATTCGAATGGAGTTGCTCTTTCGGAAAAAAATTGACGAAGAAAATTCTCCGGCTGAATGAGAAAATCGTTTTACTAACTTAAAATTTACGGTTTAATATTCGAACCGTAAATCTACGTGTCGTGTTCGGACGAAAAAATCATGGATAAGCTTATCAATGACGCAGAAGGAATTCATAAAATTCTTCAATCTCTTTTTACTAGACTTCCCGTAGTAATACTCGTAGAGAATCGACCTCTTCCAGTAAGAGTAGCCGGTCTCAAAGACTCTTTTAGAATTGTAGTCACTCTTCCCCCCGGAACTCCTAACGAACAAAATCGAAAATTGTTTTTAGTTCATAATAATCATAGATTTGCGGCTTTTTGTACTGTTGAACTTCATAATCCTGCAAACGGCGTGGAACTTTTACTTACGAGTGTAATTCAAGTGACGATCGCTCAAAGAACCGAAAAGAGGGTTCATATAGACTCAGGATCTCAAATTACTCTTACAAATATCATCAATCAATATAAGGTTAGGAAAGCGATTGGATTTGCCGATAAAAAGATAGACGGAATCGTTAAAAAACACGTTAAACTTCTCAAGGAAACGTATCCTCTTTCCAGTATCTTTTTTTCGGATAAAATGGATAACAGACTTAGGTTGATGTACAATTTTGATAGGCCGATTTATATTTTAGATCGTTATGCGAAATTGGACGGTAGTGCGGGTTTTCAATTTCTTACGTTTTCAGAATATCAAAAGTTAATCGCCGTAAATAATTTGGAATCTGGTGTTGTTTCTGAAATTTCGATTATGATTCGATACAAAGGTTATACTCCTCTTGGTTACGTTCAGATCCTTTCGGATAAGGAGTTGAGTGCAAACGATTTCAATACTGCTAATATTACTGCAAACTCGATTTCTAAAGAAATCATCGCTTCCGGTTTTTTTCAGGAATCCAAAGAGAAATGTAACGTGGACAATATATCTATGCAAGGTGTAGGTTTTTTTCATCATCAGTCTATTTTCTTTTCTAGAAGTTTTGCAGTGGGAGAAACCATTCTGTTTGACATTCATTTTTCTGCGGAAAGTAAGGGAACGTTTCGCGCGGTAATACGAAATATCACAAACACGGATAAAATGTTTCGAATCGGTTGTGAATTTTTTAACTTAAATGAAAGAGAAGAAAATATGATTCAAACTTATATCGATTCCAAGGAAAATCGAACCTGAGTTTTGTTTTGATCGATCCTATTGCTTACTCAAAAGAATTCGAGGAACGACTTCAGATTCTAATTTCCAAAGAGGAATCCGGAACTAGACTCGATCATTTTCTTTCTAAAAAATTCACTTATCATTCTAGAACGGTTTGGCAAAAAGAAATTACTGAAGGAAGAATTCTTGTTTCTAATAAAACGGCCAAACCGGGAGTTTCTCTTAAAGAAGGAGATTTAGTTTCTTATCATCCGATCCAAAAGGAAGAACCTACAGTTCGAAACGATTATAAAATTCTTTATGAAGACGAATTTTTTGTAGCGGTTGATAAACCAGGTGATCTACCTGTTCATCCTGCTGGGATCTATCGAAAGGGAAACCTTCTGACTTTTTTAAAAGAATCTGGAAGATTTATAGATTTGTTTACGGTACATCGATTGGACAGGGAAACTTCGGGTGTGGTTTTATTTGCTAAAAACTCGGAAATTGCTTCCAGTTTATCTAAATCGTTTAGTTTAGGGAATATTCAAAAATACTATATTACAAAAGTGTATGGAGATTTTCCAAAAAGAGAATCGGCGTATGGCATTTTAAAACCAGACCTCTCTTCTAAAATTAGGAAAAAGAGAACGTTTGTTCCTTTAAAATTTAATTTTTTAAAAAGAAATAAAAAATATCTATTTGAAAATTCTCTTATAGAGAAGCAGGAGGAAATTTCTTTGACTTACTTTCAAAAAATTAAATTTGATAGGAGGAAAAAATCGGAATTCAAATTTTCTAAAATAGAGCTTCAACTTCAAAATGTGAAGGATAAAAAAGTAGAATCGATTTTTTTAAATCAAGAAAAGGACTATTATTCTTTATTGTTATGTAAACCGATTACTGGACGTATGCACCAAATTCGAGCCACTTTGTATAGCTTAGGTTTTCCTCTATTTGGGGATAAACTCTATGGGAAAGACGAAGAAGTTTTTTTGGAATTTATAGAAGGAAAAAATCCGGATTTGATCACTCGATTGGGAATGAAAAGACAAGCGTTACATTCGTATGCGGTTTGTTTGAATCATCCGGTCACAAATAAAAAAATAAAAATTACGGCTCCTATTCCGGAGGATTTTTTGTGAATCCAGGATTGTTCGAATCTTTTATACCTGTAATCGTTCTCGTGATGGGACTCGGTTATGCGGGAGTTGTATTTGGAAACGGAACCGTTGAAGGTCCCGCGCAGATGCTTTTAATTCTTTCCGGAACGGTTGCGAGTTTACTTGGAATTCGTCTTGGTGTAAAGTGGGACTTTTTAGAAGAAAGAATTTTAGAATCGTTAAAAAACGTATTAAAGCCTGTGCTCATTCTTTTATTGATAGGATCTTTAATAGGAGTTTGGATTTGGTCCGGGATTGTACCTTCCATGATCGTGTGGGGATTAAAAATTTTAAAACCTTCTTTCTTTTTAGTTACCGCCTGTGTTTTATCTTCCATTGTTTCTTTAATTACGGGAAGCTCTTGGTCTACGGCTGGAACCGTAGGAGTTGCACTGATGGGAATAGGAACTACGTTAGGTGTTCCTTCTGGGATTGCTGCGGGCGCCGTCGTGTCGGGGGCGTATTTTGGGGATAAACTTTCTCCGTTTTCGGAAACAACCAATCTAGCCTCTTCGATCGCTGGAACTCCACTTTTTACGCATATTCAACATATGTTATATACTACGATCCCCGCTTTTTGTATTGCGATTGTGTTTTTTGCTTGGACAGGTTTAGGTTATTCTGGTTCTGAAAGTGGAGATCAAAAAGTAAATGAAGTGATCTCTTTGCTCGAAAAAACTTTTCGAATTCACCCCGCTTTGATGATTCCTCCTATTTTGACTTTTGTAATGATTTATTTTAAAATTCCAGCCATTCCTTCGATTCTTGCGGGAATTCTTTCCGGAATAGTATCCGGAATTTTTTTACAACACTCCGAATTGAGTTTTCCGGAAATTTACAAACAGATTTTAAATGCGGCTTCTAAAGGGAATTCGATTAAGAGTCAAAGTTTGCTTACAGATGCTTTACTTTCGAGGGGAGGGATGGCTTCTATGCTTCCTACCGTTTGGCTGATTTTTTCTGCTATGTTTTTTGCGGGAGCGATGGAAGGAGCAGGGTTAATTCAGGAAATCACAAAAGGTATATTAAAATATGCGAATACGGATCGATCTTTGTTGACTGGAACAATTTTTACTAGCATTTCCGCAAATTTAATTTCTTCGGATCAATACCTTTCAATTTTAGTTCCGGGCAAGATGTTTAAAAAGTCATTTGAAGAACACGGCCTTGATTCTAAAAATCTTTCTAGAGCTTTGGAAGATTCAGGCACGATGACTTCTGCTTTGGTTCCTTGGAATACCTGCGGTTCTTTTATGGCCGCCGCACTTGGGGTGCCCGTGGTTGTGTTTCTTCCGTATGCAATTTTAAATCTTTGTAGTCCATTGATTTCTCTTGTCTGTGCTTGGACCGGGTGGACGATTCGGAAAAAGTAAAAATTAATTTTAGAATTATAGTTTAAGAATATTCTAAATATTGTATGTTTTTTTGAAAGTCCACAATGAAATGTAGTATTCAATTTTATTCTTTTGTAAGAACCTAACGAACTACAGTTTCTCCTAGTTTTAGTGAATCTTTATAAGAGAGAGCCTTGGCTTTTTCTCCCAAGATTTGAATAAATCACTTTAAAATAGCGTTGAATCTACTATTTAATGTGAGCAGGGAGTAAGGATTCATTTTAATTAAAAATAAAATATTTTTGAAATGGCTTTTAAAAAAAGAAGGACATACGATTTTTTTCTTGTATTGAGTAAATTGATATATGATTTGAATTTTAAAATGGCACGAAAGAATCATCTTCTTTTACTTCTTATAATAATTGTAGTTTTGGGATTTATTTTTCCGCAAAAAATTTCGATGCCGGTGGAAGGTGCAAATCATTCCAGTTATCATCCTCAATCTTTTTGGTTTTATCCTTGGGGAAGATCTGGAACTCACAAAGGTGTGGATATCTTTGCAAAACAAGGAAAGAAGATTTTTTCCGCAACACCAGGTTTGGTTGTTTTTTGTGGTGAGATTTCAATGGGTGGAAATGTAATTCTAATCCTAGGGCCTAAATGGAGATTTCATTATTACGCGCATTTAAAGGAAATTAAAATTTCGACTTGGTCTTGGATCAATCGAGAGGAAATAATTGGAATAGTTGGCAATACTGGAAACGCAATCGGCAAACCATTACATTTACATTATTCGATCATTACTCCTCTACCTTATGTTTGGCTTGCAGACGAGGATAGGGAAGGATGGAAAAAAATGTTTTACTTAAATCCGATTCCATATTTTACAAATTCAAATCTATAAAATAAATTTTTAATTTGATGCTGGCTACACAGTGATTCATGCAGAAATTTGAATGTACGATCCTTATTTGAGAATTTTATAGGTTTCTTACGTTACATCGATTTCTAGTTATCTCCGAGATTTAATTTCAGTACGGGTTCCTGCGTTTTATAAAACTTAAGTGTTTCGTTTTTTATGGATTGTTTGGCGGGTTTTGGGTAGATTCTGAATAAAAAATTTCACAAGTTAAAAAGATTTTGAAATTTTGAGCACAACGAAAACTCAAATCCAAGTTACTCAGGCGAAAATTATACTTTAAAGAGTGGTATTTTTTGCGATTTTTTCCGTGAAAAAAATCGAGTAGGCCGATATTGAAAGATAGAGAACACCATGCTTTCTAAAATTCAAACCATACTGATCGTAATTATATTAGTTTTCGGAGAACTGCTTTGGGCGGTTTCGCCGGATCAGATCAACTTAGGAATTTTAATTGGGGAAAATAAAACCAATTTGAAATTTATCAATATCTGTGTGAGCAACCTGGCCCCAATTTTGGAACCTGCAAACTCGGATGTAAGTCCGCCTAATAATACTAAGGCGGAAGTGGGCAACACAACTACTGGAGCCGGGGACAAAGTAGAACTATATAAAAAGTTAGGTGCGCTTCCTTCTTACAACAGTTTAAAAAAAGCAAATCAATTTGATTTTAATGGAAATATGTTGTATTTTCAGAGCAATTATAGTCTTTCCTTTAAAAACTTAAGAGGGGCGCAGGGTGAGATGAAAGATCTTTATCAAGCGACTCACGAACAATATCTTCAAAACTCTAGAATACTTTTGGAATATGCTTCTCCCTTAATTGTAAGAAGTAATGATAAGATTGCACAACACCTACTTCGTTTAGGATTTAGGGATTTGAAAAGTTCGGAAGATCATTTTACGATCGCGTATAATTCTTCCCCTTATCAGTTTCGTTATAAACTTCTTTTACACGGGGAAGGGATCAAAATTGCTCGAAGAGCCAGAAAGTTCGCTCTTTTGGCGATGATCGCTTCTAAAACTCCAACCGAGGATAAACCAGAATATCAATTTGTAAATTTGGATGATGTGAGAGCCGAAGTAGAAAAGGAAAGTATTAGCGATTACGAAAAGGTGAGAAATACTTTGATCAATTATATAGATAACGATTTGCTCCAAAGAAAAATTGTACCACCCGGAGAAGCAAAAGATAAACCGATCGATATTCTTGAAATACACGACGACAATTACGGTATTATCACTTCCGGAAGAATTTCTCTGATGGATATGAGCAACGAAGAAATTAAAACTAGTGATGCGATTCAAAAAGAAACGTTACCGCCTGTTCCTGTAAAAACACAAAATTAAGTACATTCTAAAATACGAATAGGATTGATTGAATGTTTTTGAAAAAAATAAGATCTGTTTTTTCTTTGTTGTTTGTAATTGTTTTATTACAAAGTCACTTGAATGCGGGAACTCTTTCGTATCGAGAGAAGAAAAAATCGGTCGAAAAAAAAATTCGGATTTTAGAAAAATCTAGAAAATCGATTCCGTTTCAAAACCAAGAGGAAAACTGGAACAGACTTATATCTCTGAAAAATCGTTTTCAAAATTCGGCGCATTTTGAGTCTCTTCGGGAAAGAGAAAAGTCTATGTTACTTTTAGAAAGGGCTATTTTTAAAACTGCTTCCGATTTTAATTTAGAAGGAAAAGTTTTGGCTAAGAATCTGATTCGATTTTATTCGGACAAGTATTTGGAAAAAGAAAAAAGTCAAGATGTTTCAATGACTACGTTTCAGAAAGAAAGGGCGGCCACTTACTTTAGAATGGCAAAAGAAGAGTTAGATCAGGCTGAAAAGTTTGATCGTGACGGAAATAATTTTTATGCGCTGATTCTTTATGGAAGATCCATTCAATATTCTTTAAGTGCTTTTCAAACTATGAGTTTTGAAATTCCAAACGAATATATTAGGGTTTTAAAAAAGAAGTCTATATAAAGAAATTGTAAACTTTACTTACTCGGGATTTCTAATTCTTTATTTGGCATTTATTTTTTCTGTTTAGAAAATCGTTTTGTTATTAGTTTAAAAACGAACTCTATAAACTAAAATTCCAATCAGTAAATACTACATCCAAAAAAACCATTGGCAAGTCCGGAACTAGTAATTGCTCCTGCGGCGGTGGCAGTGGTATTCGTCAGCAAACCGATTCCTGCCTGTGAAGAATGAAAAATAAAAATGTTATCAGAACTTCCCCCGACAAATAAATCTGGAAAACCGTCTCCGTTGATGTCTCCACCGGAAATAGGAGTTCTAGGTGCATTTGCAGAAATACCAATTCCAAAAAGCGCACTCGTGATTTGTGTAGTAGCGTTACCAGTGGTTAAAAATCCACCGATTGCCCCGGCCCCTGGCATATGAAAAACGAATACCCTATTGGGGTTTACGGTTGTAGAAATTAAATCCGGTCTTCCATCTAAATTTAAATCTTGTGCAGTTAAAGAAACTCCGAATGCGTTTGCGCCTCCGGCTCCATTGATCATAAGCGGAGCATTTCCAATTGTAGATGTGTTTATACCTACACCTCCTGCAGATGTAAATACGGAAACTCTTCCAAATCCACCTCCCAAAATAGGACTTCCAATTGCAAGATCGGAGTTGCCATCTCCGTTAAAATCGGCTGCAGATAGGCTGATACCGAATTCTCCTGCGTTTCCAGCGCTATCATTGGTAAGAGCTGTGATTATTCCTCCTAATCCACCAACTGCTCCGTGATGGATATAAACCTTACCTTGATTTAATACAAATCCTCCACCTACACCTGCGCCATAACCGGGGGCGCCAATTGCAAGATCTGCAAAATTATCTCCGTTCATATTTCCTACGCTTAGAGAATATCCGAAACGATCGTTTGCATTTTCCCCTGTGAGAGTGGAATTTGCGACACCAATGTTGGTTTGTGTAACTCCAGCTGCTCCAGCGGAATGAAATGCATAGACCCTACCTTGAGAACCGTTAAAGATAGGTTCTCCCGAAGCCAAGTCGGAGTAACCGTCTCCGTTTAGATCACCCGTAGCTAGACTATCTCCGAATCTGGCTCCTGCATTTATACCGCTGATCGTTTTAGTAGCAAAACCAGAAAAGGAAATATTAACTCCAGAATTTCCAGAAGAATGAAATATATAAACCCTACCTTGAGCACCGTTCCATCCCGGAGCACCAGAGATTACGTCTGCGTATCCATCTCCGTTTAAATCTCCCATAGAAACAGTTCGTCCAAATTCTTCCGCTGCGACTCCTACAATGATCTTACTTGCAGATTGTGCGTTTGTAATTGTCATTCCAGCGTTTCCAGAAGAATGAAATATATAAAGTAAACCTTGTCCGTATTCTGCAGATACAATGTCGACGTACCCGTCTCCGTTTATATCCTTATTGTTTCCTTTTCGAACCGAAATATTTACTGTAGTTGTTTGGTTATTGGCTAAGTCTTTAGCTCTTGCGGTGATCGTGTGTTGAGAATTTTGTTTCCAAGTATTTATATTCGAAGGAAGTTGAAATTTCCAAGGATTGGTTCCAGTTGCAGGCAAAAAAGCTCCGTTGTCTAAAGAAACTTCTACGGAAGCAATCGTACCAGCGTCTATTGCCGTTCCGATTACAAAACCACTTTCTACAATAGAATTATTTCTCAGATTCTGAATTGTAACCACAGGGGGAATTAAATCTGGGGCGGCTCCGGTCGTAAAAGTCCAGTTGTAGGCTGCGCCAAGTGGATTTCCTACAAGATCGTTTACTGTTGCTATTGTTGCCGTGTAATTCGTACCAGCATTCAGAGGGGTTAATGCGTTAGGAACGAAAGTAGCAGAAGATCCGGAGCAATTTACAGTACCGTTGATCCCGTTATTAACTGTAAAATTTAAAGTAAAACAATTGATGGTTTCGTTAAAAGCAACCGTAATGTTTGTATTCGTAGCAACCCCGGCCGCTCCCGGAATAGGGCTTACAAGAGAAACTTGAGGTGGAACAAGGTCTGGTGCAACGCCTGTTGTAAAAGACCAAACATAGTTTCCACCATTCAATGTATTATTGCCGCTGTCTGTGACCGTATTTGCGATTGTCACCGTATAAGTAGTGTTAAACGCAAGCGGAGGAGTTACTGGAGCAAAAGAAACTGTATTTCCATTACAGTTAATATTGATTGGAATTACTGTAGCAGGAGTTGTAGGATCATCGTCTAAGGTGATACCTCCTAAAATACTTCCACAATTCATGGTTTCACTAAAAGCGATACTCACACCTCCGTTGATCGCAACGCCTACGGCAGCATTTGCAGGTGTAACAAAGGCAACATTAGGAGGAATTAGATCTGGCCCTGGCCCAGTCGTAAAGTTCCAATTTGTTGGAATGAGAGGATTATTAGAAGTATCTAATGCTCCCTGATCGATTTCTACCGTGTAAGTGGTATTAAAAGCAAGAGGATTTGCAGGAATTGGGGTCCAAGTAGCCGAAGTTCCAAAACAGTTTACGCTTCCTGTAAGATAAGTTCCGGTAACTTGCGCCTTTAGTCGAAAAGATGTGGTTGTCACGGAACCACAATCCATAGGTTCACTAAAAACGACCATAGGACTGGTATTGGTTCCTATCCCGTTTGAATTGGCGGTAGGAAGCGTGAAAGTCACTGACGGTTGGACATTATCCACGGCAGCAGCGGTCGTAAAAGTCCAGTTATTAGGTGTGAGAGGATTGTTTTGTAAGTCCGTAACCGCGTTTGAGATGGTAACCACATAATTTGTATTCGGTGCCAAAGGTGCCAAAGGAGTAAAAGATGCGGTTGTGCCGGTACAACCTGGATTTCCGTTTATAGTTCCGGGTAAAAGTATATTGTCATCTAAAACGATACTTCCTACGATCGTGGCGCAATTGATAGGTTCACTAAAGGCGATACTGATCGTTTCGTTGATAGGAATGTTTTGTGCGTTGGGAGAGGGGCTTACAAAGGAAACCGTCGGTGCAGTTAAGTCTGGGGCCAAACCAGTCGTAAAAGTCCAGTTATACGAATTTACAAGAGGATTATTAGCAAGATCTCTTGCCGTCGAAAGAATATCCACACGATAAACGGTATTGAAAGCAAGAGGGTTGTTAGGAGTAAGGGTGGCAACGGATCCTAAACAAGCTACATTACTGAATTCTAATGCGTTGGTAACGTTATTTCTTAATGTGAAATTTACAGTGTTGATGGAAGCACAATCCATTGTTTCGGTAAACGCAATTTGAATGGAAGTATTATTAGGAACTAAATTAGCACCTATGGCAGGAGTTCTTAAAGATACGTCTGGCGCGACTAAATCAACAATTGTGTTGGTAGTAAAACTCCAAGTATAGTCTTCTGAAAGAGAAGAATCGTCCATTGACTTTAGGTTTTTTGAAACTCTAACTGAATAGACCGTCGATGCAGCCAAGGAAGAGGTTGGATTGAATAAAAGAGTTTTTTCTGTAGAAGTAAGATTTCCTGGAATGATCGTATTTCCTTGTGTTAGTTGGATCGAATCAGATTGGATACTAGAGGAATCTAATTTTTGACTAAAACCAACTTGGATTGATGTGTTTAAAGAAACTCCGGTGACATTAGGTCCGGGAGAAATTTGAGAAACGTTAAATAGAGAATCTATGCTACGATTGCTAAAATCTAAATATGCAAAAAATGGCATTGAATTTCCTTTTCCTTGAACGCAACCAATACTTCCCAGAATCAAAATGGAAAAAGAAATGAAAGTTTTTATATATAAAGTCACTGAAAAAAGGCTCCAACAACTATAGAAAGAGTTGCATCGAAATTAAGTTTTAGAAAAAGGATTTTTAACTTGATAAAAAATTCAAATTCTTTCGCCTAAAAGATGAAAAAATATTAACATACTTTTTTTCTAAATACTGGTTATATTATAACTTGATGTCTACTTTCAAATCAGGTCGGTTTTAAATTTTTTACGAGCTGTATGGGAAAGAATATAAAATTGAAATTTGAAATCAAACTTACAGCAATTTATATAAAGTTTTATGGTTAATTTTGATAGCCTAAAAAGGCTAAAGGGTTGTGGTGTTCTTACCGATTTTTAAAATAGATATTTTAATTCACTTTTTGGAATCCTTATTTTTAGGCGTATTCTTTTCAATGTTGAATTAATAAATTCAAGTCTGATTTCATCAACTATTCTCGATTCTTAATTATTTTGTTTAGATTCCGATTGAGCTTGTTACGTGTATCATCTTACGACTATTAGGTGAATGGACTAAAAAGGGAATTGTCGATATGATTTTGGATTTTACAGTAGAACACATTCCCAAAGAAATTTCTAACATTAGAATCTATTTATTAAGTAATGAATTTTATTTTTTGAAAAAAGAATCAAACCTTAGTATAAAAAACTTCTACTTTTAGAAAGGAAAATGTTTTTCTAATTTTTATAAATCGAACTCACACTAAATTATGAATCGTATTTTTTGGAATTGGATTGGTTTGTGGATTTTGATCTGGAACTTATTTCCGATTTTTGGAGAAGGGCTTAGAAATTTGCCAGAGGCACGGATTCCTTTAGATGAAGGAAAAAAATTGGAGCCTGGTGAACTTGCGGAAAAAAAAGAAGGTTGGTATGTAACAGCGATTCCATTATTGAGTTCGGATCCCGTAAGGGGACAAGGAGGTGGAATTCGTGCGAGTTTATTTTTTAACGGAAAGAAAACAGATTTATATTATGAATACGAAGCGTATCGAAGTAAACTTACACTTCAATTGTTTCAAACTAACCAGGGAGTTAAAAATCATTTTATACAGTTTGATTCTCCTTATATCTTAAATACTGCGTTTCGATGGAAAAGTAGTCTTAGTTTGGATTACAATCCTAATTCTCAATACTTTGGAATTGGAGAATCCTCTCTTCAATCTCTTTCTTATAGCCCTAGAAATTTACCTGGGATTGGTCGGGTAGGAAATGCAAGTTTTGATGCCTACGAAACTTCTCAATCATACATTCGCCCTTCTCGTACAGGTTCGGAAATTACTCCAACGGTAAGCGATCAGGGTTATAATCAGTATCTGTTCAATTCTACTACTTTCTTTAATGGAATTGATTATACCTTTTGGAAGGCTTGGAAATGGGTGATTGCAAATGAAATTTCCAGAAATATTATCGGTCATTCCGACGGAGTTTGGAATCCTTCCAAAGATCCATATTTTGCCGGAAGTATCTGGGAAACTCCGGTTCCAAATGGAGAATCAAAACTGACCCAAGATTATAGAGCCGGAAAAATCCGAGGATATAACGGAGGAGATATAGTTTATTTTAGAGCGGGTATCGCCTATGACACTCGAGACTTTGAGCCAGACCCGGATCGAGGTATATTAGCAGAGTTGAATGTGGCAAACGTTTCTAAACGCACTGGTTCCGACTTTAATTACAACAAGATTTTTTTTCAGACAAAATATTTTTATAAAATTCTGCCAAGTGTTTTTGAGGAATTGGTGTTCGCCACAAGAGTTGCGTTAGGTTACACTTCTTCTGGTGCTCCTTTTTCTGAAGTAAGATATATGTGGAGTTTGGACGGACCTATGACTGGAATTGGTGGCCTTCAAACGATGAGGGGTTATAGACAAGATCGTTTTGTTGCTCCGGTGGTCGGTTTTGGAAGTGCGGAGTTTCGTTGGAGATTTGCTACATTCAAAATTTTTGATGAACTTTTTACTTTGAGTTTAGTTCCGTTTTTTGATGTAGGTAGGGTTTGGGATTCCGAAAAAAGAATTAATTTACAAGGTTATAAACATTCTTGGGGAAGTGGATTTAGAATTATCTGGAATCAGGCTACTGTAATTTTGATCGACTTTGCAAAATCAAAAGAAGATTCTCAAATGTTTGTGGATTTTAGTCATGCGTTTTGAATATTACTGAAATCATTGAATTTGAGTTCGGTTGAAAAAGAATTTTTATAAGAGCTTGTTCCAAATAATTTTACGCGATCATTCTTTAGAAATTTTTAATAAAATGCAGTAGTTCCTACAAATTAAGTCGCATTTGACAATTTGTGAATTTTCAAGCAGTCTAATCTTGTTCAATTTTCGTGGTAGTTTCACATCTTAGGAATGATTTATAAAATCCAGATTCCGACTTTTTTTAGAAAAGGAATGATGGAGGCGAATTCACGTTCTTTAGATATTTCGAAACGAAACATTCTGAAATCCTTTAAAAGAAGAGATTACTTTTTAGATAGAATTTTCGTTAAATGATTTTCTAAATCGAATATAAAAAGGATCGTAACCCATTGCCTTCCAAAATGAAACTGCGTTTTCGTTTTCTATTATGGCTCTGAGTTCTATACTTTTGAATTCTTGGTCTTTTGCCCAAGATTCACATGCTAAAACCAATGGTTTCATATAACCTGATTTTTGTTTTCCTCGTTTGGTTACGGCCAGATCGATAAATAGAGTTTTCTGTTCTTCTAAATAAGGTTTGTCTTCCGTTCTGGCTATCAAAAGAGAAACAAGTTCATCTCCTAAAAAACCTCCTAAAAGTAATACTTTTCCAGTGCCTTTTAGTTTTAGATAGACGTCTATCATCTTAGTGCCCGCGCGGGGACGAATTTTAAATACTCCGTCTAACTGCAAAGAGTTGATTAAGCGAAAGAATTGATTTACGAGTTCGATTGAGGCTTCTCTATGTTCCGGAAGCAAATTAGCAATTTGAAATTGTTTTGAATTCGTTTTAGACTTGGGCATTTGGGTTTCGAATAGAAAAATATTAGAGTTGTTGAAAAATTCCATAGTTCAGTTTAACAAAACTACTTCAATCGACTGTTTCCATAAAACTGAAGCAGATGGAGAATTATTTTTTCAATAACTCTAATTTTTTCTAAAGATTCAATCTGTCCATAGATTTACATCTCCTATTTTATGAATTGAACTGGAACCGTATTTAGAAATCTTTTTGTAAAACGCTACTCAAGAACTATGAAATGGTTTTCAAAAGTCCGTTTCTGAACTGGGATTTGTTTCAGAATTTACGGTGTTTTATAAGTTTAGTAAGATCCTGAACTTGAACGTATTGAAAATACCCAAAATTAATCGTCGATTTTGCAAAGACGCAGAAGTTTTCACAAATTGAATCTGATTCAAAAAGAACGACTTTTTTAGACTATATCTTTTAACCCTTTTTTAAAATACTTCCAAATAGTAGAATGAGAATTGATTTTACAGTGGCAAAAAAGATTTTAGAATTTTATCTAATTGTACAATGTCTGATTTTTACTTTTGCGCTTTATTC
This sequence comes from Leptospira noguchii serovar Panama str. CZ214, assembly GCF_000306255.2. Taxonomy (GTDB): domain Bacteria; phylum Spirochaetota; class Leptospiria; order Leptospirales; family Leptospiraceae; genus Leptospira; species Leptospira noguchii. Next base: position 113,436 of record NZ_AKWY02000034.1, read on the forward strand.
AGAAAGTAAATTAGAAATTTCTAAAATCTTTAAATCTTCTCGAGACGAACTTGAACTTGACTCCGTTGATAAATTTTTTTCTGAACATAACGAATATATTTCCAACGGTTTTGACTTTCCAGTGGGGAAACCAAGCGCAAAGGGTTATATAGACAAACAACCTTTTGGAAAAAATTTTCATCTAGGTGAGGATTGGAATGCGGTTGGTAGAAACGACTATGGAGATCCGGTTTATGCGGTTTCACATGGAATCGTGAAATTTATAGGTGACGAAGGTCCAGGTTGGGGATCTGTAATTATGATTACTCATCTACTTCCTAACGGAAAAAGAATTAATTCTCTTTATGCACATCTTTCTAAGATAAACGTCTCTAAAGGGGATCGAATTAAAAAAGGCAAAATGATCGGTAGAATTGGTGACGCCAATGGTCGTTACGGACCACATCTTCACTTCGAAATGAGGGATGATTTCTTTCTTTCGACCGGGCCTGGTTATAGTAGAAATACTTCTGGCTATCTCAATCCAAAAGTATTTATCCGTAAAAATCGAAAATTGAAATGAGTATAAAAATTTTCCCCTACAGAAAAGAACTTTTGTGAAATGTTTTGTCGCGAAACCAGAAGAAGGTTTCAAGTGCCCTGAATTTTTCTCAGCGTTTTTCACAAAACTTTGCAAATGTGAGAACTACTGGTCGTATTCTGGATTTGTAATAGTTCCCACATTTTTAAACTATAGAGAATATGAATTCGGTTGAAGAAAGAGTTTTCTAAAAGTATGAGTTCCTACAATTTTAGAATTTGTTCGTAAAATCATGATTTGTAATAGTTTCCACATTTTTAAACTATAGAGTATATGAATTCGGTTGAAGAAAGAGTTTTCTAAAAGTATGAGTTCCTACAATTTTAGAATTTGTTCGTAAAATCGTGATTTGTAATAGTTCCCACATTTTAGGAATCAGTCTTCAAAATCCAGATTCCAATTTTTTTTTTTCAGAAAAATGAATCATGGCCGAACTCACGTTAAAGATAAGTATTCAAACTCAACATTCCCAGATTTGTGATAAAAAGTTGCTTTCCTATTGGATTTTGATTTTTGTAATAAATATCATACCAAACGTTATGAATAAAAGAATGTCGATCGAATCGATTTCTGAGATTCTTTGAAAAATCAAATTGACAGTATATGCTTGAACCGTTTCCGTTTGGTTCTGAAATATAGAAACAGGAAATCCATGAAGAAATTTCTGATATTCGTAAGTTTTGCAATCAGTCTGTTTTTTGTAACGACCGGAGCCGCCTATGGACAACAACAAGATTGTTCTAAGTTGGCATTTATGGACGATGTCCAACGGAAACCAAGAACGGATTTACCATTTCCTATCTCCGAAATGAGACGTCTGAGGCCGGAAGATATTTGTAAAAAGAAAGAAGGTTGGTTTCCTACCGGTCTTCCTCTTTTAAACTCCGATCCGAACGTAGGTGTTGGATACGGGGTCCGGGTGTTTTTAATCAACAACGGTAAAAAATCCGATCCGTTTTTTGAATACGCTCCGTATCGATTTAGAATGTTCGCTCAGTATTTTAATACGACTAAAAATAGACAATATCAAGATATCAGTTTTGACGCTCCTTATGTTTTCGATACCAAGTGGAGACTGAGAGGAGATTTGATCTACGATACAAACCCAAATACTTTATACTATGGAATTGGCGAGAAATCTTTAGAAACACTTTCCTATCAAGAACGCAATCAACCCGGAGGTGAAGTCGTAAGAAACGCTACTTACCACGAGAGGGAAAAAAATATCTATTTTACAAGACCTGGAGGTCCTGGAGATCCGTTAGATTTTCAAGGAACCAACTATTCCGGGTTTCCAAATAATGATGCGTTTCGGGTCACGGATCGAATGTATAACCGCTATGATATCCGTTCTCCGCAAGCCAATCTAAGTGGAGAACATATATTTTTTGGAGGTTTGGTTCGAACGGTCGCAGGAATTCGGGTTTCTCAGAACATAATCAAAACCTTTGACGGACAGTTTGTAAAAAGTACGGATCCTTTGACAGAAGGAACTCCTTTTAGTAATTCTGGTATGACTCCCAATGCAAAAACAAAAGTAACAGAAGACGCAGAGGCTGGAAAAATCATAGGAGCTAACGGCGGTAATGTGAATTCGGTCCGATTTGGATTGGTCTTAGATACCAGAGATTTAGAACCAGATCCAAACCGAGGAATGTTTGTAGAAGCGACTTATGAAAAAGTTGCTAAGGCCTTTGGATCTGATTTTCAATATTCCAAATACTTTACTCAGATCAAATTATTCTACAGTCCGTTTCCAAAAGTATTTGATAAATTAGTCATTGCAGGTAGAGGGGCGTTCGGTTTGACCGAAGGAGACGCTCCTTTTTTTGAATATAGAAATTTATGGTCTACGGAAGGTGGAATTACCGGGCTCGGAGGATTAAGGACTTTAAGAGGTTACAAACAAGATCGATTTGCTGGTAAAGCAATGGGATGGGGAAACCTAGAACTTCGTTGGAAGTTTTTTGATTTTAACATTGCTGGACAACATTTTGCCCTCAACTTGGTGCCTTTTGTGGACTTTGGTAGAGTTTGGGACGACGAACATAACGTAGGTCTCAAGGATTATAAATATTCCAAAGGTTTAGGATTTAGAATCGCCTGGAATCAGAGTACGATACTTATGTTGGACTACGCGGTTTCCAAGGAAGACAAACAAGTATTTATGAACTTTAACCACATTTTCTGAGGAAATCATGAAAAAATATCAGTATATTCTAATATTCTATATCTTATTTTCTTTTTTCGTAAATTGCGAGGAGAAACCGGACGATACTACTTTGGGTTTTATTAACGAGGACGAGAAAGTATTACTTGCAGGTATGTTATTTTTTAATCCTTATTCGGTAGATACTACTTCCGGAACAATCACTGATACAACGAGTAAGTTGATGTGGAAAATTTGTACACAGGGACAGGTTCTTCGAGTAGGGCAAAACGGCCAATACGATTGTGAAGGAATCAACGACGCTTCTACTATTATAGGAAGATACGGAGCCTCTCTTTTTCAATTTTGTTCTCTCAATTTAAATGACTGTAATGTAATATCTATCCCGCAGGTTTTGGTGGGACAAACTCCTGGATTTTCCGGAACGAGCGAGGCATACGATACTTGTTCTCAGGATCGTACCGCAGGACATTTTGATTGGAGACTTCCCACCTTACCAGAGTTAAAGGCTTTGACCGCTTCTGGAAGTTTGAATTCTTTTCTTTTGAAATTTCCGAATACTGTAGAAGACCATTATTGGACTTCTTGGGCAAAGGAAGGAACTGTAGATACGGCTCATACAATCAGTTTTGAAGCTTCTCATTTTGGGGAAGAAATGGCATTTGCAAAAACAAATCGAAATTTTGTCCGATGTGTTAGAAGTCTTCCCTAATAAATTGGGAGGCCAAAAAGTTTTATGGGCTTAATCTTAATGGAAGTTTGTATTAAAACTTCTCGGTTGATAAAAAATTAGGCGAGTGTTTGTGTGGAAACTATTACCTTTCACTTTGGAAGAATCGTTCAAGAGTTTAAAATTGGATAAAAAGTTAAATTTGAAAAAACTCGTTGTATTTTGTTATCGTTACGACGAGAGATCGGTATTTTTTAGCTGATTTTTGTTTTAAAATTATACTCTTTTCACTTGTCTTAGAGAAAGGGTTTCGTATAACGGATTTTAACTTTCTAAAATAACGTGCGTTAATGCGCAGGGATCGATGCGCCGTTAATAAATTGTAATTAAAGACTAAATGTTGTATTACGTTTTTTTCATACAATTTATTAACCCGAACGGAGAGGCTTACCTTTGGCAAGCCGGATTCACCCAGATTTTCTTACGTTAAACTCAAGTTAAAATAAGATCTTTGAAAAATTTGGATCTTGTTTTATACAATAATCCATCATATTCTCCGGTTTATGAAAAAGATTTTTAGGGCGATTTTAGAATTTAGGAAGCTTTTGAGTATTTTACCGAAAATGGAAAGATTGTTAGATGAGTTTTTTAGAATATACTTAAAATAGTATATTTTATTTTGTTAACGTAGATTGATTCTGATGAAGAATCGTAAATTCTTGGTTCTAAAAATATGAAAAACGATAATTCAATTTTAAAATTGCAAAACTTTTCTGTTTCTATTTTTTACAAAGATAAAACGTGGGATTTAAAAAATTTTTACAAATCCTTTTTTACAATTTTTGTAATTTCTAGATGTATCTTTATTCCCTCTTTCAAAATTTCTGCCCAAGAAAACTTTACGGGTTGTGACAAACCGGAAGCAAGAAAGGATCTTCCGTTTTCGATCGATAGGGCCAAACAGATGTGTAAAAAAGATCTGGATAATAAGAAAGAAGGTTGGTATCCTACAGGGCTTCCTCTGATCAATTCTGATCCGAACGAAGGAATAGGCTATGGTGTTAGAGTTTATGGCTATAACAACGGAAAAAAAAGTGATCCGTTTTTTGAATATACTCCGTATAGACTTCGCTTTTTCGCGCAATATTTTAATACGACAAAAAATGCTCAATATCACCAGCTCAGTTTAGATATGCCTTATGTAGCTAATACACAGTGGAGACTTCGTGCAGATGCTTTACTTACGATTACTCCTACTACTTTGTACTTTGGAGTAGGAGAATCTACGTTAAAACCTTTGACGTATCACGAACGAAATCAACCAGGCGCGCCACAGATTACGAATGGGCAATATGGTTTGCAGGAATCTACGTTTCAATACCAAAGACCCGGAGGTCCGGGAGATCCGATTGAACTTGGAGGTAGGCTTTATTCAGGAGTTCCCTCTGGTCCTGGGTTTAATGTGACCGATCGTATGTATAACCGTTATACGATCCAAACTCCTCAGTTGAATTTCAGTACAGAGCGATCTTTTTTTCATGGAACTGTAAGACTCGTGGCTGGTTTTAGACTTTCGAATAACATTGTATATGTGAACGACGGAAAATTTGTAAAGTCAATAGACCCGATTTTTGAAGGAACTCCTTTTAGCAATTCGGGGCAGGTTCCAAACGCTAAAACCAGACTTACTGAAGACGCGGAGGCCGGAAAAATTTTAGGTTATCATGGAGGATTTGTAAACACTGCTAAGATTGGTTTTGTGTATGATACGAGAGATTTTGAACCAGATCCAAACTCTGGTGTTTTTTTGGAAGGCACTTATGAAAAGGCCTCTAAAACGATTGGTTCCGATTTTGATTTTCAGAAGTATTTTGGACACGCAAAATTCTTTTACAGCCCGTTTCCGAAGACGTTTGAAAAGTTGGTTTTGGCTTCTAGATTTGGTTTTGGGATTTCGGATGGGAATGTTCCATTTTTTGAATATAGAAATCTTTGGGGGACGGAAAACACTGTCTCCGGTTTGGGCGGGCTTAGAACTCTTCGGGGTTACAAACAGGATCGATTTGTGGGACGTGCGATGGGTTTTGGTACGTTGGAACTGCGTTGGAAATTTTGGGCATTTTCAGTCGGGGGAGAATACTTCGCTTTAAACTTAGTTCCTTTTTGGGATTTTGGTAGGGTTTGGAACGATGAACACAAGGCGGGTTTAACTGATTATAAATATTCTCAGGGTTTAGGTCTTAGAATTGCTTGGAATCAAGCGACGATTATCATGATGGATTATGCAGTTTCCAGAGAAGACAAACAACTTTTTGTCAATTTTAGTCACGCGTTCTGAGACAATCTCAGTGGTAAGATTCTTCCCTGGAAAGATTTTGTAATAGTTCCCACATTTTCAGAGTTTAACTGTAAAATTCGGATTTTGTAATAGTTCCCACAAATTCAGAGTTTAATTGTAGAATTCAGATTTTGTAATAGTTCCCACAAATTCAGAGTTTAACTGTAAAATTCAGATTTTGTAATAGTTCCCACAATTGCAGAGTTTAACTGTAAAATTCGGATTTTGTAATAGTTCCCACAATTGCAGAGTTTAACTGTAAAATTCGGATTTTGTAATAGTTCCTACAATTTCAAATCAAAGAAGAACTTTATCGTTTCCGATTTCCGTATCGATTCTAGAAGGGTTTCTATTTTCAGGATAGTCTGTGGAAAAATGAAGACCTCTGCTTTCTTTTCTGGAGAGTGCAGAACGAATGATCAGTTCTGCAACAATCACCAAGTTACGCAATTCAATAAGTGGATTTGTGATCACGGTCCGATTATAGTAATCCTTAACTTCGTCGTAGATCAGATCCATTCTACGTTTTGCTCTTTCCAATCTGAGATTAGAACGAACGATTCCAACGTAATTACTCATTGTATTTTTAATTTCGTTTAGATCGTGAGAAATCAAAACCCATTCCTCTGTGTTGACCATTCCTTCTTTGTTCCAAGAAGGGATTTCATCGTGAGTTTTAGTAAATTTCGGATTTTCTTTTGAAATTCTTTGAGCGATCCGATTAGAAAATACGAGACATTCCAAAAGACTGTTAGAAGCAAGGCGGTTACCGCCGTGAACACCAGTACATGCGGTTTCTCCCGCTGCAGAAAGATTAGAAATCGTAGTCCTACCTTCTAAATCCGAAGCCACACCCCCACACAAAAAGTGTGCAACAGGAACAACTGGAATCCGATCGGTGGTGATGTCAATTCCCAGTTCTTTACATTTTTCGTAAATAGAAGGAAAGGATTCTATGATCTGAGAAGAAGGAAGATGTGTGACATCCAGCCAAACATGAGCTTCTCCTCTTTTTTTCATCTCCGAATCAATGGCTCTTGCTACCACGTCCCTAGGAGCCAGATCACCCATAGGATGATAACGTTTCATAAAAGCTTCACCGTCCCGATTGAGTAAAATCGCTCCTTTGCCACGCACCGCTTCTGAGATCAAAAAAGAATTTCCATCTTTGTGATAAAGTGCGGTAGGGTGAAATTGATAGAATTCCATGTTTTTAATGAGAGCGCCCGCTCTGTATGCAGAAGCGACACCGTCTCCGGTAGCGATTTTAGGATTGGTGGTATGAGAATAAACCTGACCAGCACCACCTGTGGCAAGAATTGTTTCTTTTGCCAAAATAGGAAACACTTCTCCAGTATGGTTGGAAAGAACGTAAGCGCCGTAACAGATTAAACCTTTTCGTTTTAGATGATGTGGGGTAATTAAATCTACTAAAGTATGATATTCTAATATTTGAATATTTGATTTTTTTTTTACAACGTTCAAAAGGGTTTTTTCAATTTCCCTTCCGGTTCGGTCGTGTGCGTGTACAATTCGGTTTTTACCATGTCCTCCTTCTCTGGAAAGATCAAATTTACCGGAAGGTTCTAAATTGAATGGAACTCCAAAATTTAAAAGTTCTTTTACTAAAGGAGGTCCTTCTTCCACTAAAACTTGAACCGCAGCAGGGTCACAAAGCCAGGCTCCCGCTTCTAAAGTATCCCTTACGTGATCTTCTAATTTGTCTCCTTCTGCAAATACGGAAGCGATTCCACCTTGTGCGTAGTTTGTGTTGGATTCATAGTCCGATTTTTTTGTGATTATGATTACGGAGCCGTAGGGAGCGAGTTTTAAGGCCGCAAAAAGGCCCGTAATTCCGCTCCCTAGGACTAAAAAGTCCGTTTTGATACGGGGCATGTTATTTCTTTTTTTGAATACTGAGTAGGGCTTCTATATAATCCAAGGAACGGATCAATTGATAGTCCGGTTTGATCGGATCGTTTTTATGAACCGCAATGAATTCGGATGCCTTTCCGTTTTTTTGAACCCAGGCTTCTAACTTCTTTATGTCAAAGGAACTTTTTTCTTCAGCTTCGGGAGGAAGTTCAGAAAGATGGTTCCACATATTTTCTTCTCTAAATCGAAACGGAAACGAACCGTCTTCTTCGGAAGAAATATCTATGTCCGGTTTGACTCCTACAACTTGAATCGTGTTTCCGGAAGGAGAATAATAACGAGCTTGTGTAAGTTTAATCAAGTAGTCGTTGCCTAAGGGCATTAACTTTTGTACAGTAGCCTTTCCAAAAGTCCTTTCTCCCAATAGAATTCCTCTTCCGTGGTGTTTGATTGCACTGGCTACGATTTCAGAAGCAGAAGCAGATTTAGCATTGATTAGAACAGCTAACGGCAAATTGGTGATGTCCTTGTTTTTAGCGTAGGCGTCTTCTGGACTACGGTTTGGACTTTTTGTAGAAACGATCAGACCTTTTTCGATAAACATATCCGCGATGTCGATTGCAAGATCTAAATAACCGCCAGCGTTATTTCTTAGATCCAAAACCAACGCTTTGAGTTTGGTTCCTTTCGCTTGTGCTTCTTTATCTAATTCCTTGTATTTCTCTATAATTTCCCGGTCTACGGAAGGGCCTTCCTCAGACTTCACAAAACCGGTCAGTTTGATATAACCGATATGTTCATGACCTTCAATGAGTTTACTACTTAAGTTTTTGATCTCGATCGTATCTCTTACTACTTCAATGTGTAATGTGCCCGGAACTCCTTTTCTCTGAATGGTAAGTGCTACCTTGGAGCCTTTTTTACCTTTGATCTTTTCTACTACCTTGTCTAAAAGAATTCCTTTGATCGACTTTCCATCTACTGCTAGGATTACGTCTCCGGAACGAATTCCGGCATTGACCGCGGGCCTTCCTTCGAGCGGATTTTCTACGACAACTTCTTTATTGCCACCACCAGAAAGAATGGCACCGATTCCTTCAAAACTTCCGTCTTGAATTTTGGCCATAGATTCTTCCCAAGCGGATCTTAAAAAAACATTACTATGGGGATCTAAAGAAGATAAATAACCGTTCGCCGCTGCAAGCATCACGTCATTCATCGTAAACGGTTCTTTGGATTTTTCTTCTGATTCTCCAAAAGGATCTTTTAAAGGAGAATCTTTATACTTGTCTAAATTGGTTTCAATAAATGCTAAAACTCGGTCAAAATCTTTTTTACTAAAACCGGTTCGTTCCCATTTAGAAGAAAGAACATTTTTACGGATCTTTTCTCTTTCTACGATCTTTTTAACTTCTTCGTCACTTACTTTGGTTTTGTTTGCGTCTTCTTTGAGTTTACGATCTCGTATCTTTTCCACTTCTGCATAATCCGGATCAAAGAGGATGAAAGAATCGTCTGTGGAAATCTTAAACGTTTTACCCGGAAAAATTTCGTCTTTTTCTTCGTATTTATCTCTTTCCTTGAAATAACTTTCCGGATAGAGATAAATGGAATGAGGAAGAGATAAGAGAGCATAGATTGCTGCTTCTCGGTAGGCTCGGTTTTTATCGATATTTTTATCGATATAGTAACGAGAAACATGACTTACGACGTTATCAAAATCTTTGAGTGTAAAGTCCGCCTTGACCGGGGACTTGCCGGATGTAGGCTCGCAGAATAGGATAAAAATGGCCAAAAGAGTGGAAAGTAACAACGAAAATGCGGTAGATCCTTTTTTCAAACTCATGTCCTTTCAGAAAATTTTCGGTTCATTCTCTATTGAAATCTCAAAGTGTCAATCTATTTGGAACGTAAGTTTTATCTTATTGATTTTCGAATTTGGCTGTTCGACTGTTTCCATGCCCGGTTCCGGAAGGTTCGCCTTAGAAATGGTACAAGAACAGGCGATTGTAGAATTCTACGGAACCTCAGAAGAAAGGGAATCTTCTGTTAAACTGCTTAAATCTAGTTGTAGATCCTTACATCCTGATCGAGCCTTGTCTTGTTATAATCTTTCTGTACTTTTAGCCTCTTCAAAAAATTATCCAGAAGCATTGGAATATGCGCTTCGAGCCAGAAAAGCAGATCCGTTTGATAGCCTTTATAGGGATCAGGTATTTCAGATTGCGTATCATTTGGAGTTAGAACAAGGAGAGGCACTTTCCGTAAACGAAGTGGAAAAGAGATATTTCAGAGCGATTAAAAACTGTAAAGAAGGGAAAAAGAACGAAACACTTTCGGATTTGATCGTACTGGCCGCTTTAAAAGAAATCGGGAAGGAATCCTTACAAAAAGGAATTTTTGCGGAATGTGTGGGAGAATCGGAATCTCTGGTTCACTTAAAACCAAATGAAGTAAATTATATAAAAGAATATTATAAATTTCTAGAGAATTCACATCCGTATCGAGAAGTTTGGGACGTTAGCGGAACGGTACGTAGACAAACCTTAGAAAAGATGCAAATCCCAAACCAGGAAGTTACAAAAACTTGGAAGGAATTTAGACAATCTGTAAAATCTAAAAATAAAGTACAGGCAATAGAACACTTAAAAAAGTTCAAAGAAAGCCTGGAAAAGGTTTCTCAAAAGAGCCAACACTCTAAAAATTTGGCACTCAATCTCAAAAAAGCAGCCTTTTATTTGATTCAAGGGGATCCTAGTTTTGAAGGATTTAGACATCTTACAAAAGAGCTTGAAGATAATCCTTAACACTTTGATCAATTCCGGTTTCCAAGGCTCTGGAAATCAGTCTATGGCCAATAGACACTTCTTGAAGTCCGGGAAGTCTGGAAAAAATTTTCAAATTTTCATGATCTAGATCGTGACCGGCGTTGATTCCCATTTTTTGGCTTAGAATTGCGGTAGCGGCTGGGACATACTCGGTTTCAAAAAATTTTTTTCCAGTTTGGGGAGAATGATCAAATGTTTCTGCAAAAGGACCCGTATAAAACTCTACTCGATCTGCGCCAGAAAAAGAGGCGAGTTTTAGGTTTTTCAGACCGGTTTCTACAAAAAGGGAGACTCGTATTTTATCTTTCTTTAGAATTTTAGAATATTCAGAAAGGATTTCCATATCTTTTTCAAAATCGAATCCGTGATCCGAGGTAATTTCTCCCGGAGTTACTGGAACGAGAGTCGCCTGATCAGGTTTTACTTTTAGAACTAAATCCAAAAAACGGGGAGAAGGTTCCCCTTCTAAATTATATTCTATTTTTATACTATTCTTTCGGTTGTAGGAATCAATAAATTCTTTCAAAACAAATACATCTTCTTTTCGAATATGTCTTTCATCTTCTCTGGGATGGACGGTAATTCCGTGAGCCCCCGCTTTCAAAATCAAATTCGCGAAATGTAATAGATTCGGAATATTCCCCCCTCTAGAATTACGCAGTGTGGCGATTTTGTTGATATTTACGCTCAGTTTGATTTTCAAAATAGGATTCTCCTTTTAATACGGTTTAGAAACGTAAATTCGTTTTTACTGATCTTTTACAGAATAGAGTACATAAATTTTGAAACGAATTCTAAAAATTCGATTTTATAGTTCTCGAGTAGAACTCACCTACATTTTGAGATCTTATTTTAAAACTTTAAAAAAGAAACGAGTATAAATACGTCAGTTCAACTTTGAAAACTATCTCTTAAAAAAAATCCTATTTTTAAAAATCGAAAAAAAGAAAAATCAAAGGATTCTTTCCTTGCGTTTTTTTCAAAAATCGGTTAAGGTTTTCGCCCGTCCTTCAAGTAAGAGGTTCCAATTATTTCTGCTTGAAGGACGCTACCTCTCACATAACATGGTCAATTCCGATGGCAAATAACAAAAAGACTAAGCCCAAAAAAACTGCCACGGCCGGGGCTAAGAAAAAGGCAACGGCAAAAAAAACTGCGCCCAAAAAAGGGAACGCATTGGCAAAAAAGAAAGTTGAGATCATCAAAAAGGCTCTATCGAGTCCTTCTACAAAATCTAAACCTACAAGTACGAAAAAGGTTTCTGGTTCTAAGGTTGTTAATTCCTTCAATCCTCTCGGAAAAAAATGGACCTGTCATACTTGTTCTACCAAATTCTACGATCTCAATAAAGAAGAAAAACTCTGTCCTAAATGTGGAGCGGACCAAAATAAACGTCCGGTTGCACGCACTCGTACTGTTCGTCCTAGAGTCGTTGAGGAAGAAATCGTAGAAGAAGAAGCTTTAATTGAAGACGATGAAATAGAGTTCACCGAAGAACCACTGGAAGAAGCTTTGGAGGAAGAAGAGGATGATGCGGAAGAACAGGAAGAGTAATCTTCTTCTTTGACTTTTCCGATTTTGATTCTTGCCGCTCCAACCGGAGCGGGTAAAACCTCCCTCATTACCGAACTGGATCCTACTCGGTTCGAGATTCTTTCTTTCGATTCCAGACAGATTTATAAAGAAATGCCAATTGGAACCGCGGCTCCCACAAAAGAGCAGCAGTCAAAAATTTGTCATCATCTCGTAGAAGTGTTATCTCCTAAGGAAAGTATAGACGCTGGACTTTACAATCGAATGGCGGAAGAGGCTTTGCAAAAAGTTTTAAATTCCGGTAAAATTCCGGTTCTTACTGCGGGCACAGGCTTTTATCTAAAGGCGTTTTTGTTTGGAATGTTTCCAGTACCAGATATCAGTGTTTCCGTTCGAGAACGGGTTCTTTCTATGAATCTAGAAGAAAAAAAGATTCTTTTAAATGACTTAGATCCGGAGGCTTTGGATAAAATATTTTCAGGGGACGATTATAGATTGGGTAGGGCTTTAGAAGTCAATTTGATGGGAGAGAAATGGTCCCGTTTGAAAATTGATCCAAATACTTCTGCGATTCATAAATATAATTTGGAAATTCGTTTGGGTATTTTTTTGGACCTGGATCGGAAAGAACTTTATGAAAGAATCAACCTAAGAGCCAAACAGATGATCGATTTGGGAATGGCAGATGAGGCTTGGAAAATTAAAGAAAGATACGGTGAATCTTGTCCCGGACTCAAATCGTTGGGTTATAATTTTGCACTTGAAAATAAAAAAGGAAACTCCAATGTAGAGACATTCCTTACGGATTTAAGTCAGTCTCATAGGAATTATGCCAAAAGGCAGGTCACTTGGTTTCGAAAGGAAAACTATATCCAATCGATGGATCGGTCCGAGGCGCTGGAACGTATCAAACATATAAAATAAACGGAAATAAAAAAAGATGTCTGCTAAAAACAATATACAGGATCAACTCTTAAACACTGCCCGGAAGGATAAATTGGATCTTACCATTTATCTACTGAACGGGGTTCCCTTGAAAGGTAAGGTGGTAAGTTTCGATAATTTTACGATCGTACTCGAACAGGAAAATAAACAGAGTCTCGTTTATAAACACGCTATTTCTACGATCATTCCCGCCAAGATCATCAAACTCTATACAGAGGAAGCAAAAGACAACAAAGACGCAGCTCAGGGATAATGCGATTTTGGATTAAGTTATTTTGGGTCCTTGTTTTTGGGGCCCTAACGGTTCTTATTTATCTTTGTATTCATACTCTTAAAGAAAGAGAGTCGCTTCTTGTACTGGACGGTTCTGAAGAATTATTAGATTATACTTCTGGGCCCGGTTATGTGTTCGAATGGAAAACGATTTTTCCCTGGAAATATACAGTAGTTCGTTTTCCCATCTTTTCTAAAATTTCCAATGTAGTCTTGAACATAGATCTTTCTTCTGGAATGTTTCCCGAAAATTCTCCGGAAGGAAAAATCAAAATTTCTCTCGAAGTTAGATATTCTTTGTACCCAAACAGGGCTTTTGAGTTTTTGGAAGCCGCCGGAATCGGACAAGAAAAGATAGATTCTTATATTAGAAAAATAGTATATTCTATTGTTCGTAAGAAGGTAGAAGAGTTTTTAGCAAATCCGAACACCCTCAAAACTAATTTAGACAATTATCTAAGGACGAAATTTTCCTCGGAGTTACTTTCCGAGGAAAAAACATTCCAGAATTTGAATCTAAGAATTTTAGATTTACAGGTTCCGGAACCTGCACTCATCACAGGTGTGTACAGAAATCAAAATCTGATTCTTCAAAAAAAATTAGATCTTACAACTGCCCTAGGAAAAGCGGAGGCTTTTAAGATTGAGGAAGACGCAAAAATTTCTTCGCTTCTTAGACGTTTAGAAAAGACCAAGGATTTTATAACTAAAAATCCGGATATGAAAGAGTTTCTTCTTTATGAAAGTTTATCTGACAATGTAGAAGTGATTTTGCTTCCTTCGGAGATGATCTTAGGAGAAGTTCCGTCCTCTAAAAAGAAAAAGAACCCTAAAAAACCCAAAGAGGTAGAATGAACCAATACAAACCGGTAGTTTTGATTATGGCGGGGGGAAAGGGAGAACGTTTTTGGCCTCGTTCTAGAATTTCCACACCAAAACAACTTCAGAAAGTATATTCTAATAAAACACTTTTACGGGAAACATTAGAGCGCGCTCTTACAATTACTACGATAGATCGTATTTATATCGGAACTAATGCGAGTCTAAAAAAGTCGATTCTGACTCAGGAAAAAAATTTCCCCGAAAAAAATTTTATCATCGAACCGGAAGGGAAAAATACGGCTCCCATCATCGCACTTGCTTCTTTGTATTTTCAGGAAAAATACGGTGATCCTTTTCAAGTAGTTTTGTCTGCGGATGCTTGGATTCAACCAGTAAAGGAATTTACAAAGACAATTTCTACGGCTTTAGAACATACAAAAGATCATTTGGTTTTACTAGGAATTAAACCCAATCGTCCTGAAATCGGATACGGTTATATAGAAACTGGAAAGTCGACTGACGGCTGTTTTGCGGTAAAATCTTTTTACGAAAAACCAGACGTAAAAACCGCACTCAAATATATTAAGAAGAAAAACTTCTATTGGAATCCAGGGATTTTTTTATGGAAAACTTCTTTAATATTAGAAGAATTTAAAACACATTCTCCTAAAATTTTAGATCCTCTTAAAGAACGATTTCCTTTTAAAAAAGCGGGAGAACTTGCCGCGGCTTTTAAGATAGTTTCTTCTGAACCTGTGGATATAGCTATTATGGAAAGAAGTTCTCGTATCAAAATGGTTGAGGCGAGTTTTGGTTGGGACGACGTAGGATCTTGGACTTCTTTAGAAAGGGTAATGGCAGGAGACGAGTCTGGAAACAGACATATGGGAAAGACGGTTTTGTTTCACAAGTCTTCCGGAAATATCACTCAGACTCGCAAAGAGTTTACAGCCATTTTAGGTGTAAACGATTTGATCGTTGTAGAAGAGGAAGACGTTTTATTTATCAGTACAAAATCAGGAATAAATGATATTAAAAATCTAGTCTCGGAACTTCGTAAAAATAAAACTTTACAAAAGTACACGGAATAGTTTTTTGACAGGAAGGAAAATCTAAGGAGTTCTTAATGCCTTCAGGTAAAAAAAGAAAGCGCAGAAAGATCGCTACTCATAAAAGAAAGAAAAAGAGAAGAGCGAACAGACATAAAAAGAAAAAGTAATCCGTAGATTTTTCTCCGGGACGAAAATCCCGGAATCAAACTAGAGATATTTTAAGACCGTTAAGCCCATTTTTATTTTTACCGATAAATAGGTATGGGCTCATTTCAGGATCACTCAATTTTTCGCAAATGGTGGAAAAAAGAAACTCCACCTGCGAAAGGTTATACGAAATCTTATTCTGCCACAACTCCATCCGGAGATATACTCCAAGCCGATCTCAACTTTCACGATAAAAAAGTCCGTTTAACTCTCGAAATTGCAAGTGAAAACGGAAAGATCTATATTGCTACTATTAAAGACGGAGAGGTAATTCAGGAGAAAGATCTTTCCAGCGGAAGAATGGTTCCTATCTATTCTAAACTCGCTCCGTTTCAAGAAGTGTTTTCCTGTTTACCGGATCCGGATCTTCTAAACACCTTAGGCGGTTTGTATGGAATTTCTAAACAACCTTTAGGTCATGTAGAAGAACAAACTCACAGACCTTGGGAAACCTCCACTCGATATAATCATATTTTTGGAATCAATCGGGAAAAAACTTTATGGCAGAGAATTTTTTCTAGAAATCGAAAATACAAAGAACCTTGGATCGTTCGTGTTAAGAAAAGATTTTGGAGCGAACTTCAAGACCTGATTTTGGGTGCTTGTTCTGCGCTCGGAATTTATTATGCATATACAGATTTCTATATGCTTGGATTTTCTCTTGCAGTTTTCGGTTTGCTTTTTGGTGGTTTAGACTGGATGCTGAGAAAAAGAAATCCGCTCTTTGTAAAAGTAATTCTATTTATGAGTCTTGGATCTTACTTTTACTACGTCGGATATACCCGGTATTGAGGTAAATCATGTCATCGGAAATAGACCACCAATACATTTTGTTTAGCTTGGGAGACGAAGAATATGCGATTCCTATTTCCTTAGTAGACGAGATCATTAAAATTCACAATTTAATCCGAATTCCAAAAGCAAAAACTTATTTTGCGGGAATTATGGATATACGTGGTAAAGTGGTCAAGATGGTAGATCTGGCGGTTAAACTTACGGTTCCTAGAGAAGGGGAAATAACTTATGATCGTGCGATCGTGGTCAAGGTAAGTGGGCAATCTGTAGGAATTATTGTAGACAAGGTAGCTAACGTGGTTCTATTTCCGCCAGATTCCATCAATCCTCCTCCACCTTCCGTAAAAGGGATTTCCGGAAGATATATTACAGGTATCGGAAAGAAAGACGATCGATTTATTATCATCATAGACGTGGAAAAGATTTTAGGAACGGAAGAATTAACCGAATTGGGAAACAATGTCGGATGAAAAAAGCAATTTTCAAAATCGGAGTAGGTCTGCTCGAGACCGTTTCGGTCAAAGTCGTTTTAACTTTTTAAATCCTATTCAATCAACGATTTTTATTTTATTATACCTCGGAGTATTTTCTATTGTTGCAGACGAACAAGATAGAAGATACGATTCCAAAAATTTATACGATCCCCCTTCCGTAAAGATCACCGAACAAGACTTAAACGGTCTGCGTCAATCTATTCAAGATCCTTCTAAAGACTCGATTTCTGAAATTCAAAAAGTTTTGGGTCAATATTATTCCCAGTTTATAGATTCGAGAAGAATTGAAGAAGAAAAAAGGCTCGGAAAAATTTTTGATGAAAATACCAACCGAAACACGATCCGACTTTTGATTCTAAATATGTTTTCTAAACTTACTCCTTCTGGGATGATGAGGGATTCTCCGATTTTATTTGAACTACACATGCTTCTTTCTAAAGAATATGACAAAAAAAAACAAAACTCAAAAGCGATCGAATCCGCTCTTGCAGCGATTCGTTACAGAGATTTTAGTCATACCGAAGAAGAGTATTTAGACGAAAGAAGGTTGGCTGAAATTTTTGATCCGATTGAAAAACAAGGTGCGTTTTCTCATAAACAATCCATCGAAAATTTAGAAAAATCGAAAAAAGATCTTAAAAGTTCCAAAGATTTTTATCATCTGTTCGAGGCTAATCTTACGCGCGGAAAAGAAACTAAAATTACGGAACGAGGACAAAACGGAGAAAATTACGAAAAAACATTAACCGAAATGGATCTTCCTGCTTATAAAGAAAAAATCAAACAATCCGAAAATAATCTAAGTATTAAACAAAAAGAATATAACGATTCTAAGTTAAATTCTTATGAGATTTTTAGAAGTAAAAAATCCAAAGAAGACGCGGAAGTAGTTTATTATTTGGCCGGACTTGTAAAACAATCGGAAAACGAAAACAAAGAAAGGCTGAAAATTGTAAATCGTCTGGGAATTGCTGGGAGCGGAATTTTCGTTTTATTTGATTATAAACGTAATACAGACTTTTATGCGACAGCGGCGCTTTGGGAACTGGCTACTAAACTAGATCCTACGATGAAAGAGCCAGTTTTAGATCTTGCAAAGGAACTTAAATCTTCCGGTAAAAAAGCAAAGGCGATAGACTTTTATAAAAAGTATTTAGAACTTGCTCGCAGCGAAAAAATAGAAGAATCTAAACTTACGGAAATTTATTTTGCAATTGCTTCTCTTTATACGGAACTCAAACAGAATGTTTTGGCTTCTTCTTTTTATGAATTCTATTATAAAGCGGAAACGGACTCTAAAAAGAGAATTCAGTTTTCGTATGAACTTGGTTCTTTTTTTGAAAATAGAACCGGAGATTTAGAACGTGCTGCTTTCTATTATGGAATTTGGCTGAAGGAGCGTACTAGTCCCGAAACTTCTGGCCTTACTTTTTCGGAGGTATGTGAACTTTATCGTCAGGAATTTTTTGCAGAATTAGGAATTTCTAAACTGTATTTATATCGTAAAAAACCGAAGGAAGAGAAACTTTCTCTAAATTCAGCCATTCGTTCTTACGAACGTTTAAAAGATATTTATAAAGTAGAAGAGAATAAAAATTCGGATCTTAAAAAGGAAGTTCTTTCTATCAAAAGAAATCTTTTGGAAAAAACGGACGATTCTACTATGGCTCAATATCGTTTGAAGGATTTAGATTTTCAGGAATCCACAAGTCGTCTTGGAATCATTCGAACCAAATTGAATTCCACTCCGGTTACTTTGGCAATGAAAAGATTATCGATTCTTTTAGAGGAAGAAAACGATTTTCTGGCCGCAAGAAAAATTTACGAAAGTATTGTGAAGATTGGAAATTCTATCGAAATCAATCTTTCTTTAAAGAATATAAATAGGATCAATAAAATTTTAGAAGACGGTATTAAAAGAGAACCTCTTTAAAAGTAGTAGTTTCTACATTTTAAAATTACTTCATTGCTTTTTCTATATCGTCATTAGATGGATCTTCTACGTAAGGAGTTCGTATAGATCGGACTAAAAACTCAACCTCATCGATTACATCTCCTTCATAAGCAACTTTGAGAAGATATTTTCCGGGACTGAGTCCTTGAAAAGATCCCTCGATCGTTTGAGAAATTGGATTTGGTCTTTTGCGAAGAACGTCCATTTCGTTATATCCAAGTTGAAATTTACTTAAACTCACGTAGGTTTCTGCAGATTCGGAAACGGATCTAGAAAATCGGTAGATATAATAGATCGTCTTGTCGTCCGGAAAAATCAAATTGTGTCTTGTAACCGTATATTCTCCTACGGTCATAATTTTTTTTTCAATGATATTGAATTTTTCCTCGTCGAGTAACGCCCAACCAAATTCTCCAGTAGGCTTAAAACAAGTCGAGATAACACTAAAAGCCAAAGAGAAAAAAAAGATCTTAAAAAAAACAGTCAACTTTTGAAAGGCTGGGACCGTTTTCATTTTTCTTTTAAGGACGTTGAATCGATTACACGAGCTTGTTTGGAAATGTCTTTTTCCTTTGGAGTTTGGTATACGTTTGTGTAAAACGTTTTCCAATGAGAATTGGTTTGTTGTGTAGTAGATATAAAAAAACGGGAAAGAAAACGATACACCAGATAGGTCATCAATAGAAAAAGAATGAATTTCATAACGTTACAATTTTTATAGGTCGAATTTTCTTTTTACAAAATAGAAAATTCAAGATTTTTTAATCTATTTCTAATTTGACTCGGGTATTGTTTATTGCAATCGGAAAAAAGTAAAAATTGATAAGAGTTTTTATATTTCCGAAAAGTTTGATTATCGTTTTATACATTTTATGTTCTAAAACTTTATTTTAAACTGGTTATAGATTTTAGATAAATCCGTTTTCACTGTACATATATTGTTTAAGATTTTTATTTTCTTCTTCTGTTTTTTCGATCTTCGCTTTGACCGCATCTCCGATCGAAATGATTCCGATCAAAATATCGTTTTCTAAGATCGGCATATGACGAATCCTTTTTTTGAGCATAATAGAAAGAAGTTCATCTACGTCGTCTTCTGGAGTCATGGTAGTGATGGAAGTTGTCATTACTTCTGAAACCGATTTTTTAAAAAAATCAAGACCTAGTTCTGCCGAAAGATGAAGTACATCTCTTTCCGTAAAAATCCCTTTGAGTTTTCCTTCTCCTAAAATGATCACCGATCCAATATCATATTTGGTCATAAATTTGACTGCATCCATTACCAAAGTTTCCGGTTCTACTGATAATACCTTTCTATCTTTTTTTGCTAGGATTTGTTTTATATACATTACCTTCTCCGTTTTGGTTGTGATCGATTCTATTTAGATTGTTTCTCAAGGAACGAAAACGAAATGCCTTGTAAAGAATTCACGTTTTATTTTCTCATTTTATGAATTAAATTTATAAAATGTCTATAAACTACCTATTTACTTGTTTTGTCCAAAACTAAAATCCGATTGGATTGTGTTTCTTTGTTCTACAAAGGGTCTTTGATCTTAGGTCTTGATCGCAAGATATATCCTAATGGCTTTAGGAATAGGGTTCAAGAATTTTTCTAAACGATAACTTAATATCTTTTGAATTCAAGACTTGTTCGAGTAGAATTATAGAATCTAGATGAAAAAAGGTTTTCAATTCAGATAGAATCTAATCTTTCTTGCCAAAGGTTTACTACTAAGAATGAATTTTACCAATCCATCGATCCTAATTGTAGACGACGAATGGCTGATTGCTTTTAATCTCCAGCTTTCTCTTCAAAAGTTAGGATATAAAATTGCCGGCACTGCGAGGACGGCAGACGAAGCTTTGGAAATGGCCGAACGAACAAATCCGGATTTGATTCTGATGGATATTCGTATTGAAGGTGAATTGGACGGAATTCAAGCCGCAGAAAAAATACAAAAAAAAATGGACATTCCAGTTATATTTATGACTGCGTTTGCAGACGAAGAAACCTTCAATCGAGCCGTAAACAAGGCTTCTTTATTTGGATACATTTCGAAACCTTTTCAGCCTACGTCTCTTAAAAACTCTATTGAAATTGCACTCAAACAACAAAAGAGGTTTGGAAAGGCGAGGGAGGAAGGAAAGGAATTTAAGGATGTAATTCAAAACATCGGTGAAGGCGCGATATCTCTGGACCGAGAAGGAAAAATTTTATTTATGAATCGAACCGCAGAGTATCTTACCGGTTGGTCACTTGCCGAAGTTCAGGGAGAATATGGGGAAAAGGTTTTAAGATTTTCCACGAACAATGGAGAGAGTATTCGTGCGATACAATCCGATCATTTGAGATACATTCCGTCTTTGTTGACCCGTAATGATGGAAGTAGGGTTCAGGTAGCCTTTCGTGTTTCTGCAGTTAGAGACGAGAAAGGATATATCGTGGGTTCTATTATTATGCTTTCTGAAATTGCGGCTCTTTCTATTTCCGAAAAAGAAAAATCTGAAATGGAAAAAATCATTCAATCCGAAAGAAGATTAGAATCCATCCAAAAACTTGCGGCAGGTTTAGCGCATGAAATTAATAATCCTCTGATGGGAATTATTAATTACGGACATGTCATTCAAAATCATAAGGGCGGAGACGCGGAAACTAAAAATTATGCCCGGCTTATCATTGAACAAGGTGAAAGGATTGCGGCGATCATTCGCAATTTGGTTTTATTTTCCAAAAAAGATCCCGAACAACCCGTACGATGTAACCTAAAACAACTCGTTAACTCTGTCGAAAATATGATCATAGAAATGTTAAAAGCACAGGAAATTCGATTAGAAATTCAAATTCCGGAGAATTTGGAAATTTCAATTCGTCCGAATCAAATTCGTGAAGTTCTTTATAATATTCTATATTACTATTCCGAAAATCAAAAAAAGGCTTTGATTCATTTGAGGGCCGCTTTGGATTCTACAGATCCTTCTTATCTTAAAATTTTAATTTCTGGAAAGCTAAATCTAGATTTAAATCTGAGCGAAGAAAGTAGATTTGAACCCTTTGAAAATTTTCGTTCGAACGATTCTCGGATTGGCATGGGACTTTCAGTCTGTTATGGAATTCTTCAAGCGAATCGAGGACAACTACTTCTTAAAAAATCAGAATCTGGTTGGGACTTTATCATTCAACTTCCCGTTTAAATATAGAATCTGTCTCGAAATCTATCGAACGTCCCTTAGGAAGTGAGATTGAGTTTTACAAAAATGTGTGAACTCACAGAACAATAAAAAAGGCAATTCAAAATCGGTCAGATAGGTAACAAATCTATAAATTCTCCAAAGAAACGTAACTTGTAGGAACTACCACAATTTCTAAAGAATAGTTTTTTTTGATTTAGGTCCCTGCTTTTAAAATTGCACTGCGAAATCTTAATTTTATAATAGTTCCCACAAAGTTAAGTCATTCTAAATATTCATTTTTCGATGTTAGAAGTTCCCACATTTTCAAAATGAGTTGATGAGATCTTGATTTGTAATGTTCGGTTAGTAGAAACAAAACATTTTAGGCATTAGAAATAGTAAAATTTAAAACAGAATTTTATTCGGCTGCGAGCGGGCATATTGAGTTATGATATATAAGTATTTTTATTTATTCAAATAATATTATATATTTTTAAGAAATTTTATTTAAATCTAAAGTTCCTTTTTATGCGGAAGAATCAAATTGAAGTAGTTTGCTCATCGCCACTTTCAAAAAATCTATTATTGAAGTTTAAACTATTATTGGATACTCTAATATATTAAGATGAGTAATACGATT
This sequence comes from Leptospira noguchii serovar Panama str. CZ214, assembly GCF_000306255.2. Lineage (GTDB taxonomy): Bacteria > Spirochaetota > Leptospiria > Leptospirales > Leptospiraceae > Leptospira > Leptospira noguchii. The sequence goes on from NZ_AKWY02000034.1 coordinate 135,786, forward strand.
TGGAGTTTCGAGACTTGATTTCGTTTTTTCTAAACCACCGCTATTGATTTTCATTTCATTTTTGTGGAAGAAAAAATCAAAGTATTTCAAACAGATACAAGTTGAAAGTCCTGAAAATTGGATAGGGTTGCGCAAATGTACAACCCAAAAATGATGGAAAAACCAGGTGGAGTAAAAAAAACTGTATCCAACATTCAAATCGAGCAAAGGAACTTAGGAATGATTGATAAAATCAAAGCCGCCCTGGGTGCAGAAGCGGATTCTCTTTTAAACCATACTTGTAAAACGATTCCAAAAGAATCTTTAAGTCTTCCCGGAGCCAATTATATAGACGAAGTTCTTTCTAAAAGTGATCGAAACAACAGCGTTCTTAGAAATTACCAAGCGATTCTCAATACTGGAAGACTTGCCGGAACCGGTTATACTTCTATTTTACCCGTGGATCAGGGAATTGAACACAGCGCTGGGGCTTCTTTTGCAAAAAATCCGGCCTATTTTGATCCGGAAAATATTGTAAAACTTGCGATCGAAGGTGGCTGCAACGCGGTAGCTTCTACACTTGGTGTTTTAGGTCTTGTTTCTAGAAAATACGCTCATAAGATTCCTTTTATTGTAAAGATCAATCACAACGAACTCCTTTCTTATCCAAATAAGTTCGATCAAATTTTATTCGCAAATGTGGAGCAGGCGTTTGATATGGGTGCGGCCGCGGTCGGAGCTACGATTTATTTTGGTTCCGAAGAATCTTCTCGCCAAATTCAAGAAATTTCAGATGCATTTCACAGAGCCCACGAACTAGGGCTCGTTACAATTCTTTGGGCTTATTTGAGAAATGATTCTTTTAAGCCGGATAAGATTGATTATCATCTGGCTACGGATCTTACAGGACAGGCGAACCATTTAGGTGCTACGATCCAAGCAGATATCGTAAAACAAAAACTTCCTGAAGTTTTTGCGGGTGGTTTTAAGGATTTAAAGTTCGGTAAAAAAGACGATAGAATGTACACTCAGTTGACGGCAGATAATCCAATCGATATGGCAAGATACCAAGTGGCAAACTGTTATATGGGAAAAGTTGGCTTGATCAATTCTGGAGGAGCGTCTGGAGAAAACGATCTTTCCGATGCGGTAAAAGCGGCGGTTGTCAATAAAAGAGCTGGTGGAATGGGTCTTATTTCCGGAAGAAAGGCGTTTCAGAAATCGATGAAAGACGGAGTCGCTCTTTTGAATGCGATTCAAGACGTTTATCTTTCGAAAGACGTAACGATCGCTTAAAAATCAAAATTAAATAAAAACCTCTTTGGAAAAAGAGGTTTTTATTTTGTATCAGTTTTCTTTTTTATCACTCTTTCCTATAGAAATAAATACCTAAATGAATGTTTGTTTCTAATCACTTTCAAAATTACTCATATTTGATTTTATGTTTAGTTGCTACAACATGGTATTCAGAATGAACACTAAATTTTTATAAACATGTATTCGTTCCTATATTTTATTTTTACAGAGAAATCAGATTTTATAAAATGAATCTCTTCTATTGAATTTACTTAATGATTAGAATAATTCTAGTTTTGACAAGAATTGGTTTTTGGAATCTAAAATAACGGTACTCTGTTATATAGCTCAGTAGCTAACGTTGATTTGGTGTAAAAAATCAGGGCGAATCCGGCTGCCGTAGGCAAGCCGGACTGGGCTCTCAGCTCTGGTCAAGTTATTGTGAAATTCCAGAATCAGATTCAATTTTATAAAATACCAATAATGCGACCTGTCGAACGACCCATAGGGAGTGAGACGCTGAGTTATTTCGAACGACCCATAGGGAGTGAGACGCTGAGTTATTTCGAACGACCCATAGGGAGTGAGACGCTGAGTTATTTCGAACGACCCATAGGGAGTGAGACGCTGAGTTATTTCGAACGACCCATAGGGAGTGAGACGCTGAGTTATTTCGAACGACCCATAGGGAGTGAGACGCTGAGTTATTTCGAACGACCCATAGGGAGTGAGACGCTGAGTTATTTCGAACGACCCATAGGGAGTGAGACGCTGAGTTCAGGAAAGCGTTGTGCTTTAGTTCATTCATCGATCCCTTTCGCATTAATTACACCTAATCTATGTTTAATGAAGTTTTTTAGTATAAATTTAAGTAATCAATTTTATAGGGATGAGGTAGTATTTAATTCTAACAAAAAATTAAACGTGGAAACTTTTAGAAATAGAACAAAAATTTGAAACTTCGGATTATCAATTTTAAATTACTCTAGAATATTCGGATAACTCTCTTTTCCAAACCTGAGTACCACAGTAGTGATCTCCTTCCGGGCAATAAGGTTTGACTTCCCCTTGTAAACGAATCCAACAAGGTGCTTTGATCCATTTTGCTATTTGAGGATGGACTTTCATTACATCTGTCAGTTCGTCTACAGAAGCTTGAAAGATTTCTTCCTGAGCATTATAACAGGTTCTAGATCTCCATTTATGATGGAGATTGAGTAAGTCCCCACTTTCGTAAAAACGAATTGGAAAACTATTTGGTAAAAGATACGTTCCGTGTTCAGGAGAACCTCCCGCTTCTAAAAAACGATTTAGTTTTTCAAAAATTTCTTTATGAACTAGGTCGTATTTTTCTTTGAGCTCAGGATATTTTTGAACTATAAATGGTGTTATATAATCAGGAACACCTGCATATTGAGACATTAGAACAGGTCTTCCGCCAGGAACCATTCTATGTCTTTGATCTTGGCTGTCCGCTGTATGTGAGATTCTTTTTTGAAAAGAATATTGAACGTTAAAAAGTGCCCTTGTAATCGGACTCATTGAACTTTCGTTGAGAGTGGAAGTAAGATGTTTGTTTTTTGCGGGATTTAAAACCAGATCAATTGCGTCTTGATCATTCAAAATTGATTTAGGAATTCCTAATATAGAACGAACCGATTGGGCCAAAATTTCTGGACCGTTAGAAGAATGAGAGACTAGTTTGGAATACCTTCCTACTAATTCAGAATCAAATTCTTTTACAAAAGTAGAAGCGGTTTCTGGATGAAATTCTCTTTTACCATTTCCGAACATTGACTCGAAGTAACGATATTCTGTGGTTTCTTCTAGAGGAATTGGATCATCCATTTCGTCCGCGTATAAAGGATCAATTGCTCGAACTTGATGGATCATTTCAGTAACAACTGATCTTTGTTCGTTCGGAACGTCGTAGGAATTCATTAATCTATAGTAACGATGTAGAGTAAGTCCGTTAACGGAATGATAGAGATATGTAAATGTTCCTAGAGGTAGCAGATAACGTGCTACCTCTAAACATTTTTTTTTAATTGGAGTTTGCCATTTGTCCGGATAATTGGCGCGAGCTTTATAGATCTGAAAATATTCTTCTTGGATAAAAGGATGTAGTGCTTCCGTGTAAGAAAAGTAAGACTGGCTCGCAAAGTCTACGGCGTCTAAATAAAGTTCTAAAAGTTTTCCGTTTAGTTCGGGGGGAATGTAGTAATTTTCTTTTTTTACTTCTACATATCTTTGAGAAACTTGTTCGGAATTATAAAATGGATGCGAATGTAAAAAGGACCAAACGAATTGCCTGGATACTTTGTCCAAAGTAAATATAAACTGTGGATGTTGACGAGTGGTAAGATGTCCCGCTTTTTTAGTAGATTTGGCGACTTTATCTCGGATCTCTATCGATTTTTCCGAGGTGGTCATATCGGAAGGAAGAAGGATTCCTTTAGAAGAATAACAAGTTCTTGCAGTAGCTATAGATAGATTGAATGGATCTTTACTGTGATCCAGAAGTAAAACGATCGGTTTTTGGGCTGGCATAAAAGTTTTTGGTTGGGACGGCTATGTCCTCTTTCGTCTATCTTGAGGGTGGAAAGTTCGTCGAAAACTCTTTTTTGGAGGATTATTTTACAGTGATGCACTCAATATAAACTTTATAGTTGTTGAAAAATTAATTCTCCATCAGTTTCTGTTTTATGGAGATTAAAACAGTTTGTTGATCTGAACTATGGAATTTTTCAGCAACTCTTCTATGTAGAGAAATTTTTCTCTACGAGTACTTTTATTTTTTTGTTCTTTTGCCGGACTTTTTAGATTTGGATCTCTCTTTAACGTCTACTTTCGAGGATGTGTCTTCTTCTGTAACAATTTCTTGCGTAGTTTCTACCCACTCACTATTATCGTGTTCGAAATTATGACTATGATGTCCAAACGCTTTTTTTTCTAAAAGCCTACGTTTTGCGGACTTTCTTCTTTCTTGGTGTTCGTATATGTTTAAAAGATATTCCATCACAATCGGAAGAAGCACCCTAGAAAAAACGGTGGCTACGATTACTCCAAAAATCACTACAGTTGCAAGAGGTCTTTGTACTTCTGCACCGGCCATTGTGGAAATTGCCATCGGAATAAAACCGACTGCGGCTATCACTTCCGTAGTCATTACGGGACGGAGGGAATGAATTCCAGCGAGATAAACCGCATCTGCAATCGAAGCGCCTTTTTCTAATTCTTCCCGAAGGGTAGAAGCGTAAACGACTCCGTTTAAAACGGCAATTCCGCTTACCGCAATAAAACCGACTCCTGCAGGAATACTAAACGGAAGACCTCGGATTACAAGGCCGATAATGCCACCTGAAACGGCGAGAGGAACCACGATAAAAACACCTAACGCGTAGTAGATGCTACCAAACGCCGCCATAAGCATAAAGAAAATGATCGCGAGTGCGATCGGAACTACTAAGGCTAGTCTTTCTTTGGCTCGAGTGAAGTTTTCGAACTGACCTCCCCAATCGGTTTTATAACCGGGTGGAAGATTTTTTTCAATTTCTTCTGTGACCTTTTGCGCTTCGTTTACAAAACTTACGAGGTCTCTGCCTCGGATGTTTGTTTCTACCATAATTCTTCTTTTTAGAGATTCTCTATAAATTGCCGCTGGACCTTCTACGAGTTTAATCTCTGCAACTTGACCCAGTGGAACGGTGGAACCAAAAGAAGTAAAGACTGGAATATTTTCCACTTGTTCTAAATCGGTAGCGTCTATTTTCAAACGAACCACAAGATCAAATCGTTTAAAACCTTCGAAAACTTTTCCAGTTTGCCTACCGAGTCGAAGCGCTTCTACGGTCGCTAGAATTTCTTCTGCTTGAACTCCATAACGCGCCATACTTCCTCGATCTACTTTGATTTCCACAAGAGGAAGACCTAAAACCCTTTGAACTCTTAAGTCGGCGACTCCGGGAACCGTTTTGAGTTTGTTTGCAAATTCTGCGGCTATGTCCTTAAGTTTGACTAGATCGTCTCCATAGATTTTAATGACCACGTCTGCTTTGGATCCGGAAAGAAGAGAGTTGACTCTGTTTTCAATTGGTTGAGATAAACTGATCGTGCTCGAAGGAATGAACTTAAGAATTTCATCTTTCATTTTAGTCATCAGTTCTTCTCTATCTTTAGCGCTCGTCCATTCTTTACGAGGTTTTAATTTAACCATGGCTTCTCCTTCGTCGGTACCAACTGGTTCCGCCGCGGATTCTCCACGGCCCATTCTAGAAACAACTCCAATTACCTCCGGAAATTTTTTTAATACAGCTTCCATATCCGAGTTTGTGTCTCTGGAATAATTGATCGAAGTAGAAGGAAGGCGTTTGATGTCGATTGCGATTTCACCCTCGTCGATTCTAGGTAAAAATTCTGAACCCAAAGCGGAACCGAGTAACATCGCTAAGACGACCACTCCAATTCCTGCGTAACAAAATTCCTTTTTACGGGACATTCCGAAATCCAGTAAAAGTTTATACTTTTCTGTAATTATATCCCAATACTTGCTATGATGAAATACCGGATCTTTAAAAAGGATACTTGCTGCGGCCGGAAACGTAATTAGAGAAAATAGAAGAGAAGCGCCTAACGCGAGCGCTACGGTAATTGCCATCGGTTTAAACATTCTTCCTTCTACACCTTCTAAACTCATCAGAGGCAGATATACAAGTAAAATGATCGCAACCGAAAACGTCGCCGCACGTCCAACGCGTACGCAGGCGTCCGTGATAATTTCTTCTGCGGCTAATTCTCTGTCTTCTAGTTTGGTCTGCATTTCGTAGAAAGAACGTTTTAAAATAAATGCGTGTAAAATCGATTCTAACATCACGATTGTCCCATCGACTAACAGACCAAAGTCGAGTGCTCCTAATGACATCAGATTTCCAACGATTCCAAACACGTTCATAAAGATGGTGGCCGTGAGCATAGGAATTGGAATTGCTAAAGCAACGAGTAACGCTCCTTTGACGGTTCCTAAAGCGATTATGAGTACGATGATTACTAAAACAGCCGCTTCCGCTAAATTGGTGAAGATGGTGCTTAACGTTCTTCCGATAAATTCGGAACGATCGTAAAAGGTTTCGATTCTCATTCCGGGAGGAAGTTTTGCTTTGATTTCTTCAATTCTTATTTTAACCCTTTTGACAACTTCAAGAGAATTTTGACCCATGAGCATCATGGCCGTGGCTCCGACCACTTCTCCTTGAGAGTCTTTGGTAACTAGACCAAAACGAAGAGCCGGACCGATTTCCACTTCTGCGATTTGTCCGAGCAAAAGAGGAATTCCGTCTCCAGCGGTTGTGACCGCAGTGTTTTTTAAGTCTTCAATGGATTTGTACTGACTTTCTCCTCGGATTACGATTTGTTCCGAGTTTTTAGAAATATAACCCCCTCCCGTATTTTGATTTGCTGATTCTAACTTATCGTAAATTTGAGAAAGGGTAAGATTGTGGACCGCGAGTCTTCTAGGATCGATCTTAACTTGATACTGACGCACTTGGCCGCCGATAATATTCACGTCTATGATTCCTTCTACGGACTTGACTTCACGAGCCAATTCCCAATCCATATAAGTTCTCAATTCTTCCGGAGAATGTTTATCCGATGTCAGTACAAATTCATAAATATCTCCTAAACCGGTTGCAATTGGAGAAAGTTCTGGTCTTCCATAATCGGGGGGAATGATTGCTTCCGCTTGTTTGATTCTTTCGTTAACTAGTTGTCTTGCAAAATAGATATCTGTTCCGTCTTTGAAAACTACTGTAACTGAACTGACCCCCGCTCTGGAGATAGAACGGATTTCGGTGACGTTAGGAAGGCCCGTAAATTCCATCTCAATGGGATATGTAATGAACTGTTCTACTTCAAGAGGAGAAAGACCAGGAGAGGACGTGACCGCCGAAACTTGAACGTTGGTCACGTCTGGAATTGCGTCGATGGAAAGATAGAATGCGTTGTAGATCCCTACGAGGGTTACCATAAAGGTCAGAACCAAAACTAGGGCTCTATTTTTAATCGAAGCGCGGATTAGTTTATCAATCATAATTTTGGTTTATCTCTAAAAAGACGATATGGACCAGGAAAGTCTTAGAAGCTTAGAGTTGAAAGATTTTTTTGTTGAGTGTTGTTTGTTCGGAAGGAATTCATTCCAGTAAAAATTATAAATAGGTTTTTTCTTTTCTTTTCCAAGTAATTGGAATGTATCAAAAAATTCAACATTACATTTGAAAATAAGGAAATAGCATTTTTTGTAGGATTGAAATTGAGAAGATATTATAAAAAACAATTTGCTAGTATTTTTTTGAAATTATATGACAAAATTTTAGGCCATAAATTTATATCTAATATAAATAAAATTGAATATACTCGTTGAAAAATTTAAATAATTGCTTCAATTGGAAACGATTGTTTATGTAACAATGGACCTGAAATTGCGGTTCTATCTGTCTAAAATAAAGGGGCTTTTATGATTTCTATTGGGAAATTTCCAGATACGGTCAACGAATACGCTGCCAGATCGGTGGCAGGGCTTGTAGTGATTTTATCAGTTATAACTCTTTTTACACAATCGATTTGGTTAAATCTTGCTTTGTTGTATGGATTTACCGCACGTGTTTTATACGGACCTAGATTTTCTATTTTTGCAAAACTTGCAATTCATTGGATTGTTCCCAGGTTTCGATTGGGAAACAAAACCGTAGCGGGACCGCCGAAACGATTTGCTCAGGGAATTGGTTTTTTATTTAGTTTTACTTCTTTGATATTACTTACCCAAGGACAGATTTTAGCGTTTCAGGTAGTACTTGGAACCTTAGTGTTTTTTGCGGTTTTGGAATCTTGTATAGGTTTTTGTGCGGGTTGTTTTGTATTTGGATATTTGATGAGATGGAAAATTATTCCCGAAGAAGTCTGCGAAAAGTGCAATCGGTTAACGTTTGTTTCCAAAGAAACGGATACTCGTTGAATGTATGTTAGGTGTTATTAAAATAATGACATTTTAATAATGGTGCGCAATTATAAAAATTTTTCTAATTCTCGATTAATGATTTTGAATTAAATTTCTATACTATAATTTATATGTGGCATAAAAGTTTTAGTGAGTTTTATGAAGATTTTTTAATATTTAAAGATCAAATATTGTTGGATAATTTTATTGATCAGCTAAATAATTTTTGTAAAAAAAATAGATGTGGGATCTCTCACAAATTGTAGATTTATAGTTAAACTTTGAAAGTTGTGGGAACTACTATAAAATACAAAAAAATCATCGTCCAATCCGATTTTTGCACAAAAACGTTGTTTTGCGGGCATCATCAAAATTTAAATCCCATCTTAGCTTAAATTCGGCTGAGAAAAAATTTCCTAAAAGTATGAGTTCCTACAATTTTAAGAATTGTTTGTAAAATCGAGATTTGTGAGAGTTCCCACATCATTTTACGGACAAATCTAAGTTTTGTAATAGTTCCCACTTGAATACGACAGTTATAAACTTCTATTTTAACGTGAGCAAGGCGTAAGAAAAAACGGGCGAATCCGGCTGCTATAAGCAGCCGGACCGGGCTCTCCGCTCTGGTCGATAAATTGTATGCAAGAAACTTAATACAACATATTGTCCTTAGGTTCAATTTAAAACGCGATCCGTAGAAAGCCATAACCTTACCCACAAGTTGAATAGGATTTTAGAATCAAAATTGAACTCAGCAAAACGTTTTCCTGAACTCAGCGTCTCGCTCCCCGAACTCAGCAAAACGCTTTTTACGAAAGCGTTTTAGGTCGTTCGACAGGTCGCGTTTGAAACTCAACACAACGCTCTCTATGAATCGCGTTGTGGGCTCAAAAACACACATTTTTCAAGTGTTCCGACAAGAATGAGTCTTTTAACTTGCAAAAAGTATGTTTTTCTGATAGAGAAAAGTCTTCCGAACTTCTCCACCTGAATTGCGACCCATGGGAAGCAATTCATTGAGTTACCCCCACCCAAAACGTGGGAAAACTAAAGCAGAACGCTCTCGACGGATCGCGTTCTAGGGTGGGAACTCAGTTTTACAGAGAATTTGTCGTAATTCCCACAGATTTAATATTGAGATCCAAATACTTGTGGGTAAGGTTATGGTAGAGAGCGTTTTGCTGAGTTACTTCGACCCCGCGCATCAATCCCTTTCGCGTTATGCGAAACTCACGTTATTTTATAAATTGTGGTAGTTCCCACAGATTACGTCTCTTTTAATCTTTTTTGCGATTTTAAATCATACTTTTCCGAACGAAATTTTGCAGTAGTTCCCACATTAAAAAAAATCAATCTATAAAGTTCAGATTCTAACTTTTTTCAGAATTATGGGTTCTTACGCCTAATTCACGTTAGTTATGGATGAACTGATTCGAGTTGTGGAAGTAGTTCTGTTTGTAATAAGGGAAAATATTCCACTTCAATTTCATTTTCCGAATTACAAAAAAGTCTGGTGATTCTTTCTAAATTTAGAAACTTTTCCTGTTTTGTCACTACGGGTGTTTGAAGATTTTGATTAAAATGAAGAAACGATTTTCCTTCGTTTTGTCTGTTTTGTACAAAAACGTCGTGGTCGTTTTTTCTTTTTTCTATCATTCGATTCAATTTATCTCTTAGAGAGTGTAGGTTTTCAAATTGAGTCTTTAATAAACCGGGTTCTAGGTCGAACCCGATTGAATTTCTACAATTGCCGATTGCAGCCAGAGTGGTGGTCCCTGTCCCTAAAAAAGGATCTAAAACAACGTCTTCTTTGAGAGAATACATTAGTATAATTCTATTTGCGAGTTCTAAAGGATACGCGGCACTTCTTTCTCTACCAGCGAGAAGAGAACTTAGTCCCTGTTTTTTCCCCTTAAAATCCCATACATCCGTAAACCAAAAGTTACGTTCTTCCCAGAAAAAAGCGCTTTCCATACGGGATAAACGCTCCGATTTTGTGGAAAACTTTCGTTTATTATTTTTTCTGAATATTAAAATATGCTCATGTTCTAAGGTTACATACGCACCTGCTGGGAGTGTGCCGGAGCCCATAAATTTATTAGGGGAATTTGTTTGTTTTCTCCAAAGAATACCTGGAAGGCTTTGGAATCCTATCGAATTGCAACCTTGTAGAATCCTTGCGTGATTCATATAAATTCTAAAACCAAAAGCGGTGTTTCTTGTAGCATCTCCTATATTGATTACAAGAAAACCTCCGTTTTTTAAAACGCGAAACGATTCTTTCCAGACCTTATCTAATTCGAGATGCATTTGTTCGTAAGAAAGATTGGGATCGATAAGAAAATTTTTCTGAATTTCTTTAGAAAAACCAAAAAAAAGTTCATCCCACATTTCTATCATAGGATAAGGAGGAGAAGTGAGAACCAAATCCACTGATTCCGAATCGAGAGGAAACGTATCTCTAGAATCTCGAAAATGAATCCTATGAATCGTTCGTTTCATACCTATAAAAATTAGAATTTAATCTTTATTTTTTATGTCTACTCAAAACGTTTTTAAGAGTTCGACTCAGATTAAAAAACTAAACTTTAGGCAAATTATAAATTTATAATAAATACCCGGTAAAATTAAAATCAAATTTCAATTAGAAAGCCGTCCGTAGAACGGATTAAAAGAAGTCCTCCACCTTCTGGTAGTTCGTCTACTCTAAATTCAGAATGATTTTCCCATATGTCCAAATCACAAAGAATCAAATCGAATTGTTTCCAATTTTCTGGAGTTAGGATTTTCACTTTTTCTTTTTTGAGATTCTGTTTGATCTGGGGTTGGTTAATAGAGCCATTTAGATCCACGATCGACAGTTTAGAATTGTAGTTTGCCGCCAGTCTTTTCGCGATCTGAAGAAGTTCTAAATCTTTTTCTCTACCAAATAAGATATGTATGTTTTTGATGTCTTGTAATTGAGAGGAAAATAAAATTCCAGTATTACAATTTGTTTCGTTCAGTATCGTTCTAATTTTTCCACCTAAAATATCATCCGAAAAAAAAGAACGTGCAGCACCGATTAAAAGTAGTTTATAATTTCCTTCGTTTACAATTCGAATAATGTCCTTAGTAATATTCGTAGAGGTTTTATAGATCGTACTCAGACTTACATTTAAATCTTTTGAAAGTTCTTTCAGAGGAGTAAAACTCAAGGATTCGTATTTTTCCGCGTGGGATTCAGAAATATTGGAATCAGGAGATAAATGAACGGCTGTAACTTCTCTTTCTTTCTTTTTTTCTGGAAAAAGTCCATAAGCAATCTTTAATAATTCTAAACCTCTCGTATGTTGGGCAAAGGAGATTAGAATTCCTGCATTCAAAACTGGTTTTACGTCAATATCTCGTTTTGTAAAAAAGAGTTCTATCAGTTTAAGTCCGGGCCCGGTCATCACCGTTGTAGTCAAAGCCATAAGTACCATCATCGAAAAAATTTCTTCAGATAATACTCCTAAGTCATACCCTATATTCAGTACGATCAGTTCCATAAGGCCTCTGGTATTCATAAGGATTCCGATTGAAAAAGAATCCATCCAACTTTTACCAGATAGACGAGAGGCGATGGCGCTTCCACCTAACTTTCCTAATACGGCTACAAAAAGAATTAGAAAAAAAACGGGCCATAATCCTGAACTTGACAAAAGACCGAACTTAGTTCTCAGTCCCGTAAACGCGAAAAAAAGAGGAAGTAAAACGGTAAGGCTGAAGTCTTCAATTTTTTCTACCAGATTGTTTCTGAGTTCTTTTTTATCCGGCATTACTACACCGGCTAAAAATGCTCCGAAAAGTGCGTGGATTCCGATCGCTTCTGTGATCCAGGCAGAAATAAAAATGAATAAAAAGAAAAACGCGGTGATTGATTTTGTCATGGATTCTTTGGTGGTGTATAAATTTCCGGCTCTTTTCATCAAAGGAAGAATTCCTTTCCACATTACGAACATATATGTCAGAGACATTACGATCATCAAAATCCCGGAAGAAAAAGAACCTGCATTTACGATCGTAACTACGATTGCTAATACACACCAAGCGGTTACGTCGTCCGCTGCAGCGGCAGTGAGGGCAAGGCTGCCTAACGTTGTTTTAGTTAAACCTTTTTCTAAAATAATTCTGGCAAGAACTGGAAAGGCGGTGATACTCATACCGATTCCCATAAAAAGACAGAATGCAATAAAATCTACACCTTCGGGAGCTAACGGTACATAGATCAAATAAGCCAGCCCCGCACCTAAAAGAAACGGAAACATAATGCTTGAGTGAGAAATGATAATTGCAGACTCGGCTTGGTTTCGTAGAATTTTTAGATCCAATTCCATTCCTACTACGAACATAAAAAGTAAAAGACCGAGTTGACTGAGTATTTGAAGTGTGGAAAGAGATTCTTTAGGAAATAAAAGTTGAAATCCTTCTGGAAAGATCAAACCAAGTAGAGACGGCCCAAGAAGGATTCCAGCGAGTATTTCTCCGATTACAGAAGGTTGTCCTAAACTAGTCGCTAGTTTGCCGCAAAATCGGGCGGAGAGTATGATCACTATCAACTGAAGTAGAAGTCTAGAAATTGGTTGTTTAAGATGTCCGGAAAAATTTTTTCCTATTGCTTCCAAATCTAAGAAGCCTGGTCTGGGAAAGTTTATCTTTGAAGATTCATTTGGGATGTTGAGATTCTTCTTGGATAATACCTGAGAAGAATGAAAATTTTCCTTTTCCAGTTCCAGATTTTGTCCTGACTGTAGTATAAAACCTAAAGATAGAATGAATAAGAAAATTAGAAAAATATAAAATAGCGATATTTTTTTCATGTTCGGAGGCATTGTAGGAACGAATTCCTGTTTCGTCATTCAGATTTTTAGGATAGTTTAAGGAATGATCAATTCGTCTTTGAGAATCTTAGAGGCGAGTTCCGCCGCTTTCAAAGGGCTTGTAATTTGCTGCGAAATTCGGATACGTGTAAGTAAAAGCCATCGAACATTCGACTTTTGAAAAGAAACCCAAAACCAGGAACTGGTTTCTTCTTGTGTATAATAAAATGCAGAATCAGATCTATAGTCTTCCACTCCATTCCAGTCTCCCGAAAGATCGTGGCTTCCAGTTGCATTGGAGAATGAACCTGGAGTTCTTTTTAACAAATCCCAGACGCTTTGAATCGTCTTTTTACGAATAGGCGGAGGAGTTTCTTGAAGTCGGATTAAAAAATCTACAAACTCGGAAGGTGAAATTGTATAAGAACCGTCCGACCAAAAAGAATTTCGTGTGTTTGGAATCTGAAAGATTTCTATTTTTTCTAAAAGTGGTTTTCCCTTTTCCGGTCCTATATCATTCCATAAATTTGTAAAATACCAGTGTACAGAATATTCTAAGGCAGATTTTAAATTTTGATCTTTTTGCCAACGAATATATGGGTATCTAGTCTTATCCCAGAAAAAAAGGGTTTGATTCTCTTTTAAATAACCTCCTTCTACGGAAATGAGCGCTAAAGCAGAATGGAACAAAGAAGAAGGAGGAGTTTTATGAAAACATTCATCTTTTTGAAAGTAAATTTTATTGTTTGTGGTTTGGTTGACTAAGATCGCACAATGGTTTCCCTTGAGACTTTTTTCGGAAAAAGATTTTGTATTTAGACTAGAATTAGAAGAATTAATCTTACAAGAAAGAAACAAAAGAATTACTAAAAAGGATAAGAATCCGTTTTTCATTAAATCTAAAACCGATCACATCAAAATAGAAATACAAATTAGAACGAACGCGATCGGGATATAAATAAAGAAAAAATAAATTTTCCCCGCTTTCTTCCAAGGTTTTTGCATTTTAGGACGTATCATTTCTAAAAGTTCTTCTTCGTTGGCTTTGTAAAGTGTAGAAGAATCGTTCATTCCAAATAGGTTGGCAGCAAGACGTCTAAAAGTTTTTTCTCTGTAAATCCGTATATAATCCATACTTAAAGCGACTAACGTTTGATTCTCTGAAAATAGGTTACGAAATACCATAGGGATTTCGTAAAACTTTCCGATCAATAGACTGGAAACTCTGGTAAAAAGTCCTAAATAGAATAGAGAAGCATATTTTACGGATTCTAACTTTAAACCGAATACGATTACAAAACAAACCAGATAAGCCCCGTACCCTACGATTAAACCGGCCCTTTCTAAAAATCGATTCCAATAGACTTCTTTTTCAAATTCAAAATCCAGGATTTCCAAAGATGATTGTGTCGTATCGTTAATTAGAGGCATGTGTGAATTGAATTCAAAAAAGAGAATGTTTATCCATACAAAATTTTCCCAAAGAAATGACAAACCAAATCGTATGCCGTTTTTTTAGAGAGAAACTTTTAAAACGATAATACTTACATTTTTGGTTTTCGTAGACTTTCTAAGTTGAACGTGAAAGGGATCGATGGAGGGAACTAAAACGAAATGCTCTTTCAAACTCAGTGTCTCACTTCTTGAACTCAATGTTATCACTTCATCCGGGGCGCTGCCGCTCTACAGAACGCGTTCTATTGAAACTAAAGACGATTGTTGTATCCTATTTCCTTTATACAATCTATTGACCAGAGTTGAGGGCGTGGTTCACGCTGTCATAGACAAGTTAGATTTCGTCCAGATTTTCTTACGTCGAACTCACTTTAAGTTTATGTTTTTTTAATTGAAATAGACGTTTAAGAAAAAAAACGAACTCGAACTAAAAATCCGTTCTCCTTTTCTATTTCTAATTCCCCTCTTAATTGAAAACAAAACGCTTGAATTAGACTCATTCCTGTCATAGATTTACTTTTTTCCGATTTTTCTCCGATTCCGTTATCTGAGATTTCTAAAATGAAATACCCGGAATCCGATTTTTGAAACGATACTGTAATTTTGCCCTTACGATTTTCTGGAAAAGCGTGTTTGAAAGAATTGATCATTAATTCATTTAAAATCAATCCGCAAGGAATTGCCTTGTCAACCGAAAGTAGTGTTTCTGCTATATTACAATTTAATTGAATACTTCCGTCGTTTGGACCGTAAGAAATAAAAATATGATTTACTAATGTATTTAAATATTCCTTGGTTTGAACGACTTTGTATGAATCGTTTAAAAATAGATATTCCTGAACAATGCCCATTGATTGAATCCGATCGATTGCTGATTCGATCGCCTTTTTAGCGAGTTCTGATTCTGCTTTTTCTCGATCCAAATTCAACATTCCTAAAATCAAATGAATATTGTTTTTTACTCTGTGTTGGATTTCTTTAAATAAAGTTTCTTTATGATTTAAAGATTCTATCAGTTCTGATTCTTTTTTTGTGTGAGTTAGAATTTTATTTTGAAGTTTTCTGTTTGTATTTTTGTAAATTAGAAATAGACGTTTTTGTTTTCGGATTCCATTTAAGATTTCTAAGATCAAAAACATAAGAATCCCGCATAAAAAAGTAAAGTTAGCTCCTATTACAAAAACTTGAAAGAAAGTAGTCGATCCGGTCCAGATTTTATAATGAATAAAAAGGATTCCTGAAAAAACGAAGGCAGATGTGATCATCCAACTCCAAAATGCAAAAACACGGTCTAAAAAAATTCCGCAAAAAACGGGAACCAAAAATAACCAAAGAATTCCTGCTCCTTCTAAACCGATTTTAGTATAAAGTAAACAACCTAAGATAAAAATTAAGGATACTAAAAAGTAAGATTTAGGTTTGTAGAATCGATTTGGAA
This sequence comes from Leptospira noguchii serovar Panama str. CZ214, assembly GCF_000306255.2. Lineage (GTDB taxonomy): Bacteria > Spirochaetota > Leptospiria > Leptospirales > Leptospiraceae > Leptospira > Leptospira noguchii. The sequence goes on from NZ_AKWY02000034.1 coordinate 151,786, forward strand.
GTAGTAATAAAAACCATACTAAAAGAAGTGCAAGAGTGTCTAAGATGACTACTTCTCCTAGTCCTTGTTGCCAGGCTAAATATACGCTTGGGATATAAATTAAAAAACCAAAACAAGAAACTAAAATCAAAATGACTTGTATGATGTTTCTTTTCCAAACGCTCAAGTAGGTAGAACGATGAGAGAGCAGTTTGAATGATTTTTCGAAATGAGAAAAAAGATTCATGTCGATCCAAACATTTACAACTTTCCGATTGCGAAATAACAAACGTTCAATTCGGTTCCGGAAAAATCTTTCTCATCTTATTTTTGTCTTGAGTTTTTTAAAATATGTGAGCTTTTGCTCATTATTCTGAAAACAATAGATTTTGAAGCCGTTGATAGTTTGAAATGGTTTATTTTACCGTATAACGTATAACTTCTTTAGATCGAATGTAAATGTTGTGCAGTCCTATTCAGAACAATCCTCAGATTCAGTATACAATAAAATTCCTTAAAAGCCCAGGGGGGTTCATGAAAATACTAAATTTTGAAACTACAAAAGTTGTTTATTGGTTCGGTTTACTCTGGATTGGAATTTTATTCGGGATTTTAATTTCGGCTTGTTCCGGAGAAAAAAAAGATGAGATCAGTGGTTTTGCACACGTATTGATGATTGATAATTCTTTTTCTCCTCCGATGCAGAAAATTCCAGTCGGTGGAATTGTAGAATTTATCAATTCCGGAAACAATCCACATAACGCGATTTCAGTGGATAAAAATTGGTCTACAGAAAAGTCTTTTGGAAATATAGTCATGTCTCGAGGAACAAAAACGAAAGTTTCTTTTCCAAAAGAAGGTGTTTTTCCTTATTTCTGTTCTTTTCATGCGACTCCAGACGGTAAAAATGGAATGGTGGGAGATATTGTAGTAGGAAACGTTCCTTATAACCCCGCCGCAAAATCCGGGAAATCTTGGAAAAATGTTTCTCAATTTTCTGGAACAACTCGTAAAGTTCCTTCCTCCTATCCTACGATTCAAAATGCAGTGGATGCTTCAAATCCGGGCGATCTAGTTTTGATCAGCGAAGGTATTTATCTGGAAGAAGTTACAGTGACAACTCCTTCGATTACAATTCGAGGAGTGGACCGTAACAAAGTAATCATAGACGGCCAGTTTCAAAGGGGAAATGGGATCATGGTAGTTGCGGCGGATGGAGTTGTAATTGAAAATCTGACGGCAAGAAACGCCACGTTAAACGGCTTTTATTGGACGGGTGTAAAAGGATATAGAGGTTCTTATCTCACAGCACATAACAACGGTGACTACGGAATTTATGCGTTTGATTCTATAAACGGAGTGATCGAACATTCTTACGCTTCTGGTTCTCCCGATTCCGGAATTTATATAGGACAGTGTTATCCTTGTAAGGCGATTATCTATGACGTAGTTTCGGAACATAACGCTTTGGGTTATTCTGGAACCAACGCGGGAGGAGAGCTCTATTTGATTGGTTCCGTTTGGAAGAATAATATCGTAGGTCTTGCACCGAATACTCTGGATAGGGAATTACTTCCTCCAGAAAGAGAAAGTACAATTCTAGGAAACTTAGTTTATAACAACAATAATCCTAAGGCGCCGATTGCAGCTTTAGAATATCCTTCTTTTGGAAATGGGATTTTGATCGCGGGAGGTCTTTCTAATGTGATCCGAAAGAATGTAGTTATTGAACACCAAAACAATGGAATTGTAATTCTTCCTAACTTGGACGAAAACTTTTGGCTTTCACATAACAACGTAGTTCAAGATAATATAGTTTATAACTCAGGAAGAGCGGATATTACTTTGGTAGGTCCGATGAGTACTGGTAACTGTTTTTCCGGTAACCAATATAGAACCGAACTTCCAGCGTTTTTAGAAAAATGGAACGGCTGTGGTTCGCTGATACGGCTTCCGATGGGAGGAGATCTTTCTATGATGCTCGGTGCTCTGGGTTTGATGGTCCAGGCTTCCGGTGGAAGGTTCCCTTCTGGAAATTATAAAGAACAACCCATTCCAGTTCCACAAATGAATATGCCCTTAGGAAGTGCGGCTCCCGTAAAACCTGCGTTAACCGCATTTGAAGATTTTAATCTGGATTTAAATCAAGTGAAACTTCCTAAAGAAGCGGAAGAGATATTAAAAACGATTCCTAGAAAACCGGCACCTACTACAGGTGCAATTACTCTCGTAAAGCCGATTGGTCTTTTTCCGTTTTTCTATCATTGGTTGGGATTTTTACTTCCGTTTGCAATTTATATCTGTTGGACTTCTATGTCTTTGTTGGATCTGAAAGATAGAACGGATTTAGAATTAAACGGAAAGCTCTATTGGATAATAGCGATCCTTTTTGTTCCGATTTTAAGCCCTGCGATTTATCTGGTTGTAGGCGGAAATAAATATCCGAACTGGTTTCGAAGAACTTTGGTTTGGGGTGGATTGATTGTATTCTTCTTGCTTTTGGCTTATACTGGAATCTCTTTGATGAACGGAGTCGGAACCAAAACGATCAGTTAAGTATTTTAAAATATTCAGAAATAATTATAGGAGAACATTATGGAACAAACTATAGGCGGACCTGGATTTTTTGCTTTGTTATTCAACTTTTACGGGTATTACTTTCCGTTTATACTCTACACACTTCTGGCGCCTTTGGCTCTTTCGGATTTAGTAAAAAGAGAGGATGTAGATTCCAAAATTGGTTCTATCTGGACTGGTGCCATTCTTTTGATACCAATTTTAGGGGCGGGCGCCTATCTCGTTGCGGGTGGATCTAAAATTCCTTCTTGGTTAAAAAACATACTCGTTTATGGAGGAGTTGGAATTTTAGTGCTGATTATTTTAGTCACTTCGGTTGCTAAATTTTAAAAAGAAGTTGAATCGTAAACAGTTTCTCAAGTGGATCGGAATCGGAGGTGCTGGTTTAGCCGCCGGAGCAGGAATTAGTTCTATCGGAGACGACGAAAAGAGTGGTCTACTTTGTAAAATACGACCTGGAATCGTAGGAGTTAATAAAGAAACTTCCATCCCTGGAAATCCGGGGAATAATTCTTACGGGAGTATGGTACATCCTCCCTTTCATATTGATCCCACCTTTTTAAACCGGATGGATTTGAAGAATCTAGAAATTTCTTCTTCGGGACCGATTTTAAAACAACACATTAGCATTGTAGAAATTCCTTTGACGGTTGCACACAATACTGTGGTCAAGGCTTGGACTTTTAACGGAATGGTTCCCGGTCCAGTGATCCGAGCCAAATTGGGACAGAGGATGGAAATCACTCTTAGAAACGATTCTGAACATCCACATTCAATCCACTTTCACGGAAGTCACGACCCAAACGAAGACGGCTGGGAACCTGTCGTTATTGGTGGTGAAAAAATGTATCAATTGACTGCGGGTCCGATTGGATTTCATCCATATCATTGTCACGTTCCTCCATTGGCTAGTCATATGGCAAAAGGTCTTTATGGAGGTTTGATCGTGGATCCTCCCGGAGGGCGTCCGCCTGCACACGAATTTATGTTGATCCTTTCTGGATGGGATTTAGAAGACAAAGGGAAGAATGATCTTTTTTGTTGGAACGGGATGGCTGGTTTTTACGATCGATACCCAATCAAGGTTCCGGTTGGTCAAAAGGTGCGTCTTTATATCGCAAACATGTGTGAATACGAACCGGTTGCATCTTTTCATTTACACGCTCAGACATTTGACGTGTTTCGAACTGGAACCAGGCTCGTTCCAGACGATCATACAGACGTGGTCACTCTGGGACAAACAGAAAGGGTGATTTTAGAATTTACTCTTCCTAAAAGAGGAAGGTATATGTTTCATCCTCATCAAACAAAAATGGCGGAGAAGGGTGCAATGGGCTGGATCGTTGCGGTGTAGCTTAACGTAAGTAATCAATTTGAAATTCTAAGAACTCAACAAAAAGTTTTTTGAATAGAGTTTTCGAAAAAATCCATATCTATAAAAGATTTTCTCGATTCGTTTTAATGAAAAAAACGGAAGAAAATTAATTGTTCAACAATTCTAATGTAGATCTATATAGATGGTATTGATTATGCAAAGTTTTAGATTGAAAGCGGTTGATGTTTATTTTTTATACGAATTCAAGTTATTCATAATTATATAATAAAGTACCTAATATTTTGCATGGAATCAGTGTTTTGTGATAAAATTAACGGTACTCAATTTTATAGAGATCAGTAATATAATAGCGTATCTAGGTGAAAGTTTTGAAAGAAAGAATTCTTTTTGTAGTAGTGTTATTTTTTGGAATCGGTCTAGGTTTTTTTGGTTGGAAAGTATGGAAATCTAGATTGGCTATAATTCAAGAACCTATTTTTGTAGAAGAATGGTCTAAGGTTACTTTGAAGAATACTCAAAACCTTGAAATTCCTTTAAACCAAATTCCAGGCAAACTCAAACTAGTCTATTTTGGATTTTCACATTGTCCGGATATGTGTCCAAGAGCATTGATAGATATGTCTTTGGCTGTTAAAGAACTAGGAGACGAGGGTAAAAATTTGACTCCAGTATTTATCAGTGTAGATCCAGAAAGAGATTCACCGTCGCTACTTGCAAAATATGTAAAACAGTTTCCCGAAGGCAAGCTTGTCGCTTTAACGGGTGAAAAATTGAAACTAGATTCTTTGCAGAATGCGTTTGGAGTTGTGTCTAAAAAGGTCAATACACCTCAATTGGAGGGAGGGTATACGGTGGATCACACTGTTTTTATTTATGTTTTAGACGCTCAAAGTAGGATTCTAATGACCTTTCCGGGAGGGATGGATGGAAAGGCAATCGCGAAAGAAATTAGACGTTTTCTTTAAAGATTCAATTTTACTACTGCAATGTTTTACTTGTGATCGCTTCTTACTGTAAAACAATCGAGAAGTATTTTATCAATTTAAAATAATACTGAACACTTTACTTCTAACTGCGCTAGGGATCGACTCGGGGTCAAGTTATTGATCTTTTCAAAATAGATTTTATAATTGAATTATTTTTTCAATAACTTGACCGGAGAGGAGAGCCCGGCCTGCGTTTTGTACAATTTTTATTTTATTTTTCAAATGGATTTAAACGCAGGAAGCGCCCGAAATATTAATTTTTTAGAATATTAAAATCGGTCATTTAGATTTGTAAGTAACGATTTTATAGCCATTTTGGTTTGGTTAACAAGCGGCTAAGAATGTGTTTTATCATAAAAAGCAAATCCTACCGCCGCCAAAATTAAAAGAAAACTTACTGCATGATTCCATTTAATTTTTTCCTTTAATACTAAGGAAGCGAATAAGATAAAAACGCTAATTGTGATGATCTCTTGTAAAATCTTGAGTTGAAACGTGCTGTAACCTTCTTCGTTATATCCGATTCGATTGGCGGGAACCATCAGTATATATTCGAAAAGTGCAATTCCCCAACTTAAAAAAATTGTAAGGGGTAAACTCCAACCGTGAAAAAATTTTAAATGACCGTACCACGCGAAGGTCATAAAAAGATTGGAACAAATGAGTAGAAGGAAGGTTTTCATAAAAGAATATGAATTTGTGGTTTCTAAGAAAGGCAATTCCAATTTAAATTTTATCGTAGTGGATTTGTTTGATTATCTATTGTTTGTTTTTTGGAAGTATAATGATATAAGATCTTATATTCTACCGTTTTTTCTGATTTGAATTCGTATGCTTTTTGTTTTCTGGGGCTATTACTGATCTTTGTAAAATCGAGTGTTGTAAATTTTTATTATAGAGGATTGTTTGAGTGTAAAATATTGGTACTTTATTAGAATGTTGAAAAATTTCATAGTAACGATCAATAAAACTGATTCAATCGACCGTTTCCATGAAACAGAAACTAAGTGGCGAATTCATTTTTCAACAACTCTATTCACATAGTTTTGAATGTAGACTAGAAACGGTTCAAAGTAATCTAATGTTTTTTAGATAACTTTCATTTTGAATTTATTCCCAATATATTATAATGTAGGAACTCTTACAAATCGTGGATTCACAATTAAATTTTGAAAATTCTAGGAACTACTATGAAATACAAAAAGAATCATTGTCCAACCAGATTTTTGCACAAAACCATTGTTTTACGGCGATCATCGAAATTTAGAACCCATTTTAATGTGAGTTCAAAGAACTAATTTTCAAAAGTATAAGTTCCTACAATTTTAGAATTTGCTTGTAAAATCGCGATTTGCAGTAGTTCCCACATAATTTTATAAACAAATTAAGTTTTGCGTGAGTTCCGCATTCAATACGACAAATTCAATTGTTATAAATTTCTATTTTTTAAATTGAGGTAGTTCCCACATTTTAGGAATCGATCTATAAGGTTCAGATTTCAATTCATGGGTGGCCTCACGTTATTTAGGAAGAATCTTTTCAAAATTGCTAAACTTGAGACAAAATTTGTGGGAACTCATACTTTTTATTGTTACAAGGATGTATGAAAATGATAACCGAAATTAACCGTCGATTTTACAAAAATATGGGAGTCCTCAAAAATTGCATCTAATTCGGAATTGTTGGCCGTTTTTAAAGGAAATTGTATATTCTAACTTTTGAAACGAATTTATGGTAATATTATTTTCATGCGTCTTAGTAGTAAGATTTCCTGATAAGATTTAGATTCTTTGATTTGGAAAGGTCTTTCTTTCTTAATATACATAAAAAAAGAACCCCAAACGATTTGGGGTTTTCAGTGTTGGGTTTTAGACTAACGCGTCTTTGTTGAATGTGATTTCAATCTCTCGAATCAATCTAAAAAGTAAGTTCTGTCGGCGGATTTTTGGAAAATGAATCCGCCGACGAACAAAGTTTATTCGGAACGAACCTCTATTTTTTTAGTGAGAGGTTTTTTCTTTGGAAGAGTCAGATTTAAGACTCCATTTTTATAAACCGCAGAGATACGATCCTCTTCTACAGATTCTGTAAGAGTGAAAGCTCTTCTATATTCTCCAGTACGAAACTCAGAATATCTAAGTTCTCCGGATATGTCTTTATTTGAAGTTTTTCCAGAGACGGTCAACTGGTCTTTTTCTAATTGGACTTGAACGTCTTTCTCTTTCACGCCTGGGAGGTCGGCGAGCAGATAGATATTTTCCTCATCGGAATAGATGTCCACTCTGGGAATAAGAACTCTCACTTTTTCTTTTTTGGTTTCTTCAAAAGTATGATTCTCTTGATCAGAATGATTTTTTTGATTTAAAACTGCACTGGTCATTGTATTTCTCCTAATTGTTGTTAGTTGGTTTGAATTTGAATTTTACGTGGTTTTACATTTTCCCGAATCGGTAGGATAAGAGTTAAAACTCCATTTTTAAATTCTGCATTTGCTTTTTCGGAATCTACTTCTGTAGGAAGTTCCAATGTCCTATGAAATTTTCCATGGAATCTTTCTACTCGATTGGCCCCCGGATTCGTTTTTGGTTCCTTTGCAAGAGCTTCTCCATTCAGATGAAGCTGATTTCCGCTTACGGTGATTTCCAATTTTTCCGGATCGATTCCAGGAATCAGAGCCGTAATTGTAACTGAATCGTTTCCTTTGTATATATTCAAAGCGGGATAAGCACTTCCACCATTGAGTAAAAACGGGTCCCAAAGATTGGAAAACTGATTCTGTAGCTTATGAAGGTCTTCAAAGATTCTAAATTGGTTCATGATTGTTTATTCCTCTTTTTGGCAATCTAAAACTTAGAGTGCTAAAAAGTAAAAAAAGTTCCAGCATTTTTTTAAAAAATTAGCAATCTTTTTTATTAAGTGCTAATTGATGAAAAAAACGAGATTGGGAACCTTACTAATACGAGCTTGGTCATGATTCATTTTTCTGAAAAAAGTTGGATTTGAACTTTGCAGATCATTTCTAAAACGTGGGAACTACCGCAAACTACGATTTTATGCATAAATTGTAAAATTGTGGGAACTCATACAATTCAAGAAAGACCACATAATATTTTTGGGAAAGGAACATTTAAGACGTTCTTTTAAGTCTTTTAAGGTTTTTTTAGCAATAGTATTAAAACGGGGGCATCTCACATAAACCCCTTTGCATTTGTGAAAATTCCCACAGATTATGTTGTATTTACGATCATTTTTATTTTAGGAACTACGTTTTTATGAGTTTTGTCTAAAGCAATTTTTGTTAGAGAGACTTTTTAAGTGGTAGTTCCCACATTTTCAAAAAAATTCCTGTTTTTATATACAAATCAGATAGAACCTAATGCGGCAAGATGTTCGGTTGTTTTTTTAAAATATGCTCTTTCTAATTTTTTTCACTATTGATCCTATAAAATTGAATACCATAAATTTTTATTACAAAATTCTATTACAAGTGCAAAATGCTTAAGTACTTAAGTATATAGTTCAGAGTAATTTACATTCTGATAATATTCAAAATGTTTCAAAATAAATCTACCCTGGATCAAAAAACAGAATTTGAAAGTAACTCCTTGAGAGAAACTTTTAAAAAATGATTATTTATATTTTACAAGAAACATATCCCGTCTTCCAATAACTGGAGTCTTGTTGATTCCTCTATCTGTATTTCCGATAACGTAGAGGTTCCCCTGAGGATCAAGTCCTAATCCATTTCCGGAAATGGTTGCGCCGGGGATTCCAATCTGTTCTGTCCATAGAACTTGTCCGGAGGAGTTGTGTTTTGTAATAAATGCGTCTTGAACTCCTAAAGAATCATCTCCTCCGTCTAAGATATTTCCATTTGTATATCCCGTAGTAAAAACATTTCCGTGTATATCGGTTATGATTGAGAGTATTACAGCATGTTTTTGAGGAACGCTGCTTGTTGGTCCGAATTGTTGAATCCATTCTAAGGTGCCAAGTGAATCGTATTTAGCTATGGTTCCGAGCCAACTCGTCCCGCCTAGTTGCTGATTAAAACGACCATTACTCGTTCCACCTACAAAAACATTTCCAGATAAATCCACAGTTATGGATGCGTTATCTAGGGATTTAGAAACAGTGCCGAGCTGGGCAAAAAATTGACGATTCCCTTGAGAATCATATTTGAAAATAAAAATGTCATTTTGTCCAATTGCGGGTTTCTTGTTATTTTTAAAGTCTGCATCAGTGATTCCGGTTACATAAATCATATTTGTTGTTTTGTCGAAAGTGAGTCCCGTCGGAAAACTTTGTGCTTGTGGAAATGCAATTTGTTTAGCCCATTCTTCATTTCCGTCAACATTACTAAACTTGGCGATAAATCCATTGGCTCCACTTTTAGTGCCTCCATAAGGTCCGGTCGATCTTCCGGTTATGTAAACGTTTTCAAGCGAGTCTAATATGATCTTTGCAGGCGAAAGCGCGCTATTAGCAAAACCTTTTTGTATTCCCCAAAGTTCATTTCCATCTGGATCTAGTTTGATTAGAAATATATCAGTCGCTCCAAAGAGTTGAATGCCTCTAAAATGATTTTTAGTATTGCCAGTTATATATATGTTTCCGTTTGAGTCGACTGCAATGTCTTGCACTTCTAAACTTACTCCTGCATTTCCAATTTGACGAGTACTATTTCCAATTGGGTTCATTTGAGAATCATATCTTCCAAAAATTAAGTCTTGAATTCCAACGGATGTAGCATTATAAACCCCTCCGGTTGTTTCTCCCGTAATATAGATAGAACTTCTTGCGCCCACGATTAAATTTTTGCCGCTAGTGTGTGCGTTAGGCGCTCCGAGTAGTAAAGTCTTTTTTAATATTATATTGTTCGAATCTGGATAGGTAATTGTATCGAATAAGTCTTCGTTGTCTATGATTTCTTCGATTTTATCACGAATGAGCAGTTGTATCCAAAGATCGTTTGGTCCGGGGTCTGGCACGCCCACTACTTTAGCGGTGCACATTGGAAAGAATATAAATAAAAGAAAGTAAAACTGTTTCATCGTTATATTTTTCGAACAGATATACGACTTAAATTATCTAGTATTTTTAGAATAGAAATTTAATTTAAGATAGGGTAATTTGCCCTATATCTTTAGGAAAAGAATGTATCAGTATTGATTAAGGAATATAAATATTCAAAAAAAAGAATCTGAGATAAACCCTATATCCAGTTTTTGGACAAGAACAGAGTTTGTCATATTGTTGGAATTTCCTGAAATTACAAAATAAAAAATGGGTGTAGTCTTTTGGGAGAATTTTTTCTGAAAGAAAAAACTAAAAAACAGAAAAGTTTAGAGATGATTTTATTTTTATGGTGAATCAAAAAAATAAGATTTTTTTATTGGAAATTTTTATAAAAAGATGAGATTAAAATTTCGTAAAACACGAATTTGGCGCTAAATCAGTTTATACAAGAATAGAGTTGTTGAAAAATTCCATAGTTCAATTGAACAAACTGCTTCAATTGCCCGTTTCCATGGAATAGAAAACAGTTGGAGAATTAATTTTTCAACAACTCTAATGAGAACTTTCAGAAAAGTTTATTATAAATTCCTAAAATAACTTAGTTTAAATTGTAGAGAAATTATTACTGATCCTTAAACTATAAATTTTGAGATGAATTTTCCTTTAAGGACGGGCTCTATTTTATAATTCTGAGTGTTATAATAACATCATATAGTAAGCCGATTCTGGAATCGCGTGGAAACTCCCACGTTATCTGTATCGAACAATGAATGCTCCTTGGGATCCAAGAAGAGGAGAGCCATTGATTGAACTATTTGTATGTCCAAGACCATAAGTATTTCCTCTCGAATCTGACGAGATTCCTGAAGCGGTTATTGTTGCACCGGGGGTGGCGATTCGCCGTATAAATTCAATTTGTCCGGACGAATCGTGTTTTGCAAGAAATACATCCGACCTTCCTATGGATCCGATTCTACCGTCGTCTAAGACATTTCCTGTGCTGTAACCGATTGTATAAATGTTTCCGTTTTCGTCGGTGGTGATCCCGTTGATTTCGGTATCCGCTTGGTTATCAATAGGACCGAATTGTCGGATCCATTCTTGATTGTTAGTTTGGATATTGTGTTTTAAGATCGTTCCAAGAAAATTATTTCCCCCTAAAAGCGGATCAAAACGAGCGTTGCTCTTTGCTCCCACTAGGATATTTCCGAACGGATCAATGGTTACGTGACAATTCGTAACCGAACCTAAAGCCGAACCTAGTCCGGTAAAATAGTGCTGATTGCCTTGTTCATCGTAATTATAGATAAAAAGATTTTCAGTTCCAATTCCTTGGTTTGTTCCATTTAGATAGTTTGCAGTTCCGTGGCCGACCATAAAAACACTATTGGTCGTTCTATCAAAGGCAACTCCGGTAGGATGACTTCTTGTATTTTGAATGTTAACATGTTTACGCCAATCCTCTCCTCCGTCCCATTTAAACTTAATGATAAATCCGTAATGTCCAAATTGCGAATTTCCAGAAAAACTGTCCGTTTCACCAACTATATAAGAACTTCCTGATCGATCTATCGTAATAGCGTTAGGTGTTATTCTGCCATTTCTATACCCTTTTTGCTCCGACCAGATTAAGTTTCCGTTGGAGCCGAATTTCATTAGGAACAAATCTTGTCTTCCTGAAAGAACGCGCCGAAAGTTGCCGTCTGTAATGCCGGTTACGAATATATTTCCGTTCTGATCTACCGCAATTCCCTTTGCTTCTAAAGCAACACCTGCATTTCCGATTTGTTTTGCCCAAATTTGATTCATTCGAGAATCATATTTGATGATGGTAAGATCTCTCATTCCTATGTTTCTTGCGATGTAAAGTTCTCCGTTTGTGTCTCCTGCCACGTATATAAAACCATTTTCATCCACCGTAATACTTCTATTAATGGTATGTGCATGAGGAACTCCGGTTATTATGGTTTGTTTTAACTCAAAGTTCTTTGCTTCTTCCCTCTCTTCCTCAATACCGTTTTCTTCTGGAAAATGGTCAATATGTATTATTTCCGCGTTCTCTCTAAAAACGAACTGCATCCATAAACCGTCCGATTCGGGACGAGGTATGCCAAGCATATTAGCAAGATTGCAATTTTGAAAGAATGTAAAAACAAAAATAAAAATGTAAATTTGAAACATATTATTTTACCCTTATTTTAAGAGAGACTTCATTCTTGATAGATTTCGCGATAGAAATTTTTGTTGTGATAGGGAGATTTGACCTACGGTTTTAAATAACGCGAAACGTTATGGGTTGCTTAAGATATAAAAAGAGTCGGTTTTAGAAGTAAGCGGAAGTTTTTAGCTTCTGAAAGACAATTTGAAAATACAAAAATTGTTTCAATGAATTCAATTTGTAAGGAAAATAATATTCAGAATATTGAATCTATAAAATTCTATATTTTTAAAAAAATTACAAAACGATTTTAGAAGAATGCCACCAAACAACGATTGAATAGGCAAGTTTGATGCGAGAGTTTTTATTTTTGGATTTTATAAAAACATCCTAATTTAACGTGAGTTCGACCTAACGCGAAAGGGATCGATGAATGAACTAAAGCAAAACACTCTCCTGAATGCCTCTCCTTAGAGAGGCATTCGCTGAGTTTCCTGGGTCGCGTTAACTCAGCAAAACGCTTTTTACGAAAGCGTTTTAGGGTCAATAAATTGAATCTAAAGACGATTGTTGTATTATGTTTCCTGTATGCAATTTATTGACCATAGCTGAGAGCCCGGCCGGCTGCCTGTGGCAAGCCGGATTCGCCCCGGTTTTCTTACGTCGAACTCACGTTAATTTAGAGTGAGTCGCAATAAAGAAATCTTTAAAACTTACTGTTCTTGACGTTTATGGGACTTTTACACGCAGCCTAAAAACGAGATCAATAGAGTTTTTACGGGTTAAAGAACACCGAGCGCTATTGGAGTACCGGATGTTGAATTAATGTTTTGAAATACATTGTTTTGAATTTCTACAAGTCAAATTTTAGCTTCATTTAACATTAATTTGGTGGTAGAAAATTAGAATTAATTTTTCCAAAAGTAAGAGTCATGTTTCTTTCGCGTCGTGAAAATCTTCTTACATTTTTGAAGATTTAATTTTGAAATTAGAGAATGATCTGTTCAATGGTTGAACAAATTTTCTTGACAAAATGTCCCATAAACTTTTTGCTGAATCTAGATTTCCCGACGACTGGGACTGACCCGGCGAAGCTATACTAAAGCCTTTCTTTTAGCTTCTTTTTCAAATTCAATTCATTCTTTTTTAATGCTTTAATGAACGATGCGCTAAGACACAAACTTTTGAGAATTCTGGAAGAAAATCCAGAAGTAAATCAAAGAGAAATTTCCGAAATTTTAGGAATCAGTTTAGGAAAGGTGAATTATTGTCTAAAAGCATTGATGGATAAGGGATGGATCAAGGCGAGAAATTTCAAAAATAGTAAACATAAACTTGCTTACGCATATTTTTTAACTCCGACTGGAATTGAAGAAAAGGCTCGTATTACTGTCCGTTATCTGAAATTGAAGATGCAAGAATACGAAGAGATTCAAAAAGAAATCGAAGAATTAAAAAAGGAAATCGGAGAACAATAAAGGCGATGGAAAAGAAATCAAAGATTTATATCGCCGGTCATAAAGGGCTTGTAGGTTCTGCGATTGAACGCGTTTTAAAAAAAGAAGGTTACGAAAACATTTTAGGTAAAACTCACGCGGAATTGGATCTTACGAAACAATCCAAAGTCAACGAGTTCTTTGAAACAAATCGTCCCGAGTATGTTTTTTTGGCTGCGGCAAAAGTGGGTGGAATTCACGCTAACAACAGTTATCCGGCAGAATTCATTTTTTCTAATCTTCAAATTCAAAATAATATCATAGATGCTTGTTTTCGGTTTAAAACAAAAAAACTTCTCTTTTTAGGGTCTTCCTGTATTTATCCTAAGTTTGCTAAACAGCCAATGGACGAAGGACAGTTGTTGAACGGTAAATTAGAGCCAACTAACGAACCTTATGCGGTTGCTAAAATTGCGGGGATTGTAATGTGTCAGAGTTATAATCGTCAATATGGCACAAATTTTATTTCCGTTATGCCTACCAATCTTTACGGCCCTGGAGATAATTATCATCCTGAAAATTCTCACGTCCTTCCTGCTTTAATCCGTCGTTTTTATGAGGCTAAAATAAAAAATCTTCCGGAAGTGATCATTTGGGGAACCGGTAAACCCTTAAGAGAATTCTTATATTCAGACGATATGGCAAGTGCTTGCGTCTTTTTAATGAAGAATTACGATGTGACTGGAGATCCGAAAGGCGGAGAACACGTCAATGTCGGAAGTGGCATTGAAGTAAGTATTCGTGAATTAGCGGAGACCGTTAAAGAAGTAGTCGAATATCAAGGGCTTTTGACTTTCGATCTTACTAAACCGGACGGCACTCCCCGTAAACTTTTGGACGTTTCTAAACTTCATAAAATGGGGTGGAAACATCAGGTAGGATTGAAAGAAGGAATTCGGTTGGCGTTTGAAGATTATAAAATGGCAATATAAAGGGTGTATTTAACCATTTGATCTTAGTAATAGGTTCCGGTATAGTAGGGAGTTGGGTCGCTTATCAACTTTCTAAAAACACCCAATTAGATATTTATTTATGTGATGCCTCGGAAAATAGAGGTGATGGTATTAGCGGAAGAAATTCCGGAGTTTTACATTCTGGGATTTACTATTCCGAAGATTCACAAAAATTAAAACACTGCCTTAGAGGTTACGAATTATCACTAGAATTTTTTAATCAATTTAATGTCCCTTATAATATTTGCGGCAAGATAATTACGACTGGAGCTAAAGAAGATCCTTCTATTGAGTTACAAAAAAAAGAAAAGTTAGAAGAACTTTATAGCAAATCTGTAAAGTATAATATTCAAGATACATTTTATATAAAAAATCTTACTTCTGAATATCCTTTCCTTTTGGGAGAAAATGCAATTCATATTTCTAAAACCGGGGTAGTCGATGTTTCTCTTTATTTAAAAGCGCTTTGGAAAGAATGTGAAAATTCTGGAGTCACTTTTATTAAAGGCAAACGATTTCTTTTTCAAGAAGAAGTTCCTTTTTTTTGTGATATGCAGTCAGGACGAATGGAAGAAATTGAAGCCGATTGTATTGTTAACGCCGGAGGTCTTCATTCAGATGAGCTTATAAAGCAGTTGAAAGAATTAAAATATGAGATTCGCCCAAATAAAGGTGAGTATTACCGTTTAAGAAGAGAGCTTCCATTTAAAAAATTAGTCTATCCTCTTCCGTCTTATTCAAGTACTGCATTAGGTGTTCATTATACGTTTCATCTCAATGGCGAGTCATACGCAGGTCCAAATTCTAATTGGGCTGAATCTAAAACGGATTATAAATTTCAAACGTCTAGAGATGTTTTTTTTAATTCTTTAAAAAATATTACAAATTATTACACTGAAGAAGATTTGATCCAAGGTTACGTAGGTTTAAGACCTAGGTTATTTTTTGATAATAAACCAATTGCTGATTTTGTAATTAAAAAATACCCAGAAAATCGCCCCTGGATTCATTTACTTGGGATTGAAAGTCCTGGACTTACTTCTTCTCCTTCGATTGGCGAAGAAGTTTCTCTATTAGTCAAATCACTGATTTAGTAATTTTTCTTTATGTAAGAGGAAAGCAAATGTTAGATCATTACAATGCGTATATTGGCCGTCTTCAATCGGTTCTTGTTCCCGAAAGAGCATCCGAAATAGAACGTCTTGCACTTTCATTGAAAGATGCTTGGGAGACTAAAAAACAAGTTTTCCTTTGTGGAAACGGCGGAAGTGCAGGAAACGCAATTCATCTCGCGAATGATTTTAATTATGGTATCGATAAAAAAAACGGAATAGGGCTTCGTGTAGAAGCCTTGCCTGCGAATGCTGCCGTCATTACTTGCCTTGCCAATGACGAAGGATACGATACTATTTTTTCTCAACAATTAGAGGTAAAAGCGAATAAAGGTGATGTTCTAATCGTTCTTTCTGGGAGTGGTAATTCACCTAACGTAGTAAAGGCGCTTGAGGTCGGAAATCGTATCGGTATGACGACCTACGCAATTTTGGGATTTTCGGGAGGGAAGTGTAAAGAATTGGCAAAATATCCAATTCACTTTCCGATTAATGACATGCAAATATCCGAAGATTTACAAGTAATTGTCGGTCATATGTGTATGCAGTGGTTATGTGAGGCTAAATAAATAAGAATGAAAGCATTAGTTACCGGAGGAGCCGGATTTATCGGAAGTCACCTTGTTGATCTTCTATTAGAAAACAAATTTGAAGTTACTGTTTTGGATAATTTTAGCACGGGCAGGGCTTTAAATCTCGATCACGTAAAGAAAAAAATCGATTTAGTCGAATGCGATATATCCGTTCAAGGCGATTGGATAAAGAAGTTCCAATCGGTTGATTACGTATTTCATCTCGCAGCACTTGCGGATATTGTTCCAAGTATTCAAAATCCTGAAGGGTATTTTCAGTCTAACGTAACAGGCACCTTAAACGTTTTACAAGCAAGCAGGCATCAGAATGTAAAGCGTTTTGTTTATGCCGCCTCATCTTCCTGTTATGGGATTCCGGAAGTTTATCCGACTCCCGAGACGTCTCCGATTCAACCTCAGTATCCTTACGCTCTTACGAAAAGAATGGGAGAGGAATTGGTAATACACTGGGCTCAGGTTTATAAATTTCCTGCTTTATCATTACGATTCTTTAATGTTTACGGACCTAGATCTCGAACTTCAGGAACTTACGGGGCCGTTTTTGGAGTATTCCTTGCTCAAAAGTTAGCTGAAAAACCTTTTACCGTGGTAGGGGATGGGAAACAAACTAGGGATTTTACTTATGTGAGAGATGTGGTGGAAGCAGTTTTTGCTGCTGCACAAAGTGATAAAGTAGGTGAAATTTATAACGTTGGAAGCGGTGCGACGATTTCAGTAAATCGAATTGTAGAACTTCTAAAAGGAGAAGTTACGTACATTCCAAAGCGACCTGGTGAACCAGATAGTACTTTTGCAGATATTACGAAAATTAAAAAAGACTTAAATTGGTCCCCTAAGATTTCTATAGAAACAGGAATTGGAGAATTATTAAAAAATATAAATTATTGGAGAGAAGCCCCAGTGTGGACGCCTGATAAAATAGAAAAGGCTACATCTGATTGGTTTAAGTATCTTGGCGGATCTAATTCATAAAAACGAAATTAATGTTTTGATTTTAGCGGCTGGACTTGGAACTAGGTTAAAACCTCTTACAGATTTTTGGCCAAAATGTTTGATGCCGATTTCCGGAAAGCCTTTGCTTGAAATTTGGTTGGATCAGATCTCTCAATTAAAAATTTCTAAAGTTTTGGTGAATCTTCATTATTTGAGCGAGGTCGTATCTTCTTTTTTAAAAAGACCGAGATATAAGGATTGGGTCAAATCCGTCTATGAGCCTGAGTTATTAGGTACGGCTGGAACTCTTCAAAAAAACTATGATTTCTTTAAAGGAAAAACAATTCTTTTGATTCACGGCGATAATCTTTGTTTATGCGATTTTGATTCTTTTGTTGAATTTCATTTTTTGAAAAGACCTAAGGGTTCTCTTATAACGATGATGACGTTTCGAACTGATTCTCCGAAAAGTTGCGGGATTGTGGAACTGGATGATAACGGAGTCGTTCAGAGATTCCACGAAAAAGTAGAGAACCCTCCAGGAGATCTGGCAAATGCCGCTATCTATTTGATTGAGCCAGAAGTTTTAGATTGGATTCGAGAAAAAGAATACGTAAATGATTTTAGCAATCAGGTATTGCCTCAGTTTTTAGGTAAAATCGCCACTTGGGAAAACAAAGATATAATGCGCGATATTGGAAATTCAGAAGCCTTGGCGAAAGCTCAAAAGGAAATTGTTTTTCCAAAAAACAATAATTTAGATGAATGGGAAACTGAATTTTTATCAAACTCGATTCATCAATCCATTCAATCCATATTATGATTCCGAATTCTCATAAGATTATATCTGTCGTAGACGTTTCACAATTGAGTGAAAGTCCATTAGAAGAATCTTTAGTTCTTTGTTATGGGCATTTTAACGTTATACATCCGGGACATATTCGATTTTTACAATATGCTAAAAGTCTTGGAAAAAAACTAAAAGTAGCGGTTCTAGGAGATCAAAGTATTACAGAATCTCAAAGAAGTAAATACTTTCATCAAATGGAAAGAGCAGAGGGTGTGGCTTCTTTACATTTTGTAGACTTAGTTTACGTATTGGATAAAATTTCTCTCGAGGACTTATCGATCCAGATTAAACCCTCTGTTTTAGTTTTGGGAAAAGAACTTGAAAATACACATCGTGAAGACATTAAGGCTGCGGTTTATAGTATTGAAAAACAAAATGGGAAAGTTATTTTTCATGCAGGTGAGGTTCACTATGCAAGCGCTGATTTACTTCATGGCAGCCAACAAGATCTTGAATCGGAAAGAAAACATTTATTTCTTCAGGCAAACAAACGACAGGGAATCGATCTCGCAAAACTTGTAACTTACATTGAAAAATTTTCCAATTCTAAAATCCTCGTTGTTGGAGATACAATTGTAGATCAGTATGTTGCGTGTGACGCAATTGGAATTAGTGCCGAGGCTCCCGTTCTTGTAGTTAAGGAGTTAGAAACTAGAGAATTTGTGGGTGGGGCTGGGGTAGTTGCCGCACACGTAAAGGCTTTGGGCGCGGATTGTACTTTTTTATCCGTTGTAGGCGAGGATGAAAATGCAAATTTGGTAAATAAAAACTTACAAGAACAAGGTATTGATGTACAATTAACTCGTGATAGCAGTCGTCCTACTACATTCAAAATTCGTTATATGGTTGAAAATCAAAAACTATTTCGAGTCAGTCGTCTTAAGGAACACTCTCTCTCAAAAAAAGTTGAAGATCAACTCATTGAAAAATTAAGAAAAATTGCGAAAAACTACGATGGAATTCTAGTTTGTGACTTTGTATATGGGGTGATAACGAATAGAATTCTTGCTGAAATTCGATCAATAGCAAGGGAAAACAATATTTTACTGTTTGGAGATTTACAGTGTAGTAGTCAAGTTGGCAATATTGCTAAATTTGAAGATTTTAATTTAATTTGCCCAACTGAAAGAGAGGCTAGAATTGCTTTAGCAAATCATGAAGATGGTGTAGAATGGATTGCAAATACTCTTTTGGAAAAAACACGTTCTAGAAATTTACTAATTAAGTTGGGTGCGGAAGGATTTATTGCCTATTCGAACGATACTACTCCAGGCAATCTTAAAAAAAGTGAACATTTTCCTGCTTTAGTTTCCAATCCGGTAGATGTAGCCGGAGCGGGTGATTCCTTGTTAGCAGCTATTTCTGTTAGTATGTGTTCCGGTGCAAATTTAATGGAAGCTTCTGCAATTGGTACTTGTATGGCGGCGCTTGCCGTTCAAACAGTTGGGAATATACCTGTTTCTCATCAGAAACTTGAAAACTATATTAAGAATTTGAGGTAAATAATGGGCCAAGATATTAAAAGTATTTATATAACTGGCGGTGCCGGTTATGTCGGGGCCATGCTTGTGCCTCGCCTTCTTTCGGAAGGTTATAAAGTTACAGTACTTGATCTTATGATCTATGGAGAAGATGTGCTTAAAAAACATCCTAACCTAACAAAGATTCAAGGTGATATTCGAGATCAAGATGTATTGAATCAAACAATTCCAGGTCATGATTCGGTAATTCATTTGGCATGTATTTCCAATGATCCTAGTTTTGAGTTAAATCCGAATTTAGGAAAATCAATCAACTTGGACGCATTTCGACCTCTTGTTGAAATTAGTAAAAAGCACGCCGTCAAAAGATTCATTTATGCTTCCTCTTCTTCTGTTTATGGAATTAAAGATGAGCCAAATGTTACTGAGGATTTTTCATTAGAACCTCTTACCGATTATTCCAAGTTTAAAGCGGATTGCGAAAAAATTCTTTCAGAATATCAGTCCTCTGATTTTACGACTGTTACAATTCGCCCTGCTACGGTTTGTGGTTATTCTCCTAGACAAAGATTGGACGTTGTAGTAAATATTTTGACTAATCTTGCTTATCATAAACGCGAGATCAGCGTGTTCGGAGGCGCTCAGCTTCGTCCGAATATTCATATTGACGATATGGTCGATGCTTATTTGGTTTTGTTACGCGCTCCAAAAGAAAAAGTAGCAGGAGAAATATATAACGCCGGTTATTTGAACTTTACAGTTTCTGAAATTGCTAATATGGTTAAAGAAGTTGTCGGAGAAGATGTAAAGTTAGTTACCACTCCTACAAACGATAATCGATCTTACCATATTTCTTCCGATAAGATTTACAATCAATTGGGGTTCCGTGCAAATCGTTCTATCAAGTTGGCTGCAGAAGATTTAAAGAAAGCTTTTGATTCTGGCCTTCTTCCGAATTCTCTGACCGATGAAAAATATTTTAATATAAAACGTATGCAATCTATAAGTTTAAGATGAAACTTCGAATCGGATTAGATTTCGATAATACTCTCGCGTGCTATGATGAAGTTTTTGCGATTGTAGCGAAAGAACAAAAATTAATCCCAAATGAATGGAAAGGATCTAAGAAAGAACTTAGGGACTTTCTTAGAACTTTAGAAAAAGGGGAATTATTATGGCAAAAAGTCCAAGGTAAAGTTTACGGTAAATATATGAATCAAGCCACTCTATTTCCGGGGGTAGCTGAATTCTTATGGAAATGTAAATTAAATCAGGTAGAAGTTTTTATTGTTAGTCATAAAACTGAGTATGGTCATTTCGACGAAGAAAAGATAAATCTTAGAACCGCAGCCTTACAATGGATGAAACAAAAAGGATTTTTTAATCCCAATGAATTTAATATTTCTCTAGAGAACGTTTTTTTCTCTACTACAAGATTAGAAAAAATAAAAAAGATCAATGAACTTAAGTTTTCTTATTTCATAGATGATCTACTTGAAGTTTTTGAAGAGAAGGAGTTTTCATCACTTACTAAAAAAATTCTTTTCGGTAAGTTAGAATCAAATACTGAAAGCGTTGAAAACATAATAGAATTTGATAGCTGGAGAAAAATTTCGTTATTTATTTTTTCTGAATTCTCATTAGAAGAAATATTCTCTGTTTTAACTCAAAAATGGAAAGATTTAGGTTTGACTGGAATAAAAACGATAAAAGCGAACGGGAATAGTAGAGTGTATCGAGTTGATTCCAATAGCCAGTCTTATGTGTTAAAAATTTATCCAGATTTGCAATTGGATTCACGTAAGAGACTTGAAACAGAATACGAAAGTTGTTCAATGTTGTATCAATTTAATTTGGCGGTTCCAAAACCAATTAGAAAGGATGATGTATTGAATTGGGGATTATATCTTTGGATTGAAGGTAAGGAGATAGATGAACGTCGAGAAGATCTAATTCTTCAGTTAATTGAATTTATACAAAAATTAAAAGAAATAAAAAATAAAGTTCCAGAAGATACATTTAAGTATGCATCTGAATCGTGTTTATCCGGTACTGAACTTGAATTGCAAATACAAAGGCGATTGATTAACCTTCAACATTTAGATAATTCTGAATTAAACCAGTTTTTAACACATGAACTGTTGCCTACTTTGAACTTTTTTTTAGGAAGAGCAAAGTCTTTTTACAAAGAAGATTACTTTAAAAAATTAGAAAAGCAATACTTGATTTTAAGTCCTTCCGATTTTGGTTTTCATAACTCTAAACTTGGATCAGACGGAATATTATATATTTATGATTTAGAATATTTTGGATGGGATGATCCTGTGAAATTAATTTCGGATTTTCTTTGGCATCCTGGAATGAATCTTACGGAAAACGAAAGAGTAGTCTGGTTAAAAAATTCGATTAAAATTTTTGATCAAGATTCTGGAATTGAAAATAGATTTTTAATGTATTTCCCTCTTTATGGAATTCGTTGGTGTTTAATTCTTTTAAATGAGTTTTTGAAAACAAAATTAGAAAATCGAATTAACGCGATACCAGGAAAAAAAGATAAACTGATTGATATTCAGAATATTCAATTAAATAAATCTAAAGTGTTGTTAAACAGAATTAAGCAGATTGCGTAAAGGGAAATCCTATGGAACTAGTTTCAAAACGTTTAAGAAAACTTGTGGTAGAGGCATTGGAGGGAGGAGGACGAGGTCATTTGGGTTCTTCCATGTCCATGATCGAAATTTTGCACGTCTTATATGACGGTTATTTAAATATCTCCAAAGATAACTATGCTTCTCCCGATCGAGACAGATTTATTTTGAGTAAGGGACACGGTTGTCTTGCATTGTATGCGGTTCTTGCCGACAAAGGATTTATTCCAATTGATGAATTAAAAACTTTTTGTAAGTCGGATTCTCGTTTGGGAGGTCATCCGGAGAGGGGAAAAATTCCAGGGGTCGAAGCTTCGACAGGAGCATTGGGTCACGGATTACCTATCGGAGTCGGAATGGCTGTTGCCGGAAAAATCAGAAAGAAAAGTTATAAAGTTATCGTTTTGACGGGAGACGGCGAAATCAATGAAGGTTCCGTTTGGGAAGCTGCGATGTCTGCTGCTAAACATAAGCTTTCTAATTTAACAGTGATGGTTGATTATAATAAACTACAGTCATACGGTTTGACTAAAGAGGTATTGGATTTGGAACCACTTGTAGATAAGTGGAAAAGTTTTGGATTTGAAACTGCAGAAATTGATGGCCATGATATAGCAGAAATTAAATCAACTTTAAATAGACTTCCTTTTCATTTAGATAAACCTTCTGCGATTATATGCCATACTGTTAAAGGTAAAGGATTTCCTTTTGCTGAAGGAAATCCTAATTGGCATCACAAATCAAAACTATCAAAAGAAGAAATAGAAGCAATGTATGCTTGCTTATAGGTGCTAAGATGCGTAATACTAGTTTAAAAATTGTAAATCAACTTGCACAAAAAGACGATAGAGTTGTTTTCATTGGATCTGATCTTGGACCAGGCGTTTTGGAAGAAATGAAACAAAGCATTCCTGATCGTTTTTATATGGAAGGAGTCAGTGAACAACATGTCATCGGTATGGCTGCAGGAATGGCAATGGAAGGATTTATACCTTACATTAATACTATCGCGACATTTTTAACGAGACGATGTTTTGAACAAGTTGCTTTGGATTTATGCTTACACAATCTTCCTGTTCGTTTGATTGCAAGTGGAGGAGGAATTGTTTATGCTCCTCTTGGACCTACACATTTAGCAGTTGAAGATATAGCAATTCTTCGTGCTTTACCAAACATGACAATTATAGCTCCGTGTGATGCGGAGGAAATGAAAAGGTTGATGCCTTTGACATTGGATTGGCCTCATCCAATTTATATCCGACTGGCAAAAGGCGGAGATAAGGTGGTTAGTAAAGCAGAGCTTGGCTTTGAAATTGGAAAAGCTATTCTTATGAAAGAAGGTAAAGATGGTTTATTCGTAACCACTGGAGTTATGACTCAACTTGCTTTAGAAGCAATCCAGCAATTGGAAACCGAAGGCGTAAATTGTGGAGTAATTCACATGCATACGGTAAAACCTTTAGATGGAGAAATCCTTAAAGAATGGATTCCGAAGGTTTCTGCTATCGTTACCGTAGAAGAACATACTCGAATTGGTGGATTAGGAAGTGCGGTTCTCGAATTTTGCAATGATGAGATTCCAAACGAGACAGGAAAGATTAGTAGAATTGGTCTCCCCGATCAATTTTCAGAAAAGTATGGAAGTCAGGAATCTTTGTTAAATCATTTTGGAATCAACAAAGATAATTTAGTGAAAACAATGAAAGATACGATTCGGGCTAAGAAATGAAAGTGGTTTACTTTTGATTTTGAATTATATCTTTCAAAATTTAAAATCAATTTTTGTATTTAAAGTCCTTTATAAAAACACTTCTATTTTATATTTTTATTTAAAAATATAAAATAGAAGTGTTTTGAGATGATTTTGATTTAATCTAGAAAACTTGAATTTTTCTTAATGTATTGAAATATTAAAATTTTATTTTAATATTAGAGTTGTTGAAAAATTAATTTGCCACTTAGTTTTTGTTTCATGGAAACGGTCGATTGAAGCAATTTTGTTAATTTTAACTATAGAATTTTTCAACAACTCTAATATATAGTTTTCGTTTGTTGACTGGCTCTAATAATAAAACATAGGTACTTTGATAAATTTTACATTTAGTATAAGTTTAGTGTAAAAAATTTGAAATCTGCTCACAAGTTTCATGGCTTAAATTGTTAGTAATAGAGTTGTTAAAAAATTAATTCTCTACTTAGAGCCGGTCTCAAAACTGTTTGTAGAGAGAAAGGGTAATAATATCAATGTGAAATGGACAAATATTATTCAGAGATACCGGATGCACTTTGGAAACAAATAGCCCCATTAATCCCGAAAGAAAAAGTAAATCCGAAAGGAGGTCGCAATCGAGTACCAACACGAGTAGTAATGTCAGGTATCATCTATCGAATGAAAACAGGCTGTCAGTGGCGTGCCATTCCGAATGAGTTTGGATCAGGCCAAACTTGTCACAGAAGATTTCAAGAATGGGAACGAGCAGGAGTATTCAAAAAGATTTATAAATCTATTTTAAAATATTATGATGTAAAGAATCAAATAGCATGGGACTGGGCTTCGATGGATTCGGCAATGGTTAAAGCTCCCAAAGGGGGAGCTTAACTGGGAAAAACCCTACAGACCGTGCCAAATTAGGTGTTAAACGGCATATTCTTACAGATGGAAATGGAATTCCTTTGGCAATTACATTGACTGGAGCTAACGTTCATGACAAACACGGTGTAAAAGATACGTTGAATTCAATCCTAATATTTTCCGGAAAAAGAAGAAAGAAGCCAAAACATATTTGTTTAGATAAAGGTTATGATTTCAAAGATATAGAAGTTTTAATCAAAAGAAGAAACATTCAATCTCATATTCGGAAAAAAGGTGAAAAGCCTCTCATCGGTAAATATAAAGGAAAACCTAGACGTTGGGTCGTTGAAAGAACTAACAGTTGGCACAATCGATTCAGGGCTATCCTAATTCGTTGGGAAAGAAAATCTGAAAATTATCTTGCATCTCTTTATCTCGCAAGCTCTATCATTGCTTTTAACTTTTTTGATAGGTAGTTTTGAGACCGGCTCTTAGTTTCTATTTTATGGAAACGGTTGATTGGAAGTAGTTTTGTTAATTGCCACTATGAAATTTTTCAACAACTCTAATGTTGTTTTCAATGAATTAAAGTATAGAATTCTAATTCATTTAAATTTTTTTTATAATTGTTCTCGCATTTATTGAATAAGTAGTTTTGAATATAATACAATTTTAAATTGTTTTAGAATAAGCAAGGATTGCTTAAAAAATATGTTTTTATCTGAGTATGAACAGCAAATAACACATGAGTATATTCGGGATGGTTATACCATTCAAAAAGCAGCTGATCTCAATTCGTTGGATTGGATCAAAGAAAGTATAGCGAATATAGTTAGAAATATTTTAGGTTTATCTAAAGAAGAATCGTCGGATATTCTTCTCAATCAAATTCATAAAAAAGTTTCCGTAAGTGATTTGAATTCTTTTCGTTTAAAAGTAATTCAATCTATGAATTCTTTAAAAGACTTTCGCTATCATTACTATAAAGTAGCTAAACCTTATTTAGAAACGTTAGTTGGTAATGAATTGTCTATGCAGCTAAGAGTGAATTTGAGTATTCAATTTCCGAATGACGATAGTTCTCTTCTACCAGTTCATTCGGATACATGGTCTGGAGATTCTCCTTATGAGATTGTAGTTTGGTTGCCGATTGTGGATTGTTATAAAACAAAATCTATGTATTTACTTCCACCCGATCCTTCTAAAAAGTTAATTTCTGATTTTAAAAATCAGTCTGGGATAAGCAGTGAAGATTTATTTCAATCAATCTCGAAAGACGTTCAATGGTTGGAAGTTAAATACGGTGAAATACTTTTATTTGATCAAGGTTATCCTCATGGGAATAGAGTGAACGAAGAATTGGACACAAGATGGTCTATGAATTGCAGGTTTAAATCCGTCTTTACTCCTTATGGAGATAAAAAACTCGGAGAATTCTTTGAACCGATCACATTGAGAGCGGCTTCAAAGGTAGGAATGGAATATCAGTTTCCAAAAGTGAAATGAAGGGCGTAAGAGGTTATATTTTTAGTAGGCCTTTTCTGGGTGAAAGGGTACCGCAGCACGTTCAAAATATCGTTATCAGAGATTATTGTCAGAGAAACGGTCTTCACTATTTACTCAGCGCGACTGAATATGCAATGGAAGGTTGTCATTTGATTTTACAACAAGTCTTAGATGAATTAGGTAGTATAGAAGGAATGATTTTATACAGCTTATTCCAACTACCGATGGATTTGGAAGATAGAAATCGTTTTTATGATCGTATTCTTTCCTCTCAAAAAGTCTGCTATTTTGCCGTGGAAGGTCTAAAGTTAAGCGATAAAGAAGATGCAGAGCGAATCGAAAATCTCTGGAAAATCAAATTGATCTTACCTCATTGTTTCAATTATTAATTTATGGATAACTTGATTGCCCATGCTGTTAAGGCGTTAATCTATAGAGATGACGGTCGTCTTTTATTACAGCAGCGTGATTTTACACCGGGCATTATTTTCCAAGGTTATTGGACTTTTTTTGGCGGGCAGGTTGAGTCTGGTGAAAATCTTAAAGATGCATTGAGCCGTGAGTTGGAAGAAGAACTTGGATGTATTCCGGGAAGTATTGGGGAAGAGCTATTTCATTGGGAATGGAGAGGTGAACAAATTACGTGTAATCACTGTTTGCCGGTTCATTTTGAAGTAAAAGAAGACGTTCTTACTTTAAATGAAGGTTTAGCAATGAAATGGTTTTTATGGGAAGAGTTGGATGAAAAACTTCCATTGGTTCCAGGTGTTAGTGAAAATCTTTATAATATTAAGAATTTCTTAGATAAAATTTTTCTCAATAGATGATTAAAAATGGGAAAACTGAAAAGTATAGTTACACCGCTTCATAAAGCGACTCAGAGAGATTATCTTGCTCGTATGCAGGATCATAAAATAGAATGTATGATCAAGGCCAAAAAATACGGCTTTGATTATTGGGATGGGGATCGTCGTTTCGGCTACGGTGGATACAAATATATTCCGGGTAGATGGAAGCCAGTTGCGGAGACTTTGATTCAAGATTATAATCTTAAACCTGGATCCAAGGTTTTAGATGTGGGATGTGGGAAAGGTTTTTTGCTTTACGAAATGTTATTGATTGAACCTAAACTTGAGGTCGTTGGTTTTGATTCTTCAACTTACGGACTTGAGAATGCGAAAGAGGAAATCAAACCCTATTTGTTTCAATATAAGGCGCAGGATCCGTATCCTTTCGGCGATAAGGAATTCGATTTAGTAATATCGCTTACCACGTTTCATAATTTGAAATTATTTGAGTTAAAGTCAGCCTTAAAAGAAATGGAAAGGGTCGCAAAGAATGGTTATCTGATGCTCGAAAGTTATCGAAACGAAAAAGAATTCTTTAATTTAGAATGTTGGGCTTTAACTGCGGAATCTTTACTGGAAGTTTCCGAATGGATTTGGTTGTATAATGAATTTGGTTATACTGGAGATTACGAGTTTATATTTTTCGAGTAAAGAAGTATACGGATCAAAAGAAAAATACATTCGATTTAGTATTCGAAAGTAAAAATACGATATTAATTTATTCTCTTTTTTACGATCTTTAACCTAACACATATTCAATGAAAGAGTATAATATTTCCGTTATATTTAGAATTTATCTACGAAAAAAAATGTCTAAATAAATCGATTATCTTTTGATTTCTAATTTATTACTTATTTAAGAGGCGTTTGATGAAAGTGGTAATTCTTGCCGGTGGATTTGGGACTCGCATTAGTGAAGAATCTCATTTAAGACCTAAACCGATGGTCGAAATCGGTGAGAAGCCGATCCTTTGGCACATAATGAAGATTTATTCCCATTTTGGTTTTAATGATTTTATCATATGCTTGGGCTATAAAGGATATGCGATCAAAGAATATTTCATAAATTATTATTTGCACGAGTCGGATGTAACATTTGACTTTCGAGATAATAACAAAATGGAAATACACGGTAATACGGTGGAACCATGGAAAGTTACACTGGTAAATACGGGATTAGAAACTCAGACGGGTGGTCGTGTAAAAAAAATAGAAAAATACATTCAGTCCGAAACATTTATGCTTACTTATGGAGATGGTGTGGCTAATGTCAATTTAAAGGATTTACTCGCTTTTCATCAAAAGAATAAACGTATTGCGACGGTTACTTCCATTCAACCGGCCGGCAGATGGGGGGCTTTGGATATTTCAGGTAATGAATCACTTGTAAGAGGGTTTGAGGAGAAACCTAAAAGTCCGGGCAATTGGATTAATGGTGGGTTTTTCGTATTTGAGTCTGAAGTTTTTGATTATATTCCAAATGATTCGAATCATTTACCCTTAGAAAAGGGACCGCTCGAAAAATTGGCCGGAAACGGTCAGCTAGCAGCATTTAAACATTTGGGTTTTTGGCAGGCGATGGATACGTTGAGAGATAAAAATTATCTCGAGGATCTATGGAAATCCGGAAGTGCTCCTTGGAAAATTTGGTAAAAGATGAAGGCAAATGTTGAATATTTTAATTTAGAATTTTTTAAGAAAAAAAGAATATTTATAACAGGTCATACAGGTTTCAAAGGGTCCTGGCTATCTTTGTGGTTGGCGTCACTTGGTTCAGAGATAACCGGATATTCGCTGGCCCCTCCGGAAGGAATGTCTCTTTTTAAATTAGCGAATGTTGAAACACTTTTAAAAAAATCGATTTTCGCAGATATATTGGATGTAGATTCTCTTACAAAAGCCGTTAAGGTTGTAAAACCTGAAATAATTATTCACATGGCTGCGCAACCGCTTGTGAGAGAATCATATGAATCTCCAGTAAAAACGTATGCAACTAATGTTATGGGAACCGTTAACATATTGGACGCAGCACGTTCGATAGAAAATCTAAAAGTAGTATTAAACATAACTACAGATAAAGTATATGAGAATCAAGAGTGGGAATGGCCTTATAGAGAAAATGAGCCATTGGGCGGCTATGATCCTTATTCGAGTAGTAAGGCATGCTCTGAACTAGTAACGTTATCATATCGAAAATCATTTTTTCAGGTCAAACATGGAAATCAACAGGGTGTATCTGTCGCAACGGCAAGAGCAGGCAATGTAATCGGCGGAGGGGATTTCGCAACCGATCGATTGATACCTGATATTGTTCGTTCAACCATTCAAGGTAAGACAATCCAGGTTAGAAATCCGGATTCTATAAGACCGTGGCAGCATGTTTTGGATCCGCTTTATGGTTATATGATGTTGATCCATAAACTTTATGTAGATGGAGATTCATTTTCTGAAAGTTGGAATTTCGGTCCTTATGACAAGGAGTCCAAAACCGTATTTGAGATAATCTCTAAATTTGAGCAAATATGTAAAAGTAAGAATTTAAAAGGGCCAAAAGTTGTTGTTAAGAGTAACGAGAAAGAACCGCACGAAGCAAAAACTCTCAAGCTTGATATTTCAAAATCGGTTTCAAGATTAGGTTGGAAACCGAGATGGTCCACCGATGACGCATTGGAAAAGATCGTAGATTGGATGAAAGCCTATAATGAAAAAGAGAATATTCGAGAAATTTGTTTAAAACAAATAGAAGAATACCGGAAGTTTGAAAATAGCTATGACAAATGAAAAAAATCAAAAAAGAATTTTGAAAATTCTATATTTTGCCATTTCTGTTTCCGTAATTCTACTTGGATTATTGATAGTATTTGATGATCGATTGGGCGTAGTCGGCGAGCCTTTTATTGATCATCTTATGGTAATGAATATTGCAATAAGTCGACAATTGTACGGCGTGGAAGGTTATGCCGGTTTGGAACAAATTCTAACCGCCCTCAAACAAATTCCCAATGTAAGCACAATTGATCTTGTAACTATCGATGATTATACGAAGTATCTTAGTGAAATTAATGCAGCACTGTTTAAGGCATCCTATTTAAAAATTATTAACTTTGACCATCTGCACGGGTATATAAATGAACAAACTTACGTTTATTTTGTTGTTTTATCTTTTCAATTATTTGGAATAAAAACTCAAAGTATTTCATTGTTTTGGTTTTTAATTTTTGGCTTTTCATCATTCATTTTTTTAGTATCTTACAGAAATAAAATTTCGCAGTTAATATTACTTTGGTGTTTAGTAAATTCCATTATTTTTATCGTGATTTGTAATCCTGCCGTTGGGGCACAATTGCTTTCGATTTATAATTATCGTTTTATTCCAATACTAGGAATAATACCATTCTTTCACATTCTGTTGGCTTCAAGGCAGACTAAAATAACATTCAGCCAATGGTTTCTGATTTTTCTACAGACGGCCCCACTTCTTTTTGTTTTTTTAGCGAGAGGATCTTCTTTATGGATGTTAATCGCATTATTCATTTCATCAACGATTATGCTCTGTATTTACCTTTGGAGATTTAGAGGTTGGTCACTTAGTAAAAAAATATTCAGTTACAGGATTTTTAAAGTAATTTTCGTTTACTTTCGAATTCCATTGTTGGTAAGTTTATTATTTTTTTTAGTGAAATACGTTCCGCATCAGGAATTACATAAAGAATATAGTAAAGAAATTTGGACTCAGACGCATGTTTTGTGGCATCCGCTTTTTATTGGAGTTGTAAGCGATCCTAAATTACGAAGTGATTTTGTATGCTCGAAAACTTCCTTAAGTGATAAACTCAAAGGCTTCTATCATATTCCAGAGTGTGATAGTGAAATTAGTTTTTATAAGAGATTCGTACAAGGTATAAGAAATGAACCCGCAGATATGAATGGCTTTCACGCCGCCGTGAAATATCTTAGGGAAAATGGCTCTACAGATCAAATTGGTACGGACATCGTTAAGGAAGGCCATTTTAATATTAAATGGCAATTTTATGATACCACTCTACGTAACGTCTACTTCGATTTATTACGAAAACGCCCGATTGATGTAGGATATATGTATTTGTTCATCAAGCCGATTCGGTTTTTTATGAACGTTTTAAGTTATGTGCAGTTTTTTATCAAAAGTATCTATCAGTCTCCGAATATTTTGTTTATTATTTTAACGGTTTTTTCCTTACATTTATTTATTTTGGTAAAGTTATTTCATTTGAGTATATTACTTGAACGGAAAGTAGAATCTGAGTTGCGAATATTTGCCAAAATGATCCTTCTTTCTTTCATAGTAAGTATGATTCCATCGATTCTTTTTTATAGTCAAAGACATACAGTGGCAGATTCGGCCACGGTTCTTGTGGCATTGTGTATTTTTTTATCGATATTTTTAATTAAGAAAAGCCTTAAAAAAAGAATCCCAATAGGAACATGTTAATGTCACTGACGCAATCACCAAATCTTAGCACAATCGTTCAATGTGAAGTTTGTAATAACGAAAATTTACTTTCTGTAATAGATTTAGGAAGTCACGCAATGTGTGACGATTTAGTTTCCATAAATGAAAAAACTGAAGTCAAAAAATATCCCATAGAAATTCTTTTCTGCTCAGTTTGTAAAACTGCTCATCAGAAGTATCAAATTCCAAAAAAAATTCTTTTTCCTGAAACCTATCATTACAGATCTTCATTGACTAAGGATGTTTTAAATGGAATGGCTGAATTGGTAAACTCTTGCAATCAAAAGTTTGGAAATCTTCGAGGCAAAAAGATTTTAGATATTGGGTGTAATGATGGTAGTTTACTTTCTATTTTTAGAGAAGAGGGCGCATTAACTTACGGTATCGAACCGACGGGGGCGGCGCAAGAAGCTCATTTGAAAGGTCATACAATTTTACAAGGTTTTTTTGATTGTGATATTGCAAAAAGTTTTAAAGAAAAATATGGACAACCTGATTTAATAACATTTACAAATGTTTTTGCGCATATTGAAAATTTAGGAAATGTTTTAGATGCATTAAATATTCTACTGAGTGAAGACAGCTGTTTAGTTATTGAAAATCATTATTTAGGATCCGTTCTGGACGGAAATCAATTTGATACATTTTATCACGAACATCCAAGAACTTATAGTTATTCTTCTTTTCAAAGGATTGCACAATCACTGAAATCGAACCTTGTTGATTTTGAATTTCCAAAAAGATACGGCGGCAACATCCGAGTTTTTATTTCCCGTAATTCCAAATTATCGGCTAAAGAGATAAATGATCTTGAAATTTTGAAAAAGGAAGAGGGATTTGAAGCTAGTTTTGTACAAATGTCCGTGAATATTTCAAATTGGCGAACGAAGAAGCAAAAGGAAATTTCCGATTTAATTGAAATTTACGGGCCCCTTCGGGCCAAAGCATTTCCCGGTAGGGCAGCAATTCTACTTGAGTTATTAAAATTAACGAATGAAGAAATATTAGCAGTTTATGAACAACCGCGATCGCCTAAAGTTGGGTGTTATATTCCCGGAACAAGAATTCCTATTGTATCGGATAGCGAATTAAATACTAAAGATTCTTCACCGATTGTAAATCTCGCCTGGCATATTCAAACAGAAATTAATAGTTATTTACGGCAGATCGGATTTACGGGCAATGTTTTGCCGCTCGTATCAAATGAAGATTTTAATTGAAAATATATGAGAAAAAAAAAACTAGTATCGATTGTAATTCCCGTTTATAATGAAGAGGACAATGTTCGTATTGTTTACGATGCCATACAAAAAGTTATCTTAAATGAAAAACAATATGATTTTGAAATTATATTCACTGATAACCATAGCCAGGATTCGACTTTTGAATGTTTAAAAGAAATAGCCGCTATTGATTCTAATATTAAAGTTTTAAGATTTAATCGAAATTATGGATTTCAAAGCTCTTTATTAATGGGCTACCGAGCTACAAACGGTGATGCGGTTATTCAAATTGACTGCGACCTTCAGGATCCACCTGAAATGATCTCCACTTTTTTAAAATTTTGGAAGCAAGGACACGACGTCGTGGTTGGAATCCGCAGACGTAGAATCGAAAATTTTCTACTAACGTGGGCTCGGCGTATCTTTTATGCGTTTATACTTAAGGTTTCGGAAGAAAAAATTAGTAGAGATGCAGGAGATTTTCGGCTTATAGATAGGACAGTTCTTAATAAAATCATTTTGCTTAATGAAAATCAACCTTATATAAGAGGTTTGGTATCAGCCTTTTCGGTTAACGAAATTGGGGTTGAATATGATCGATTTGAACGTAAATTTGGGAAGAGTAAATTTCCGATTAGAAAACTTTTAGGTCTAGCAATCGATGGAATATTTTCTATGTCGCTTTTGCCTTTGCGTTTGGCAGGATATATAAGTTCCATAATCGCTCTTACAATGATAGCGTTGGGTTCTTATTATTTTATAGCTGCAATTTTTTTCGGTAGTTCGTGGCCGAGCGGCTTTGCAACGATAGTGTTATTATTGTTGTTTAGTATTAGTTTAAATGCGATTTTCTTGGCTATTATCGGTAAATATCTTGGAAGAATTTATATTCAATTACAGAACCGACCTTTAGTGGTGATTGAAAGCTCAATAAATATCGATAAAAATTTTGAAGAAAAAGTAATTAGGAAATTTTAAATGATATATTTTCTTTCTAGCGAGAACTTAAAATTATGACGAACATTTTTGATTCGAATACTGAACACTATCAGGCGGAAATCGAAAAATACACCGGCATTGTCGGAAAAAATCATGATTTTTTTGTCCAGGATAAGATTCGTCTTCTTCGAGATAGTTTTAGTGAAATAGGAAATTTAGAGACCTTAAAAGTTTTGGATATCGGCTGCGGAATCGGACTTGGCCATAGCCAGATTAGTGAAATGGTGAATGAATTACACGGCGTTGATATTTCCGCTGAATCTCTTAAACTTGCGAAGGAAAGAAATCCAAATGTAATTTACGATACTTACGACGGCAATGTTCTCCCCTTTCAAAATAATACATTTGATTGTGTTTATGCAATTTGCGTTATGCACCATGTACCTAAATTACAATGGAATAAGTTCGTGCAAGAAATGTTGAGAGTTGTTCGTGTCGGAGGAAAAATTTTAATTATTGAGCATAATCCTTTAAATCCGGCTACTTTATATATCGTGAAAAACATTGAATTAGATCGAGATGCAAATCTCCTAACAGCTTGGAAGTCGAAAAAAATATTCAGAAATGCGGGAGCGGATAGGACTAAGGTTCGATATACTCTATTTATGCCCTTTGATCACGCATTTTTTCGAAAAATAGATAGACTTTTTTCTTGGATACCTTTTGGAGCTCAGTATATTGCTTCGGCGCGAAAATTAGAATAATCTAAAATAAAGGATCATATGGATCGGAAAAAAATAGCTATTGTCGGAGGGGGTCGTTGGGCACGGACGATAGCGGGTGTTCTTTGTGAATTTCTTCCGGAAAACTACATGATTTCTATGCATTCGTTAGAGAATGCGGATGGTCTAAAATCTTGGGTTAAAGAAAAACAAATCACACAAATTACGGTTTATAATACTTGGCCGGATTATAGGGATTCAATTTATGCTGTTATAATTGCAAATGCCGCAAGGAATCATTTTGCTGCGGCTGTGTCTTCTTTACTTGCTGGAATTCCTACTCTAGTTGAAAAGCCGCTCGCTACGAATCAAGCAGACGCAGAGTTTTTACTGAACCTCGCCTCTTTGAATGGAGCGAATTTATACTGTGCTCATGTGTTATTATATGCGAATTATCTTAATAACTATGCACAAATTGTTCGAACTAATTCTCCATTTAAACAAATTAAAATTGTGTGGTCCGATCCTATAAATGAAGAACGTTATGGTGAAGTTAAACATTATGATTCTTCCATATCGCTCATTCACGATATAATTCCGCATATTCTCGGTATTATGAGATCTTTAACTGATGAAGAAATAAGTATTAAGGATAGCATCGTTGAAAACGGTGGAAGTAGAGTTACAATTCGCGGACTAGCGGGGCTTACATCTTATATAATACTTCTTGAACGTAATTCAAATGAACGACTCCGGATACTTGAAGTTGATACGATGAAAAATGGTCTTATTACCCTCGATTTTTCAAATGAACCTGGATTGATTCGTTACGGAGATTTGAGTGAAGTAGGCGATCCGTATTGGGGTCAAAAATCAGGTCCCTTGAGGGCTATGTTAGAAAGTTTTTTTGAAATAGCAACAAACGGTGAAAGCAAGGACCATCGTCTTGATCCAAGTCTCGGTCTTGAGGCTTGTCGATTCAGTGATATGGCATTTCGAAGTTATCGTAGCGAACTTGTTAAATGGCTTAGTAATCGATCCGGGAAAAAACAGAATCATAAAGATTTGAAATATGCAATAGATGAGATTTTTTATGATTCTGTTCTTACTCGGAATAATTGGAAAGAATCCTTTCTCAAATTTGTAATCGGATCACCGTAGATTAATTTTTAGAATTAGAAGAAATCTAAAAACAAAACATTTATATCTTAAATTATTTTGAAACAATTTCAGATCATTATATAAGAGAAATGATCTATTTAGTCTTCCCTGAAAAAGGATGCAAAAATACTATAAAACGTGGTGAAAGTGAAATCAGAAGAAGCTCAAAACACGAGAATCAAAGTGAGCTATTTCGAAATAGATTAAGCATATAAAGAATATTTTAAGAAAACATTTGTGATCTAAGAACTCATAAAATATTCGGAACTTCGGTTGGACTCGAAACAGGACAAATTCGAAATGGTGGGGAGCAGATTAAAAATAAGAGGATTTAATATTTCTATACACGGAATTGATTGCGTTCATGACACGGCATGCAGTTAAAGCACTTATATATCGGAACGATTCTCGTATCCTACTCCAACAACGTGATTATACGCCTGGTATTACGTTTCAAGGGCATTGGACTTTTTTCGGCGGACAGGTCGAGGCGCGGGTGAAAGTTTGAAAGAGGCTTTAGAACGTGAACTACATGAGGAACTTGGTTGTATGCCGGGCATCATCGGGGAAGAATTATTTCAGTGGGAATGGCGAGGGGAAATGCCAGCGATTAACCATTGTTTGTCTGTTTATTGTAATGTAAATTATGAGGGCTTTGTATTGAATGAAGGTATGGCTATGAATTGGTTTTTTGTTAGAGAATTAAATCATAGCCTTCCTCTCGTTCCGGGTGTTATGGGGAATATTTCCAAGATTGAAAATTTTTTAAATACGGTATTCCCCTCCGTATAAATTTTCTCATCTCACTTGCGCGATGTGATTCGATTCTGTATAAATGCAGGATGCAATCTGCTGTTTGTAAGTCATTTATAATATTTCGAATTCAATTTCATAATTCATATTTTGCATATATTCGGTTACCAAATATATTTTTATCCTCATCATTATGGCATTTAACATAGAAAAAATAAAGAAAATATTTCCGAGATGGTTGGCCATAATTTTAAAAATTCCATTACATATTGTAAGGAAAATAAAATCTTTAATGATTCGCATCATTGATCCGGTGATGAAAAGGATCTATCAAGCTATTCTTGTTTTTTTTCCAAAAACAGAATGGGCCTATGAAAATATTCTAATTTTGCTGAAACGAAATCGAAAATATGATCCTATGAAAGTATCGAAAGAATTTCTATCTTACTTTGATCGATATTTTAAAATCCATCCAGAATGTATTCTTAGATGGAGAATATCGGTTTACGCATCATATTTAATTAGTCATAATATTCAAGGTATACAAAGTACGATGCGGGAATTTCTAGATGTGCAGACTATGTTTGCGAAGAAACATCAACTTGATTCTCTGAATATTTCTATTTCATCGGATAATCTCTTTAGCAACTATAATGTGCACGGATATTTGGACACGCATGTTAAGGCCAGAATGTTAGGTCTTCATCCAAACACTAAAATTTTATTATTCCTGAAATCTATGGATACAGTGGCGAATCCGGTTATGCTTTCTTATTGGAAGAAATACATTACCGTGGTAAATGATGATTTTGCCATAGAAACTTTAAAGCCGTTTAAAAACTATTTACAAGAAGATTTTGCTTTTACAGCAATTATAAACGATAACCCGATTTATATAGAACATGCAAAATACGTTGTTCAGAAAGAATGGGAGAAAGAAGGACGAAAACCCTTATTCGAACTTACCACGGAAGATAAAAATTTCGGATGGGATCAGCTTGCTAAAGTCGGAATATCTAGAGATACTTGGTTTGTAAGTCTCCATGTTCGAGACGCAGGTTACAAGTTAGGATCGCACTTAGCAAAAGACGATTTTGATGGTTATCGTAATGCAGATATAGATAATTATAAACTCGCCATTCAGTCTATCGTAAGTGCTGGGGGATTTGTGATACGAGTGGGTGACCCAAAGATGAAAAAAATTCCTCCTATGGAAGGCGTCTTTGATTACGCGTATAGCGATATCCGATCAAATCGAATGGACATTTTTCTTTTTTCACAATGTCGATTTTTTGTTGGAGTGTCCTCCGGACCAATTTTAAATCCGATTCTTTTCGGGGTGCCGACGATTATGACAAATTTCATGCCTATTTCGGGTCGTCCACACGCTAGTAATTGTCTTTTTATTCCTAAACATCTCTGGTTAAAAAATGAAAATCGTTATGCGTCTTTCGAAGAAATTTTGTCTACTGACTTAGGAAGAATATTTACATCTCACGGATACGAAAAGAAGGGCGTCAAGATTGTGGAGAATTCGCCCGAAGAATTAAACGACGTCGTGACTGAGATGCTTGAGCGTTTGTCGGATAACGTTTCCTATTCCGGGGAAGATGAGAAAATGCAAGAAAAATTAAACGAATTGTATCGAAAATATAGCGGTTACGGAGATCTAGGTAGAATCGGTAGGGAATTTATTAAGAACTCCTTTAAAAAAGGATTAATTTGAGAACAATGAAGGAAGAGAGACCTATGGGAAGCTCGGAAACGAAAGAGAGTCAGTACAAAATTTTAGTAGAAATGCAAAAAGAAAAGGGTCCTATTAAAATGAGCTATCGCTCCAGCAGTATGTGGAGAATCGATCCTAAGGTTTTGGTTTTTACGCTTGCTCGACATAAATTTGCAGCAAAGATGCTTTCCGGTTATAATCGCGTTCTCGAAGTTGGTTGCGGAGACGCGTTTGCAAGTCGTCTTCTCCATCCGGAAGTTGGCGAACTGCATGCATTAGATTTTGATCCGCTTTTCATTGAAGAAGGAAAGAGAAATTTAGATCCTGATTGGACTAATGTTACGTTAGCCGTTCATGATATTTTAGATGGTCCCTATCAAGTTGGCGGATTATTCGATGCCGCCTTTTCTTTGGATGTTATCGAACACATTCCTAATGAAAAAGAAGAAATTTATTTACAAAATATTTGCAGTTCTATTAAGCCTGGAGGTGCGTTTATTTGCGGTGCACCGTCTTTGGAATCGCAGACATATGCCTCTCCGTTAAGTAAAGAGGGACATATCAATTGTAAAACCGGAAAAGATCTGAAAAAATTACTAAGTAAGTATTTTGAACATACTTTTTTATTTGGGATGAACGATGAGGTATTGCATACAGGGTTTTCTCCAATGAGTCATTATATCTTTATATTGGCAACGGGTAATAAAAAAATAACACCGATCCACAATGGATAAGATCGAAAAAGTTATCATTCTCGGCCATTCGGGATTCATTGGTTCCAGTTTAGAGAAAAGTTTATCAAAATTAGGTAATAAGGAAGTAATCGGTTGTTCCTTACCTGATATAGATCTAACCGATTTTAATAGCGCATCTCAACTTGCTTTACATTTTACACCTGATACCTGTCTTGTGCTTGCAGCAGCGGTTAAACGTCAATTTGGAGATACGTTAGACGCCTTTCATCAGAATACTACGATAGTGGAAAATGTTTGCAAACTTCTTGAATCCAATCCGATACAACGTCTTATTTATTTTAGTTCTGCTGCTGTTTATGGAGAAGAAACTGAAAACACAAATATCAGTGAAAATACGCAAGTTAATCCCACATCTTTTTACGGGATCAACAAATATACGTCCGAACGCCTTTTGGTGAAAACATGTATCAGTAATAAAAGAACTTCCCTAGTATCTCTTCGTCCTCCACTTATTTATGGACCTGGTGATCAAGCTAAAACATATGGGCCATCCGGCTTTTCCGCCTCGGCAAAGGAAGGGAACCCCATCACACTTTGGGGAGATGGAACTGAATTAAGAGAATTCATTTACATTGAAGACGTTTGCCGGATTGTTTCCTATTTGATTGATACAAATTTTGAAGGGGAACTTAACTTAGTAAGTGGAGAAAAATATTGTTTTGCAGATATTATTTCTATCTTGAAGGAAGTGATTCCAGACCTCGTTGTTAATATTCGTGAGAGAAGTAAACAAAAAGCGGATAACGCATTTAATCCACAAAAAATAAAATCTATTCTACCGTCAGATTTCAAATTTACTTCATTACGAAACGGCTTATCTAAATTAATGAATCATATAGGTGATGTGTCAAAATGAATCCATCTCAATTTAACAACCTAGAAACATCAGGTGAATTGCTGATAGATTTTGGGCTTCAACCGGTTTCAAATCGATTTTTAGCGCCTGATCGTTCTAGCAAGGCGCCAAATTTTCCATTAAAACTTAGACTTTCTAAAGACTCAGGTTTAATTCATTTAGCCGAGCCTTTTCCAATCGAAGAAATGAAGCCACAATACGATTGGCTAACTTGTTTCGAACCCGAAGCCCATCTAGATGATATGGTGAATACTATGATTAATCTGCCGGGTATAAATCAAAATTCTAAATTTGGAGCTTATAGCTTTAAAGATGATTCCACACTGGATCGTTTAAGAAATAAAGGATACCGAAATACTTGGAGAATCGATCCGGAGTTAGACTTAGGCGTATACGATAAATGTGCAAATGTAGAAACATACCAGTTTTCGTTTACTATGAATACTACGAATGCAATGAAAAAAAAATATGGGATGGCTGATATATTCATTATTCGTCATGTTGTCGAACATTCTTATAAGCTACTTGAGTTTTTAGATGCGGCAAAGAACTTGATTCATGAAAATGGGTATATAGTTTGGGAATTGCCAGATTGTGAAAGAGCTTTAGAAATGGGAGATTGGACTACGATTTGGGAAGAACATGTTTTTTATTTTACGAGTTCTACTTTTAAAAATTTACTTCTATCATCGGGATTTGAAATCGTACATTTTGAATCGGTACCATATTTACTTGAGAATTCACTCGTAGCCATTGTTAAGCTATCTAAACAATTTAATCCAATTTCAGTAGATTCCAACGAATTAGAGAAAGAAATCAAACGGGCATATAGTTTTGTTGAAAATCTAAATCATAGAAAAAAAATAATTCGGGAAAAACTCGAAAAAATAAAAAAAGAAAAAGGTTCCATTGCGATGTTTGGTGCAGGTCATCTTTCAATCGCTTTCTTGTCTATAGCCGATATAGCCGATTTGATTGATTATGTAATTGACGATAACCAAAATAAAAAAGGTTTACTAATGCCTATTAATGATCTTGAAATCGTTGGATCCGAGGTTCTTTATACGAAGGACATTAGATTTTGTCTTTTAAGTTTGAATCCACAAAATCAACCCAAAGTGATTAAAAATCATGAAAAGTTTATTAGCAATGGCGGAACATTTGCTTCTATCTTCCCGGGGGGAGATAAAGACTTATTAGTCCTATGAAAATATCGATACATAAAGAAAACGACGAAGTGTTGTATCCTAAAGAAGATATAGTCGTCATAGACAAAGAAGATTTAGAAGATCTAAAAAAATTAGCCCTTTTAAACCCTCGTCAAAGGGTTCGGCTCTGCGCTCATAAAACTTCCAATGATCGTTTGCACGAAATGTTTATTATCCATACAAAAGAATGTTACGTTCGTCCGCATAAACATCTCGAGAAAGCAGAATCGATGGCAATTATAGAAGGGGAAGTTGATGTTGTGCTCTTTAATGAAAATGGA
The DNA here is from genome assembly GCF_000306255.2 of Leptospira noguchii serovar Panama str. CZ214. Classification (GTDB taxonomy): domain Bacteria; phylum Spirochaetota; class Leptospiria; order Leptospirales; family Leptospiraceae; genus Leptospira; species Leptospira noguchii. The sequence goes on from NZ_AKWY02000034.1 coordinate 192,949, forward strand.
ACAATTCTAAAAGTAATTAGAATGGGGGATATGAATTCTGGGAAACTATTCTATTACAGAATGTCTACTCCAATTTATCATTCTTTATTCATTCGATCTGAATTTTTAGTTTTTCATGAAAGCACAGAAGGACCTTTTCTTAGAGAACAAACATTTTTTCCGGATTGGGCTCCGAAAGAAAATGATCCAGAAGTAGAAAAATTTATCACTGAAATTGAATCGCAAATTAAGGAAAAGTAACTATGGAAAAGCAGGTTCTAAGACAGGATAAACAGTGTCGGATTTGTTCAGGCAAGATTACAACTGTCATTAAGTTTAAAGATACGCCTCTTGAGGATCAATTTGTAAATCGAGAACAAAGTAAACTTTCTCAGCCGACCTATCCGCTTGAACTCGCTCTATGTGAGTCATGCGGGTATTTACATTTGCCTCATATAGTAAGTCCTGAAATCAGCTACGCTGATTATGTTTATGTCAGCGGAGTAACCGTAGGTTTAAGGGATCATTATGATGAATATGCTAAAGAAATTGCTACAACGTATAATATTCCTGAAAATTCATTAGTTGTGGATTTGGGTAGTAATGATGGATCTATGTTGGCTTCATTTAAAAAAATAGGCATGAAAGTTGTGGGTGTAGAGCCGGCTCGTGCAATATCAATTCAAGCCTGTAATTCTGGTATTCCTACGATTAATGATTTTTTTACGGATGCGGTCGCTGAGAAAATTGTGAAAGAGCACGGACCTGCGAGTGTGGTTACGGCTAATTATATGTATGCGAACGTAGATGACCTAATTAGTTTTACTAAATCGGTTTCAAAATTGTTAACTCAAGATGGTATTTTTGTTGTTCAAACAGGGTATCATCCTGAGCAAATGAAAATAAAAATGTTTGATTATGTTTATCATGAACATTTTTCCTATTTTACCGTTGAGGTACTGAAGAATATTTTTTCAATGTGTAATCTCGATCTCATCCAGGTTACTAAGACTCTACCAAAAGGAGGATCTATTCGCGCCATAGGGCAATTGAAAGTCGGTTCACGAAAAAAAGATTCGTCAGTAACTAATTTGATAAATGAAGAACATAAGTTTGGTATGAGGGATAATGCGGTTTATGAAAAATTTTATTTTACATTGGATTCTGCAAAGAAAGAAGTTTTAGAAAAACTGAATGAACTGAAATCTCAGGGAAAACGAATCGTTGGAATCGGCGCTTCCCATAGTACAACAACTTTGACTTATCATTTTGAGCTTGAACCATTTCTCGAGTATATTGTGGATGATAATCAGTTAAAGCACGGACTTTATTCTCCGGGATATCATATCCCAGTTTTTCCCTCCGAAAAATTATATGAGGATAAACCGGATATTGTTATTGTATTGGCATGGCAGCATCAGAAAAGCATTATAGAAAGACATGCAGCATTTTTAAAGAATGGTGGAAAATTCCTAATTCCACTTCCGGAATTGAGTATATTAGGGTCTGAATAATATGGATCATTCCATTCCTTGGTGGCGAACTTCTTTCGGTGAAGAAGAAATCAATCGAATTATTGAATCCTTTCGGAATCAAAACATAAGCCAGGGTAAGGTTACAGTAGAGTTTGAAGAAAAAATTGCAGAATATTTAGGGGTTAAGTATGTAGTAGCCACATCTAGTGGAAGTACGGCTTTACTCCTTTCTTTAATGGCGATTGGAATAAAACCAGAAGATGAAGTAATTGTTCCTAATCGTACATGGATTGCTACGGCTCATGCTCCATATTTGCTCGGAGCAAAAGTAGTATTAGTAGATGTGGAAGAAGATCGACCTATATTAGATGTCTCTAAAATAGAAGAATGTATTACAACAAAAACAAAAGCAATTATGCCGGTTCATATGAACGGACGATCTGTTGTAATGCAACAGTTGAACACGATTGCAAAAAAGCATAATTTATTTGTAATAGAAGATGCGGCGCAGGCGATCGGTTCCAAAAATTCTTCCGGATATCTTGGAACTCAATCGGACATAGGATGTTTTTCGCTTTCCGTTGCAAAAGCGATAGCTACCGGACAAGGCGGTTTTGCGGTTACAAATAATCCTGATTTAGCTTATAAATTGAAGTCTATTCGAACTCATGGTGTTGAGAATGTAAAAGATCCTAAAGCATGGATAATGCCGGGATTTAACTTTAGATTTACAGATATTCTTGCTTCTATAGGAATTGAACAGCTTAAACGTTTGCCTGAGAGAATCGAATACTTAAAGGAAATATATAATACATATCTAATTGGATTGAAAGATACGCCGATCTCACCGATAAAAGTATGCATTGAATCCGGTGAGGTGCCGATATATACCGAATATGTAGTTCAGGACAGAGAAAATCTTATAGGGCGATTAGCGGAAGTCGAAATTGATTCTCGTCCTTTTTATCCTGATTTAGATAAAGCTTCTTATTTTCCACAGAATAATAGAGATTTTCCTAATTCACGAAAATATGGATTAAATGGAATCTATCTTCCAAGTGGCCCTACACAAGAAATTAAAAACGTAAAAAGAGTAATCGAGACAATCAAAAATATTTATGGCTGAAAATGAAGTTGCATTTGTTGGCTGGCATGAAGGATCCGCAGGTCAAATTCATTCATGGTTTGAAGAGGCAGGTCTTGGACGGGTGGCTTATTTTATTCATCCGGAGAATCAGCTACCCGAAATTCGAAAGGTGAAAAGGCATGTTTCTCGGTTTGACTATCCAGAAGACGGAAAATTTAAAGGTGTTCCTCTCGTTTGTGACCCTCACTGGCCTGAGTTTTTAATTCAAAAAGGAATTACCAAGGCTCTTGTGACAATTCCTGATTCATTGCAAAGGTGGATTGAAATTCAAAAAGCAAAAGATATAGGTTTAGAATTGATCAATGCGATTCATCCGTCTTCTCTATTATTGAACGAGTGTATTTTAGGAAAAAATATTATTATTCACGCAAACTGCACAATAGGATATCGGGCAGAAATTGATGATGGAGTAATTATTAATATCGGTACTCAAATTGATCATCATTGTAAAATCGAAAAATCCGTAACCATTGATCCAGGGGTGGCTATAGCAGGTAACGTCTTAATCGAGGAATTCTGCACTATTCACACAAGAGCCGTTATAATTAATCGAATTAAAATTGGCCAAAAATCAATTCTTGGGGCTGGTACAGTTGTGATTCAAGATGTAGATTTGAATTCTAAAATTGTAGGTGTTCCCGGAAGGAATTTAAATAAACTTTTTCAAAAGTAGGAAAACCTTTTGATTACTGCAGTTATTTATGAATATAGAATATATCTTTAACGACAAAGAGAATGAGATGAATTTAGAAAGCAACATAAAGTTAGCTCTCTTCTCAAAGATAATGAATTCTTCCTTGAAAGGAAATGATTTCTTAGGACTTTGTAGTTGTATAAATCGGAGTGAAATTGGTCGATATGTGGCAATGAGTTTTTTTTCATATCTTGCCGATTCGAATGTAGGTAACTATTGCACATTTGCCGCTAGAGTTTCGATTGGGGCCTTCTCACATCCGATTGATTTTTTAACTTCTCATGAGATTGGATATCGTGATACTACTGCATCGTACGGCGAAACCGCCTATAAAGAAGATCCGGAAATCTATTTTAAAATGAGAAGTGTTCGAACGATAATAGGTAACGATGTATGGATTGGAGATAACGCGGTTGTTATCAAAGGTGTAAAAATAGGAAACGGATCTATTGTTGGAGCAGGAGCTATTGTAACGAAAGACGTAGAACCATTCTCTATCGTTGCGGGTAATCCTGCGAAACCGATTCGGAAGAGGTTTTCCCAAGAGATAATCGATCGGATCGAGGAAAGTGAATGGTGGAAGTTAAGCATGACGGAACTTTCCGGTGTTCCTTTTTCCGATATTTCTAAGGCATTAGAAATCATTGAAGAAAGAAAGAAAAATAAAATTTTTTGAATCTGTTCGGTCGCTATCTTGATTGTGTAAATGATTTGTGAAAGAATCAACTAACAATGAAAAAACAATATAAGCAAACTTAAGAATTGAAGAATTTTTTACGAACTCTTGGCAAAGAACTCCGAAGAGTTAATTATTGAAGAAGATCTTTTAATACAATCCACGAAATCTCTGTTCAAACGAACGATTCAAGAGGAAATCGCGTATCATTTTGGATGTGAGCTTTTGCCCGGCAATTTTCGATATGGGAAAGATACAAGAAAATCAAAGGGATTTTGGATCATCGACTCGGACCTCGGATAATTCGGAAAGGGCAATCGTGCTTTATCAAGTTCTATGTTAGAATCATTCGATGTATTTACTCGGAATAAACCGCACGAGAAATTTCTGAATGCCTCGATGATCTAACAATTCTAAGTTTTAGCGGATCAATCTCTCAAGTAATCCAAGCGGATCCGATGATCGAGTTACAGATTCGGTTCTTAGAAAAAAAATCGATTTTCGATTATTTGCAGAGATCTATTGATACCAGGCTTCTTGTAAAAAATAGGATTGCTGACAGCCAATACATTTTCGTATTTTTTCACGCATGAACTCAAATAATTTAACAAATCTTATTTTTCGATTATGGAATAAATTTACGCCTAAAAGGCGTAAACAATACTTTTTTTTAATGTTTCTCGTTGTTTTCACGGCGTTTACTGAGGTAGTTAGTATAGGGACTTTAGTTCCTTTTCTAACGGTCTTAACTTCACCTGAGCTATTATTTAAAATGCCTATTCCCCAGTTTGTGGTTAAACTAATAGACATCAAAAATACGGAACAATTTATCTTTTTACTTACTGTATTTTTTATCGTTGCAGTTTTTATTTCTATGCTCATGCGATTACTTCTTCTTTGGGTAAGTACTAGACTGTCGTATGCTTCAGGCGCGGATTTAAGTATAGATATTTATAAAAGAACATTATATCAACCTTATAGGGTTCATGTTGCAAGAAATAGTAGCGAAGTTATTAGCGGAATTACAGCGAAGACTAATTCATTAGTTGGTAAGATCATACTTCCCATTGTTACGTTAATCAACTCGTCAATTATGAGCATTTCCATACTATCGACATTGGTTTTGTTCGATCCCGTGATCTCCATTTCGGCCTTTGCAGGATTTGGGTTCTTGTATGCTTTGATTTCAGTTGTGGTTAAGAAGAGAGTCGAAAAGAACGGAAAAATTGTCACACTCGAATATACGCAGGTATACAAATCGTTGCAAGAAGGTTTGGGCGGAATCCGAGACGTACTTTTGGATGGAAGTCAGGATATCTACTGTAACATCTATCAAATATCCGATCACAAACTAAGAAAGGCGTATGCCGAAAGCGGTTTCATAGCTGGAAGTCCCAGGTATATTATGGAATCAATGGGCATGGTTATGATGGTAGGATTTGCCTACTTTCTTTCTAAATCATTCGGAGGAATTACATCGGCTCTACCAATTCTAGGTTCTTTAGCTTTAGGTGCGCAACGCTTATTACCGATTCTTCAGCAATCTTATAATGCCTGGGTTAACATAAAGGGAGGACAAGCCACTCTATGGGATGTTTTAAATTTACTCGATCAGCCCTTGCCTGTGTATTTGAACCAATCCGTAACCGAACCTATAGTTTTTTCTGATAAGATCGAAGTTAAGAACTTGTCTTTTCAATATTCTTCCGATGGTCCGTGGGTCTTAAAAGATTTAAACATTGAGATTCCAAAAGGTAAACGAATCGGAATTGTCGGAAACACGGGAAGTGGTAAAAGTACTTTTTTGGATATTGTGATGGCATTGTTGGAGCCCACTATCGGTAGTCTTAACGTGGATGGAAAAAATATAAACGCTAAAACGATGAGGACATGGCAAATGAATATTGCACATGTTCCGCAAAGTATATTTTTATCCGATGCGACAATCGCCGAGAATATTGCTTTTGGTACGAGTTTAGATAACATTGATTTTGATAAAATAAAACTTGCCGCTAAACAAGCTCAAATCGATGAGCATATCACTTCCTTAAAAGAAGGTTATTATACATTTGTTGGAGAAAGGGGAATTCGCCTTTCTGGAGGACAAAGACAAAGAATCGGTATTGCTAGAGCGTTGTATAAAAATGCATCTGTGATTGTATTTGATGAGGCCACAAGCGCGTTAGATAGTGAAACCGAAAATGCCGTTATGGAAGCAATTGACAACTTGGGGAAAGATTTAACAATCCTTTTGATTGCACATAGATTGACGACGGTTCGTAATTGTGACTGGATCATTGAATTGAAATCGGGTAAAATCGCCAGAATTGGAACTTATAATGAATTGTTTGAATTTGATAAAATATAAAAAGAAATTGAGAACATTTGGAAAAAGACGTAAGAGCACTGGCACGTAAGATGAGTAAAAATTCCAGAACGCATATATTTATAAGAATTATAAACAAAATAAAATTACTTTCCACTTCCTTTTGGGCAATTCCTTTAGTTTTAATTATTCGCAAGTTAAAACCATATTGTCTAGTTCGTTTTGGAATTATAGACTCCACTCGGATTGGCCATTTTAATGCACAATCCGTGATGTACTGGACTTCTCTACAAGAACAGCCGATTAATACAGTCGACCTTTTTTGGTTTTCAGAGAAAGTTTCAAATCGCCAATGGGAAAGAATGGCAAGGCGAAAATTAAAAATTCATTGGAGTGTTTATTATTTAGATCATTGGAACAAAAAAATATCGGGCGGACAGGACCATATCTTAAAGCCTACAACGAGGGATATACAAGGCAAGTTAAAGCAAATGAATGTTATTCCATTTGAATTCCTTCCTGAAGAGGTAACACAAGCAAAAGATTGGTTACGGGCACAAGGTTGGAAGGATCACGAGAAATTCGTTTGCTTGTTAGTTCGCGATAGTTCCTATTTACAAATTTCCCCCTTGTTGAAAAATGAAAATTGGGACTACCATAGCTATAGAGATACGGACATTTCTGATTATGTGCCGGCAGTGGAATGGTTGGCCGGGCAGGGGATCTGGGTACTCAGAATGGGAAGTGTTATGGCTAAACCTATTCCCACGAACCATTCAAGGGTGATTGATTATGCATTTCACCTAAGTAAAAATGAACTTTTGGATATCTGGTTATTTGCTAACTGCGATCTCTGTATTAGTACGGGAAGTGGATTGGATTCAATTACTGAATTTTACAACAAACCTATACTATTTGTAAACTTTATACCGTTGAGTCATATTTGGTCGTGGTGCGATTCTTTAAATATACCCAAGCATCTTTTTTGGAAAACAACTGGGAAAGCGCTTACCTGGAGGGAGCATTTGAAGCATAATTATGCCCGAACAGATGATTATGAGAAAGCTGGAATTATAGTGAAAGATTTATCCTCTGACGAAATATTGGATGCTACAAAAGAATGCTGGCAGAGAGTTGAAGATAATTGGGTAGATAGTCTTGAAGACATTCAGCGACAAAAAAAGTTTTGGGAAATTTTGAAGGAATGGCCTGATTACACCAAGAGACACGATTGGATTCATCCAAAATGTAGAATCGGAGCAACTTGGTTGAAAAGTAATAAGTATGATTTTCTTATTTAAATAAACATATTAGCTAAATTCCATTCTTCACAAAATAAAAAATTGAAACCAAATACAGTATTAATCACAGGTGCAAGCGGTTTGCTTGGGAATTACCTGTCGAAATATTTTTTAGGAAATAATTACAATGTTATTTCTCTTAGAAAAAATCATTCCTTGAATTTGAGTGGCGTAGAAGAGATTGAAATTGACCTTTTGGATTTTGCAGCCGTAAAAAACTTATTCAATCGGGTTCGGCCAAAATACGTAATACATTGCGCCGGTTTAACGAACGTTGACGAGTGTGAAAAAAATGAATCTTTAGCAAAAAAAATTCACGTTGATCTTAGTCAATTAGTAGCTCAAATATCAGTAGAGTTAGATATAAAAATGATTCATATATCCACGGATCATCTTTGGGATGGAACCAAGGCTATGATTAAAGAGGAAACACCTTTTTGTCCTTTAAACGTATATGGTAAAACCAAAGCGGAAGCGGAATTGGCCGTATTATCCGCAAATCCAAAATCGTTGATTCTTAGAACCAACTTTTTTGGTCCGGGTTTGAAATGGAGACAATCTCTTTCAGACTGGATTATCAATTCTCTAAATCGGAATGAAAAAATTAATGCTTTTGCCGATGTTTTTTTTACACCGATTTCTATATTTCATTTATCTGATACGATTTTAAGATTAATTCAAAAACAAGTGGATGGCGTTTATCATGTCGTTGGAGGCGAACGAATATCGAAATTTGAATTTGCAATCTTGATCGCTAAAACGCTCGATAAATCAATCAATCTTATTAATCCGATTTCGATAAAAGACGTTACACTCTATGCGCGGAGACCTCTAGATATGAGTCTATCAACCGAAAAAATACAAAAATTATTTGGACAACCTATGTCCGATATTCGGACTAGCATTGCTACATTGAATAATTAAGTCGGACAATTATGATTCCTTACGGTAAACAATCCATTTCTGAAGAAGATATTGAGGCGGTGATAAAAATTCTGCGTTCTGATTTCCTTACGCAAGGACCGGCGGTTCCGCAATTTGAATCGGCTGTTTGCACATATACAGGCGCTCGATTTGGAATAGCGACGAATAGTGCTACTTCTGCTTTACACATTGCTTGTTTAGCCTTAGAAGTAGGGCCGGGCGATCGTGTATGGACCAGTCCCATTTCTTTTGTCGCCAGTGCCAATTGTGGGTTGTATTGCGGTGCAAGCGTAGACTTTGTCGATATCGATCCGAAAACTTATAATATGAGTGTCGATTGTTTAAAGGAAAAGTTGGAAAAAGCGGAAATTGAAGGAACATTACCGAAAGTAGTGATTCCTGTTCATCTCGCCGGTCAAAGTTCAGATATGGAAGCAATTCATACTCTTTCCAAAAAATATAATTTTAAAATCATTGAAGACGCATCGCATGCAATTGGTGGAGCCTACAAGGGTAGGAAGATAGGATCTTGTGAATTTAGTGATATATCGGTGTTTAGCTTTCATCCTGTTAAAATAATAACAACGGGTGAAGGGGGAATGGCCGTAACCAACGATCCTGAACTAGTAAATAAAATGTATCGTCTGAGAAGCCACGGTATAACCAGAACGCCTGCGGAAATGACACGTCTGCCCGAAGGTCAGTGGTATTATCAACAGTTGGAACTTGGATATAATTACCGATTAACGGATATTCAGGCCGCATTGGGAAGCAGCCAAATGAATCGATTGGATGAGTTTGTTTCAAGGAGACAAGTCATTCGTAATTACTATGATGAAATTTTACGAGATCTACCCGTTGTAACGCCTTATCAAAATAAGGACTGTTATTCCGCGTTTCATTTATATATAATCCGTATCGATAAAAAAAAGATGGCGGCCAGTCATAGGGAAATTTTCGAACGCTTTCGATCGAGTGGAATTATGGTCAATCTTCATTATATTCCTATCTATAGACAGCCGTATTACGAACAATTTAAGTATGATATTACTCAGTTTCCTGAGTCGGAAAAATATTATTCGGAAGCGATTAGTTTACCGATGTTTCCGGGACTAACTTCTAAAGAATTGGATTTTATAAAGAGTGTCTTGATCACTCCGATCGGTCACCAAACTTTATTCTAAAAACGACTCAATTCAATGTTTTCAAAAATCGCTATCGGCACGGCCCAATTTGGCCTTTCCTACGGTGTTTCCAATCAAAATGGTCAGGTATCGTTTAACGAGTCTAAAAACATCATGACATCCGCTCAAAGGTTTGGAATTAACACCCTTGATACGGCTATTTTGTACGGAAATAGTGAGACAGTGTTAGGTGATATCGGCGTGGAATCATGGCGAGTCGTTACTAAAATCGGACAGTTATCCGAGACGGATATGGAAAAGCAGATTCATACGGAGCTTACAAACAGTCTATCTCGTTTAAAAATTAAAAAACTCTACGCTTTATTGCTTCACAGACCTGAGATTTTATATTCAAAATATGGATCCCATTTATTAGATATTTTTAATAAATTGAAAGATTCCGGCATTATAGAGAAATTTGGAATCTCGATTTATTCTCCCGATGAGTTGGAGAGAATTCCGAAAGGATTGAAATTGGAAATCGTACAAGCGCCGTTAAACGTATTGGATCGGAGATTGGAAATTTCAGGATGGTTGGAAAAATTAAAATCGGGCGGTTGTGAAATTCATGTTCGATCCATTTTTCTTCAAGGTCTCCTATTAATGACTCCGCTCACCCGACCGAAAAAATTCGATCTATGGAAAGGTCTTTGGAAAAAATGGGATCAATGGTTGTCTGAATCGAATTTATCTGCCTTAGAAGCCTGCATAGGATTTATAAAGTCTTTTTCGAATGTGGACAAATTTGTGATCGGGATTGAATCGGAACTTCAATTGAATGAAATTATTCAAATCATGAATTCCACTAAAACTATTAACGTACCTGATCATTTCTCTAAAAATGACGAAATGTTGATTCACCCTTCCAATTGGAATTTACTTTGAAAATCTTAGCAATCGTTCAAGCTCGTACAGGATCCACTCGATTTCCGAATAAAGTTCTCCAAAAAATAAACGGTAATTCGTTGATTGAGTTACTGTTTTTTAGATTATCCGAATCAAAATTGATAAACGAAATTATTCTAGCCACTTCGATTTCTCAGGCAAATGATATTCTAACAGAAACGATCATAAAACAAGGATATTCGGTTTTTAGGGGAAGCGAGAGTGATGTTCTTGATCGATATTATCAAGCTGCAAAGGAAAAAAAAGCGGACGTAGTCGTAAGAATTACAGGTGATTGTCCTTTGGTCGATGCGGTTTTAGTGGACGATGTCATCGAAAAATTTTTCAGAGATCAAGTTGACTATTGTTCGAATGCTAGTCCACCCACGTTTCCGGATGGATTGGATATTGAAGTTTTTAGTTTTCAAAGTCTTGAAAAAAATTGGTTGCAAAAAAAGGAAACTTTTTATCGGGAACACGTTACTCCTTGGATCCGCGAATCCGATGAATTCAAAAAATCTTCATTAGAATATCATGAAAATCGTTCTGATCTAAGATGGACAGTGGATGAGCCGTCGGACTTTGAGGTTATCAAGAAAGTTTTCGATCACTTTCATCCCGATATCAAATTCGGTTGGCTTGAAGTTTTGGAATTATATAAAATGAAGCCGGAGATATTTTCAATAAACAATCATATCGTTCGGAACGAAGGGGCAAATATGGGAACCGGACAAAAATTGTGGAAGCGAGCTAAAAAAGTTATCCCGGGTGGTAATATGCTTCTTTCGAAAAGGGCTGAAATGTTTTTACCAGAACAATGGCCTGCCTATTTTAGCAAAGCGAAAGGCTGCAAGGTTTGGGACCTGGATGGAAACGAATATATCGATATGTGTATTATGGGGATCGGAACGAATATTCTTGGCTATGGAAATTCAGAAGTAGACGATGCCGTTCGTCGTACAATCGAACAAGGAAATATGTCGACCTTCAATTGTCCGGAAGAAGTTTATTTGGCTGAAAGACTTATTGAAATTCATCCTTGGGCGGAAATGGTTCGATTTGCGCGTTCCGGCGGAGAAGCAAATGCGATTGCAATTCGGATCGCACGTGCCGCGTCCGGGAAGGATAAAGTGGCGATTTGTGGATATCACGGTTGGCACGATTGGTATCTATCTGCAAATTTAGCGGAAGACGATCATTTGTCTGGACATCTTTTGCCAGGTTTGGATCCGAATGGAGTACCTAAGAATTTAAAAGGTACTGTCTTTCCATTCCAATACAATCGTTTTAACGAATTGGAAAATTTAGTAAACCAGCATGATGACATTGGCGTTATCAAAATGGAGGTTTCTAGAAATCAAGGACCCGAAGATCATTTTTTACATAAGGTTCGCAAGCTTGCTACCGAACGGAATATAATTCTAATATTCGATGAATGTACGTCCGGTTTTCGGCAAACATTCGGAGGGCTTCATAAGTTGTACGGAGTCGAACCGGATATGGCGATGTTCGGAAAGGCTCTGGGGAATGGTTATGCAATTACTGCGACGATAGGAAAACGGTCCATAATGGAAGCGGCTCAATCCACTTTTATAAGCAGTACATTTTGGACGGAACGAATCGGACCGACCGCGGCTCTCAAGACGTTGGAAATAATGGAAAAAACGAAATCGTGGGAAACGATTACGAAAATTGGAAACTCGATCAAGGATCGTTGGAAACGTTTAGCAGAGAAATACGCGCTTTCGATTGATTTATGGGGATTGCCTGCCTTGGCTGGTTTTACGATTCAAAGTAAGAATTCTCTGGAATACAAAACACTAATCACTCAAGAAATGCTCGAAAAAGGATTTTTGGCCGGAAATAGCGTATATATTTGCACCGAACATACTCAAGAAATTATAGATCAATACTTCGAATACCTGGATCCTATTTTTAAAACGATTCGTGAATGTGAGGAAGGAAGAGATATCCTTTCTTTACTAAAAGGCCCTGTATGTCACGCAGGATTTAAGAGATTGAATTAAAAACTTGATATGCATATTCACTGAAAGCCTATCTCATACTGGACTTGGTCACTTGGGACGTTGTACAGCGCTCGCAGAAGTTTTAATTGAGTTAAACTACAAGGTTGAAATGATTTTACATTCAGATGGAACGGGAACGGAGAAAAATGCCAATTTTCCCGTCCATGTCTTTGATTGGAAGAATGTAGTGATTTTAAAAAAGATATTAGATAAGCATAATATTTCAATTGCCTTTGTGGATTCTTATCTAGCAGAAGCAAATATTTATGAAATCATTTCTAAAAAAGTAAAAAAATTAATATCGATTGATGATACAAATAGAATTAGTTATCCATTCGGTTCCACAATTTTAAATCCTGGATTTGGAGGAAATTATATAGAATATAATACTTATAGAAATCAAATTTTTTCTGGTGCTGAATACGTTTTGTTACGTAAACCCTTTAGAGAAAAATTTGTAATTCCCGATCTTCGAGAAAATATTGAATCTATATTAATTACTGTCGGTGGGGAAGATCGTTTAAATATTGTTCCTAAAATTTTAAATTTGCTAAAGGATAAATATCCAAATAAGAAAAAACAAATCGTAATAGGCCCGGCTTTCAAAAATTTAGATGAAATACTAAATTATAAAGATAAAAATACTTATTTTCATAAAAATTTGAATGCCTATACAATGCGAGAGTTGTTGTTATCTGTAGATTTGGCGATTACTGCCGGTGGTCAAACAACTTATGAATTGGTGCAATGTAACATACCGATGGTAATTGTAGAAGTTGTGAAAAATCAAGAAAAAAATATTCGAAGATTTAGTGAATTGGGAATTTATAATCTTTTAGGATATGAAGATAATGTTGAATTTTTAAATCAATTATCTGAAATTTTATGTAAGCTGGAATCAAAAGATCAAAGAATTTTTCAACGTGAGAAATTTACTCACTTGCAGAATAATCATTTGCTGCAGAGGTTAAATGCAATATTACTAAGTTAATGGAAAAATGGAACAGTTGTAATCGTAATTAACGTTATTGCTTTCGGTTTTTCCTATAGTGTATAAAGATTTAAAAGAATAGATAGTCATAGAATTCAAATAGCCTATTTAGAGAGTTGAATATAGCTGCAGTAGTCTGTATAGATTAACACGAAAACAAGGAAGTCATCTAAGTATAAGAATTATTTAGTTGTCCCTGAAAAAGTGTAGAATTCACGTATAATTTCAAATAAAGCGCTATCCAGATGGATCGAGTCAAAAACAAAATCACCAGAAAGTATCGAGAAAGCACGTAAAAGCCGGTGAAAATGAAACCAGAAGAAAGCTCAAAACACGAAAATCAAGGCGAACTATTTCGCAACAGATTAGACCAGATCCTGGATCATAGACATCCATTGTATCAAATGTCGAACAAGATAGACTGGGAAAAATTTGAGAAAGAATTCGGAAAGAATTACACAGAGAAAACCGGGAGACCCGGATTACGAATCCGCTTGTTAGTTGGTTTGCATTACTTGAGGCATGCGTATAACGTGTCCGATGAAAGAGTAGAAGGTTATTTAGAGAATCCGTATTGGCAATATTTCTGCGGGAATGAATATTTCGAACACGATTTACCTTGTGATCCAACGAGTTTAGTAAAGTGGAGAAAACGAATTGGTTCGGATGGAGTAGAGAAATTTTTAGAAGAGACGATCTTGTTAGGGCAACGCGAAGGGGAGATAAAAGATCAAGAATTTCGCAGAGTGAATGTAGATACAACCGTGCAAGAGAAAGCGATCTCCTTTCCGACGGATGCAAGACTGTATCATAAGAACCCGCCCTCACCAGTTTTTTTCGTAAGAAAAACTGGTGAGGGCAGAACCTTGCAGCTTAATCTTCCTAATAAAATAGATCTGAGTTTTGATACGCGCTGTAAAATGCGACAAATTTTAGTGAAAGAAGTGTTCAAAGCAAAGATCCAATTAAGACAAAGTTATAAACGAAAGAGTAAATTAGTATTCATTAAACAAGGTCGCTACTTTCATGCAAAACAAATAAAACGAGCGAATAAGGAAACGAAACGCTTAAAAACGTATTTGGGCTGCGTAAAACGGGATATAGAGCGAAAAGTAGAAAATCCTAATGAACGACTTAAATCGCTTTTAGAAATCTCCGAACGAATCTTAACACAAAGTAAAAATAGCAAAAATAAAATCTATAGTATCCATGCTCCGGAAGTTGAATGTATTTCTAAGGGAAAATCTCATAAAAGGTATGAGTTTGGTTGTAAAGTAAGTTTAGTTACCACGAGTAAATCCAACTGGATTGTTGGAATTCAAGCCTTACATGGAAATCCGTATGACGGTCATACTTTGAAAGACGCCATCAACCAGATGGAAAAGATTGTTCGTCTTCGACCGAAGGAGGTCTATGTGGACTTAGGTTACAAAGGAAAAGATCATCATCCTGAGGATGTTCAAGTTCATCTTTCCAATAAAAGCAGAAAGAATATGACTCGTTGGGAAAGGATGTGGATGAATAGAAGATCCGCCATTGAAGCGGTTATTTCTCATTTGAAACACGATCACAAAATGATTCGAAATTTTCTCAAAGGCAAAGAAGGTGATTGTATTAATGCTCTCTTCGCTGCTGCCGGGTGTAATTTTAGCAAGCTCCTCCGAGCTTTCTTTGTATTATTTTTGAAACCTTATATTTCGCCTTCTTTCAGTTTCGCAATTTGATCATTTGCACTTTTTCAGGAACGACTAATTAATATAGAAGAATAAAAGATGAAGGAAAAAATTATTGGTGATAATGTATATCTGAGTAAAATTGAAGTAGCCGATGTGGATAGTGAAATGTTGGACTGGTTTCAAGATGAAGAATTAATGAAGTATTACACGAATTTGAAAAGAAAAATAGATAAGGAAGAGCTCTTGAGAAGCATTAAAGAAGGAGAAGAGAGCAAAAGTTCTTATACATTTGGGATTTTCTATAAAGAAAATAATAAATGCATAGGAACGGTTAAATTAGGTCCGATCAATCATGTGCATAAAATTTCTGATCTAGTTGTTTTATTAGGGAACAAAAATTATCATGGTAAAGGTTTGGCATCAGAGTCCATAGCTCTCGGAAATAAAATAGCATTTGATAAGTTTGATATTAGGAAATTGTTCGGTGGTATGTATAAAAGTAATATTTCTTCGATAAAGGCATATACGAAGGCAGGATGGGTAATAGAAGGGAATTTAAAAGGACATTACTTAGAAAATGGGCAGCCAATAGATAGAATTCTCGTAGGATGCTTTAATCCAAAATATTTTTTCAATGAAGAAAAATAGGCGGTCGTCAAATGGTTATCAATTCGGCACAGACCTTTCATTACAAAAGTTATGATCAAAGTCGCTAATATACAAATTTCAAAAAATCAAAAACCGTTTATCATTGCGGAAATGTCAGGGAACCACAACCAGTCATTGAATCGAGCACTTGAAATCGTAGATGCCGCTGCGGCTGCCGGTGCTCATGCGATTAAATTGCAGACTTACACTGCCGATACGATCACGATTGATAAAAAAGAAGGCGAGTTTTTAATCTCAGATCCGAAAAGTTTATGGAAAGGTGAAACTTTATACGAACTTTATAAAAAGGCGTATACACCTTGGGAATGGCACGAGCCGATCTTTAAACGTGCGAAAGAAAAGGGGATTCTTTGTTTTAGCTCTCCCTTTGATTTTACGGCGGTGGACTTTTTAGAAACTTTGGATGCACCTGCTTATAAGATTGCTTCTTTTGAAAATATAGACATTCCATTGATTCGAAAAGTAGCTAAGACCGGAAAGCCTATTATTATTTCCACTGGAATGGCCAATGTTCAAGAAATTGCGGAAGCGGTGGACGCAGTTCGGTCGGAAGGAAATGATCAACTGATTCTTCTTAAATGCACGAGCACCTATCCTGCAACTCCCGATAATACGAATATCGTGACAATTCCTCATATGAAAGATCTTTTTCAATGCGAAGTCGGTTTATCTGATCATACTTTGGGGATCGGAGTTGCTATTGCTTCGGTCGCGTTAGGCGCTACCGTAATAGAAAAACATTTTACATTGAGTAGAGTGGAAGGTGGAGTTGATTCTACGTTTTCTATGGAGCCAGACGAAATGAAAGCGCTCGTTATTGAAACTGAACGAGCTTGGCAAGCTTTAGGGAGGATAAGTTATGATGCGACTGAAAAAGAGAAAGCATCTTTGGTTTTTAGACGTTCCTTGTACGTAGTTGAAGATATGAAAAAAGGAGATTTGATTTTCGAAAAGAATGTGAGAAGTATTCGTCCGGGATATGGATTACCTCCTAAGTATTTGGAAATAGTACTTGGGAAGCGAGTAAATCAGGATTTGAAACGAGGAACAGCACTGAAATGGGGATTGTTAGACTGAAAATACAAAGTTATAAAAAGATTTAGGTTATATTGATGCTGTCCTCATTTACTGAGATTTTAACGAACCGTTTTATTCTAAGACCACTTAGTGTTTGTGATGTTAGTGAAAGATATGTCACTTGGTTAAATGATCAAGTGACGAGTCAATACATTACTGCTAAGCTCAATCTTGATGAACTTCGACAATATGTGTTAAAGCGTAATGCTCAAATGGATACTTTGTTTCTTGGAATTTTTGAAAAAGAAACTAGACTACATATAGGAAATATCAAATACGAACCCGTTAATTCAGTATTAGGCTATGCTATTATGGGTATCCTTATTGGCGAAGCTGACTACAGAGGAAAAGGCGTAGCTACAGAAGTTATCTCGGCAAGTGCAAATTGGTTATGCCAATTCTGTAATATTAAGCAAATTGTCTTAGGTCTTAATCGCGCCAATATTGCAGCAATTCGAGCATATCAAAAAACTGGTTTTGTCGAAGAATTGACAACGTTAATTCAGACTGTTTCAGCAGAAAATTTAACGATGGTTTGGCACTTGTAGTTTTCTAATTATTAAGAAATCCAGTAGTGCATTTATTCAGATGGATATATTTTTGATAGGAAGTTCCTTTTCATGAGAGTAGCACTAAGGCTAATTACAACTAAATTACTTTCTTTTCAGTTTTTTGATAAGGTATTAATATGAATGATAACTTAAAAGACTCATTTGGCGACATTGAATATGTTGCTGTTTGTCCTGGTTGTAAGAATGATATTTTAACAGTCTTAGAACCGGCAAATGAGCATAGAATATTTCTAACCAGTGCAGATGAAATGATCATTACAATTGGTGTTTGCAGTTGTGAGCAATGTGGTCTTACATTTTTGAATCCGCGAATGGGACAGCAAAAATTATTTGAATATTATTCCAAGCAATCAAGGATTCCACGGAAATCTATTGAAATTGGGTCACCGTTTGCATTGCTTATAGAAATGCAGATAAATTTAATTGAGAAAATTAGACCTTTAGAAAAAGGTATGAAGGTTCTTGAAATAGGTTGTGCTGAAGGTTTTTTTTTACAAAATCTTAATAAGCGAGCGAATAACCAACTAAGCCTTTTTGGGGTCGAACTCTCAGAAAAATATATTGAGCAAGTAAAAAAGCTACTCCCGAATGTAACACTCTTTGAAACAACATTAGAAGTAACAGAATTTGGAGACCTTAAATTTGATTTGATTGTTATGCGTCATGTGTTAGAGCATTTGAGCAATCCTTTAGAATGCTTAAAGAAAATTCGAAATATCTTGGCACCAAACGGAGTTATGTATATTGAGGTACCGGATAGTCAGGATATAGCCCCATCTCTATCCCGTTTTTATCATCATGAGCATCTGCTTTATTTTACAAACCAAATATTGAATAGCTACTTAAGGTCGTCTGGATTTAGTCCCCTTATTTGTGAGAGATTTAACGCAAATCCAGTGGGTTCTGGATTTGCTTATTCTGTTCTGAGAGCAGTAAGTGTTGCAGGGCAATCGATGGAATTGGACAGTTTTCCTGGATATGCAAAGCAAGTTTATCTGGAAAACAAAATACGAAATGACGCTTGTTTTCATTCATTATTTGCATCAATTTGCCAACGTTTGCGGAGACTAAAAAAATCTCAGAAAATCATTGGTTTGTTTGGAGCAGGTCCTCATACTATGGATGTATTGGAACTATTGGCAAAGGAAAATATTCCTTGGAGTAAGATATTTGATAATAACCCAAATAAGCATGGAAAATTTATGTGTGGTATCCCAATTGTAAAGCCGGATGAAAATACTTTAAAATCAGTGGATTGCTTGCTGGTTTCTTCGGCGGAGTTTGAAAATGAAATGGTTGCACAGATACGTTTTTTGGTGGGAATGCAAGTTGAGGTGATTACTATTTATGGCAATAGTTCTTCCAACTGATTTCGAACAAATGCTTAATGAGGCATATCGATCAGTTGGCGCTTTTGACGCTAATATTTTATATATCTATACTGATTTTAGATATTTTGGTAATAGTGCAACTATCTACAAAAATAGAAATGAGTTTTGTAATGCAATTGTTGCGCCTTTTTTGGATCGTGGGAAAACTATTATTTTAACAACATTTACCTATACTGCTGAAGGTCGATTCGATGTTTTAGGGTCACGTACTAACCTCGGTGCGATGAATAAATGGATTCTTGAACAACTAGGTGCTAAACGCTCTGAACATCCCCTATTTTCTTATGCAGCATTTGGGCCAGAAGCTGGTTTTATCGAAAATATTGGCAAAAGTGCATTTGGTTATGATAGTGTATTTGCAAGACTGCAAGGGAAACGAGCAGCATTTCTTCATATTGGACGCCCCGTATCAATGGGCAATACGGCACTGCATTATGTAGAGCATATGTGTGGGGCAACATATCGAATACACACTGCTTTTCGCACCGAAGTTTTTAGAGGAGAGCATTATATCGGCACTGATTATTCTGCTTTCTTGAGACGAAGAGATTTACCGGGTGAAAATTTTGAATTTGATTTCTCGAAAGCAACAGCGAAGCTTTATGACAAGAAACTTATTAATCAAGTTGGTTCTGATATAGAGTTGAGTAATATTTCTTTTTATTGGTATGACCAGACTATCGATTGCTTATTAGATTTATTTTATAAAGATCCTCGTGTTTTTATAAAATCGAATTTTATTGGGTATAAAAGTTAAGTGGGAGAGGAAAAATTTTGAAATTTACAGATGCAGAGGAAAAGCTAACTCAATTTTTTGTTGAACGTGAAGGGAATGGGATACTTGAAGAGATTCGAGAGATTGATTTTATCGAGACAGGAATCATTGACTCTCTGGATTTGGTAAGTTTAGCAGTGTTTATAGAGCAAAATTTTGGTAAAAAGATCGACCTCACTAACCCAGCTACATTTAGTGCAGCAAGACGTTTCGATACCTTAATGAAATTAATAACTAATTGAAGTAGAATGAAAATTCATCATCTTGGATTAGTTGTTACAGATGTGGATGAAGCTCTTGCTGCGCTTGGACTGAGTCGTTTAAATATTACTGAAACGATTTTTGATACTAACCAAAAGAACAATCTCCATTTCATTCATCTACCTGAAAACAACTTATGGATTGAGCTTGTGGAACCGCGGGCTGAAGATGCGAGTACGGCCAAATTCGCCAAAAAATTCAGTATTGGATTACATCATCTGGCAATGACTACTGAAGATCTTGAGACTATAGAAACTATGTATACATCTCGACCTGGAAATTTTGTATTGGGGCGATATCAAATTAACGTTGATTCTTTTGGTGGCAAAATTCGGACTTTGTTTATCGCTGTTAAAGGTTTAATATTGGAGTTTGTAAAAGTTGAAAAGTAGTAGAACTGAGATTACTTTATGGAACCGAATCTGGCAGGCTGCGGTTAGAGATCCAGAGAAACCGATTATCAGCGATTTCCAGCAAGTGTGGACTTGGCGCTCATTGCTCTGGCGTGCCCAAGGTTATGCAGAGGCACTCAGATCCTTTTCTGTTAACTCTGCTGAAACTCCCATTGTTCCAATTCTTGTAGATCGAACAGGCGAAACTGTTGCAGCTATTTTGGGTGCTTTGATTTCAGGAAGGGGCTTTTCGCCGTTATCCCCCCAACAGCCTTCTTCTCGGTTAGCACATTGCTTTTCTTCTCTAAATGCTCAATCTGTCATTTTTTTAGGTACAGTAGAAGAACGTCAGAAAAGTGAACAAGCCTTTCCGAATCTTCGTCATATGATTCCAGTTCCACAAAGTATTGAATCTGGTTTGCCTTCGCAACCTATGGAACCAGATTCAAACCAACTTTTTTACGTTTTGTTTACTTCTGGTTCGACCGGGGTTCCCAAGGGAGTTGTTGCAGATTATGGTAACATCGAAAATACTCTGCTTTGGAGTATAGATATGTTGGATTGGTACCCAATGGATGTGATTGGATGTGCTACTAACTTTTTCTTTGATATTTCAATGTTTGATGTCTTAACAACTCTTTACTTCGATATCCCACTTGCCATTTTTTCTAATCCATCCGATGTGACTCAAGTCGTTGCTGAAACGGCTACTTTTCGTGTAACATCAATTTTCGCTGTACCTACATTTTTTTCACAATTGCTTCGCAACGGTATTATCAATGATTCTAGGCTAACAGGACTTAGACGCATAATCGCAGGAGGGGATTTTTTCCCTCCTGCTCATGTTCTTCGTTGGATGGAGAGTTTACCTGCAGTCGATATTTTTAATGTATGGGGACCTACCGAGACATCAATCGTAAATACAATGCACAAAATCGGACATCTAGATATTCAACCTCTTCGGGAAGGTCGCCCTGCACCAGTTGGGAAAGCTCACTCTCGAATGCAATTTCGCCTGATAGATAAGTCATCGAAGATTTTATATGAGCCAAATCAAAGGGGTGAAATCTGTATGCTTGGGGCTTGTGTTACACGTGGATATATAGGTGATTCTGAAAAGACTAATCAGGCTTATATAGAACTCGAGGGTCACCGTGCTTTTCGTACGCAGGATCTTGGATATGTTGATGATGTCGGTAATCTTTTCATTGTTGGTAGAATTGGTTCAACTGTTAAGGTAGCAGGTTATCGAATTGATTTGGGTGAAGTTGAGACTGCTGCTGTTTCGCTTCCAGGAATTCATCTTGCTTGTGGTTTTGTATTTGATGTTGGTGAAAGTCATCAAGAGTTGTGGTTGGCGTTAGAGCCAAAGGAAATGAATAGAGCATTGGATATATTTTTAATCAAAAAAAATCTCAGGGCTATTCTCCCAGCTTACATGGTACCAAAACGAATTATTATAATAGATATGCTCCCCCGAAATGCCAATGCGAAAATAGACCGAAAAGCAGTTAAGGAAATCGTTAGTCATAAAGCGCGAGATTCTGAGGAATGAAGGGATTTTTATTAACAATGTCGGGCGTTGTCCTGACAAAGTGGATCGATCAGAATGGTCATATGAATGTATCTTCGTACATGAATCTTTTTGACCAAAGCACGAACATACTTCTTCAGCAATCTGGCCTTGTATCTTTAGAAATTGATTCTGAAATTACTTTAGTGGCAGGGCGGATTTTTATCGAGCACAGAAAGGAGTTATTAGAAGGCGAGTCATGGGAAGTGTGGTCTGGTTTTGTCACAGTCTGCTCCTCCTTTATTACTATCACTCATCGCATTCGTAGTGGTACTTCAATTCGTGCTGTCTGCGATATACGAGGGACAGCATTTTCGAAATTTACAAGAAAATCTGCCTTTTGGGATATAGATTCAATGATGAAAGCTAAACGGTTTCTTGTGCCTGGTTTGGCTGATCGATTTGAAAAAAATAGCAGTAATAGTAACCAAATATTCCGTGGTCTGGAGCAATCTCAATCTAGTATTTCAAACCGATGGCAGATCGTCATTTTTACGGTTAATGGGAAACCAAACCATGTAGGCATTTCCATTCCGAATTATGGTTTGGCTGATCTTTCGTTGTTAGGTGCTCGTATCATTTCATGGGATGGATCTTCATTACCGAAAGGGGAGCGTCTTTTTTTTGATATTGAAATACCTACTCCGGAAGATGCTTTGGCTTTTTTACAACAGCCGGGTTTGCTTACATTGGAAATTATTAAGCAAGAAAAGAAATTTAAAGGATGGCATTTGACTGAGGAAGCACCTGATTTCGTTCGTCGATTAAGAAACTTAAGATCTAGAAACCCGAGCGATATGAATTGTGTGGAATGGATCGTTTATGCCTTGGAGTTAGGCGGTATCAATATACCTATGGATGTTCTTACGCCTACGGAGTTAATGAATTGGTGTCAAAGCAATTATTGTGTAATATTAAAAAATTGAAAATGAATTTTGCAATGGACAACGCTTCAAAAAATTATAATCTGTTTATCTTTGCAAAAGACTGGAAATACTTTGGACTATGCAAAGTGATGTTTTTCCTACAGAGATTGTATAGAAAGAGTCAATAAAACCTGCATAGTTCAATTGTCGGTGAGTTGTGTTAATACTTTTTGTATGTTCAAGTCTTTTCTGTGAGGAATTACCCTTTACTTTTTATATAGTCTCTATCATGAATTGTGTGAAGTTCAAAATCACTTTAGATTAAGAATAAGGGCCTGTATTGGAAAAGATTAATAACGTATGAAGCTTTATAAAGACAAAATTGACATGATGTCCCTGCTAAGAAAAATAACCCCTCTTGCACGAACGATTGCAAATAATGATACCGATAAGGCATTGCAAATGCTTACAGAATTTTTGCCTGGTGCCTTTATTGAAGGTTTTCCGTCTGGAAGCAAAGCTTGGTCTTGGACTATTCCGCGCCGTTGGGAATTAGATGGTGCTACGATTAGAGCGAATGGCGAGACTCTGGTAGATGTTGCATGGAATCCGCTCCATGTAATTAATTATTCTCAGCCATTTAAAGGGACAGTAGAGCGAGAAGAGCTACTTAAACATCTTCATACAATCCCAGAGCGCTCTCAGGCAATCCCATTTGTTTTCAGTTTTTACGAGCCAGTATGGGGTTTTTCTATCCCTCATGATTGGTTAAGCCGCTTTACTAGCGATACCTATGAAGTTGAAATTAACAGTCGTTTCGATGATGGGAATCTGAATACTCTTTCCCTACTTATACCTGGTGATTCAGAAGAAACATTTGTGATTTGTTCAAATATTTGTCATCCAACTCAGGTCAATGATTCTTTGACCGGAGTCGCAGTAACATTGGATATTGCTTCACGATTGTTAGCTAGGGAGCGCCGTAAGTATTCCTATTTGATAATGGTAGTGCCGGAAACGATTGGCAGCATAGCGTATTTATCCAATCACCCGGAAATAATAAATACTTCAATCGGAGGTTTTTTTAGTGAGATGCTCGGCACTAATGGTCCATTGGTTGGGCAGAGAACAAGACGGGGGGATACTTACTGGGACAAAATTCTCGAAGACGTTTTAACAAATTCAAATTTACCAAACAAAATTGTGAGTTTCTTAAAAAGTGCATGCAATGATGAAAAAGTATTGGATAGCCCAGGAGTGGATATCCCAACTTTTTCATTAACGCGATTTCCTTATCCAGAATACCATACTAGTGATGATAATATTGAGCTAATTGACGTAGAACGGATCAGAGAAGCGCGAGATTTACTTCAGGAAATTATCGATTTAGCTGAAGAAGATTATATTCCGGTTTTGAATCAGCCAGGACCGATCTTTTTATCTGGGTATGGCTTATATCCAAATTGGCGAGATGATCCTTCTTTAATACCACTTTGGGAATCTTTTTTTGATGTGATGTATAGTATAGATGGCGTGCATTCAGTAATTGAATTAGCGAATTTGCGACAAATTCCAATTAGTCATTTTTTTTATTGGACTGATGCTTTTGCTCAAAAGGGATTATTAATGAAGAAATCTTTTTTACTTGGACGTAAGACCAATTAGGATGAAGAAGCATATTTCTAAAGAAAATATAGTTCTTCCTTTTTATTGAATAAAACATTATTCATTGAGATCCTAAGAAGTATAAGGGCTAATTTTTGATCGGAAAATTAAGTTCAATATTCAATTGTGTCATGAAAAAGCGCCAGCAAAGCAGGTTGCGTCAAATGATGCGCGGTTACCGAATGTTAAAACAAACGAGTCGGCTAAACCTAATTGAAATAGTTAAGCAAGCATTAACCGAACACAACTTAAACCAGAACAACCAGACTATTTCATCGTTTGTGATTGGATCTGGGGCAGGATTGGGAGAAATCGTTATAAGGCAATATTTACTTGTTCGGGTTGGAGATATCAAACTTAATCGGGCATTGTTACTGTCTTTAGCTAAAGATAATAAACGAGTAATTTTCCCGCTGCCTAAGGAATGGCGTAAAATATTAATGCAATATGATTTTAAGGTTGCCCATTTCAGATCTGCGCTTCTTTGGCAACTGTATGTTGTTATATTTTTGCTTTATGGTATAATAAAGATTGGGGCAATTACATTTGCGGGAATAACTTCAGGAAAAAAAACAGTTTTATATCAGAAACGTTACGCTTACTTTGCAAATCTAGGTATAGACAATCTGCCTAAAAAGATCAATAGTGGAGAAAGTTATAATATCATTTCTTGGTATCTACAGTGGATTGGTAGAGCGTCTGATCTTGAAGTTATTCACCATGGAGTAACGAAAGCTTTGCCTACTGTAGTAGGAGGTATCCCAATTTTGCCACGTCAGGCACCATTACCTGAACTAGTTGGTATACAATCAATTGTTAGGTATTTCTTTTGGGGATTAGGTGCCAGTTTGATTGCAGTGTTGCATTGCCTTCACGGTCGTTGGTGGTATGCGTTGTTGTTAAATCAGGCTGCAATTGCAGCTCAGGTACGCAATTTACCTGCTGGTTTACTAGCACAGGATTATTTGTTTAATATTTCCGGTTGGATCTATCGTCCCCTTTGGACGTATGAAGCCGAACAACTAGGGTCAGCAATCACCTTCTATTTTTATTCTACTAATTCAGAATCTTTTAAAAAGCAAAATGGTTATCCGCCCATTAATCATGGTTGGAAGGCAATGTCTTGGCCTCATTATTTGGTATGGGATAAATACCAGGCAGATTTTGTACGCCAAGCAGTAGGGAATTACGCAAATATCAGTATTGTTGGATCAATTTGGTTTCAAGGTGGCGTCGTCGAGGTACCAAAGATCAACAATCCTAGTATTGCTGTTTTTGATGTACAACCGGTACGTAGTTCTCGGTATCGAATTCTAGGAATGGACTTAGAATATTATATTCCAGAAATATCTATTCGGTTCCTTTCTGATATCTTAGAATCTATTTCCAAAATGGATGGAAATATGATTTTGAAAAGAAAGAGAAAAATAGGAAAACTCGCTCATCCAAAATACAGAAATTTTTTGAATAAGTTAGATCTACACCCTCATTTTCATACAATTGATTCAGAAATATCCGCATATGCATTGTGTGAAAAATGTTCACTAGTAATTTCTATGCCATTTACTTCTACAGCATTGATTGCCGAAGGGTTGGGCAAACCCTCTATATACTATGACCCCAGTGGAATAATACAAAAAGATGACAGAGCAGCACATGGAATACCAATCATATCTGGTCAAAAGGAATTAAAAAATTGGTTAGAAGCGAATATTTGTAATCAAAACAGGATAAATTAATAAACTTATATGAAACCAAAAATGATCGAAGTTGGATACGGAAATGTATCAAAAGTAAAAATAGGTGAAACCCTGCCTCTTGTCTTTATTGGAGGTCCTTGTGCTATTGAGTCTAAAGAGCACACATTTATGATGGCCAAGCGTATTCAGGAAATTTGCAATCGTGTTGGAATTCCTTGGATTTTAAAAGCATGTTATGACAAAGATTGTCGTTCGGCGCCGGATAGTTTTCACGGTCTTGGATTGGACGATGGTTTGAGAATTTTGGCCGATGTAAGAGATGAATTTGGAATACCCGTTACTTCCGATTTTTCCGATGCTTCATGGGGAGCGGCCACCGGTGAAGTCTGCGATTTGGTTCAAGTTCCGGCTTACCTTTGTCGCCAAACGTCGATTTTACGAGCGGCCGCTTTGACAAAAAGACCGATTCATCTGAAAAAAGGACAATTTATGAGTCCTTGGAATATGAAGAATTCGGTAAGGAAAATCGAAGCAAACGGAAATCATCAAATTTTGCTTACGGATCGTGGAACTTTTTTTGGATATAACATGCTTGTAAACGATTTCAAATGTTTTCCGATCATGGCGGAAACTGGTTATCCGGTCTGTTTTGATGCTACACATTCAATACAACTTCCTACTTCTATGGGAAATATTTCCGGCGGTCAGAGAGAATACATTCCTCATTTAGTAAGAGGGGCAGCAGCTTGCGGAATCAACGCTTTGTTTATGGAAGTTCACAATGATCCCCAAAACGCAAAATCGGATGCCAACACCGTACTTGATATTCAATACTTGGAAAGAATTCTTTTTCAAGCAAAACATATGCACGAACAAAGATTGGAACTTTTAGCAAAGTGGGGAGAAGACAATGTCCACAGAAATTAATCGTAATAAACTAGTAAGAGAAGTTATGCTAAAATTAGATTCGTTTCCTATACTCAATGAAACGACAATTCTGAAAGAAGCATTAGAAACGATGGGAAAGTTTAATTTAGGAATAGCTTGTATTGTTGATTCTAATTTAAAGTTATTAGGACTTGTGACGGATGGAGATATTCGTAGAAAACTATTAAAAGTTCAAAAACCCTTCTCAGCACTTTTCGTTGATGATGCTTTAGAACACTGTATAAAATCACCAATATGTATTAACCCTGATGCCAAACTAATTGATGGTGTGAACTTGATGGGGGCGAAACACGTATGGGATTTACCAGTAGTAGATGATAATCTTAGTCTTGTAGGCTTGTTACATTTGCATCCTGCTATTAGTTCTATTTTAGGGGAATAAAATGATTTTTTTTGGGGTAGAATCTAAAAAAATACTCATAAAAAATCTCAAAGATGATGAAAATGTAACCTCTTCTCATTGGAAAAAATATCATCAAGATTTTGATGTGAATGAGGATGGTGGAATCGATGGAATAATTGGCTTTGGGGATGTAGAAACAAAATACTCTTGGGCCAAGATTCTTATTCATACTTATTTTCAGAGATTTTTTAGAAAAATAGCAAAAAGATATAGTGGATTTAAAGATTTAGATGCTAAAATGTCTGAAATTTTGAATCTTCAAAATCGGGCTTATAGTTTGGATGCACTGAGGCAAACTATAACTTTGGCTTTTTTGAAAGATCATATAAAGAATTATAAAAATATAGATGTAGCCGTAGTTATTGGTGATGGATTTGCTTCTATGGCTTCGCTTTTACTCGTAAGTAAATTTGTAAAGAAAGTTGTTTCGATAAATTTATCTAAAACTCTATTTGTAGATTTAGAATATTTTTCTAGAATTTCAAGTTACTATAACTTTAATTATTGCCTGCTAACTGAAAAAGAGGATTTAAAAAACATTTTCAATGGCACTGCAGATTTTATTGCAATTCAAGCATCCAATCAAAAGTTTCTACAATCTATTCCAGCTGATTTAATTATCAACATTGCTTCTATGCAAGAAATGAATCATGAAGTTATTCAACAGTATTTTGAAGACATGAGAATTATATCCAGAGAGAAAGAGATTCTATTTTATTGTTGTAATAGAGAAGAGAAAACACTACCAGATGGAACCGCGATAATTTTCAAAAAATATCCATGGAAAGAATCTGATGAAATTCTAATAGATGAGTTATGTTCTTGGCACCAAGAATATTACGCCTTACGACCTCCCTTTTATAGAAGATATGACGGACCGATCAGACACAGATTAGTAAAATTAAATTAAAGTTATGATTCCAAAAAAAAGAAAAGAAATTAAAAATAAACTCAGAAATCGGGAAAGAGTATTTGGAGGATGGGTATCCTATGCTCATCCTTCCATAACGGAAACATTTGCGAAAGCAGGGTTTGATTTTATTGCGATTGATATGGAGCATTCTACCATATCGTTAGAACAGGCACAGCGGATTATTGCTGCGAGTCAATCGGAAGGATGTATTTGTTTGCCAAGACCGGTTTCACATTCCAATGATTGGACAAAACCGTTATTGGATTCTGGTGCGGACGGAATATTGTATCCTATGGTCCAAACGAAAGAAGAAATTCGATTTCTTGCTGATATCAATAAATATCCTCCTACGGGAAAAAGAAGCTTCGGTGTAAATCGAGCTCAAGAGTATGGATTTACATTCGATGGATATGTAAAAGAATGGAATGAATCTTCCATCTTGATGCTTCAGATAGAATCGATTCAAGCTGTGGAGAATATTGAAGCTTTGCTTGCTTTCGAAGAAGTTGACGGTGTTATGATCGGCCCGTATGATATGTCTGGATCCTTGGGAGTTCCTGGGCAAACAACACATCCGTTAGTTTTAGAAGCTTCTAAAAAAGTAATTCTTGCCTGTGAAAAATATGGAAAAAGTTGCGGTTCGCAAATTGCGGACGTAACTGAAGATGCGTTGGAAAAACATTTCGATCAAGGGTATACGTACTCAATTTTAGGATCCGATCTTTTTGTACTTTGGAAATGGGCCGAATCCATGAAAACAATGATGTCGTCTTTTAAGAGTTGAACGATGGAAAAATCAAAAAATAATTATATTACAAACTTATTTAATTTGGAGAATAAGGTCGCGGCTGTGATTGGCGGTGGCGGGCATCTTTGCGGAGAGATGGCAAAAGGATTTGCTCGGGCGGGATGTAAGGTCGTTGTAATTGATTTGCGCAAGGAAAAAGCGGATCAGGTAGCGGATGAAATTAAAGCGGAGGGTTATGCGAAACCTATAACGTTTGCTCTGGATGTTTCAAAAAAGGAAGAGCACCAAGCCTGTTTAAAAGCAATCTTATCCGAATTCGGTGATTTGGATATTCTGATTAACGGGGCGGGAATAAACGGACCAAGTCCTTTTTTCGAGATATCATTGGAAGAATGGAATTCTATTTTGGATTCTCAGATAACCGGCACTTTCTTAGGATGCCAAGTTTTCGGAGAATACATGGTACAGAAAGGAAAGGGATCGATCATCAATGTTTCTTCGGCCTCTGCCGGTCCCCCGTTATCAAAAGCATTTACATATTCCGTCGCAAAGGCGGGAATCAAAAACTTAACCCAAAATTTAGGAAGAGAGTGGGGAACCAAGGGTGTAAGAGTCAATGCCATTCGTCCCGGCTTTTTTCCAACGGAATGGAATCGAAAAAACTTTATTTCCCCCGAGAGAGAAAAATCAATTCTTACTCATACGCCGATGGCGCGTTTCGGAGAACCGAATGAATTACTCGGTGCGATCCTTTGGCTTGCATCGGATGCTTCCGGTTTTGTAACAGGTGCGGAAATCGCGGTTGATGGCGGTTTCTCCTGCATGACGATTTAAATGAAAATCACATACATGATTCTTGGTTACTTTAGAATATAACAAATTAAAATATCATGAAATTGCTCGGAGAGGAATTACTTTTGAACTATCCGATATAAAAAGTTATGATCAGGTCATCAAAGAATTTGCGTCATCAAGTTTGAAGATATTTTTGTCGCAGGATCCTACCTATATTCGAACTTGGTTAAATGAAACTGACCTAGCCCCCGAATTAAGGACCAGCTGAAATTGTGAAAATCCTCCTGATGTATAATAAATTTGGAGGAAGCAATGAAGAAGCGATATAGCGAAGAACAAATCCACAAAGTGTTGAAAGAATCGGAGTCAGGGGTCTCGACCCCTGAAATCTGTCGAAAGTATGGAATCAGCGGAAATACATTTTATCGCTGGCGTTCGAAATACGGCGGAATGGAGCTGAGTGAATTAAAGCGAATGAAGTCCTTGGAAGAAGAGAACGGCAAGCTGAAAAAGCTTTACGCAGAATTGGCTTTGGAAAACGAAGCGATCAAGATGTTACTTGAAAAAAAGTGGTAAGCCGGGAACAGAAACAGGAAGCGATCATGCTCATCAAACCAAAACTTGGCGAACGAAAATCTTGTCGTCTTCTGAAAGAATCTCGAACCGGCTTTCGAAACAGATTCAAATTCTTTGATAAAGATAAGGAACTCAAAGAGCGCATCCGGGAATTGGCATACAAACATAAAAGAGCGGGTTACAGGCAAATCCATGATTTTATACGAAAAGAAGAGAGAGTGAATCACAAACGAATCTATCGATTGTATGTGGAATTGGGCTTGAAATACCGAATCAAACAAAGGCGCAAACGATTGCCTTTGCCAACGGTTCCTAAACTTTTACCGGGAGCGTTTGGAGAAAGATGGTCGATGGATTTTATGTCGGACTCGCTTTATTCAGGAAGAAGATTCAGAATCTTGAATATAATCGATGACTATGGTCGTTTAGCAATAGCGACTCAACCGGAGTTCTCAATTCCTTCCGAGAGAGTTGTAAGAATTTTGAATGAAGTAATCGAAGTTTACGGTCTTCCGAAACAAATCGTCGTAGACAACGGTCCGGAATTTACTTCAAGATCTTTTTTGAAATGGACACAGGAGAAAGGAATCGATATTCATTTTACGACTCCCGGAAAGCCGACTGAAAATGCTTTCATCGAAAGTTTTAACGGTAAGATGCGAAACGAATGTTTGAATGAAAATTGGTTTAAAAATATTGAAGAAGCACAACGCCTTGTCGAAGATTGGAGGAACTTCTACAATTCTGAGAGGCCACATAGTTCTCTCGGGGGACGAACTCCCGAAGTATATTTAAGGTGCTCTGCTTAAGAGGATTTTAACTCATTACACTGGCACTAAAAACGGGGGCATCTCAAAACAGTTCTTGAATTAATTGAACAGTATATGGGAGTTAGACCTTATTTGGCTGAAGCATATATACGAAGAAATTTTCCGGCAAAATATAAAGTAATGAATCATTTTTGGCATCGAGACAGAAATCATCCGGATCATTTACTCAAAGCTTTCCTTTTTTTGACGGATTGTGAAATTGAAAACGGTCCGCACGAATACATTGCGGGTTCGGTTATTGATCGGCAACTGGACGGAAAACCGTATTTTTCCGAAGAAGAAGTCGATTCCATTTATCCTAAGGATGATTATCGAAGGATCAAGTCCATTGTAAAAGCTGGAACGATTATTTTGGAAGATACCAGAGGACTTCATCGAGCGACAATTCCTACAAAAGGAATTCGAGATTTAGGTTTCGCCGTTTTTGTTCCTCATCCTTTTTATTCAAGTTGGGAAAGTAAGTATTATAATATAGATAAAAAACTGTTTCATAGTCTCTCGAAGAGACAGAAAGAATATATACCAAAGTCATTTATTCAAAAAAGCTAATTATTAAATTAAGATATATAGGTTAAAATGGCAAAAACGGCTATTATCACGGGTGGAAATAAAGGAATCGGATTAGGTATTACGAAGGTTTTTTTAGAGGCAGGCTATCACGTCATCGTAGGAGCGCGTTCGGAAACGGATTTTTCTCAATTAGGCGATAAGGTGCGTTTCGTTCAAGCAGATGTTCGAAACGAAGCCGATCATAAAAAATTGGCCGATGAGGCGCTTACGTGGACCGGTCGACTCGATGTGTATATCAATAATGCGGGATTTTCCGAGTGGAGACCCATTGAAAAAATTGATGAACAGTTTTTCGATTTGATGATTTCTACAAATTTAAAAGGAGCTTTTTGGGGTTCAAAGGTGGCTTCCTCTCACCTAAAAGAGGGAGGTTCCATCATTAATATTTCGAGCCTTGCGGGAAAACGAGGAAGTTCGAATAACTCTTTATACGTTGCTTCTAAGTTTGGGATGAACGGCTTAACTCAGTCTCTCGCAAAGGAATTAGGCCCTCGAAGGATTCGAGTTAATGGAATCTGTCCGGTTTTAGTTTCAACGGATGGATTGTTGGAGGCATTGAACCAACCCGATTCCCCTGCAAAAGGAAACCCCGAAAAATTTTTATCAGAATTTACAAAAACAAATTCAGCGTTAGGACGTTTACCGACTTCCGGAGAGGTTGCTTCTTTGTGTTTGTTTTTTGCCTCTGAAGCTGCTTCGGCGATTACAGGTCAAAATATAAACGTGGATTGCGGGGTGTTCCCACAATGAAGAAAAAAATTATCGCAGTCATTCCGGCGCATTTAGCATCCGTCCGTTTTCCTAAAAAGGTTTTATTTGAGATCTATGGGCTTCCGATGATCGAACACGTTCGAAGAAGAGCCGTATTATCTGGTGCTTTCTCCGATGTAATCGTTGCAACTTGTGACGATGAAATAAAATCGCTTATCGAAAGTTTCGGGGGGAAAGTTATTCGGACTGCAAATACGCATAAGAATGGAACTACCAGAGTTGCAGAGGCGATAGAAAGGGTGGAATGTTCCCATGTGATTCTCTTACAAGCGGATGAGCCCTTACTTCTTCCGGAAGATTTGACGTTTTTTGTGAAGAGAATTCAAGAAGATATTTCCGATACCGTCGCATGGAATGCAACCGGTCCGATTGAACATCCGGAAGAATTGGATCGTCATTCTTTCGTAAAATGTTTTGTAAATGCGCAGGGTAGAATTCAATTCTGCTTTCGAAGATCCCCGTGTTACGGTAAATTTGAAGATACCCAAAAAATGATAAGAAAGATTTTAGGGATCATCGCCTATGAAAAGAATTTTCTGATTCAGTTGGCTAAAATGGAATCTGCAAATTTCGAAATCATAGAATTCATCGAACAGATGAGAATTGTAGAAAATGAGTTTAAATTGGTTTCAGTTCCGTTAGAACACACTTTACCTTCGATCAACGAGCCTGGTGAGGTGGATGAGGTTTTACAAAAACTTAAAACTTCGGAATTACAAAGTCGCTATTTGTCTTCGGTTTTAAAATTTTAACCGAACGAAATGCAAATACGTTCATTTAGATTTTTTAAATTGTTAAATTAACCCGTAATATTGAATCCAATTTAAATATGGATAATTACGAAAACGCAAAGAAGGAATACGACAACTACATTTATCTGTGTAATCAGTTGTTTAAAAAAGATTCTTCATGGTGGTTTACGCCTTCTTCGTCAAGAGAAAGATTTGGTACGGATGTTCAGGATCGTTACGTCGGAATCATTAAGAATTTAAAAGGTTTTGAGAAAAAGAAATTATCCGAGTCTAAGACGTTCTATCATAACGTACACTCCGGAAAATTAGCGATTTATAAAGAATTTTTAAATTTTGTTAGACTTGCGTTAATTTTGCTTTACCATTCAATCCGGAACATCTGGTTTGTAGCTCTAATTTCAAGAAAGGATTTTGATTTTGCTTTTATTCGACCATTACATCCGTTAAAGGCGAATTTTGATATAAACAACGTTTTTGATCATTATTTCGGGGAATTACCCTCCGTTTTAATAGGGTATAACGCTAAAGTAGCAATCTTGGGACCCGCCGATCCAGGCATAGTATGGAAATCGAATATTTGCAATCGGGAAAACTTAGAAATTGCGAATTTGTTTAAATACTTTTCTTTCGGCTCGTATTTAAAATGGATTATAAATGTTATATACGAATACTTTAATGAATTAAAGCTTCCTTCGTCCTATTCGCCGTATACAGAAATATTGTCTCAACTTATTTTGAGGGAGTTTAGGGAATCTTTTTTAAAAAGAATCTGGAGTTTTGCTTATTATTTATCCTTTACGAATTTTTTGAAACTAAATAAGAAAACTTTTGTTATTCATACCTACGAAAATAATTCGTGGGAACGTGCGATTGACAGAGCTTGCCAGGAAAATTCCAGTAAAGTAAAAAAAAACGTAGGGTTTATTCATTGTTCAATTTTAGAATCACATAGAAAATACGCGCTATTTCGTGATGAATGGCATTTGAAACCTAGTCCAGAGGAGATTATAGTTACCGGTCCGAATGCAAGAGATATTCTGCTAAAACACGACGGATATGAACGGAGTACGATAAAAGTCGGATATGATTTGAGAGGGCCAAATCTTCTCAATATCAAAAATAGAAACGGCCAGAATGAGAAAATAAATTCAATTTTAATTTTGTTAGAAGGCTTGAATACTATGCCGAAACTTTTGGAATTAGCGATGACGACGATTCTAAATACTTCGGATAAACAAGTCTACGTTCGATGTCATCCCGTTTATCCGATTTCGAATTCTTCCTTTACCTCCGTTCGAAAACATCCGCTATTTCAAAAGGTGATTGTTTCTGAAAATCGATCTTTGGAAGAAGATTTACTTCAAGCCGATCTGGTAATTTATAAAGGTTCTACATCAGCGTTGTATGCGGGTTTTATGGGAATTCCACTATTACGTTTTAAGGATGATTGGTGGTTTTCTGACGATCCGCTAAAATATTGTAGCGCGTTAAAAAAAGAATTTTACGATTCAAATTCCTTATTGGACGGGATTTCTTTTTTTGAAAAAATGAATCCTCAAGAATATGTTTCGCAAAAGGAAATGCTAAGGGAGTATATTTATCAATATATGATGCCTTATAAAACCGAGGAATTGAGGAAGTTTGCCGTGAATTATCTTCTTTCCGGCTGATAATAATCCCCAATGAAAAAACTGCTCAAAAGAATTTTTCGGATTCGTTTTCGAAACGAGGATATTCTTAAAAACTTGAAATTAGTTATTATTGATATCGACGGTGTTTTAACCGACGGGAAATTATATTATAATGAGAGCGGAGAGTTTTTTAAAATTTTCGACGTAAAAGATGGGTTGGGAATAAAACTTCTACACCAAGAAGCAACTGTAGCTTTTTTAAGCGGAAATCCTTCGGAGATAATTGCAACGAGAGCGCGAGCGTTGGGTATAGAACATTGTTATATCGGAATTGAGAACAAGAAGGAATCGTTATTATCATTAATGTATCAGTTAAAGGTAAGTAAGGATGAAGTCGCCTACATAGGCGACGATCTGAATGATCTATCAGTTAAGCAATTGGTAAAACTTTTCGTTTGCCCCTCGGATGCACATTTATTAGTGAAAAATAAGTCCGATCTAATATTGAAATCGGCCGGCGGAAACGGGGCAGTTCGAGAGTTCGCTGATCTTGTTTTAGAAGCGAAAGGAAAATTTCATGACTACGCAAATGGAATCGCAAAGAGCAATGTCTAAGTTTTTTGAAATGAAAAATTCGAAGAAAAGAATTCTTTTCTTTTTCTTAACTTTGCACTAATTCGAATATAACTAAAAAAGAATGAATCGATATATCAGCAAGGATATCTGTGTTTTAGTTCCAACCAAAGACCGTCCTCATAAAATCGTTAATTTACTAAAAAGTTTAACCCAACAAACGGAAAAAGTCGGTCGTGTTATCATCGTTGCAAGTGGAGCCGATATATCCGCTTTGGTGCGCACTTTCGAAAGTTTACTTCCGGTTGAATATTATTATTGCGAACCGGCAGGGCAAATTCGACAAAGGAAGATGGGAGTTTCGAAATTAAATGAAAAGACTAAACTTGTCGCAACTTTAGATGACGATATCATTTTAGAATCCGATGCGGTTGAAAAAATTATCAAATTTTGGAATCAGGTAGAGCCTGAAACCGCGGGAATTGGATTTAACATTACAAATATGGAAACCCATCGATCCAGTTTTTGGAAAATTTTGTTTTATCTCAGTTCAAAACGACCAGGAGTTGTTTTAAAAAGTGGTTTTCCAACTTCTATTACAAATGTAACAGAGAATATCAAAACGGAATGGTTAAATGGGGGGGCGACTACTTGGAGACAGGATATATTAATTGCAAATATTCATAAGAAGAGTATTGATGCTAAATGGGCCCCTTGTGAGGATCTGATTTTCAGTTACCCAATTGGAAAGATGAATCCAATGTATGTTTGTGCTGAATCAAAAGTGATTCATGATGACGTAATAATGAGTCAACTTACTTTTTCTCAACTTTGGTATCGAGGTGAAATTCTTTCAGTTTGGATGATTTTTTTTGTTTCGCAATATTCAGATTTAAGCATTTTAAAATCTTCGATAGCTTTATTTGCAATTGCATTGGTTAATATACTAAAATATTTTATTTTGTTTAAATTTAAATTGCTTGGTATGGAGTTTGGTAGAATTAAAGGGCTTTGTTTGGCTCTTATTTCAGTCTTAAAAAAAAGAGAATTGTCGGATATTGTATCTTAGAGATTTTTAAAAGTCTGATTAATTTTTTTACAATGTTTTGTTTCTTTAGAATTATGAAAAGTTGTAACTCAGAAAAGAAATTGGAAATACCTTAAACCAAATTTGTAAAAGTTTAGATTGCAAAAGGAATTGCTGGTGATATATAGTAACGGAGTATTTTTTTTAATTTGAGATGTAGTTTTATGTTTGTTGAATTGTTACTCGGTTTGTTCCAAAAGCTCAAAAGTCATAAACAAAAATATTTTAGAAGTTTCTAATAAAGTATTGGATTATAGTTCTACAGATTTAGTTGCATTGGAATATTATTGATGTCTGTGTAATAAATTATCTTTAATTTATGTATGAATCGCCATTTAAAAGTTAAGTTTTCGACAATCTATGCCATACTCAGTAATAATTTAAAAGTTTTGGGGTTGATCCTTAGAGATTAGCTAAAGATTAATGGTTCTTACTGTTCAAAGCAGGACAATAGAATACCTAAGTTTCTATCTCTAAATGAGGGTTTGTATTAAAATTCATGATATTTACTATGAGAATGGTTTCTTTGTTACTAAAACGCTTTTCATTGTAATAAAAATTGGCTTTAGAGATAAAAAATAACAACACTCTGTTATATATCTATAGTAAGATCAAATTTCTGTAAAAACTTATTGTCTGGTGAACATGAAGCTAAAAAATTCATTAAAATTGATTTTTAGGTATATTCAATTTCTTGTAAATACTTAAAGTTTTACCATATTTTAAAATCTTCTTTGAGATGTTGTTTGATGGTATTTTTCAACCATTAAATATTCAAAATAATGAAGGTTATAAATTAGAAAGTTTGAAAAAATAAAAAATGGCAATTGAAAAAAGATACACTGACGGATCCTATTTGCAAAAAAATCCAGGTTGGGATAGAGAAGATTCTCCTTGGAAAGTAGAACAAGTAAATGCAATTCTTCGAAAGTTTGATATGAAGCCAAAAACAATATGTGAGATTGGTTGCGGCACTGGAGATAATTTGTTGCATATAGGGAATGAATTTGTCTTTGCTCAGTTATTTGGTTTTGATATCTCGCCACAACTTGCGCCTTTTTGGAAAGAAAATATAAAAAATAATTCTCTGAAAAATCGTTTAAAGTTTTATCTAGGTGATTTTCATTCGTTGAATAAAAAGAAATACGATTTGATTTTGATGTTAGACGTCTTCGAACATGTAAGAGACCCGTTTACATTTCTTGAAAAGTCTTTAACATTTGCGAAATACTTTGTTTTTCATATTCCTTTGGATTTAAGTGCTTTATCTGTATTAAGGAATACTCCTTTGCTAAACGTTCGCGAAAAAGTTGGTCACTTGCACTATTATACTAAAGATTTAGCTTTGGAAACACTTAAAGATTCTGGTTACGAGATCTTGCATTGGAATTATACTCAGGCTTCGTTGTTTTCTCCAAGTCGATCTTTAAAGACAAGGATGATGTCAATCCCTAGAAAAATTTTCTATTGGATTCATAAAGACTTAGGTGTTAGGTTATTGGGAGGAGAAACACTGATCGTATTAGCAAAGGCTAAGGCTCTTAATTTGAATATATGAGGAATTTTAAGTCTTTATACAACGCGAAATAATCTGTCGCAATTATTTATTCGCTTTTTTGATCCTGGATTAGTCATTTTTTTTCTTTTAGCTTTTTCTTTTATATTAAAGTTTCTCAGTCTTTATTTTCTGAATGGGATGAGTTTTCACATTAGGGATTTACTGCACCGGAAATATTTTTTCAGAATTCATTTACAATAGCTGAAAGTGCATTATTTTTAAAGATATATCCATGGCTCTATCTCAGTATTTGTTAATTAAGTTTATTGGTTGGTCCGAGGAAATACTTACTGGGCACAGTCTTTATTAATCTTATCCGGAGTTGTTACTTTTATTGAAGGAATGGGTTGGCGTAAATGGATTCAAATTTTTGCTGCGCTAAGTGTTGCTTTTTTTCTGGTCTTTATATTTGGATACGGTTTGCAAAATCTTTATGTGGGTAACGTGCTTGGTCTTCTTTACGGAGCAGCCATTGTGTCTGGTATTCGTTCAAAAAACACTGCTCCGAGAACAATTTTAAGACTTCTGCCTATATTATTTGTCTTACCTATTATAAATAGCTGTAGGTTTGATGTTAGGTATTTTTGCAGCTATAATTCTTATTTGTGATTAATTTTTAAAAATAAAAAATACTTTTTGGGTTGATGGCCAAATTTAAAAAAAAGTAATATTCGAAATTCTTTTTTTGTTTGTACTTATTATTTTTACACAAGTGTAAAGTTGGTATGCAAAGAAATCGTGTTTTAAAGTAATTTTCAAAACCTCATTTTCATTTTCGCAGATAGAAAAAAGTTTTTCTTTTTTCTTATGTGTTAGCTTGTAAGTATTATTGTTTTATCTAGATCTCGTCGAAAACTTAAGCTGTAAGCTATTAATAATTGGCTTACTTTAATGTTTATTTGTTTTGTAACATATACATTTTGCCTTTTAATTATGTATTTAAATTAGATTTATTGAAAAATTTCATAGTGGCGATCAATAAACTGCTTCAATCGACTGTTTCCATGAAACAGAAACTAAGTGGCGAATTAATTTTTCAACAAATCTAATCTACAGCATTCATTCTCCGGAAGTGGAATGTATTTCTAAAGGTAAATCTTATAAGAGATATGAGTTTGGTTGTAAAATAAGTTTAGTTACCACCAGTAAATCCAATTGGATTGTTGGAGTTCAAGCATGGTATCGAAATCCGTATGATGGTCATGCTTTGAAAGATGCCATCAATCAGATGGAAAAGATTGTTGGTTTCCGACCGAAGAAAGTCTATGTGAATGTTTTAAAATTTCGACTCGGTCTGAATTTAGTAGGGTCCCTATAAAAATGTCTTTTTTTAACAAACTCCAAATGTTTTTCAAAGGATCCTTATAGTTCAACCATTCTTGAACTCAGCATTCGCTTCTATTGGCGCTCGACGGGTTACAAAGAAGGCGATCATCATCCCGAGGATGTGCAAGTTCATCTTTCCAATAAAAGCAGAAATAAAATGACTCGTTGGGGATGGATCGAAGATCTGCTATTGAATTGGTTATTTCTCGTCTGAAATACGATCACAATACGATTCGGAATTTTCTCAAAGGTAAAGAAGAAGATCGTATCAATACTTTATTCGCTGTTGCTAAGTTTAATTTCTCTAAGCTCATTCGAGCTTTTTATCCTTATTTTTGAAAGCTTATATTTCTCCTTTTTTCATCTTCGCTATTTGATTCCTTTCACTTTTTCAGGGACGACTAAGGTCTTTTATTTGTGTTTTGTTTTGATATATTTTAAGTCATTTTTGTTTGTTTTTTTCAGTGGTGGTATTTTTTAAGGGTTGTAATTTTATGATATTGATTCCTATAAAATTGAATGCTGTAAATTTTAATCACAAAATCCTGTTTCAATAAAGAATGTCGGATACTCTATTATGATTCTCAGCAGGAATTCAAAACGTAAATTTTTGTGTTCTTATTAATTTTAATTTCCAATTGCCTTCGATTTTCGTTTAAAAAAATGGGGATAGTTTTCTTCTTTAGTTAATTCAAGGACGTATATTTTTCAGCATGAAATTCGGATTAGACACAAATGTTGCATATCCTCCTCTTTCTGTTATATATTCTATTTTATTAATATTTGGTTGTGATTTTTTAGGATTTTATATTCTAAAAGTATTCGAAAATCACTTAGGTAAAATTAAAAATACTTGGATACGGTGGCAAGCTCCACTAACTGGAGCTTTATTATTGAGTATTTCTCTTTATCCTTTAGCATTATTTGGTTTTACTCCCCGTCCTTTTATGGAAAGTATAGCTTTTCTTTTAGTAATTTTAGGGCTTATTAACATAAAAAGTTTTATAAAAAAAATAAAAACTAATAAAAATATTTTGAATAATTTAAAACAAAACCTTGACATACAATCAGATCTTCAACAACAAAAAAGATTGTTTATCTTATTCAAAGAAAAATGTCCCCTCATAAACAAGTTTGCCTTATTTGATATAAATAAATTTTTAAATCTATTTATAAAACTACTACTTATCGCTTACGGATTTTTAGCTCTCTGTCCTATAACAAATGCTGATTCTTTAGACTATCATATTGGAGTTGCAATTGAAATTTTAAATCAAGGAAAGATGCCTGTTTTTTTAAGCTGGTTTCATGGAAGATTGGCTGGGAGTGGAGAGGTTTTAAATGCGCTTGGTCTTGCTATAGGAGCTGAACAATTTGGTTCTTTACTTCAGTTTTCAGGTCTTTTAGGGATTTATGGAATATTAGCATTTTATTCTTTTGTGGAAAAAAGCTCATTACATGATGATTCAGTATGGAGGAAAATCATTATAATAGCATTTCTTTCATCTCCGGTTTTAGTTTTTCTAGTCAGTTCGTCGAAACCGCAGTTACTTCAAATTGGTATGACTTCTTTTGCCGTAGTATTAATGTTAGAAATTGTTTCTAAAGCAAAAACAGATAAAAATAAATTATTGATTTTTATTCTTATTTGTATATTAATTATGTCTGCTACTCAGGCAAAATTTTCATTTTTTTTGTCAGCGTTTTTAATTGGCTTTTGTTCTCTCGTTTTACTAGGTTCTGTAAGATTATAT
This sequence comes from Leptospira noguchii serovar Panama str. CZ214, assembly GCF_000306255.2. Lineage (GTDB taxonomy): Bacteria > Spirochaetota > Leptospiria > Leptospirales > Leptospiraceae > Leptospira > Leptospira noguchii. The sequence goes on from NZ_AKWY02000034.1 coordinate 234,410, forward strand.
ATTTATGGAGTTTTAATTGGGATATTCCTCTTGATCTTAATAATTTTTCCTTCTGTATTCTGGAAGGCAAAAAATTTTGATAGTTCGATGATTGATGCGTTGACTGCACCTTTACCTGGTTCATGCCGGGAGTGAGATTATTTGAATCTGTGCTTCGCAATTACAAAGATAGTACATTAGACTTTCCGCTATCTTTATTAATACCAAATACATTTGGAGTTGTTACTACTATAATTGGTTCAGGATTATTTTTAGTCATATTTGTAAAACCTACTGCTAATTTGCAAACGTTTGTATTAAACTTTATAGTAATTATTTTTATAATATTAGGCATTCTATTAGGACAAAAAGCTTCTAGATTTTTTTTAGAACCATTTATTTGGATTTTAATTTCTTTAATTGTTCTAGATTCAGTTAAAATTCTAGATTTCAAGTTTGCTAAATATATAATAGGTTTTTTAGTAATTTTGCAGGCAGGGTTAACATTTAGTATTCTTCTTTTAGGTATTTATCAAATGTTTCCGGGTGTTTTTTCGATTCAATCTAGAGAAAAAGTAATGAATCAGTATGCGAATGGATATAACTTGATGAAGTGGGCCGGTTCAGTGCTGCCTAAGGATGCTGTATTATTATCGCAGCATAGATCAATTGCACTTTCTCAAAGAAAAACTCTATCTTTAGACTGGGTCAAATTTGTGGATTTTAATTCTGCTGTTGCAAGTCCTTATTTAAAAGAAATTAAAGACGAAAATACAACGCATATTTTGATTTTGGGAGATATACCTAAAGACAGTCCATTTTTTGGATGTATAGGGAATGTAATTGGCAGAACTGAAAGTCAGATTGCAATGAGAAATCCTTTGGCTCAAAAAGATCATTTTACAGCAATACTTGCAGAATTCAGAATTAATAAGTTATCACAATGTTCAAATTCTGTTCTTAAGCTCTAATAAAGATTTTAAGCTGCATAGTGGAAATATATCTTAAATATTTAAAAAACAATAATTTTAAAATTATTGTTTTTTAATTGTGATATATAAGACTCATAGTATATCAATTTCTAAATTTTATCTAATGTGATGAATCATTTTAAGTTTTAAAATTACCAAAAAGTTAATTTATTTATAAACCGAAATTTTAAAAATTAAGATATGAACACCTCTATAATTAAGCAATAAAATACAAGAATTTAGAATAATATTATCATTACCTAATGAAAAAAATTACATGTCATCTATTTGATTTAGCATTCTATTTTGAAGAGTTTTCCTATGATTATTGAATTTGTTCTTTTTATAATACTATTTCTTTTACTATTAATCATAAAATTTAACATTAAAGGATCGAAATTAGAGATAGATCATAACTTTCTAATTATTCTAGGTTTTATTTATTATTGGTATTTGCCATTCATTGCTTATGAAACAAATAATTTAGAACAATCACTTTTGGCCAATTATGACTTTGTTTTAAAATTCTACGAGCGAGTAAGTTACGAAGCAAAAGTCTGGTATTTAATAACTTCTGTACTTTTAATCCTTTCGTTTTTATTAGGAGAAATCATTTTTAGAAAACAATCCCATAAATGGAATTTATTAAAAAAACAATACAATTTTTCTAAGACACCAATTCAGTTATTTTTTTATGGATTAGTATTATTTGGCATTATATCTCTAAAATATATGTTTCCAGTTTTGTTTAGAGGATATTCTGCAATTTCGGAGTGGCCGTTGCAAAGAGGGTGGTTTATATCCGTAAATGTTTCTTTGATAGTCTTATTTTGTATTCATGCGTCTAGTCGAGTTGATCTTTACGATATTTCAGGAAAGTGGAAAGATAGGGTAAGGATTTTTTTTAATCAATACTTAATCATTTCTATATTGTTTGGATTTTTAATGTATTCTACCGGAAATCGCGGGTATTTGACTTTATCAGTAATTTCTATTATACTGATTTTGCAAAAGGTACTTAAAGGTTTTAGGCTTATACCAATCCTTTTGATAATATGTATTTTAGCCGTTTTCAATTCTGCTTGGGGCCATATTCGCGCCCAGAATCCTGTCACCTTTTTCAAAATTATTCAGAGCTTTTTTATGGAACCTGGATATGTAGGAATGACTTTAATTTCTCATTTGATTAGAAACGAATTCAGTTTTATTGAATTTCCGATTCCTTTATTAGGTAATATCATTGGAATAATTCCTTCTATAATATTTCCGGAAAAATTTAAATATATTCAGGCCATAACTGAGATGGGAAAATCAATCAGCGTATTTCAAGGAACAACTCATAACTATGTAGAATTGATGGCAAACTTTGGATTGATTGGTTCTATGATTTTTATGTTTTTATTATCTCTAGGTTTGAATTTTTTAAAAAGAAATGAGAGTTTGTCTGGTATTTATATAGCAATTTGTTCTTTTCTTCCTTTTTTCTTTTTTAGAGATCTTCCGAATACACTGATTAAATACATATTTGAATTCACCATAATTTTGAGTATTTTATTGTATTATTCTAATTTTATAATTATCAGAATTAAAAATAAAATTTTTTCTCGAAATGATGAAACTGATTAATTCTAGTTTAAGTAATTTAGAATTCTTATATTTATTAATATTAGTTTATTTTTATAACTTTATTTAACTTTTCACAATGATTTTAGGAATTGACGCCTCAAATATTTATAGCGGGGGAGGAGTTGCTCATTTAGTTGAACTTTTAAAAGCAGCTAATCCGACTCATTTTGGTTTTGAAAAAGTAATAGTATGGGGCGGAGAAAAAATCTTAAACAAATTAGAAAATCGAAATTGGCTGAAAAAAAATCATGAGCCTTTTTTAGATAAATCTCTTCTTTGGAGGATTTATTGGCAGAAATTTATACTTAGAAAAAAAGTAAAAGACTGTGATTTATTATTTATACCAGGCGGATATTATTTAGGAAATTTTAGACCTTTCGTTACTATCAATCAAAATCTTCTACCTTTTGAATGGAAAGAGATGAAACGTTATGGGTTATCATGGCAGCTTGTCCGAAATATAATTCTTTATTTTTTACAGTCTGGAACTTTTCGAAAGGCGAATGGTATTATTTTTTTAACAAAGTATGCAAAAGATTTAGTACAAAAAGTTATTAAGAAATCTTTAAATAGAACTACAATTATACCTCATGGCATTCATTCCAGGTTTTTAAAAGAAACAAAAAAACAAAAAAAAATAAATGAATACACGTTTTCAAAACCTCTAAAAATTTTATATGTTTCAACAATTGATATGTATAAACATCAGTGGAATGTCTCTGAAGCTGTTGCTATATTGCGTGACTTAAAATTTCCCGTTTCAATTGAATTTGTAGGTTCCGCTTACGAACCAAGTTTAAAACTGTTGATCAACAAAATGAACCAATACGATCCTTCAGGAAATTATATTTATTATTTAGGCCAAGTAGCTCATGAAAAACTTCAAAAAAAATATCATTCTGCTGACATTTTCGTTTTTGCTTCTTCTTGTGAAACTTTTGGGCAAATCGTAACAGAAGCAATGGCTGCAGGTTTGCCGATCGCTTGTTCAAACATGTCATCTATGAAAGAAATATTATTGGACAATGCTTTATATTTTAATCCTGAGGATCCAACCAGTATAGCCGATTCTTTAGGTAAATTGATAGAGTCGCCTAATCTAAGAACGAAGTTAGCTCGAAACGCATATAAAAGAAGTAAAGCTTATAATTGGAAAAAGACTGCAGATTCTACTTTCGAATTTTTTCATGATGTTTTAAATAGGTAGAACAAGTAGCGGAGTTGAATTGAATGTTTAAAAACAAATCTCTTTTAATAACGGGCGGAACAGGCTCATTTGGAAAAGCAGTTTTAGATCGATTTTTAAATAGTGATATTAGCGAAATTAGGATTTTTAGCAGAGACGAAAAGAAACAAGATGATTTAAGAAAGAAACATAATAATTCTAAGCTGAAGTTTTTTATCGGAGACGTTAGAGACTTAGATTCAGTTCGAACTGCTTTGCGAGGAGTGGAGTATGTGTTTCATGCTGCTGCCCTAAAACAAGTTCCTTCTTGTGAATTTTTTCCATTAGAAGCGGTCAAAACAAATGTATTAGGAACTGGAAATGTAATTGAAGCGGCTATTCAATGTAATGTCAAAAAGGTAGTTTGTTTGAGTACTGACAAAGCGGTTTACCCTATCAATGCAATGGGTATATCAAAAGCTATGATGGAAAAAGTTATGATAGCTAAGTCTAGAAGTATCGAAAAATCAGATATGATGGTTTGTGGAACTCGTTATGGAAATGTGATGGCCTCTAGAGGATCTGTGATTCCTCTTTTTATAGAACAAGTTAAAAATGGGAAACCGATTACAATAACAGATCCGAATATGACTCGGTTTATGATGTCTTTAGAAGACGCGGTGGAACTTGTATTGTATGCATTTCAAAATGGCAATAATGGCGATATTTTTGTACAAAAAGCTCCGGCGGCAACAATTGAGATTTTGTCAAAAGCTTTATTAGGATTACTTAATAAACCTCATCATTCTGTTGAAGTTATTGGTACTCGTCACGGTGAAAAACTTTATGAGACTCTTTTAAGTCGTGAAGAAATGGCTAATGCAGAAGACTTAGGAGATTATTATAGAGTTCCACCTGATTTAAGAGATCTGAATTATGGTAAATTCTTTGATCAGGGAGAAAAAAAGATTTCTACATTAGAAGATTATAATTCGCATAATACTAAAAGATTAAGTTTAGAAGAAATGAAGGAAATGTTGCTAAAGCTACAATTTGTTAGGAATGTGATAGAAGGAAAACCAGCAGAAGTAATTGATTAAGTTATCATGAATATTTTAATAACGGGTGCAAATGGTTTTATTGGAAAAAATCTAATTCTTCATCTAAAAGAGAGAAAAGAATTTAAAATATTTTCTTATTTCAAAGAATCTACTAAAGAGGAATTATCACAATTTATTTCTGAAGTAGATTTTATTTTTCACCTGGCCGGAGTGAATCGCCCTAGAGAAAATCTGGAATTTAAAAAAGTAAATACGGATTTAACTGAATTTATTTGCAGTTTATTAAAAGAAAAAAATAAAAAAACTCCTATTCTTTTTTCGTCTTCGATTCAAGCGACATTGGATAACGCATATGGAAAGAGTAAATTAGAAGCTGAAGATTTTCTCAAACGTTTACAATCTGAAAATGGAAATCCTGTTTTTATTTTTCGTTTACCAAACGTCTTTGGGAAATGGTGTCGCCCTAATTACAATTCTGTAATTGCTACGTTCTGTCATAATATTGCCAGAGATTTACCTGTAAAAATTAACGATCCGGATACAAATATAGTCTTAGCCTATGTCGATGATGTAGTAGATAAATTTATTAGTGTTTTAAAAAATTCGTCTCAAAACTTTGATCAAAACCTTATTACTTATAAAATAACTTTAGGTGAACTCTATAAAATATTACAATCTTTTAAACAAAGCCGTAAAGATTTAATAATTCCTAATGTAGGAACTGGTTTGATACGTGCTTTGTACGCTACATTTACTAGTTATTTAGATACCAATTCCTTTTCATACTCCATTCCCCAGTATAAAGATCAAAGAGGTGTATTTGTAGAAATGCTTAAAACTCAGGATACAGGTCAGTTTTCTTTTTTTACGGCCTATCCTGGTGTAACGCGAGGGGAGCATTATCATCATAGTAAAATTGAAAAATTTCTTGTTATTACTGGAAAAGCAAAATTTCGTTTTCGGCATATTCTAACAAATGAATATTTTGAGACTTTTACGGAAGGAGATAGTCCGCAGGTTGTAGAATCTATACCCGGATGGACACACGATATTACCAATGTAGGTCAGGAAAAAATGGTCGTAATGCTTTGGGCCAGTGAAATTTTCGATAAATCTAAACCCGATACATACTCCTGTAAAATTGATTTATGAAAAAATTAAAAGTTTCTACAATTATAGGCACAAGACCGGAAATTATTCGTCTATCTAGAGTTCTTGCGAAACTAGATCAATATTCTGATCATGTTATGATTCATACCGGTCAAAATTATGACTATGAGCTTAATGAGATTTTTTTTAATGATTTGGAAATTAGAAAACCAGATCATTTTTTAAATGCCGCAGGTGCCTCAGGAGCGGCAACTATCGGAAATGTTATTATTAAAGTGGACGAATTACTTGCTCAAGTTCAACCAGATGCTGTTTTGGTTTTAGGAGATACGAACAGTTGTATGGCGGTAATTCCCGCTAAAAGAAGAAAGATACCTATTTTTCATATGGAAGCGGGGAATCGCTGTTTTGACCAACGTGTTCCTGAGGAAATCAACAGACGAATCGTTGATCATACCGCCGATATTAATTTAACTTATAGTAGTATTGCTAGGGAATATCTTTTAAAAGAAGGTTTACCCTCTGATATGGTAATCAAGACAGGAAGTCCTATGTTTGAAGTCTTAAATTATTACTTGGAAGGAATTAAAAAATCAGATATTTTAGAAAAATTGAAAGTTTCAGAAGGAAAATATTTTGTCGTAAGCGCACATAGAGAAGAAAACATAGATTCAGATAAGAATTTTGCTAAATTGGTGGATGTTATTAATACAATAGCTGAAGTATTTAAATTTCCAGTTATTATTTCGACTCATCCTAGAACTCAAAAAAAAATCAATGTGGCGAATACTTCTTTTAATCCATTGGTTCAACTTTTAAAACCTTTAGGTTTTAAAGATTATAATAAACTACAGTTATCTGCCAAAGCGGTTCTTTCTGACAGCGGAACCATTACAGAAGAATCTTCTATACTCAATTTCCCGGCTTTGAATATTCGAGAAGCGCATGAGAGACCAGAAGGAATGGAAGAAGCAAGTGTAATGATGGTAGGTTTGGAAAAAGAAAGAATATTACAAGCTCTCCAAATTTTAGAAAAACAACCTAGAGGTGAGGAAAAACTTTTACGTAACGTTAGCGATTATAGTATGCCAAATGTTTCGGAAAAAGTTGTCCGAATCATTCATAGTTATACAGATTATGTGAACCGAGTTGTTTGGAAAAAATATTAGGATTCTATTTTGAAAATTTGTATCATCGTTGACGATTACCTTCCTAAAAGTACAAAAGTCGCTGCTAAGATGATGCATGAATTGGCGGTAAAATTAAAAGAGAAAGGAAACGAGATAACAGTTATTACACCTGGAACCGATTTGGAACAAAATTATAAAAAAGATACTTTAGACGGAGTTTCTATTTTACAATTTTCATCGGGTAAAATTAAAAACGTTTCAAAACTAAAACGTCTTATCAACGAATTTATACTTTCCAGAAGGGCTTGGAAATATCTAAAAAAATATTTTATTCAAAATCGCCATGATCTAATCATTTATTACTCTCCTTCTATTTTTTGGGGAAATCTAGTGTTTCGCTTAAAAAATTTATGGAAAGTCCCTTCTTATCTAATTTTAAGAGATTTTTTTCCTCAATGGATTATTGACAATGGAATGATTCGTGAAAAGTCTTTGATAGCATGTTTTTTAAAATATTATGAAAAACTAAATTACAAAGCAGCAGATCAAATAGGAATACAATCCCCTGCAAATATAGAATGGTTTTCTAAGAAATTTCCTGAATTTAAGAATATTGAACTTCTTTACAACTGGGCTACCGATTCTCCCGTTTTAAATAAAAACCACTTTTATCGCAAAAAGTTAAACTTAGAAGGAAAGATTGTTTTTTTCTATGGTGGAAATATTGGTAAAGCCCAAGATATGATGAATATCGTTCGTTTAGCTGAAAAAATGAGAACTCATACAGATGTTGTCTTTTTGTTAGTTGGAGCAGGGGATGAAGTTGAGTTAGTTAAAATGTCAATACAAGATTTAGAATTAAATAATATGATTCTCTTGGATCCTGTGTCTCAAGAAGAATTTAAACTTATGCTAGCCGAGTTTGATATTGGGCTTTTTACTTTGCACTTTGGTCATAAAACGCATAATTTTCCAGGCAAAATTTTAGGGTATATGGTCCAGGAAAAGCCAATTTTAGGTGCCGTAAATCCTGGAAATGATCTTAAAAATATATTAGAAGATTCTAAATCTGGTTTGGTCACAATTGCAGGTGATGTTGAAAAACTTTATAAAAACGCACTTGTATTGTTAGATGATAAAACTAGAAAACAAATGGGTAGAAATGCAAATTTACTTCTTAAGAGTAAATTTTCCGTTGATAACGCTGCGGAGACCGTTTTAAAAGTTCTTTCTTAATTTATGTACGTTCGAAGGCATTCTAGAATTCATGAACTAGTACTTTTAAGTACGCTCTTTCAATTAACTGCAGGTAGTTTATTCGTTTCTTGTATTACTATAGTTCCGTTATGGGGATTTGACTTTTGGAATCGTATTGATAAAAATAGCTTCAATTCGGCGATGGGAGTTTTAATTGCTTTTAATATTACCTTTATTTCCTTAAGGAGATTATTAAAATATCCCGGGGCTCAATCCTCTGCTTACATTTTACCTACAACTGCAATTGTATTCGGAATCCTAGTTGCATTTAATTTAATAAATCGAGCGGAATACAGTATTCAAGTCATTTTGTTGGGTTTTATTGCTACATTATCTTGGTGTTATATAGGATATTTTATAGGACATCGATATCGCTTGCAAAGGTTTGCATTGGTTCCATTTGGAGAAGCTCTGGAGTTTAGAGAAACTCATGGAACTCAGTTTGTTTTTTTGAAAAAACCTGACTTGGGAAAAGAAAGATTTGATGCAGTGGTGGCAGACTTACGTGCAAAGAATTTGACTCCCGAATGGGAAAAGTTTTTAGCAAGGTGCACTTTATCTAGAATACCTGTTTATCATACTAAACAAATTATAGAGTCATTGACAGGGAGAGTAAAAATTACTTACCTCTCTGAAAATGAATTCGGCTCTTTATTACCTTCTAAATTTTATGAAACAGTAAAACGGTTCATAGATTTTATAGCTGCCTTATTCTTTTTACCAATTTTTTTTCCTTTTATGTTTTTAATAGCGGTACTTATCCGTTTAGAAAGTAAAGGAAAGGTCATCTTTTCTCAGAAAAGAATGGGGTATCGCGGAAGGATATTTACTCTTTATAAATTTAGAACGATGTATGTTGAGAAAAAAGGAAAAGGATTTACTCAAGAGGAAAATGATTTAAGAATTACTAAAATTGGGAAGGTATTACGAAAATATCGACTTGATGAAACATTGCAAATTTTTAATGTTCTAAAAGGAGATATGAGTTTTATCGGACCCAGGCCCGAGTCCATGGAACTTTCAGAATGGTATGAAAAGGATGTTCCTTTTTTTGCTTATCGACATATTGTTAGGCCTGGTATATCCGGTTGGGCACAAGTAGAGCAGGGATATGCCGCTGAAGTGGATGGAATGAAAGTAAAGTTAGAATACGATTTTTATTATATAAAAAATTTTTCATTTTGGTTGGATATGTTAATTACTTTTAAAACCGTTAAGACGATCTTAACCGGTTTTGGGGCACGATAGAAAATTTAACGTATGTTAAATTTATCCGATTTTAAAAAAGTATTCTATTTTATGAAATTGAGAAAAAATTTATGAGCGCTCACTTCCCATTAAAAAGCGTGTCAATTATAACAGATTATCTATTTAAATTTCGTTTTTTTTCTCTTCCCGCTATTTGTTGGATTTGTGCGATTTTAATAGGTTTTGGAACTATAAATGGGCGCCTTTCTTTGTTTGTTATAGGATTGTCTTTTATAATTAGTATTTTATTATTAATAAATACAAAGTGGAATATCTCTTCAACTTTCTCTCTGTTATTAGTTGTTTCTTTCTTATTAACTTATTTCTTTTTTTATAAAACTCCAAATATGCCTCAACATTTGAATGGTAAGTTGAATCCTATACTTTATATTTTTAAGGCGTTTCCAGCTTTATTTTCATTTTTTATTATTTTTGCGCTTCCAAGTTTAAAACAAAAAAAACTTTTTTTTATAGGAATTGCATTGGGAATGTTTGTGTTTGCAATCACCAATTCCATTGCGACTTTAGTTTATTTAGAACCTCCTTATTACGGAAAAGCATACCACTTTTTTTATAAAATGGAATATAATTCACCGGGGATTACCATCTTGGCTAGTATGTTGCCTATCGTTCTTTTTTGTTTTAACGGTTATCTTTTAGAAGTAGATAAAAAATTAAAACGGCAAAACGTTTTTTTTATATTCGTCTTTTTAATGAGTCTTTCTATTTCATTTCTATTTAGTGCACGAACCTTTTTTTTTCTGATCATTACAAATATAATCGTATTAGTTTTAGTTCGATTGTGGAAAATTTATTCGATTCCTAATAAAAGCGTATATTATAAGTTTATCATTGGATTTTTAACTCTATTAATTTCTGGTTCTTCTATTTATCTTTTCTTAAAAGAAACATATATTGGTCAGAGAATTATGAACGGAATTTATTCCGAGAAATTGAATCACCATATTGATTATTGGAATACAGTTAAAAAAGATTTTTTTGTATATCCTAAAATAACAATTGGATCTGAATATACCTTTTGGTATCATAACGTATTTTTTGACTCTCATAAAACTTCTGGTCCTATCACCGCTTTGATATTGTATATTTATTCGTTTTTTATTTTTATAATTGCATTAAAAAATTCCTTAAAAAGAGATCTTAGATCATTCCGGTATTTTCATTTTTATATTTGTTTTATTCCCTATTTAATGACAACAATACCTTGGGAATCCTCAGAATCGCAGATGATGGCATTGTTTACAGGTTTGGGAGCTCTGATTACAACGGTAAATGATCAAACCCCTGAAATTTAGAAGTTTGTTTCAAAAGTTATAAAGTAAACTAAATTCTTAAAATAAAATATACTAAAAATTGAATGCTCCGTTTTAGTAAAATTTTATAACAAACTTCTCCTTTAAATAAAGACGTTAATTTAGAAAAATAAAATTCAAACACGTGATTTTACTCAACAAACTCTATACTCTATATCCAAATTTGAAAGATATACTGCATAATAGCGGTTGGCTTTTTTTTGATAAAATTTTCAGAATGGGTATGGGAATGTTTTTAGGAGTTTGGATAGCTCGTTATCTAGGTCCTGATAGTTATGGAAAGTTAAATTATGTAATCGCATATATCGCGTTGATCGGTAGTTTTACAAATTTAGGACTCGATGGGGTTGTCGTAAGAGAACTCATTAAAGAGAAAGCCCATAAAGAAGAGATCATTTCCACCTCATTTTTATTGCAACTTATCGCGGGAGTATTTGCATATGGAGGAGCGATCTTACTCATTCCGATTCTTAGACCAAATCAGTCGGATCTATTTTGGATGGTATTTCTTGTCGGGTTGACTCTCATTTTTCGTGCGGTCGGAGTAATAAAATATTGGTATGAGGCTCAAGTTTTATCCAAATACTTTGTGTGGCTTGAAAACGGATTGTTTCTCGTGTTTTCTGGAATACGGGTATTGTTGATCTTAAACGGACTTGGTGTGTTCGCGTTTATATGGGTTGGATTGATTGAATCGTTTATTAGTTTATTTGGTTATTCTTTATTATATAAATATCATGATGGTTCTTTGTCTATACTTCACGCAAATTGGAAAAAAGCACGAACATTGTTGAGAGATAGTTGGATGTTGTTGCTTTCAGGATTGGCTGTAATTGTATATATGCGGATTGATCAGATTATGATCGGTCAGATGATGGGAGACGAAGCGGTTGGAGTATATACCGCGGCTGTTAAAATTAGTGAAGTATGGTATTTTATTCCAATGACGATTGCGTCATCAATATTTCCAGCAATATTAAAAGCAAAAGAATTTAGTCAAAAGTTATACTTGGAAAGATTAAGTCTTTTACATTCTTTTATGTTTTTACTAGCTTTGATGATAGCAATACCAATGACGTTTTTGTCTGATCCGATCATTCGAATGTTTTTCGGAGAAAAATTTTCGGAAGCGGGTGACATATTAGCTATTCATATTTGGGCTGGAATTTTTGTTTTTTTAGGAGTGGCAAGTAGCCGTTATTATCTAACTGAAAATTTACCAAAGGGAGAATTGTATAAAAGTATATCCGGTTGTTTGGCGAACATAGTTCTAAATTATTTTTTAATTCCACTCTACGGAATTAAAGGAGCCGCTGTTGCTACAGTCATTTCTCAATTTATAGCCAGTACTTTATTTAATCTATTTTTCAAACGTACTCGTGAAATATTTTTTATACAATTGGAATCGATCTTTTTTTGGAGAACACTGAGTCATTTCAACCAACTTAGAAATCGATTGTTTAAGGATGGTTGAAAGATGGCATTGGCACCGATTGCACTTTTTGTCTATAATAGACCGGAACATACAAAAAGAACGATCGATTCTTTATCAAACAACGATTGTGCGGAACAATCGGAATTATTCGTATTTTGCGATGGGCCTAAACTCAATACGAATATAGACAAGATCAGAGAAGTTAGGTCGATTGTCAAAAAAGCAACCGGTTTTAAAAAAGTTATCGTTTATGAAAATGAAACTAATCTAGGTTTAGCAAAATCCATTATATCTGGAGTGACCGAACTAGTAACAAAACATGGAAAAATTATAGTTTTAGAAGATGATATGGTAACTTCAAAATATTTTTTGACTTATTTAAATCATGGATTAGAATATTATAAAAACTTAACTCAGGTAGCTTCCATACATGCCTATCGATTGCCGCTTGCTGCAAAAACCCCAGAAACGTATTTTTTAAGAGGTGCTGATTGTTGGGGTTGGGCAACTTGGAAAAGAGGTTGGGATTTATTTGAAGCTGATGGACAAAAACTTCTAAATAAACTAATTTCAGAAAAACTAATTTACCAATTTGATATGCAAGGATCTTACCCTTATACACAAATGTTAAAAGATCAAATTGCGGGTAAAAACAATTCCTGGGCGATACGATGGTATGCCTCCACCTTTTTGCAAAATAAATTAACATTGTATCCAGCAAGATCTTTAGTCTTTAACATTGGATTGGACGCTTCCGGAACACATTGCGAAGTTACGAACCAGTATGATGTAGACTTGAGTTCAACCCCGATTCGGATTGAAACGATTCAAATCGAAGAGAACGTTTTCGTTAGAAATTTATATAGAGATTATTTTCGTAAACTCAATCGATCGGATTTGAAAACTCGAATTTTTGTTCGATTGAAACAATTTCTAAAACATATGAAAATAAGGGTTTGGCCGGGAAAAACTAGTTTGCCGTAAAATTCAAATTGTTGAATTGGAAAAATCTATTCTAAAGTTTATTTGTAGAAATAATATATTTATAAAAATTAAAATGTATTTTGTTTTTATAAACGACAAAAAGTTTTATATAAAGTCCAAAAAAATAAATATAAAATCCTTTGTAAAATCACTGTCTCGGTAATGTCATAAAAATTATAAGAATTTGTGGATTTTTAATTTATTCAAAATTCGTGAACCATTGTTTAAAAATTTTAAGAAAAACTTTAAAGATTTGTAACGTTTAAAGTTCGAGTATGAAAAAGATCCAATTTGTGTTCTCTTCTAAACGATATAAAAGTAAAATTTCTAAATTTTTTTATGAATTCAATTTTTAAAATTTACATAAAAAAAATCGCATATAATTTTTTACCCTCCATCTTTTGGAGTTTATTAAAGTTCGTAAAAGAGCAATTTCATAAATGGGTCAAATTCAAAAGACACAACGGACTTTTTAACGACGGTTTTAATGGAATTTATAAAACTTGGGAAGAGGCTTCTCAATTCTGTGGTTCTTATGATTCCGATTTAATTTTAGAAAAGTGTAAACAATCTTTACTAAAAGTAAAACGAGGAGAAGTCGTTTACGAAAGGGATTCGGTTGTTTTTGACAAAATTCAATATTCTTGGCCTTTGATTTCTGGGCTACTTTATGCAGCTACCATGTCCAGTTTAAAACTGAATATATTAGATTTTGGAGGTTCTTTAGGAAGTAGTTATTATCAAAATCGAAACTTTTTAAAAGGGATAAAACATTTATCCTGGAACATAGTGGAACAACCGAATTTTGTTCAGGTAGGTAAAAAATATTTTAAAGATGATGTTTTAAGTTTTTATGATTCTATCGAATCCTGCGTTAGTGATAAAAATCGGAAAATTAACGTATTTTTAGCTTCTAGTTCTTTTCCTTATATAAAAGATCCGTTTATTTTAATTAAAAAAATAATTCAATACGAATTTCAGTATATTATAATAGATAGAACTTATTTTATAGATTTACCTAAATCTATTGTATCACTTCAGCGTGTTCCTTCGGAAATTTATAAAGCCTCTTATCCAGCCTGGTTTTTTAATTTTGATGAATTTATTTCTCTATTTCAGGCAAAGTATGACTTGGTTACAGATTTTGATAGTTATTTACAAGCTACGAATGAACTAGAAGGTGTATCAACTAGAGAAAAAGGAATGATTTTTGAACTTAGAGAATCTTTATAAGTAAATTTGAATGTTTTGAATTAAGAAGCAGTAAAAATACAAATTTTTCAAATATTCCGACAGACAAAAGTAAGTCTTTTTATTTGTAAAAAGTATCATTTTTTGATAGAAAAACCTCGTCGAATCTTCCGCTCCCCAAACAAGATCAAGGCAAAGCTAACTTTTTTAAGAAAGGTTGTTGTATTTTCAACAGATTTTATCTTCAGATTCAAGTAATTGTGGTTCTCTAAGGATCGTGTTTAAACTCAAGCCACACTTTCTCAGACTCAGTGTCTCGTTTCTGTGAGCGTTTGACGGATTGGTTTAGGAAACTCAACATAAAAATCGTTTTTGTATTGATTGTGTCGAACTCACATTAAATTAGTATTTAATGAAATTTTTATATATCTTTTGAGAATAAATAGCTAATAATGAAATATCTTTGCACTTTATTTGATTTCAATTATCTGCCTCTAGGATTATCCTTATATGAATCTATTCGACTTTATTTTGGAGATTTTCATCTTTGGGTCCTTGCAATGGACGATAGAACTTATGCTTTTTTCAAAGAAAATTCTTTTGATCATATTACAATACTTTCGTTAGGTGATGTTGAGTCCAAAGACGTTTTAGTGGCAAAAGGAAACCGAACCTGGCAGGAATATTGTTGGACCCTCTCGCCAGTTTTACCTTCTTATGTTTTAACTAAAAATCAAAATATAGATCATATAACCTATTTGGATTCAGACATATATTTTTTTTCCGATGTGGAACCAGTTTATAATGAAATCGGAAAAAATTCTGTAATGATCATACCACATCGTTTTCCGGATCGTCTTAAACATCTCGAAGTCAATGGAATTTATAATGTTCAAATGGTATATTTTAAACGAGACGAGATTGGAATACAATGTCTCAACCGTTGGAGAGAACAATGTCTGGAATGGTGTTATAATCGATTAGAAGAAGGACGTTTGGGAGATCAAAAGTATTTAGACGTATGGCCGCAAACTTATAAAAACGTATGTGTGTTAAAAAACGAACAAGCAGGAGTTGCCCTTTGGAATGTAGAAAAATATAAAATTGGATTGAAAGACGGAAAGGTTTTGGTCGATGACAATCCTCTTATATTTTACCATTTTCATATGTTTAAATTTTATGCAGGAAATATTTTTGGAACCGGGATTTCCGATTACGGATTGAACTATAGCGCTTTAAAAGTTATTTATAAAATTTATGTAAAACAATTAATTAAAGTGGCTTCTCGTTATAATCTAAAATTAAAAAATTTGAATATTCTGGAAATATGTAATATGATTGAAAAAAGAAATTTTTATTCATATTCTTTTTTAAAGAAAGTTTTTTGGAACATTTTACTTTACGGTTTTGTAGTTTTGAAAAAAGTTCTAAAAATTGCTCGGCGTTCTCTTTTAAAGGTTTATCCAGAAGCTTGAAAAGAAAGTATCTTGAATCTTTTAGGTAAAATGTTAGTTTTCACGGAAATCGTAGTATTGTAAGGGTTCTTACAATTTTATGAAAAATGTTTTACTTTTATAGGCGTTTGATAGATCGCGTTTTAGATTACACGCCATTATTGGCACAGGTTCTGAGTAAAATAAAATTTTATTCTGATACGGCTTAAAACATTCAACTCGAGTTTCGTGTAGTTTAGAAACGGTATTATTATGGATAAAATTATAGTTAAAAATTCAGGTTATATAGACCTAAAAAAAGTCAGAGACGATAGAGATGGGAATTTAATTATACTAGAAGGTATTAAAGATGTGCCTTTTGAAATAAAACGAATTTATTATATTAATAATTTAGAAAATTCTGTAAGTATAAGAGGACAACACGCTCATAAAGAGATTGAGCAGGTGATTTTTTGTGTTAGTGGAAGTTTTACATTGAAATTAGATGATGGGAAAACGAAACAGGAAATTTTAATGAACAGGGATAATGTTGGAGTTCTTTTAGGAAAGATGCTTTGGCATACTATGGAGAATTTTTCTTCCGGTTGTATCCTTCTTGTTGTCGCTTCAGATTATTATAGAGAAGACGACTATATAAGAAATTATTCGGACTTTATCAGGTTGGTTGATAAAGATTAAATATGATTGAATACGAAAATTTACGTTTAACAAATATTCGTTTTTTTGAAGAGTATAAAACTAAACTTTTGGAAACCATAGAAAGCGGATGGTATGTATTAGGAAAAGAGGTTTCTAACTTCGAAAATCAATTTGCAGAATACAATGGAAATAGGCATTGTATTGGAGTAGGAAATGGTCTAGACGCACTGATACTCGCCTTGAAAGCGTTAGGTATAGAAAAAAACTCAGAAATTATAGTTCCTTCAAATACTTATATAGCTTCTATATTAGCAATTTTGCATGCAAATTTGAAACCCGTTTTAGTTGAGCCGGATATTCGAACCTATAATATCGATCCCAAAAAGATAGAAGAAAAAATAAATTCTAAAACAAAAGGAATTCTAATTGTACATTTGTATGGTAAGCCTTGCGAAATGGATTCTATTTTAAAGATAAAAGAAAAAAATGATCTATTTTTAGTTGAAGATTGCGCGCAGTCTCATGGAGCCTTATATAAGGGTAAAAAAACCGGAACGTTTGGAGAAATGAGCGGATTTAGTTTTTATCCTACTAAAAATTTGGGAGCCATCGGAGACGCGGGTGCGGTTGTGACTGATAACGATTTGTATCACGACGAGATACGGAAACTGAGAAACTACGGCTCTTCAATCAAATACAAAAATGATTTAGTTGGATATAATTCTCGTTTAGATGAATTACAAGCAACAATTTTAAATATCAAACTGAAATATTTAGATGTAATGAACGAACATAAGAGAAGTTTGGCAAAAATTTATCTGGAAAACCTAAAAGAAGATTTTATAAAACCAATGGTTAGCGAAGAAGTTTACGACGTATATCATATCTTTAATGTTCGTCATACAAAACGTGACGAACTGCGAGAGTATCTGTTAAAAAACGGTGTAAAAACAGAAGTTCATTATCCAATTCCTCCTCATAAACAAATAGCCCTGAAGGATTTAATTTCATACACAGAGAGCGAGTTTGCAATTTCAGAAGAGATTCATCGCACAACTCTTAGTCTTCCTGTTTCAACTTTTCATACAAAAGAAGATATTTATAAAGTTGTAGAAATTATGAATAGATTTTAAAAATTTTTAAATATAAATATTTCATAAAACTTAAATGTCTTATAAATAATATTAGATAAATTTAAAATTTAGTTTTAGAAAGTCTTAAGATCCATTTAAATTCATGTTTCCCAGGGAACCAAAAATTTCAATAATCACTATCAATTTAAATAATTTAGAAGGATTGCGCAAAACTTTAGGAAGTATACGTTTACAGACTTATACAAATTTCGAACTAATAGTTGTAGACGGAGGTTCAACGGACGGAAGTTTTGAATATTTGAAATCAAATCTGGATTTAATTAAAAAATTTATCTATGAAAAAGATAAAGGAATTTATAATGCACAAAATAAAGGAATCTCCCTTTCTAAAGGGGAGTATCTCATCTTTTTAAATGCGGGAGATACTTTATTACAAAAAGATGTATTATTGGAAATTTCTAAATTTTTAGAACAAGATATTGATTTAGTATATGGAAATATACTGATAGATTCTAAAAATGATGGTGTTATTGAAAGAAAATATCCTGATCGATTGAATTATTTTTATTGGTCGATAAAGTCTTTATGCCATCAAGCAGCTTTTATTCGTAAAGCCCTTTTCGATTTATACGGATATTATAATGAAGAATATTTATTTGCTGCTGATTTTGAATTTTTTCACAGATTTTGGTTTAATAAAAATATAAAAATAAAACACGCTCCTGTATTTGTTACTTTATACGATTTTAATGGAGTAAGCGCTCAACCGAAAAATAGAAAACGGATCGCAGAAGAATATCAAAAAATTAAAAGAAAGTATTTTCCAATCTGGGCTTACATAGTTTATAAATTGAATAATTATCTACTTGAAAAGTTATCTGATACTTTCATTTGGAAGATACTTTTTAAGCTCTATAGATTTCTAAATCCAAAAAGATAAAATTTGGCACAAACCTAAAAAATATTTAAAACAATTACCCAATCCAATTTACAACGAAAACACATAAAAAAATAAACCGTGTTTTTTACAAAGACGCCGAAGTTCTTCTAAATTGTATTAATCTAGAAATTTTTTAAATTCAGTTTTATTATTAATTAATATTTCTATTTTTGAATATTAGGATTATTGAAAAATTTTATAGTGACGATCAATAAAACTGCTTCAATTGACTATTTCCATAAAACAAAAACTAAGTGGCGAATTAATTCTTTAATAATTTTATTTTAAAAATGAATAATAATCCTATCGTTTCCATAATTATACCGTGTTATAACTACGGAAAATACATCGAACAAACGCTTCAAAGTATATTCGAACAGAGTTATAAAAACTGGGAAGTTATAATTGTAGACGATGGATCTAACGATGAATATACGATTGAAAAATTAAAAGAACTCAAAAAAAAATATATAGTAATTAAAATTGACCGATCTGGTCCAGCCGTAGCCAGAAATGTAGGAATTGAAGCAGCCAAAGGAGAGTTCATCTTACCATTAGATTCGGATGATACAATTCATCCTGATTATCTTTTAGAAGCAGTCTCTGTTTATGAAAAAAATCCGTCTTTAGGAATTGTATATTGTGAAGCAGAGTTTTTTGGTTCTATAAAAGGAAAATGGAATCTACCTGAATATAGTTTTCCGGAAATACTTTTAGATAATTGTATATTTGTATCTGCAGTATTTAGAAAATCGGATTGGAAAGAGGTTGGCGGATTTAATGAAAACATGAAAGACGAATGGGAAGATTATGACTTTTGGCTTTCGTTGATTGAAAAGGGAAGGAAAGTTTATAGAATACCGCGGGTAATGTTTTATTATAGAAGAGGCCACATATCTCGCTCTAGTCGATCAATGGAAACGTATTTACCGCTTTATTTGCAGTTATTTAACAATCATAGACGTTTATATACTGAAAACGCAGAAGTTTTGTTTATACGTCATTTAAAAGCAAGAGAATTAGAAGAACAGTTTTTAATACTGACTAAAAATCCAATCATTTACGGAATTGTACAATTTTTAGTTCGTTGTCTTAAGTTTTTTGCAAAGTGAGACTCATTAATAAAAAAAGTTTGGGCGTTCCTGCGTTATAAATTAGTACAACATAAAATTCTTATATAACGCCGCGCCCCATAGAAAGCGGTGTTGCTGAGTTCAAAAACACACATTTTTCAAGTGTTCCGACAAGAATAAGTCTTTTTACTTGCAAAAAGTATATTTTTCTGATAGAGAAAAGTCTTCCGAACTTCTCCACCTCCGCCCCCACCCAAAAATAAGGGTGGGAACTTAGTTTTACAGAGGATTGGTCGTAATTCCCACAGATTTAATATTGAGATCCAAATACTTGTGGGGTTGGTTATGATAGGAAGCGGTGTTGCTGAGTTTCCCGCCGCGCCCCATAGAAAGCGGTGTTGCTGAGTTTCCCGCCTCACCCCATAGGAAGCCATAACCAACCCCACAAGTTGAATAGGATTTTAGAATCAAAATTGAACTCAGTAAAACGCTCTCTCGAACTAAAGCGTCTCACTCCCCATGGGTCGTTCGACAGATCGTGTTCTATAATTAAATTGAAATTAAGGGTAGAATATTGTATAACGTTTCTTTCATACAATTTATTGACTGGAGCTGAAAGCGCGGTCCGGCAACGCCGGATTCGCCCCGATTTTCTTGCGTAGAATGTACATGATTTAAGTGTTAAATTATCAGATCAGATATTTTATTGCTTGGTTCTTAAGTAGTGTAGAATATTGGACATATGTTATATAATGTCAGTAAAAATAAAAAATTATAAAATTAGAATGTATTAATATATTTAAAAATGTTAACGTTAACTTTAAAAATCGATGAGTTTTATCGAAAGCTAAAATATCTTTTAAGACAATATCAATATTATTTTGGAATATACAAGGAACCTAAAATATCATCTGAGTTTGTATATTCTCCTTTGTTGAGTATTTTAGTTCCAGTGTACAATACTCGGCTTGATCATTTAAAGGAAATGGTGGACTCGGTCGTTTCACAGAAATATACAAATTGGGAATTAATACTTGTAGACGACGCTTCTCCGGACGAAAATCCAGGAAATTATCTGAAAGAAAGAATCAAAAACGATTCTAGAATTTTATATTTTCGTTCTGATAAAAACGGAGGAATTAGTTTAACAACTCAAAAAGCTTTTGAATGTTCTAAGGGAGAATACGTAGCATTTTTAGATCACGATGATCGTTTGTCAAAAAATGCGTTATCAATTGTCGTGAACACACTGCAGGAAGAAAAAAATAGACCTGAGTTTCTTTATTCCGATGAAATATTTCAATCTAAAATTCCAGGAATTTTTTCACTTTCTGTAAAACCGGAATTCTCACCTGAAAAATTAATCTCTCATAATTATATCTGCCATTTTGTAGTAATTTCAAAAAACTTAATATATAAAATGGGTGGAATTAGAGAAGGATATGACGGGAGCCAGGATCATGAATTCGCTCTTAGGGCATCTAGATTTACCGATCGAATTAAAAGGTTACCATATTTCTTATATATATGGCGCCTTCATGGAGGAAGTTTTTCTAGAAAAAAAGCGGAAGTATGTGAGGCAAGTTCTAAGAAAGCTATTTTAGAATATTATAATGATAAAAAAGAAAAAGTTGAAAAAATTGTTCCTGGAAATTATCCTTTTACCTATCACGTTCTTCGTAAATTTAAAAAAAAATATATAGTATCAGTGGTAGTGTGGAATTACGAAAGCTTAAATTTAGGGTCTTTCAAACAAAGTATACAAAATTTTCTTTCTCTTTCTTTAGACATTCAGATTGAACTTTGGCTTCCGGAGCAAAGTATATTGGATCAGGTTGAGATAAATAAAAATATAAAATTAAAATATTATAAATTATTAAATAATTCTCTGATTTCTGGAGAGTTGAATAGAGTGGTTGCAAGAACAGAAGGAGATTTTGTTTTTTTCTGGAATCCTGGGTTTCAACCTTACAGCCAGAATTGGCTCTACGAATTATTACAACACGCACAGTTCTCCGAAATAGGAGCGGTTTCACCTATCGTTCTGAATCAAAAAAGAGAACTGATTTATTCTTCGCTAATTCTTGGAAAAAATGGATTTATTGGAAAGTCCGGAAATAATCTTACTTTATCCAAAACAAAAATATGGTCTGGAGAATGGGTTGAAAAAAATGTTTCTGCTATATCTGGAAACTGTTTGTTGATTTCGAAAAAAAATTGGAGTTTAATTAACGGGTTGGACGAGTCTTTTCAAAAATACTATTGGGATATAGATTTATGTCTGAGACTTCGAAAAATAGGTTTTAGGTTGGTTAGTAATCCGTTTTCAGAGTTTATTCAGACGATTTCTGATCATAAAATTTTTAAAGAATTAGATCCGAAATTTTTAGAAAGTGTAAATGATCGTAAAAAACTCATAATGAAATGGGGAGTTTTTTTGGATGTAGACGATTTTTATTCTTCACATTCTGATTTGGTTGGGAAAGACATGATTCCAAAGGGATTAAATCATAGTTTCCTGAAATGGTATTGGAAAAAAAAATGGTCTATCTAATGAAAAAAATACTTAAACATTAGGAATTATTAAAGTGTTTTAGTTTTAAAGAAAAAGATTTTTAGAATTTAGAGTTGTTTAAAAATTCCATAGTAGCGATTAATAAAATTTCTTCAATCAATCGTTTCTATAAAACGGAAAACTGATAGAGAATTAATTTTTCAACAGTTCTATTGAATTTTTTATTTCAAAAAATAATCTTAAAAATAATAAAACTTTAAATAATAATTTTTTTTATTAAGAAAATTTAATTTTTAAACAGCTCTGTTAATTGAAATAAGTTAAAGTATTATGCAATTTAAAAAATTTCCGATAGAAGGTCCAGTTTTAATCGAACCCAAGGTTTTTGGAGATGAAAGAGGCTTTTTTTTGGAGACCTTTAAAACATCTATCTTCGAAAAAGAAAATATACCTGCTCATTTTATTCAAGATAATCATTCTAGATCCTCTCGAGGAGTATTGAGGGGAATGCATTTGCAAGTTCCTCCTTACGAACAAGGAAAGTTAGTCCGAGTAGTAAGAGGTAGGGTGATGGATGTGGTAGTGGACGTTAGGGTAGGTTCTCCTAATTATGGAAAATGGCTTTCCGTGGAATTGTCTGAGGAAAATAAAAATATATTTTGGGTTCCTCCTGGATTTGCTCACGGATTTTTAACTTTAGAAGATAAAACGGATTTTTTATATAAGGTGACTCAGGAATACAATCCTCAAAATGAGGTAGGGATTCGTTGGAATGATCCTGCGTTAGGCATTCCTTGGAAGACTTGGTTGTCTGATTCTGAATTTATAGTGTCTCAAAGGGATCAAGTAACTCCTTTTCTTGCAGACTTTAAAAGTCCATTCGTATATTAGAATATGATTTATTATACTGGAAAAAATGGTCAGTTGGGTTGGGAGTTGGCCAAAAGATTTAAATTTTCGAATTTGGAATCTATAGGATTTAGTAGAGAAGAATGGGATCTTACTAATTTTGATTCTATAGAAAAAATTTTAAAAGATTCTCCGAAAATTTTAATTCATTGTGGAGCCTATACTGCAGTGGATAAGGCGGAGTCCGACTCGGAGAACGTTTACAAGATCAATTCCTTATCTGTAAAAAAAATTTCGGAAGAATGTCTAAAAAGAAAAATTCATCTGATTTATATATCCACTGATTTTGTATTCGATGCAAATTCGAAAACGATCGGAGATACGATTCGTTTTTGGAAACCGGATTCTACACTTTCTCCAAAAGGAATTTATGGATTGTCTAAAGCAGAAGGAGAGAAGTGGATTCAAGATACATTTGCGAATTCTAAACAAGCAAATATAATTCGAACAAGCTGGGTATATTCGTCGCATGGAAATAATTTTCCAAAAACAATTTTAAAACTTTTACAAGATCCCAATCGTACAGAATTAAAAGTGATCGAGGATCAATTAGGCAGGCCTACTTGGGCGGGTCGACTTGCGGATTTTGTAATATTATTAATTTCTGGAATTCTAAAGGGAGAATCTTATCCTAAGGTTATGCATTTTTCTAATTCAGGGGTTGCTAGTTGGTACGATTTTGCGCTCGCGGTTCGAGATCTTTCATATTCTTTTTCTCTAATAGAGAATTCAAAACCTATTTTTCCAATTCCTACGGAAGCTTATCCTACACCTGCCCCTAGGCCTAGATATTCAATTTTAGATTTAGATGAAACTCGAAAAATTTTCGGCAGTGTTCCAAATTGGAGGGAAGATTTAACCCTTTGTTTAAGAGAACTTGCAGAAATTTTCGGAAAAAAAGTATGAAAAAAATTTTAGTCACTGGCGGAGCTGGGTTTATAGGTTCCAATTTTGTGAATCTCATTTTAAACGAAACCAAAGAATATCAGGTAGTCGTATTTGATAAACTGACTTATGCTGGAAATTTAAAAAGTTTAGAATCTTGGAAAAAAGATCCAAGATTTATTTTTGTAAAGGCAGATATAGCCAATAAAGAAGATGTATCTTCAATTTTTCAGAAACATAACTTTGATTTCGTAGCACATTTTGCGGCGGAAAGCCACGTAGATCGTTCTATTTTGGGTCCGGAAGAATTCATTAAAACAAATGTGCTTGGTACTTTTTATCTTTTGGATGCTGCTAGATTACAATGGAAGGAATCTTATGAAGGAAAAAAATTCCTTCACGTATCCACGGACGAAGTATTTGGAACATTAGGTGATACCGGATATTTCACAGAGGAAACTCCTTATGCACCTAACTCACCTTATTCGGCCTCTAAAGCCGGGTCAGATCATATCGTAAGATCTTATCATCATACTTATCACATGCCGGTAGTGACTACAAATTGTTCCAATAACTACGGGCCTTATCATTTTCCAGAAAAGTTAATTCCTTTGATCATTTTAAATTGTCTACAAGGAAAACCTCTCCCAGTTTACGGAGACGGAAAGAATATTAGGGATTGGTTATATGTTAAAGATCACTGCGAGGCTCTACGACTTGTTTTGTTTCAAGGTTTGCCAGGTGAAACCTATAACATAGGAACTAGAAATGAAAAAAAGAATATAGACATAGTGAGTTCTATTTGTTCTATCATGGACGAGTTACATCCTTCGGGGGCCCCACATTCTAAATTGATTCAATATGTAAAGGACAGACCGGGACACGATTTTCGTTACGCAATCGATCCTTCTAAAATTGAAAAAGAATTGGGATGGAAACCTAAATTCGCATTCGAATTAGCTCTGAAAGAAACTGTTCGTTGGTATTTAGACAACGAACTTTGGTGGAAGGAAATCCTTTCGGGTCAATATAAAAAATATTATCAAAATCAGTATGAGAAACGTTAGATGAAATCTAGAAAAGGTATTATACTCGCAGGTGGTTCCGGAACAAGACTTTATCCGGTCACATACGTAGTTTCCAAACAACTTTTACCAGTTTACGATAAACCGATGATTTATTACCCACTAACAACGCTTATGCTAGCGGGTATTAAAGAAATACTTTTAATTTCTACACCTCAAGCAACTCCTATGTATAAAGAACTGTTAGGAGATGGAAAACAATGGGGAATTTCCATAGAGTATGCGATTCAGCCTGAACCAGGAGGATTGGCGCAAGCATACTGGATTGGAGAAAAATTCGTCAACGGACATCCGTCTGTATTGATTCTTGGAGATAATATCTATTTTGGTCATAATCTTGCTATTCTTTTAGAAAACGCTTCTAAAAGGACAAACGGTTCTACAGTGTTCGCGTATCCGGTTCATGATCCGGAAAGGTATGGAGTAGTGGAGTTTGATTCCGAAAGACGTGCGGTTTCGATCGAAGAAAAACCTACCAAACCGAAATCCAATTACGCAGTCACTGGATTATATTTTTATGATGAAGAAGTTGTGAATATAGCCAAGTCTATTAAACCTTCTGCAAGAGGGGAATTGGAAATTACGGACGTAAATAAGATTTATTTAGAAAGAGGAATTTTAAACGTTCAAGTGATGGGACGAGGATACGCTTGGTTAGATACTGGAACTCACGAATCACTTTTAGAGGCGTCTGTATTTATAGAAACGATTGAAAAAAGACAGGGACTTAAAGTTGCTTGTCCGGAAGAAATTGCCTTTAGAAAAGGTTTTATAGATCGATCTCAATTAGAAAAATTGATAGTTCCTCTTAAAAAAACAGGTTATGGAGAATATCTTGTAAAAGTAATTCACGAAAAGATTTACTAAATTTCATAGGGACTATACATTTTAAACTAATTGCTTCTTAATTTTACTATCAGTATATCATTTTTTGATTCTTGTTTGATCGTATAACAAGTATTTACTTTTTGAATTTAGGGTATTTGATATAATCTTAATATTCTCCTTTGCAACAGTGTATAATTTTAGCAGCGCTTAAAAATCATTTTGCTCTATATAATTTGTATTTAATGTAAAAAAAATCAGGCGAATCTAGTTTATCATAGGTAGTCGACCGGGCTCTTCGTTCTGGTCAATAAATTGTATATAAGAAACATTCTACAACAATCCTCTTTAGTTTTAGTAAAAAACTCTTTCAAGTTCAGAGTCTCGTTTCTTAAACTCAATGCAAAAAGTTTTCAGGGTCGTTCGACAATCGTGTTCTATAATAAATTGAATTTAGGAAAATTTTTTGTTCTTCAATTTGTTGATCGCGCTATTTTCTTAAGTTGAAGTATAAACTGTTGAATCGGGTATTTTGTCATATAGCTCTAGGTTTAAACAGAGAGTTTGAAAAACGGCTTCATTCTAATAAATGAAATATTATAATATTATAACAATTACATACAATTCTAGAAAATATATCTCTGCATTAGACCAAACCATGGAGTTGCCTTTCAATTGGACTTGGATAATTTGGGACAATGATTCCAAAGACGGCACACAAGAACAACTCAAACTGCTTTCTAAAAAAGATAGAAGATTGATCCACTTTAGCTCTAAAAATTTAGGTTTTGCAGGTGGAAACAACGAAGCGATCAAAGTAGCGCCTAAGTCAGATTGGACCTTACTGATCAACCCAGATTCTCGTCTGAGCGACAATTTCTTCTCTGAATGCGAGAAGACGCTTGAATCTAAAGGAAAGGAATATTCTATCATTTCCTTTTTAATGCTTAAAGACAATCAAGAGGAAAAAGAGTTAATAGACGGGGCCGGAGATATTTACCACGTTTCTGGGGCCGCATGGAGAAGGGGTTATAAAAGAGTTCTTTCTGAAGAGTATTTGAGAGAATCTGAAATTTTCTCCGCATGTGGTGGTGCGATGGCAATTCGAACGGAAGTATATGAAAGACTAGGCGGATTTGATTCGGATTTTTTTTGTTATATGGAAGACGTGGATTTAAGTTTTCGTGCCAGACTTACGGGAGAACGAATACTTTTTAGTCCGAACATTAAAGTTTATCATCACGGATTTGGATCTACCGAAGAAAAGAGTGCTTTTTCACTTTATTATGGTCTTAGAAATGCGTTAGTCGTTTATTGGAAAAATATGCCGCTATCTTATATTTTACGTTATATATTTCATCATATACTTTTTTTTGGAGTAAGTATTTGTTTTCATGCAGTTTTTACGAGTCCTAAAATATTAGGAGTACCTTTTGGTTTTTTAAGGATGTTACCTGGAATCATTCGTAAAAGATTAGAGATTCGTAATGTTCAAAATTATCAGTCTGACGAAATTTTAATGTGGATGAGCAGAGGATGGGCTACCCCTTTTCGTAAAAAATAGAGATATGTCAGAAAAATTTTCCCCGTTAGCTGTCATTGTTACTTTTAATCCTGATATAAATTTAACTTACAAAAATGTACAAAATCTAAATTCGAACTCAATTCCAGTTTTGATTGTAGATAACCGATCTAATAACGTGTCTGCAATCCGTTCTAAAATTGAAAAACAGAATTTTCTTATAGAAAACGAATTAAATTTGGGCTTGGGATTTGCTCTCAACAGAGGAATTGAATACGCCCGGTTGAATTTATATACGCACGTTTGGTTGTTTGATCAAGATAGCTTTTTGGAAACTTCAGCTATTCGAGTATTTCTTCAAAAAATTAAGGAATATGAGAATCAAAAACTTCCAAACGAGAAGGTTGCTTCTTATGGCCCTAATATATTTGATACAATTAAAAATCGTAATATTTATCGAGTTTTAAAAAACGAAATTGGAATTTTGAATGCAGAGTTTCTAATAACTTCTGGAAGTTTTTATTCATTAGAAGTTTTAAAAGAAGTAGGTTTGTTATATCAGGATTTTTTTATAGACTATTTGGATTACGAGTGGTGTTTTCGCGCCAATAATAAAGGTTACGTTCATAAAATTGTTTCCGATGTAAAAATGAAACATTCAATAGGAAACGATTCTAAACGTATATTCGGAGTTTTTAAAGTTGCAATTCATTCGCCTTTTAGGTGGTATTTTCTTTTTAGAAATGGAGTGTATATTTGTAAAATGTCACATATTCCATTTCGATTTAAATTGGAAGTAATTCTAAAGACAATTTTTCGATTTTTGATCTTACCTATTTTTTCTAATTCTAAATATCAGACGTATCTTCATATTCTTTGCGGAATTCGCGATGGGATTACCGGGAGAGAATCTTCTTTTTATAAACATCTTGTCGGTAAAACTTTTTCCACAACTTAGATTAAATCTAGGTTCAAATACGTATTTGTGAATTTTTGAGAATTGAAAATAAAATGACGCGAGTTCGTCGTAAGAAAATGAGAAAGAATTTTCTAAAAGCGTGAGTTCCTACATTTCTAAATTCAACTGTAAAATCCGCAAATTGTTAAATAGTTCCCTTCCCACAACTCGAAAATATTGAACTGATAAAGTTTACTTGAGGATTAAATTTTGGAATTTGGAGTTACCATTTCAATCGTATTATATAAACCGAATGTATCGATTTTTAAAGAATTACTTTTGTCTCTTTTGAACTCAATTACATATCAAATTTCTAATGTTTCAAAATCAATTTTATATAAAATCGAAGTATTAGATAATACTCCACAATTTGGAGAAGAAGTAAAAAATATAATTAATGATTTAGAAAAAAAGTTTTCCTTTAAAGATCGAATCAAATTTCAATATTTTCATTTTCCTGAAAACCCTGGATATGGAGTAGCCAACAACCGTTCTATTTTAAAATCAAATATGGAATTCCATTTGGTTCTCAACCCGGATATTAAAATGATTCCGGAAACATTGGATTTATGTGTTCGTTATTTGGAAGAACATCCAGATTGCGACGCGGTAGTTCCTTCGGTTTGGGATTGGGAGGGTGATTCTGATGGAAAACGGAATATACAATTTTTAGTAAAATCTTATCCCACCGTCTTTGTATTATTTTTGAGATCTTTTGCGCCGAGTATTTTAAAAAAAGTATTTCGAAAGTATTTAGATCAATACGACCTAAAGGAAAAGGATTGGAATCAAACTCAAGAAAATGTATCTCTGATCAGTGGTTGTTTTATTTTTGCAAGAACGAAATCTTTAAAACAAATCGGAGGATTTGACGAGAGATTCTTTTTGTATTTTGAAGATTTTGATCTTTCTATGCGTTTGAAACGAAAGGATTACTTTCCGAAGATTCAAATTTATCATAAGGGTGGAAATTCGTCTAAAAAAGGTTTTTTGCACGTAAGACTTTTTATCATTTCTGCAATCCGTTTTTTTATGAAATTCGGTTGGAAATTAATTTAAAATATTATAAAATTATACTTTTTATATTTAATATATCTAAATGAACCGTAATCTAATTTCGATAGTTTTGACTTTACTTTCTATCGGAATTCTATTTTTTATTCAGGTTCGATTTAGGCTTCCTATAAATGTCGCCATTATGAATTGTATTTTTGTTTTGGCTGCTGTGTTTTGGGTTCTTGAACCTATCCCTGGATACGCCACTTCGATTCTCGTAATTTTTTTAGAAATTATTTTCTTTGCAAATCCTATCGGTGTTTCCTATTTTAAGTTTCCTATAAATAAAAACCCGTCTGCTGCAATTTTTCTTTCTTCTTTGGCAGATTCTTCTATCGTATTATTTTTAGGAGGATTTGTATTAGCAAAAGCTTGTGTAAAAACAGGTTTGGATCGTTTTCTTGCTAATAGAATCATTCGTAGATTCGGAGTTAGAAGTCATCAAGTGCTTTTAGGCTTTATGTTCACTACCGGATTTATATCGATGTGGATGAGCAATACGGCGACCACTTCAATGATGATAGCTCTTTCTTTTCCTATGCTGCAATTGTTGCCTGAAAAAGAACCTTTTCGAAAAGCTTTGATACTGGGAATTCCGTTTGCGGCGAATATAGGAGGAGTAGGAACTCCAATTGGGTCTCCTCCCAATATAATAGCGATGGGAATTTTAAAACAACAAGGTATTGTCGTTTCTTTTGGGACTTGGATGTTTTTTGCGATTCCAGTTGTGGTCGTATTAATTTTATTTGCTTGGTTGCTTCTTATGAAGTTGTTTCCGCAAAAAGATTTTTTTGAATTAGTAGTGGAGTTTCAAGAGCCTGAAGGAGGAACGAAATCTTTTTCATTCAAAATAACTTCAGCGATTTTTTTGGGAACGGTTCTTCTTTGGTTTACAGAAAATTTACACGGAATTCCAGCGGGAGTGATCGCGCTTCTTCCTTTAATTTTATTTCCAGTGTTCGGAATTTTAAATGAGAAAGATATCAACTCGTTAGATTGGTCCGTTTTACTTTTGATAGCAGGTGGAATTGGAATTGGAGTGGGTTTTCAACAGAGTGGAATGGAATTTTGGTTTTCTGAATTTTTAAAACCTATTATAAAACCAGAATATTCAGCAAGCGTGTTGTTTTTACTTTGTGTTTTAGCTCTTTTATTAAGTACATTTATGTCCAATACTGCGGCTACAAATCTTCTGGTTCCGTTTGCGTTTCCACTTTCCGCGATTCTTCTTCCCGGATCGAACGTGTATCTTTTAGAAGTGTGTTTAGGAATTGCACTTTCTGCTTCTTTGGCAATGTCTCTTCCCGTAAGTACTCCTCCAAATGCGATCGCATACTCTGTTGGAGGATTTGAAATTAAAGATATGATTCAGGTTGGTTTACCGATTGGAATTTTGGGATTGATTTTGGTCTTGGTTGGATACTTTATATTTTTATAATTTTCTTTTAAAAACCTATCTAAAAATCTTAGAATGAATTAAAAGCTCGCCCAAAAACCGTCCAATGTGAGAACTGCTCGAAGGTTCTCCATTGAGATTTAATTTGTAGGAATACTGCATCTTATTAAAAATTTCTAAAAAATTATTTGTGGTTTTAAGACAAGTTGTTAATTAAATCTTACTACTCGACTGACTCGGACGCATGAAAATGATACTCGAAACGTTCATTTTACAAAAATATGGAAGTCCTCAAAAGTTGCGTCTAATCTGGAATTGTTGGCCGTTTTTAAAGAAGTTTGTATATTCCAATTTTTGAAATAGTTCATGGTAATATTATTTTCATATGTTCGAGTAGTAATGAAATATGGTTGTACCTACAGAGCCCGTCGTATTGTATGATTTAGTATTCTTTGTGATTATACTTTTGGTATGAGTTCCCACATTTTCAAAATTTATCTGTAAAATGTAATTGTGGTAGTTCCCGCAAATTAAATATCTCAAAACGTTTATTGACTTAAAAATTGTATGAGTTTCCACATGTTTATGAAACTATAACGTCAGGCTAGATAGTTTTTTTAGACGAACTCGCAATATTTTATATTTAAATGAGTATTTGCGATAAAAGTTCGAGGCACTCTATTCTCTAACTCTTGAGTAGAATCATAAAATTCTTATACCTTTATTTTTTATAACCAAAGCTATAAAATAAAGTTGTTGGAAAATTAATTCTCTATCAATTTCTGTTTCATGGAAACGGTAGATTAAAGCAGTTTTGTTGATTTGAATTATAAAATTTTTCAATAACTCTGATAAGATATTTAAAATTCGATTTCTAAAATAGAGATCGTCTTCAAATTCATAACAACTCTATTATATAGAAATTACCGGGACCTTAAATTTGCATATGAGTTGTTTAGATATGAGAATTTATGATAGAAGTTAAGTTATCCTAAAACGATTGAAATCGGCATTTTAAACAAAGATAAAGTATTTTCGGAATATAACTACTTTAAAGATTTTGAATAGAGCTTTTATAAAATTCCAAAAAAATCATTTCTACGTCAAATTTATGCATGAAATCTCTGTTTGGCGATTATTATAAAATTAAGAAATTTATTTTATTAAAATTCACTTTAAATTTTGAAAACGAATCTTAAAAACTCTCAAAAAAGTTTTATAACTTTTTTTTTCTTGCAATCTCCCATATTTATGGGACTGTAAAAATGTGAAAACTACACTGGAAATACCGGATTTACTGTATAAAAAAGCGAAAATAAAAGCCGCCGAAAGAGGAATTTCCATGCGTGCTTTTGTGATCGAAGCTTTAGAACACAATTTAAAAGTAGAAGAGGCTATTAAAAAAGAAGAGACTGCATCTAAATTTGTCACGAACTCTTATGGATGGCCCGTTCTTTCTAAAAAGAAAGGTGTTAAGGTAACCAACGAAGTTATCAATACAATCAAGGAGGAAGAAGGTTAAAATGAAATATCTTTTAGATGTAAATGTTTTGATTTCTTTATGTGACTCCAATCATGTTTTTCATGAAAAAGCCTGGAAATGGTTTGATCGAAAGGCAAGGAACGGTTGGGCTACTTGTCCGATTACTCAGAATGCTTTGGTTCGAATTATGAGTCACTCCTCTTATCCGGGAAGCCCCGGTGGAGTTGAGGTTGTTTCTGCCATTTTACATTCTCTTTTAAAAGTAAACGGGCATCGCTTTATTCCGGATAATATTTCTATCAATTCTTCTTTATTTTATCTCAATATAGTTTCTGTTAGTTCTAAACAGATTACGGACATTTATCTATTGGCTCTAAGTGTTCATCATAAAGTCAAGTTTGCTACTTTCGATTCTAAAATTCCTTACGACTCAGTTGATCGTGGAAAAGAACATTTAGAATTGATTGCCGCTTAATTTTATATTTTAGTATATTCTATTATTTGAATTAATAAAGATCTTTTAGAATAAATTTCAAAAAGAACCAGTGTTTAAAAATGATTTTTAAAAATAGAGTTGTTGAAATATTTCATAGTGGATTAACAAGACTATTTCAACCATCCATTTCAATAAAACAGACAAAGATAGGGAATTATTTTTCAACGATTCTAATTAATAACGAATTCC
This sequence comes from Leptospira noguchii serovar Panama str. CZ214, assembly GCF_000306255.2. Lineage (GTDB taxonomy): Bacteria > Spirochaetota > Leptospiria > Leptospirales > Leptospiraceae > Leptospira > Leptospira noguchii. The sequence goes on from NZ_AKWY02000034.1 coordinate 267,420, forward strand.
TGCGTAAAATTGGGGTTCTTATGCTCGTTCTTAGAGATAAAAATTCATTTTACAGATCTCGCACAAGATTGATTGTTTACTCTCAGTGTTTTAAAATTTTACTACTCTGGTTCATCAAAATGAACTGTCAGTTTTACAAAAATGTATCAATGTTCGCAAATTGAGTTTAAACCAAAGTTTATGGTTTTTTTGAAGGAGTCCTACGTTCTAATTTTTAGAAAAAGTTTATGGGATTGTCTAGGTGGTAAAGTTCAAAATAGAAAGGTAGGAAATTGAATTTCTAATACAAGAATATACGAATGTGTAAAACAGAAGGTTTTCAATGAAAGTATGTTCGTTTTTGAATTCTACAGTTTAAGTTATGATAACAAAAAAAGTTTCTAAACGTTCTTTAGGACCAATTTTTATCTTTTTCTTTTTATCCTGTCTTCCTGGATTTTTAAAGGAGTCTAGTACCGAAAATTCTCAGGTCGATTCCTCATCTACTTTTGGGATACTTCAAGACAAGATTGATTCCGTTTTACATCCAGACCACAATCAGGACCCGGAACTTCTCAAGCTACTTGCCGGAGGAGATGTTATGTTCAATTGGGGTATCCGAGATACAATTCGTAAACACGGAGAAATTGCGCCAGTAGAAGGCCTTAGATCACTTTTTAACGAAGCAGATTTTAGGATGATCAATTTAGAAACTCCTGTAGTTGCTTCTAAAACGGAAGAATCTAAAAAGGCTTATATATTTACAGCCCACGAAAAAGATTTAAACTCTCTCAAATATTTGGGAGTGGATATGGTATTTTTAGGAAACAATCATTCCTTTGATCATGGGCAGCAAGGAATGAACGAGACTTTAGATATATTAAATAAAAATAATATTCTATTTGTAGGCGCGGGAAAAAAACTTCCTGAAGTTTTGGAACCTTTAAATCTAAATTTAAAAGGTTCAGACCTACGAATTCATTCCGTGACCGCAATCGCTGAACAAGCTCACTACGCTACTTCTACAAGATCTGGTGTGGCTCCTTTTTTATTTCCTTCGTTGAAAGCTACGTTTTTAGAAAAAACTATTCTTCCTAAAAATTATCCCACTTCGATTCGTATTGTTTCTTTACATTGGGGTGTGGAATATTCTCCGTTTCCTACTTCGGATCAAAGAAAAATAGCAAGGGCCCTGATCGACTCCGGTGTAAAAATAGTAATTGGTCATCATCCTCATATTCCACAAGGTGTGGAAGTATATAAAGAAGGAGTGATCTTATATTCTTTAGGGAATTTGATTTTTGGAAGTAGAAATTCTTATCTAAATCACAATCTAATTGCACTTTTGCATATCCGTCGTAATCGATTGGAACGTGTTGAACTGGTTCCAATTTTCGGAAAATTCCAAAAAGAAGATCATAAGATCCGACCTGTAACGGGTTCAGAAGCTCGGGAGTTCTTACATGAAATTGCAGTTCTTTCTGCTGAATTGGGAACAAAACTCAGAGTAGAAGGAGATCGAGCCTTTCTAGATCTTCCGACAAATTCTACCTTGACCCCGGTCTCTAAACACAAAAAATAGGCTAAAATCTTCTGCTCGTCGCAAACTGCAGACGAGCTATTAAACCCATAGGAGAAACTTTTGAGAAACTACGAACTCACCACGATTACACGTGTGAGCTCTCGGGAAGTTGCAAAGTCTGAAATTCAGGAAACTTTGAAAAAACATTCCGTGAGTGTCACAGCTGAAGAAGATTGGGGCCAAAGAAAACTCTGGCATTCGATTCAACATGAAGAGCAAGGAATCTTCCACCACTATAAATGTAGCGCAGATCCAAACGCCATTGAAAAAGTGGAAAAGGAATTTTTAATCAATCAAAACATTCTTCGTTCTATGGTCGTTCGCCTTCATGGCTAATGATATTAACAGAGTGACTCTGGTCGGGCGTTTTACGCGCGACCCTGAATTCAAATCGATCAACGGAACCTCTTTGGTAAACTTCTCTTTAGCAAATGGTAGAACCTATGTGTCTAACGGAGAAAAAAGGGAAGAGTCTCACTTTTTCGATTGTGAAGTCTGGGGAAAACCGGCTGATATCATTCAACAATACTGCAAAAAAGGAAAGCAGATTGCTATTGAAGGAAGATTGAAACAAGATACATGGGAAACTCCAGAAGGCAAAAAAGCGTCTCGAATTCGAATAGTTGTGGAGAATTTTCAACTCCTAGGTTCTAAAGACGATTCTTCGAGCGGATCTTCTGTTTCCTCTTCTCCTCCAGTATCTGGAGGAAATTCTTATCCATCCTCTCCGGAATACTATAACGCCGCAGATGGTGGTGACGACGACATACCGTTTTAATGAGGTAATTTATGAGCGAGAACGAAATTAAAGAAGAACGTTCCGAAAGATCGGAACAAGGCGACATTTCCGCAGAAATGGAAGGTAAGCCGCAGAGAAAACAAAACAAATACAAGAAAAAAGTCTGCCGTTTTACTGCAGATCCAGAACTTGCAAAACAAATCAATTATAAGAATATCGAACTTTTGGAAAGGTTTATCACCAATCGTGGTAAAATCATTCCTAGAAGAATTACCGGGACCAGCGCTCGTTATCAAAGGGTTCTTGCACGAGAAATTCGCAAAGCGAGAAGTATCGGTCTTTTACCTTACAAGGTAAACTGAGGTACGAACATGAAAGTGATCTTACAAAAAGACGTTATCAATTTAGGAGACGCCGGAGATCTAAAGGAAGTTGCAGACGGTTATGCTAGAAATTTCCTTTTTCCAAAAAGACTTGCGGTTCGTGCTAATGAAGGAAATACAAAGGCGGCTCTTCACCAAAAGAAGTTAGGTGAACTCAAAAGAGAGAAACGTAAAAAATCGATGGAAGACGTGGCCGGGAATTTGAGTGGTAAAGAGTACGAGATTCTAGTAAAAACCGGTGGAGGAGAAAAATTGTTCGGAGCCGTAACTCCGATCGACGTAGCTTCTGTTCTGAAAAAGAGCGGTTTTGAATTGGATAAAAGAAAAATCGAAATCGCTGAGCCAATCCGTAATCTAGGTTCTTATAAAATCAAGATCCGTCTTGCAGAAGGAATTCAACCTACGATTACTCTACACGTTAAAAAAGAAGAAGAGTGATTTTTATTTAAGGGACCATGCAGTCCGACTCCTTATATGAACCGGAATCCGAAAGAGCCTTTTTAGGATTCCTGCTTCTTAAAGGAGCAGACAATTTAATCGACATTCCGATTGTTCCAGAAGACTTTTATGTGGATCTACATAGAAGAGTTTATCGAGCAATCGGAGATCTTGTAGATAAACGGATCACTATCGATCCTGTTTCCGTTTTAAATTTTCTCAAAGAGAATTCTCTTCTTAAAGATGAAGAAAAAGAATTCAATTATATCTATTCTCTTTACAGAGATACTGTAGTTACTCAACCACTTGCTTATTATGCGGTTAGGATCAAACGTTTTTCTGAAAGAAGAATGTATGCCAAGATTCTTCAGGAATCTTTGGAGTTAATCCGCAAAGAACCTGGAGACAACGAATCCGTTTTTAATACGGTTGAAAAAAATCTAACTGAAGTTTCTAGAAACATAGACGCCAAGGGTCTTTTACCCGTTTCTTCAGATAAGGCGGCTCTTTCCGATTACATCATGGAAATCATGAAAAATCGGGGACAGATCACCGGTCTTCGCACCAATTTCACTAAGTTAGATGAGGCCACTTCCGGTCTAAAAGAGCACGAGCTTATGATTCTGGCTGCTCGTCCCGGTAATGGTAAGACTACATTTGCCTTAAACATAGCGTCTAACGTTGCTTTGGTGTACAATCAACCTGTGGTCATATTTTCATTAGAGATGAGTCGGATCGAACTTCTTCTTAAAATGGTCTGCGCCGATTCCCAAGTAGAATCGATGAAGCTCAAAAAATCGGAACTTACTCGCGCCGATGCTCCTAAACTTTTAGAATCTATTGTTCGTGTTACTTCGGCTCCGATCTACATAGACGATTCTGGTGGTTTGACGATTGACGATTTTAAAGGTAGAGTTCGTAAACTTTTGACCACCGAAAAGATAGGTCTGATTGTAGTGGATTATCTACAACTTATGAGTGATCCTAAAAATAAAGACGGTGGTCGCCAACAAGAAGTAGCTTCCATTTCTCGTTCTTTAAAACAAATGGCAAAAGAAGCCAGATGCCCTATCATTGCTCTTTCTCAGATGTCTCGTGCGGTGGAACAAAGATCCAAGGATCAAAAACCTCAACTTTCCGACTTACGGGAGTCAGGTGCAATTGAACAAGACGCGGATATCGTTTCTTTTATCTATCGAGAAGAAAAAGTAAAAGGGGAGGACGAAATCAGTCCGGAGATGCGAGGTAAGGCCGAAATCATCATCGCTAAAAATCGTTCCGGTCCTATCGGTTCTTTTCATCTTGCTTTTAGGCCAGAGCTTAGCAGATTTGATAATATAGATTAATTTTATAAGTTTGTGATAGGAAACGGAAATCATTGAAACATTGGATTCAGGAAAATTATAAAAATCGTTCTTGGGCTGGAGAATTAAACGAATCTCAAGAAGGTAAAAAGATCGTTCTCTACGGCTGGTCTTTTCGTTTTAGAGATCAAGGTGGTGTGATCTTTATCGATCTTAGAGATAGAACAGGTATCATTCAAGTTGTGGCCCGTAAGGAACTTTTGGGAGATTCTTTTTCTCTTGCGGAAAAGGTTCGTTCCGAATACGTTTTGGCGGTCAGTGGAACTCTCAAAAAAAGAGAATTAGAATCTATCAACTCTAAAATGCAAACCGGAACCATCGAAGTTGTTCTGGATCAATTAGAGATTTTGAATGTTGCTAAAACTCCTCCGTTTTCTTTAGATGAGTTTGACGAAGTTTCCGAAGAACTAAAGTTAAAATACCGTTATCTGGATTTTAGAAGAGAAGAACTTAAAAACCGGATGATCAAAAGACATGAATTTATATTCGCAATTCGTAATTATCTCAACAAACGTAAGTTTGTAGAAATTGAAACTCCTATCTTAAACAAGTCCACTCCGGAAGGTGCGAGGGATTTTCTGGTTCCTTCTAGACTCAACCCAAATCAATTTTACGCTCTTCCTCAGTCTCCTCAGATCTTCAAACAAATTTTGATGGTCGGGGGAATGGAACGTTATTTCCAGATCGTAAAGTGTTTTAGAGACGAGGACTTACGAGCAGACAGACAGCCTGAGTTTACCCAGTTAGATATGGAATTTTCGTTTGTTAGTCAGGAGGAAATTCTTTCCGAAATTGAAGGGCTTGTTGAAACGATTTATAAAGAAGTTTTTAATATTCAGTTGAACATTCCATTTCCGAGAATGACTTATAAAACCGCGATGGAAGAATACGGTTCCGATAAACCAGATCTTCGTTTTGGTATGAAACTCGTGGACGTTTCCGAAATCGTAAAAGACTGCGACTTTAACGTTTTTTCGGGCGCGGTAAAAAACGGTGGAACCGTTAAGGTTGTTTGTGTTCCAGGCGGATCTATCATTTCTAGAAAAGAAATCGAAGATTATACCGCATGGTTAAACAGAGATTACAAAGCCAAAGGCCTTGCATATATGAAACACGGAACCGAAGGTTTGGAATCCACTATTACAAAACGTTTTAAAAAAGAAGAATTAGAGGCGATCTCCAAGTTATGTGGTTCTAAAGAAGGAGATATGCTTTTTTTCGGGGCAGATGAAAGAGAGATCGTCAATCATTCGTTAGGCGCTCTTCGATTAAAACTTTCAGAACGTTTTGAAACTCCCAAAGAAAATGAAATCAACATTACATGGATCGTGGACTTTCCTATGTTCGAATGGAACAAGGATCATAAACGTTGGGACGCGCTCCATCACCCTTTTACTTCTCCCTCGGATGAGAGTATTCCATTTTTTGAATCTATGGAAACCTTACAAAAAAACGCAGGGAATACCACTGCAAAAGCATACGATCTTGTAATGAACGGAGTAGAAATCGGAGGTGGTTCGATTCGGATTCATTCTAGAGAGATTCAAAATCAAGTGTTTCAGGTTTTGGGAATTAATGGAGAAGAAGCCAAGGAAAAGTTTGGATTTTTACTCGAAGCTTTAGAATACGGTGCTCCACCTCACGGAGGTTTGGCGTTTGGTATCGATCGTATGCTCATGCTTCTCACCAAAGGAAAATCGATTCGAGACGTGATCTCTTTTCCTAAAACCCAAAAGGGTCTTTGTCTGATGAGTGAATGTCCTTCTCCAGTTGAGGAAAAACAACTTCAGGAATTGAAGATCAAACTCGTAAAGGTATAAGCTTATTTCTACGCGCAAAGAACAGTTCAATTTCGAGAATCAGGATCTGTATCGTAAGGTCTGTGGTATCAACGACGAAGGAGTCAAAATTCTCGAAAAACAGCTCGAGTTGGATATTATCCCAAGAGGTAACGGATTTCAGATCGAGGGTGAATCTGCAAAAGTAGAATTTGCATTCGATTTTTTTAAAAAACTAGAAGCCAATTACATAGAACGTCCCGATCGGGATTTTATCGATTCATTCGATTTTGCTTATATTCTAAAAGATGCAGGTAAGGAGCTTCGAAAAAAGAAGGCCAGGGAAACTGAACCCGAAAGAATTACTCCTTAGAAACCGAGCGATAAAATTCTTACTACATATCGAGGGAAACATATTTTTCCTAGAACTAGAAATCAGGAAATTTATTTCAGATCCTTTCAGGAAAATTTGATCACGTTTGCGTTGGGTCCTGCGGGTACTGGAAAAACGTTTCTTTCTGTTGCAACCGCTTGCCGTTTTTTACAGAGCGGCACTATCGATAAGATCATTCTAACTAGACCCGCAGTTGAGGCGGGTGAAAATTTAGGTTTTTTACCTGGGGATCTGAACCAAAAAGTAGACCCCTATTTACGTCCGGTTTATGACGCTTTGGGAGAATGTATCGGAGCAGAAAAAACCCAAGAGTATATTTCTTTAACTAAAATAGAAATTGCTCCTGTTGCATTTATGAGAGGCCGAACTCTTTCCAATGCGTTTATCATTTTGGACGAGGCTCAAAATTGTACTCTGGCTCAACTTAAAATGATTATGACTCGTTTAGGAAGAAATTCTAGGATGTGTATTTCCGGTGATTCTACTCAGATTGATTTGGATCATGGACGTTCTGGGCTGGAAAAAGTGGTGACTTTATTTAAAAACACGGATCAAATTGGAATGGTCTTTTTTGGCAAAGAAGACATTACCAGACATCCTCTTGTGGAAGTAATCGTTCGTAAATTTGAGGAGTTGTGATCGTATGTCCAGTCCGGGAGAACAGGTAGAGTCTGCTATGGCTTGGATTACGGATACCCTGACTAGGGTCCGTTCGATTTGGTTTGTACGAAGATTTCAAGTCGTTTTAGTTCTTATTACTCTTTTAACAGTAACTTGGATGCTCGCCATTCCATTTTTTGGTCAAGATAAAATGGATCTTTCTCCGGATGGATTGTATTCGGAAGGTAAAACTGCACCTGAAAAGATCGTTTCTGCAAAAGAAATTGTCTACGAAGACGAGGATAAAACCAAGGCCAAAAAACTTTCCGCTTATCAATCGGCTCCTTTCGTATTTGATCGAGACTATGGGGTTTTGCAAGGTCAGATCAATAATTCCATTCAAGAGGATATGGAGAATTTCCGTTCCTTCAAGCCGAGTGCCGAAGGTAAGGTTTACTCTGAACTTTTGGGAATTATTCCTAGATGGAAAAATCGTTCCAAAGAAGAGATCGAGCTTTTATATAAAATTCCAGGCAAAGGAAAACTCAAGGATGTTATTCAACAATATTCTAATTTAGTATTTTCTTCTTTTTGTATATTGCGAGATTTACCTCCGGATTACGCTGCTTTAAAAACTTCGGGCGCGAGAGTGCGCAATCAAGGAATCAAAGAGCAAATTTCTAATTTAGAAGGTGCTTATATTGTTCCTAGGTCATTTTTATATAGAGACTCGGAGACCGTCAATATACTCAATCGTATGGCTCAGGAAAAACTTTCTCGTATGGACTCGGAAATCCTTCCGATCATTCAAAAAATTTCCTTAAGTTATATCTATTCTAATCCTTCTTGTTCTTATAACCCGGACGAAACACTTTCTGTCAAACAATTTGCCGCAGACAGGGCTGAGCCAATCAATTCACGGATTTTGGCCGGAGAAGTGATCGTTAAATCGGGAGAAATTATCACTCCTGAAATATTCAAAAAATTGCAGATTGTGAATACTTACGCAACACGAGCGAATTTTGCTTCGATCGTTTCGATTTTACTTATTCAGACTGTATTTGTAGTTATCATCTATATTTTTCTTAAAAAATACAACCCAAAACGTTTGAACGACGTTTCGAGTAACGTGATCGTTTTTTCTCTGATCTGGGTTTTGGTACTGAGTTGTACGGTTGCTTCTAAGATCTTTTTTAATTTCGAAACTAAATATGATTCTATTTTTTATTTTGCTCTGTTTGTTCCTGTTGGAATGGTTTGTCTGATCATCAGTTTTATTTACGATGAACAACTTTCGATTGCTATTGGATTTTATCTTTCCTTTTTTGTTTTTATGGCTTCTCACTACAATCCTACTTCGTTTATGTTGGGGTTTGTTTCTTGTATTGTGTCCGCTAGTTACGGTAGAAATCTAAAAAAGCGGATCGATTTTATCAAGGCAGGTTTGTATATTTCGGGGGTTCAAATTATCATCGCTTCTAGCGGTTATCTATTTGATTCTCGTAACTATTGGGTGGCGATTCCAAGCGGTTCTTTGATTAAGGATTTAGTCGAATCGAATATATTCAAATTATATGTTCTTTGCCTGATCAATGGTTTTGCCTGTTCTACTGCCGCGCAGTTTTTACTTCCGATCTATGAATATTTATTCAATGTTCCTACTCGTTTTAAATTGATGGAGTTGGCAGATACTGGACATCCGTTGTTACAGGATTTACTTACTAAAGCCCCTTCTACATACACACATACGTTTATGGTAGCTGCTCTGTCGGAACGTGCTTGTCAAAATTTAGGTTTGGATTGGCTTTTAACGAGAGTAGGAGTGTATTTTCATGATATAGGTAAAATTCCAAACGCAGGTTTTTTTGTAGAGAATCAACATCTGATTCCCAAAAAGGAAAACATAGATAAAAACAATCCTGCGCTTGCGGCAAAGATTGTCATCGATCACGTGTTAGACGGAATCGAGATGGCAAAGAAAGCAAGGCTTCCAAGAGAAGTAATCGATTTTATTCCGGAGCATCACGGAACTTCCACGATGGCGTTTTTTTATCATAAAGCTTTGTCCGAACTTTCGCCGACTCAAAAAAAGAAATTAAAAAAACAGGATTTTCAATACCCAGGGCCTAAGCCACAGAGAAAAGAAACCGCTATCGTAATGATTGCGGATTCTCTTGAAGCCGCTTCTCGTTCTTTGGATGAAATCACTCCAGAATCTTTAGATAATCTGATTACTAAAATTATAGGCATTAAACTCGCTGAAAATCAGTTAGACGAATGTGGGCTGACTCTTGGTGATTTGGAGGTAGTCAAGGCTTCTTTTAAAGAAGTATTGTTGTCCAGTCTGCATTCTAGACCTAAATATCCTAGTATGGAAGCCACCAAAGCATTAGAAAAAAAGAATGCGATGGAGAACGGACATAAACAGATTAAAAACGTTTCGGGAAGAAGAAACTGATTTCTGATTTAGTTTTTATCTCCAATGACTATGGGGAAATTTCTTGGTGGAACGAATCAGAAGTAATTATCAATTGTAAGATTCTTTTTCGAAAAGAACTGAGTGATTCTGGATGTGAGCTGAGTCTTTTACTCGTTGGAGATTCAGATATGAAAGAAATCAATCGTTTGCGTCGTGGAAAAGATAAAACTACGGATGTACTTTCCTTTCCTTTGGAGTTTGATCTTTCCCCCTTACAAAAGATACTTCCGAAAAATGTCAGTTCTAATCAAAAGACGCTTCCACCGATTGCGTTAGGCGAAATTGTTATTTCAATCGATACCCTTCAAAAACAAGCAAAGGAAATTGGTCATACTGAAAAGGATGAGTTTTATCGGTTATTGGTTCACGGTTTTTTACATCTATTAGGTTATGATCATGAACGGGGAGAGAAAGAGGAACACATTATGAAATTGAAGGAAGACGAATGTCTGGAAATTCTCCAGGGGCTCTGAAAAAAACCCGAGGAATTGTATTAGAATCTAAAACGATTCAGGAAGGAGATGCGCTGATTCGTTTGCTTCCGGAGACCGGTTCTGTAGAAAATTTTAGAGTTCGTGGAATTCGAAAAAGTAAAACTAGACCAATCGCTTCTGTGGAGCCGGGTTCGCTCTCTGACGTGGATTATTATCATTCTAAAAACAAAGAGACACATAACGTAAAAGAGATTTCTCTAATCAATCGATTTGACCGCGCAAAGTCCGGTTATTTAGGAACCGTACTCGTATCTTATCTCGTAGAACTTGCGTCTTCATTTACACCGGATGGAGCGGAACATCCGGGAGAGTTTCGTTTATTATTTGGAGCCTTAGAAGAATTAGAAGAGAACGGCGTTTCCGTTTTGATATTACCTTTTTTTAAATTACGTCTTCTTGTATCTGGAGGATTTCTTTCTAAGGAACTTATATGTCACTCTTGCGGGGCTGAGTTGAAAGAGATGACATTTGTCACTTTACAGACTTCTCCACTGGAATTGATCTGCGGAAATTGTCTTCATGGAGATAAAAACGATTTAGGCTGGGTGCAATGGATTCAAACTTTTTTAATACTTAAGTTTCGGGACTTAAAAGAAAAAGAAATATCCGTTGAAAACATTTTGGACTTAGACAGAATTTGCAATCAAATGCTCGAACCAATTTTAAGAAAGAAATTAAAATCTGCGCCGACTTTATACGAGGCGCTTGGAGAAAATCTTGGAAAGTTTTCTTAAGACGATACTTTTTATCTTTTATTTTTGTGTGCTTTTGTTCTTAACTATACTGGATATACGTTGGGATCAAAAAGTTCCGGTTCAAATTCTGGTCGTGGAAAAAAATGAGGAACTTGGCAAAAGATCAATACTTGTTTCTACGATGGATCTGAAAAAAATGGTATTTAGAGAATTAGAAGTAAGTTGGGAAAATTTACGGAAGAAAAACGTTTTCTACGAAAGTAAATAATAGCTTATTAAAAATAATGTTTTCTATAAAACTTTATAAATCGTTTTATAAGTTTGGTTTTGATAAAAGAATTAAAACGAATGAACTCGACTGGAAATTTTTTCTTTTTTCTGAACACGTTATTTATATTTCAAAATATTAAAATAGGAAAATAAAAGATTAAATCACCTACAATGAAAGAAAATGAAACACTCAAACAAATCGTATTCAAAACACTAGAAGAAGGTGTTGATTTTTTAATTAGTTCATTTCCAGACGTTGAAAAAGAAACTCTCAAAATTAAAATCGAATACTCGAGAGACGAAAAATTTGGAGATTATTCTACTTCATTTGCATTAGAAAATTCTAAATTATTAAAAAGAAATCCAATTCAAGTGTCTAAAGAATTGGTAGAGATACTACAAAAGCGAACGGATCTATTTGAAAAAGTAGATTTTACTCCACCTGGTTTTGTAAATTTTAGAATTTCCACTTCATTTCTTTTGAACTATATAGAAACCTCCATTCTTTCTGGAAATTATTATCCGAAAGTGGATCTTCCGCTTAAAATCAATTTAGAGTTTGTTTCAGCAAATCCGACTGGCCCGCTCAATATAGTATCTGCAAGAGCGGCTGCAAATGGGGATGCAATGGCTTCTCTTTTAAAAGCGATTGGTCATAATGTGGATAAAGAATTTTATATCAACGACTATGGAAACCAGGTTTTTTTATTAGGAGTTTCTACTTTAGTTAGAATTCGAGAATTAAAAGGAGAAGAAGGAACTCAACAAGAAACGGCTGATGATACTCCGATTGAAGTCGTTCTGGAAAAAAACATACTTCCTGCCGAAGGATATAGAGGCGAATATATTAAAGATATTGCAAGTATTTTGTTAAAGGATCCAGAAAAAAACGTAACGATTGAAAGTTTGTTAAAACAAAAAAAATACAAGGAACTCGCAGAGTTATGCTCCATCTGGACGGTAGAAAATAATCTCATTTGGCAAAGAAAGGATTTGGATGCGTTTGGAGTAGAGTTTGATAACTATTTCAACGAACGCACGTTACACGAGACGAACAAAGTTCTTGCTGTAATGAAAGATTTGGAAAAATCCGGAAAGATATTTCAAGAAGACGGAAAAAAAGTGTTCCGTTCTACTGAATACGGAGATGACAAGGATAGGGTGGTCATTCGAGAAGATGGAAGGCCTACATATCTGCTTGCGGATATTGCTTATCATAAAGATAAAATTGAACGTGGATATGATAGAATTTATGATATATGGGGGCCGGATCATCATGGATATATCGCCAGACTTTCCGGAGCAGTACAATCTCTTGGATATAAAAAAGAAAATTTTAAAGTAATTATTTCTCAACAGGTCAATTTACTAGAATCTGGACAAAAGGTAAAAATGAGTAAACGCGCCGGTTCCTTTCAAACGATGAGCGATCTTATCGGATTTTTAGGAAAACACGGCAAAGACGTGGGACGTTATTTTTTTGTGATGCGTTCTTTGGATGCCCCGCTTGATTTCGATTTGGATCTTGCTAAAGACGAGTCGGATAAAAATCCGGTTTTTTATCTACAATACGCTCACGCTAGGATCTGTTCCATCTTTAAAGAAGTGGGCAATCAAACTTCTAAGGAAGCTGCAGCTATATTAGAAATGTCTGAAGAACGAAAGAGGCTTCTTTTTTGGATTGCAAAGTTTCCGGAAGAAATATTCGATTCTGCGAATGTTATGGAGCCGCATCGAGTTACGAACTATCTGCAAAATTTTGCAAAAACTTTTACGAGTTTTTATTTAGCAAAAGATAATAGACTTAAAGACGCCTCACCGGAGATACGTTTAGGATTGGCTAGAATTTGTCTTGCCGCCAAAAATGTACTTGCAGAAGGCTTACGATTGATAGGAGTCTCCGCGCCGGAAAGGATGGAAAAAGAGAACTGATGTATTCTCCTAAAATTGTAGTATTATCCACCGGTTCTGAACTTACATCGGGTAGAAGCCAAGATACAAATTCTTCTTGGATTGCAAACGAACTTTTTGGAATTGGATTTACCGTTTCTAAATTCGTCGTTTTACCGGACGATCCTGTAGTCATTTTAGAAGAATTAAAAACGTTAGTCTCTCTTTCAACAAAGGAGAATCCTATTTTACTGATTATGACAGGCGGATTAGGACCAACGGAAGACGATTATACTTTGGAAGTGGTTTGTAAGTTAAATGGAGTTTTGTCTGTGGAAAGTGCAATTGCAAGACAAAGGATAGAGGCATTTTATAAACTACGTGGAAAAAATTTTCAAGAATCAATGCAAACTGCGATTCGTCAAATATCCGTACCGGAAGGTTCTACGATTTTAAACAATAACGTTGGAATTGCACCAGGTTTTATAGTATCTCTCGGAGAAAACGCACATTTAGGATGTATGCCAGGAGTGCCGGGAGAAATGACCGAAATGTTTAGAGAGGAATTTTCTACTTGGATTTTAAAGAAATATTCCACACGAGAATTACATTCTGGTTTTCGATTTATTTGGTGGATGAGCGAATCTCAATTTCAAAAAGAATTTATATCTCAAGAAGAGTCTGTGACGAGCGGAAAAGTTGTATGGGGAGTAGCTGCAAAAAGGGGATATATCCGAGTAACTTTTCAATCCGACAAACGAGCGTTAGTTGATTCTCTACTCCAAAAGTTGGATGAAGTATATGGCTCTAAATCTACACCGGATGTGTTTGAAGAACTTCCTAAGCTATTGATCGAAAAAAAAATTACCATAGGAACGGCAGAAAGTTGTACTGGAGGATTGATTTCAAAAACGTTCACGGATAAACCTGGATCTTCAGCCTACTTTTATGGAGGAGTAATTTCGTACGATAACGGAGTAAAAGAAGGTCTTTTAGGAGTTAAAAAAAATACTTTAAAAGACTTTGGGGCAGTTAGTGCGGAAACCGCAAAAGAAATGGCTGAAGGAGCGTTAGTCGCTCTTGGGGTTGATTATTCTATCAGTGTTACAGGAATTGCAGGGCCGGGCGGAGGAACTCCACAAAAAAAAGTGGGTCTTGTTTATTTTGGGGTCGGACAAAAAAATGGAAAAACGGAAACTTACGAACATTACTTTCCTTTTCCCAGAAGTTCTTTTCGAGAATTTGCGGCTCATACTGGAATTTATCTTTTATACAATCATTTGAAGAGGTTGCCATGAAACTGTTGTCTATAACTGGATTCAGTTTATTTTTTTTAATATTGTTTTTTTATCTTCTAGGAAATCCATACCATACCGCGGTCGGAATTCAGAAAGTATGGGCGTTTTCTAAATCGGTTCATGCGGGAATGGCCCCCGATCCAAGATTTTTATGGAATCCGGAAGACGAGATCAACGGATATAAATACGAAAATTCTTACTATACATTATCTTCTTCAAACGGGGTTGTGTTCGATGATATAATAAAAATTGAATATCCCCTCAATACAAAAGGATATATAGAATATAAAAAGATAGGTTCTGAAGTGAATTTTTATTCTCCCTCGAGAGAAATACTTTGGACCAAAGAATATAGAAGTTATCCTAGAATCTCACCTTCCGGGAATCTTGTATTGTTAATTGCAGGGGATCATAACCAGGTTCTACTTTCTGACATCAATGGAAATACTACTGGAGAGGGAAAAATAGACGGCCGATTTTTGACAGATTATACGTTTGCGTCTGTCTCTCCGATAACTGGAGTTTTATTTTCGGGAGGAGAATTATTCATTTTAGATTCGAAAGGTACAATTCAGATCAAAAAAAATCTAGGTTCCGAAAAAAATCCAGTATTTGCTAAGAGTATATCTTTGTCGCCGGATGGAAGTAAAATTGCGATTCATCTTTTGAATACAAACCGAGATAAGGTGATAGTTTTGGGGGAGAAGGGAGATGAATTTTTTTCTTTTGATTTAGATACAATTTATCCTCATAAAGTTAATTTAGCAATTTCTAATACGGGAGAAGTGCTCGTCTCGAATCCAAATGGTTTAGAACTCTATGATATTTCTGGACAAAAAAAACTGAATTTAAAACGAAATTATAATCATAGTGTATACCAAGCGGTATACCACAATGGAAGTTGGTTTGCCGCAGAGTTAAATCAAGAAATCCTTTTTATTGATGAAGCTGGGAAAATTCTAAAAAAAGAAAAGATCCGTGGTTCTGATTTGCCGGTGCGTTTTTTCCCTTCCGGTAAAAACGCTTCGGTAGTGTTGGAGACAAAAAAAGAACTATTTCTCTACCGAAATCTTTGATTTAGAAGTTATCTTGACCTTATAGTGTGAATTTGTAATTAACTACTGACATTTGCATAATATATCACCAATTTAAATAGACAACCGAGTTTGATTCCAGAATGATTTAACAGGATTAATTCTACGTTTCAATTTTCTTAATGAACGTTTAGCTTCTTTTTTCAAAGTTTCAAAGGATTCCGGACAAAAGTTAGGAAGAAGATATCGTTTCCATTTCCCCCAAACATATTCGACAGGATTTAGTTCTGGAGCATAAGGAGGTAGAAATTCAATTGTTATTCTACCATTCAAAGAGTTAATGAACTCATTGACTGCCAAGGAACGGTGAATATTGATTCGATCCCAGATGATGATCAATTTCCCGGGGATATTGCGAAGTAGGGACTTAAGAAAACAAATAATATCTTCTTGTTTAGCCGCTCCCTTTAATATTTGAAAATATAAATTCCTTTGTGTAATTGCTCCGATTACGGAAATCTTTTTCCAAGACCCTACATGTGTAAGAACAGGCGTTTGTCCTACGGGGGCCCATGTGCGAAACACGGTAGGTATTTGCGTTAAACCGCTTTCATCGATAAAAACTATCTTTCTTCGCTCTTTTTGGGCTTTTTTTAACTTTCAGCCAACGACGCTTCTTCCAATTCGAGATCGCTTTTTCATCTCGTTCTTTAGCTCGTCGAATCGGCTTTTGTACACTAAAA
This sequence comes from Leptospira noguchii serovar Panama str. CZ214, assembly GCF_000306255.2. Taxonomy (GTDB): domain Bacteria; phylum Spirochaetota; class Leptospiria; order Leptospirales; family Leptospiraceae; genus Leptospira; species Leptospira noguchii. Next base: position 283,580 of record NZ_AKWY02000034.1, read on the forward strand.
CCAATTCTACGTAATATTTTCCATACATGATCCGGATGATAGTGGATACAGAACTTCTTTTCTATTAACTTTGCTACACGACGACAAGTCCAAATCGGAGTATCGAAGCCGTGTTTCATTGGACCTTCGATTAACATGCTCGTGAGTTCTTCTACTCGCGATTCCGTCAAGCGAGGAAGTCTACCGGCTCGACCGTTCCAAAGAACAGATTCTTCGCCTCCTTCCTCTACTTGTTTCTCCCACTGCCTTACTGCATGCCGAGTCACTCCCAGACGACGCGCCACTTCAGATCTTTTAATCCCTTCCCCTCGCAGCTTCAGGCCTTTTAAACGACGTTTCTCTAATCCTTTGAAATCTCGTTTCACTCCCGCTATATTACCCATTTCTACAGTCTTTTTTTATTAGATTATTTGGGTACTTCTTTTTGGTAATATATTATGCAATTGTCAGTAATGTAAGGATTTTCATAAAATTGCGTAATTTAGAATAAATTTTTTATTGTTTAAAATTTATAAGGATATCTTGTATTTTACTCATCTCTATAAAATTAAGTGCATAGAAGATTATTATAAAGTGCTATTTTACGTAAGTTTGATAGAAAACCATGCGAAAGCGAAGCGTAGGAACCTAGCAGAACGCTCTTTCAAAATCAGAGGTCTCTATGATCGCTCGACGGATTGCGTTCTATAATGAATTGAAATTAAAGAAGAAATATCGTATTGCGTTTCTTTTATATAGGTTATTGACTGGGGCGCGCCCGGCAGCCGAATGTGCTCTCGAATTTTCTTACCTGAATTCACAGGATTGAAGTATAAACTATCGAATTTGATACTTTATTAGGTAATACTAGATAATATAATCACTTGATTAATTACTAATATACAAGAATCTAATAAGTAATCATTTCTGTTTGGCGATGAATATATCTATGTCACGCACAGCGGCTTCTCCATGTAGATGTTCGTTTGTGTTCCCTACATAATATAAATTTCCATTTGAGTCATGTGTTATTCCATTACCAATTTTAAGTCTATCAGGAGTACCTAGTTGTCGTGACCAGATTAATTCTCCAGAAGGATCGTGTTTCGTAAAAAATAGATCTCGAATACCGGTAGGGTGTTGGTGTACATTTAATATATTTCCATTTGTAGTACCTACTGAATAGATATTTCCCTTATCGTCTGTATCTAGAGAAGAAGTAATAGTAAGATAATTATTTTGAGGATCTTGGCTTTGTGCCGGGCCTAATTGTTGGATCCATTGAAGAATGCCTAAAGAATTGTATTTCACTAGTGTTGCAAGATGAGACGTTCCGTCTGCCCCCGATCCAAAATCTGCAGTGCTACTTCCACCTACAAAAACGTTTCCTAAAGTATCAACTGTTATAGCATTACTTTGGATTGATCTTAAGGGAGAATTAGAATTAAGTTGAGCGAAAAATTGTTTATTTCCATTATTGTTATCATATTTGAAAATAAAAAGATTTTCTGAGCCGCGGCCAATCTTTAGACCCGTTTCAAAATTTGCATTTCCCCAACCAGTTACATAAATATCTCTAACTCTGTCGAAGGCGACACTTTGTGTGAAGATTTCAACATTTTGAATGAAAAGCTGTCTAACCCAAACTTCATTTCCACGGGGATCAAATTTAGCTACAAATCCGCTTGCCGCTAATTCTGGACCTCCAAAAGGTCCGCTTGAAAATCCGACTACAAAAATATTTCCAGATGTATCTATAGAAATATTTGTCGGAGTTGTTCTGGATTCTTTTTCCTGTGGGCCGGCTTGTGTAGTCCAACCTCTGGTTCCATCCGAATTAAATTTAATTAAGAACATGTCTTCTCTACTACGAAGTGGGTTTGAAAAGAATCCTTCATTATCCGTACTACCGGTAACGTATACATTTCCGTTATGATCGACAGTCATGGCACTGACATTCAATTTAACGTTAATAGCCCCAATTTGTTGAGTCCAGATTGTATTTTTATAAGGATCATACTTTCCTAAGATAAGATCTTTTGTTCCGATTGGTTTCGGAATGTAAACACCTCCATTGGTTTCGCCGACTACGTAGATAAAATCGTTTTGATCAACGGCGATACCTTTACTTTCGGTTTGGGCATGTTCAGCTCCGATTAACAAGGTACAATTTAATTCTAAATCCGATTGAGAATCTGGCTGAAGTGGATCGTTATTCTGTAAAAGAAAATCCGGGATTTTCAGTAGATAATGAATCCAATAATCAATGTTTTCGGGGGCTGGTATCCCAAGCGCCTTGGCAGGTGAACAATTCCAAAATAAAATAAAAATTAAAAAGCGCACCAAGATAATTTCTCCTAAGATTTTACAGTAACTAAATAAGGTGTAGGCTAATTTTTGGGATATAAGTTTAATTAGAAATAGGGTAGTTTATCCTATTTTAATATACTTAAGTAAAGAGTAGATTTAATTTTCTCAAGGAATGTAATGTTTGTATTTTAAAGAAATAAACACTTAACGTTTGCGTTTTAGTCATCGTTTATAATTGAATTGACGAAAGCTGCTTATTGATCTCTATAAAATAGGACGCCGTAAATTTTTGTCGTAAAACGTTGTTTTGGTAGGAAATTTTTGGGTAGTCTTTTATAAGTTATGGTAGTTGGCGTAGGTTCGGTCTATAAATCAATTTCGTAAAAGTTTGTTTTATCGGAAAAAAGATTAAATTGAACTTAGAAACAATCATGTTTTTGGTATTGAATGTGAGTTCGGCAAAAGAAAATGAAAAAGAATTTTCTAAAAGTAGCAGTTCCTACAATTTCAGAATTGATTTGTAAAATTGTGATTTGTGCTAGTTCCCACATTTTTAGTGTTTATGGCAATATTCGAAGTTTTGTAAGAGTTCCCACATCTATTTTTTCAGAGGGTAAAATAAAATTTTAGGAAACAGATTCCTGGCGCCAGACTCAAGTTGTTTAAGTAAAAACAGTAAAATCAAGTGAGTGAACTTTTTTTTATTTTCGTATTGAATCTTTTCCTATCTAAAATTTAAAAATAAAGTAGTTCCTACATTTTTAGATTTTAAAACAACTTCTTTATAAAAGTTTAATTTCTAACGTTAAACATAAGTTAGATGAATTTGAAAATCGTTCAAACTTCGTAGATAGAAAGAGATTTATAACTTTTGTTTCCTTGTTTATCGAGTAAGGCGATAATTTCTGTTCTGGCATCTTTTTCTATATTAAAAATCAACTGATCAGAAATTTCCCTACAAATGTATAAACCTCTACCGTGGGAATCTGCGAGTCCCGGAGGAAATCCTGTGTTTTCGTCGACGGTAATATGACGATCCAAACGTTTTAAAATTTCTTTTTTATCTAAAGAACCAAAATGATCTCGGATCACGATGATAAAAGTGTTTTCGGCAATTCCATAACCAATTTCGAAAAAATCAGACTCAGCGAGTTGAATGTTTTCTAGAGGAATTACAAGATCACGGGAAGGAAGTTCGTATTGGTATTTATAATTTCCTTTCGAATCTATAGGAGCTCGAATCATAACGTTGGAAGTTAATTCTTCTAAAATCTGATTGATTGCGTTAGGCGCTCCTTTCTCGATCAAAAACTTGGCGATTCGATTGCAGATAAAATTTCTCTGTTCGTCTGAATAGATTCTTTTAAAGACGATTCCGTTTGGGTGAGGAACCGAAAAATCTTTATCTTCTGGTTCTGATTCTTGAATTACAAAATCGGTTCCGAAATATTTTTCTACTCCGAATATGTCCTTAGTAAGAAGTTTGTGAACCATTACGGAGATCAGTTTAATATCTAGAAAAGAATACTTTGGAATGATATTCCAAATTCCATGTTTATATGCAAAGTTGATGTAGTCATTGATGTTGTAAGCGGTCATCAAAGTGTAGAGAACGTGAGGAAATTCATGTTGGATGGTTTTGATCAGATCTAGTCCGGTTTTACCTGGCATACGAATGTCTGTGATGACTAGATGGATTTTTTCGTTTTTTAAAATGTCGATCGCTCCGTCGTAATTTTCAGCGTCAAAAATATTGTAGGTAGAGGAGAGTAAATCTTTGATCGCTTCCCGGATCGAATGGATGTCTTCAACGATCAATATATTATACATCAGGAAATGTGCTCTTGATATTGTGTAAAAGGTAAAGAAACTCTAAACCTTGTTTTCTTTTCAAAGGATTTGACAGATAATTCTCCTTTGTGTTCTCGAACGATAGAATGGCAGATGGAAAGCCCAAGTCCGGTACCGATTCCGGTTTTATTTTTGGTAAAAAAAGGAGAAAATATCTTATCGATTAGATTGTCCGGAATCCCTCCCGCATTGTCTTCTACAATGATATGTACCATGTTTCTGGTTTTACGAACTTCCACTCGAATTTTTCCTTCTCCATAATCGAATGCTTGTAAAGAGTTCTTAAATAAGTTGATAAAAAGTCTTTCTAGTTTTACTGGATTAAACTGAAACGTGGTTCTGGGTTCGCATAGAATTTCCCAAGAAATGTTTTTAGAAAGCACTGGATATACCCAGATCACGTTCTCTCTTGCTTTTTGAATGGTTTCATAAATATCTGCGCTTGTAGTTACTAGTCGATCCGGTTTTGCAAAACTGATAATATCGGTGACGATCATAGCGGCTCTTGTTAGATCTTCTTTCATCATATCCAAACGTTTACGAAAAAAGTCAGGATCCATTGAAGTAAGATTGTTCAAAAGACTTTGAAGGGTTAAACTCATACCAGTAAGAGGGTTGTTTAGCTCGTGTGCAACACCGGAAATAAAAATTCCCAAAGAAGCTAAATTTCGAATCCTTAGATTTTCTTCTTCTTTTTCTTTGATTCTAGTAATGTTACTTACCTTTTCTAAAACGGAACCTATATTACCTTCTTTTTCGATAGGATAAAAGTCCAGATAGAGAGTTTCTTTTTGGCCTTTGACAGAATGAAAAATTTCTCTATTTACGTCTGATCTGGGATATTCAAAGTATCTGTTGAAATTTTCTTCGCTCGATTGCATTCCTTTCATCGGGCAGTAGGGACATACGTCGCTACGATTGTATAAAACTTCGAAACATTTTTTACCTATAATGGATAAAAACGAAGATTGACCAGAAAATTCCAATGTAGACCGATTGACTCTACGTATACGAAATCCTGGGTCGATCAATACCAATGGTTCCGTAATTCCATCTAAGATGGCTTGAAGTTCACCGGTTTTTTCTAAGAGATTTTCCTGCAACGAGGACATGAAGATTCAATATTGTAGAGAATCTTTAAAAGTTTGCAGTAACTTTTTTTTATTTTTTGCCGATTCTTGGCTTTGCATTTCTTGAAGTCTTAAGAGCTGAATCAGAAAGTCTTCCAGAAGTTTGATATAAAATTCTTGTTTGAATTCTGATCTTTCTCGATTGTCCGCAAGAAGTTGGATTGGATAACGAACTTCTTTGCCGTTTTTATCTGAGTGTAAAAGAATATCGTCTACGTCCTGATCCAGAGGAGTTTCATCTGTTAGGCGAATGAGTGTAATATCAGAACCATCCATACTTTCCGATTTCACTTCAGTAACAACTTTAGAAAGAGTGGTTCCGGTAAATTCTAAAAGAATCGATTTACTTTCTGCCTTTTCGATTCCGTTTTTACCTTCTTGAATGGAATGTTTAGCGACCTTAATTCCCTTTCGATTTGGATAGGTTCCAAGAAAGGTAACAAAGGTTCCACTGGGAATCGATTCCATTCTTTCCAACTTCAACAATTCTCTAGCGATACCAAGCTCTTCATAGATCTTTAAAATTTTTCGATTTAAGATAGAAGCAGTGTCAGAAGAAGATTTATGTTTATGAATGTCTTCTTCTTTGTTTTGAGAATCGATAGAACCGTCTAGTAGTAAAAAAGTTAAAAAAAATAAAATCAATCCTTGATTCCAAATAGGACTTTTGAGGTTAGAAAAAAGCACCTCTAGAATTGGTTTGGATTTTAAATTAAGGATTGGCCTTTGGAAGAGTAGAATCAGGATTTTGAGTGTTTGTTTCACTTTTAGTTTCCTCTGGTGGCGCGGTCAGTGCAGGAGTAGTTTCCGGCATCAGTTTGTCTTCTTTTTTAGCGAAGAGGAAGGAAAGAAGAAGAGAAAGAACGATGAATAAAATCGCTGTTACTCGAGTAGCTTTAGTAAGAACATCCGCAGTGGAAGAACCGAATACGGACTGACTGGAGCCTCCTCCTAAAATTCCTCCTCCTTTGCCGGTCTGAATCATAACGAGTAAAACCAAAAAGAGAGAAACAAAAACAAAAAGGGTTAGAATGACGCCGTTTAACATATCAATACCTGAAAAAAAATGAATCCTTTGCCAGATTATGAATCCTTCGGAAGGTGACAATTAAAATACTCATCCGAAGTGTTTTCCAAACTGAGCTTTATAGTAGGATTAAAAAAGTCCCGTAAAGGAATTGATTTTCTGACTGGCTCCTCCAACTAAACCACCGTCTATATCTTTTTCTTTTAATAGATCTTGAATGTTGTCTGGTTTTACAGAACCTCCGTAGAGAATAGAAATGGATTCTGAAATGGAAGAGGCGCCTACGAAAAGACCGGAGATTTCTTTACGAATGAAAGAATGAACTTCTTGAGCCTGAGAAGGGGTGGCAACTTTTCCAGTTCCGATGGCCCAAACTGGTTCATAAGCCAAAATTAAATTGGAAAAAAGTACACTATCAATTTCTTTTAAACCTTCTCTAATTTGAGAAGACAGTACTTCCAATGTTTTACCGGATTCTCTTTCGGAAAGGGTTTCTCCAACACAATAAAGGGCTGTAAATTCGTTCTTTAAAAGAAAACGGATTTTATCATTACAGAAAAAGTTAGACTCTCCTAAAAATTGACGGCGTTCCGAATGACCAACCATCACAACTTTAACCCCAATTTCTTTCAGTTGATCGGGAGAGGTTTCACCGGTAAAAGCGCCAAGTCCGGAGTGGTAACTGTTTTGGGCTCCAACGATTACATTACTTCCTTCTAAAATTTTGGAAACGTTTTCAAGATGGAGAGTGGAAGGAAATACCATGGAAACTTTATCTTTAGATATGGATGGGATTTTTTCTTTGATCGAATGGGCTAGGGAAACAGCTTCTTTCAGAGATAAATTCATTTTCCAGTTTCCTGCAATAATTGTCTTACGCATAATTTCCTCGTTTAAAAGATGAGTTCAATCGGACTGGGAAAAGTTTTTAGGAAAGGGAAATCCCTACAAGAATTTTTGAAACTTTTCAACCGATTTTGAAACTTAAGAAAATGAAAAAAAGTTGGTTTTCTAAAAAATTTAGGGCGCATGGTCGGGCAAATTTCCAATTCAAAGAAAATTATTGTTTCAAACAGCCCGACCACCAGGCTCTCAGCTACGGTCCATTCTAATCAAATGTAAAATTTGGAATTCATATTTTAGTCGAATGGACCCCGCTTCGATCCTTTGCGCGAGGATTTTTTCTGAAATCAAAAAATTAGACTTTATAAAACAAATAGATTACATTGAATTCGCGTTAAATAGATTAGAATTGTTGAAAAATTTCATAGCTCAGATTAACTGCTTCAATTGATCGTTTCCATGAAATGAAAACCGATGGAGATTCATTTTTTAACAACTCTATTTTTGATTTAGTATCAATATGGGTTTTTATCGAATAGAGATTGTGTGATTCATATTATAATTTTTGAAATTTAGATGGAACTAATTTAAGTGTTTGGTAAATAGAATGATTTATTTTTGGAAACCGATTTTTCGAAAGATTTGTATCCGATCGATGGTATTAATTACGGTTATTACATTACCAATAGAATCCAATAGTAGGGCGCCGAAAAAGATACACGCTGCACCTGGAAGTATTTTATACGCACATTCAAAAAACGTAAAGTTATTAGGAGAGAAATTAGAGATTGCTTGCGAATATCGATGTTCGATCCGAGCCAATTATAAAATCAATTCGATTCAAAAAGGAAGTTATCTTTTTGCGTTTGTATTGCCTGCGTCAGCGAACTTGGAAATTTTTCAGGGTCAAAAAATAATTTCAGCCAAATCTAAACCGGATCTATCTAGAAAGGAATTTTCCGATTCCATGAGAGTGCAATACAACGGGAATAAAAGTTACGGTCTACCTCATGTTGCAGAATTTTCGCTGAATTTAGAAGAAGGGATTCAAGAAATTGAAATCAGATACCAAATGCGTCCGGGTCAAAATGAGACCGGTTTTGGATATTTTTCTTTTGGAGATTCTGATTTTTGGGGGGTAGTTGAATATGATCTTTGGCCTGCAAAAGAATGGGTTTCCGAAAAATTTCAACTTACATTTGAAATGAGCGTTCCAGAAGAAAGAGAATTTTTTATTTTGGGAAGAAGACGTAAGTTAACTTGTTTTGGATTACAAAAAAACGGTTACGAAACTAAAAATTTAGGATCTCTGGAATCGTTTTATCATTCTGGAAAAAAAGTTTTACGTTATCAATTTGGATCTAAATTTCCAGATATTTTAAGATGCACTTATAAGTTAAAAGAACCTTTATATCAATAAAAAAGTAAATCGGAGATGATCTTAGAAAAAAACATTTATAGAATTGAATATTCTAAATTTTGAAAATTTTTTTGGCTTTGGGTTTGAATTGAGCCATTACTCATTAGAATTGTTGAAAAATTAATTCATTATCTGTTTCTGTTTCATGGAAACGGTTCATTGAAGAAGTTTTGTTAATTTGAACTAGGGAATTTTTCAACAACTCTATTCTATAAAATTGAATACCCGTAAAATATCGCGATAAAACATCGATTGACGCGAGAACTCGGCAGGGCGCATTCTTTTCTTACATTCCGCACAACGCAAACAGCGAATCCCGACCTTTCCTCCGGAAGGTCCTCGGCTCCACTGTTTTGCAAGTCGCTCCATGTAAAAAAGAATCTCTATTCAGCGCCCGTACCCCACAGAACTATAATCTCTCCATTAAACCTTTTCCCAAAAAACTCACTGCTAAAGATCGCTTTAACCAAAAGTTCCCTCACTTAAATACTGACTATTATACTCAGATCACTAAGAATCTATTATCTACTCTCTATCCTAAAAGTTGCCCTGACTGCAAAGTTCCCTTAAGCAAAGAATTTTCCACGCGAGAAAATGTAATTCGTTGTCCTAAATGTAATTACTTAGAATCAAGGACCCCTAATACGCCATTAGAACATTTGAAATTACCTCTGTGGGTGTTCAGCTATTTACTCATTGAATCCATTGAACTCTTTCCATTAGGTTTATCGGCTTCAGCTATTTGCAGAAAGTTATCAGTCTCTAAGAACACTGGAACGTTGTTGAAAAGAAGACTTCAGATCTTCTGTAGTGATTTGATACCACTGATTAAAGATGAGATGGTAAAGGATCTAAAGAAAGCTTGGAAAGGTAATAAACTGCCAGAATCAGGGGATTTAAAGCCTTTTATCGAAGGGTTGCCAGTTGTTCATACAGATACATTGGCATTGTTCTCAGCTTCTCAAAGAGCGAATGGATATCGTAAAAGATTTAAACACAAAGGTCAGACTGCTTCTATTTATTTAACAGATTCAGTAGCTGAACAAAGAGGTAAGTATCAGATCGGAACTCTTTGTCATACGATTGCGATTAAGGGTGGCCCAGTAATATTATCGTCTGTTCCTGATCAAAAACAAAAGAGTCTTCAACCACTGTTTGATTTTTTACCAACAGATGTTCCATTGTTTTCTGATGAAGGTCTACCTTGGATGGAACGATACAATGTTAACTTTAGATCTGTGAATCATTCAGCGAGAGCAGTTGATTCTAAGAGAAATGTCTGCGGAAAGAATCGTTGGAGTAAGGATGGAATTCATTCTCAAGTAGCTGAAGGAAATCAAAGGACTATCAAGTATTCTTTCATTGCCTCTTACAGTTATATTAGACCAGAGAATAGTATTCTTTATTTGAATGAATACTCTGCTCTTAAGGGATTGAGAGTATATGGTTTAGAAAGACTCATTGGAAAGAAAAAGTTAGGAAACTTGCGGAATGTAGGGAGTGGATATAGGTTTAATAGTAAGTCAGGTAGAATTACCCAGAAGCCAATCAATCTGCTAAAAAAGAAGCAAGATCTACTTTATCAACTACCAACAACTTTCACAAGAATTCACTCAGATCATAGCAAATCGAGAAAGAGAATTCAGAAGAAATATAGATTCATTTTTGACGAGAATCGTTTATTCCCACTTAAACAAGCGCATATTGATTATTTAAACTTCATGGAATCCGGTTCGAGACGAAGACGGCAAAGGGAAAAATTCTATAACTCGATTGCTTATTCAATCTGGAATCAAATGAGTTTTGAATCCGACTATAATTTACTACAACATGACTTTAATGAGCTAACAAGTCATAAGCCGATGTTTCGGATCATTCAAAGATGGGCAAAGCTTGGAATCACTCATGTAAAACAAATCGGAAAGAATAAATTCGAAAGAAAACAATTTTTGATTAAAAAACTTATCCCCGAGTTACCTGACGTTTTATATACCTTGGATCGAAAGCAATTTGAAAACAACGACGACTTCAGCGAAGGAATTGAAATTGAATTCGAAAACCCTACGTTCGGCGGGAAAATAAAATACGGAATTAATAAAAAGAGAAGAATACAACTATTAGGAAAATGTAATGACAAACAAGAAGAAGATTGAAAAGGAACAGGCCACATTTAAATTTTCATCAAAAGATTTTTATGATCTACTCGAAAAATGCCAAAAGAAATGTTCTTTAACCGGAAGAACTTTATCACCACTTACGGCAGAAATTGAACTTAGAGAGCCATATAAGCAGGAAGGGATAGAAGAGATTGATAATCATTATTTTGTCCATAAGACTGTTTCTTATCTCGCTCGCTATGTTTCTGAAGAAGAGATTATAGAGGTTGCGGCGGATATAATAAGATTTCGAGGGGCAGAGAGAGGATATGCTCTTTCGAAAAATAAAATCCAACATGAAAAACGAAAGTATAGATAACGAATTTCCTAAGCACGTAATCCGAAATATTCTTGATGGTGTTCGGATTCGGCATTATCAGAGAAAAAGATGGGCTGAAAGTAGAAATCAAAAATTGAGTATTACGAGGAATTGGTCTCAGTGTTTACGCAACAATAAAAGCAAACTTACCAAGTTGTTTTTAAAGGGAAATATAATTCCAAAATCTCCCAATCTTTGGAACGGATACCTCCGGTTACAAAAAATTAAATTAAAGAATATGTATGACTTATATACTTTCTGGCAAATGACGGAGGTCCGAAATTTAGAAAAATTGAATAATCGGAAGTGTTTCAAAAGGAAAGACGGTCATTGGATATTGGCCTCAAAAATGCAAGTTCAGAAGCTTAATAGGAGGAAGGAACTAACGAATGTAAAGATCGCGAAATCTAAAGGTTATCATATAAAGCTTCAGTTACAGAAATTAAGAAATTCGTATCGGAGGTTTCAAAATAATAAAGAATCAACTGAATGGAATAAAACGTTTATTGTCACTCTGCGAAAGTTCGATGATCGGAAAGAAAAAGATTGGAGTATTGCATGTCGAATCATTGTGAATAAAATGAATAGGCATTTAACCTTATAATCCTATAATTGAATTTCTGGTATTCAGCATACTGGAACACGCTTTATAACCGTATTCTAAGCCGTAGTTTTCCCAGGTAGTGGTTTCGCAAGGGCTTAAAATGATTTTGTTAATACAAGTTTCTATATTCCCTTTCGAAACGTAATTATACTCATTATCACAGCTTCGCAAGTTTTTACTTTTATTAATGAAAGGCAGAGAGTTATGCTCACGACATTTGTCATCACCCATTGTCGAGATTATTTTACCAAGTATTGCTCTACTGCTACTTTCTCCGCACAATGAAATTTTTAAAGTCGCAGCTATGATAAATTGATCTTTCGCTTCCGATCTTGTTATTTCTGATTTCGAATTTTTGTCTTTGGCGGTATAAAAAGGATCTAATATGCAATTGATAAAGAAGATTGTAATTATAGAGAAATTAAGTATTCTTAGATTTGTCATTGATAAGTTAGACGGCGTTTACTTTTTGTCATCCCATAATACCCTTTCTTTTATATATTCACCTATGCCATAAGGACCCGGAAACAAATGAAGAGCATCTATATTAAATTTTGTAAGCGATCTTAATATTTTTTTAGATTCTTGTCTCGGTATATTGAACTTAATGAGATCATCGCTAAATTTAACATATTCTTCGACAGAAATTATCTCGGCGCGAGAATTCGGCCTTTTCCAGTTTCTTATTAAAGCTAGAAAAACTCCTTTCTGAGCAACTTGATAGCTATTTGTATATGTGTTATTTTGAATTAGCTGATATCTGGGTTTACTAATTCTCTTTTCTTTATTCGAAAAGAAAAAGTCATCTTTTTCATTCCCTTGTGTAAATGAAGAGTTTTCAACTTCGATCGCGTAGACAGAAAACTTTAAGCTGTTATCCTTATACTTTTGAAGGATACTTTTAGCCCCGAAATATAAAGCGACGTAAGGTTGTAAAGTAAAATCTAAGAAACATGTAGCTAATCCGCAATGTTGTGCCATTGCTATTACAGGATAGTATTCCTTTGTAGGCCAAGGAAGTTGGCCTTTACCAATTTTATTATGGTACTCGATAAAATTTTCAGATTCATTACTCATGTATATTTTTTCGTCGTTTGCAACGAAGAATCCAGCCAAATTAGCGTATTCAATGAACTCATGAATAGCCTCGTATTCTAATTCAATTTGATCTCGATTGGATCTTTTTGAAATGCTATCGATTATAAAATCATGGTTAAATTTGGTTTCTTTTCTGAGAGCTTTAGGCAATAAATTCCAAGCTGAATTTCCTTGGCCTCGAAAAGTATATTTTTTGGTATACCCATCCCATAATTTATTCACAGGACTTAATTCGATTAATGCTTCCTCAGCCGTGCTAAGTTCTATTTCTTTCATCCAAATTTCTTAAAGTAAACTTCCTCTAACGAAGCGGTAAGCACGAAGTTATGTGGCGTTTTTAATGTAAAAGCCTAAGCTTCTCACCTAGTTTATCTATGAACTTATGATATTTAATTGGCACTACTTCTTTTGAAGTATCAATTAACCAAAATTTTCGTTCACTTCCAAAACTATATTCGATATATAAGCCACCCTGATCATGACCATCTGGATCTCCAATCTTGCTATTGTTTTCGTCAAGCAAAGCCAATGGAAAATCAAGGAGTAGATCTTTTGTAAGATCGAAATCACTCGTATGTAATGCTTTATACTCGCCATTATAAAAGGTATTTTCGTAAGGAAGCTCTTCTTTATAGTTTTTATAAATTTCCTTTGCGCTCAGTTTATAAATACTCACGCAATTTTCGAAACATTCTCCGGCATAGAACCCGAATATTAAGTAATCATTATCTTTAAGAGTTATTCCTTCTTTTTGACAAGAAATAAGAACAACTAAAACCATACTAAAAAATAGATTGTTTGGGATTATTTTCATTTATTTAAAGCCTATAGTTGAATAGACTTAATAGCTGTAAATAAGACAATCGATTCTAAAAAATTTTAAAAACTGTCGCAGTCAGGCGGCGTTTACATCCTTTTAAAACCACAATTCCTTTTCTTTAATGAATTGAGTGTGTCCAGGAAACAAATGCAATGCGTCCACTGAATGTTTCGAGAGTAATCGTAAAATTTCTGGCGCAAATTTTTTTAAAATAGTAATTTTAATAAAATTTTCAGATTCTTCTATTTGATTTTTGATATAATCTTCTACCGATAAAAGTTCAACCTGAGCATTTGGATTACGATTTTCTCGAACCAACCCAAGAAAAACACCTTTTTGAGCGATTTGATTATGGTTAGAAAAAGAAGTGCTTTGAATGAATTGATATCTAGTTCTGCTTTTTAACCGGCTTGCAAAAGCCTCTTTTTCTTCAGGGAAATATTTATCATAATCCCCTATTCTAAACGCGCTAACATTTACATTTATAGCATATACTGAAAACTTAACATCATTATTTCGAACTTGAAGGGCACCTTTTGCAGCAAAATATAATGCAATATATGGGTTTAATGTAAAATCTAAAAAACAAGTTGGGAGATTATAATGCTGAGCCATGGAGATTATTGGATAATATTTTTTAGTGGGCCAAGCTATTGTACCTCGCCCAATTTGATTCAGGTAATCTATAAAATTTAAAAATTCGAACTCTTTAAATATTTCGTGATCATTTGGCGTATAGAGGCCTGATTGATTGCTATGTTCAACAAATTGATAAATTAAATTGAATTCAAGTTCAATCTGTTCTCTTATTGTTCTTTGATTTAAGGTTCGCCCTTTCTTAATTCGATCATCGGTGTAAAATTTTGTTCCTTTTCTAATGACCTTAGGTATCAATTGCCAAATTTTATTTGCTTGTCCTCTAAAAGCATATTTCGAAAAAATAGGCTCCTCCCATCGCTTATTTGAAGGGCTTAGCTCGAATAATATTTCTTCTATAGTTGTTAATTCAATATTTTCCATTAAATAATAAGAATAGATGTAAATGTCGCTTAACGATTAATCGACGAATATCTTATCTTTGTGAGAATAGATATTTAAACTAAAAAATTGAGATTAAATGTAAATTTCAAGAAAAACTAAGAAAAGGAATTTTTTTCTATGTATAATCTATCCAAGTTATATTTAATACATAAGGCTATTGTAGCAATAAAAAAGCACTTAGAAGGAACGCCAGAAAATAAAAGCCTCGGTTGGTATTTCGCTACGGATTTTGAAAATGATTTTTATAAAGGTCATTATGAAATCATATCCGTTATCTTTTCTCACTAGAAAGTCTGAGTCTTTATTAATCGAATTCAGAGAATATTATGACTAAGTTTTTAACAAATGGAATCCTTTTAAAAGTGTGTCCGAGCTGTAATCACCGGTACGGATTAGATCATACAAAAAGGTATGATCGGGCAGTTCATTCTTGGTATTTTCGCGTTCTTTGTAAAAGCTGCAACCTTTCAAGCAAAGAGTATCTCATTTTGGAATAGGCTAAATTGGAATGGAACAAACTCGGTTAAAAGATAAAGTTCTTAGGAGCTATGTTTCCTAATTACCTAATCTTCGGAAGTATCAAATTACCAATTTTTCTTTCTTCTGATCTTGCACCAATCCCAATATGCTTCAAGAAATCCGTGGTTTAGCATTTCTTGATTGAAGCCATCGTCCTCTGGGGCATCTTGTAATGTGATACTCTTTAATTCCCCTATTTCCCCATTCGGCACGGCGATTCCATCAATCAAGCATAGAGACGAGAATATAGAGTTTGCGGCTGCATTCGCGAAGATCTTACGCAGAGCAGATTGAAGAGGGGGACTCCATTTGATTTTTGCAAGGGCAATTTCTTCATCGAGACTTAAGTCACCATTGGGAGGGTATGAAAGTGCTGCGTTACGATTTTTTGCAAATAATATATCGACACTTGCGACGGACATTTCTTCCACTATTGAATGGAGAGCAATAAGGAATATCTTCAAGTTGTTTTCCGAAAGGGACATTAAGTTTCTCCAGAATTAAAATAGAAAAAATGCGAATTTTACTAATCGATCAGATATAGTACGACCAAACCTAAAAGAATGATCTAAAGTTGAAAAGGCATTCGCTCAGTCGGAATCCCTGTCACAAACGGAAAGAAGCCTTCTTCTTTGAATATTTCGAATTCTTCCTTATTCATTTTTCTTAATGGATAGAGAGTTTCACATATTTCAAAGAAGGTTTTGTTTTCCGGCAAGTTACGCAACCATTCCTCAAATTCTTGTGTAGTAAATATTTGTAAATCAGAGAAATGAGAAATTATTTCCGGCGATTTCGTGACGATAATGTATTTGAAATCAGATGGAATTCCTACTTTCGAATAATTTTTCCTTAAATAGTCAATTCTTTTCAATACCTTCTTTTCCCAATTTTCTTTTAACTTTTTCAAATGTTCCTGTGTTTTTAAGAGATCTTTGAAATAAATTTCTAATGGGAGGTTGTGATTTTTAGCTTCAACAAGCACGCATGTTGAATTTTTATCCGAAAATATTAAATCAATATCACCATAGTTAACTTTTCCATCTATGAGATTAAACTCCCTATCTAATTCTATAAAATTGTATTTTTCGGCTATAAAAGATATTAAATCTAAAAATTTATCCGAAGCTCGTTTCTTATATTCTTCCTTGATTGGTTTATAAGATTCAATAAAAGAGTAATGTATATTTACATATAAACTATCCAATATTAATTCCGGAGAAATAAGATATAAATCGGGGCTTACTCTTATTAATGGGCCACGATTAGTTTCATGGTATCGGAGTTCCGTCGG
The DNA here is from genome assembly GCF_000306255.2 of Leptospira noguchii serovar Panama str. CZ214. Lineage (GTDB taxonomy): Bacteria > Spirochaetota > Leptospiria > Leptospirales > Leptospiraceae > Leptospira > Leptospira noguchii. The sequence continues at coordinate 299,991 of NZ_AKWY02000034.1, forward strand.
AGAAAAGTTATTTTCCTTAAATATCAGTCTATCCATTAGCGAGTTAAGACTTTTTGCTTCGAATTTTTCTTCTAAATCTTCCTGAGATAATAATGAGGCTTGAAAAAATACAGGAAGTGCTGAAGGGTGTGTCAAATCAATTTGATCGGTCTCTATATATTTTAATTTGTCACTTTTACTTATTATTTTTTCAGAATAATAGTCGATGAGAAATTTAATAAACTCGATATATCTTTCGAGTGAAAAGCCTAAAGTTTCTTGAAATAGATCTTGGAAAGGAGAAAAATCATTTTCAAATTCTTTAATCAAATCTTGATAATTAAATTTAACATTTCTTTTCAATTCGCTATCTTGGTCAATTCTTAAGAAATACTTGTATATCTGTTTAGAATAATCTATATCTTCAGCCTCATGAAGATGAATTTTCATGAACCGGTCATCCTTTCCCTCTAATTCGATTTTGAATAATTCGATAAAATAATGAATCTCATATTTAGAATTGAGAATGTTTCCGTTATGAATGAGAAAATCTACTATATTAAGATTTAAAATTGGAAAATTTCCATTAATAACTCGAGCCGCTTTTTTTCCGAACTTCGTGCATAATTGAATAACATATTTTATCGTTTCCTCTTCTAATGCAGAAACCATTTCTATAAATTCTTTGTTTTGAAAAGTCGCCCTATCTGGATAAGTATTCAGTGTCCTATTCGCATGGAGTAGGTATAATAAATATTGCAGTTCCATAAAGGTCGTTAATTTTGCTGCTGCTTCAATTAACTTATTTATATCTTTATTTAACTCTTTCTTTAGTTTAAGGTGTGCTTTCTTCTTTAAATCTGACATTTGTATTTCCTCATTAATCATGATGTCTAGTTTGGATTACCTAAAAATTGCTAATATAGAATCCAGTAGCAAAAGTATTATTTAATTATAATAACTTAATTATTGGGAATAAAAGTTTTATGACTAAATAATTAAAAATATATGCCTGCGAATTATATAAGAAATTTGTAGGCATCGCTATATTGATTTATTTTAAAGTTCATTTATTTGGCGAAAAGACCTCGTAGCGAAAATTTGAAAAACACAATCATTTCCAGAGCAAAGAACTTTAGTTTTTGAAAATAAAATGTAGGAACGACTACTTTTAAAAACTCCCAATTCAAGTTAAATTATAGAAACTTATCTAAATGTGAATTTAAAAAACATCTTTTCAAGATCGATTTTAGTTCGGATAATCGGTGATCAGTTTTTGGATTTTTGGATCACTTTCCAATTCATTTAAATTCTGAACTGCTTCTTTGCCTTTCATTTTTAAAAGATTTTCTACAATGACTTCTGCCGATTCTTTTTCAGAATGTAACAAATTGGAAACGAATTTAAAAAGTTTTTCGGATTGAAATCTTGGAAAAATTTTTAAAATTTGTTCTTTGATTTTTTGAGAACTAGAATGAAAAACTCGAACCAAAGGTTCGTAATCATCAATTCTAAAATCGTAACTAAGAAGATCGTCTATCGTACCTAAAATTGAAATTTTTTCTTCTTCATTTTGAGACTGATTGAATTTGGAAATCAAAGAATAGTATCGATTTTCTTTTAGTCTATTTGCAAAGGGCCAGCCTTTCGGTAAACAAGCTGGACAAAGACATCTAACTTTAGAATGTGCCTCTGGAAAATAACGCCAACCGACTGTCTGGGGAAGGCTTTTGATCTTTAGAATTTCTTTTTTAGTTACTTTTCTGGGAAGAACAATTTGAAATCCTAATTTATTCTTTGTAGAAAGTAAAAGCTGAGCAGATTCGATTGCAGTAGAAAACATCAGTTCAGAGTTATAATTTCCGGACCAGACCGGTTCTAAATCCGGAATCTTAAAATAAACTCCGATGACCGGTCCTTTAGAAAATCTTTTAATTTCCCTCAACCATTGGTGTGTGATCCAAAAATCAGAAATGACAGGCATACAAAAAACTCCTCTCCGAATATTTTCATAATGAATCGAAGAAGTTTTGATACCTATCGAGCGACCGTAGGAGCGAGATTGAGTTTTTGTTTTGTATAGGAGTAAGATGTAAAAATACGCTCATAAATATTCATAAGAAAATAGTTTTAAAATTAAACTTACTCTCTAAAAACATTTAAAAATTTTTATATTAAAATATTATACTTTAGCTTGTTTTATTTTGAAAATAAGCTTTCGAATTGGAACCTCTCGCCTTTTTCTAAAAAGACGAGAGGTTGTTAGTTGGGTAGTTTTTTGGTTACATTTAAGAAAGAATGTAATCCCGGTTCATTGTCCGGATAAAATCCCTCTTAATCGATTTAGGACAAACAGCTTCGCACTCGTATTGGTTTGTGCAATTTCCAAAACCTTCTTTGTCCATCGCGTTGATCATTTTTTTTACGCGTTCTTTTTGTTCCACTTTTCCTTGAGGCAAAAGACCGAGATGGGTGATCTTCGCGGAAACAAATAACATCGCACTTGCGTTTTTACAAGAAGCCACACAGGCACCACAACCGATACAGGTAGCCGCGTCCATGGCAACATCTGCGTCTACTTTAGGAATTGGGTTTGCATTTGCGTCGGGAGCGCCACCCGTGTTTATGCTAATAAAACCTCCAGATTGGATGATTCTATCGAACGCGCTTCTGTCTACGACGAGATCCTTGATGACTGGAAAAGCTTTTGCTCTCCACGGTTCCACATAAACGGTATCTCCGTCCTTAAAGGAACGCATGTGCAACTGACAAGAAGTAACTCCTTGATGGGGACCATGCGCTTGTCCGTTGATCATCAGGTTACAGGAACCGCAGATTCCTTCTCGACAATCGTGTTCGAACGCAATTGGGTCTTCTCCTTTGTTGATCAGTTCTTCATTGACTACGTCGAGCATTTCCAAGAAAGACATGTTCGGGGAAACATCTTTTGCTTCGTAGTCTACGATCTTTCCCTTAGTTTCTCCGCTTTTTTGTCTCCAGACTTTGAGTTTCAGATCCATTATTTATAACTCCTTGTAGCGAGATGAACGTTTTCGAATTCCAGTTTTTCCCTGTGTTCGGTTGGTTTTTTACCGATCCCGTTGAATTCCCAAGCGGTTGCATGACAGAACTTATCGTCGTTTCGTTTTGCTTCTCCTTCTTCTTGGTATTCTTCACGGAAGTGACCGCCGCAGGATTCTTCTCTTGTGAGAGCGTCGAGGCAAAGTAGTTCTCCGAATTCTAAGAAGTCCGCGACTCTTCCAGCTTTTTCGAGAGATTGATTGAGTTCAGTTCCGCTTCCAGGAACGTTTACGTTTTGCCAGAATTCTTCTCGGATCTTAGGTATTTCGGCTAACGCTTCTTTTAAACCTTTGTCGTTACGTGCCATTCCGCATTTGTCCCACATCAGTTTACCGAGTTGTCTATGGAAAGAATCTACGGTTCTTTTTCCTTTGATGGAAAGAAATTTTTTGGTGGTTTCTTCCGCGTCATTTAACGCTTTCTTCGCTTCTGGATGATCTTCTTTCGGATGAGAGTTAAATCCAACCCCAGCAAGATAATTACCGATCGTATAAGGAAGAATGAAATATCCATCAGCAAGTCCCTGCATCAGAGCCGATGCTCCTAGACGGTTCGCACCATGATCGGAGAAGTTCGCTTCGCCGATTACGAAAAGTCCTGGTAGGTTGCTCATTAGATTATAATCCACCCAAAGTCCGCCCATCGTGTAGTGAACCGCAGGGTAAATTCTCATCGGTTGTTTGTATGGATTTTCTCCAGTGATTTGTTCATACATCTGGAATAGATTTTCGTAACGATCGCGGATTTTCGGTTCGCCGAGACGTTTGATCGAATCTGCAAAATCCAAATACACACCTTGACCGGATTCTCCAACTCCGAGTCCTGCGTCGCAGGCTTCTTTGGCTGCCCGAGATGCAATATCGCGTGGAGAAAGGTTTCCGTAACTTGGGTATTTTCTCTCCAGATAATAATCTCTTTCCGATTCAGGGATGTCCGCAGGATTACGTGTGTCACCTTTCTTTTTCGGAACCCAAATTCTACCATCGTTACGAAGAGATTCGGACATCAGAGTCAATTTAGATTGATGATCTCCGGACACAGGAATACAAGTCGGGTGAATCTGCGTATAACAAGGATTAGCAAAGAATGCTCCTTTTTTGTGAGCCTTCCAAGTAGCGGTTACGTTACAACCTTTTGCGTTTGTGGAAAGGAAGAATACGTTTCCGTAACCTCCAGTTCCAAGAACGACCGCGTCTGCCATATGTGTGGAAAGTTTCCCAGTCACAAGATCTCGAACCACGATTCCTTTAGCATGACCATCTATTACGATTAGTTCGACCATCTCGGTTCTAGGATACATCTTTACGGCGCCGAGGCCGATTTGACGAGAAAGAGCGGAATAAGCTCCGAGTAAAAGCTGTTGTCCTGTTTGACCTTTTGCGTAGAAGGTTCTGGAAACTTGCGCGCCTCCGAAAGAACGGTTAGAAAGATGCCCACCGTATTCTCTTGCAAATGGAACTCCTTGTGCTACACACTGATCGATAATGTTTACAGAAACTTCCGCAAGACGATGCACATTAGCTTCTCTTGCACGAAAGTCTCCACCTTTTACAGTATCGTAGAACAGACGATAGACGGAGTCTCCGTCGTTTTGATAATTTTTAGCTGCGTTGATTCCACCTTGTGCCGCGATACTGTGAGCACGACGAGGACTGTCTTGAAAACAAAAAGTTTTAACGTTGTAACCGAGTTCGGCGAGGGTCGCGGAAGCGGAAGCTCCTGCAAGACCGGAACCGACTACGATGATGTTGAATTTTCTTTTGTTGGCCGGATTGACTAACTTAATATTAGCCTTATGATTGGACCATTTTTGATCAATCGGGCCGTTTGGAATTTTAGAATCTAAACTCATAAAAGTTTCTCCAAAGAATTACGGATGAACGTATCCCAGTAAAATCGAAAGTGGGATAGAAGTATTACCGATAAAAATCAAAAGCGCGAATAAAATCGCTCCTGCTTTGATTTTGCCGTTTAAGTATGGAGTGTTTAGTCCCAATGTTTGGAACACGCTTGCCACTCCGTGACTGATGTGTGTAGCAAGTAATAACATTGCAAAGATGTACGAACCCGCTACGATCGGATTTTGAAAACCTAAAATTACCATCGTATAAATGTCATGTCTTCCTTTGGAATCAATCATTGCAAAATGATCCGGATTGGTAACTCCGAGAGTGAAGTGTAAAAGGTGATATACGATAAAGGAAAAAATTAAAAGTCCCGTTAAAGCCATGGTTCTAGAAGCGAGTGTCGCTTGCACGGTGTTCTTTTTAGAGTAGGGAACTGGGCGAGCTTGTCTATTTTCGATTGTAAGTTTTATCGCGTAGTAAACGTGAATGATAAAGCTAACAATCAAAATGATTCTGGCTACCCAAAGAAGAGGGGCAATATCTCTCAGTGATTGACCATATGCGTTGATTTTTTCTTGTCCGAGGAAGATCTGAAGATTTCCCAACATATGAACAACCACAAAGCCGAAATAAACGAGTCCGGTCGCTGCCACGAGAGTTTTTCTCCCGATGGAAGACCGGAGGTATCCAGCCTTAAAATCCATACCATTTTCTCCTATTTGATTGGTGGAAAGAATTCATCGAAAAATTTGAATGAACAAAAAAGATGGGTTTAAAATGAAAACAAACCCGTACTTTCTAAAATGAGAGTAAAAAAACGAGCTATGACGAAAAGCATTTTTATTTTGAAGAGAAAAAATTGATACTAGAAAGGTATTAAGATCCAGTATCAATTAGAGATCTAAAGATGTTTCATCAAATACAGAAAAATTTAGTGCGTCGCGTAACAAAACTTTTTCGGAAGATAAAATCATGAATCCTTTCCAAAAACTTTATCAAAAAAATAAACTCAAAGGTGCTTCCGATTCAAAGGTAACAAAAGAATATTCTGAAAATTCTTTCCTATTTAAAAAATATTCCGATAAGAGTGAATTTTTAAATCCATATTTTTCTTTTCGAGGAAGGATATTGTCTAAGATCGCCTTCGGAAGTTATAGAGTAGGACTTGAATCTACTGAACACGAAAAGTCGATAAAACTTTCCTTGTCAATGGGGTTTAACGTAATCGATACTTCTTCCAATTATGGAAATGGAGAAAGTGAAAGTTTGATTGGAAAGGTTCTTCAAGAGGAAATACACAAAGGAGAACTCAAAAGAGAAAATGTTTTTATAATCACTAAGGCGGGATATATCCAAGGAAAAAATTTAGAGATCGTAACCAAACTTGAAAAACAAAACCGAGAATTTCCGGAGATCACTTACTATCAGGAAGGATGTTACCACTGCATTCACCCTTTTTTCTTGGAAGATCAACTTGAATATTCTCTCAAAAGACTAGGTCTTGAAGTCGTGGATGTTTTTCTTTTACACAATCCGGAATACTTTCTCATGGACCGAGAGAAACATAACGTTCCCAAAGAAAAGGCTGTCAAAGAATATTACGAAAGAATTAAAAACTCTTTCCGATTTCTAGAACAAAAACGAAAAGAAGGTAAAATTTTATACTACGGAATTTCATCCAACACGTTTCCAGAAGATCCAGAAAAATATACCGCCACTTCGCTTATCAAAATTCTAAAAATCGCAAAGGAAATTCAAAACGAGCTCGGCTTAAAGGAATCCGGTTTTGCGGTTGTTCAATTTCCGGGGAATCTTTTAGAGAATGGATTTTTAGATTCTAAGTTCGAAGGAAAAAGTTTAGTTTCTATCGTTCATGAAAACGACCTTTTACCTCTGATCAATCGTCCCTTAAATGCAATATCAAACTCAGGAAACATTTATAGACTTTCTTATAATCCAAAAAAAGAAAACCAAGATGTTCTTAAACTTTTAAAAGAAAGATTAGATACGATTTATAAAAAAGAGGAGGAGTTACTTACCGTTTTGCCTCAAGGCTCATACAAATATACATTTCGAACCGTAACCGAGCCCTATTTAAACCAGTTTCAAAATCAAGATCATCTAAATCAATTTTTGGAAAAAACAGCAATTCCTATTGTACAACAACTGATTGCACAGATCGAAAAAGTAGGCGGGGTAAAAGTTCAAACCGAATACATTGAAACTTTGAACGAAGCGCTTCCTGTTTTGGAACAATATGTGTTTCAAAAAAATACAGAAAGTAGAAAATCATTATATTCTAAAATTATAAAATTATATCCCAAATATAAAGAATGGAATTTGTCCTCGATCGCGCTTCACTTGCTTTGTTCTTCATTGGGAAAGGGGGTTGTTTTACTTGGAATGAGAAAAGAAGAATACGTAAAAGATGCAACGTTTTCTTTTGCAGCGCCTGAAACCGAAATTCAATATCAGGATTGGAAACAATTTGAAGTTTGATCCTGAAATCGTAGTTCTTTTTGAACGTATCAAATCTGCTTCTGATCCAGAAGAAACGATTGATTTTGCTTATTCTAATGCAGAAAAACTTTTTCAAAAAGGAAAGTATTTCGAAGCACACGAGGTGTTAGAGTTTCAATGGAAGAAAGATTTTGGAATTAGAAAAATATTTCTTCAAGGAATCATTCAACTTTCTGTTTCTTTACATAAGATTTATGTAAAACCAAACGGTCGTGGGTCTAGAATGCAGGCGGAAAAATCCAAAGAAAAGTTGGAAACCGTTTTAAATTCCAATGATTTGAGTGAAAAAGGAAAACAGATTGTATTGAATTTGCTGCAAAGTTTAGACCAGATCTTAAATCTTTACGAAGGGGATGAGATTTTACCCGAAAAAGTTTCTACTTTCTGTATTCCAAGTCTTCCGAAAGAATGGCGAGAATTGTTCAGGGACTAATGACAGAAAATTTACGGATAGACTTTTTCTTGAAAAACAGAAGATACGGTAATATATTAGAAATATATTATATTTTATAAGATGTAGATTTACAATTCTGTTCTTACTGATCTTTATAAAGTTGAGTGTCGGAAATTTTTGCCATAAAAAGCTATTTGAGTGCAAAATATTGGGTACTCTGTTATATGGTTCTTTAGTAGTATAGAACAAACAAAGTTCATCTGCCTTCTGAAAGGGAAATAATATGAGTAAAATTGAAAGTGGTTTTTTTCAATCCGGGGGATATAATCTTTCGTATAAAATTCATAAAAATGGAAAGGAAAATTCGATTCTTTTATTTCACGGATTTCAAGACGCATCGGATACATTTCTTTATCAATTTCCGTTTTTATCTAAACATTTTAATATATATCGATTTGATTATAGAGGTCATGGAGATTCAGAATGGATTCGAGAAGGAAACTATCATTTCATTCAAACCCTAGTAGATGTTAAAACTTTTGTTTCCAAGTTTCTTCCTGATAAATTTCATATCTTAGGACATTCTATGGGGGGAGGAATTGGAGCCAGATTTGCTGGAATTTATCCAGAAAAAATTTTAAGTCTGGTATGTTTAGAAGGTTTTATGTCGATCCAAAATCCGGAGTTAGAAAAAAAACGTCTGAAAGCTTGGCTGGATACTTTAGAGAACAATGAAGTAGGAGTTAAAGAAAGAAAAAATAAAACTTTTTCGAACCTGGATGAATTGGCTCATCGTTTGAAACCTGTTTATCCAAGATTGGATTCTAAAAAAGTTCTGGATTTGGCAACCTATCTTTCTAAAAAAACGGACACTGGATTTCAGTGGAAAAATGATCCGCTCTATAAAAGGGGATTTCCATTTGTTTTCTCTCCTTATTTAACTCGTCATCTATGGGAGTGTATTTCTTCTCCTACTTTGATCATATATGGAAAGGAAACCCATTTGGTTCCGGAAAATCGGGAAGAAATTCTTTCGCATTTTAGATTTTTAGAATATATTGAAATGGAAAATGCGGGACACAATATGCATCATGATCAACCTGAAAAATTAGAGGAATTATTAAATGAATTTTATCTAAAACATGGATTTTTAATATAATAAGGAATGAATTTTATTTAGTGTTACTCAAGGATCTTTATGCAAAAAAAATGAGTAAAGGATTCCTATCTTGGCATTTTTAAAACGTTTTTTGAGTTTTTATTTTATGAGTTTTGCCAATACAATAGAGTTTTTGGAAAATTAATTCTTCATCAGTTTCTCTTTGATGGAAACGGTCGATTGAAGCAGCTTGAACTATAGGATTCTTCAATAACTCTAATATAAAATGTGAGTACTGTTAATTTTTATCGCAAAACACTGTTTTAATGTAAAATATTGGGTATTTTATTAGAGTTGTTGAAAAATTAAATTAGTTTCTCTTTGATGAAAAAGGTCGATTGAAGCAGTTTTGTTGATATTGTTTTTTAGCAACTCTATTATAACTTTAAGTAGTTATAAAATTATCTGCTTAGTAAATTTCTAAAAATCCATAATGGAATATTTTTGAAAGTGTAAATGTTTATTCATGTTTCTAAATCAATTGAGTCTAAAAAAAATATTGCTGAAAGTGATTCGGTTAAATTAACGTTCTCTGTAAAGAATTTATACTCGTCTTAATACGAAAATCTTAAAAATTCTTTTTTAAATTTTAATGAACTTTCTTTTACAGAATCAAACGAAATGGATTTCAATCTTTTTATTTTTACTTTCGTTTCCTCTTTTAAGCCAACAGATAATTCTTTTGAAAAATGGAACCTCGATTAGAGCAAACGTGACTAGTCAGAATGAAAAGAACATAATCATTCGAACAAAAGATGGAAACGTTCAGATCTTGTCAAAAAAAGGGGTTCTCAAAGTAATTTATAAAGATGTAAACGAAGAGGAAGCAAAACGAATTCGTAAAGAAGAGGAAATTAAAATCCAAGAAGCAAAACCGGCGGAAGATAAAAGGAAGATTGAGGATGAGGTTCCGGTAGAAACAAAAGCTACCGGAAATAGAACTCGTTGGAATTTGGTTTGGAGGTCTGCGGTATTTCCAGGTTGGGGACATTATAAAGCGAATCGAAAAAAAATCGGAATTGTATATGCCTCGTTTTTTTGGTCAGGGGTGATCTTAACTTTGATCGCATCTGATCGAATTGGAGAAAAAAAAACCGAGTATGAAAATTCGGCGCGTATTGGACAAGTCAGCGACTACGCCTTGATCAGAGAAATGATCGTACATGAAAAACGTTCCGAATATAAAAAATCTATAGACGACTATCAAAATTTGGCGATGGGAACCGTTCTAGTTTATTTGATTCAATTGACTCATTCTTATTTTACAGGTATTGATTGGGAAAAAGAAGAAATTGCGATTACACCACAGGGTTCAATTCTTAGAAAAGGAATTCAATTGGATCCTATAAGAGAAACCAATTTCTTAAATTCGGAATCTAGGGTTTTCGGTTTGAAAGCAGAAATTCGATACAACTGGTTCTTTTAAGGAATTGATTATGAAAAAATATTATTTTATTCTAATATTCTTATCATCTTTAAATTGTTATAAGTTTGAAGAAAGTTTTTGGGATCCCCAAGGAACTTTCGGCTTGCTTAGAATTTTAGCTTCTGCTTTCAACGGTTATACAAATTTTATGTTAAATAAATATTCCGCCTTTCGATATGCAGGTACGGATACATATATTTCTTATATTCGTAGGAATTTCGGTAGTTCGAACGATCCTAGAAATAGAATCGATCTGATCATTGCAAATGCGGATGGGACCGATATGATTCCTACAAATGTCCCGATGGTAGGAGAACAAGTTACGAGTATGATCGGATTTGGATTCAATCCGATGAACTCTAACAATTACTCGATTCTTTTTGAAGTCAAAACCGTAGATTCTTCAGGTGTTTCTACTTACGAATATTATTATTGGACTGGTTCTGTACTTCCAAGGTCTGGATCTAAAATGACATTTACAAAAGTATCTACTTCGATTTCAGGAGAAAAAATTGTAGGCTTTGGAACGTATAACGTAGGTGCAACGGAGAAGGTGGTATTTTGTGAAGAACCTCCTTCCGGAGGTACAACTACTTGTTATAACGTAGATAACGATTTTACCAATCGGGTTACAATTGCGGGTCCGATCAATACAAAATGTAATTACGTAATCAGAAATAATGCCGTAGGTTGGTGTGTGGATTCTCTGACTAGTCCCAGTTTTTCGTTTTATGCTACTGATGGAACGGCTAACGCATTTGGAGTATTGCCAGTAGGTTTGGTTGCAAATTACAAAACTGCTCCTTTTGATACGTTTTCTGGAAGCGATCATTTCGATATACAATCCGATTTTACTCAGTCGCATTACATTGAACATACGAACGATCTGGCCCGAATCACTACCACCGCGGGGGATTTAACTTCGTTAGGTGGTCCACTTACTTCTCCTGGAAGTTCTAATCAGTCAACTGTTGCGGCTTCGGGTATTTTAGCTACAGATGTAATCAATCCGGTCCGTTCTTTTAATGTTGGAGCTTCTACATTTTTATCATTTATTGCAACTCCTAATTCCTTGACGGCTCCGTCCGCTTATTTGTATCGAAGTATCAATATTGGAAGTTCTTGGGAAAAGATTGATCTAACCGGTTTGGATTTACCTGCTCTGGAATTTACGGAAGACCGGGCACCAAGTTATATGTCTGCGTTAGGCGTTTTTGGAACAAATTCTGGAACAGAAAAGTTGCATGTGTTTATCAATAAAAAAGGGTCCGGTTTGAGACGTTATGTTTCCACAAATAATGGGGTTAGTTGGGCTTTGCAGGAAACAATTCGGGTGACTTCCGAATAAAAAAAATCTATTTATTTAGAAAAAAAGCTTGTACTTTCGTTCGGATATTTGGAACATTCATTCAACAATTTTTAAGGGTGTTTTCATGCAAGAACAAGCTGCAAGGTTTAAGAGTCAGTTGGAGAGATATATTAATTACCGTGGTATCGATATTGTATTACATCTCAAAGACGGTTCTCGTGTGGAATTGGATCGGAATCGTAAAATGGTAGGAGAACAAATCGTTTATTTTCCTTCTAAAAATCTGACCAGTGCGGTTGAACTTGCAAATATCAGTCGTGCGGAATTTTTTGTAGCTTAATCAAGATTTTTTAAAAAATTCTAAACTATTTTTGAATTATTGATAAATAATTTAGAATTTTTTAATTTTCTAATTTAACTACCCAGGTGGAAAATAATTCCGCTACTAAATTTTCTTCTTCGTCGAAAGCCTGAGAGTGTAACTTGACGATTGAACGTTTTTGATTGGTAATTTCGCTTTGAATTCTAATTTTTCCTTTTGTAACACTTTTACGATATTTGATTTCTGCGGATGCGGTTGCCATAAATTTATATTTTAAACCGGAAGATCGGATCCAAGCGGCCATAGCGGCTCCGGCGGAACTATCCATCGCCGAAAAAAGAGCGCCTCCATGAACGATCTTTACCGGATTGAAAAAAGTATCATCGACTGAAATTTCATATTCACTTTTTCCTGGACTAACAGAAAGAATTTTATAACCGATTTTATGAGAAAAATGATCCTGTTCTTGAAAATATTCTGCAAATTCTTGGGTATTTGCTTCCGGCATTGAGTAAAATGGATTCATACAGAATTAGATTTTTTATGAGAATTTCTTTGTCAATTCATACAGAGTTTGAATGGTTACGCAAAAGTAAAAAGATAAAAAACATGATTTGTGAAAATACGTTATGATTAAAAATTTAAAAAAACGATTGAACTATTCATTTATAGGAAATGGTTCTATTAATCTATTAATTGTAATTGCAAGTAACGCGGATGTTTCTAAAACTTTTTTTCCGTATTTTTTTTCTAAGGTTCTACCAAAGTCTAAAATCAGATCTCTGGAATTTTGAAAATTTTTACCTGCTAAGACGTTTTGAAATTGTTTTGTGAATTCAGATGCGGAAACCCCGATCGCAGAATAGATTCGGTCCGAAATTAAAACCCAGTATTCGTCCGTTTTTAAAACTGTTTTATGGATTTCCAAGTCGGCTGTTTTGTAATCGAAATAACGCGTTTCATTTTTTTCCAAAGGAATGAATTCATTATTTTTGTAAATGAATGCGGGGAGTTCTTGAAAGTGAATATATCCCAGTTCTCCGGTTTTAGTTTTAAGATAAAAAAGTGAAAGATTTAAAAATGGAATGGGCATTTTGGAAAGAATTTTACCGATCTTAAAAACTAATTCTTCTCCCGGAATTTCATTCGTTTCGTTGGCTAAGGAAAAAATTCCTTCTAACCTTGCTTTAAATGCAGATTCTAAAATTCCAGGACTCGAAAATCCTGCCAAAATACCAACACAACCGTCTGCACTTGGAACTACGCTCGTATAATCACAGTTAGAGTTTCCGCTCATTCTGGGAAAAAGTGAAACGTCCAAATTTAAAATTTTAGGTAATTGGATTCTGTAAAAGGCTCTTTGAATTGAATCCGCGATTTCTTTAGTTACTTCGCCTAACGTTTCACTGGAAGGATTTTCCTTCGATTCTTTTTGTTGAAAAAATTTCAAACGAAAAGCACGAACTAATTCTCCGATTTCATCGTTCCTTTCTTCTGCAGGAGTTTCTTCGTAGACTTCGTTTCCCCAGTCTTGAGCAAGAGTTACCAAAGAACGCATCGAAGAATAAATTAATTTTATAAAATAGAATACTAAGGAAGCGATAAGAGTTGAAAATGAAATTGAAAGTGCAAGACGAAGGGAAAGTGAAATAACCTTTTGTTGTCCTAAAGGAGACTTAAGAATGATATCGTCTGTAATCGTATAAATCAGAAAGAATAAAAAACTCAGAACGAAAACCGCGATCGATAATTTTAGTTTAGAAGGAATTTTTGTTACCAAGCTATTCTCTCTCTATTATTTTCATGAGAACGATAGACACTATAAACAAAACCGTCAAAGGGACAAATAAGAATAACATCGAAATCAAGTCTGGTCCCGGAGAAAGAACGGCGGCGGTAATTGCAAGAATTATAATCGCTTCTCTCCATTTTGAAAGAAGGAAGGACGAACGAATGATTCCTAAACTGCCAAGAAGAATGAGTACAATCGGAAGCTGAAAAGATAAACCGAAAATCAGATGGATGTTGAAAAAAATTTCGTAATATTCATCGATTGGAAGTCTGGCTTCTATATCGAGAGGTCGGAAGTCGATTAGAAAAATTCTTAAAAGATTTTCGAAAGCTTCTTTCCAACAGAGCCAAACCCCGAACCAAAACAGAAGTGTGCTAAAAAGGATTAGGAATTTACCATACCGATTTGCTTTGGAATCGAGCGCGGGAGAAATAAAACCCCAAAGAAAAAAAAGAACAAACGGAAGACCCAATAAAATAGAGATCATAAATGAACTCTTCAAGTAGATCATAAATGGGGCCATCAGATTGATCTGATAGAATGTAGCTTGCGGACCTAAGACATTTTTATAGGGTTGTGCGAGAATTTTGTGAATCTCTTCTCCAAAACATAAAGAAATTCCCATGATGATCGCTACTACAACTAAAGACTTGATAAGAACCATCCGGAGTTCTTCCAAATGATCTCCCAAGGTCATATATTTTTCCCTGTCTCTTGGTACGGATTCTTCCAGAGAGGGAAGGTTTTTTGATTTTTTCTTTTTAGCCATTCCGTGAATGGGTTTCGTCAAGAGGATTTCGACTTTTTAGATTTAGGAACTTTTGTTTCTTCTTTCTGAACCGACCTCTCTTGTTCTTGGCTGATTTGTTGGGAAGAATCATCTGATTCACCTGTTAGGGATTTACGAAACGATCTGATTCCATCTCCTAAATCTTTTGCCAAAGAAGGCAGTCTCTTTCCTCCGAAAAGTAAAAGAGCGATGAATAAAATGAGTAGAATTTCAGTCCATCCAAGTGATCCGAAGACTGCTAAGTGTGCAAACATATTCAAATACCTCAACAATTGTTAGGTGCAAAAACTGGAGTCATTTATAGAAAACGAACAATGGTTCTATAAAATGAATTTAAATCGGCCAGACTCCAATCAATCGACTTAAAATGGTGCGTCTCTTTGTTAGACTTTTACTTCGCTTTTATCTGTCAAATAGTAAGTAGTTAAATCGAGTTCAAAGTTTTAGGTTCTGTCTTTAATATAAACTATAACTTGTAGAGTTTTACTTGTGTGAATTCCCACATTTTTGGATTTCCGGGAAATAATTGTTAAACTTCTTATTTTGAAATTTTTCTCTAAAAGATGTCTTTAAGTTTTAGTGTGGGAACTCGCACTAATTTTTCGTGGGCCGTGATCCTAAGTAATGAATAGAATGTTTGGATTTTGTGTCTGAACTGAACGGGTTGATTTTTAAAATTTATAATCCAATAGTGAAATTGAAATCTTAGGTTTTAAGTCGTAAAACGTGTTTAAAAACATTCGGATTTGATTGTTTGGGAGAAAGAAATTTTTTCAAAAATGAGATAATTTGGATCGGTTCTTGTCCTTTTTCATTTTGAAAAAAACCGATATTTTAAGTATATACCAGTTGGGAAAAGATGGCACTCAACAAAGAACAAAAACAAGAATTTGCGGAGAAACTAACGGACTTCAAAGTCTATTTAGATGATCTCAAAAAAGAAAGTAATCTATTTAAGTCTCAATTGAGAAAAGACCCTAGATTAGAGCCTTACTATCAAATCGCTCTATCTGTAAACGCGATCAAAATGATCAATACCTGTCTTTTGGTCAATGACCTAAGTGTTGCGATCTTAGACATCAAAAGTGATACGTATTTAAATACAGGAAGGAAAGAAATTTACAATGCGATTTCCGGAATGGAAAAAGTAGTAGGCGCCGATTTCGAAGGAAGTTTAGCGGAAAATAAAGATTTACTAGCAAAAATTCCAGAATTTTTACCTGTTCAAAGATTAAATTTTATCAAAGCAATTCGTCAAGTAACGAACAAAACGATAGACGCTTTTGGAACGAATAGTAAGTGGAAATGGAGTTTTCCAGAAATTCATTTTAAAATTGCAGTACTATGTAAAAACGTTTTTGATTTCCGCGCATTTGAAAAAGAAAGAGATTTAGAAAATCCTCACTACTATATTCGGCAGGAACATTTTAATTTGATTCTAGAATTATGTAACTACGCTGCACAGGAATACCGAGCTAAATTTGATCTTTCTACCCAAGACGCAGGAGATTTGAAAAAGTCCATCGCAATGTTAGAAGTAAACCGTAAAATTTTACAAACTACAGGCGAAACGGAAGACTTAGAGAAGACAAAAACTTTGATCGAATCTCTCCAAGATAAAGTCGAATCCATAGAAGCGGATAAGGACAAAAAGAAAAAGAAAAAATAGACCCTGTGAGTCTGGTCTGTATTGTAGGAAAAAAGGAGAAGGAATCAAAGATGGCATTGGCAGAAGTCAACGATACAAATTTTAAAAGTGAAACGTCCGGGGGATTGGTTCTCATCGATTGTTGGGCGGAGTGGTGTGGCCCTTGTAGAATGGTAGCTCCGGTTCTGGAAGAACTTTCCGGTGAGTTGGATGGATTGGTAAAAATCAAAAAATTGAATGTAGATGATAATCAAGATACAGCCCAAAGTTTGGGAATTTCTTCCATTCCTACATTGTTGCTTTACAAAGACGGACAACTTGTCGATAAAGTAATTGGAGCGCTTCCAAAAGCTCAAATTAAGAATTTTATAGAAAGACATAAATAATTTTTTTACTTCTTTATTATTATGCTGAAAGAAACATACAAAGGTTATACGGAATTGCCTAGAGGAGGGTATCTCATTGATACTTCCGAGGGATACCTTCAAATTGGCTCTCCACCAGAAACGATTAAGGATACGATGGGGCTTGAAAAAAAGTCCCCTTTGGTATTTATCTTACCCAATAAATTCTTTCATGTGGAAAAGGGAATCAGTACTGCAGAACTAGAATTTCCGATCTACTATAACTTCTTTTTAAGACAGAAAAAAACATTTATCGTTTGTACGGAAGAACAAAGAACTCAGTTGATTACTGTACTCAAAGAGTCTCTTATGGGGCCTGATAATATCAGCCTCAAAAGTGAGTATCTCAACGGAGAACAATCATTCGGATTTCCGGATATGAAAGCGGAAATGGCTTATTTTCGTGGATACAAGGGGTTAGACGATGTAGTCGATTTTAAAGTATTCGATGCAGAAAATAAAGTACATTACGGAAATGTAATTATTGGTAAATTACAAAACGGAGACTTTCTTATCCAGGACGGGGAAAGAAAAATTGAGGTTCCCGGAGAAGTAGGATTCAATATCAAATACGATATTGGAGAAAGGCCAACTGAACCGTTTCAAGCTCCGCTTCTTGCAATCACTTGTCTTGGACCTTCTCACGGATTTGATCCGGAGGATAACACTTCTGGTTTTATTATATGGTTAAATCACCAAGGAATTATGGTGGATCCTCCCGTAAATTCAACGGAGTGGTTGCGTCAGTCGAATGTAAATCCTAAACTCATCAACCACGTTATTTTAACTCATTGTCACGCTGACCATGACGCAGGTACGTTTCAAAAAATCTTAGAAGAAAACAAGATTACAATTCACGCAACTGAAACCGTGATGGATAGTTTTCTTAGAAAGTATTCCGCTCTGACTAAAATTCCTAAAAAGGAATTACAGGAACTATTTCACTTCCAACCGATCATTATCGGAAAAGCAACTATGATCAACGGAGGAGAATTCAATTTTCATTATGCACTTCATTCTATTCCTTCCGTAGGTTTTGAGTTTTTCTTTCAAGACCAGTCTTTTATTTATACCTCGGATCATTTAAACGAACCTGAGATTCACGATAAAATGTATGCACAGGGAATCCTTCCTGAATCTAGATGGAAATTTTTCAAAGAGTTTCCCTGGGAAAGAAGGATCATCTATCATGAAGCTGGAATTCCTCCTCTTCATACTCGTATCAGTTATCTAGCTTCTCTTCCCGAAGAAGTTCAGGAAAAAATTACAGTGTACCATATCGCAAGAAAAGATATGCCACCGGGAACTAAGTTGAAACTTGCGAAGTTTGGGATCGAAAACACTCTTTATCCTGAGATCACACCGCCGAAACATATCGAAGCTTACAACCTTTTGGACGTATTGACTCAAATTGATATATTTCACGGATTCCCGATCGAAAAAGCTAAAGAGTTTTTACTCATAGTAAACGAAGAAAGATATAAACGAGGAGATCAAATTATCCGTAAGGGAACTCCAGGTGATAAATTTTATATCATTGCATCTGGAAATGTCAAATTTGAAGGACTCAATCAGGATGAAACTGGTCAAGGGCCGATCAAACGATATGGAACGTATGAGTATTTTGGAGAAGCGTCTCTTGTGTTGGACTTACCACGTGCAGCCGATGTTTATGCGGAAACTGACGTGTTGGCACTTACGATCGAAAAAAATAAATTTTTACAGTTCATACGTAATTCAGATTTAAAAAATAACCTAACAAGGTTAAACGAAATTAGAGATTCTAATTCTTGGAAGGCATTGGCCGAATCCAGACATTTCCGGGGATTGACCAGTCATCAGATTACTCAGTTAGAATTGATCATGACTCTGCATAAAGTGAACGAAGGTTCAATCCTTGTAAGAGAAAAAGAATTTTACGGAGATGCCTACATTATCCGCAGTGGAAAAGTAAATGTCTATCAGAACGGTAATTTATTAGCCGAACTGACGGACGGAGACTTCGTTGGAGAGATTTATAATATCTCTAAGAACTTTGTATCGAATTATACGTTTAGAGCGGAAACGGATACTGAATTATACTCCATTCGGCAAAATGATTTGATCGACTATGTGAAGAAGAATCCAGGCGTTTACATGAGAATGAACACAGTCTACGCGTAGACGTTTGGGAGAAATGAATGGATAGAATTCTTCAATTTACGGAAGAACATGAGTCTTTCCGTACAATGGCTAGAAAGTTTTTCGAAACGGAAGTTGCACCGAATCACGAATCCTGGGAAAAAGTAGGAGTTGTCCCCAAAGAAATTTGGAAAAAAGCAGGAGCAAGCGGTCTTTTATGTCCAGATGTTCCTGTGGAATACGGCGGGTCCGGTGCGGATTTTTTATATAATGTAATCGTAATTGAGGAATCTTCAAGAGTAGGAAATAGCGGTTTTTTTATATCTCTTCATAACGATGTAATTGCACCTTATGTTACGACTTATGCAAACGAAGAACAAAAAAAACGTTGGTTGCCTGGTTGTACAACCGGAGACAGTATCCTTGCCGTTGCTATGACCGAACCCGGAGCAGGTTCCGATTTAAAAAGTATTAGAACTTCCGCTATTGAAAAAAGCGATCATTACGTAGTAAATGGACAAAAAACCTTCATTTCCAACGGACAATTGGCAAATTTAATCATTACGGCTGTTAAACATGATAACGGCACGATGTCCCTTTTGATGGTAGAAGAAGGAATGAAAGGTTTTGAAAGAGGAAGAAGATTAGAAAAAATTGGTCTGAAAGCTCAGGATACTTCGGAACTGTATTACAATGACGTGATTGTTCCTAAGGAAAACTTGATTGGAAAACAAGGACAAGGTTTTCGTTATCTCATGCAAAAGTTGGCTACGGAACGATTGGTTCTTTCCATCGCAGCCGTAGAAGCGACAGCACTTGTACAAAGAATTACCCTTCAATATATTAAAGAAAGACAGGCCTTCGGAAAGAAAATCGGAACCTTTCAGAACATTAAATTTAAAATGGCTGAAATGGCAACGGAACTGGAGATGTGCCGTACTTTCGTCGATAAGATTACTCTGGAAACTATAGCTGGAAGATCAAATACCGCAGAAGCCTCTATGGCAAAATGGTATTCTACTGAAATGCAAAAACGTCATACGGATGAATGTTTGCAGTTCTTTGGTGGTTATGGTTATATGATGGAGTATCCAATTGCGAGAGCGTACCTGGATGCGCGAATTCAGACAATCTACGCGGGAACTACTGAAATTATGAAAGAGATCATAGGCAGAAGCCTAGGACTCTGAAATAAATTTCTAAGGGTTCCCGTCAAATGAAACGGGGTAATGATGAATACCTGCCGCAGTTTAGTGATAGGAAAGTTTTTTCCTATTTTAGTTTTTTCTTTCATTGGATTTTTGACCCCGGCCAATTCGCTGATTGCACAAATCGAATGTAGCGGTGCAGCTTGTGCGATCATTCCGAGTAATATTTCTTCTCAGTTTAACGGACTGGAATACGAGATTCGTACAAAGTATTTAAACGAAGTAGTCGACTCTATGGAAGATGCAGCCTTGTTGACAACGATCAATTCTTCCATGATGGGTAACGGATCGATCAACCGATTTCAAGTTGGAGCAGGACTTTCCGCGGCGGGAGTTAAAAATGACGACATACAGATTCAATATGGTGGAATTACTCTTCCGAATCTACCGAATGGAGGCGCTTCTCTTGCTCCTACGTTGATGGCTGGAGTCAATTTAGGTTGGTTGACTGGAAGCGGCCCCGCCGATCAGAAAGATAAGGATGAAAAAGGTGACGAAGGAAGATCTTTTCTTCATAGAATCAATATCTTTGCTCATGGTTTTCAAGGAAAGTTGGATCAAGGAGATTTGAAAGAGCTCAATGATCAATCGGATCAATATAAATTTTCGGGCAATTATAATTCTTTTGGGGCAACTGTTCGTTTTCAATTGATTCGAGAACGTTATACTCGTTTGGATTTTTTTGGTTTTACCGGTCTTAGTTTGGGGCTCGGATTTCATCGTAAGACTGAAGAAATGAATTTGGGTTATTCTCCTTCACAGATACCTAAAATTTCGTTTGGTCCCGCCACAGGACGTTGGGATGCAGACTTTGCTTTGGATTATAGATCTAGATCTCAGTCTTTGCCGATTGATATTCGAACTGGAGTTCGTTTGTTTTATTTTCTTACGATTTTTGTAGGAGCGGGGATGAGTCAAAATTCCGGAAATTCTAATATTCATTTAGGTGTGACTGGTCCGATGGTACTTACTTTAGATGCCGCCGCCGCTGGCTTGCCCATAGATTTTTTAAAAGGACAGACTGCCAGTTCGGCTGGAAATCTTGCCATTCGAAGTCATGGGGACGCAAAAGCTAAGGACAGCGTAAATTATCTTTTAGGGGGAGTAGAAATCAATCTACTCACCTTTAAAATTTTAGTGGAAGGATTAGTTTCTGATAAAATTTATTCTGCGAACGTAGGTGTTAAGTTTGCTCTTTGATAAAACGGTACGTTTTTTGCAATCTTAATAAATAGATCTTCGTAAACATTTGCTTTTTATGAAGATTGCTTTAGAAATAAACAGAATGTATTTGAGGGAACCGTAATGATCCAAACATCCACAGAATCTTCCGTTCATATTTCTTGTATTCCAAGAGACGGCTCCTATGCGTTGAAAGTGAATATCTCCAATAACGAAATAGGAATCATCTATAGAGTTACCGCAGCTCTTTTTGTGAGAGGTTGGACAATTGAAGAAGCAGTAGCAGAAACTTCTCAAGATGGTTATATTAGCGATATTTTCATCGTTAAAAGTGTAGAAAATCTTCCGATGACAGAGGAAGCCCTTCATCTTATTCAGAAAGATTTGAAAGAAATGTTTTTCCAAGGTGTTTCCGTTTTAAATTACTTAGAAAGATTTCCGGAGAAAGCCGAATATCTGAAAAATAAAGAAAGAAATCCTATCGAATTGTTCTTATTCAATTCACAGGGAAGCGATTGTACCGTCATGGATTTGAGAATGAAAGATAGACCTGGTATTATTTTTGAAGTGTCTCAACTTTTGTTTTTATATGGTATCGATATTCTTTCGTTTAAGGCGGTGACTGATTCTAATTCAGTTCGAGATATGTTTTTGCTTCGATTAGAAAACGGAAATAAGTTAGACGAATCTCTTCATTTTGAAAAATTAGCAACTGTTTTAAGAACTATTCTGTAAGTATAAGGGCCATTCTTAAAACTCTTCTATTGAACGTAAGTTTGTGGAGAAAATGAGAATTGGTTTTCCAAAAATGTGAGTTTCTAAAATTTTAGAATTAGTTTGTAAAATTGCGATTTGCAGTAGTTCCTACAAATTTAGTCACATTACAAATTTTTAAACATTTATTTTTTGTATGAGTTCCTACAAATTTTAGAATTAGTTCGTAAAATTGCGATTTGCAGTAGTTCCTACAAATTTAGTCACATTACAAATTTTTAAACATTTATTTTTTGTATGAGTTCCTACAAATTTTAGAATTAGTTCGTAAAATTGCGATTTGCAGTAGTTCCTACAAATTTAGTCACATTACAAATTTTTAAACATTTATTTTTTGTATGAGTTTCTAAAATTTTAGAATTAGTTCGTAAAATTGCGATTTGCAGTAGTTCCTACAAATTTAGTCACATTACAAATTTTTAAACATTTACTTTTTGTATGAGTTCCTACAAATTTAGGAATTGATCCATAAAGTCCAGATTTCAACTTTTTTCAGAAAAATAAATTCCTTATACCCGCTCACGTTAAAAAATAAAATAGAATCGTATCATCAGTTATCTGTATAAGAATTTTTCAACAATTCCAATGTAGGAGCTCATACAAAAAGTAAGAGATCAGTAGTTTTTAGATTCTATTCGTTTTTGGTTGTTTTAATTTCCATATAAAAAGAAGAAATAGAAAGCTAACAAGTCCGGAAGTCAAAAACGAGACTGCGGGACCTTTGCTAAAGTAAATTAAACAAAATACAAAGGGGGCCATTCCTCTTCCCAAAGAAGCGAAACTTCTAAACATTCCCAGGTTGGTTCCTTGTTCTTCTTTTCCGGATACAAGAGAGACTAACGTAGATAAGGAGGGATGAAGCAACGCACTTCCAGAAGCTAAAAACGTAAGTGAAATAAAAAGTTGATAAGAATTAGAAACGAAGTATAAAATAAAAAAACCTACTAATAAAAAGAAAGTTCCGAAACGAATTAGTTTTGTTTCGTCAACTTTTCCGGATAATCTTCTAAAAACTCCTCCTTGAATCAGTACGATAATCATTCCTATATAAACAAAAGTAAAACCGATTTCTGTAGGTTCGTAGTTCAAAAATTGACTGAGATAAAAATTGATCGAAAATTCAAAACCAGAAAATGCGAATACAAAAACGAAATAAAAAATAGAATATAAAACGACTTCTTTATTTTTCGAAGTGAAAACTCCTAAAATCGGATGAATTTTTTTTCTTTCTAACAAATCTTTTTGATCGAATGTTTCCCGAAACCAAAAAAGAATCATGAGCAAATTGATTAACGCGATGATTGTAGCGGCAAGAGCCGAAGCAGGAAATACGGTAAACGTTAAATCTGGAAACATAAGTTTCAAAAAATCTAAATTAATTTTAGCGAATAATCCTCCGATTGGAGGACCTGCGATAAAACCTAAACCCACACCGGCGCCTATCATTCCCATTCCTTTGGCTCGATCTTTTTCGTTCGTAATGTCCGCCATCGCTGCAGAAGCTACAGATATGTTTCCTCCCATCGCTCCTGTAATCACTCTGGATAAAACGAAAAACGAAAAACTTCCCGAAAACAACCAAATTGTATAACCCAAAAAACTTCCAAAGCTAGTAAGAACTAACACAGATTTACGGCCTAAATGGTCTGAGACTTTTCCCCAGATTGGTGCAAATATAAATTGTAAAATGGAATAGAGACTTGCTACGATCCCACCAAAAAGAGCGACAAATAAAGAGCGATCTCCGGAAGAAACTTCCAACAAAATTCGAGTCAGATCCGCAAACCGATCTAAAACAGGATCTCCAGATTGAGTAAGAAATATCTTTAGAGTTTCTGGAAAGATGGGAAAGATTACAGAAAATCCCATCATGTCTATGAATACTGTAAAAAAAAGTACAAAAGAAGTTTTATTCATACGAGGTAGGCAGGGCTTGAAGACAATAGTCTTTCAAGCTGTTTACCTTGTCTTAACATTTTCAGAAAAAGTAGGATTATTGCTTTTTACTTAAGAGATGTTTTAGTTCATCTAAGGTATTTTTTGCGGCTGCTTTGAGAGGTTCTGGAATAGAAGATTCAATTTCAGCAGAAAGCCGAATAAAATTTTCCTGAAGTTTTGCAAACGCTTGTTGTCTGCTTTCTTCTCCCTTTGAAAGAATTTCGGTTGCATCTTGAACCGTTTTATTGAGAAGTTCTCGAACCCTGTTGGCTTCCAGACTTTTGTTGATTTCACCTTTAGCCCTCAGTTCCTGGTAGATTGTATCCAATTCGGCCAGGGACTGTTTAACTTTCTCTTCTCCGTTTTGAAATAGTGCGATTCCTGCGTTTAGAATATCCATCAATAACCTTTCCAATTTGATTCTCCTTTTAATCTACCGGTTGAGCTTGATAACTGATACCGGTTCTAAGTCGTCTCTTTTTTAAAACTATATCAAGAAAATTAAGAATTCTCGATTAACTTTTTGATCTGATCCCGAATTCGTGCGGCGGTTTCGTAGTCTTCGGTTCTGAGAGCGTTATTTAAAGATTCTTGTAATATTTCCAATTGTGTTTTGGGAAGTTGGGAAATTTTTTCTCTCGCGATAGATTCGCCTGGAATTTCTTCGTCTTTCATTTCGATTCCGGCTTCTTCAATTACTTTTTTAGCGAGATAAATCGGAGCGTTGGCTCTAAGCGCTAGTGCGATGGAATCGCTTGGCCTTGCATCCAATACGATTACGTCTTCGTCTTTGCGGAGAGTAATTTTCGCATAAAAGGTGTTATCTATAATTTCTTCGATCGAAATTTTAATGATACTTACGTTTAAAGTTCCAATAAGTACTGTCATCAAATCGTGGGTCATTGGTCTAGGTGGTTTTGTTCCATCCAAAACTGAAGTAATGGAATGAGTTTCTAAAGGCCCAATAAAAATCGGGACAACTCTAGAATCGGAATCGTCCTTCGTTTTGAGAAAAACCGCAAAGCCTACGTTTGTCAGAGAAATATCCGAAATTTTTGCTTCTACAAGATCCATTCCCTTGGAGGCTATCCTTCTAATCCTTTGGTGTCAAATTCTTTACTTATTGGGAAAATTAATCCAATTTCTGGATCCAATCGTGAAAGCCAGAGCACATTTCTCGAACCGTTGGCATATGAAATAGAATTCCCAAATGTCCTTGATCGAATTTTACGATTTGATTGTTGGAAGAAGGAAGGGCTCTTAGCTCTTCTTCCACCGAATTTACTGGAACAATCTTATCCAACGTGCCTAATACGGAATAGATCGGAAGCCGGAAGTTTCTTTGTAATTCCGTGTAATTGATAGAACCGTCGAAGGAAAAAAATGCGTGGTCTTTGCTCAATTGAGAACGGATAAATTGTAGAATCACTTTTGTAGATTCTTCGCAAAAAATATCTTCGATTAGAAAATACCATTCCGGAGGAGAAATTTGTCTGTAACCTACGAAGTCTCTCAAGTTCACAACCTTCGTACTTAGCTCGAACGAAACCGTTCTTAAAGAAGAATGAAGGCCCAATAAAAACTTGAAGAATTTATTCAGATCTACGGTAGGAAGAGTGGACTGAAGAGAAAAAGTAGTAATATCAAAAAGGAAATCAGAAATCGATTTGGCTGGTAATAAGCTGAGTCCAGTTTTGAGAGCGCTCATCCCTGGAATATTGGTTCCTACAGAAACAAAGTTGGGAGAAGTAACTGAGATAATTCCAGAAATTACTTCTTTGGGATCGGGAAGAAGAACTTTGTTCTGAGGATATTTGGCGATAAAGGTTTCATAAGCGGATACATAATAACGAGGAATCATTCCTCCCATACTATGCCCCATGACTACGATCTTTTCTTTAGGAAAACTTTCTCGAATCCAGTTGAGCACGGCTGGAAAATCTTCTTGGATGAAATCGTCTATTGTCCAACCTTCTTTGATACCATTGTAAGGAAGTGTTTGTCTGGAACGGCCCCGCATATCCATAGAAAAAACTCGATAACCATAATTGAGGGCCATTTCTCTCGCTACTTTGTCCATCACAGATCTTCTACAGAAAAAACCTGGAATCAATAGAAGAATTTTTCCAGTACCATTTGTTTTCTCCGGTTCAAATCGTTTTAGACTGACCGAAAAACCATTGTTAGACGGTATGATATAACTCGCATCCAAACGATAAGAACAGTTATAAGTATGGCAATCGAATATGATTGAAGTAACTGGATGTTGTTGTCCGCCGGTTCGAGTGTAATAGAGATGTTTTGCGTAAGAATGAAGGTCCGCCTTTTCAATATTCTTCTTAGCGATATAAGGATCTGCTTTATTATCCATTTCTCGCGCGACTACAAAGTCTACAACATCGTAAAAAGAACTTAACTGTTCTCTAACTTCTTCTCTTTGTTCGTCGCTCATTCTGTCTCTGCGAATTCCCCAGATCATACCGATTGGATTTCCTTTTACAAAAAGAGGAATTCCAGCAGCGTAGTTCATGGTGCCGGAAAGAAGGTGTCTTAAGTTTGGATGAATTTTATCGTCTTTGAGACTACTAAAAACAACTTCGGGACGTTTTTTAGTTTCTACAGAAATGATTGCTTCTCGGATAAAGTTTGCGGAAAGATTATCTTGATCCTGGATGGAAACGGGGAGGGTTCTATTGATAAATTCTTGAATGTCTTTGAGACCGATTCTGGTAGCGATCTCTTTCATTTTAAAATGAGTCGCGGAAGCAACTATTTTTAGATTTTTATCTTGGATCGCTTCGAATACGGCGTAATTGAACACCGGTTGATTGTTTGTAAAAGTTAATGCGACAAATTTATTTACAAAAGAAGACCAAACTTTTTCCAAAAACTTATAAGTGGTTCCGGGAATAGGAAAGATAAATATGTCATCGGCCGCAACGTTAAGTCCGCTTTTTCCTCTTCTTTTACGAGATGTGTTTTTTTTTTCTAAAACTCCAGCCATACTACTGCCAGGATTATCGGTGAAAACTTTTGTGCCAACCTGGATTTAAACAAATTTTTAGTCTTTTTAAGCGAATTCTTTCTAAAAAAATTCAGGTTTAAACGAATTGAAATTGGAAATAAAAATTATAAAGTGAGTAAAAAACTTTTTGATACTCAGAAAAATATTTTCTTTAAAAAATAGATTCAAAAATTATAAAATACTATTGTATCAAATATCTGTTTTTATAATATAACTCCGAGCGTGCCTGCGACAATGGAATTTTCCTTTTCTGAACGATTGTAAACGACTTGATGTCGCATGGCCGCGTCTCTCCAAGTTTGCGCATATGCGGGATTGTTAAGCGAAGTTTTATTTGTGATCCATGGATCGAGTTTTAATCTGTGATTGATTTGAGATTTCGATTTGAATATTTACTTTTTCTAAAGTGGATATTAAAACGAAAAGTTCTTTCAATACTTCATCCGGTTTTTTGAAGTAAGGAAAGTCAATGTGTTCCGCATTCAGGAATTTCAATCGTTCCGGATTGATTTTACGCAGGCGGGAAAGAATCAATTTACCGGTCATCTTAAGCGCATTTTGAATCGCCCTTATAAAATCGGAACCCAAAGCGGTATAAATTTTTTTAAATCGATCGTCTCGATTTGAACGGGGCAGTAGAAGCCGATGTCCTTTTCCCGGTACGGTTTCGGTTTTCCGACTCGGATCCGAAAGATATGTTTTTTCTTTTAAGATCATTTGTTGAGAGTTGTTTGATCCTTTACAAAAATAAAATATACTGATCGAAAACAAAATGAAAATGGAAAGTAAGGGTTTTGTATAAAACGATCGAATCAATTGCTTTCAAGATACGGCGCTTAAATAAAAATAAGACGCCGCATCTTGGTCTGCGAATATAGAGTTATTGACTCGTGTATTCTTTTGCGAACTTATCGGACGCTGCGTTCAGAGTGTTTGCAGCCTTTTCGAAATCTTGATTGATTCGATTGAGAACTTGATTGATTTCGTTTCCATCTGCTTTGTCGCCTAAGCCGCGTAATTCGATCAAACGTTTGTAGTCTTTACTCACGATGTTCAAATAAGTTTCGAGCGCTTGCACACTCGCATTTTTAAAACTTGCATCACCTTTGAAATCGCCGATTCCTTTCAACTTATCAAGGGAAGAAACGAGTTTGGTTTCCCAAGCCTTTCTAACACTTTCCGCATTTGCGAGGTCTTCTTTTTCCATCGCAGCGTTTAACGCGTCCAAGTCGGTAATGGAAGAATTTAAAACTTCCATAATCTTGTTGTTGTAGTCGACCGGATCCTGTTTACAGCCGGAAGCCAAAAGAAAAATGCAACCTAAGGTTGCGGCAAGTTTAAGTATGTTCTGTGTTTTCATGTCGGTAATATCTGAATCGTAACCGGGAATTACAATGATAAACCGGGTTAAAAAAACGTAGGTTTTTTGCGAATTATAATTTTGATAGGTTTCTTTGTTTTGCCGATAAAGTTCAATTTAAAATCACTTCGAATTATAATTCGTCGTGAATTTGTCAAAAACCGGTACGAAAACTTGGGTATTTCTTTTTAGAGGTGAGTGGGACTTTTTTTATTCAAATTTGGGCGTGTCCCTACTGTATTTTAGTTTTTTAAAAAAATCTTTTGAAGAGAGACCGCAGGGTCGCGTTTTCTAATAAGCTCGCGTATTTATTTTGTAAATCGGATAGAAATTTTTAAACCGTATGTTTTAATCCATGAGTTTCAAATCTAAGATTTTAAGTAGAAAGAGTTTGTTTTAAAATTCAATTTTTCTTCCAAAATTTTTTAAAAGTAAAATAAAGACCTGGAGCAGAACGAGTTGAAAAGAAGTGATCTCAAAATGTGGGAACTCATACAAAAATTGTAATAACAATAGTATTTTATAAGTTTCTAATAAAATACAGATCTCCCACAAAGCAGTTACATCTCAATATTTGTAAATTTTCCAGTAGTTTATTATTGAATTTTCGTAATCTTGAAACTTGAACTTTCCAGAGATAAATTTAAAAAAATCGTAAATGAGTTTTATAAAATCATTGAATGTAAGTTTGTCAAGGAGCTACGTTTTTATTTAACTGAATAAAAAATAGAGTTTTTGGAAAATTCTATAGTAAAGATTAGCAAAGCTGCTTCAATCATTCATTTAAATGTAACGAAAATAGATAAAGAATTAATTTTTTAACAATTCTAATGTATAAGCGATTACTTTTAGAAAAAAATTTTTATTTTCTTATACTAAATTTAAGTCAACTTAAGTTAAGTTTTAGAAGTTTAGAATATTCTGTTAAATTATTGAAATTCAATAAATTAACTTAGACTCAAAATAAAATTTTATCCTAAGAGCCGGTCTCAAAACTGTTTGTAGAGAGAAAGGGTAATAATATCAATGTGAAATGGACAAATATTATTCAGAGATACCGGATGCACTTTGGAAACAAATAGCCCCATTAATCCCGAAAGAAAATGTAAATCCGAAAGGAGGTCGCAATCGAGTACCAACACGAGTAGTAATGTCAGGTATCATCTATCGAATGAAAACAGGCTGTCAGTGGCGTGCCATTCCGAATGAGTTTGGATCAGGCCAAACTTGTCACAGAAGATTTCAAGAATGGGAACGAGCAGGAGTATTCAAAAAGATTTATAAATCTATTTTAAAATATTATGATGTAAAGAATCAAATAGCATGGGACTGGGCTTCGATGGATTCGGCAATGGTTAAAGCTCCCAAAGGGGGAGCTTAACTGGGAAAAACCCTACAGACCGTGCCAAATTAGGTGTTAAACGGCATATTCTTACAGATGGAAATGGAATTCCTTTGGCAATTACATTGACTGGAGCTAACGTTCATGACAAACACGGTGTAAAAGATACGTTGAATTCAATCCTAATATTTTCCGGAAAAAGAAGAAAGAAGCCAAAACATATTTGTTTAGATAAAGGTTATGATTTCAAAGATATAGAAGTTTTAATCAAAAGAAGAAACATTCAATCTCATATTCGGAAAAAAGGTGAAAAGCCTCTCATCGGTAAATATAAAGGAAAACCTAGACGTTGGGTCGTTGAAAGAACTAACAGTTGGCACAATCGATTCAGGGCTATCCTAATTCGTTGGGAAAGAAAATCTGAAAATTATCTTGCATCTCTTTATCTCGCAAGCTCTATCATTGCTTTTAACTTTTTTGATAGGTAGTTTTGAGACCGGCTCTAAGTCAAACGTCTTAAAAATTTAGTTTACACTCAATTCGAACATTATGCTTTTGTAATTTCATTTTTTGAAAGTTCTTCTAGTTTTATTGTAGGCGGGAAGATTAGGTCTTCGGGTTTTAGCCAATTGAGGTCATATAGTTTTTGGAAGTAATGAACGAGTAGTAAGCCTATCATTTAGAATGCACTGTCAATGGAGTTGATTAATCGAAACCTTTGATATGAACCTCAGATTTTTTCTTCCCAACTTGAAAAAAAATTTCTCGTTCCGCAATCACCGTACCCAGTCGATAGATATTTTTCATTGACGTTATTTTTAATAGTAAACACTCGCTTACTATCTTTTTTCAATCTATGAAAATAAGGTTTTGTCTTAAATATGGAAATTGTACAAAAATTCAAATTGTACATAGATTTCTAAAATCAGTAAATTAAATAATAAAAACGTAATTGCGGAAACTATCACATTTTATCGAAAGATTTAATTTTATCAAAATACCTGAACTCAAGTAAGTGTGATTACAGAGTTGTGTTTGAAGCCAGAAAAATTTTTGAGATAACCTTTTGTTCTTGTCCAAGCCAAATCAATTTTCCAGATTGAGTTTTTTGAAAATGAGAAAGATTAATAATAATCAATTTTATTGCAAGTTGAAGAGATTGCATTGAATCTTCTCCATAGGCGGCACATATTTTTTTGAATCCAATTCCTGTGATCTGTATCGGACAATACCAACTGTCTGATTTTTGAAGATATTTAGGTTTGCCCATTTTTACGATGATCTTTTGTTTTTTGCGTTTTGAGTGAAAGAAAAGTTCTCTTTCTGCAATTATAGTACCTAATTTAAATTCTTTTTCGATCATAGTTTGTTTTATATTGATTCAGTTGAGAATGAATTGTCAAGATTTATATAATAAAAAAGGTTCTTGGTCGTGTTCGCTACCAAAAATCGTCTGAATCCTGCGCGAAAATTTTCGTAAGAATTTCGTTTAACAAAACTGATAAAAAAGAGTTATAAAGTTTTTTTACGACTTGGTATTCTTTAGAATTACAAGATTCTAAAATAGAATCGATTGCTTCAAATGCATCCGTAAAATCGATACCGTTTTCGAAGTCTTCGAATTTCAGATATTTACTTGGAAATTCAACTGTACTTTTTTCGATTATTTTAAACTGTTTGTATCCTCGGGCATAGGCATAATCGTTAAATGAGGTTTGCGTATTCGAGAACGATCGTATTAATTTCTGGAAAAGAAGTTTTCCAATGTTTTTTAAGTTTTTTGAATATAGTAGAAGTAGACTTGATAAAGTTAACACGATCTATTTTTGATAAAAAACTGTGCAGACTTTTTTGGATTTTTTTTTGAAAGAAGTTCAAAAAGTTCTTTTTGATCGGTTCTAAGTTTTTGAACCATAGATAAAAGTTCTGAATCTAAATTAAAAGATACATTTCCAGAAAGTAAATTTTTTGTTCTTTCTTTCTTTCTTTTTCTGACAGATCTATTGGCTTTTTTCCTTCATTATCGATTATTTCTTTATCTGCTCCAGCTGGAGAAACATTTGGATAAGATATTGATCATCTGTTTTTGCTGCTTCATGTAAAACGGTTCTTCCTTCTGAATTTTTAGAATTTATATTGGAACCAGCATTTAGTAAAATAGGAACACATTTTAAAGAATTATAATTTACGGTCCAGTGCAGAGGAGTTTCGTTTTCTAAATTGACTTGGTTTGGATCTAAATCTTCTTTTCTAAAAGAAATTCTAAAATAGAAATTTGATTGTTTAAGGCAGCATAATGAAGCAAAGAAGTTTAATCGTTATCCTTTTCAAATAAATTGGCTCCGTGGGGTTATGCAAAAGTTTTAATACTTTTAAACCTTCTTTTCTGCCCCAAGGAATTTTAAATGAAGGTGTGAATCCTTCTGGTTTTTAGAATTAACATCTGCTCCTAATTGAATTAGTTCTTCAATAATATCAATGTTACCGCTATTTACAGAAATGTGAAGTGGTGTATTGCTCCAATTGTTTTTTGCTCCTTTATTCAAAGCGTAACAATTGATGTTTGCCCCTTCATTTAATAAATTTTTTATTTTGGATATTTGTGGATTGGATTGTTCTGCTTCTCTAAGTAATTTAGAATTGTATAAA
Source organism: Leptospira noguchii serovar Panama str. CZ214 (assembly GCF_000306255.2). Taxonomy (GTDB): domain Bacteria; phylum Spirochaetota; class Leptospiria; order Leptospirales; family Leptospiraceae; genus Leptospira; species Leptospira noguchii. Next base: position 332,261 of record NZ_AKWY02000034.1, read on the forward strand.
TTGGATTCCATAAGAGGACGATAAAAATGAAAATTTGTTTCAAGTGTAAGAATAAATATAAAAATTTTTATTAGAATTTTTAAATTATAAATTATTTATATATAAATTAATAAAATGCATCATGTATTTTTAATATTAAAAATGGTGATTTATCTTAACACATTTCAATTGATTTTATCTATTTCACTTAGAATTACAAATAAAGAACCAATCCAATGATTTATATTTTAATAATAGAGTTGTTGAAAAATGAATTCTCATCTGTTTGATAGAAAGGGTAGATTGAAGCAGTTTTGTTAATTATAACTTTCAATAATCTAATATAAGTTTGCAGAATAAAATTTGAAAGAATTCAGCATTGCCGGGCCGTTTTCGGATCCAATTGATGAATTGCATGAGGGAAATGTAATGCGATATTTTGTATTTAATTATAACTTATTATGGAACGCGATTTATCGAACGAATCGTAGGAAGCGGTGCATTGAGTTTAGGGAGTGAAGCACTGAGTTTGCAAGAATTGTTCTGCTGAAGTTTCCCTATGCTTCAATTACTTTCGCATTAGTTCTATCGAACTTACATGAAGCGGCACTTTGTGATAGATATTTATCTATTCAATTTAATAAGGATGGATAAAAACGTTACTTTCTAGTTTTAAATAATTTCCAAGTAGAAATAATACTTAACGGAATTTTATTTCAATCTGAGTTCGACGTAAGAAAATGAGAAAGAATTTTTTGAAAGTATGAGTTCCTACATTTAAGATTTGTTCGTAAAAATATGATTTGTGTGAGTTCCCACATTTTAGGAATCGATCTGTAGGGTTCAAAACCCAATTTTTTTCATAAAAATGAATCATAGATTTCTTACGTCGAACTCACGTTATTTTATAGAAGTAGGGTTCATGAAATATTTGATTTGGAAAAACGATCGAAAGAATCTTCAAGCCATCATTTACGGAAGATGGATGCCGCCCCATAGGAAGGTATCCGCTGAGTTTCTCTGAACCTTCCCCGCAGATTATCTGTAGTAAGGTAGAACTTACCGTTACGCAGTCTTACATCGTGTTCGACTAAGCTCCACGTCGTCTTTCTCCATGGGTTCGTCTCGCGCGTTTCTTGCGCTCTCTATGGATCGCTTGAAACGCTCTCGCAAGAAAGCTTCAAGTCCTGAAACACGACCCACCATAGGGAGTGTTTCATTGAGTTGTTTGAGTTAGTATTTGATTTTGTTTGAAGTAAGTTTACTCCGTTGGGCCCAGAAGATGGATGCCGCCCCATAGGAAGGTATCCGCTGAGTTTCTCTGAACCTTCGCGCGCAAGATTATCTATAGAGTAAGGTGAACTTACCGTTACGCAGTCTTACATCGTGTTCGACTAAAAGCTCTACGTCGTCTTGCTCCATGGGTTCGTCTCGCGCGTTTCTTGCGCTCTCTATGGGATCGCTTGAAACGCTCTCGCAAGAAAGCTTCAAGTCCTGAAACACGACCCATAGGAGTGTTTCATTGAGTTGTTTTGTTTGAAGTAAGTTTACTCCGTTGGGCCCAGAAGGACTTGAACCTTCGACCCGCAGATTATGAGTCTGCCGCTCTAACCAACTGAGCTATAGGCCCGGAGTGATTCCAGTTTTTATGAGAAGTCTTGTTCTTCAAGTGAATTTCTCAAAAGAGATTAAAAAGAATCGATCGAGGTTGGTATCAGAAATTGATTCGGATCTTGAAAAAAATCAGAAATGGTTTTATTTTCTGAATCAAAACAAAGATAGATCGATACGATTTTTTTATTTTTTTCCAAAAGAAAATAACGAATGGTAAGAGGGGTGTCGTAGACGTTTTTTTTTATTTCACCACCGATCATTTTAAAGTTAGGAAGTTTTGGAAATGAATTCGGAAATAAATCTTTTAGAATAGATTTGAGAGATTCTTCATTGGAAGGAAGCCCATCCCATTCTCGTAAAATCAACATCCAAGCTTTTCCCTGAGTAGGAATTATTTTCCAATGATTTCCGGTTCCAAGTTTTAGAACTTCTGCTTTTTCTGGAAAACGGATTTTTACTATGTTTAATATAAAAGGAGTCAAATGATACGATAGATCTGGATTTAACGGATCGAGTGCTAACAAATCAAAGGATGAAGAAAAAATAAAACTGCTTAGAAAAATTAAGAAAGCTGGAAACTTTTTTTTAAAAAAATTGTTTTGAATCTTTTTTTTAATAAAGGATTTCATCCAGAGCCAGTTCCTTAAATTCAACAAGATCAAAAACCGGAATGGAGAATTTATCTTTTTTTTCTTCTAAACTAATTTCGGAAACCTTTTTAAAAAGTGGAACTGTGGAAACTTGAAAGACGATCAAACCTTCCCAGCGGCCATTTACTTCGTATGCGGCGCCTTCCGAAAGTTTACGAACCTGTCTAAGTTTAGATTTGTCGAATTTATTAATTCTATATTTATAATATACTGTTTCTCCATTCCAGTCGTAAAAGATTGCGTAGTTTCCTTTGAGTTCTTGAAAAAAAAGTTTTAACGAATTTGGGGATTCGGAAGATAAGGATTCTTTAATATCGGAAATTCGAGGCTCTGAAAGAGGGATCGAATTTCTATATGTAGAAGCGGCTCTGTGGACCTCTTGGGCAAAAATGGATAGGGTTGAAATATTAAAAAGAAAGAAACTAAAATATAATATTTTTAGAATATTCAGAAAATATAACAAAATATCAATCCTCTAAATCTTCGGATTCTGGTTTGCCTCCGGATGGAGAAGAAGGCGGGCCGCTTTCCCCCCCAGGAGGTCTTAAATCGGGGCTGGAGGTGCCTGGTAAAGGATCACTCGAACGAATTGGTTTTTCTCTATACCCTGATTTGGGTTTGTTAGGAAGTGAATCTTCTGAATCTTTTCCGAATTCTCCTTTTTTTAATTTTTCGATTGCTGCTTTTGCGGCTTTTTTTACTTTTTCGCTCGGGTCTTTTTGAGCCTTATACTCTAAAATTTCAAGAACGGACATATCTCCCGTATCGGTAAGATGTTTGATTGCTCTGAGTCTTACGACAGGATCGTCGTCTCTTGCGTATGCATACAATTCTTCTAATATATCTTTGTCTCCCATGGAAACCAGTGCTGTAACGGAATGGATCTTTAAAGGTTGAAAATCTTTGACTTCTTGTTTGTTTTTGAGATTCCTGATTTTTTCCAATTCCTCTTTGATTGTTTGCATTGAAGAAATGGATTTTATTTTACCAAGAGAACTAACGGAAAAACTTCTAAGAGTGATTGGTTCTTTGGAATCCTTATAGATTTCGAGTAACGTGTTTTCTGCTTTTTTATCTTTGTTCTTTCCAAAAAAAAGAGCGATCTGGGCTCTAATTTCTGGATCGTTAAAGTTTTCATGCAATCGAGCGAGTAAAAAAGAAGAAGATTCTTCTTGAGGAGGAAAATCGCCTAACGCATCTAAAAGTCCTACGGTAAGATTGGAATTTTTAGTAAAGTCCTGTGTTTTTAGTATTTCAAAAAGAATTGGAACGGCCTTTTCTAATTTTAACTTTTTAGTAGCGTAGATAGATTCTTTTTGTATATCCGGTTGTTCGTTTTTTAAAAGTTTAAGAATCGATTCTTCATACTGAGTGAGTTTTAAAGCGGCAACGGTTCTAATTGAATAGACCCTCATCATCCAATCCGGATCCTTATCTAAAATTTTACCGAGCTGATCTATTAAAATTCCGGAATGTTCTGGTGGAAATTCTTCGAGTTCTCGAAGTGCCATTGCTCTTTCTTTAGTGGTTCCGAATTTTAAAACCTGTAAAAGGACTTCCTTTTTCTTTAGAATTTGTTCTTCGGAAAGTTTAGTCGACTTTGATTGAGCAAATACAGAAATTTGCGTAAAAAGTAAAAGAAGAATATATACAAAAAAAAGAATGTGTTTCACAAAGTTAAGGTGTTTTTTTTTAGATTTCTTGCTGGAATTTTTGATTTTGTTCTTCCAGTTTTTGGATTTTTCTACTGAGTTCATTGATTAAATGTTGATTCTCTAAATTTTGACGGAACTTTTCTATCAAGAAACGAATATCTCCTATGAGTTCTTCTATATTCCAAGGTTTTTCCACATAACGACTCAAACCTCCGAAGTTGATCGCATGGATTGCGGAATCAAGACCGGCTTGACCGGTAAGCATGATTTTAATCGAGTCTGGAAGTTTTTTGTGAACTTCTTCTAAAAACTGAGAACCTTTCATGCCGGGCATTACTTGATCTGTAATTACCACTTCGATTACATAGCCGGAATTTTGGATTTCCTCCATGAGTGCCAGAGCTTCTTCCGCGCTGTTTGCAATTTCGATTTCATGGCTTTCTCCGAATTCGTTACGGAGTTGCTGTTGAATCGTTTCCAGCACCGATATTTCATCATCGACACAAATGATATAACCTTTATTCATAATCTTTGTCCCAAATCGGAAACTATCTTTAGAAATACAATTGCGTCAAGAGTATATCTTTAAGATTTATTTAAGGTTTGATTACCGAAGGAATATTTAAGATTCGGGAAGAAAAATAGTTTTTTAGATCTAAATGTGCAATACAAAATCGAATCCATTTTTCGAACTGAATTTTTTTTGGGTCTTCTAAGATCAAACCTTCTCTGAGTTTTTTCACGGTTTTAGATATAGGATCTGGTTGAAGATGAAAAAGTTCCGGAGATTCTTCTTTTAAAATTTCTAAAATGGAAAATCTTTTGTCCCACGACTTTGATTTTTGAAACCGTGTCTTAGACAAACTTACTTTTCTGGAAAGAAAAAAACGATCATAGGTTTCGTAACCGCTGGATCTACAATGAGTTTTACCACCGTTTCTATGAAAATCGACACCTTTTAAAACTAGCCTATCGTATTTTAGGTGTTTGGCGAAGGACATGGCGATTCCCGCCATATTCAAAGAAGGATTTTCCAAAATAGGTGCGTTTGGGAAAAAAAGAGATCTTAGAATTTGATCTAAAGGATGAGTGGAAAAATAAATCCATTTCGGATTCGGAAGATCAAAAAGATAAGTGCAACCTCCAAACCAAGTAAGGATTGGAATTTCTTTGGGAAGAATATTTCGAAAGTGAAATAACGTACCTCTAGAAGAATCTAAACTTAAAACCGCATCTGGAATGATTCCGAAATTTAAAATCCAACCCAAAGAAGTGTCCGAAACGAGTAGATGAAATTGGTTTCTGTTTTTAGAAATCCAGTCCGTTTCTTTTTCGAGCGAAGGACTTGCACCTGTAAAAACTAAGGTTTGGTTTTGAAAGAAGTTATTTTTGGCGCCGGAAAGAATTAGAGAAGTATTAGAATTTTGGAATGAACTTGTAAGGTTTCGAACACAGTTACGTATCCAAATTTTTTGAAAATATTCTTTGGCGATTTTGTTTTGAGAATTTTGTTTGAGGGAATCCAAAAAACTCAATGTTAGATCGGAAAATTTTCTAGAATAAACTGGGTGTAAAAAAGGGGAGACTTGGTTTGTTTTTTCGGAAATCCAGAAAGAGAGAGGGTGAGATAGAAATTTGTCCAGGCCAAAAACGATTTGGATACGATGTCCTTTACTTTCGTATGATTTTGAGATTCTATCAAAAAATTTTTCCGCGATCGACTTTAGTCCTTCAATGGGTTCGATTATAAGAATGTTTACTGGTTGGTTTGTTTTTTGAAGATAAGATTCTAAGTGGTAACCTAAACCGAAACCGAAGATGAGAATGGTTTCTTTGTCTGAGAGTGGAATTGGAATCTGTTCTGCGATTCTTTCTCCTTCTCCAATAGGGTTGAATCTAGAATGAAAAAGGAAACCCGATTGGGTTTCCTTCAAATTTAAAGTGCCGTTTGGATTTGTAACGAGCTGGTAGATGAATTCTAATCCTCTTCTTTTTTAGAATCTTCTTCTTCGTCTTCATCCTCATCAAAGTCTTCTTCATCCTCGTTGTCATCATCCTCATCTTCGTCGTCATCCTCATCGTCGTCATCATCTTCATCCAGAGAATCTTCGTCGTCATCTTCGCCATCAAGAATTGGGCGAGGCGCTTCTTCTGGAATGAAATCTTCTTCTGTATCTTCTTCTGCGATTGGAGCTTGAGGAGCTTCGAAAAGTCCATTGAATTTAGAGTAGGATTCGTTTGTAAGATTAGCTTCTCTATCGAGTTTGATTCTTTCTTCTTTTGTAAAATATTGGTACTGTATTTCTTCGCTGGCGAGTGCAAACATTGCTTGAACGGCTAGTTTTCTAGCCTTGATTTTTTTAGGCAATTCCAGTCTTTCGATTCGGTCTAACGTATGGAATCCAGCAACAGCTTTTTCATATTTGTTACGTTTTGCTAATTCGATAAGAGTGACGATGTCAAATTCTGAATTTTGGTTCATTCGGATTCCCTGGATAAATTGGAAAGAAACTTCAAAATACCACGAAATCAGTAGAAAGATAAATGTCAACTGCTTCTTTCTATAATTTTTGAGAACTTCACTTTTTTACTTGATTCTCTTCGATTGTTTTAAAAATGCCGTTTTTCGAAAGATCTTCTTACATTGTTTTGTGAGAGTTCCTACAAGTTTTGTATTCAACTCTTAAATCTAACTTTGTAAGAGTTCCCACATATTGAAGTTGTGCGTAAGCCTTTTGATAACAAAAGACCGGGTTTTCAAATCTTAAATGAAGCAAAATTAGGGATCGTGTTTCCCGCTTGATTTCTTGGATATGGCCCGTTTAATCATCCTGATTCTGAACTTGAAAACTTGTGGAACAAAGTAAAAAACTAAGAGTCTGGTCTTAAAATCTAAAAATGTGGGAACTCACACGTTTTATTGAAGATTCAAATAGGATTGATTTCTAAGTTTTTAGGATAAATTCTAAATTGTTTTTAGAATTAAAAATTGTTTTTACAGTCTTTTCAACTTCAAGCGAACACAAACATACATAAATTTCAGGAAATAAAATGTCTTATCACTCTCAAATTCAGAAAATTCAAGCTCGGGAAATTATGGACTCCCGTGGAAATCCTACGGTCGAAGTGGATGTAACCCTTGTAGATGGTTCTTTTGGAAGGGCGGCGGTTCCTTCCGGAGCATCCACTGGAGAATACGAAGCCGTAGAACTTAGAGACGGAGATAAACATCGTTATCTCGGAAAAGGGGTACTTAAGGCGGTAGAACACGTAAACGTAAAAATTCAAGAAATACTAAAAGGAGAAAACGCGATCGATCAAAATAGAATCGACCAACTTATGTTAGACGCTGATGGCACCAAAAACAAAGGTAAGCTAGGTGCTAATTCAATTTTAGGAATTTCTCTCGCTGTGGCAAAGGCAGCAGCTTCTCATTCTAAACTTCCGTTATATCGTTATATCGGAGGAAATTTTGCCAAAGAATTACCGGTTCCTATGATGAATATTATCAACGGAGGCGCTCATGCGGATAACAACGTAGATTTTCAAGAATTTATGATCCTTCCAGTAGGAGCCAAAAATTTTCGAGAAGCCCTTCGTATGGGAGCAGAAGTATTTCATTCTTTAAAATCAGTACTCAAAGGAAAAAAATTGAACACTGCCGTCGGAGATGAAGGTGGATTTGCTCCGGATCTAACTAGTAATGTAGAAGCGATCGAAGTGATTTTACAAGCCATTGAAAAGGCAGGATATAAACCGGAAAAAGACGTTTTACTCGGTTTAGATGCGGCTTCTTCCGAGTTTTATGACAAAAGTAAAAAGAAATACGTGCTCGGTGCCGAAAATAATAAGGAGTTCTCCAGTGCCGAGCTCGTAGATTATTATGCGAATTTAGTTTCCAAATATCCGATTATTACGATTGAAGACGGTTTGGATGAGAATGACTGGGATGGTTGGAAACTTCTTTCCGAAAAATTAGGAAAGAAAATTCAACTCGTAGGAGACGACCTTTTTGTGACCAACATTGAGAAACTCTCCAAAGGAATTTCTTCCGGAGTAGGGAATTCAATTTTGATCAAGGTCAATCAGATCGGTTCTCTTTCTGAAACTCTTGCTTCGATCGAAATGGCGAAAAAAGCGAAGTATACAAACGTTGTAAGTCATAGGAGCGGAGAAACGGAGGACGTTACGATCTCTCATATCGCAGTTGCGACTAACGCGGGTCAGATTAAAACCGGTTCTCTTTCTAGAACGGATAGAATCGCAAAATACAACGAACTTCTGAGGATCGAAGAAGAACTCGGAAAGTCGGCCGTTTATAAAGGTAGGGAAACTTTTTATAATTTATAAATTGTTTTTGTATTTGGAAAAAACGCGTCTTAGTTTAAAGTAGACGCGTTTTTAAATGCACAATACAGTTTGTATAAAACAGATTTACAATTTGAAAATTTGATCGAATGAATTTTTCATTGGATGATTGTTTCAAAACTAAGTTCGACTTGGAAATTTGATTTTTAAAATACTTTGATTTTATGAACTCTATTGGTTTTTCAAGTTGATCGGATTTTAAAAGAAGAGATTTGAAATTTTAAAGATTCAAAAAGATTTTTTATTTAAAAAGTTTAAGGAATTTATAGGAAACAAACGGTAAAATTTCGAAAGCAGCTAAATTTATGATCAAACTTCCAATAAAAGTATTCTGGTTTTCTTGTTTTCTTTCAGGACTTTTTTATTTCATCGTCTTGGGAGAATCCGGAATCGTAGTACGTTCTCAATTGGAAGAATCACTTGCTTCTTTACAACTCGATATAGAAAGACTCTCTTATGAAAATAGGCAGTTGGAAGAAAAACAAAAGATTTTAAAAAACGATCAAGTTGCTCTGGAAAGAGAAGCAAGACGGTTTTATTTATTGAGTGAAAACGCTCATATCGTTAAATTTAGAGAAACGGAAAATAGATCCGAACTCAAACCGGTTCTCGCTTCTAGATTGAACGCGTTTCGTCCTGGAAAACAATTTCCAGTTCCACCCATCCATTTTATTCGGATTTTCTATGTAATCTTCTCTAGTTTCATTTGTATTGGAGTTTTCATAAAAATGAGGAAGAAGAAACTGGACTTTAGAAACGAATAAGGAAAGGTTCATGTCAGAAACAGAAAAAATCACAGAAGTATTCGAAGAACTCACAGGAAGTAAAATTTCCAAAAATTTCCTCGACCATAGAAAGATTTTTCTCTGGGGTCCTGTTACAGACGAATCTTCTAAGGATTTAGTCGGTAAGCTACTTTACCTGGAAATGAAAGATCCGGGAAAAAAAATTACTTTTTATATCAATAGTCCTGGCGGAGTTGTGACTTCGGGAATGACCGTATTTGACACGATCAAGATGATCACTTCTCCAGTTCACACGGTTTGTATGGGAATGGCTGCTTCTATGGGTTCTGTTCTACTTGCCGCAGGAGCCAAAGGAGAACGTTCTATTTGGCCAAACGGTAAAGTGATGATTCATCAGCCTAGTATTGGAGGGCAGATCGTAGCACCTGCAACAGATCTGAAAATTCACGCGGAAGAAATCCTAAAGACGAAGGCGAAATTGAATCAAATCCTTGCAGATGCTTGTGGACATCCCGTTTCCAAATTGGAAGAGGATACGGACCGAGATTATTACATGGACGCGGAAGAAGCGATCAAATACGGAATCGTAAATAAACTCGCTACTAAAATCGATTTTAATTGATTCGAATAAAACCTTGTCTAAGTTAATTTCCTTAGAAGAATTCCTAAAAGAATTTTTAGTCTCTTCCGGACAAAAGGGAAGAAATTCGGAATTAGATCAAAACCTAAGCGAACTCTTTCTGGAATTTGTTTCTCTTTTGTTTTTGGAAGGAGAAGAAGAAATTCAAGAAGGAGTTCTTTTAAAAGACATCGGTTCTTTCGAATTAGACGAGTTCGTAAATTTTTATCTTTCTGATATGCATCCTGACGATCCGACAATTGTAAAACGTGGGATCGACTTCCTAAGAAGGTTTTATAAATTTGCTAAAAAAAGCTCTCATATCAAAAAAGAACAATTGGAAGACTGGGACGAGTTTTTTAGAGAATTGTAATATTCTATAGACGCATATTATAATGAGTTCAGAAGCCTTTAAACCGAAACGATTCGTTCAAGGCAAACACCTTCAGACCGTCTATAATACTTTTTTTCCTCCTAAAAATCGTCTTAGGAGCGAGTATTATTTTGAAGACATTCTTCTGCAATTGGGAGACGGTTCTGGAGATTCTCTTTGGTTGGAACACAATCCTCCTATTTCCCACTATTCTTCTGGCCCGTCTTGGAACGGAACTTATATTGTAATGATTCATGGAATGGAAGGAACCTCGGACAGTTCTTATTTAGTTAGTTTGGCCCAGAGCGCTTTACTTCGAGGATACGGATGTATTCGAATGAATCTTAGAAACTGTGGTAGAGGTCAGGGATTTTCTAAAGGGACGTATAACATTGGTCAGACGAATGATGTTCAGGATGTAATCGATTTTGTATGGAAAAAACTTTCTCATAGAATTTTTCTCTCTGGGTTTTCACTTTCTGCAAGTTTGGTTTTAAAATATTTAGGTGAAAGAAGGAATCACAAAGTAGAAGCATTTTCTTCTACCAATCCTCCTTTAGATTTATTTAAGGGTTGCGAGTTTATCGATTCGAGAGATGGAAAATTTTATAGGAATCGATTTGTGTCTGGATTTCGTAAAAAGATCAAAAATAAAATCATTCAACTTCCGGCTGAGTTAGAAAAAAACGCATTCCAAACTAAGACGTTTTATGAATTTGACGATCGTGTAACGGCCCCACTTTTCGGATACAAGGGCGCAGAGGAATATTATTTAGATTGTTCTTGTGTTCGTTTTATTCCAAATATTCGACATTCTGGAATTGTAATTCATTCTGAAGATGATCCTGTGGCTCCTCCCTTTGATTGGGAAAAGATAGAATGGAACAAACTTCCTCATATACGAACGATTCTAAGTCCTAAAGGAGGTCACGTCGGATTTCTGACAGACCCTACTCCGGAAATTCCAGACGGAAGATGGTTGAATAAAATAATTCTGGATTATTTCGATTTGAAAGTAAATTCTGGAAGCTAATTTTTATCCGATGAATTCCTCTAAAAAGAATCCTGTTACTAAAGAAAAACTCAACCGTCCTCCAGGTGCGGCCTTTTTTATTGTGGTCACTTTTGAAGAAGCGGAAATATTTTATTCCATCAAAACGAAGTCCGAAAAAAAATTCTCCGCAACCTTGTATGAAAGTAATCCCATGCCTACTTGGAAGGAACCGGACGCAGATTTTTGGAATTCGTTTCCAGGAAGAAATACTAAAATTCTTTCTTTTAAAAGAAGAATTCACAGAGAAGAACTTCCCTCCATTCAAAAAGAATGTATTTCAATTCAGAATTCCGCCGTGGAAAAGGACAGAGGGGTTCGAATTTTTCCAGGATACCTTTGTAATCATTCTGTTGTGATTTCGAGTATCCGAGACGATTTTCATAGAATTTATCTTTTTAACGGGGTTTATGCGGAAACGGTTTATAACTACCAGAAGCAGAAGATGGTTTTTAAAGAGACGGCTCCTCCGTTTTTCAAAACTCCAGAAGTAATTTATTTTTTTACGAGTTTGAGAGAATCTTATGTTCAAAATATTAGTAAAGATTAATATTCTATTTTTCTTTTTAGTTTATTTTTTGTTGTTTGGGTGTTGTACTCCTTCAAGACTGGAAATCGTTTCGATGATTCTTTGTGATCATTTTAATCGGGTTGGAGAATGTCTCGAGCCTGTCGAAAAAAATCATCATTATAAAATAGAAATTCCAAATCATAAAAAACCGGACACGTGGGAAAAGTTTTCTAATTATCTTTACTTTCATGCCAGAGAAACTCCCGGTTTTCTCATTCGATTCAATCGAAAGTTAACCCCTTCCGAATCTAAAATGATCAAAGATTCCTATTACGCTACGATGAGTCTTTCCGGAACTGTAGAAAGAATGGAAGGTTTTGAAATGGGAGAGGATTGGATCGGTTCGTTTCAATATCTGGGTTCTATAATCAAAGAAAAATTAAAAAAAGAAAATCGTCTTGCTTCTTTTCCTTATACAAACTCTATCTTTCCGGCAGAAGTCGAATTTAGATTCAATTCTTCTCTTTTTGAAGGTGAAGAAAAAACGAAAATCAATCTAAGTTTTATCGTTCTTCCACCAGAAAAATGAAATCCCATTTTCTGTGTTTGTCTTGCTAAATTCTGTAAAATGTGGGAACTCTTACAAATTTAGAAATGAAATTTTGACCCAAACTCTTTGATTTCTTTTAAAATGAAAAGTGGCTGTTGTTATTTTTAGGTCGCAAATTGCCTTTGATTTTTATTCCTTGAATTTCCCTCTATTAGGCTTTCTCCTGGTATTATCCATGAATTTGGAATTATTTGTAACGTGATCCATCGGTTTTTTCTTTATTTTATTTTCATTTTATCGGGATTTTATTGTGCGTTGTCGGAACAATCCAATTTAGGCATCCAAGAATTCCAAGGAATCACTCTGGATGGACAGCCCGTTCGACTTTCCGAAGTGAAAGCATCTAGATTGATTTTAAACGTATACGGCCCAAATTGCGTTCCCTGTATTAAAGAAATTCCAGCTCTCAATTATCTCTATCAGGAAATGCAAAAGGATCCCAAGGTCCAATTTTATATGGCGGTTGACCCATCTTTATTTTTCGATGATTCAGAGGTTATGTCAGAAGATGAAATGCTGACCAAAGTGATTCCATTGGTAAAGGATGAAATTCAGAAATATAAAATTCAAGTCCCAATACTTTTAATGAAAAAACCGTTTCGAGTCAGTAGAACCAATTCTATCATCACTGGAACCCCCGAAACTCTTCTTTTTAAAACAAAACCTTTTATACTATATTATAATTTTATTGGACCCATTAGTGAAGAGGAAAATCCACAAAGACTGACCGTAGACCAGAAGATACTATTTTTCAAAAGAATGGCTGGGTCTTCATGAGAAGTCTGATCGTTCGATTTAAAGATTGTGAAGGTCCAGGAATTTTACTGGATTCTTTAAAAAAAAGAAATTATAAAATCACTTATCATAACGCATACGATTTACGAGTAAAACTACTTCCGGATGCTCATCTTGTTTTTGATCTAATTGTACTTTTAGGTGGGCCTCAGTCCGTTACGGATCCGTCTCTTGCAGTTTTTTTTGAACCTTGGTTGAATTTAGTGCGTTATGCGGCGTCTATTCCAAACCGCAAAATGATTGGAATTTGTCTTGGTTCACAAATTATTTCCAAAGCCTTAGGCGCTGAAGTCAAACGGGGAGAGAATGGACCCGAAGTAGGATTTTACGACGTGCAGGTTCAAGAGCCTTATTTTTTATTCGATGGAATTTCTTCATTTCCCGCGTTTCATCTTCATGAAGACGTGTTTTCGATTCCTAAAGGAGCAAAACATCTTTTAAAAAGCCAAAAATATTCCAATCAGATGTTTTCTTTTGAAGATCGAATTTTCGGAATTCAATGCCACTTAGAAGTCACTGCTTCTATGTTTTCGGTTTGGCAAAAGGTGCATTCTGATTTTATTCGTTCTGCGGGTTGGATTCCAGGACCGGAAACGGAACTTTTGAGGTCTCAGATGGAGAAAGTAGGATGTAGAGTTTTTGAAAAAATATTGGACCACTCTACTGGTTTTGAGACAAATCAACACGCACTTTTAAGTCCTCAAGTCATGGCGACTTACAGCGGGTGATAAAATTTAAAGAAGAAATCTTGTTATCTTAAGAATTGAGATATTTTTGGAATTGGCACGATTGTCTTAAGAGCATTAATTCAAACAATAGAATATACGGAAAAGTGAATATGATTCAAAACATTCTCCGGGTGGTTTTCGGAAGTAAATTTGAGAGAGATCTAAAAAAACTCATCCCGATCGTTAGACAAATTAATTCTTTAGAAGAAAGTATGAAAGGAATGGACGATTCCACTCTTTCTTCTCAAACGAAAAAGTTTAAAGAAAGAATTGTACAAGGAGAATCCTTGGATTCGATTCTTCCAGAGGCGTTTGCCACCGTAAGAGAAGTTTCTCTTCGTACTATGGGAATGAGGCATTTTGACGTGCAGATGATGGGTGGAATCGCTCTTCACGGTGGAAACATCTCTGAGATGAAAACTGGAGAAGGTAAAACTCTTACTTCTACTCTTGCAGTTTATCTCAACTCTCTTGCGGGGAATGGTGTACACGTTGTTACAGTAAATGATTACCTTGCCAAAAGAGACGCGAATTGGATGAAACCAATTTATGACTTTCTCGGGATTTCAGTTGGTGTGATTCAGCACGATATGGATCACGAACAAAGAAAGGTAGCTTATGGCGCAGACATCACTTATGGAACTAACAACGAATTCGGTTTTGATTATTTAAGAGACAATATGGTTTCTCATAAGGATCATAAGGTTCAGAGGTCTCATTTTTTTGCGATCGTAGACGAGGTAGATTCAATTTTAATTGACGAAGCAAGAACCCCTTTGATCATTTCCGGTCCTTCCGATGAAGCGACTGATAAATACGTTCGTGTCAATAAAATTATTCCTAAACTCTTCGAAGGTGAGGACTTCGAAGTGGACGAAAAGGCGCGTAACGTTCTTTTGACTGAAAAAGGTGTTTCTCATGTGGAAGAAATACTTTCGATCGAAAATTTATACGCTCCTGAGAACGTAGATTTAGTTCATCACGTTCATCAAGCTCTGAAGGCTCATAAAATTTTTAGAGTGGATAAAGACTACGTGGTTCAACAAGGCCAAGTTGTAATTATAGACGAATTTACCGGTCGTCCTATGGAAGGAAGAAGATATTCCGACGGACTTCATCAAGCGATCGAGGCTAAAGAAAACGTTACGATCGCAAAAGAATCTCAGACTCTCGCTTCCATCACATTCCAAAATTATTTTAGAATGTACGATAAACTTGCCGGAATGACTGGAACGGCAGATACAGAAGCGGAGGAATTTAAAAAAATCTATAATTTAGACGTGATTGTAATTCCGCCAAACGTTGTTGTTCAAAGAAAAGATTCTCCAGATCGTGTGTATCGTACTGAAAAAGAAAAGTTCCAGGCAATTTTGACTGAAATTCGAGAGCTACAGTCTAAAAAACAGCCGGTTCTTGTAGGAACCATTTCGATTGAGAAGTCAGAAGTTCTTTCTAAAATGTTAGCTTCGGCTGGAATTCAACATAACGTATTAAACGCTAAGTTTCATCAAAAAGAAGCAGAGATCGTTGCAAACGCTGGTAAACCTGGTGCCGTAACGATTGCTACTAATATGGCGGGAAGAGGAACCGACATCGTTTTAGGAGGGGCTCAACTTTATAAAGAGAATCTAGAAACTTGGAAGGATGATGACGAAATTGTAAAACAATTTAAGGAATCTATTTTAAGACAAAATCTTGAATATGCAGAATCTTTAATGCAGAAAATGGACTCCGGATCCAAACAAAAACGTGCCTCCGAAATTTTAAGTTCCGTAAAAATCTGGAAAAAAAATCACGAAGAAGTTTTGGCTGCAGGAGGGCTTCATATTTTAGGAACGGAAAGACACGAGGCGAGACGGATTGATAACCAGCTTAGAGGTCGTTCCGGTCGCCAGGGTGATCCTGGTTCGAGTAGATTCTATTTGTCTCTTCAAGACGATCTTATGAGAATTTTCGGTTCAGATCGAATTTCAGGTCTTATGAAATGGGCCAATATGCCTGAAGGTCAAGAGATTGAAAGTAAAATGGTGAGTAACGCAATTGCAAGGGCGCAAAAGCGAGTAGAAGGTCATAACTTTGATATTCGTAAACACCTTCTTGAATACGATGATGTGATGAACCGTCAACGGATTGTAATTTACAAAATGAGAAACGAGGTGCTTGAAAACGAAGATATTTCTTCTTTAATTTCAGGTTTTATTGAAGAGACTGTAGAAAATCAGATCGTAACTCACTGTGAGGGAAATAACCCATCCTCTTGGAATTTAGAATCTTTGAAAGAATGGTCTGAAGGTTTAGATTTGAACCTACAAATTGACGAAGCAGAATTTAAAAAATCTAAAAACCCACAACTGTCCCTTTTCGAAAAAGTAAGTTTGATTGCAAAATTGAAATACGAATCCAAAGCAGAAAAGATTGGAAGAGATATTTGGAAATTACTCGAAAGAAATATCTTCTTGGATATTTTAGATCATCGTTGGAAAGAACATCTTTATTCCATGGATCATTTAAGAGAAGGGATTTGGACGGTAGGTTATAGCGAAAGAAATCCTCTTGTAGAATATAAACTTCAAGGTTTTAGAATGTTTGATTCTGCGATCGAAAATCTGAAGAACGAGATCGTAAATTTTATTTTTCGAGTGGAAGTATCAGAAAATTCTAAACTACCAGAAGAAAAAAAGGAATATAAAAAAGTGGGGCAAGAAATTACGGGAGGATTTCAAGAATTTTCAGGCAGCAATTTGAATCGTTCTCAACCTAATGGTTCTAGTGTAACGGTTACTACCAGTTCCGGCGGAGGAACCGAAAGAAAAACAAGTCGGAGAAGAAAACGCTGAAGTTTTCTATTTTCATTTCGATTTTGTCCTGCATTCTATTTTACTGCGTAACAACAGAACCTCAAAAAGGAACCGCAAAACAAATCTATTCGGATTGTATGGAAACATTTCATGATTCCGAAAAATGTGAGAAACTAGTTCTCAAACAACTTTTAGGTTCTGGTTCAACAGAAGCTCAAGCTGAAGTTGAAAAAAATCAAACTCCGGTTTTAGATCCGGAAATTGAAAAGAATCTCAGGCTTAGATCTGAAATCAAAGATACTTTACAGGGACAAAATCGAATTTTTGTAAAAGAATTCTTAGGAAATCCGGATCAAGTTCAGTTCCGAACCAATGGAATAGAAGCTTATATTTACAATAGGCCAATTAGTCGACATAAACTCGGTGTAAAGCCTGATTTAGAAATTAGAGTTTTGATGCGAAATGGAACTGTAGTACGAGTGGAGCACGTGGCTCCTTAAATAAAATCAAACCTTAAAAAAACAAACCAGTGCCGTATTTTTAAGCATTAAAAATCGAAAAACGTTTGTAAGTCAGATTTAGCCTTAGAATCGTGGAGGAATGAAGGTCCGTTGGATCCATCAACTTCTGATTCTTGTTCTCACGGCGATAATTGTATTACCTTGTGAAGAAGATGGAACCTTTGATCTTGCTTTTTTAGACGTTCGAGGTAGGGAAGTTCATTCCACTCTTGCGAAAAAGATTCACAACCAATCGCAACATAAGACGCGTTCTGAAATTCAATCCGGTATCGAAACCAGGGATCTTGCAATTTATACGAGAGGGCGTTACGATTTTTTAGATCTCGTATTCTCCGGTTTTTTCGAACTTTCAAAAATGGAAGTTCATTATTTTTCCGGAAAGTTCAACGCACCTAAAACCTATTTTAGCTATTTATTATCTTCTCTCCTTTTGAATTTACCACCTCCAACGGTTTGATTTTTTTACGGAGCCCTTTCAGGTTCCTCAAATCTTTACGATAAATTTTTACGTACAAACTTGGTTTGTACGTAAAATATAAGTAAAATCAAATATAACCGTGGAGAACTTGTACACTGAATCAGCAAACCATCATTTTTGGAAAACCTATGAAAAAGATTTTCATTTTACTTTTTTTCCTTGTTCTTACGATTTGCGTTTTTTCAGAGGAATCGAAAACGGAAGTTTTGGACTCTGTTATTTTTCCCAAAGAAAACGAAGAATCTAAACAACCACTGAACTTAGAAGAAAAACCTACCTTTGAAAAAGAAAAGGTTTTAGATTTAAAAACTGCAGAGGAAAAACTCTGGCGGAATAACCTACTTTTACTTGCGTCTCGTTTTAATATTGATGCACGAAAAGCAGGAATTGAACAAGCGGGACTTTACGCGAATCCGAATATTTTTATCGATCAGAGTATATACGCAGAACCTACACAACGTTATTTTGATTTTTCGAGATCCGGGCAAACGGTTGTACAAATTCAGCAGCTTTTTTTGTTAGGCGGAAAAATTGGTAAACGGGTACGTGTTGCCGAATTGAACGCTAGAATGAGCGAACAGGAATTTTATGATTTGGCTCGAGGACTCGTCACTAAATTGAGGAAGTTATTTTATGCGATCTATTACTATAGGCAGGCGATTTCCTTTTACGATCAAAGTTTAGAAGCTTTGGGTAGAACCGTAGCTTCGGCGGAAATGGGTTATAAACGAAGGGCGATTCTTCAGGCGGAAGTACTTCGTTTAAAGGCTCTTTACTTCTTTTTAAAAAAAGAAAGAGAAGATTTGAATATTCGAATTTTAGAAAGAGAAGCAGATCTTAGGGTTTTGTTAAACG
The DNA here is from genome assembly GCF_000306255.2 of Leptospira noguchii serovar Panama str. CZ214. Lineage (GTDB taxonomy): Bacteria > Spirochaetota > Leptospiria > Leptospirales > Leptospiraceae > Leptospira > Leptospira noguchii. The sequence goes on from NZ_AKWY02000034.1 coordinate 350,612, forward strand.
ACGATTCTCTTAGAAATCCGGAAACTAAAATCATTCCTGAAATCGTAGAAGAAAATTTAGATTTATTGGAGCCTGCCAGATTTAAAAGAGAAGAACTTTTGGAGGTCGCAAGAAATAAAAGGCCCGATCTCAAAAAGGCGGTTCAAGCTCTTCGATATGAGGAAGCCAATCTAGAATTACAACACGCTAACGCCATTCCGGATCTTGCATTCGGACCCATGTACAACCGGGGAGGAACCGCGTTTCAGAACTATTGGGGAATTACGGCTCAGTTAAATGTTCCCATTTTTGATAGAAACCAGGGAAATATTAAAGCTTCTGAAAAGGCAGTGCTTTCTAGAAAGCAGGAACTTAAAAACACTCTTTTAGAAGTTGAAAATGAAGTAGCCGTTTCCATTGAAACTGCTCGAGTGAAAGATGAACTTTATAAAAAATTCAAAAACACTTACACGAAGGAATATACGGATCTTTCTAAGGATATGATTCTAAGTTACGAAAAACGTTATATTACAATTTTAGAATTTGCTGATTTTTTCGAGACGTATCGTTCCAGTATAGTCGAAATGTTGAAACTTCAGACCGATCGAATGGATGCTATTGAAGGAGTTAATTTTTCCGTTGGGCAAGGAGTCCTGATTCCGAAACTCAAGTCAGCCGAGAACACGGAGAATAAGTGAGGAAACCGATATGAAGATACATTTTACAAGAAGAACACTTTTAGTTACCGGAGCGGCGGCGGTTATCGCGATCGTTTCTTTGGCGATTTTGGGACTTTCCAATCGAACTGATAAGAAGACAAAACTTCCTCCGAGTAAACCGATCATTTCAGAAAACGGAGAAAAAATCGAATTTAAAGAAAATAGTCCGGGTCTTGAAATTATACAAACGAAAGAAATTGGAAAGGAAGGAGAATTTATTAACGTAGATGCTCCAGCACGTCTAATTGCTTCTACTTCTCCTTCTGTGAGTGGGGGAGAACGGATTATTCTTTTTGAATCTGCTGAACTCAATGATCTCTATGTAGGTTATGTTCACTCTCGAAATAGTTTGGTTCGTTCGATTAAAAATTTCGAACGGATTACGGATATGTTTAAACATAGAGTGGCAACTGAAAAGGATTTAATCGAGGCCGAAACCCAAAGGAACAATGATCAGGCAGAACTTGCTGAGTTCGAAGGGAAGTTGCGTGCGGTTGGTTTAAATCCGGCGTTGTTAGGTAAATCTGGCGCTCAGAGCGCTTGGATCATCAGTGACGTTCCTGAATCTCAACTTTCTAAACTCAAAAAAGGAAAAAAGGTGAAAGTACGTTTTTCCTCTTTTCCAAATGAAGAATGGTCCGGAACTGCAGAAGCACTTGGTGACAACGTAGATCCTATGACAAGAACTGTTAAGGTTCGGATCGTAATTTCTAATGCCGGATATAAACTCAAACCGGGTATGTTTGCCAATGTTAAATTTCCAGAAGACACGGCCAGTGACACAGTTGTTGTTCCTTTTAATGCAATCGTTACTGTAGAAGGACAAAACTATGTTTTTGTAGAAGAAGCTCCACATGAGTTTGTAAGACGCGAAGTTACTTTGGGAATTTCTACTACGGATCGAGTGAACGTTATTGAAGGTTTGACCAAGGGTGATAGAGTAGTCGTTCAAGGTTCTATTCTTTTAAAAGGACTCAGTTTTGGTTTTTAATATGCAAAAATTGGTCTTATTTATAATATTATGTTTTTTAAATGTATCTATTTGGGCTCAGAGTCAAAATCAAAAATACGATTCTAAATCGGACCCTTCTCCTGAATGGGTGGAAGATCCAGATAAAAAGACTAAGATTGGTAAGGAAGAATATACAGAAGACGTACTCAAAGGCAAAGCCCTTCCTAAGTCTACCAACTTTTTAGTTTATGGTGCAAGCATCGGTTCTCCTGGTAGTATTAATCTAAATTTAGGTTATTACTACAAAGACGTGGTGTTTCGAGTTTCTGGTGGAAAATGGAACACTCATTGGTGGGGAGGGCAGGTGGATATTGGGTACAGTTTTTGGAAAACCCCAGTGATCGCACATAGTGTTTCTCTTGTATTCGGAACTTTTGAAGTAGATCCTTTTCAACCAGAAATTGGTAGAGGTGGTCAAAATTCGTATCCTAGTGGTTCTTCGTTTCCAGGTTATCAACATAGAGATCCTACTTACGAGGATTTGATCATTCGTTCTTATGTAACAGAACAATCTTCGGATTTGGCAATGTATTTAGAATACGAAAGCAGAGATAGACAGAAGATACATTTAAATCAACAATACGTGGGTTTGACCTACGATTTTTTACTAGGTAATTTTTTCCTTCAACTTGGAGGAGGGATTGGCAAAGGGGATTATAAAAACCCTCAGTTGCTCATCCAGGTTGGCTATTTGTTTGATACGAGATAATATTCATGAAATTTTTAAACTTACTCATTGAATCGGCTCTACGATATAGATTTTTTACGTTAGCCGCTGCAGCTCTATTATTAGCGGTCGGGGTTTGGTCTTGGCTTGACATTCGCAAAGAAGCATATTCTGACATTGCGGATACACAGGTTCGTTTGGTTGCAAAGTTTCCTGGTAAGGCCACTCTCGAGGTGGAAGAAAGGGTAACGATGCCGATCGAACGGGTTCTTCATTCTACTCCGAACTTAATCGTAAGAAGGTCCAGAACCATTAACGGTCTTGTAGTTTTCCAATTCGTTTTTGAAGAAGGAACGGACGATTATTTTGCTCGTATGCGTTTGATGGAAAAAGTTCGAGACGCTGTCATTCCGGAAGAAGTCACCCCAACTCTTGCACCTATGAGTTCTCCAGTAGGTGAGGTTTATCGATATGTAGTTGAATCTGCTACTGGAACTCATACTCCTATGGAGCTTAGGACCATTCAAGATTGGATCGTAATTCCAAAATTACTTCAGGTTTCTGGGATCGCGGACGTGGTTACATTTGGAGGTTTACCTAAACAATTTCACGTTGTAACTTCTCCTGAAAAACTGATCCGTTATAGTGTAACGGTTTCTGACGTGATCGAAGCGATCAAAAGTAATAATTTAAACACGGGTGGAAATTTTCTTTTACAAGGAGAACAATCCCTTCCGATTCGTTCCTTGGGTGCAATTAGAACCCCGGAAGACATAGAAGATATCGTAGTCAAAACTGTGAACGGGGTTCCCGTCTATGTAAGAGATATTGGTTCTGTGGAAATTTCTCATCCGATTCCGAGTGGTGTTTTAGGTTATACGGTTCAAAACGAACAAGAAGGTCTGATCGATGTAGACTCCGCCGTACAAGGGTTAGTCGCTATGAGAAGATGGGTAGAACCGAATGCATTTGGAGAAAGGGTTCGTGCCAAAGTCAAAGAAATTAACGACCGTTATATGCCGGAAGGCACAAGAATTAGAAACACATACGACCGTGGTGATCTTGTAAAATATACCCTTAGAACGGTAGGAACTACTTTGCTCGAAGGGATTGCGGTCGTGAGTTTGGTAGTGATCTTTTTTATCGGAAGTTTGAAAGCTTCTATTGTAGTTGTCGCCACGATTCCGTTTGCGCTTCTTTTTTCGTTTACGATGATGAATTCTTCCGGAATCTCCGCAAGTCTTCTTTCTTTAGGGGCGGTAGACTTTGGGATCGTAGTAGATAGCGCCGTTGTGATGGTAGAAAACATCATGCGTCGTTATAAGAATGCTACACCGGCGGAAAAACAAAAAGGAATTATTCGTTTTACTTACGACTGTGCAACCGAGGTAGGAACCGAAGTTTTATTCGCGATTCTAATTATCATCTTAGCGTATCTTCCTATTTTTTCTTTTGAAAGGATAGAAGGTAGGCTTTTTAAACCTATGGCTTTTACATTGTCGTTTGCGATTTTCGGAGCCTTATTGTTTACGATGACTGTGGTTCCGGTTCTCATGTCTTTCTTTTATAGAAGATATTTTGAATCTAAAAATCCTGGACCGATTGAATGGCATAACCCCGTTTACGAATGGGTAGAAAGAAAATACGAAAAAATCGTACACTATCTAGTAGATCGTTCTAAAAAAGTAGTGATGATCGCGTTTACAGGAGTTACTGGGTTTTTGATCGTAGGAATGATGTCTCTTGGAACTGAGTTTCTTCCTTCTCTGGACGAGGGAGGATTTACTCTTCGTCTTTATTTTCCTGTGGGGATTTCTCTTCCCGAAGCAAAGAAGTTTATTCCTAAGATCCGCGGGATGATTTATAAAAATGAACAGGTCAATATGATTCTTTCTCAATATGGAAGGAATGATGATGGAACGGATCCACTTCCTCCAAACCGATTGGAAATTTATGTTGGTTTAAAAGATTATAAAAACTGGAATGAGAAGATTACTAAAGAACAACTTCTCATTCGAATGAGAAACGATTTAGAGGAAGGATTGCCCGGTGTGAAGGTGAGTTTTTCCCAACCCATTATGGATAACCTTTCTGAAGCGATTATGGGAACCATTGCAGATCTTGCGGTTTTCGTTTCTGGTCAAGATTTAAAAGAGATGCGTCATATCTCTCAACAAATTCTAGATATAGTTTCTAAGATGAAAGGAGCTAGTGAATACGGGATCGAACAAGAAGGTCCAGCTCCACAACTTGTAATCCGTCTGAAAAGAGCCGTTGCCGCTCGTTATGGAATCAATATCAGCGAAATTCAAAATGTGATCGAAGCTGCGGTTGGTATGGAGCCAATCAGTTATTTGTATGAAGGTCCTATGGATACACCTCCCAAAGAACGGGCTCTTTTTGGGATCGCGGTTCGTTTTGCAAAAGACTATCGTCAATCTGCAAGAGAAATTGCAAACATTCCAATCATTTCTCCTAAGGGAGAAAGGATTCCTCTTTCGGAGTTGGCGGACATTACTCAAGAAGATTCTCCTACGATGATTTTTAGACAGGACGGAAAAAGAACCATTACGGTTCGATTGAATGTAAGGGGAAGGGATCAAGGAGGGTTTGTATCCGAGTTACAGGAAAGGGTCAAAAAAGAAGTCAAAATTCCAGAAGGATTCGAGGTTCGTTATGGAGGTCAGTATGAAAACTTGGCTCGGGTTGGTAAACAATTAGCCATTGTCATTCCAGTAACGATTGGAATCATTTTCGGACTTTTATTTATGCTCTACCGCGATTTGAAATCTGTGATCGTTGCTCTTTCTTGTATTCCTCTTTCTCTTTTAGGAGGGATTTACGCGCTTCTCGGAAGAGGATATTATTTTAACGTTTCTGCGGGAGTTGGATTTATTTCTCTGTTTGGAATTGCGACGATGGCTGGGATTTTGTTTGTCTCTAAAGCAAATCATCTTCGTCATGATGATATTATGATGTCTGTGAGAGAAGCTTCTATTCTTTCTGCGGTTAGCCAACTTAGACCTAGATTGATGACTATGTTACTGGCATTATTAGGATTAATTCCTGCGACGATGGCGTCTGGAGTTGGTTCGGATGTACAAAGACCTCTTGCGACCGTAATGGTGGGTGGGCTTGCCTCTGCTCTTCTTTTGGTATTAACCGTGATGCCTAGCCTTTATATTCTAGTGATGGGAAGTAAAGAAGATATTAAGGGCAACACTTCTTCTAAAAGTTTAAGCGGCGATTATACTTCTATTTACTCTGAATCTGAAATTTATTCTACTATCAGTGATGAGGAAGAATCTTTGAATCAGATTTCAACCGAGAAAAACGGAAAGAAATTAAAATCAAATAAAGGCAAAAAAACTAAATAGAACATTTAGTTTTTTGGATTCACTGTAAGTTAAGATCTACAGTGAATCCTTTTATTTTGGTTTTAAACTGAAATTCAGTTTTCAGAAAAGTTTCGATTTCTTTTTCAAGTTGCATTTTATTATAAAAAATGCTTGCACTTCTTTTAAATTCACAGATTTTCCACAAACAATTTTAGATCTTTTATACGTAAAATTTTTGGACATTTTTTTGGATGGAAGGTTGATAAACCTGAGCAAGGAGTAAGAAAATGAGAAGGAATTTTCTAAAAGTGATTTTAGAATTTGTTTGTAAGATCATGATTTGTGGTAGTTCCCACAAATTAAGTCACATTAGAATTTTTTAACCATTTATTTTTGTATGAGATCCCATTCGATCAGTAAAGTTTAAATCCTAATTTTTTTCAGAAAAATGAATCATAGATTTTCTTACACTGAATTCACTTACTCAGAGCTATAAAATAAAATACCCAGTATTTTGGATTCAAATCGGCTTTTACTACAAAGATTTTCGGTATTCTATTCTGTAGTTCTTAGTAATAAAATGTATTGACAAATACATTTTACATTTCGTTCATTGGATTCTCATAAAAAGATTCGAGAAATTTCATCGTTTAGAGTATTAAAATTTACGAATCTCATAAAAATATCTTTCATTTATGAACTGGACTGGAATTCAATTTTTCGTTTTTAAAATAAAAAAATTACAATTATTCCTAACCAAGGAATTAAAATCATGATTAGAAGTTTACTGGAAGGGGTGATGCGTTTTCGTGTCGCTACTTTGGCCGCTTCTGTTGGCGCAATCGTTTTTGGGATTTGGGCTTGGATTGATATTAGAAAAGAAGCATATTCTGATATTGCTGATACACAAGTTCGTCTGATTGCTAAATTTCCTGGAAAGGCTGCAGTAGAAGTAGAGGAAAGAGTCACAATTCCAATTGAAAGGGTTTTGAATGCAATTCCTAAAGTTGCAGTTAGAAGGTCTAGAACCATCAACGGTCTTGTGGTATTTCAATTTGTATTTGAAGATGGAACCGATGACTACTTTGCAAGAACCAGACTTCTGGAAAGGGTGAGGGACGCGGATATTCCTGTGGAAGTAGAACCGGCGCTGGGGCCTATGAGTTCTCCTGTCGGTGAAATTTATAGATACGTAGTGGAATCAAAAGCCAATCATACTCCTATGGAGCTTAGGACGATTCAAGATTGGGTCATTATGCCTAAGATGCTTTCGATTCCTGGAATCGCGGATGTGGTTACGTTTGGAGGTTTGCCAAAACAATTTCACGTAGTGACAACTCCGGATCGTTTGATTCGTTATAAACTTACGATAGAAGACGTGATCAATGCGATTCAAAAAAATAATCTGAATACGGGTGGAAATCTACTCTTACAAGGAGAACAGGGATTTCCGATTCGATCTTTAGGAGCAATTCGTACTCCCGAACATATAGAAAACATAGTAGTCAAAACGGAAAACGGGGTTCCCGTTTTTATCAGGGATTTAGGGAGTGTTGAAATTTCACATCCCATTCCGAGTGGGGTTTTAGGTTATACGATCCAAAACGATCAAGAAGGGCTTATCGATGTAGATTCTTCGGTACAAGGGCTTGTGGCAATTCGTCGTTGGGGCGATCCAAACATTATGGGAGATAGAATTCGTGCCAAAGTAAAAGAGATCAACGAAAACTATCTTCCCGATGGAGTTCAAATTAGAAATACCTATGATAGGACTGATTTAGTGAATTATACACTAAGGACAATTGGCAAAACTTTAGTAGAAGGTGTGGTAGTAGTCAGTTTAGTTTTGATCTTTTTTATCGGAAGTGTCAAGGCGTCTATGGTTGTAGTGGCTACAATTCCGTTTGCAATGTTGTTCGCTTTTTTATTGATGAATATCACAGGTATTCCTGCCAGCTTACTCTCGTTAGGCGCCATTGATTTTGGGATCATAGTAGACGGGGCCGTAGTCATGGTTGAAAACGTTATGCGACGTTATCGGGATGCTTCTCCTACAGATAAAAAAAAAGGGATTGTTCGTTTTACAGTGGACTCTGCCTCCGAAGTTGGAACTGAAATCATATTTTCGATTTTAATCATCATACTAGCTTACCTTCCTATTTTTTCTTTTGAAAGGATAGAAGGTAGACTTTTTAAACCTATGGCGTTTACTATTTCTTTTGCGATTTTAGGAGCGCTGATTTTTTCTATGACCGCGATTCCTGTGTTGATGTCGTATATTTATCGTAATTATTTCGAATCTCAGAATCCGGGTCCGATTGAATGGCACAATCCGTTTTATGGTTGGGTAGAAAGAAAATACGAAAGATTAATCGAGTATCTTGTAGAAAGATCCAAACGAGTTGTAACAATTTGTTTTTCGGTGGTTGGTACTTTACTCGTAATAGGAGGACTATCTCTTGGAACCGAATTCTTACCTGAGATGGACGAGGGAGGATTTAATCTTAGAATTTTTTTTCCTGTTGGAATTTCTTTGCCAGAATCTAGAAAGTTTATTCCAAAAATTAGAGAGATGATTTATAGAAATGAACAGGTAAACGTAGTACTTTCTCAGTTGGGAAGAAACGACGACGGAACCGATCCGTTGCCTCCGAATCGTTTAGAAGTTTTAGTAAGTTTAAAAGATTACGATAATTGGAAAGAGAAAATCACCAAACAAGAGTTACTCATTCGGATGAGAAATGATCTGGAAGCTGGATTGCCAGGAGCCAGAGTGAGTTTTTCACAACCGATCATGGATAATCTTTCCGAAGCGATTATGGGAACGATCGCGGATTTGGCTGTGTTTGTATCTGGAAACGATTTGAAAGTGATGAGACAGATTGCTTCAGAAGTTTTAGAGATCGTTAAAGATATGAAGGGAGCAAGCGAATTTGGGATCGAACAAGAAGCGGATAGTCCTCAATTGACTGTTAGAATTGATCGGGAAGCAGCAGCGCGTTACGGAATCAATGTAAACGATATTCAGCAGATGGTGGAAGCCGCAATTGGAATGCAAAGAATCGATACTCTTTACGAGGGACCTTCCGATGTTCCTCCTAAAACTCCTGCACGTTTTGGGATTGTAGTACGTTTTTCTAAAGATTATAGAAGTTCTAAAAGAGCGATTGAAAATATACCGATCATTTCTCCAAAAGGAGAGAGAATTCCACTTTCTGAACTTGCAAAGATCAGTTTAGAAGACGGACCAACGATGATCTTTCGTCAAGAAGGAAGAAGAACCGTGACCGTTCGAACCAACATACGAGGTAGAGATCAAGGTGGTTTTGTAGCGGAGCTAAGACAAAAGGTTCAGAAAAAAATAAAACTGCCGGAAGGATATGAAATTCGTTATGGAGGTCAGTATGAAAATCTTGCAAGAGTGGGGACGAGACTCTCTATTGTAATTCCACTTACCGTAGGGATCATATTCGCAGTTTTGTTTTTACTTTATAAAAACCTAAAATATGTTTATGTAGCTCTTGCATGTATTCCTTTGTCTCTTGTTGGTGGAATTTACGCTCTTTTGATGAGAGGATATTATTTTAACGTATCTGGCGGAGTTGGTTTTATTTCACTTTTTGGGATCGCTACCATGGCAGGAGTTCTTTTTGTATCTAGAACCAATCACTTATTACACGAAGACGATGAAATCAGTGTAAGGGAAGCAGTGAAAAAAGCAGCCGTGATTCAACTCAGGCCGATGTTAATGACTATACTTTTGGCTCTTTTAGGATTAATTCCAGCCACCCTTGCATCGGGTGTAGGTTCTGATGTACAAAGACCACTCGCCACCGTAATTGTAGGAGGTCTTTTTTCAGCGTTGTTGTTGGTTCTTACTGTGCTTCCTTCTTTATATTTAATTTTAGTAGGAGAAAGAGATTACGTTCCTAAAAAACAATCTATAAAGTCGTATTCTTATTTAGATCAATATCCATTAGAAGAATATGAAAGTGAAGAATTGGATGTATCAACGGAAACTAAGACTTCTTCTAATTTAGAAAAGAAAACTTCTGATAAAAAAACAAAAAAGAAAAAGAAATCTTAAAGGTTTGAGTGTTTGACATAAAAATTATAAAAATTTTTATTTCTTTATAAAATAAAAAAAGCGCCTTTTGAAAAGAAGGCGCTTAAAATCAAAAAAAGCAATTTTTGTTTTAGAATTTTGCTACAATACCTAAGGTCATACCGTACTGATGATCTGTTTTGTCACCTTTTTGATCTACGAATTGTTTTCCGGTTGCCCAGTCTCTGCGAAGATCTAGTTTGATTAATAAGTTTTCGGTAAAGTTCCAAACGGGTGTAACTGTAAAGGTTTTGTATTGACCCGCATTTCTGGTACCACCGTAATTTTTATAATCGTCGCTCATCATTTCAAGAACCTGTTCTTTAGTAATTCCTAATGGACCAAAATTTGGATCTGCTGCTAAACTTGTAACGACTGCGTCTGCAATTGCCGCATCCGTAAGTTTTTTAAATTCACTCAAGTAGGTGTTGGGCCCCATAAATGGATTGAAAGTGGTCAACGCGCCGTTGTTATGTTTATCGTCAATGTATTCTGCACGGACGTTTACTCCCCAGCTTTCGTTGATTTTGAATTTAGCAAAAATACCGTAGGCTTTGTAAGTAGTTTTCAAATCTCGTCTATTGTTCAGTCCCCAGAAAAGAGTATCTTTGTTGAAAACTTCCGCACCATTTGCATCTACGTTATACCGTTTTTGATCTAAACTGTTATTAGCAAGGGCTCCTGATTTTTCACTCCAAGTATAATCTAGATCGATTGTAATTTTATCAGTTGGAGTGATGGAAAGAATCGCATGATTCATAAACCAATAGTCTTTGTTATACTTTGCCCTTGCGGGATTAGTGACATTGTAGTTTGCTATTTTTGGATCTCCCCAAGCGTTTGATAACTCCGTCGCCATAGCCGCCTTAGAAGGATCGACTCGAGCATAGGCTCCGTCGCTGGAATAGAGAGTGTTCCAGGTTATAGATAGTTTATCTTCTATCAGTTGACCTTTGATCTGTGTTCCGACAGCCTTTCTTTCCGTCTGACCTTCCACAAAATAACTCTTTCCAGCCGCATTACCGCTGTAAGTTGGGTCTGTAATTACATTGAAAGGTGCGGTTGTGGCAGTTGCAGGGGAATTATAACCAGTACCGGCTCCACTATTATACACATAAAAAGTACCGGCCCATTTATCTGTGAACTGAGTGGTCAAACGAGCACCCGTATGAATAAATGGAATCGTATTTTGGAAAATTGCTCCGATGGAGTAGTTAGGATTACTCATAGATTCGAGCACCTCGTAACCAATATGAGTTGCCATCTTGCCTACATCCAAAGTCATTCCTTTTAAAACTGGGAAATACAAACTTACATATGCTTGTTTTAGCATATTATAATTATAGATACTGTTGCTTTGAGAATAAGGTGCTTCTTGAAATGCGTTGTTCTGGCCGTTTTGAATGTCGATCCGAAAACCCCAAGGAGAACTTTTTTCAGCAGCTTTTTGGATGGTAAGAGCTACTGCGTTTACCGCAAAGTTTTTGTTGCTGGTTTCGAAAGCTCTGGTTGAATCAACGTCGTTGCCTTGTTTAGGATTGAGATTGTACATATAATACACGTCTGCAAATCCGGAAAATTCAACTTGATCATACCATTTTTTTTCTTCCAGTTCGATCGTTTGGGAAGGTGCGGGGGCAACCGTATCTGTCGCCGGTTTCTTTCCAGTTTGAGAAAGTAACTGGGAAGAAACCAGCAGACAAAAAACAGAAGCAACGAGGTTTATTGTTTTTATTCTCATCATTCTCCTAAATCTCCATGCCCAAACTATGCAAAATGTGTGCCATAGCTTAAAATTTAGAATTTAGCCTAGAAAAAGGCACAATTTAAATTAAATAAATAGATTTTGTGCTTATAAAATAGGAACAGTGAGTCATTATATGCTTTTTTTATGTGCATTTGATTAATTTATGAGCTAGTTTAATTAGTTTTTTATGGTTGGTTTTTTGAAATTTTTGCCTTTTAGGGAACATAATGTGGAATTTTTAGTAATAGGAAATTTTGTAAGAGTTCCTACATTTTGGGTTCTGCTGAAGTTTATTTTCAAAGAAACCTTTTATGAAGGTTCTCACATCCGATTTGTAAGAATTGATGTTTTTTACTTTGTATGAGTTCCCACATCGATTTATAGAGGTATAATTTTATAACCGTATTGATGATTTATTTTATTCATCTCTATAAAACTGAGTACCTAAATGTTTTACATAAAGTGTCGTTTTACGTAAGTTCAATAGACTCCAATGCGAAAACGATTGAAGCGTAGTAACTTTAGCAGAACGTTCTTTCAAACTCAGCGTTCAACAGATCGTGTTCTATAATAAATTGTAATTAAGTACGAAATATTGTATTACGTTTCTTTTATGCAATTTATTGACTGGAGCTGAAAGTGCGGACCGTCAACGCCGGATTCGCCCTGGTCTTCTTTCACTGAATTCACAGGATATTGGATTGGGATTTTATTATGTAGTTCCGAATAAGAACAAATTCTAAAATTGTAGGAACTCCTACTTTTAGAAAAAAATTTTCTCCATGAACTCACATTCATATTTTAATTTTTTTGGAATTTTCACTACAATCTCTCGCTCAGTGAAATCGAACATACGAGTCGTTGAAAAATTAATTCGCCACTTAGTCTTTGTTTCATGGAAACGGTCGATTGAAGCAGTTTTATTGATCGTCACTATGGAATTTTTGAACAACTCTATTATTTATTTTGGAAGTAGTGAAATTAAAGAATCTTTTTGGTTTGCTTCTGGATTTTCGAGTACATAAGAAAGAAGTTTTCCAAGGACGGAACCAATTTCTTTGGGAGGAATATTGGGACAAAACTTAAGAATGTCTTCACCTCTAAGAGCTAATTCAGTAACTAAAAGGGCTTGTGGTTTTGATAATAGATCTAATATTTTTTGAAAATTAAAAACGGATTTTAGAGTTGGTTCATAAATATATGCAAGATTTAAAATATACTCAATTACGGTTTTAAGATTTTTTCTTCCGGAATAAACACAAACCGGATGTAATAAAATTCTTCTGATTTCTGAATCGGTCAATGTAGAGTCGTTTTTATGGTTTAACAAAACAGAAACTGTATCCGAGAAAAAGATGGAATCCTTTGTGTTTTGATTGGAATAACGTAGATCCTTCATAAACTGTTTTGCAGAATTTCGGTTTTGAAAATTTCCGAACAACCAAGCATGTAAAAAAGAAAGTCTGAGACTGATAGGAAATGCCGGAACTTCTTGGATTTTATTTTCTACGGTTTGGTTTTTTACGGGATAGAGTTTAAGTTCGGTAAATAATTCTAATATTCCAAAATCCTTAAATAATTTTAAAGAAGGAGTAGGGTTTTTACTTTTTAAGATTTTGTTTAGTTCGTCGTGAACTCTTTCTCTGGAAACCTTTGCGGTTACGTTTTTGCAAAGAACAATCGCCTTTGCAGTATTAGGTTCTAAATGAAAATCGAGACTACTTACGAAACGAATCGCTCGAATCGGCCTGAGTCCGTCTTCGGTAAATCTTTCGATCGGATTTCCGATTGTTCGAATGATTTTGTTTTGAATGTCTAAGAGACCGGAATGTTCGTCTATGAGAATTTTCGTTTCTAAATCGAAGGCGAGTGCATTCATAGTAAAATCCCTTCGTTTTAAATCTTCGCTTAATGAAACTCCAAATTCCACGATCTCCGGTCTTCTTCCGTCTAAATAGTCTGTGTCCTTTCGAAACGTTGTAATTTCGTAGGTGCGATCTTGTATCAGGATGGTTACCGTTCCATGTTTGATTCCTGTGGGAACGGTTCTTTTAAATATAGAAAGAATTTTCTCTGGTAAAAGAGAGGTAGTAAGATCAAATTCTTTTGGAACCTTAGATAGTATTAAGTCTCTTACAGAACCTCCTACCAGATAACATTCTCCGCCTTCTTTGCGAATCGTTTGTGTAATATGAAGTATATCTTCCAGAAAAATTTTAGGAATTTTTTGAATCAATAAAACTGGATCTATATTAATCATTTTGAATCATTTTTTTCCAGAGATTTCCATATCGATTTTTTAATACCTGATCTTTTTCAAGAATGGCATCGATTTTCTTTTTCCATTCTGGATCTACTGTGATCTGACTGAAAGGAAGTTCAATTTTTTCGGAAAGGATTCTATCGATCCCGGCGGCGGTTTTTTCCGTTGCGAGTTCACAAAGTTTTTTTGTATCTTGGGTTTCTTTTTCGGATAGACAAAGTAAAAGCATCTCTTCGAATTTTTCTTCTTTTTGTAGAGTGTGCAGTTTATCCTTTAGGGATTGCCCGCAATGAAAGATAGGATACATTAAAGTTATACAAAACCACATTTTTACCGAAAGTAAAAACGCCTGTTTTGTTTTAAAATGAAAGTTTATCAAACATTTCTCCTAAAATTTTTTTAAATGTATGAGTTCCTACAGATTACGTCTCTTGTAGCAATTTATGTTTTTTTAAACCAGTTATTCGTTGTTATATTTGTATGAGTTCCTACATTTTTTAGCTAAGTACCAAATTAAAAACGCAAAATTACTAAAACGATTCTAATTTTTCTTATTTTTGAAAAGCTTCGTTTGCGAGTTTATCTGCGATTGAATTTTTTTCGCGAGGAACGTGGGTGATCTTAAAACTTTGTAAGGAAGAAACGAGTTTATCCACTTCCTTTTTGTAATCTAAAAGGTTAGGATGTTTTACTTTGTATTTTCCGATTACCTGTTTAACTACAAGTTCTGAGTCCATGTAAGCGTGAATGGAATCAAACTTTCTGGAAATACATTCTTCAATACCCCTTTTTAGGGCATTCCATTCTGCTACGTTATTTGTGGTTTCTCCGATTCGCTCGGAGATTCTAAATTCTTCTTTTTCATGGACGTATGCCACAACTCCGACCGAAGAAGGTCCAGGATTTCCTTTAGAAGCTCCGTCGCAATAAATAGTAATCAAGACTTTTTTTCTCCTCTAAATAGATCGATCAAAACCTGAATCGGTTTCCAAAGAATCGTATAAAGAATCAATAAACTAATTTTTAAGATTCCACTAAAAAAAGTTAAGATCCATTCTAAAATCAGATTCGTAAAAAAATAAAATGTTTCCGGTTGAACCAAAGTGAAGACGAAAGAAACGAATCCAAACCCTAATAAAATAAATTGTAGGATTGTATTTTCGATAAAAAAAGAAACCAGACTTGCGATCGTGAAACATAGAGAGATACGAAGACCTCTTTTTTTTGTTTCGAAGTTCTTAAGTAATTTGTGCATCTGAGAGTGTTTTTGTTCCTTAAATTCAAGATTCTGCTCTACTCATAGCTATATAGAAAAAGTACCAATTTTTTGCATTCAAACAAAACTTTGCAATAAAGCATGATACTCAATTTTATAGGATCAGTAACAGTAACTCTAATCTACATGATCTGTTAAGTATTCAACAGATAATAAATTACTTCGTTTTTCAAAAAGACTTGGGCTGTTTCTCGTATGAATTTTAAGAGTCAGTTTTATCATTTTTTAGATGAAGTTCTACAACATGAAGATCAGATTCTAAAAAACCATCTTGAAAATGACCATCTCTTTCGTCGAGTTTTCCCTAAAAAACTTTACGAGTTCAGTAAGATCTGTGATCGTTTCCTAGAATGATCCAGAATAAACTTCAAAACTTTGTGAATACTCTTCCCGTTAGTCCTGAAAAAAGTTGTTCTTATTATTCGGATCGTTTGAGTCAGATTCAATACTTTCCGTTTCCGGAAGAAATTTCAAAAGAAGCCTTACAGTTTTTTTTCGATTCTGGTTTTAGAAGAAACGGAAACGTTCTTTATCGTACGTCTTGTTACGGTTGTAAAGATTGTCTGAGTTATCGGATCCCTTTGGATCGGTTTGTTCCCAGTCGAAATCGTAAGAAGTTACTAAAAAAGAATTTGGATCTTAAGATTTGTTTTGAATCTCCGAATTTGACTTCGGAAAAAGAAATTCTTTACCTTCGTTACCAAAGATCTAGATATCAAAATTTTGTAATTGAAGAATCCGATCAAGAACTACTGGAAGGGATGCGTTGGAATCTTTTTGAATATACGGAAAATTCTTTGGAGATGACTTTGTCTTTGGGTGGAAAGATTCTTTGTTTTATGATTTTAGATTCTGCTTCCGATTCCCTTTCTGCAGTATATTCCGTTTATGATCCGGGCTATCCGGATAGAAGTTTAGGAAGTTTTGCCATTCTTTCTTCTATTCTTTATGCAAAAGAATTGGGAATGAAATACTTTCATCTAGGTTATTTTCTTCCCGGTCATCCCAATATGGATTATAAAAAGTATTGGAACCCCGCACAAATTCGAGAACCGATTCCTAATGAAAATCGTTGGATTGAAACAGAAGAGTTTCAAAAAAAATATTCTGACTTTTCTTGGTAAGAATTTTCTACCTTTAAATCATACTTGTCAGTTCCGTTTATTCCCGTAGAACGGACTGATATGGCAAAAAAAATCATCGTCGTAGGCGCGTCTAGCGGGATCGGAAAAGAATTAGCTACTTTACTTTTAGAACAGGGGCACACGGTCACTCTTGTGGCTCGTAGAGATAAGGAACTAAAGTCTATCTCTGCTTCTTTCAATTCATCTGGAAAAACAAATGCATTTGTAATCAAACACGATGTCACAAACTTCGATCAGACAGAAGCTACGTTTCAAAAAGCTGTAAAATCTATGAAAGGTTTAGACGAAATCTATTATGCTTCCGGTATTATGCACAATATCAAACCGGACGAGTTCGACGTAGAAAAAGATATTTCTATGTTAAACACGAATCTTTTAGGATGTGTAGCTTGGCTCAATCCTGCAGCGAATCTTTTTCAAAATCAAAAAAGTGGAAAGATCATAGGAATTTCTTCGATTGCAGGAGATCGTGGTAGAAGAGGAAATCCGGTTTACAATACTTCTAAAGCGGGAATGAACACGTATTTAGAAGCTCTTAGAAATCGTCTTGCGGTGTTAGGCGTTCAAATACTTACCGTAAAACCAGGTTTTATAGATACTGCCATGACAAAAGGGATGAAGGGACTTTTTTGGCTGATCTCTGCAAAGGAAGCCGCAGAGATCATTTTGAAAGCAGCGGATTCCGGAAAAGAAAATATTTACGTTCCGGCTCGTTGGGGGCTTGTGGGTTTGATTATCCGTTGTATCCCTTCTTTTATCTTTAAACGTCTTTCTATTTGATTATTGAAAAGGTAATATTATGGCAACTTCATCCAAGGCCAAAACTTCTCCTAAAAAGAAAGCTCTCGTAAAAACTTTGAAAGTGAAAAATATAAAAAAAGTTCCGGTTGAAATTCAACTTCCGAAACCTACCAAAGTAGAAGCTTGGGGAATGAATCATCATTCTATATCTCCTGTACTTTTTCCGGAAAAGGAAGAAGATTTTAAAAATATATTTTCTTATGCGGATCAAAAAGGGCTCAAATTGACTTTTCGGGGAGGAGGCTGTAGTTATGGAGACGCAGCCACCAATACGAAGGGCGCGGTGATCGATATTTCTAAGTATAATCGAATTTTGGAATTCGATTCTAAAAATGGAATTATCAAAGCGGAGTCCGGAGTTACGATCAAACAACTTTGGGAATTCGGAATCGAAAAAGGTTATTGGCCTCCCGTCGTGAGTGGAACCATGTTTCCAACGTTAGGCGGAGCTTTGTCTATGAACATTCACGGAAAGAACAATTTTGCCGTGGGTCCGATTGGCGATCACGTTCTAGAATTTACGTTTATGACTCCGGACGGTAAGGTTCATGTTTGTTCGCGTAAAAAAAATCAGGAACTATTTTTTGCAGCGATTTCCGGCTTCGGGATGTTAGGTGCTTTTTTAACGGTTACGATTCAATTAAAACGTATCTACGCCGGAAAGATGAAGGTATGGCCCGTTGTCAGCGCAAACCTTCAAGATATGTTTGATTATTTCGAAAGTGAATATAAAAATTCAGATTATCTTGTGGGTTGGGTGGATGCTTTTGCCTCTGGAAATTCTATCGGAAGAGGTTTAATTCATAAAGCGATTCATTTAAAAAAAGGAGAGGACCCTGATTTTCCTGAAAATTGTAAATTAGAAAAACAGAATTTACCAAGTAACTTTTTAGGGATAATTCCAAAAGCTTGGATGTGGATGTTTATGCTTCCATTTGCTAACAATTTAGGAATGAGGTTTGTCAACTTTGCAAAATTTATCTCCGGTTATTTGACAAATAATAAACCGTATCTGCAGGGTCACGCAGAGTATGCCTTTTTATTGGATTACGTTCCGAACTGGAAATTTATGTATAAACCAGGTTCTATGATTCAATATCAGAGTTTTATTCCAAAAGAAAATGCAGTAGACGCGTTCTCCGAAATTTTACGGATCTGTCAAAAAAGGGGGGTTGTAACCTGGCTTGCAGTATTCAAAAAACATAAACCGGATTCGTTTCTTTTAACACACTCGCTAGACGGTTATTCAATGGCTATGGATTTTCCGGTAACTTCTATAAATCGGAAAAGACTTTGGGAACTCGCGGGAGAGTTAGACGAAACTGTTTTGAAATTTGGTGGTAAGTTCTATTTTGCAAAGGACAGTACTCTGAGACCGGAAATTGTACAAAGGGCGTTTCCAAGAAAGAATTTAGAAACGTTTCATTCTTTAAAAAAGAAACTAGATCCAAAAGGAATTTTAGAAACAGATCTATATAGAAGAATTATGGGAATTTGGTAATAGGTGTTCGGTTTGAGTTCGTTTTTGGCGGAAATCAAAAAGAATAAAGATCTTAAGATTTTTCTTTTTGTATTTACGTTAGGCGCTTTCTTTAGACTTTTTCGTTTAGATTTACAAAGTCCCTGGGAAGACGAATTATTTTCAATCCGGGCTTCTTCTGCAAACTCTTTAAACGATCTTTGGAGTTGGATGAAGGACGATCCTCATCCACCTTTGTATCAAACCTTATTGTATTTTTGGTTTCAACTTTTACAACCTACGATTTTTGTAGGCAGGTTATTGAGTGCTATTTCCGGTCTTTTGGTGCCACTTGCGTTTTATGTTTTAGCACCTGTAGAACTCAAAGGAAGAATCAAAGTTTCTGTTTCTGCTTTATTGAGTTTATCTACGGGGCTCATTTATTACTCTCAAGAACTAAGATCCTATAGTCTTTTGGTTTTGTTTTGTACGATTCAACTAACCTATGTTTTAAAGCTGGTCTACGGGAAAGAAAAAAATCTTAGATTGTATTTAAGTTTATTAGGAATTTCTTTATTAGCTTCTTATACTCACTTTTTCGGATTTATATGGTCCGCTTCTATTTTTTTAGGAATGTTTATAGAGGAATTAATTTTCGAAAGAAAATTTCCTAAGGAGTTTTTCTTTTTTGGGATTTCTTTTGGTTTGTTGTTTTTACCAGTGCTTTATCTGTTATTCAATTCGGATAAGATAGGAATTGCTTCTTGGATACCGGAAGCTGGAACGACTGCGTTTATTATATTTTTCGATTTGATTTTTCATTCAGGAATTCTAAAGAAGTTTGTTCCTGGAATTGTAGCTTCTGTGGCTTTATCAGTGGGATTTATTTCTATTTATTTTCAAAGAAATTCTACGGAAACGAAATTGGTAGTTTTGGATTCGCTCCATAAGAAATCTGTAATATTATTTGGAATTGTTCTTGCTATTTTTTCTATTGTGCTTTGTATTCTTTCTTCAATTCAGCCATTAATTACAGCTAGAAATCTTTTGGTTACGGCACCGGTTTTATACTTTTTGATTGCAACTGCATTTTCTGTTTTTCCGATTTATAAGGGAAGAAGGCTCGAATTTGTTCTTATTCTAATTTCTTTTGTATCTTTGTATTATTTTACTCGTTACTATTATAAGCCGTACAAGGAACAATGGAGAGAAAGTTCTCAGTATATTATTTCTACCGTTGCAGAACATCCAAAAGATTTTACTCTCCTTTGTTCTTCTCATGCCTATAACATGGAATACTTTCTAAAAACTGCAAAGATTACAGGGGTTGTTCCCAGGCTTTACACTAAGGAAGAAGTGAATCTTTTTCTTCAAGATTCTTCTAAAAAGAATTTAGTGATTTTAGAAACTTCTTGGAAGTATTTGAATTTTGAAGAATTGGAATCATTATTTGCACGAAGTAACTTTGATCGAAAGGATCAATTGTTTTACGGGATGAGAGTCGTCACGATTCGTAAAAAGTAAATTCCGGAATTTTAAACTATGAAAAAAAAGAATATCACCTATGTAATCCCGTGTTTGAACGAGGAAAAAACTCTTCCACTCGTTTTAGAAAAATTAGTTCGACTCAAAAAAGAATTAAAACAATACAATGTAGAAATCCTGGTTTCGGACAACGGAAGCGAAGATAAATCTGTATCCATTGCCAAAAAATATGGGGCTAAAGTAGTTCATTGTAAGGAAAGAGGTTATGGAGCGGCTCTCAATTTCGGAATTATAAACGCGACCGGAGAAATTGTACTTTTTGCGGATGCGGACGATACTTACGACTTTTTGGAATCACCACAACTTCTTGCAGAAATGGAAAAGGGCGCGGAGTTTGTGATCGGTTCTAGACTTGACGGAACCATTCAGAAGGGGGCGATGCCTTTTTTACATCGTTATTTGGGAACACCGGTTATCAATTGGATTATTAATTTATTATATTCTAAAAAAGGAAATCGTGTTAGAGATTCAAATTCAGGTTTTCGTTGTTTTCTAAAAAAGAAATATTTAGAATGGGAAATAGAAAGTACTGGAATGGAATTTGCTTCCGAGATGTTGGTAAAAGCGCTTAGAAGTGGGGTAAAACTTTCTCACGTTCCGATTAGTTTACATCCAGACGTGGCGGGAAGAATTCCTCATCTGAGAACTTGGAGAGATGGAATGAGACATCTCTTGCAGATTCTTATTCATTCTCAACAACTATTTTATTACACCGGTTTTACTCTATTTTGGATAGGATGGGCGGTCACGATTTTAGGATATTTTACGGGGATTATTGCCATAGGACCTTTTCATATTTTTGGAATTCATTCTCTTACCGTTTCTTTATTAGTCGCTACTATGGGTCAAACCGTTTGGGCCATCGGTCTGTTTTTGGCGGCTCGAAAAATTCCAGAACTCAAATTATATTCAAAACTGATCCACTTATCCGAAGATCTTTTATTTTGGTATTCTGCGAGAATGATACTGATCGTGATTTTACTTTTTGCTTTTATCGTATTTCGTTGGTGGAGAAATTCTTTTCAGCTTCTTGATTTAGAAAAAGAAATTTTAATGATTAGTTTTTTAAGCGTCCAAATTTTAAATGCGATTGGACAAACGATCACCGCCCACTTATTAAAAAGAACATAACGAGCGATCCATAGAGAGCGAGTTAGTCAAAAAAGCTGCGTAGCGGAAAAGTGATTGTCTCTTTGCGAAGCAAAGAAATAGAGCGATCCATAGAGAGCGAGTTAGTCAAAAAAGCTGCGTAGCGGAAAAGTGATTGTCTCTTTGCGAAGCAAAGAAATAGAGCGATCCATAGAGAGCGAGTTAGTCAAAAAAGCTGCGTAGCAGAAAAGTGATTGTCTCTTTGCGAAGCAAAGAAATAGAGCGATCCATAGAGAGCGAGTTAGTCAAAAAAGCTGCGTAGCAGAAAAGCGATTGTCTCTTTGCGAAGAAAAGAAATAGAGCGATCCATAGAGAGCCTAAGTTGAAAAATATCAAAATTATTGAATGTACTACTGATTATGAAAAAAAGAAACCTCGATCAAGGAAAATCGCTCAACCAATATCGAAACAAGATTTTTGTAGAATGTCCAAATTGTTCATCGATAGCAATCATTACTGCACAGGATATTCGATATAATTACCCTATTTCACAATCTGAAACAATAAGAGTAGTTTGTTTGGCGTGTGGTTTTTATAAAAAAAATGAAAGCACTTTTTGGAAAGGACCGATTGATGGTTCATTTAAAAGACCTTGTGGAAAGTGTGGATATAAATGGGTGGAAAAACATATTTATCGTGTTCAATTTTCTTCTAATATTCCAAAAACTGCAAAGTGTAAATGTCCGGTTTGTAATTATGAAATGGAAGAAAAATTACAATGGCAAAAATCCTATTTAGTAACACAAGGGATAGATCCGTATTTTGGTTTGCCGTTATGGTTAAAGTTTCAAATTGGTAATCATCATATTTGGGCATATAATGAAAATCATATAAATGATTTAATTAATTATATAGAATCGGATCTGAGAGAACGTATTGTTTATCCTACAAAATGGTCAATGGTTGCAAGACTTCCTAAATGGATAAAGGAAGCGAAAAATCGTAAAGTGATTATTAAAGCATTAAAAGAATTGAATAAGAAGTTGGAAAAAATCATCCGTGTTTTCGACTAACATATTTGTCTGTTTTATTCTGGATTTTTAAAATTTCATTAGAGTTGTTGAAAAATTCCATAGTTGGCTATTAACAAAATTGCTTCAATCGACCGTTTCTATGAAACAAAAACTAAGTGGAGAATTAATTTTTCAACAATTCTATTATTCGTTTCGAAGTTTATTCAAACATGTTTAAGGGATTTAAAAATTGGTTTATGTCTATTGAATTAACGTGAGTTCTGTATAATTAATGTAAAAGCGATTATTATGCTGCGATCCGTAGAGAGCCATAACCTTACCCACAGTTGAATAGGATTTTAGAATCAAAATTGAACTCAACAAAACGCTCTTCTGAACTCAGCGTCTCGCTTCTATGGTCGTTCGACAGGTCGCGTTTGAAACTCAACACAACGCTCTCTATGAATCGCGTTGTGGGCTCAAAAACACACATTTTTCAAGTGTTCCGACAAGAATGAGTTTTGTTACTTGCAAAAAGTATGTTTTTCTGATATAGAAAAGTCTTCCTAACTTCTCCACCTGAATTGCGACCCATGGGAAGCAATTCATTGAGTTACCCCCATCCAAAACGTGGGAAAACTCAGCAGAACGCTCTCGACGGATCGCGTTCTAGGGAGGGAACTTAGTTTTACAGAGGATTTGTCGTAATTCCCACAGATTTAATATTGAGATCCAAATACTTGTGGGTAAGGTTATGGTAGAGAGCAGCACCTGAGTTTATTATTCGCCCCAATTTTCTTACGTCGAACTCACGTTAACTTAATGCGAAAACGCTTTTTCAGGAAGTTGTTGTATTGAGTTTTTTATTCACCCAATATTCTATAGGAATTCGAACAAAATTCTTCCATTCAGTTAAGCTTTTAGTGCATATTCTTGCTTCTGGTAACGCTCGGGGACATCTTGGACCAAATACAAATTAAATAAAAAATAAATTTTGAATATTCAATTATTTGAAAGCTTATAAGTTTTTAACGTAAAGTTTAGGATTTTTTTAGAATCCTTTTGTTTATAGAAACGATTTGTGTCTGGAAAACGAACTGCGATTTTTTCTTTAAATTGTTTTTCTGGAAGATTTGGATCTCTAGGCGGCTCTAGGTCGTATTCTAAAGTCGAATAAGATGTTATTTGATTTTTTTTGAAAGTTTCTTCTAATAGAATTGAATCTTTTTCCGTAACTACCGAAAAGTGAATCGAGTTTAAATAAGAATAACCGATTAAATAATTTGTAAACTGTCCTTTATGAACGATGATCTTTCT
This sequence comes from Leptospira noguchii serovar Panama str. CZ214, assembly GCF_000306255.2. Classification (GTDB taxonomy): domain Bacteria; phylum Spirochaetota; class Leptospiria; order Leptospirales; family Leptospiraceae; genus Leptospira; species Leptospira noguchii. Next base: position 374,087 of record NZ_AKWY02000034.1, read on the forward strand.
GGATTGAAATTCATTTTGAATTTCTGTATAAGGTTTTATGGCTCCAAATAAAATTTTAAAACCTTCTCTTGTAAATTTATAATTGTAGTATAAACTTAAAAAAGCCAAAAGAACTAAAACTTTTCCAGCATTTGGAAACTCTATATTTCTTTGATAAAGAAATATAAAAATTCCTGCGGATAAAAATATAAAACCAGATTCTAAATAACGAAGACCAAAATGATGAACCCCTGCGGTATAAGGACTTAAAAAAGAAATCGCAAATATGGTTCCAATTCCTACAAGACCAAAAATTGTTTCGCCGGAAAGTGTTCTTTTGCGAATTAGGTTGGAAAAAATTCCTAAAACCAAAATTGTATAAGGACATGCTTTTAAAAATCCGGATTTAGTTTCATCTCCCAAAAGGTAACCTTGGAAGATGAAAATTTGTTTTCCAAACGAGAATTGATTCATCGCGTCACCCGAACTAACAATAAATCGGATTCCCATTGGATGACCAGAATAAATAAAGTTTAAATAACCTATCAATCCAAATGAAACGATTGCTCCAACTCCGGAAAACATTAAGTATTCTTTAAGTCTTTTTCTAGTTGTTTCAGAAAAGAGAGAAAGAAATCCGAATAAAAATACCGGGAACGCAGATTCGGTTCTTAAAAAGAACGCGGTCGTTGCTAAAATTCCAGAAACAAATGAGAATATTCTAAAATTCGAATTTTTGATTTCAATTTTGTTCGAAAAAAGGGATCGGAGCAAAGAATATCCAAATGACAATAAAAGTAAATTATTAAGAGGAACTTCGGAAAATTCCACAGAAGATAAAACCGGAAAACTAAGTGCAAATGGGATCAAGGTAAAAATTAAAACGATCCCCGTCTTATCTATAAACAAGGAAAGTATTTTGTCAAAGACTAGAAAACATCCAAATAAACAAAGAAGAGGTAATAACGTAATGATTTTTGTTCCGAATAAATGAGCAGGAAGTCCGTTTAAAAGTGCAAAAATAGGAGGATATTGAAAAAGACATTTCCGATTTCTGTTCTCTTTAAGAAATGCCCATGGATAATCAAATGGAAAATATCTAAATTCTGGGTCGTAAATTTTTCCAGGGTAACTACATTCTGACTCTTGGATTCCTTTTTCTAGAAACATTATAGTTTGATAATATTTAATCTCGGAATCGCTGGAAACAAATGGAATTTTATCGTCTAATTTAGAACGGTTAAAAACCAAAAATAAAACTACCAGTATATAGATAGAATAACGGGAATAGGGGTTAAACAGACGATTGAACATAATTGTTTATTCCGTAAATATAATATGAAAAGGATCCGTTTTTTTACCTTCTTCTAGTTCTCTTGTAACGTTCTGATCTTTTTTGCTAAGAACGTCCGCTTTTTCTTTCCAACAAACGGATGAATACGGATTTTTAATCACACATCGATTTAAAAGAGTCTCTACCAAGTCCTGATAGTCTGGACTTTTACGAAGGATTAAAGAAGCCAAAATTATATTTTCTTCAGAACGGATCCAAATCTGATTTTTTAAAATTTCTTCAAACGGATGGGAAAATTTTTTGCGGCTTCCGGAAGATTTCTTCTCTTTATAGATTAGAAAGTTATCAAGTTCTATTTCGTCTTGGGTGGAAGCTAAAATTAAATTTCTGAGTCTTTGTTCCCAAATCAATTGAAAAGTAATAAAACCTAACAAAATCAATATGATCGTATAAACTGTCTTAAACGAACGGTTCTGTTTGAACTTTCGAATAGGAAAACTCAGTCTCATACGAATCAAAGATAAGGAAAGTATCACCGGAATAAAAAAATGCTGTTCTCCTAAATTATAATCGAAAAATTCATGAACGGCAACAAATACTAAAACGCTAGAAATGAATATTCCTGAATTTGCAACTTCTTTATTTTTGGAAGTTAGCATCTGATAGGAGATAAACAAAAGATAAATTGCAATCCATAAAAAAAATAATGAACCTAAAATGCCTAAACTTGTAAAAACTTCCACATAAAGATTATGGGCTTGAGGATAAGATCTAAAAGAATGTAAAAATCTATAAAAGTCTTCGTAGCCGATTCTTTCTGAATTTGTTCCTGGAAGATGAGCTAAGAGAGAATCAGCGTCTAAGCCGATTCCAAAAAGTGGAAAATTTTGAAGAACCGATTGAAAGTGAAAATTCCAAAGTGAAAATCGAATCAAAAGAGTTTCTGCATTGAAATAACGAGAAGCCGTTTCTAGCGGCATAAAAAGGATACTTCCGATTGAGAACAAAAGGATCAGAACAGATATAGGAATTAAAATTTTAAACGGAATTCTTTTTTTGTTCCAGAAAAACAATACTATATAAAGTGCCGCAAGTATAAAAGCTAATAAACTCGCTCGAGAATGATTAAAGAATGTTAGATAAATAGAGATGATACCCCCTGGGATTAAGAACCAGGAATATACACGGTATTGAAATGCAGTATAAAAGGCGACTAATGCAGAAAATGCAGATATAACTGCGATCGCAGATACTGGAAAACCAGCATAAGTAAGAAAAAGAGGAGGTACAAAAAAATTAAATGGCCAGATTAAATGAACCGCAGAAAATAAATTTATTATATTCAAAAATAGATTTAAAGAAAGAACTAAAAGAAGTCCTTTTTTAATCAATCTACTTGGATAAGAAGAAAGTAAAAAGAAGATCAAAACTCCGGAAAATAAAAGACAAAGTTGTAAAAGGGCCGATTGAGATTTATAAGAAAGTAAAGAAGAAATGAGTAAGACAAAGAAAAAAAACGAAATGACCGCGTGTAGTTTGTAAATTCGAATTCGTTTTGGAACCAGATAAAAAAAAGTAGTTACTACAAAAAGTAAAAGAGGAACCGATTTGATACTAGAAAAAAGAGGAGGGGAACACGAAAAAGCAACCGTGTGAATGAATAAAAAAATTGGATGAACGTTTTTAAAAAATAAATAAATCGTAAAACATAGAGATGCAACATAGAGAAGTTTTAAATTCAACTTCTGAGGGAAATAGACGACAGGAGCTGCGTTGATTCCGTTGATCGTAGAAAGTCCGATTAATAAAATACATGCTAATTGGAAAAGAGGATGAATTCTACGTTTCTTTTTTCGAAAGGATAAACATACGGCCCAAATAAAAAAACTAAATACAATAGAATCTCTAGAAAGAGAAGGGTTGGAAGGATCGAAAAAAAATAATAGAGAGATGGAAAAGACGAATATTAGAAGAGGAACGGTTTTTAAATTGAGATACTGACTCATTTATCTTTTGTTAGTTCTTTTTTGGACAACGATAAATGCAGAGTATCTTCGCTACCTGATTTTAGCAATCAAGATTCTAAGGATTGTAAAAAGTTAAGTTTTAAGAAATTATAAATTATTTTGATACCATTCTCGTCTATTTTTATCTTCTCCATTTCTAAAATAATAAAGATCAAATTCAGAGAATTTTTCTTTTCGTTGTGACACATTTAGTTTCTTAAATTCGTATTTATAAGTGTCCAAATAGGATCCAAAATCTACCGCATGAAAGGATGGAATTTTAAGAAGTTCTTTCATTACGGAAGGTGAATACGTTAAAATCCTCCAAGGTGTGGAAAAATCCCCTGTGAGAAACTCGTCGTATTCTGTTTTTTTTGGAAGTCCATTTGAATAGAGAATTAGATGTACGTTTTTTTCTCTTAGATATTTGATGGGAATTGGTTTTCCGTGTCCTACTCTTTCTAGATCTTTAAATTCCATTTTTGCAATTACCGGATCTGTAAGTCCCGTTTCCGTTTCGATAGCTAAAATTGGATTTAGATAGTAGATCAAAATACATTCTGAACCGGCAAAAGCCACTCTGACTTTGGATTTTTCAAAATGTTTTTTCCAAGGAAGGATTTGATTTCGAACTCGTTCTACCGATTCCCTTTTATAAACTTGATTTTCGTCTGCGATTCCAGATAGGATCGGCAATGGAAGACCTTTGTAAATATCCCAACGTAATAAAATTAAAATAGGGATAACATAAAGAATCGAATATGCGATTTTTTTTTGTTTAGAGTGTGGTTGAAGTAAATATAGAATTTCCTGTTCTGCCCAAACAAAAATGAGAGGAAGAATAGGAAGATAAAATCGAGAGAACATAAAATCCCCTCCGATCCAAGTATAATAACTCGCGTAAAGAATCGGAAATAGAACTAACAAAATCCAACGAAAGTCTTTTTTTATATTTTTATGAATCCATTGTTTTTTAATCATTTGAAAAAAAGAAATAAGGACAAGTCCTAGGATTGGTATCATACCGTAATACATTTTTAAAAAATACCAAAGATATATGAGTCCTTGAAGAATACGTGGACTTCCTCCCGATTTGGCGTAGAATGTATTCGGAAGTAGATTTCCATAATATTCTAATTTCCAAATATAAAAAAATGCAGGAAGTAAATAGATAATACAAAGAATCACTAAAGAAAGGTTGAAACGTAATTTTGTATGATTTGAATTAGATTCTTGTAAAAATTTTAGAATTACATAAATGCCCGCGAGAATGTGAAATAAAATTCCGTCTGGTCGGTTCAGACAACTTAAAGAAGAAAAAAAGATTCCGGGTATAATTCCAAAGAAGTTAGTAGCTCTATGATATATCAAATGATATGAAGCTGATAAAAATATAAACCCGTGGAATGAAGTTTCCAATCCTCCAGTTGCAAAAACCCGATTGTGATAGAGTAAAACAAAACAAGAAAGAGCAAATGGAATAGGGGATAACTTTTTACTAAATAAGATCAGATAAATACAAGTTCCAAAAAAAGAGAGAATTCCCAAAAAGTAACCGGCTTCTACGGGATCAATTCGATCGGAAAGATGAAATGGAATGAGTAGAATTGTCCAAAAAAAATTTGTATACCCTTCTACAAACTCTCCTTCATTGAATACCAGGCCTTTTCCGTCGGCGAAATTTTTTGCGTATCTAAGACTAATAAACGCGTCATCCGAAATCCAACGCATACTATAAGAGGTGATTACTCCGAATAAAATTAGTAATACACTAGTTGCAAAATATAAAATGCGTTTCAAAATTGTGTTCCTTTTCTCATAAGTAATGTCCGGAAGTGATGTTGTTTTTTTACGTTTCATGGAATTTCCTTGTAGGATTGAGACATTCCAAAAACCTGTTAATCTAATGATCGGCATTTCTCCAAAAACAAAATTGGAATGGGATCTCTGGTTCCAATCCGGAGAAGTTGTCCCTTTTTTTCAACCAATCCTTTCTGTAGAAAGGGATTCTATTTTCGGTTATGAAACTCTGGGAAGGTTCCGGGATCAATCCGGAAAAATCCATTCTTTAGGTCCTTTCTTTTTGAACGCGTTGTCCGGAGTAGAGGATCTTCAGGAAAGAAAAGAGATCTATTTTCTTAAAAGAGATATTGATCGTAGTATTCGTAAAAAAGCACTTTTCCATCTTTTAAAAAATCAAAATCGATTTCCGGAAGCGAAATTATTCGTAAACATTTCTCCCGCGTATATGAGAGATCATATCGAAGAAGAGGAGATAGATCCATATACAATTCGACTTGTAAAAGAATTTGGTTTAGACCCTTCTAAAATTGTTATTGAAATTGTAGAAGAACATTTCGATGGAAGTATAGAAAGTTTAAGACCTCTCATTTCTCGTTATAAAGAAGAAGGTTTTTTAGTAGCGATAGACGATTTGGGTTCTCGTTCTTCTAATTTAGATAGAATCGGAATTTTTCATCCAGATATTTTGAAAGTAGATCTTCAGATGCTTAGGCATTCGGTTGTTTCTAGAAATTTTCAGGAAATTCTTTTTACGATTTCTAGACTTTCCGAATCTTTAGGTTGTTCTCTATTGTTCGAAGGAATCGAAAATGATACTGAACTTTTTCAGTCTCTTACTTATAGCGCTCGTTTTTTACAGGGATTTTATTTTGCAGAAGCACTTCCGAATATGGTAGGGCAAGAGGAATTAAAACTTAGATTTTCCGCCGTTCATGAATGTTTTTTAAATCATAAACGAAATCAGTTAGTAAAAAGAATTCAGTTGGAAAAGGAATTAGAAGAAAAACTGGACCTTTCCGGAATTATAGTAAACACGGAAGAGGAACTTTGTTCGATTCAAATTCAGAGTCCTAACCTACTGAGAGATTTTGTATTTCGGATCTACGTTACAAATTTGATCGGAAGCCAGGTTTCTCCAAACTATATGAAAATTGAAAATACTTCCATAGACATAGATCCTTCTTTTGTAGGAAGAAATTGGAGTTGGAGACCATACTTCCTAGAACAACTCTATAAATCGATGAAGGATTCTCGAGCAGGATGGATTATTAGTAACCCGTATTACGATATTAGTTATGGGACTCTTCTTGTAACTTACAGTAAAAAAATTTCTGAACAAAACGTGCTATTTGTGGACGCTCAAGTTCTTGAATATTAGAAATATAAAATTTATAACTCTTTAATGTTACTTAGATCGGACGTCGATAAATGTTATATTTCTAAATAGAACAATTGAAATCAAATTTTTATGACTGTTTTAAAATAAAAGTTTATTAGAGTTATTGAAAAATGAATTCTCCATCTATTTATGGAAACGGTCAATTGAAGCAGTTTTGTTAAACACTACTATGGAATTTTTCATCAACTCTATTTTATATAGAAGTTTCTCTCTTATTTTATAAAAGTTAATTTTTTTACAAAAAATAGATCAGTTTGTAACAAGATGTAATAGAGTTCCCACAATGGACGGTTCTTACCGATCTCTATAAAATTGAGTACCGTTAATTTTATCACAAAACACTGATTCCATGCAAAATATTAGGTACTTTATTATTAGTTATGAGTAAAATATTTCGCTGAAACGTTATAATTAACGCGGGTTCTAACGTAAGAAAATCAGGGACCGGCCTCTACCGACAAACATTTAGATTTCAATATAAATCTGTCGGAGTTACGACAAATCCTCTGTAAAACTTATGAGCCCACCCGCGTTTTGGGTGGCAACTCAATGAATTGCTTCCCATGGGTCGCAATTCAGGTGGAAAGGTTTGAGAGACTTTTCTCTATCAGAAAAACATACTTTTTGCAAGTAAAAAGACTCATTCTTGTCGGAACACTTGAAAAATGTGCGTTGATTCTAAAATCCTCTTCAATTGTGTGGGTTGGTTATGGGCTCTTCGTTTTGACCAACAAATTGCACGCAAGAAACAGGATACAATAATCTTTTTAATTTCAATTTATTATAAAACGTAATCCGTCGAACGACTACGCTTAAGTTCCCTTGAATCGGTACCTTTTTCATTATACTGAATTCACGTTAAATAATTTTACCCATTTCTATTACAAAATGGTTTTAATTTATTAGATCAAACCCACGTTAGTTGAGCTTTTAATACGACGTTAAATTCAAAGTTAAGTTTAAATTGGATTGGCTTCTACTAGAAGTCTATTGACGTTGTCTATATATTTTTTTCTTTCTCCCGGTCTATAAGAGTTTCCTTCGATAGAAAGGCCAACGTATAAGTTTCCTTCCGCATCTTTTGTGACCGAACGGATGACTCCAAAAGCGGTGAGCGGAGCCTGCATCTTGAAAAAAATGTCGAACGTAAATCCGGCTCTTTTGATAAAATCTTGATTTAGATCTGGATGATTGATTTTTACTTTCAAACCTCCCGTAGAAATATTTACGATTTGAAATCTTTCTTTTACAAGGATCGTGTTCGATTCGCGAATTCGATCCACCATTTCGAAAGTAAGGGTTTTGATTTCCATCACTTCTAAAATATCAATTTCTCTGCTACGGTTTTGAGCGTGTACAAATCCGATCGGAATCGCTTGTTCTTCATGACTTAAGTAAATTACAGGAACGATCAGTTCTGATTTTATTTTCTGATTCGCATATTCAATGATTCGTTTACGAACGTCTTCTTCGTCTCCCAACTCTGAAGCGTAGTCTATAAAATCTTCCTGATTGTATGCCGTATAACTTTGTTCTTTTTGAGTATTGGAGATAAAAAGAATCTTACGAGTTTTTTTTACGAGATCGAGTTTGTCTCCAATTGTTCCGAATACATCTATTTTTAGAAAATCGTATTTTGATTTCAGTTTTGTTTCGTAGTCTGCAAAGTTCACTTTTACGGAAGTAGGAATGTTAAATAAGTTTGCATCGATTGTAGTTTTGCTTGTACGGATATTCGTGATCCAAACGGCTCCTTCTGGAGGTACAATTCGATTGAGGCTTCTTTCTTTGCTTGCGATTGAAATTTCTGAAACGGAAAGAATGTATTGATTGTTAGGTTTTTCATCTATAACCTCACAATTGAGTTCTACGTATTTCGCCAATAGTTTTGCGAGAGTAACATTAGAGTTTAACGGAAGCGCGTTAGGCGTGTGTGTTTGAATCAGTATTTTTGTGGCGTCTTTAGAAACTTGAAGGATCTTAACGATTTGTTTTAAGGAGTTGGAAGTTTGCGCTATAATATCTGTTTGTACTAAAAATTTAGAAATAATATGAAACTTTTTAGTAGGGTCCGAGATTGTTTCCTTTTCTCTTTTTTTTCTCTGAATCGTTTCCATAGTTTTTCAAAGCGAACGAGGGGAAATTCTCTTGATCTTAGTTCTCAGTTTACCTTTTATGTACTAGGTAATGTCAAACCAAACTTACCGCGACTCCGAATATTTAGACGGACTATCTGGAGAAGAATTATTTAATCTTCAGATTGGTCTAACTTACAGAGATTTTCTCGTTCTACCTGGATTTATCGACTTCCATCCCTCCGAAGTTGAGCTTGAAACCAGACTGACCAGGAATATAAAATTAAAAAGACCTTTTATCAGTTCTCCTATGGATACAGTCACCGAATCTCAGATGGCGATTGCTCAAGCACTTATGGGAGGGATCGGGATCATTCATTATAACAATACGATCGAAGAACAGGTTACACTTGTAGAAAAGGTAAAACGTTTTGAAAACGGATTTATCACAGATCCGGTGATTTTAGGGCCAAAGAACGTCATTCGTGATTTAGATGCGATTAAAGAACGTAAGGGATTTACTGGAATTCCAGTAACAGAGGATGGAACAAGAAATTCTAAACTCATCGGAATTGTAACAAATAGAGATATAGATTTCGAAAAAAATAGAGAAATCACTTTGGACAAAGTGATGACTACCAATCTAATTACTGGAAAAGAAGGAATCACTTTACAAGACGCAAACGAAATCATCAAAAAATCTAAGATCGGAAAACTTCCGATTGTAGATTCTCAAGGGAAATTAGTATCTCTTGTAAGTCGTTCCGACTTAAAGAAAAATAAAGAATTTCCAGATGCATCGAAGGACGAAAGAAAAAGGCTTCGTTGTGGGGCGGCTGTTTCCACTTTAATGGAATCTAGGGATAGGGTGGCTGCCTTGTATCAAGCTGGAGTAGATGTGATCATCATCGACTCTGCGCAAGGAAATTCTAATTACCAAATCGAAATGATTCAATTTATTAAAAAGGAATTTAAAAACCTAGATATAGTTGCAGGAAACGTAGTGACACGTGCTCAAGCGGAAAATTTAATTCGTGCGGGTGCGGATGGACTTAGAATCGGAATGGGGCCTGGATCTATTTGTATCACACAAGATACGATGGCTGTAGGACGTGCTCAAGCGACTGCAATTTATCAAACTGCAAAACATTCCGCAAAATACGACGTTCCTGTAATTGCGGACGGTGGAATTTCCAACATAGGAGATATTGCAAACTCACTCGCGATTGGTGCGTCTACTTGTATGATGGGGTTTATGTTTGCTGGAACTACAGAAGCTCCTGGAGAATATTTTTATGAAAACGGGATTCGCCTTAAAAAATACAGAGGAATGGCGTCCATCGAAGCTATGAAAGCGGGTGGCGATAAACGTTATTTTAACGAAGGTCAAAAAGTGAAGGTGGCTCAAGGGGTCAGCGGATCTGTAGTAGATAGAGGTTCGATTTTAAATTTTATTCCTTACTTATCTCAAGGTCTCAGGTTATCCTTTCAAGATATGGGTTATAAATCCATACCCGAACTTCATAAAGCTCTTAGGGATGGAAAACTACGTTTTGAAAGAAGGTCAGAATCTGCACAGGCTCAGGGTTCAGTACATGGACTTTATTCTTTCAGTGCCCCTACCATGAGGGCGGAGTAATTTGGATCGGATCCTTGCGTTTACTTTTGGTTTTTTAGCTCTTGTAGTATGGAGCAAAGAAACAAACTCGCAAGGATCTACTATAAGAGTCGCTCAAGAATTAGTTGCTAGGCTCGATCAGGTTCTTGTAAAATCAAATCAAGGTTTGATCAAAGGTAATTTAATTCTAATTCGAAGAAACGGAGAGACTTGGAATTGGGACGTAAGTATATTCAGAAAAGAAAATGATACACTCTATCTATTTGAAAGTAGCGGAAAAGGACTTGAATATAAAATTTTGATTAAGGACGAGGGAGAACAGATATACATATTCAATGCACTTTCTAAAAAGATTTTTAGAAAAGTAGACGAGGAAAAATACGAATCCCATTTAGCGACAGGGTTTAGTTTTATGGATCTGTCCGGAGCGTCTTATCAGGCAAATTACAATCCTATTGTACAGAGTGATCTTAAAACCGCGGATCAATCTTTCAAAAGAGTTTCTCTCAAACCAATCATACCGTATTTTTATTCTAAGTTAATTTTGCTTTTGAGTTCAGATTCGTTAAAACCTACAAGATTGGATTTTCATGATCGAGACGGAGTATTATTTAAGACAATGAATATCAAATACGGGCCCGTAAAAGTGAAACAAAATCAAAAGACCACAAAAGAAGAACACGCAAATCGATTAGAAATGTTGGATCTGAATACTGGATCCGTTAGTGTATTAGAATATACTGAAATAGATAAAGAAGTAAAACCAGATTCTTCTCTTTTTGATCTATCTAATTTAAATCGATAGGGTTTTATCTTGAAAGAAGCGATTCTTTTCAGAAGGGAATGGAACGAAGAAAATACTTTCCACTTAAACAAAGAAGAAATTTCCCATTTAAAAGCGCTTCGGATTTTTTCCGAAGATAAAAATCTAAGAGTATTGAACGGAATCGGAACCGAGTGGGTTTATGAGATTCCAGGAAATTCAGTTCAAGGAATTATCAAAAATACAATCACTCACTTAAAAACGGAAAAAATTTCCGCAGTTGCGACAGCTATTCCTAAAGGAAATCGATTGGAATGGTTATTACAAAAAGGAACCGAATTGGGTTTAACTCATTTTTATTTTTTAAATTTCGAACAATCGGATCGAAAGGATTTTAATTTGAGTCGGGTTCAAAAGATCGTAGAAGAAGCTTCGATTCAATCAAAAAGAGTTTTTCTTCCGGAAGTAGTCGCCCCGGTTTCTTTAAAGGAATTTTTGATTTCGCAAAAAAAACAAAATCTTTCTATCTATCGATTGGATCCAAACGGAGGATGGAATCTAAAGCCTGAATTTTTTCAGAATGCAATTTGGATCATAGGTCCGGAAGGTGGTTTTCGAGAGAAGGAAATTCTTTTGCTCCAAGAAAGAAATATACCTGGAGTTAAGGCGGGCGATACGATTCTGAAAATAGAGACCGCTGTAGTTTTTGCGGCCTCGTTATTTCGCTATTCTACTATTTGTTGAGATTGCTGAATTGAATGAGCAAATTAAGAACGTTACAATTATTAGAACAATTGCTCGTACATGTGTTAAGTGACTGTAGATTTGCGTTTGTTGCGGTTTCTCCGTAAGTAGCTCCACAAGCTGCGTTACAGGAATCGATTGTTCCGCCTGGACCACAAGATAACATATAGTTTACAATTGCCTTTTCTTTCGTGGTGTCTTTTCTTGAATTGCAATTTGACATCACGATGAAAAAGAAAAACGAAAGAAGTAGGATCGAAAATAATTTCCTCATAAATGTATAGTTGCCAATGTAGGAATTCTACGTAAATCAAAAAAGATTGGACGTTAAAGATTCCTAAACCAAACTTTCTAAAAACCATTTCGTGAATGGAACTGAAAGCCAATTCATTTTTCTAAACCTAAATTGAAGAATATTTTGTCTTACGTAACGTTTTGGAATTGAGTTTTGCTTTTAAGCTGTCCCAAAGTTGTTCAATGTGGGAACTCATACAGAAATTATAATAACAAAAGAATGTTCAAAAACTATAAATTATATAATACAATCGAATGTGGGGAACTACCACATTTTATTGAAGATTCAAAAATAATTGATTCTAAGATTTTGTATAAACTCTTTGATTGAAAAATATTTGGTGATTTTGCGATTTCCTAAATATGATATTGGATTTAATAAAATTGTTATATTACTTGTTTTTCTTTTGGATAAAATTTAGTTTATTAGAATATTTGAAACTTGTAGTAAGTTTCCACATTTTAGAAAAAAATAGAGTTGTTGAAAGATGAATCTCCATCTGTTTCTGGAAAGATTGAGTGAAGCAGTTTTGCTAATTGAATTATGGAATTTTTCAAAAACTTTAATAGAGTTGTTGAAAAATTGGTAAAATTCTTGTACCGATACCTGAAGATACAACTCTATGTGTAATGATATCGAAAGAAAAAGTTTTAAAGAATCTTAGAATGTCGCAAGCCTTGCTTGGTGTCTCCCATCAAGAATTCAAAACACTCTGCGTACCCTTTGGCCTTGCGTATTTATCTTTGAAAGAAGAAATAAAACATAATTTTACCAAAGGTAGAAAATCAATCTTACAGGATATAGAAGAGAATTTATTTTTTATTCTTTTTTATCTAAAAACTTATCCGACCTACGACGTCTTGGGAGCGGTATTTAAAATGGATAGGACTACTGCTTGTAAGTTGGTAAAGCTTTTGGCGGAAGTTTTATTTCTTTCACTTGGTTCAATGAATACTCTTCCCGCAAATGAAATTTCCGATCTCAAAAAAAAGTTGAAGAAGTTAAAAAAACTGAAGTATGTAATCATAGATGGAACAGAAAGGCCCATCAGAAGGCCAACAGGTAAGGATTTACAAAAAGAATTCTACTCTGGAAAAAAGAAAAGACATGCGATTAAAAACTTAATTTTGACAAATAAAGATAAAGCAATCTTATTCTTATCGAACACGATATCTGGTAAAACGCACGATCTTAAAGTTGCGGAGAATACGATGATTACTTCTGCGATTCCTAAAGATGTGGTATGTATCCTTGACTCCGGTTTTGAAGGAATTGAAAAGACATCAAAAAAAGTGAATATTATCAAACCGAAAAAGAAACCTAAGAAAAGAGAACTTACCGCTACACAAAAAGCAAAGAATACAAGAATTAGTAAAAAAAGGATTTTCGTAGAAAATGCTTTTGCCGGTATTAAAAGATTTAGAATTACATCGGATGTCATTAGATGTTTTAGAAAAGACTTTAAACATCTCGTTTTTGTTTTAGCCGCAGGGCTTTGGAACCTTCATTTATTTTTTAATAAACGTTTTAATTACTAATTTTTCAACAACTCTATTGTGTATTTATAAATTTGATGTTATAGTTTAAAAGATTGGTTCAAATTGTAAGGTTGGTTCAGTGAGAGCTAAAAGTTTTTCTTGGCAAGAGCCTGGAATTTACCCTATACTCGATTTAGATTTTTGTAAAATTAGAAATCTGGATTATTTTAGTCTTCCGAAATTTTGGATGGAATATCCGGATCTAATTCCTTTTATACAAATTCGCGCCAAGTCGGCTTCTATAAACGAATTAGAATTTATAGTGAAATCGTTACAGGATTTATATCCGGATTTACTTTGGATTGTTAACGACTTCTGGAAACAGGCGATAGAATGGAATTGTTTTGGAGCTCATGTGGGAAAGGAAGATTACGAAGTTTTGAATTTAGAAGAAAAGAATACACTTTTCAAATCTAAACTTTATCTTGGAACGTCTTCTCATACCCTGAAAGAAGTAAACGAGTTGGATTTATCTCTTTGGAACTATACTGGGTTAGGACCTATTTTTCCGACCGAAAATAAAGAGGATGCAAAATCAGCGATCGGAACAGAAATTTTAAACCAAATCAAGAAAGGGAATTATTTGCCTGTAACCGTGATCGGTGGAATCAAAGTTGAAAATTTAGATCTGATCTTAAAAGAAGGATCCTTTTTACTTTCGAGTATATCCATGGCTTGTTTAGAAAATGAATTTAGAACCGCCGCCACGAAATTACGAAAATAAATTTAGGTAAGTTTCAATTGACTCTAAGTTTATGTCGTATAGTATGCCTTTAAGATGAAAAAGCCAGGTGAAATTATACATCTATCCGCAAAAGACGACAGAGATTATCTTTTGGATTATCAGGTAATTCAAACGGAGACGTTAGGAAAAACTGATATTTTAGGAGTCCAGTTTGATAATGTAACCCAAGATGAATCCGTAGCTAAAATTTATAGGCTTATGGAGGAAAAGGAAAAGTTTCATCACATTCTTTTTTTGGATCCGATTAAAATCATGTCGGTTAGAAAAGGAAAAAAACTCCATAGAATTACCGAAAAGGCAACTATGATTCTTGCGGAAGGTGCTGGGTTACAATGGGCGGCGACTCGTCTTAGAAAAGTTCTCAAAGAAAGAATTTCTCCGATTGCTTTGATGATGGATTTGGTTCGTCTTTGCGAACTTAGAAATTATTCTATCTTTATGTTAGGTGGTAAAGAAGACATCATCGAAAAAGTGTATTTTACCCTTTCTAGACATTTTCCTGGAGTGAGAATTGTAGGAAGGCATGCCGGTTATATGAACCCTCAGAGAGAGTTGATGGTGAAGGAATCGATTCGTAAAACGAGTCCAAATCTGATTTTTCTTGCAATGGATTTTCCGGAACAGGAAATCTGGATTGAAAACAACACTGCATTTTTTGGACATTCCGTGATCATTGGAGTTGGCGGTTCCTTGGATATTCTTTCCGGTAAAGTTAGAAAGGCGCCTAACTTTTTCAAACTCAAGGGACTTATTTGGTTCTGGAGAATTCTTTCTAAACCTTGGAGACTTTTTCGTTTCTTTAGAATGTTACAATTCTTTACTTTAGTATTTTTTAAATCTCTCTTTCAAAAGAAATCCTAATCTACTTTTATAATTTTAGATTTCACTGTGAACTTGCAATTGTGGAACTCTTACAATTTTAGATTTCACTGTGAATTTGCAATTGTGGGAACTCTTACAATTTTAGATTTCACTGTGAATTTGCAATTGTGGGAACTCTTACAATTTTAGATTTCACTGTAAATTTGCAATTGTGGGAACTCTTACAATTTTAGATTTTACTGTGAATTTGCAATTGTGGGAACTCTTACAATTTTAGATTTTACTGTGAATTTGCAATTGTGGGAA
Organism: Leptospira noguchii serovar Panama str. CZ214; assembly: GCF_000306255.2. Classification (GTDB taxonomy): domain Bacteria; phylum Spirochaetota; class Leptospiria; order Leptospirales; family Leptospiraceae; genus Leptospira; species Leptospira noguchii. Next base: position 389,474 of record NZ_AKWY02000034.1, read on the forward strand.
CTCTTACAATTTTAGATTTTACTGTGAATTTGCAATTGTGGGAACTCTTACAATTTTAGATTTTACTGTGAATTTGCAATTGTGGGAACTCTTACAATTTTAGATTTTACTGTGAATTTGCAATTGTGGGAACTCTTACAATTTTAGATTTTACTGTGAATTTGCAATTGTGGGAACTCTTACAAGTGTTTTAGAATTTTAATATGTGCAACTCAATGAAAAATTTTACTTGTTTGTCGAAAAAACTTTTAGAGAATATTTATTTTTTTGAATATAAAAAATTTCTTGCCTTTGATTTCTAAAAATGTACATTTATCTACATGACGGATTTGTCTTTTTAACGTTGATGGTCACAGCCTTTTTAGGATTTGGATTCATTTTTGGTTTTCTTCATACAATTTGGAAACAGTTGTCTTCTCAACTTCAAGAGTCGAGACAAAAAACAAAATCCGAAATTCAAGAATTAAGGTCGGGAACTCAAAGTATAAAGACGGAAATGGGTAACTTACGTTCTGAAGTTAAAAAAGACTTTCATAAATTAGAAAACCGTTTTGACGTTTCTCACTCTACCTTAGAAATAGGATCGATGTTTTAGTGGGATAGTTTAGCAATTTATTTTATAACCGATATTCCACGTTAACCTAGTTACGTAAAAACGGACATCTTTTTCTCAGCAAATGAGGTAAAGGTGAAAATGAATAAAAAAGGAAAATACTCTCCGGAGTTTAAAGAACAAGCAGTAAAGCGAACGCTTTCAGGATCGTTTACGATAAAAGAAGTCGCCGAGTCATTGGGAATCAGTTATTTTGTGTTACGACAATGGAGAACAGAAAACTTGAAGAAGTCGGAACAACAAAATCCACCAACGGATAAGCAGTTAAAAGAGATCGAAGAACTGAAAAAACTACGGAAGGAAAATCAGAAACTCAAGGAAGAGAACGCTATCCTAAAAAAGTTTGCAGCCATGCTTTCGAGAGAACAAAATCCCGATTGATGTTCATGGAAACTCATCGATTTGAGTTTCCGATTCGAAGCATGGCTAACGTCTTAGGAGTATCTCGTTCAGGATACTATCAATTTCTGAAACGAAGCAAAAACGAATTAGAAAAATATAATCCCGAACTTGTAGAGTTCATTAGGGAAACGTGGTTAACAAATCGCAAGAATTACGGTTTGGTTCGGTTGCTTCGGGAAGTGAAGAAAGTGTATTCAATTTACGGAGCAAGAACGGTTCGAAAAGTGATGAAACTTTGTGAAATTCGTGGAAAACAGGAGAAGCGCTTTCGGATTGCCACAACAAATTCTAATCATGGGAATCAGGTTGCTCCAGACTTAGTCAGGCGGAATTTCAAAGCGAACAAGAAGAATCGAATCTGGGTTTCAGATATTACTTTTTTGAGATCCTCCTTAGGTTGGATTTATCTTTGTGTAATATTAGACCTTTATTCTCGGAAAGTAGTAGGTTGGTCGATTTCGAATGCTAATGACTCCAAATTAGTCTGCAATGCTCTTTCCAAAGCGATCGAATTGAGAAATCCTCCCAAGGGTTTGATTTTTCATTCTGACCGAGGATCCAATTATTGTTCGAACGAAACTCGAAAATATTTGCTCGTCAACAAAATTCGCAGGAGCAATAGTAGAAGGGGAAATTGTTGGGACAACGCGGTCGCCGAGTCCTTCTTTGGTTCTCTGAAAAGAGAAATGGAATATGATTACTTTTATAGAATTCAAGAAGCGGAAGAATTACTTTTTGATCATATAGAAGTTTATTATAATAGGCAGAGATCTCATTCATACTTAGACTTTGTGAGTCCTGCAGAATTTGAAGAAAATGCTGCGTAAAAAATGTGTCCAATTAACCGTGACTAGGCTACGTAAAAATAAAAGACTTCCAGGCTAAAATCAATTCAATCATTAAAGGTCAAGATCGGAATCAATTTTATTCCGGTCTCATTAATGGAAATAAAATTGTATCTCGAATTGAATGAGAATTGGTCAAAAGCATCACCAGACGATCGATCCCAATTCCGAGTCCGCCAGTAGGAGGCATTCCATATTCCAAGGCACGGATATAGTCCTCGTCCATCATAAACGCTTCATCGTCCCCAGCTTCTCTTTGTTTTACCTGGTCTTCGAACCTTTCTTTTTGATCAAAAGGATCGTTTAACTCTGTAAAGGCGTTTCCGATTTCTCTTCCGGCTACGTATGGTTCGAATCTTTCCACATAATCTGGTTTATCTGGATTGGATTTTGCAAGAGGAGAAAGTTCTTTTGGATAATCGGTGATAAAAATCGGTTGAATTAGATTTGGTTCTGCTTTTTCGGAAAAAACTTCATCTGCCACTTTCCAAATCGTTTGGCATTTGGAAACGTCTACTTTCAATTCTGAAGCTTTTTTCTTAGCTTCATCCAGAGAAGTAATTTGGCTAAAATCAATTCCACTATATTCTTTGATGATATCCACGTAAGTAATTCTTTTCCAAGGAGGAGAAAGATCGATTAAATCCTTGCCGTATTGAATTTTCAAAGTTCCACAAATTTTTTGAGCCAGATGAGTAATGAGTCTTTCGGTAAGATCCAGCATTGTACTCATATCTCCAAAAGCCATGTAAGCTTCCATCATAGTAAATTCAGGATTGTGTTTTGTAGAAATCCCTTCGTTTCTAAAATTTCGATTGAGTTCAAAAACACGATCCATTCCTCCAACGATCAAACGTTTGAGATAAAGTTCCGGAGCGATTCTTAAAAACAATTGCATATCCAGAGTATTATGATGAGTGACAAACGGTCTTGCAGCAGCACCTCCAGCGATCGGTTGCATCATAGGAGTTTCTACTTCTAAAAAACCTTCTTGGGTTAAAAAACTTCTGATTTCAGAAACGATTTTACTTCTTGTAATAAATGTATCTCTAACGTGATCGTTGACCACTAAATCTACATAACGCATTCTATATCTTTGTTCTACATCTGCAAACGCGTCATAGACGACCCCATCTTTTTCTTTTACTACGGGAAGAGGGCGGATACATTTTGCGAGTAGTTCCACCGATGTGACGTGTAACGTGATTTCTCCTTTTTGGGTTTTAAAAAGATACCCCTCCAAACCGATAATATCCCCCAAATCAAAGGATTTAAAAATGGAGTATTGAGTTTCGCCTAAGTCGTCTCTAGTCGCATAAAGTTGTATGATTCCGGAACTGTCTTTGAGGTGAGCAAAACTTGCTTTTCCCATTACTCTTTTAGAATATAGTCTTCCACCTAATTTGAATTTGGTTTCCGGCCCAGTCGGATTTTTTTCGAACTTTTCGGCGATGTCTTTTGATTTGGAATCCGGAAAAAAACGAACCGGATAGGGATTGATTCCTTGTTTTTTTAATTCTTCGATTTTCTGAATTCTTTGTTCAATGAGTTCATTTGATTCTGACATTTTCGGTTTTATTTTCCTGGGAGTATTTGATAAAACGTTCTGGCTAAATTTAAAAATACAATTTCAAATCCTTCTTCACTTAAAAACCAATTTCCGATTCCGATTTTATCCGACAAAGGAATAACATGAATCTTCAAGCCAGCAGGACCCAAAACAGATTCGTATAATCTTTGATTGAAAGAGGATTCGAACCTTTTGGAGAGAATTAGAATATTCTTAAGTTGTCTATCTAAACAGATTTTTAAAAGAGATTTAGGAAAGTTTTTAGCACCAGTAGGATACGGTTCGAGTTTATAAATTAGAATTTTAGATTCGTCTACTCCCAAAGAAACGAGAGAATTTTGTATTTCGGAAGTTAAATCCTGAATTACACCTAAGTTGGAATGAGTCGTTGCAGGAGAATAAAGAACGATTAAAATTCCAACATATCCTTTTTTGAATCCGTCCGCTGCGTTTTTAAGCACGTCTTGAGGAATCGTTTCCTTCGCTTCTAAGATCAGAGCATCACTTTTGGGAAAAGGGCGGTCTTGGATTAAAAAAAGAGGACTTGAAAAAATCAATCCTAGGATTGAAATCAAAGCCAGAAAAAATCCGGAAAAAAATAGCCGCGCCTTGTATAAAACTTCTTGTACGGATACCGGTCCTGGATTTACAGACATAGAACGAGAGTTTTTTCCAGGAACGAAATTACAAGAGGAAATTAGAAAATGATTTTGTGTTATCTTTCTTGTAGATCCTTAGCTCCTTCCAAATCGATCGCAACTCTTTGTTCTACCCAATGACTCACCGTTTTCGCTGGGGGTCTATTTATAGAAAGAAGAATGTCTTCCCAACACGATCTCAGTCCTATAAATTTAAAAATCGCATAACCTAAAAGAATGGCGTTTCCTAAGTTGTAGATCGAATAGATCCAGTTTTGATACATATAGTTTGTGATAAACCCAAATAACAGCTGAGCCAAAAGAGAAAACTCTGCTACTATATAAAGGGAAGGCATAGAGGTTCTGCCAATCACTTTTGGAGTTCTGCTAAACGGAATTTGTTTTCCGGTAATTGCTTGGTTGATCGACATAAAAACTCCAGCTAAGTTTACCGGAATCAAAAGCAGATTGAGCGAATAGATTTGAATTAGATCGATCCATTTATATTTCATTCTTACCAAATCCATTCCGTATAAAATAAAATACGGCAAAGAAGAAATTGCAATCCAGTATGTTTCCACTCCTTCGCCTAAGGGACTTCCCATGAGAATGACAAGACCAATGTTCACCGCTGCGATCGAACCAAGATAGTGAACTCGAAAGAACGCTTCTATAAACTTTGTAAAACTCCAAGGCCATCTAAAGACGTGACGTAATAATTTAGGAAGAATGATCAGTCCTCCATTGGCCCATCTCCTCCTTTGAATTAAAAGGGAACCGAAATCCGGAGGAGTTGCGCTATAGGCGAGTCTTTCGGGATAATTATAAAGACTCCAATTTACATCCAAAAGATCGATACTAGATTCAGTATCTTCTATGACAGTGTTGTCTTGGATGTACTTATGAATTTGGAAACCTCTTTCCTTGTGGAATGTTTGAATATCTAAAAGCGCTTTGTAACGAAGCATTGCGTTTGCACCTACCCAAAACGTTGCTCCAAAATTAGTAAATCCTTGATGGATTTGATATTGAATATCTGTGGTCGCCCCGGCTATTTTTTCTAACACGTTAGACGTTCCCGGAAAAGAACTGTAAGGTGTTTGTGCCACTGCGATTCTTTCGTTTCCGGGAGTTTCCATGACATATGATAATTTTAGAATATAGTCTGGAAGAAGTACACTGTCCGCGTCTAAGGTAATTAAAAAGTCTGCACGAGGAACTTCAAATGAAGAATCGTTTTGAGATTCTTCTAAAAAAATTCCTCTAGAATCTTTTTTTTCCATCCATCTTTTTCCTAAAAGATAGATGTAACTATTAAGGTTCATCGCTTTATTGGGGAGATGAGAAAGATTTACGTATTTTTTTCTTTCAAAAGTGGAAAAGTCTACTGTAAATAGAGAAGCCAGACGGTTAAATTCTTTTTCTATTCTATAAGGATCAGCCCCACCTTTTGTGAAAAGAAATTCTAATTCTGAAATTCTTTCCAAGTGTAGATTACACCATTCTTTAAAAAAAGAATCTCTCATAAAAACTCGGGTATGTTCCGGAAGTTCCTTTCGGATTGTAGAATCGTTATATTCGTTCATACGATTTTGAAACCAAAGAAATGCGTTTTTATAGAGCTGAATAAGAAGTTTTGTTTCTTTTTGAGGTTTGGATTTATTTGAATTTTTACGTTCTAAATATTCTTTTTTTGCCTGAAGAAAAGGATAAGCGGCTTCGTTAAATTTTTTTTGAAGAGAATTTGGTAAGTCTCTCATGTTTTGAAGAGACTCAAAAGCAGCATAACTTTTAGGTTCTGGAGGATCATCAATCAACAATACAACTCTTCGGTTAGGATAATCTTGAAGAGCCGCAGAGAGAAGGGTTTCTCTAACTATATCCAATTCTTCTTTGTAGGAAGGAATTAAAATTGCTAAAGGAGAACAGTCTTGTGAGTAGATTTTTTCCAAATCCTCACGATTTGGAGAAGAATGTTTCAAAAGTCTTTGAAAATAACCTAAGCGAGTAAATTGATAAACGAAGTTGCCGTAGGTTAACAAAACGATGAGGATAAAAAATGCAATCTGTCCTATAGCTGCGAAGGATCTGTGATCTAGAAGTTGTTCCCAAAAAACTTTGAACATCTCTAAACACGCAAAAGCACAGGCTATAATTGTAAAAAGAAGGAAAATTTTTGTGATTCGAATCTGGTTCTGACAATATTGTCTATTTTTTAAATGTGTCGATTCCGTTACGGAAGCAGGATTGATTTTCATTTAGATATACTTAAACTTTACTATAAACGGAACTATACTTCCTTAATGGAATCATAATACTGATTTTATGCAGAAAAATTAATTTCAAAAATATCTTAAAGTAAATGTTACATTGATAACTATTTTGCCTATGATTGGAAAGAAGATCTTACAAAATGGTTCAATATTTATGAATGAAAATGAATTTTTAATATAAAATCTGTGAAAAATTTTAATCCGAATAGGGTGAGTTTCCTCGTGTAGGTTTTTGGGATTTTTGGCAGGAGATATATCTAGGATTTTTCAATAGTTCGATAAATGACGTTAGACTGCATTTCCCATCTATAAAAACTCGTTTGATTTTGAATGGGTTTTCTCCCGGTCGATTGGCTCCGTCTTCGGTGGTGAGTATTGATTTATAACCTGATTGTTGTGCTAGTTGAATGAGTTTGTCATTGTACCAACCGCAGGGCCAAGCTAGATAATCTATGGAAACACCTAATTTAGATTCTAGGATTTTTTTAGATTCTTTCAGTTCAAAGAGTGCGTCTTCTGCACTTTTTCCAGGGACACGATTGTCCACCCAAGTTACCAAGTTATCTTTTGGGTTCCAGGGATGGCTGTATGTATGAGACCCGATTTCGAACCTTGGATTTTTTGCAAGTTCTTGAATGTCTGACCATTCTAAATATTCTCCGTTACCGATTCCTTTGGGTCCTGCTATGATCCAAAAAGAAGCCGGAAAGAAATATCGATTGAGTATAGGAACTGCGTTTAAAACATTCTTCCAACCGTCATCGAAATTTAAAACTATAGATTTATCGGGTAAAACCTTTCTTTTTTCAATATAAAGTAGAAGATCTTTCATGGTAATCGGGTTGTAACCTTGGGAAAAAAGATATTGCATTTGTTCTTCAAATTTTTCTAATGTGATTACCGTTTCTCCCGGCTCTTTTGTGGAATTAATTACAATTTCATGATAAATTAAAACTGCAATACCGTTCTGATTTGTTTTTTGTTCTAAAAGGGTAGTTTTTGGTTCTATAGGGGAAGAGCCGCAGGAGTTCAATGAAAAGAATAGAATTCCGATCCAAAAATTCCGATTTTTGAATATTTTATTAAAAAGAAAATTCATCGTCGATTGTTTTAACTTTTGAAAGGCATTTCACCTAGATAATTTTTCTTTCCTATATCTACGCCATTATGACGGAGGATTGAATAAGCCGCAGTGATATGAAAATAAAAATTAGGGATCAAATGTTGAATTGCAAATTCTTTTCCGGTTAAATACTTTCCTTCCCAACGAGGGTTGAACACTTTTCTATCGTTTGATTCCGAGAAATCTTTTTCCGTAAATGTTGAAAGGTAGTCTAACGTGGAATCGATTCTTGTTTGTAATTCTAATAACGTTTTTTCCTGGTCTTCATGTTTTGGAGCGTCTTTTCCTGTTAGGCGGGAAACTCCCAGTTTTGCAGTATCACATGCGATTTGAATTTGTCTGATGAAATGAAACTGGTCTGGGGCTAGTCTTGAATTTAAAAGAACTTCCACATCGAATTTTTTAGTTTCAGAGTAGATGGCTCCTTTTTCTAAAAGTAATTTTAATTGGCGGAGCATTTTAGAAAATTGTTGGATTGTGATTTCGAAAAGCATACGTTTTGTTTCCTTTTTTTAGAATCAGTGTTTTTTTCATTTTTTTGAAGGGTCTTTCTTACGATAGAATTTTTCCAAGAAAGTATGAATAAGGTCATTGAATCTATGATCCTGTCCAAAACCTGTCGAACGACCCAGAAACTCAGCGAATGCCTCTCTAAGGATCGGCATTCAGGAAGTGAGACGCTTTAGTTACTTCGAACGACCCAGAAACTCAGAGAATGCCTCTCTAAGGATCGGCATTCAGGAAAGTGAGGCATTTAGTTTTACAAAAATAGGAAACTCATACAAAAACTATAATTTACCTTGAATTTATGGATGAGTTGTGGCTTAGAAGCTAAGTTTTCGAAAGCTTACAATTTTCATAATGAAGCAATGCAGGATTCTAATCTTGGTTCTTATACAAACTCTTAGTAAGTGTTTAAAATTCGCTGAATTTGTATTAATGTTCATCGTGGTTTATAAAAGTGATTTATTGAAAAAAATGTGGGAACTCATACTTTGAGATTTAAAAGATAAATTTTATTTCACGAACCAATCGAGAAAAGTCTGAGTTTTGAAAGTTTTACTGTAAGATCTAAATTTGTTTTAGTTCCCACATTTTATTTTTTACGGAAAAATTAGATAAGTTTCAATTCGTAGAAAAAATCCTACCTTGTTTCTCGGAAACGTTTATTTCGCTTCTAGGGTCGCTCAAAACGCTTTACCAAAGCTCGCTTCGAGTTCTGATTTTGTTATAGTTGATGGAATTTTGCTCGAGAGGGGACTCGAACCCCTACACCTAAACGGCACAAGCACCTCAAGCTTGCGTGTCTACCAATTCCACCACCCGAGCGCGGGTTTGCAAGGACAGAATGGGAGAGAAAGCTTAGGAGTCAAGGACTTACGTTCAAACCAATTCGTATTTCTTTCGAGTCTTTTTATCGCCTGGATCAATTTGAATTTTTTCGGGATAAAATACAATGTTCCAATAACGTTTAGAATACGCAAAAATTCCGATACAAAGAATCACTATCAGAATATAACCGGAAATTTCGGGATGTTTTAGAACACTTTCACCTTGGATTTTAAATTTTATCAGTGGAATACACATATACCAAAGAACTGTGATTGCAACAATTCCGACTCCAAATTTTCCCCACCAATTCGGTTTTCCTTGTATTCCTCGTTTGAGATAAAGAAAACTTCCTAACCAAACTCCTAAAATTTCTCGAATGATATAAGCGATTAAAATCCAAATTGGAAATCGGAAGTAATGAACAATGACTGAAAGGCCACCAATCGTAACAATTTTATCACATATAGGATCTAAGTATCTACCTAATACGGATTCTTGATGAAGTAGTCTTGCAAGAAAACCGTCCAGATAATCAGTTAGAACAGCTAAAACACAAGTTAAAATTGCATAGAATAAAAACTCGGTTTTATTCGGAGAGGACATGTAGGTCTGAATGAAAGTGATAAAAAAAGGCAAAAGAAAAACTCTACTAACAGAAAGAAAATTAGAGACTGTAAAGATACGATCTTCTAAGAGCTCTTGAGGTTTTTTTTCCTGAACGATCATCTAGATTGGGGTTCCAATATTTTTAAGTGCAAAATTTTTGTATTCCAGTAAATGAAAGAATCAATTTTCAGAATAGAATTTTTCAGGCCAATTCAATCAAAATCGATTGACCTAAGAGGTTATTTTGAAAAAGTAACAATGGAATTAGGAGCTGTAGCTCAGCTGGTTAGAGTGCCTGCCTGTCACGCAGGATGCCGCGGGTTCGAGTCCCGTCAGCTCCGAAATCTTTCTTTTTTACAATCAATTTACAACTAACATAAATTATAGGACTCGAAGCTTTTTTGCGAGAGCATTTGTAGCGACTTTTAGGGAGCGTTACAAATGTGACACGAGCCATGGATGGCGAGTGAACTAAAATACTCTAATAGAAAGTGAAGCTGTATAGTGACAAGTCTTGTCTGCTCCGAAATTTTTCTGTTTTAACACTTATTTACAATTAATCTTAAATAGTTTATTCTTTAAAAATTGTTTAAAAATCAGCAAAAGGAAAATAAAAAACTCAATACTACGATTCTTTGAATGCGGACCCATGGGAGAAAGATACAGCGAACTTCAATAGTTACTCCAACTCAAGCCATGCTCTCTACCATAACCTTACCCACAAACATTTGGATCTCAATATAAATCTGTCGGAATTACGACAAATCCTCCGTAAAACTTATACCCTACGGCGTGATCCATAGAGAGCGTTGCATGAGTTTTTCCTAATTTTAGGTGGTGGAAAGGTTTGAAAAACTTTTCTCTATCAGAAAAACATACTTTTTGCAAGTAAAAAAGACTCATTCTGTCGGAACACTTGAAAAATGTGTTTTTGATCCTTCTGATTCTAAAATACTCTTCAACTGTGGGCTCTCTCAAACTCAGCGTCTCGCTTCTATGGGCGCTCTATGGATTGCGTTAAACTCAGCAGAACGCTCTATGGATTGCGTTCTAGATACAACATAAGAATCGCTTTCGCATTGATTATACCGAACTCACGTTTTTTAGAAGTTTCTACATTTTATTTTTTTAGAAAAAATTATAACGTTATTTTCATATTTAATGTAGAACAATGTTAGAAATAAATTAAATGATAATTCTATCTTAAGGTGCAAAGTTCGAATTATAATTTTAGTTTAATAAGAAGATTTGTATTTTGCTAAATTACAATTTGGAAAAGTAGGTAAATTTTTATATGTTTTTTATTTTTTTGAAAGTTAGTCTACGGGTATTTCGACTAGGTTTATCTAAAAATCTGAAAAAGAAATATTATAAATATTGAGTAAGTTTGTAACAGATAGTAGTTCCTATAATTGTGTCCTTAATTTATAAGTCGATAATCTTTTTAGTTTTTAATACTCATAATGAAAGTTTTTACATCTTAAGTTTTTTGAATCAATTTTAGAAAAGGTTTATCTTAGGAACATAACTTTGTTTCAAAAATAATAAAATTGAATATCGAGCTCTTAGTTTTTATAGGTATTTTTTATAATATATTAGGAGAATAATATTGCGTTATTTATAATATTCTTAATAAATTATAAAAAATTAGACATAAAAAAATATTGTTTTAATCTAAAAGTTTTCGTATAATTTGCGTAATGTGCATTAGATATAATGAATATTTTTATCGTAAAATGAAATAAAAATAATATAAAATATAAAATTGACTTGAAAAAAGAATGATAATTACTTAAGTGATTTGCCATGATGGCTAAAAAATGGATATGGCTAACTTTGATTGGCCTTTTACTACAATGTAATGGAATTCTAGAAAGTAAGAATAGAAATGTTATTAATGATTTACTTCTGTTTTTACGCTCTAACGCATTTACGTATTCTCCTGAAGGAAATCCTGGAAAGACCATTGAGACAAAAGAAGTAGAAACAAACTTTCTATACCAACTCAATCCTGAGTTGGTGGCCAGGGTGGGTGCTTTTTTCACTATGGATGCTTCGGATCCTCCGCGTGCGACCGTGTTTTCCCATGTTGCTGGGATTACCTTGGCTCCGAATCTTAGACCGGCTAATTTTCAATCCGTAGACTTTACTATATTCATGTTAGATTCAGTAGGAGGTAATATATACTTTTCGGTTGGAGCTAACAAACTCTATTATAAATCAAATACGGATTTTATTGGAACAAGACGAATTGCTTTAGAAGAAAATGGACGGATTGCCTTACTTAAATCCGATGCAATCAATCTTTGTTGGAATTTTGACGGACAAACTTCTCAACGTTTAAGTGGATGTCAAAATCCAGTTTTAATACCGGGAGCACAGGAAATTGTTTCGTTTGGGTCTTCTGCCTTTCTAGTTTACGGACCAAATTTAGGTTTTCGTCGTTTAGGAACTGATGGAACGATAACGACGGTTTCAAGTCCGGTTACAATTACTGGATTGCGAAGTGTATGGGCCGATGAAACTCTGATTTTAATTGTCGATCAGGATGGAAATAGAGTTGTAGGTTGGGACCCGAGAGATCAGACAATCATTTTCAGACGAACAGAGCAAAAGATTGTTACTGATTCTACAATCTTAGATCCTACTTTGATTGCTGCTACCCCGTTACCTGGTGGTATGGGGTTGGTTCTCGTTCTTGAAAATTCTGATACTCTATTATTCGTAAATCGTAATTTTCAAATAATAGGAGGTTTAATTTCTCCGAATAGTCCTTATCCTTTCAGGCGTATTAATCCGATTCAGGGAGTATCCGTAAACCTTTTGGGAGGAACGATTGGGGTTTGGTCTTCTCGCGGGGTGAATGTTTCCGCATTCGATCGGAATTCGAATTACGATTTTACATATCTTGTACCCGATAACCTAACTACGTTACCCCAAGTGTTAAACGATCCATCCGTAAGTGATGCGCTTCAAGCTGATCCAAGAACGGATTTATTAGATGTACCTGCCGTAAGGGATGCGCTTACGAACTTAAGGAGTCAGTTATGAAGTTGAGAAAAATCGCATTCATACTCTCGGTATTTATCATTATCAATTTGAATATAGTTTGTAAGGAAGCTGCCGTAAGTATGCAGATGGCCGCTTATAATTGTACATTATGGGCGGATTTACCAGGATTGAATAACGCGCCTCCTGCTCGTTGGCCCGCTTCTGCGGCTGTTGCCGGTTTTTGTTTGGGAGATCAGCCAATTCCATTTCCGGGAGCAACTTTTTGCTCAGCTGTAATGTGCATAAATAGTTCTTCCAATTGCCATTGTACGGGCATTTTTGGAGACCCGTTTCATAGGCCTGGTTATCGTTCCAATAATGAACCGCCCGATGTCAATGTCGGCCCAGTTTATTTTCCTTCTATTCCTTTTCTAACGGTAACAGGACGAGGTGATACAACTTTTGGAGACTCAGTAACGGAGTCCGATCCGTCGCCTGGCAATCCACAATTAGGTCCGAAGGTTGTAATTACTCAACCGAATATAAATGCGGTATGGTTAGCACCTTTGTCTCAAACGCTTGTGCTTCAATTTGATCATCGTATTGATCCAAGCACATTGAGTTTATCTGGTAGTCTCGTAGACAATCAGACTCCAAAAGTTCAAGTTAGTAGCACTTTGGTTACGGATGATACGATCTCTTTAACGCCTACGCCCAATTGGACTGCTGGAAATTGTAATCTTCAAGTGAACGTTAAGGATCTTGCCGGGAATTTAGGAACTTCAAACATGGGACTCAATGTAGGCGCTGTAGAATGTAGTCAGCCATGGGAACCTTGTAACTGTCATTGCGATTTTCTTGGATTTCCAGTTCCCTGTTTTCCCGGACAGCCACCTACATGTGATCAGTGTAGAAGATCCGGGTGTTAATCTTTTTGATATTTCACACTTTCTTTTTCGAATCGAATGTGAGGGAATTATAAGGATATAATATTTTTATAAAATATAAAAATTGAATTATGGTTTTGGATTTAAGAATTCAATTTTATAGAAGTTAATTTTTTTGCAAAGGAATAAAATTAAACACAACACTCATGTTAAACGAAGGCGATTATGAAATACGTTTTAGAAAAATTTAAAAAACATTTTTTTGAAGTTTTGAAAAAGTTTTTAGTCGAAAAATTTAGATTAAATTCCTGAATTTTTAAGCTGGTTCAAAATCAATTTTGCATTTTGGTAGAAACTCTTGAATTCTTTCTTTCTTTTTCAGTAAAAGAATTAGAACCTTGCAAATACAATTCTTTTAAATTTTGAAGTTTTCCAATTTCTTCCGAAAGAGAAGGGATTTGATTTATAACCTAAGTTGAGTTTTTTAAATTGCAAAGTTTTATGATTTCTGTTGTAAACGATTTTAAATCAGAAAAATCTAATGCTAGTATGCGAACTAAATTCGGATTTTCTAAAGCGCTTTAAATCAAGATAAGTTTGATCTGGGTTCATACTATTTTTAATAATCCGAAATAGATTTAGAGTCCCAAAAACCTAAACACCGATGGTGTTTTCTGAGTTTTGATCCGTAAGATTGAGTTTCACAAAAATATGGAAACTCATGTAGAAATTATAAAGTTTGCGCGAATAGGTTCCAGTAAGTATGAATCATCTAAATGTATTCTTCTCCGTCTTTTTTGACAAAAATTGTTCCTTCTTCTTCGAGTTCACGCACTAAATTGATTATAATATTTCTTGCGTCTCCTATTTCGCGTAATGTTAGTTTTCCTCTGATTTCCATCATGTCTAAAATTTCTGTTGCACGGTTGCGGGACATTGCATTTAAGAAATGATTTCTAAGTTCGTCTCCAGCTCCACGTAGAGCCATACTGAGGCAATTATCATCACTCAAACGATTGATTAAAATTCTCATTTCCTTTTGATCCAAACCTAAGACGTCTTCAAAGGTGTATAACTTTTCTTTTACTTGTTTTGCAAGTTCAGGAGAATTTGCTTCCAACTCTTTGAGTATATTTTCCTCCTGTGATTTATCCATGTGATTGAGTATGTTTGCGAGAGCTTCCGCACCTCCGGCCTCACTGTATTCGGAACGATCTCTTTGTTCGTATTTTTTCTTAAGTACTCTTGCAATTTCTTTAATTGCGTCTGGATGTGTTTTTGTAGTGTTTGCCAAACGATAAGCGACACCGGCTTGCAATTCCCCCGGAAAAAATTTTAGAATGTCAGCCGCTTTTTTAGGAGTCATAAATGCGAGTGTGACTGCGATTGTTTGTGGAGATTCGTGTTGTAAAAGACTTGCTAAAACTCCAGGCTCTGCTTCGCTTAAAAATGAAAAATCATCTTCTATGTCTTTGCGAGAAAGTTTTCCTAATATGTTTTCGGCTTTTTCTTTTCCTAAAGACTGTCTAAGAATTTCTCTGGCTGTGTCTATTCCACCTTTGATTTCTCCTTCGTCTGGAAGGACTGAATTTTTAAACTCTAAAAGAACGTCTTCTTTTTCTTTTTTAGAAATCGATTTGATCTGAGCCATTTCCAAAATGATTTCTTCGATCATAGAATCATCTAACTTAGATAATACTTTGGCAGCATCTTCTTTGTTTAAAGAGAGAAGTAGTAGCGCTGACTTTCTAATTTTTTCTTTTCTGGAAGCGGGTTCCGATTTTTTTTCCACAAAATAAAATCCTTAGCCGGTAAGTAGGCGAAGGGGACGTTCCGTATATTCTCGAAAAGAAGATAAAAATCTGGCTCCGGTAGCACCGTCCACCACTCTGTGATCGCAAGAAAGAGTAACGCTCAACGTTTTTCCTGCGACTATATTTCCTTCTTTAAGGACCGGTTTTTTAACGAGTGCTCCGACTGCAAGAATTGCCGCTTCTGGTTCATTGATGACCGCCGTAAAAGAAGAAATTCCAAACATTCCGAGATTAGAAACTGTAAAAGTACCGTCGGTGTATTCCCCGGGTTTGAGTTTTCTTTCTCTCGCACGGGAAGCAAGTTCTTTTATTTCAAGACTAATTTCGCTTACCGATTTTTGATCTGCATTTCGAATGTATGGAGTGATTAAGCCACCTTCGATGGAAACTGCAACTCCTATATCAATTCTACCGTGTTCTAATATATGATCTTCTTTCCAGGAAGAATTTACTTCAGGAACATCTTTTAAGGAAAGTGAACAAGCTTTGATAATGAGATCGTTTAGACTGATCTTTAAAGGACCTTCTAACTTTAGATCTTGATTGTATGAATTTCTAAGAGAGTCTAACGGATTTGCGTCCAGTTCTAAAGTAAGATAAAAATGAGGAATTGTAGATGTGGAATGTGAAAGACGAGATGCGATCG
Source organism: Leptospira noguchii serovar Panama str. CZ214 (assembly GCF_000306255.2). Taxonomy (GTDB): domain Bacteria; phylum Spirochaetota; class Leptospiria; order Leptospirales; family Leptospiraceae; genus Leptospira; species Leptospira noguchii. The sequence goes on from NZ_AKWY02000034.1 coordinate 405,214, forward strand.
TTTTTCTCATTCCAGTTAATTCTAATTTACGGTCATGTCGCTTAACAAAAGAGCCTTTTTTGCCGCCCCCGGATTCTTGATAAGAGAGAATGTCTCTTTTGATAATTCTTCCTCCGGGGCCGGAACCGATTACTTCTCCTAGATCCACTCCTTTTTGAAAAGCCAGTTTTTTTGCCAAAGGAGAGATTGGACCGGATCTGCCGGTTTGTGTTGTTTGAGATCCGTGTTTATAAGAAGTAGATTGTTCTTTTGAAAAAGTAGGGCTCTGATATATTTTATTTTGTTCTTCGGTTGTAAGTTTAGAAGAAGAGGAAGAAGTTTGTGTCGTATCACTTTGTGAAGTTGTGGAAGATTGAGACGTAGTCTGTATCGTATTTTCTTTTTTAGTAGGAATGGATTTTTTTGCAGTTTCAACTAACGTAGAAATGTCTTCTCCCTGTTTTCCTATGATTGCAACTGGTGCCCCCACTGGGATAAGCGTTCCTTCTGGAGCTAAGATTTCCAAAAGTGTTCCGGTTTCAAAGGCTTCCATTTCCATAACGGCCTTATCCGTTTCCACTTCCGCTATGATTTCACCTGGAGAAACTGGATCTCCCTTTTGTTTGATCCAACGGACGATTTTACCTTCTGCCATCGTAGGGCTGAGCTGAGTCATTTCTGCAATTTTAGCCATTTTGAATATTCCTTGTTTGTGTTATTCGAGCATTTCTCGAACCTTAGAAATAATTTTTTCTTCGCTGGGTAAAGAGGCTTTTTCCAAATTTGCCGCATAAGGCATAGGAACGTCTTCTTGGGTGATTCTTTCTACGGGGGCGTCCAGATCGTCAAAAGAATTTTTCTGGATTAAATAAGCGATTTGAGAACCGAATCCGGCCACTTCCCAACCTTCTTCTACTACCAAGGCACGGTTCGTTTTACGAATAGAAGTGTATATCGCTTCTTCGTCCAAAGGTCGGATAGAACGAAGGTCTAAAACTTCCACGGAAATTCCTTCTTTGGAAAGTTTTTCTGCGGCGGGTAGAACATACATCAAGGCTCTAGACCAACTAACGATTGTTATATCAGATCCTTCTCGTTTAAGATCCGCTTTGCCAAAAGGAATCGAATATTCCTGATCGGGAACTTCTCCTCTGGTGCCATATAACACCTCACTTTCGATAAAAATAGTAGGATTATTGTCTCGAATGGCGGTTTTTAAAAGTCCGCAGGCGTCTGCGGGAGTATAAGGAGCGATTACTTTCAAACCTGGAATATGTGCATACCAACTTTCAAAAGACTGAGAGTGTTGAGCAGCGAGTCTTCCTCCAGCTCCCCCCGCACCTCTAAATACAATCGGAATTGGAAATTGTCCCGCGCTCATATAATTCATCTTAGCCGCAGAGTTGATGATCTGATCAATTGCGACTAAAGAAAAATTCCAAGTCATAAATTCTATGATAGGACGTAAGCCCACCATAGCGGCGCCGATCCCAACTCCCGCAAAACCATTTTCGGAAATGGGAGTATCTATAATTCTTTTTTCTCCGTATTTAGAAAGCATTCCTTGGGAAACTTTATAAGCCCCATCGTAATGACCTACTTCTTCTCCCATAAGAAATATATTTGGGTCCTTATCCATTTCCTCACACATGGCTCGGTTTAGAGCTTCTCTATAAGTAAGAATTGCCATTAGACATCCTCCGCATAGACGTGTTTATACAGCCAACCTAACGGTGGTTCTTCGCTTTTATCTGCAAATACGATCGCTTCTTCTACTTGAGTTTGAATATCTATATCTAGTTTTTCTAATTCTTCTTCTTTCCATTCGGAATGAAGAAGGTCATCCTTTGCCTTTAAAAGTGGATCAGTTTTTTTATAACGATCTAATTCTTCTTTAGTTCTATACTTTGCAGGGTCTGACATAGAATGTCCACGGAAACGATATGTAGAAATTTCCATTAGAGTAGGACCCTCTCCTCTTCGAGCGCGTTCTACTGCTACGCTTACGTGATCTCTTACTTTCCGAACTTCGTCTCCTTCGATATGATCTCTTGCAATATCATATGCAGTTGCACGAACCGAAACGTCTTTTACGGATAATGCTCTATATTCTGGAGTTCCCATTGCATAGTGATTATTCTCACAAATCATTACGAGAGGAAGTTTCCAGATTGCGGCTAGATTCATTCCTTCGTGAAAAGAACCAATGTTTGCAGCTCCTTCCCCGAAAAAACAAATCGTAACTGAGTTTTCGTTTTTATATTTAGAAGCATAGGCGATTCCTGCTGCGAGAGAAATATGACCTCCTACGATTCCATGCCCTCCCATAAATCTTTTGTTCTTATCAAAGAAATGCATGGAACCTCCGTAACCTTGGGAAATTCCAGTTTTTTTACCGAAAAGTTCCGCCATAAGAGCCTTGGGATCCAAACCTCTTGCGAGAGCATGACCATGATCTCTGTAAGTCGAAACGATATAATCTTGTTCTTTTAGGGCTGCAATTGAACCGACTCCTACCGCTTCTTGTCCGATATAAAGATGACAGAATCCACCTATCTTTCCGGTGCTATAAGATTTTGCGGCCCCTTCTTCAAAACGGCGGATGAGAAGCATTTGTCTGTAGAGTTCGAAAAGGTCTTGGGTTTCTTGTTTGGTTTTAGTATGATTTATCATAAAATTAGGTTGTTAAAACAATCGCAAAGTATCTTTGGAGAAGCGACTTATGCAAACTGATTTCGTTTCTAACTGAAAAAAATTGTAAACTTGAATTCCAAGAAAATTTCTCTTTCCTAAAAATGAGATCGATTTTTTATTTTCGTGGATGTTTACAATTCTACTTACAGAAGACGAACCGGGAATTCGAGATACGATTCAAATTGTTTTAGAGTCGGAAGGTTTTAAGATGATCTACGCGATGACTGGTAAAGAATGTATTTCTCTTTTAAAAGAATCCCCAGACTTATTGGTGTTGGATGTAGGACTTCCGGATGGAAACGGTTTTGAAATTTTGAAAGAGCTTAGAAAAAAAAATTCTATCCCAGTTATACTACTGACTGCAAGAGAATCGGAACTAGACCGGGTTCTTGGTTTAGAATTAGGCGCAGACGATTATATGGTAAAACCATTTAGTCCAAGAGAATTGGTCGCAAGGATCAAAGCGGTGTTAAGAAGATACGAGATAAATTCTCAGGAAACAAATACCGAGTTCCTGACCGACGAAGATCGTAAGGTGATTTATTATTATGGTAAATCTTTATCTCTTACTCCGTATGAGTATAAAACGTTATTGTTATTTTTAAAACGACCTGGAAAGATTTTTACTAGAGAAGAAATTATGGATCGAGTTTGGACAGAACCGGAAGAAAGTTTTGATCGTGCTGTAGACACGGTGATTAAAAACATTCGTTTTCGACTAAAGGAAATTCGACCTGACTTAGATCCGATTGAAACGAAACGGGGTCAAGGATATGGATTGAAGGAAACGTTATGAGTCTTTGGGTTCGAATTGTAATTGGTTTTTTTTTGCCTTCTTTATTGGTTATTATTATTTTGTAGATAAAATTGAAGAATCGATTCGACCGCGTTATATGGAAGCAGTGGAAGAATCGTTGAACGATACAGCTCATCTTTTGGCTTCTTTATTAGAAAGAGAACTTTCTCAAACAAATGATTCTTTAGAAAAAATAAGTGAACGAGTTTTTTCTCCTATAATGCGAACTACAACACAAAAGGATTTAAATTCTAAAATATTTGAAATTACTAAAAAGAAAGTAGATCTGCAACTCTATGTTACAAATGAACGTGGAATTGTAATTTATGATTCTGAAAAACTAAAAAAAGGACAGGACTATTCTAAAAAGAACGACGTATATCTCACCTTACAAGGAAAATACGGCGCCAGGTCAAGTTTGTTATTTGGTTCCGAAAAAGGATTATTTATAGCCGCACCGATTCGAAATTCCGGAAAAATAATCGGTGTACTTACTGTAATCAAACCTAAAAAAAGTTTGATTCCTTTTATAGAATCCACTCGAAAAAAATTTTGGAATTTGAGTTTGTATGTGGCACTTTCTATAATCATTTTGTTTATTAGCATTTTATATTTTTTGTTTTCACCAATTCGAAAACTATCCGAATATGTTTCGGCTCTAAGATTTCAAAAACGAATTCCTTTCCCAAAAATCAGTGTACCCGAAATCAGAGGATTGGGAGAAGAAATGGATCGATTGTTTCGGGAACTTGCGGGAAAAGAATACGTGGAAAATTATGTACAATCTATGACTCATGAAATTAAAAGTCCACTTTCTTCTCTACTTGCTTCTTCCGAATTGATTATAGAAAATCCGGATCGTTTAGAATCTTTAATTTCTAATATTCAATTAGAAGGAAAAAGAATCCAAACGATTTTAGAAAAACTTTTAGAACTCAGTTCTTTGGAAAATCAATCTCAGTTAGAAAAAACTCCGAACCTCAATTTACAAGACATCGTTCAAGAAACGGTTGTTTCTTCTATTTCGGAAGCCGTCCGAAAAAAAATAAAACTGAAAGAGTTAACCGAAACCGTATATGTGGAAGGAAATTTTTTCTTTTTAGGAATGGCTCTTCGGAATTTAGTTCAGAATGCATTGGATTTTTCAAACTCAGATTCTGAAATTACAGTTCGTTGTGGTAAAAAAAATGGATTTCCTTTTTTAGAAGTAGAAGATTCCGGTCCTGGAATTCCATCCTATGCTTTGGAAAGAATTTTTGAAAAATTCTATTCTTTGCCTCGCCCTGATACGGGTCGTAAAAGTTCTGGATTGGGTTTGGCATTTGTAAGAGAGATTGCAAAATTACACGACGCGGATTTGGAAGTAAAAAACGGAACTTCAATAGGAGTAGTCGCTCGGATTTGTTTCAAAACAATTTTTCAATAATAAAACCGGTTTTAACTAACGTGAGGGCGTAAGAAAACCGGGGCGAATCCGACTTGCCGCAGACAAGCCGAACCGGGCTCTTTAGTTCTGGTCAATAAATTGTATAAAAAAAACGTAATACGATTTTTTGTCTTAAATTTCAATATAAAATGCGATTCTTAGAAACTCAGCGAATGCCTCTCTAAGGATCGGCATTCAGGAAAGCGTTTTGCTAAAGTTCCCTCGCATCGATCCATTTCGCGTTATACCGAATTTACTTTAACTACGGATTTTACGACAAATTTTTTGTCCAAACATTGGATTTCTCTTAAAATTCAGACCGTTTTATCATAAAGATCAGTAAGTATAAATTTTAAAATCCTCACACAATCCTCATAATTCGCACATAAGTTTCTCACCTTTACGTTACATAGTCTTAGAACAAGGAGTCGGTATATGTTGAATATTCAATCTTTTGTAAATACTAAGGTATTGTTCTTTTTCATACTTTTGATCGGACTTTTAATTCCGAATTATATGGTTTGGGAAAGTCGAAAAAGAGTTTTAGTAGAAAAAGCGCATTTGAGTAAAAGTAACATTTTGAATAAGAAAGAAAAGATAAAATGGTGGAAACAATTATACCGAACGCACGAAAGCGGATGTGCGGATTAATTATTGGAGAAAATATAATATGTTTAAAATTCAATCATCTATAAGTCTTAGAATTTTAATTTTAGGAATAATGTTAGGTTTACTTTTAATTCCGATCAACTTGGTTGGTTCCTTAGTTTTTGAAAGACAGGAAAGAGCCGGAGAGGTGGTAGGAGAAATGAGTTCTCAATGGGGCGGTAAACAAGTGGTTGCCGGACCTTTTTTAGTAATCCCCTATCAAACAATACGAGAAGAATTAAGGGAAGATCCAACAATTCTGGAAAAAATCGATGAAGGTCGAAAGGAAATAAGCGTTCAAGTGCATGTAACCTCAGATATGTATTTTCTACCGGAAAAACTCAACTTAGAAACGGATTTAAAAGCAGAAAAGAGAAAGAGAGGAATTTATGAAGCGGTTCTATATCATGGAAATGTAAAGTTCCAAGGAAATTTTAAGCAACCGTCTGTTTCTGATTTTCCAATGAATACAAAAAAAATTTTCTGGTCGGAATCAAAAATAGTCGTTGTCGTCAATGACCCAAAGGGAATTGGAAATGACGTTAAATTGTTTTTAGCTGAAAAAGAAAAAACGTTTCAACCGGGTTCTTCCACACATTTTAGGTCTGGGTTACATTCTAAGATGAATCTTTTGGATTTTAAGTTTCCACTCACGTTTCAAATTCAAATTCCAATTCAAGGTTCTGATTCTATGGATTTAATTCCTCTGGGCAAAGAAACTAAGATCCAAATTTCTTCGAATTGGGAAGATCCATCTTTTGTGGGAAGTCTTTTACCAAAAGAAAGAAGTATTTCTGAAAATGGATTTCAAGCAATTTGGGAATCTTCTTATCTTTCTAGAAATTATTCACAAGTAATTTCTTCCGAAGATGATACAACTTTGAATACTATTTTACCTTCTGGGTACGGAGTTCGTTTGATCGTTCCTGTGGATCATTATTTAAAATTAGAAAGATCTATTAAATATGCGATTTTATTTATCGCAGCTAGTTTTGCTCTTTTCTTTTTATTAGAAATTTTTGGAGGAAAAATTCTACATCCATTTCAATATCTAATGATTGGATTTGTTATGGTGGTATTTTACGTTTTAAACTTATCTTTGTCAGAACATTTAGGTTTTATAATATCTTATGCGATTGCATCTCTTGCGGTTTCTGGTCTCATATTTTATTACGCGACTTCCATTTTACAAAGTAAAAAGAGAGGGTTTATTGCTGGAGGATTTTATTTTGGTCTATATTCTTTCTTATATGTGATTTTATCTTCCGAAGACTACGCCTTGCTCATTGGCTCCATTGTGGTATTTGTATTTTTAGCGCTTTTGATGCATTTTACCCGAAAGATCAACTGGTATTCTTTTGGATCCAACAAAGGGGAGATTGAATCATCTTGAAAAACAAAATTGAATCTTGAAATATAGAAAGAATAAATTTGATTTTATGTTTTTTGTTTGTGGCCCTAACTCGAAAGAGTGGGGCTTTTTTATTAGATTTGAACCTCTAAAATTTTTTAAGGTTCTTAAAAGAAATAAAAAATGGATCAAGAAACAGTTTTTATGATAGTCTATCCGAGTTTTGCGATCAGGTCATGGCAATTCATCTTTATTAGAGTTGTTGAAAAATTTCATAGTGACAATTAGCAAAACTTATTTTAGGCATCCGTTTCAATATAACGAAAACAGATGGGGAATCGATTTTAAAAAATTATATTATAGTATTCTAAAATATATGATCATTCAAGAAGCTCTGATTTCCGAAAAAAAATCTATTTTAACGTGAGTTTGACGTAAGAAAATGAAAAAGAATTTTCTAAAAGTAATTCTAGAATTAGTTCGTAAAATTGCACTTGTGGTAGTTCCTACATTTTTAGATTTTATCTGTAAAATTCTAGTTCGTGTGAGTTCCTACGTTTAAGACACATTACAAATTTTCAAACATTTACTTTTTGTATGAGTTTCCGCATGATCAATAAAATTCAGGCCCCAACTTTTTCAGAAAATGAATTCCTTATGCCGAATTTACTTTATTTTAAAGGAATTTTCTTTCGAAATAAAAATGCCATTAATAACGATCAAGGTTCAAGTATTATAGATAAATAATATAGAATCATGAGTTATTTTAAACAATTTGTACAAAAATCGTAAAACAGTTGTTAGATAAGATTATGACCCTTGCATTTTTGAAGAAGAAGTATATAATAACGCAATTATTTTATCCTTCTAATATGAAACAATTGGAAATGGTGGAGTATTATATAAAAAGTGATGCAATTTATGAGATGATCGATTCATTTTTTAGTAAAATTCCAATTTGTTTAATTTTGCATTTGAACTTGCATTGTTTCAGACCAATCCTAAAAATTAGGACTAAATTAATTTTCTATTATGAGAGAACTACGCGTTTAATTACAAATATATTGAGTGAGTGAAGCTGATTTTTGGGCAAACTTAGAAAATTTTCGATTTAAATTAATTTGTCAGTTATTCTGACAAATGCAAAATTTTATTTGACATTTTGTTGATTTTCATTAATATCTTTTCAGGTATTGTTATGAATTCTGACAAAAGTATCGTTCCTGGAGGAATTAGTCCTAATTATAAAAATGCTCTCCAGAATTTTAAACAAGGTCAATATGCAATGATCCCGTTTAATTTGGGGCATGGATTGACCCAGCAAATTAGGAAACATAGGGATCAATTTGTTCTCATTAGAGAGTTTGTAAATTTTTTACGGAGTCGTGGGCTGAATTCCACTGATGATATATCAGATATAAATCAACTTTTTTACAGTTTTAGAGGTATTTTCCAATACTTAGTATCAAAAAACAAGTTTAGCAATTATATATTCGAAACTTGTCATATTATATTGAATACACATAGATTCACTTCTTTGGAACAATTGGGTGACTTGATTCAATGCAAAGTTATACAATCTATTTTTCAAAAAGAATGTGTTTTTCGTGATGAGGCAAAAGATTTAAGACAAAAAAGCAACGAGTTAAAAATTGATTCTATCCCTGAAAAAGTCCACGAATTGAATCTAGGTTGGTGGAAAACTCTAGGGCCTTTTAAGGATGCATATAAGGAGTATAGTATCCAAAATCATGATGAGGATTTGACTAACTAATACTATGAATCAATTAGATATTAAAGTAACGGTAAACTCAGCCAACTCTCTTCAATTTCAATATAAAGGGAATACTTTAAGTTTTTGCAGAATGGACGGTATTGAAGAATTTAGAAGATCTACTTTTTCCTGCGATCTAAGTCTAGACCTTTGTAATATCATTGGGCTCATTTCTACGATTGAACGTTTGATTCCTCGTCGGGAAATTTACAAGATTCATATTTCTTTACCTATTCTTAGTCTGGAAAGGTGGCAAGACTCAGAAATTATTGATGAATTAAAAATTATAATTTCTCAGTTTACTATAAATGATTATATTTTTGATTTTTATTCTCCTGTTAAGGCTTCGGCAAGAATGCGAGATCAAATCGTTATGGAATTGGGAGATAAAGCTGAAGTTTCACTTTGGAGTGGAGGACTGGATTCGTTTTCTGGATTTTTAAATCGATATTTAGAAAATCCTAATAAAGAATACGTTTTAGTTGGATTTGGCTTTCAAAAGTGTGCTTTTGGTAAACAAAGAAACTTACATAAAAAAATAAACAAACTCTTTCCAAACGCTAAAATTGAACGGTATCGAGTTTTTCATGATATCGCAGGAGCGCCGAAAAAATATCCTAATCCTTCCTTTCGAATGCGCGGTCTTTTGTTTCTCGTAGAAGGATTGTATGCTTCTACGCTGTTTTGTTCTGATACGTTGTATTTGCATGAGAATGGAATCGGGGCATTTAATATTCCTTTTCCAGGAAGTGGACACTGGGATCGTTCTCTAACTGCAAATCCGGCCATATTGTCGATCGTTTCAAAATTTTATTCAAAATTAATCGGTTCTAAGAGGAAAATTATAAACCCATTTTTGTTTTTTACGAAGGGTGAAATGTGTAAGGTTTTTATTTCTAATACATTAAAATTTTCAAATATACTAGAATTAAGTAGTAGTTGCGACAGTAATCATAGACAAAAGGATAAGCCGGGACAATGCGGGTATTGTTCTTCATGTCTTTTGAGAAGGCAAGGTATTTTAAATACTGGTTTAGAGGATCCAACACGTTATTCTTATCCGTATTTAAACGATGTAAAACGAATGAAACATTTTACCCAGTTCAATAATCAGGCTAATCTTTGGAAGAGATTTCTTTTGAATGGGGTCGATCAAATTTATCAACAAGACCCGATCATTTATGAATCAAAAAAATATATGATGAAAGAACTGAATATTTCTGGAGAGGAGTTTGATCAGAAGTTTTCTAAGTTAGTCCAAAGCCAAATTTGCGAATGGGATAGATTCGCTAAGTTTATTGGTAATTCTCAGACTCAGATTGCTTAATAAGGAGTTTGTTTTGAAAATGATTGATAATAATTATACTGTGAATGAACTGATACAGATATTTCGAAAAAGAGTAGGAATGACTCAAGAAGATTTGGCAAGTCGCCTTGGACTTGCCCGTACTACTATAACTGCAATTGAAAAAGGAGAAAGAAGTGTAAAGGCCGAAGAGTTATTGAAATTATCAGAAGCATTAGGAGTTAAGATATCCGATCTTCAACCGAACAGGAGAGTTCTTACTTCGAATGTATTGCAGTTTCGAAGTGTTAATAAATTTGACGCAAATGACGATTTCTTTCAAGAAGGATTGTTATATTTTCAAAAATTATGTGAAAATTATTGTAGCTTATTGAACCAATATAATAAAGTTGTAAATTATAATATTGAATATAATCGAATTGGATTATCTACATCGGATGCTGCGAAAGTGATTAGTGTTAAAGAACGGATGAGATTGGGAATAGGATATTCACCTCTCCCATTATTAAGAGATTACTTGGAAAGAGAAACAGATTTAGTCGTTTTTTTTCTCGAACTTCCTTCGACGGTTTCCGGAGCTTATTTTTTTGAGGAAAACTTCGGTGGATTTATTTTAATTAATAAAAATCATCCTGAGGAAAGACGACGTATGACCCTTTGCCATGAATATGGGCATTATTTAGCCGATCGTACATGGACTTCTTTGGATATCGACGAAATGTCTAAAAAATCCGATGTGGAATCTTTTGCTTCTCTTTTTGCAATTGAATTTCTTTTGCCCGCAGACGGAGTGACTGAATTTTTTCAAAGGATTCGTCAATCCAATGGTAAGTTTACCTCTTTGAATATTATGGAACTTGCTCAATATTACGGAGCTTCTTTTCAAGCAACTACTGAAAGGCTGGAGTCTCTCGGGCTTTTGCCTGCTGGTACTTACGATAGGATAAAAGTCGGCAAAATTTCTCCACAAAAAATGAAGGAAGAGTTGGGTTTACCGGAATTACCTTCACAGGATGCGGTTTTTTCGAAGAAATATATTTCATTGGTAATACGAGCGTATCGAGAAGGAAATCTTTCGGAAGGACAAATCGCAAATTATCTTAATATGGATAGATTGGAAATACGCGATTTCCTCACTCAACAGGAAAATGATGTTAAAAGGGGAGAGATTGAATTTTTAGAAAAGGATCTTTTGATTTCTTAGAATCGTATGCCGGACAATTCTGATTCCATATTTTTAATGGACGCTTGTATTTTAATTAATCTAATGGCTGCTGAAATATTAAATGAGATTGTAGAAAACTCTGGGCTAAAATTTGCAATTTCCTCGTTCATTGTTGAAAAAGAAGCTCATTTTGTATTTCAGGAAAAAGATGCAGGATTACATAAGATAAAGATTGATATATCAGACTTCACAGATTCTGGAAAGATAATAAAGATGTATTTGGAAGATAACGAAGCGCAGATGGTTGTCGATTTATCTCAAGATGTTGATGATGGAGAAGCTTATACAATTGCTTTAGCAGTTTGTAGAAAATTAAATATGGTGTCCGATGATAAAAAGGCGGGACGACTATTTAGAAAACTTCAAAAGGATGGAGTGCTTCTTTCTACTGAGGCTTTACTCTACAGATGGGCTAAAAAGAATTTTGTATCATTGGAAAGATTGAAGAATGTTCTTTTGAAAATTGAAAAATGTGCTAGGTATTTGCCATCTAAAGATTCCGAGTTCTATTTATGGTGGAGAGAGATTAAAGAAAGTTTGTTGTAAATGGTATTACTGGTTCGAAATGAATTTGTTCTAAAAAAAATCGAAAAAGCCGGTTTGAAAATAAAAAAGACTCATGAGAATTTCCAAACCGATCGAATCTAAGATTAGCTCAAAAAAGAATTAATTTTTTCAAAAAAAAGTATAAAATTTAAATTCCTAAAAAACCTTCATTTTCTATTAAAATTATCAAAAAACAACGATTTTTAAAGAAAAATCCCACTTATCCTAAACTTAATCCAGAAGACTGAATCACCGAAGATAGAGTAGGAAGGAAGCGGATTCGAATGAAAGTTCGATTCTTTGAATCCTTTCGATATAAATAAAAATATTTGGCCAAAACCAAACTCACAAAGGGCTCGGGCACGGATGCCGGAGTCATGATCAGTTTCAAGGAGGAAACCCATGATCATTAATCACAACTTAGCCGCGATCAATTCCCATCGCGTTCTGAAGTTTCAGAATAACGAAGTAGCGAAGAATATGGAATCTTTGTCTTCCGGTATGCGTATCAACCGCGCCGGTGACGATGCTTCCGGTCTTGCCGTTTCTGAAAAAATGAGAACGCAGGTGAAAGGTCTCAGACAAGCTGAGAGAAACACAGAAGACGGTATGTCTTTGATCCAGACTACGGAAGGATATCTGCAGGAAACGAACGATATCATTCAAAGAGTTCGGGTTCTGGCAATCCAATCTTCCAACGGAATCTACAGCGCAGAAGATCGCCAGATGATTCAGGTTGAGGTTTCTCAGCTCGTGGACGAGATCGATCGTATTGCTTCTCAGGCAGAATTCAACAAGATGGCTCTCCTTCAGGGGGACTTTGCAAGAGGTTCTAGAACTTCTTCTATGTGGTTCCACATCGGACCGAACCAGCACCAGAGAGAAAGAGTGTATATCGCTACTATGACTGCGAAATCTCTCAATCTCATCAAGGCTGACGGTTCTCTCCTGACGTTGTCTACAGCTGAATTTGCCAATGACTCTATCGGGGTTCTGGACGACGCTCTGATGAAAATCAACAAACAAAGAGCGAACCTCGGAGCATACTTCAACAGACTGGAACACGCTTCCAAAGGTCTGATGGTTGCTTACGAGAATATCCAGGCTTCAGAGTCGAGAATCAGGGACACAGATATGGCGGAGGAAACCGTTGCATTCACGAAGAACCAAATCCTGGTTCAATCGGGAACTGCAATGCTTGCTCAGGCTAACGTAAGACCTCAGTCGGTTCTCCAGCTTCTTAGATAAGATTTTAACCTGAACGGTTAAGATCTTGCGGTCGCCGAACGTTTCGGCGGTCGTAAGGGCAGGTGAATAACTGACCGGAAGAGGAGCGCATCCCATAGGATGCGTTTCCTTCCGGAATTGATTCCTAAATTCCATCCGGTCCGTTTTGATCCGACCTTTTTAAGAAAGCCGCTTTTCGCGGCTGTTCGTGTTTGAGAATCCCCTGAAGAACGATGGAAAGTCCGTTCAAAGAACATTCTAAGTTTTGAATATTAGAATATTCGCTTTCCATGGTCCTTTCGGGGATCAAAGAGGTTCGTTGAACTAAAATTAACGATTGATAATCGAATATAACTCCGTGGTAGGACGCCTGGTCTGTCAGGTGGTCTGAATACTGTCCATCCCGGAGCACCGGACAGACCATGTCCGGCCAGCAGATAGGGAGATTTGCTGGTTCATCTCTACAAAGGAGTGTAGAATGATTATCAATCACAACCTGAGTGCGGTGAATGCTCACCGTTCTCTAAAGTTCAACGAACTTGCTGTGGACAAGACGATGAAGGCTCTGTCTTCCGGTATGCGGATCAACTCTGCAGCGGACGACGCTTCCGGACTTGCGGTTTCCGAAAAACTTAGGACGCAGGTAAACGGTCTGCGTCAGGCGGAACGGAACACCGAGGACGGAATGAGTTTCATCCAAACTGCCGAGGGTTTCCTCGAACAGACGTCTAACATCATTCAAAGGATCCGGGTGCTCGCCATCCAGACTTCGAATGGTATCTACAGTAACGAAGATAGGCAGCTCGTGCAGGTGGAAGTATCTGCGCTGGTGGATGAAGTCGATCGAATTGCTTCTCAGGCTGAATTTAACAAGTTCAAACTTTTTGAAGGACAATTCGCAAGAGGCTCCAGAGTCGCTTCCATGTGGTTTCACATGGGACCGAATCAAAATCAGCGTGAGAGATTTTACATCGGCACGATGACTTCGAAAGCCCTGAAGCTTGTAAAAGCGGATGGGAGACCGATCGCGATCTCTTCTCCGGGAGAGGCTAACGACGTGATCGGGGTGGCAGATGCTGCCCTTACGAAGATCATGAAGCAGAGAGCGGATATGGGAGCTTATTATAATAGGCTTGAATATACCGCAAAAGGTCTGATGGGTGCGTATGAAAATATGCAGGCATCAGAATCTAGAATTCGAGACGCCGATATGGCGGAGGAAGTTGTCTCGCTGACCACAAAACAAATACTTGTGCAGAGTGGTACGGCAATGTTGGCGCAGGCAAACATGAAACCGAATTCGGTCCTCAAGCTTCTGCAGCAGCTCTAAGGAAGCCTTCCAGGAGGGAAGGTAGATAAAAAATTCCACCGGGAGATTTTTTCCCGGTGGATTTTTTTTATCCAATACGTTATACGCATATCTCAGGTAATGAAGTTTTATTAAAAGTAATATTTGCTTCTCTTTTTTTCTGAGTAATACCTTTACAATTTTTTCAAATCTTTTCCAGACTATCAGGCGAAGTTTATTTCTAAACAATCACTCTGACGAACTGGTTCTTAAATCTATTCTGATGTTGTTTTTATTACGTTTTTCGTGATTTTGTTTTTAATTTCATTACTCTGGAAACGATTTTTATTAGCGTTATATGTCATTATCTCTTTTTAAAAGTTATGCGTTAATTAAGTAATAAAATATGTTCTTTTTAATATAATTAAAATTGAATATATTAATTTTTATTTGACAATTTATTTTATATAATAAGATTGTTTTTTGATAATTAATTTTTTTGAATATTACTAAAGAAATGCGTTATGTTTATTTTTTTTTGTTGATTATGCGGAATTGATTTCTTGAGATTTTTATCTAAAAAACTGTTTTTGGTTATATTTTGCGAAACTATATTTTTATTATATATAATAAATTGAATGTTTTATTTGAATAAATATCAATTTGTATTTTTGTTTTAAGTGTATTGAATTTAATAAAAAAGAAATTTAATTTTATAAGATATCCATCGTTTCTGGATGGTTTTTTATAAAATGAAAGCGGATGACGTACATTGGAGATTGTGTTTAACAGGGAGTGTTAGAGTGAAAGAGGAACAAAAAAATCCAGAAATAGGTTTTTTAAAATTAGTTTTATTGAAAATGGCTCAAGTTGGAATGAGATCTTTTGTTCTCATTTTAGTTTTTTCATCTTTGATGTTTTGTATTCCGGGAAAAAAGACTTCTAACAAAGAAATTATGCTTATTGCATGGTTGGTCGGGGAAATGAATTCTTTTAAGGAAAAACAAGTTTATTCAAACGCTAAATATTTAACTGGTCCTTTGGGACAAGTGGAATATAGGGGTTTGGATCATTTTGAAAATCAAGTTTTAAATGGAGTTGGGAAATACAACTGGCAAGAAGCGGGAGATGCCACTTTTAACGTAGGGGTCACTTTGGGTGCGATGGCTTGGAAATATAAAAATACTCGCGATCCAGATACTCTTGTGCTTATAAAAAGATATTTAGAATATTATAAATTAATGCAATCTCTCAACCGAGGTGGGTTGGGTAGAAATTTCGTAAATATAGAAGCATACAATCAATTTCCGTCTTGTAATCAAAATGGGACCGTAGGTGTTCCTCCTGACAACAAACCTTGTGGTACTATGAGATATACCGATTATTCGTTTGAAAATCAACAGTATAAATTTAGATATGATTTTTCTTTAGATGCAACGATCCATTCATTAGTAGGTCTTTATTGGACTTTTGTACACGTAGAAGAGCTAAGAGAGGATGTTGTAAAAATTTGTACCGATCTATTAAAATATTATGAAGATCGAAATTATCAAGTTCAAGATTTTAATAATGTAAATCTTAGATACGGTAATCATACTTCTAACCTCAATCCTGTCGCTAAGATCAACGAGGTAATCTTAAAATATATTGTCCGTAATCAGATGACTCCTTTGGGGCAATGGCAGAATTTAATTACACTTGGTTCTATTTTTGTAGGCGTAATCGTTCAGTCAGAGGATGCTAATTTTTTTAATCACTATATGCTTCTCAAAGGAGTGGGTGTTTTAGTACATATGGGTTATCCTTTACAAACCGGATTGAAAAATTTAATCGTTGCAGTTAAAGATCAGGGACACGAGTTGGCCGAGTCGATGGATATATTTTTCTTTCAGGATCCAAACAAAATACACGTAAAAGATAAAAGTGGATTTCCACTCTACAATTATCATTGTATAGAGGATCGGACTTTTTCGGATATAGTAGGACTTTTCTATAGAAAGCCTTACAATAAATGGGAATTTGCTCCTTATAGAAGATGTGTCATTCCACAATCTTCTGCATTAGGATTGAATGCGGATTTTCTAGAAGCTTATTGGTTGTGGTAGTTCAACTGAATTAGACAGAATTTCTAGGTAGTGTTAGGAATTCTTAATTTGCAGAAACGCAAATGGGATTTGTTTTCAATCCCGTTTGCGTTTAGTGCTTTTCCTAAGATAAGAATTTGACATAAACGAAACGAGAATCTATTGAAAGTAATTTTAAAAATCATTCCAGCGAAATTATCTCTACAGTATCTCCTTTATCCATGTTCAACACGACTTTCTCGATAAGTTTTGTTATTTGATTCTTTTTTTTATCATCGATCTTATCAAAAATAATTAGTACAGAGAAATAATCAATGTTGTATATATATATTCTTTACTAGCAGTATCATAATTTATCGTTGAATCTCTTTTATAATATTCATTTCGATCATTTTTCGTGTTTCCATATTCGGGAGGGTTTTCAGAGTCTATAGCTTTGCCATTGAAATTTTCTAGTACTTTTTTTTCACTGACTCGAGATTTTGAAAAATTTACATGAGGGATGATAAGAATCTTATATTTTTCATATTTCATGTAAGTTAGAATTTCTTAAATGGTCTGAGTGAGAGTAGATATTTCTGCTTTCTGAAACTGATTAAATTGATCTAAATCTCGATTGCAGCTTGAAAAAAGGATCGTTGTTAAAGCGATAAACAATGTTTTTTTAAACATGTATGATTCCTTTGAATTAAAAAATGTTTTTCTTAGAATATACTTTGCGAGAACGGATTGATACGTTTCAATCCGTTCATTCACTTTTAATTTAAGATTGGTTCGGGAACTCTATTTCTGACAGGTTTTAAAGATTTAAGATAAGCAAAAATATCTTTTAGTTCATCGTCGCTTAGAGGATTCATGTTTCCGATAAAAACACCATTCATCGGAGGAAGAATCGGTCTACCCACTCCTAATCTTTTTTGAGTCCGGACCGTTTGAATAAACATATCTTCAGTCCAACCGCCGATACCAGTTTCAGGATCGGGGGTTATATTCTTTGCAAAACTAACTCCCCAAGGACCAACTACAGCTGTAAGATCTCCGGTAAACAAAAGCCAAGGAGAATTTTTATAGTTTTTATAATCCGGTAATTGATTTGTTTCTAAATATCCAGCTAAGAATTTAGAAGCGTCTGGCACCGGGCCTTGTGGAGTCATTATTTTTGCGGTATGACAATCCGTACATCCGGCGACCATTACCAATTTTTTACCCCGTTCAATACGAGAACTATTAGAATTGTTATTTTGATTCGAACAGTTTAGGAAAGTTAGAATCGCGAAGATCAAAATTAAAATTGAAGAATGAATTTTTTTCATACATTTTCCCAATTGAATTTATAAAGAATCGATACCTTGAAATTGGATCGCCTTTATATCGTAAAGGGCAGGTTGAAGGATCTAAAAAAGAAATCTATCTAAAAATGGAAATTTAAAAACTTCAAGTTATGGTAAATCGTAGAATGATTCGATTGATAAATTAAGATTTCAAGAATCTTACTTTTTAAAAAACGAGACCTCATCGTTTTTTAACAAAAAACATCAATTTGTTTTAGTTCCCACATTTTAAAATTTTATTGTAAGATCTTAATTCGTAATAGTTCCCACAAAGAATGTTTACGGAACGTTTTAGTTTCAAAAAATTTCTAAAATGAATTTTTTAAGAGATGGCAGTTTGCAAGACGGTGATTTTATGAAAAAATCAGAACCTAATGTGGGTTTCGGAGTAAGAATTTTCTAAAAGTAGAAGTTCCTACACATTTTAGAACTTGTTCGTAAAATTTAAATTTGTAATAGTTCCCACATTTTAGGAATATCTACAAAGTTCAAATCTCAACTTTTTTAAGAAAAATAAATTATGTCTAAACGCACATTATATTAAATGAATATAAAAAAATACCCGACAGGTTTTACTTTGCCGGGTATTTTTATCTTTTTGAAAGTGTAAGTAATTACTTCAAAGGTTTAAATTCCAGAGTGACCACTCCACGTGTTGCAGATTTAACTTCCAAAGATTTAGTCGCTAAGAAAGAGAATCCTCTGTCTTTTTTATAAACCAGTTCTTCTTGAAAGAGTGCATCCTTGCCAGGATAAATCACTTCCCACTCGGAACCATTCGTATCGGAAGTTCTTACGTTTACTTCTTTTGCTGCAGTAAATTCTGTAAGATCGTCTTTGAACTTAGTAGCTTCGTCCGCGTTTAAACCAGTAAATTTAAGAACGATAGGGTTGTTCTCGGTTAGATTAAACCATTCTTCTTTCAATTGGTTGTTTACTTTTTTAGAAACAGAAGCAGCCCATTCCGAAATTGCTTTTTCTCTGGAGACTTTTTGAGTGATATCCGCGCCTCTGCCATCTGCGGTTCCACTATCTACGATCTTTCCATCTCCCCAAAGAAGAACTACTTTATAAGTCCCTGTAGCAGCTGTGTTATAAATGGTTCTTTCCAAAGCCTTGCCATTTACAGAATCCAAAGGTTGTTGGTCTTCAGTTTCTACATTAGCTAAAACTAAAACTTCTGCTTGTAGAGCCTCCGCCAGAATTTTGATCAAAGGGGAACCTTCTACATTTTCAGTGTCTACTTGGTTTTTATTTACCTTTTTAGCGGTAAGAGAAGGATCGATCACTTTGTTTCCGTTCTTTTTCAGAGCTTTGATGATTTCAGCTTCACCGAAGTTTCCAGGAGTTGCAGGAAAAACGGGAGCACCTCCGACTTTACCAAGAACTAAAACCGCAACTCTAGGATTTCCAACGTCTGCAAGAAGATTGTCTACCGCAGTGGAGATTTTAGATTCTTCTACTTCACAACGAACGGTAAGTTTCAACATCGGTTGGGTATCGATTTTACCTTCCGTCTCGTCTATAATATCATAACTTTTAACAAATGCGTCGGTTTTAGAAAGTAAACTAGAACCTAAACTTTCTCCATCGGAGGCTTTACTTTTATTACTGATTTCTTCTCCGATTACTTTACGAACTGCGTTAATTTTTGCGTCTTTTAACGCTCTTTGTTTAGCGATCTGTTTGTCTCCGTTATAGATAGGAGCTTCTCCGATTACGGTAACTTTGTTACCTTCTTTTTCGTAGAATTCTTTCTTTTTACCACGAGTGGAACCGGAAGAACCGCAACTGATTGCGAAGGAAATAACTGCTAAGGCTGCGATGAGCCTGGTGGTAGGGAAACGATTCATTGTGTCGTTTTTCTCCTTGAAGAATAGGTTTGAGGGATTTTTTTAAACAAAATAGGAATTCTCGGATGCTCAATACAAAAATAAAGAAAAAATTCTTTCTCTCAGTTATTTTTTTTCTATTTCTACCAACGATTGCTTGTGCGGAAAAAAGTTTTCGTAAGCATATCTCAGACTCAAAACTCATTCCTTCCGAAATCGAATTTTATTCTAACGTTCTTCCCGGACTTTCCGGAAAAAATGTGATTCTAATTACAAATCCATCCGGAATCGGAAGAAGTCCCGAAATGATTTTACGAGAATTTAAAAAACACGACGTAAAAATCAAACACCTGATCGGATTAGAACACGGGTTTTTAGGATTAGAAGAGGACTTTAGTAAATCCCCAGTTACCGTAGATGAATTTTTTAACCTTCCAATCTATCATATCTATCGAGTCAAAAATGCGGAACTACCTACGATTTTAAAAGGGGCTGACGCGATCCTTTTCGACGTGCAAGATATGGGGATGAGATGTTATACTTATCTAACTGTCTTAAAAAGAATTATGGACGGAATTCCAGATCCTACAAATACGAGACTGATCGTTTTGGATCACGTAAATCCCGCTCTTTATTTAAAAGGAAGAGGGGAAATGATTGATAAACGTTTCTTAAATTTTGCGGGAGAATTTCCTTCTCTTTTTTTCGGAGGTTTGACCTTGGGAGAGTCGGCGGTTTATTATAACTCAGAATATTTAGATAAAAAGGTTCGTTTAGAAATAATATCTCCTAAAAACGCAAAACGATCTTTCGATTGGGACAGAGAAGGAATTCCTTGGACTACACCTTCTCCTAATTTACCAACTGTGGATTCTGCGATCAATTATTTGGGGCTTGTTTTGTTAGAAGGAGTGAATGTTTCTGTAGGTAGAGGTACGACCGCACCTTTCGTATATTTTGGAGCGCCTTGGATGACGGAACCGGAAAAGTTAGCAGAAGAATTGAATCAAAATTCCGGTGGAGAGTATTATTACCAAACCGTATTTTTTAAGCCGGTATTTGGTCCTTATAAAAACGAAATTTGTAGAGGGTTACGACTAACGGTTGTAAATCGAAAATACGATCCTTTGAAAATGGCGTTCCAGTTGATTGTTACTTTAAAATCAAATTATAAAGAATTTAAATGGAGATCGTATCCGGATGGAACCTACAATATAGATTTTCTTTGGGGAACAGAATCGTTTCGAAAAGCAATTGACTCCGGAAAAAAATACGATCAGTACGCTGAATATTTAAGTTCTATCGAGAAAGAATACAATGAAAAAATTAAAAAGTATTATCTCTACTAAAATTAGAGTTCAATTTTACGTTTTACTACGAACCTTTTTCTTTTATACTATATTCTTATTTTTGAATGTTTCCGTATTTGCGCAAAATTGGAAAGAGTATTCTTTAAGAGAGCTGATCGGAAGATTGAAGTATTATACGTATGCAAAAGTTGCTCAGAGTTTGAGAAAAGAATATCTGGCAGATCGGGAACAAATGTGGGAAGATTGGAGTTGTACGGTTCCAATTCCGGAACTTCCAGGCCCTTTTTTTTGTGGGCTTTTAAAACAACAATTTCCGTCTGAATTAGAACCGGAAGTTTCTCTTCCGGAAATGGTGCCTCTGGAAAAACGTTCTGTGAGTCCGGTGCCGCTTGCACTGAATCCTAGTCTAAAAGTATATAAGAATATTCAATTGTACTCAGGAATAACAATTTCCGGAAAAAACGTAGTAAAAATCAATTCTGAGGAAGATCCGGGTGAATCTCTTCGCGCATTTTATCTAAATAATGGGCAACTGAGTCATTACGAGTTTCGAGATCGGATTATAGTATTTGATTGGTCCGGTTCTAAATTAAAGGCAATTTTGGATGTAAAGGTAGATTCTATGTTTAGACCACTTTCCGGAAGAGAAATTATACTTCCATGAAACCGATCGCTTCTGGTTTCCTACGAATGATGGATCATCAAGGAATTGATCCTGTTTCGTATATTTGGGTTACTGCGACTTACGATTCCGATTCTCCCGAAAAACAAAAGACAAATATTCAAGAAAATCCTAATATTCTAAATTATTTAGGTAAAAAGGTAAGGTTAGAATTTACCGGAAAAATTCGTTGTGTATCTTGCGGAAGGGTCACTAAAAAAAGTTTCAATCAGGGAAATTGTTTCACTTGTTTTCAGACTTTGGCTGAGAATGATCTGTGTATTTTAAGACCGGATACTTGTCATTTTCATTTGGGAACTTGTAGGGAACCGGATTGGGGAGAAACACATTGTTTTATTTCTCATACGGTTTATCTTGCAAATAGTTCTGCGATTAAAGTGGGAATTACAAAAGAAAATCCGGTGTCGAATCGTTGGGTGGATCAGGGAGCGATCCAGGGAATTCCACTTGTGGAAGTTATTTCCAGAAGAGATGCAGGAATTATAGAAAAAGAACTTTCTAAGGTTTTGTCGGATCGAACCACTTGGCAAAAGATGGTTGCTGGAGATCCAGAACCAATTGATCTCTCTTCTAAAAAGAAAGAGTTTTTGAAAACGATCGAAGGACTCGATTTTGACTTGGATTATACGATTTCCAATCAAGAAAATCCAACTTACATCCGTTATCCGGTTCAGTCGTATCCACAAAAAATACAATCATTGGCTCCTGAAAAACATCCTGTGATCGAAGACGTTCTTACCGGAATCAAAGGGCAATATCTTTTATTTTCATCCGGGGTCATCAACATACGCGCGTATGGTGGTTATGAATCTATTTTGAGTTCTGGATAGATAGTTATTTCTAAAATCAGAATATTCAATTTTTTACTGTTTGAAATTTGGGATTTTTTTTCAACTAACAATGAAAATACGAATTGAAAGCCGACTGAAATTAACGAAGGTGCGCGGTCGTGGAAATTCATAATTTAAAATTTCAAAAACTTTTCTATTGCTAAAATGTGGATCTAAAGTTTTTAAAATAAAGTTGTTGAATAATTCCATAGTTCAGATAGATCAATAAAACTGATTCAATCGACCGTTTCCATAAAATGGAAACTGATGTAGATTCATTTTTCAACAATTCTAATTCTTTACGGATAAAAAAATGAAATTATCATTTTTTCTTCGAATTGGAATCTTAGATTTTTATTTCTTCTTTTATGAAACTTATATGGATTCGATTTAGGATTGACATACTTTTATTGAGAGTTTATATCGATGTCAAATGGATCCGTTTAAAGATTTGCGGGAACAGATCCTTTTAAAAAGAAATAACGTAAAAATCTGCTATTAATCTTAGATCTCTTGAAGAAAATGCACTCGATGAAAAAAGTTTTTAGACGTTTTAGTATTGTATTGTTTTTTTTAATGTTTTCTGCATGCGGGGCCATTATAGATTCCGTAGTGCCGATTGAATTGGACATTCAGATCGGAAAATCGTTTTTAGAAAATGCAAAAAACGGAAAAGAAGGAATGCACATCTTAAAAAATACCGCTTTGGAAAAATATATAAAGTCGGTTGCGGATAAAATTCTCAAATCGGATCAGATTCGATATAAAAAAGATTTTCCTTATAAGATTACCGTTTTAGACGACGATGATACAATCAATGCGGTTTGTACTCCGGGAGGTTATATTTTTGTATATACTGGGCTTTTAAAACTCATCCAAGATGAAGCCACTTTAGCCGCAATATTAGCGCATGAAATTGCACACGCCGAAAAAAGACATTCTATAAAACAAATCATCAGTTCCTTAGGAATTTATTTTACAATTTATATAGGGCTTACAATTTTTTTAGGATCGGACGCTGCGAGTTTGATCAATTTAGGTTCTAGAGTAGGTGGGGAAATTCTTACTTTGGCGAACAGTCGTTCTGCAGAGGCGGAAGCGGACTTTATGAGTTTTGAATATTTAAAAAGTACAAAGTACTATCCTGGTGCCTTGGAATCCTTTTTCATTTTGATCGAAAAAAAGGAAAAAGAAGAAGGTGGAACCGTAGATAAACGAATGATTAAATTCTTATCCACACATCCATTGAACGATGAAAGAATAAAAGAAAATCGTAAAAGACTGAATTTGGTCGGAAATCCAAAAGCTACGTCTGAAAATTTATACACGGAACGTTATCAAACCGCGATTAAACACGCATTTGGATCCGATTAGCCGTCTCTGAAAATTCTTACAGTTTGTTTTTAGCTTGATCGTAAAAATATATGCGATCATTCTTATGCGAAAGGTTTTTCATGTTACATTTGACTACTCTCGATTTTCTTAAAAAGTTAGCGAAGAATAACAATAAAATTTGGCTGGAGAAAAATAAGGAATCGTTTGTTAAAGCCAAAGAAGATTTTGAAAATTTAATTACGGAATTGATCATAGGGCTTGCCAAGGTAAATCCGTCGCTTACCGGAGTGGATCCTAAAAAGTGCATTTTTAGAATTTACAGAGACGTTCGTTTTTCTAAAAATAAAGAACCTTACAAAATTAATTTTGGCGCAAGCATAGGAGAGGTCGGAAAGGATTTAGGAAGGCCTCTTTTTTATCTTCATGTTCAACCGGAGGGAGAGTCTTTTCTTGCGGGTGGGTTATATATGCCTGACTCTCCCACGTTAAAAAAGGTTCGAGAAGATATATTAAAAAATTCTAGTTCTTTGAAAAAAGTCGTTCAAGACAAAAAATTTTTAAAAGAGTTTGGTGGACTTTCGGATATGAAGTTAAAAACCTCTCCGAAAGGATTTTCAAAAGATCATCCCGATCTGGAATGGATTCAATATACAAGTTATATTGTTGAAAAGAAACTCAAGGATGAAGAGTTATTTTCAAAGTCTTTTATTAAAAATACGATTCAGTCTTATAAAATATTACAACCATTTCTTGCCTATTTGAACAAGTCCATTTCTTATTAAGTTTTCGATAAGTGAATAGAATATTAAAAATTCGTTTTGTATCTAGTTGTTGTCATAAAAATAAATGTTGTAGAATACTTGGTTTTATTCAGAGCTTGAAATATTTATATTTTGTTTTGAAACCGTATTTTGAAATGAAAACTAAAAGTATTCAATCTATAGGGATCATTAAAAAAATCAACAGTGGTATCAGAAATTTTTCGAATGTAATAAAAACACAGGTTTTATTCTATGATTTACCTAAATATTAGGCGTTTTTATTTTTGAAATTAGATCGTTATTTTTAAAAGCAAATAAAAAATATATAAAGAAATATTAAGAAAATCGAATGGAGCTGATTACTGTTGTCAATTCGTTGACTAAATAATTGTGAGGCGTTTCATCACTGTTATATGTAAGAAGAATCATTCTTTTGCGATTTGCAATCATATATACCATCCAGAACCGATCTTCTTTCATAAATTCGCATGCCATAATTTTGCTACCTTCTTCGTTATCAAACGCTGCGATTTTATCTTCGTCAAAATCGATCTCATGAGTTTTTAAATATCTTTCTAATTCTTCTCTGAGATCGTAATCTTCTGATTTGTTTTCAAATGCGTAAACTTGAAGGGCACCACTTCCGTTTTCCTCGAAAAATGCTGGAATTCCTTCGATGACCATATGAACCCAATGCGCTGGGATTACCATAGAATACCATCCGTTGGGTGATTTATAGAGTTTGTATTCTGGTGTTTTAGACATGAAGAATCCTTTACCAGAATCTTTTCCAGGATTTTTCGGGCAAGCAGCTTCTATTTCTTGACATTTCAGAATTTACAATATTTTTAATTCTGTGATCGCAATTCTCAAGAATCGTAGAAGTCCGTTCTACTTGGCGACTACGTTTTTAATTCTATTATTGTTTGCGTTGTTTGCTTCTACTCTCGCTTTTATTTTTACAGGCGTTTTGATTTTAATACTTTTGATCCATCCTCTTCTTTTAAATTGGATCGGAAAATTATACGGACAAGAAGACATTGCAGACGAAGTTCATTTTGC
The DNA here is from genome assembly GCF_000306255.2 of Leptospira noguchii serovar Panama str. CZ214. Lineage (GTDB taxonomy): Bacteria > Spirochaetota > Leptospiria > Leptospirales > Leptospiraceae > Leptospira > Leptospira noguchii. The sequence goes on from NZ_AKWY02000034.1 coordinate 430,701, forward strand.
TAAAACCAAGGACGGATGGAATTTAGCTCTTCACAGACACATTCCTATTCAACCGAATTCTCAATTAGCACCTGTGTTGGTAGTTCATGGAATTGCCGCTAATAAGTTTGTGGTGGATCTGGATCGAAGGCATTCTCTGCCTTATTATTTGAAACTTAGGGGATATGACGTGTTTGCGGTTTCTCTTCGAGGTTGTGGAAGATCTTATCATGAGAGTCCTACGCGTTACGAGGATTTCACGTTTGACGACATTGTAAAATACGATGTTCCGGCTATGATTGAGAAGGTGAAACAAATCACCGGTTCCGATAGAATTTCATACGTAGGCCATTCTATGGGGGCGATGATCTTATATTCTCATTTTTGTATATCCGAACATAAAAAAGATGTAGAAGATATTGCCGCCTTTGTGTCGTTAGGCGGACCCGGAAACCTAAATCATATCGGAATTACTCTAATAGGAATGCTTTCCAGATTTCCACGTGCGAGAAAAATGTTAGATCTTAAATTCGGGGCTTCTATTCTCGCACCATTGGCCGGAGAACTTTATACGCCGATTGACGAAATTATATATAACCCTAAGACAACTTCTTCCAAGACAATTAAGAAAATTATGAAAAACGCAATTGAGAATGTTTCAGACGGGGTTACGGAACAGTTTATGCGTTGGATAGAGACGAAACAGATGCATTCTCTCAATGGGTTTTATGATTACGTTCAACTCCAGAAAAAAATTTCCATACCTTCTTTGTTTATCGCCGGCGAAAAGGACGTGATTGCAACTCCAGAATCCGTTCGATCCGTCTATGAAAATTCAAGTTCAAAGAAAAAAGAATTTAGGGTGATTTCAAAAGCAAATGGGGCCACTGACGATTATGGTCACGCTTGCCTTGTAATGGGTGATCGCGCGGAAGACGACGTATTTCAATATGTGGAATCTTTTTTGAAAAAACATGGGCTTCGAGACCAACCTGGATTGATGACAAAGATCAAAGAAAGTTTTTTTTCTAAATTTTTTTGGTGATGGCTACCAATGTAATGATTGGTTTAGGTATGAGTTTTTAAAATTTTATTCAAGAACCATTAGCAGAATACCTAACGTTTTGTACTGAATCTAATTAACGTAAGTTCAATGTAGACGATTTGTGTTATAAAACCTGATTTTTCTGTAAAAATAAAATGTAGGAATTCATACGAAAACTAAATCACAAAAACGAATGTTTAAAGATTCGTAATGTGACTGAATTTGTAGAAACTACCACAAATTCAGATTTCATGGTAAAACTTTCAAGTTTGTTACTGCTAAATTCTATATAATAAGATTAGAGTTGTTGAAAAATGAATCGCGCTTAGATTTTGTTTTATGGAAATGGTCGATTGAAGCAGTTTTGTTAATTTTAACTATGGAATTTTTCAACAACTCTATTGCATACTTACGCTATTTTTCTTAAATTTACAAGTTCTTTAAAATAGTTAGGTAGATTTACAATTTCTTTTCTGAAGTTTTAGAAACTTGAATGGACGGTTCGGAAAGGAAAAACAGAAAACCTCTTTTCGTTGACGGAATCATTTTACATTTCAGATTTGATCTATGAGCCATTTTTCAGGCCGAATTTTTAAGCTCTTTGTTTTTGTAACGATTTTAATCCTTTCCAATTGTTTTGATTACGAGGAAACACTCACTATCAATCACGATTTTTCAGGAACATTAGAGGTTTCTTATGTGGTTCCTACCCGTAGAAATTCGGATGAATCTCTTATCAAATTCCTTCCCACTCAAAAGGATGAAATTTTAGGAAGATTGAATAAAGGTTTTTTTTCTAGAAATATTTCATTAAAGGATTATACGTATCAAAAAATCGTAATTCCCGAAACAGACCCGAGTTTATTTCGAGAAAAAGCGAAGGTTTACTATAAGGTGGAATTTCAAGATCTTTCCCAAATCGAAGACGCTATGCTTGGAAAGGTTCAGGTTCGTAAAAAAGGAAATACTCTTTATGTTAAAAGGGAAATTCCTATGATTAGTCGTTCACCTGAAACTCTCAAGAGAGATGGAGAAAAAAAGATTTATTCGGAAACTCTTCGTTTACTACGTACAAGTTCTATTTTATTTAAGGTCAATTTTCCAATAGCTTCTATTTGTAGATCCAATCGAGGGGATGTAAATTTAGGAAAACTCAGTTATCGTTTGCCTCTTACGGAAACAATCGAAAAAACAGGAAATAATTCTTGGGATTATAGAATTACTGTAATTTATTAATTCCTTTTTAACGTTATATAATTTAGTATATTTTTTATTTCTAATAAACAAAATCTTTTTGTTATTTGTGATAAAGGCTTTTGAAATTTAGGATGGTCATTGTTCGATCCAGTTTTTTCATAACCTTACTGTTTTTTGACGGCTGTGTAAACGAGATGCTTTCGTTCTTCAAAATGTAAGAACTCATACAATTTTTAATATTCTTCAAAAGTTTATAAATTGCTCCGAAAGACTTAATTTGTAGGAACTACAACAGTTCAAGATGATTTTTTCAAGTTTGGAGATAAAACTTAAACCATAGAATTCGGCATAAAAAGAATTTTTTAAAAGTATGAGTTCCTACATTTTTAGAATTTGTTCGTAAAATCGTGATAGTTCCCACATTTTAGGAATCGATTTACAAAGTTCAGATATAAAATTTTTTTTAGAAAAACGCATTTCTTACGCGAATTCACATTAAATACAAAAAAGTTTCTGTAAAATCGATTTATCTGATGATCAATCGTTTCAAAATTAATTTTTCAAAAAATACTAAATCCAGTTTTTATAAAAGGTTTAATTGGCTACATTTCTCGCCAAAAAGTAAAAATCCTTTTTGATCTTCTTCCGTAATTTTATAATGAAGTTCTTTTGTAAGATATTCCCGAACTAAGGTGGAAGAAAGCCTGGATTCATAAGAGATAATTTCTTCTATATGAGAAATTCCATATTCTAAAGATTGAATGAAGATAGAATCGTCTAATTTTAAGGATTTTTTACTCGCCCAAAGAGCAAATATAAAACCAAGCCCTGTGAGTTCGTTCCACCACTGAGCTAAGTCCTTGACCTCGTAAAATTCTGGATTCCATTTTGCCAAAAGAGCGTTGTCTCCAAATAACATGTGTGAGCCGATTCCATTTGAAATTTTTTCCTGGATCAGTTTTGAATCAGTAGGCTCTATGTCTGGGACCAAACCACTTTCTTCATAAATCAAAACTCGGACTAGGGCTACACTCGTTTTAGATCCGTTGTCTGTTAGAATTTGTTTAGGAGGAAAGTTTTCTCTTTTATTTTTAAAAAAGAGAATGGATCTCACCTTTTTTCGAGCGCAGACCCCGGTGCTGTAATACGTATTTAAGACTTGATCGTTTCGAATACATTCGATCGAAGAAATCAATCCAAAATTAATGGCTCCGTTTAATAGATAGTCTTTTAAAATGGCGGGATTTTCCGGGACAATTTCGTGTTTCTTATTTTTTTCAAATCCCCAAGTTAATGGTCTTGCATTTAGGTGTTTAACGATTCCAATCTTCAACAGTTTTCTCTTTCTAAAAACTCCAATAAAATTGGATAATCTGAATTTGCCAAATATAGAATTGCACAGTGATTGGCCGCTGGAACGGCGGCTCCTTCTAAAAAAAACAACTCTTCTCCGACTACAAAATAATGAATTTCCCTCGAGTCTAAAAACGATTTTACGATAGAAAGTAACATTGGGTCCGTCGTTTCCCAGCGAGCCGAAAAATCGTTTTCGTCTTCTTGTTCGTTTCTTTCAAAAGGTTCCATAAAAAGTTTCAAAAAACGTAACGTTTGAATTCCATTTTTTATACCGTCTCATTTTATCAACGGTTTTCAACCAGAAAGTTTTATGGATTTGAAACGATAAGAATTAAAATTGAGAAAAGTTGCAAAACGATTTTTTAATTCATATTTTGAAAACCTAAATTTGTAACTCTTGACAGAGGATTCGGTTTTTTATAAACCATTTCAGAATATGACAGAAAACCAATTCGGAATAACTACAATTTCGGACGAGGAATTTCAATTCGTCAAATCCCTTATGTACAAGGAAACTGGGATCTTTCTTGCGGATCATAAAAAGATCATGGTTCAATCCAGGCTCAACGGAAGAGCGAAACATTTCGGTTTAAAAAACGTTTCTGAATATATAGGAAAACTCAGGGCCGATCACGGATTTTTTAATAGCGAACTTACCGAACTCATCAATCGGATCACTACTAATAAAACAGATTTTTTTCGAGAAAATCATCATTTCGAATTTTTAAGAGATACTTTTTTTCCTTCGTTAGAAGAGAAGGCTGCAAAAAATGGAAAGAAAATTCTCAGAATTTGGTCTAGCGCGTGTTCAACGGGAGAAGAACCCTACACAATTGCAATTACATGTCTAGAATACTTTGCATTCAAACCGGGATGGGACATTAAAATTTATGCATCCGATATAGATACAAATGTGATCAATACCGCCAAGGAAGGAATTTATAAAGAGGATCGTCTGCAGCCCGTGGACGATAAACTCAAAAATAAATACTTTGTTAAACATAAAGATCCAGAAAGAGGGGAATTGACATATCACGCAAAACCGCAACTTAAAAATCTGATCGATTTTCGAAAGGCAAATCTTTTGGAAACTCCTTATCCAATTCCTGAAAAGATGGACTGCGTGTTTTGTAGAAATGTAATTATTTACTTCGATAAACCGACTCAAAAAAAAATATTCGAAAATTTTGAAGCCGTTTTAAAAGATCGAGGATTGCTTATAATCGGGCATTCTGAAACTTTATTTGGAATTTCAGAAAGTTATAAATTTTTAGGACACACGGTCTATCAGAAAAAACCTGTGGTCTAATTTTACTCAGAATTACATAATAAAGCATCTAATCTAACACTTTAAGAATATGAATTCAGCGTAAGAAAATCTGGGCGTGCGTTACCGGACCGTGCTTTCAGCTTCAGTCAATCAATTGTATGAAAGAAACATTATGTAGATAGATCGTTTTACATTTCAATTTGTTATACATAAACGCGATCTGTCGAGCGCACTGCAGAGGAATCTGAGCGAATGCCTCGCATTCAAGAAGCGATGTATTGAGTTCGAGAAGCTAGTTCCGCTGAGTTACCTCGCTTTCGTATTGATTACACCTAACTCATATTAAACGTAATTTTGTAGTAAATATTGAGGTATTCAATTTTATAGAAATAGAGTTGTTGAAAAGTTAATTCTCCTTCAGTTTTATGAAAACGATTGATTGAAGCAGTTTTGTTATTTGAACTATGGAATTTTTCAGCAGCTCTGATGAGTAAATTTTTTCCATCTAAGAGTTTGTTCTAAAACCGTCCAATGTGGGAACTACAACGAAAATTTAACGAAATTAGAACTGCTTGAAAGTTCGCAAATTGCCAAATGTAACCTAGTTTGTGGAGCTACTGCATTTTATTAAAAATTTCTAAAGAATTATCGTATAAAATTCTTTGAGGTTTTGGGACAAGCCCTAAATCTATTAAAGGCAATTTCAAAAATACTTTATCTTTATTTAAAATGTTGATTCTGATTATACTACTGAATCCTGCTTTTATTTTTTCTATAATTCAATTTATTGATGGTTAAAAAATTTTCAAAGAGTTTCTATGAAAATTCTTTCCAGATTCGGATCCATTCCTTTTGCATTTCATAAGGTTCGTAAATTACAATTCTTGAATTTGCTAATACGTCTAAAAATCCAGCTTCATTTGGGAATCTAGGTACAATATGTTCATGAATATGAGGAATTGAACCTCCCGAATTTTTACCTAGATTATAACCTAAGTTGAAACCCTGAACGTTCCAAAGTTTTTTTAAAATTGAAATCGCTTTTACAGTTCCTTCGTGAATTTCTATCGCTTCTTCTTTGGTTAGTTCTTCGTAGGAAAGAATATGACGTTTTGGAAAAACGATTAGATGTCCAGGGTTATAAGGATAAAGATTCACCGAAACGATCGTAAGATCGGCTTCTGCGACGGTAAGATTAGGGACTTCCGGATCTTTTCTACAAATTCCGCAAAGAATACAATCTACATCTGGTCTTTTTCCTCTCGCATAATCCAGTTTGTGAATAGAAAAAAGATTTTTCCTAGGTTCGTCCCATTGTGTAGAATTTGAATCTTCCATACACACTAAATTATTTAAATCTTCTTTTGTGTCAAAAGATTAGCGAGTGTTTGTAAAACTTGAATAGATTTTTAAAAACTCTTATGCGGTTTCGTAATCAATTTAGCATATAAGTTCGATTTACGGAAAAAGATAAAATGTGGGAACTCATACTTTTAACTTTCAAAAACGAGAAATTGAGTAGTACTTTAAAAATGTGGGAACTCATACTTTTAACTTTCAAAAACGAGAAATTGAGTAGTACTTTAAAAATGTGGGAACTCATACTTTTAACTTTCAAAAACGAGAAATTGAGTAGTACTTTAAAAATGTGGGAACTCATACTTTTAACTTTCAAAAACGAGAAATTGAGTAGTACTTTAAAAATGTGGGAACTCATACTTTTAACTTTCAAGAACGAGAAAATTGAGTAGATTCTAAAATGTGGGAACTCACACAAAACAACCGGTCAAATTCAATTTTTGAGAATTTCTACAGATTTGACCGTAAACTACAATTTTAATCAATCCGAATCTCCTTGCAGGATCATCACTTTAGAAAAGAATGGAACTAACTTGGAACCAGTTCATTATTCAGTTCAAGCAAAAGAGATTCTTCAAATTTTTAAAGAGAATTTTCAAAAAGAAGATCCTGTATTATTTTTAGATGGAACTGCAGGAGAAGGAGGACATAGTTTTTTATTTTTAAAAGAATTTCCGAAATCTAAAATTCTACTCTGTGACAGAGATCCGATTATGCTTTCGAGAGCTCTTGCAAGACTTTCTGATTTTTCAGAAAGGATCATTTCGATCCAGACAAACTTTTCAGAGATCGATCAAAATCTTCTTAACTCCTATGGAATTGATCAAACTCCTCAGGGAATCTTATTGGATCTTGGAATTTCCACATTTCATCTTTTTCATTCAGGAAGAGGTTTTAGTTTTCGAGAATCGGAACCTTTGGATATGAGACTCAATCCAAATAGTGGACAGAGTGCAGAAGAGATTTTAAATACATACCCTAAAGACAGATTGATGAATATATTTTACAAGTATGGAGAGGAGAGATGGTCAAAGAAAATCGCAGAAGTAATTATAGAAACTAGAAAACAAAATTCAATTTCAACTACTTCCGAACTTGCAAATCTGATTTCTAAAATAATTCCCCGAAAATTTTGGCCGCCTGGAAGACATCCAGCGACTCGAATTTTTCAAGCGCTTCGGATTGAAGTCAATCAGGAGCTGGCTCATATTGAAAAGGGACTCGGTTCTCTTTTGAATCTTTTGCGTTTTGGAGGAGTAATACAAGTGATTTCGTTTCATTCTCTCGAAGATAGAATCGTTAAAAATTCTTTTAGAGATTATGCGAAACAAAACGACTTTGAACTGATTACTAAAAAACCGATTCTTCCTTCTGAAGAAGAAATCAATGAGAATCCCGCTTCTCGTTCGGCAAAATTGAGAGTACTTAGAAAAACAAAATCGGTCGATAAAAAATACAGAAATAAAAATTTCGAAGAAGAGTAAGAATAAAAATAGATGTCGTCGTTTCTAAAACATTCCATTTGGAAAGATCTCTGGACTTTATTTTTGAACTTAGGAAAGGTGATTCTTTTTTTAAGTTTATTTTTTCTTTATGTTTGGCAAAACGTTCAAGTTGCCAGACTCAACAGAGAAATAGGAATTGCTACGAATGAAAAGATTAAACAGATTAAGAAAAACGACGATTTAAAAATTGGAGTCGCTACTTATACTTCCGCAAAAAGAATCGAAACTCTTTACAGAAAAACATATAACTATCTTCCTATCACAGTGGGGGATAGAATTATTACTTTGAACTTACCACCCGAAAAAAACGAAGATGAAAATGAAGTTAACCAGTCTTCTCCTTGAATTCCCAGAACTTAAATTAAAATCTTACCCTTCCGAAAAAAATCCGGATTCAATCGAAATTGAATATATCCAATCGGATTCTAGGAAGACAAATGAAAACGATATATTCTGCGTAGCCGATTCTATTGGTTTCAAAAAGAAAGAATTTATTTCCAATACAAAAGCTTCCCTAATTTTACTACGAACCGATTCTAACGTGTTTAATGATTCTTTAGAAGTGATAAATTCTTCCAAAGTTTTTTTGGAATGTGAAACTGACCCGGAACAACTACAAGGTAAAATCGCTTCTTTTCTTTTAGGAAATCCTTCTAAAGATCTAGAGATTATAGCCGTAACTGGGACAAACGGTAAAACTTCTTTGACGAATATTCTATTTTCATTGACAAAAGACCAAGGAATCCGTTGTGGATTGATCGGAACAATTGGAGTCAAGTTTGGAGATAGAGTGATAGATACAGGTTATACTACACCGGACGCTTCTTCTCTCAACTTAATTCTCAAAGAGATGAAAGAAGACGGAATCACTACCATTTTTATGGAAGCAAGTTCTCATGGTCTCAAATTAGGAAGAATGAATGGAATTTCTATAAAAGCAGGGGTATTTACAAATCTTACTCAAGATCACTTAGACTTTCATTCAGATATGGAAGATTATTTTGAAAGTAAGTTTCGTCTTTTTGAAATTTTAGATTTTTCTAAATCTCCTTTTGCCGTTTTGGATTACTCTGCGTCTAATGGAAGCAAACTCTATCAGAAAATTCTAAATCGATTTCCGGATCTTCCAATAAATACGTTAGACGGTATTGATGGTAAATATAAAGTAAGTGACATTTTTTTAAACTTACAAGGCACTTACTACGTTTTAAATTTGTCCGAAAACCAAAAACAAAAAATTTCAACCAATTTGCTTGGTTCGTTTAACGTTCGAAATACGGCTCTTGCATTTTTAACTGGAATTGGTATAGGTTTGGATTTAGAAAAGATGTCTAACTCTCTGAAAAAAATCCCTCAGATTCCTGGAAGATTTCAGATCGTTTATAATAAAGATCGTTCTAAGATGGCGGTGGTGGATTATGCACATACTCCGGATGCACTCGAAAATATAATCCGAAGTGTAAGGGATTCTCAACCTAAACGTTTAATTACTTTATTTGGATGTGGAGGAGATCGGGATAGAACCAAACGACCTAAAATGGCTCGAATCGCCGAACAACTTTCCGATCAGGTGATCTTGACTTCCGATAATCCTAGAACGGAAAAACCGGAGGCGATTTTAGATGAAATTCAAACCGGATTTTCCACTGGTTTCACTCCACTTTTAAGAGAAGTAGACCGTGCAAAAGCAATTGTGGAAGGGATTTCTTGTTTACCCGAAGGAGGGTGTTTACTCGTGGCTGGAAAAGGACACGAAGAATACCAGATCATTGGAAAGGAAAAACGTCATTTTAGCGACGTAGAAGAAGTTCAAAAAGCATTCGGGCTTTTTTAGAAATTTTCCGATACAAAAAATGAATACTCCGTTTTTCTAAAAGCAGGACAGGTAAAATGTTTTATTATCTCTATGATCTTTATTTCAATCATCTAGATTCACTTCGGATTTTCAGTTATGTTACCTTTAGAGCTTTGATGGCTGGTTTGACTTCTATGTTAGTCACGTTTTGGTTCGGACATAGGATTATAGACTTTTTATACGGATTAAAATTTAGAGAATCCGTTCGAGACGACGGCCCAAAATCCCACGAAATTAAAAAAGGAACACCTACGATGGGAGGACTTTTAATCATAGGTTCTCTTTTGATTTCGGTTTTACTCTGGGGTAATTTAAAAAATCCGAATGTAATTTTACTCTCCGTATTTTCCCTTTCTTTTTCTGCATTGGGTTTTGCAGATGATTATATGAAATCAGTAAAAAGGATCAAGGGTGGAATGAGGGCCAGAACTAAGTTTATCCTTTCGATTTTGATTTCTTTTGTTTTTTGTATATTATTTTTTTATTATACTGGAACGACCGGTCAAACAGGTAAAATTTCTTTTCAGCTTACGGATTTGTTTTTTCCTTTTGTCAAGGGACCCGTAATCGCGTTAGGTGTAATTGCAATTCCCTTTTCAATTCTTGTAATCATTGGTTCTTCTCATGCGGTGAATTTGACGGACGGACTTGATGGTCTTGCAACAGGAACCGTTGTGGTTTCAGTAATGACTTTAGGAATCATTGCATATTTTTCTGGAACTCCTATTGTGGCGAATTATCTGAACATCCCTTATCTTCCGGGTGCACACGAATATTCCGTATTTCTTTCCGCGCTTACAGGTGCACTTTTCGGTTTTTTATGGTTCAACGCGCACCCCGCCCAAGTGTTTATGGGTGATACCGGTTCCTTATTTTTAGGAGCGACACTTGGAATGATCGTAATTCTTTTGAAGAAGGAAATTTTACTTTTAATCTTAGGAGCGATCTTTGTCAGCGAAGCTATTTCGGTAATACTTCAAGTAGGTTCATTTAAACTGACCGGAAAAAGGATTTTTAAAATGGCGCCGCTTCATCATCATTTTGAGTTAGGCGGACTAAAGGAAACTAAAATAGTGATTCGTTTTTGGATCATTGCGATCATTTTGGCGATCATATCTTTGTCTACTTTGAAAATTCAATGATCGATTTTATCATAAGAAAGTGGAGAGAATTTTGGCTTCCCGGAAAAAATTCCTTAGACGTTCTTTTGGTCGTGACAATTTTTATTCTCTTATTTACTGGGCTCTGTGTTATGTATTCTTCTTCGAGTATTACAGCCTGGAGAGAGTTTAAGGATTCTGAATATTTTTTAAAAAAACAAACAATTTGGATTTGTATAGGATTGGTTTTCTTTTTTTTCTTTTCCCTATTTCCTTATCAAAAACTCGAAAAACTAGCGTTAGTCGGAATTGTTTTGGCGATAGGTCTTTTGGTTTTGGTTTTTATTCCTGGAATTGGAAAATCCGTTTCTACTTATTACGGAAGAAACTTTCACAGATGGATCGCCTTGGGTCCATATCAATTACAACCTTCCGAGGTGGCTAAGGTGGCGGTTCTTGTTTATCTCGCTTCTCTCTTTCAAAAATTAAAATTAGAAATTACTCCGGACTATAAAAAACTTCTAATCCCCATTTTACTTCTTTTGACAGTGATTGTGTTGATTCTTGTAGAACCTGCGTTTGGAACCACACTTGAAATTCTATTTGTCATTTTGGGTTTTATTTTTTTATTCGGATTTCCATTTCGAAACCTGCTCATTGCAGGGATTGTTTCACTTCCGTTGATTTATATTTTGATCGATCGTGTAGGTTATCGAAAGAAAAGGGTAGAGGTTTGGCTTGATCCCTATCGGTATCGTTTTGATGAAGGTCATCAGCTCGTAACTTCGTTTAGAGCATTTTTAGACGGTGGATGGTTCGGAAATAAATTGGCATCTGGTTACGCACATAGATATTTAACTTACAGTCATACCGATTTCGTGCTTTCTACGTTTGTAGAAGATTTTGGTTTTATCGGATTTATGACGTTTATTTTTCTGGTTCTACTTTTATTATTCCGAAGTTTTTATTTGATCCAAAAAGTTCAAGATCCGTTTGGATTTTATTTAGGATCGGGGATTTTGATCGTTTTAGGAACCCAGTTTATCATCAATATGTTTGTAGTAACTGGAATTTTTCCGATTACCGGAATTAGTTTGCCGTTTGTAAGTTACGGAGGATCTTCGATTCTGATCGTGTTGATTTCTCTCGGAATTCTTGTCAATATTACTCGAAAGGAAAATTTGGGTCTATGAGATCAATTGTAATCGTAGCCGGTGGAACCGGAGGACATATTTCACCGGGAGTTGCACTTGCGGAAGTATTGACCGAATTGAAAGAAAAAATTGGATATGAAAATTTATATTTATATTCTTTGGTTCGTAATAAAAATAATCAGGATTTAGAACAGGCTCCTTGCCCGGTTTTATGGCATAATCTTCCGCCTCTTTCCAGTAATTTTTTTCTATTTCCTATTCGGTATACCATTCAAATTATAAAGACTTTTATTATATTTAAAAAATTGAATATAGATGTAATCATAGGAATGGGAGGGTATTCTACGGTATCTTCTATTCTTTATGGGATATTTTTTAGAAAAAAAATTTATCTCTGTGAGCAGAATACAATTCCGGGAAACGTAAATCGATTGTTCTTTCGATTTGCGAGTAAAGTGGCGTTTAGTTTACCGCCTAAAAATTCTAAAATTCCATGCGATTATCAAGTGTTGGGAAATCCTCTTCGAAAAAAAACGATTCCAAAGATGTCTCTTAAGTTTTTCGAAAAATATGATACTAAAAAGAAAAAACAATTTAACGTGCTTGTGATGGGAGGAAGTCAAGGTGCGAGGCAGATCAATAATATTGTAATCGCTTTAATGGGTCATGAGGAAATCAACACTCAATTCCGATTTAGGGTACTGACCGGTTCAGCTCTTTACGAAGAGGTTTCTAAAAAATCTAAAAAGGACGCGGAACTTATCTCTTATTCGGATAACATGAAGGAACACTATGAATGGGCAAACTTTGTCATTGCTCGTTCCGGCTCTGGAGTTCTTTCCGAATGTGCCGCATTTGCATTGCCTATGATTTTGATACCTTATCCTTATGCAAAAGACGATCACCAAATGGCAAACGCAAAATATTTTGAGCTCAACGGGGCGGCGATCGTAATTGATCAAAAAGACGAGGATGAGTCTTATCTCTTTCGTGTTCTAGATCAAATGGCAAATAACGTCAATTTGTTAAACGACATGTCAATCAGTTCTCTTGAATGTTCTCACGTGGACGCTTCCAAGGACACGGCTAAATACTTTTTTTCTCTCGATTGAAGATGGATCCAAAATCCTTTCAAAAACCGTTTTTTTTGGGAATCGGCGGCTCTGGAATGTCTTCTCTTGCGTTTTTATTTTTGAGCAAGGGTTTTGAGGTAAGTGGGTACGACGGTAAAAATTCCGGAGTTGTGGAGAAATTGATTTCAAATGGAGCAATCGTATTCCATAAATCTGATATTATAGAAATAGAAAATTATAGTATAGCGGTATATTCTTCCGCTATCCGATTGGATAGCCACCCTTTGGTAAAAAAGTTTAGGGAAAAAGGAATTCCTTTGATTCATCGATCGGAACTACTTCATAAAATCATGTCGGAGAAAAAACAAATTTCAGTTGCGGGTTCGCATGGAAAAACAACTACAACCGCAATGACGGCGTTTTTATTGGAAAAGTGTGGAATGTTTCCATCCGTAATGGTGGGAGGAGAAGTAGCGTTTTTAGGTGGTAAGGGTGGAGTATGGGGAAAGGGTGAATGGGGAATATTTGAATCGGACGAATCGGACGGAACATTTAATAATCATTATGCGGAAATCAGAATCCTTACTAATGTAGACGAAGACCATTTAGATTATTATAAAACTAGAGAAAACTTGTTGAACGCATTTGCGCGTTATATGGAAAGAGCATCCAGGAGATTGATTTTAAATTTAGACGATATAGGAATTAGGGATTCTATTAAACTTATCAAAGATCGTTCCAGAATATTAGGGTTTTCTAAAATTGAAAATCCGGATGAATTTATGGATGTTTTGTCGCAAAATTCGAAAAAACCAATTGTACAAGATTTAAAAGAGAATTCTTTCGAAATCGGAATATTTGATTTTACAAAAAAAGAGGTTTTTTCTGACATTGATCTAGAACAAATTGTATATTATACAATACAATCTAGGGTTTTATATTTTTATTTTCAAAAAAAAGAATATTCTTTTTCTCTAAAGTATCCAGGTGAACACTACTTAAAAAATGCTTTGGCTTCGATTTTGGCTTGTTTTGAAACTGGAATTCCTTTTTCTGAATTGGTTTCTAAAATTTCAGAATATTCAGGCGTAAATAGAAGACTTGAATATTTAGGAAGTAAAAACGGAATCGAAGTCTACGACGATTATGGTCATCATCCCACTGAAATCAAGGCGGTGATACAGTCTATGGAAGAGTTAAAAAAAGAAGGAAGGGCAGTCATATTGTTTCAACCACACAGATATACTCGAACGCAAAATCTTTATAAGGAGTTTGCAGAAAGTTTAGATTCGGGAGAGATTGTGTTTCTTTTACCAATTTATTCTGCAGGAGAAGACGCTATTGATGGAGTTAATGCAAAACTCATTGCAGATTTTATGAAGGTTCCTGCAAAAATTCTTACTAAGGAGATTTCGCAAGGAGTTCTTACATTGAAAAGTTTTCTAAAACCTGGAGATAAATTAGTCACCCTAGGAGCGGGTAACGTAAGGGATTGGGGGCTGGCTTTTTTAAAGGATTAAGACTTCTTTTAAAAATTACTGATTAAAGTAAGAGTTTGGATTCTCCCGATTAAAAAACTTCTTGTATTTAGTTAAATTCTCCCTAAAGTCTTCCCATCTATGAGATTAGAACAAAAACTAAAAAGATGGGTAGATAAGGGGCTCATCGGTTCTGAACAATCAGAAGCGATTTTAAATTTCGAAGAAAATCGAAAATCTCCGTATCTATACTATTCGTTCCTCATTTTAGGCGCGGTCGTTATTGGAATTGGTGTTATTGCTATTATTGCAGCTAACTGGGAAGAAATTCATGATTTTGTTAAATTGGGATTTGGCCTTGCCGTTCTTGCTCTTGTAGCGGGACTAGGTTTTTGGAAACGGAAAAATTCAAATCTACTTACAGTTTTTATAATACTCTATTCAATTTTAATCTTAGGTATGATCGGACTGATCTCTCAGGTTTACAACTTAGAAGGAGAGTATTATCAAGCGGCGATGCTTTGGTGTATACTCAGTTGTTTGTTCTTGATTGCAACCGATTCTAAAACCTTTTTGCATCTTTGGATTTTAGGGTTTCAAATTTTTATGATTGGATGGATCCAGGAATACACTTTGGATCATCCGGAACATTTTGGACAAAACCAGAGTTACTGGATTCAATATTTTTATTATTCTCTAATGATTTTTACGGGAGTTTGGTTAGTTTCTGAAAAATTTGTTTTGGAATCTAGAAAAAATACTCTATTTTTTTGGGCCGTAATTTTTTGGATTGTTGGAACTTGGTCAATGAGTTTTTTTTCACATTTTACCAACTCGTATAATGGTTCTGGCATAGAAGACGAGATAGATTATCAGTTTGGGTGGTTGATTATGATTTGTAGATTGTTGATTCTAATTCCAATTTTCTATCTTTTAGTTTTTAATCCTGAAATTGATTCTAATCAAAAAAAATCTTTAGGAATCGGTTTAGTTTTATTTTTCTTACTGTGTTTCCCACATCCATTTCGTTATATTCATTCAGCAGAGCCGACAATCGGAACACATATTTGGAATTATTCTATCAAATTGTTTCCTTCTTTTTTGTTCCTTCTATTTTGGTTGGCAATTGCGTCCGCGTTTCGAAACCATAAAATGATTTTTGACCTTTCTTTAGCAATCATAGGAATTCGATTTCTATTCTTTTATTTTGATTTATTTGGAAGCCTCACCTATACTGGATTTGGACTGATCATTTCTGGATTACTAATTATAATATTTACGATCGGATATTTAAAATACAGATCTAAGATAAGAATTTTATTAGGAGGAGGGGAATGAAAATTTTAAAACTAGCTCTTCCTGTTGCCTTGTTGCTTCCAGTTTTGTTTTTCGCTTCGGAGATTATAACTTTAGAATTTACTAAAACTAGAGGAAAGGAACTAATTCTACCAATCGCTGGTTATGATCCAAGAGATCTACTTTCGGGGCACTATCTTCAATATAATATTGGGTTTCAAACTGGCGAAGATGGTGTTTGTAAAAGACAAAAAAATGAGATATTGAATCAATCGAATACAGACGGAAAGAGTTGTATTTGTTATCCTCATTTGGGTAGGATTTATGAAAACGAAGGACTTGTTGTAGAAGATTGTAATGAAGAAACTTTAGAGGATAAGAGCATCTGTAAAGTATATTTACGTGGAACCTGTAAATATGGACGTTTTGAGATTGAAAACGGACGTTATTATGTGAACGAAAAAAAAGCTTTAGAATACGAAAAACGACTTAGAAAAGAAAAAGTACATATACGTTTAAAAGTGAATCAGGAAGGAAAGGCAATTACAGATTCTCTGATTTGGGAGGACGGATCTTCGCTGTAACTTCGTTTAAGCTGCAAAAATCATTTTCCGCATAACCTGCGTTCACTCCTAAGTCGTAGATGTTTGTGAGATTTTGACAAAGAGAAAGGTTTGTTTTATTTTCTCTGGCAAGTTCCATTGCGTGATAAACGTCCTTTCTCATGTTCTTTAAAGAAAAATGAGTTTCGTAGTTTCCTGAAAATACATAAGGAAATTTGAATTCTGCAATTCCCGATTTAGCAGCGGATTGAAGAAGAATATCTTTCAGTATCGAAGGATCCAATCCCGAATTTTTTGCAAGTTCAAAACCTTCCATATAAACTTGAAAAATTCCCGCCTGAATCATGTTAAGTGCAAGTTTTGCCTTTTGACCTCCGCCTATTTGATTACAGTAGACTACATCTTTACCGCAAATTTTAAAGAAAAATTGAATGTCTTTTATATCTTCTTGTTTGGCTCCTATCATAAAAAGAATCTGTCCGTCTTTTGCTGCGTTTTTAGAGCCGGTCATAGGAGAATCGTAAAAACGAATTTTTTTTACCGAACATAACTCAGAAAGTTTCAAGGTCAAAGAAATTGAGGTGGTTCCGCAGTCGATTAAGACGGGAGGTTTTAGATCTAAAAGTCCTGAAGAAATTGTTTCCTTTTCTACGATTTGATCTTCGGTCAAACAAAGAACTACTAAATCGGAATTTTTAGAAGCTTCTACGGGAGAATCGAAAATTTGCACATTATCTTTTTTTAAATCTTGTATTTTAGAAACATTTCTTGTGTAGAGCCTGAGGTTATGCCCGGCCTTTGAAAGATTTGCCGCCATTCCTCGCCCCATAATTCCGGTTCCTATAATCGATATTGTATATTTATTAATCATAATATAGAATTAAAATAATTTACAGTGTGTTTAAAACTTTATTCAATTTGTCAGAAAAATCAAGTTGCAAAATCTGTTCCAGTCTTGGGACAAATCTTATCATATTAAAAAGCGCTTAACGCTGCTCGAATAAAGCTTGTAACCGGGGTTTGTTCTCTTGTATCTTCTAGGCCTTCTCTAAGTTCCCTTAGGACAATTTGTGCATCTGTCAAAACCGTGTTTACATTTTTATGAACGTCGTCGTTGTTAATCAATCTCCCCAAACTTCCGTCTCCTGTATTAATTTTTGTGGTAATATCTGCGATATTAGAAAAGGTTTTTCGAATGTCGCCTCTGTTTTCAGAAATCAATTCTGATAAACTTACTAAAGGATCTTGTAATACTCGGCCTTTGAGTGAACCAGTCGTTTTATAATCTATCATAGTAACTGGAGTTGTTCTAGTTTTGAGTTGTTTTGGTTCCAGATCTGTAGTGCCCGGATCAATTGCGATCACACGTCCGGTCAAGAGGCTTTCATTTTTAATGATAATGTCATAGTTGTCATAGAGATTGATTTTTTCTCTTAATAACATCGTAATTTCTACTCTGGTTCCAATTCCAATTTCTCCTGATTGAACCTCGATTCCACTTTCATCAATTTGAATCAGTCTGATTGCAGAAACGTAACCGAAAGGTACTCCTTGAACGGTTACTTTATTTCCTACTTTGATTCCTTCCGCGTTTCTAAAGGTGGCCTTCATAAACTCTCCCTTTTTTTTAATGGGGCCACCTTCCGTAATAATCGTAAAATAACCGACTACGGTAATCGCAGCGGTGAAAATGATTCCTACAAGTAGATAACGTAACGAATTCATATTCAATTCTCCTTATATAGAAAACAGTTTTACGATTTGGTTTCCAAAATCATAGGCCCTGTAGTTTTTCCGTGAATAAATTGTTGGATCAGTTCATTGTTTGAATTTTGAATTTCTTCGGGAGTTCCGGTAAATACGATTTGCCCTTTGTAGACAAAACTGATTCTATCTGCAATCATGTAAGCGCTAGACATGTCGTGTGTAACTACAACTTGTGCGGCCCCGGTCTCTTTTTGAATTTTTAATACTAGTTCGTTGATCACGTTAGACATCACAGGGTCCAAACCGGAAGTAGGTTCGTCATAGAGAATAATTTCCGGATTGGTAGTAATCGCCCTTGCGATTCCTGCTCTTTTTTTCATACCACCGGATATATCGTTCGGAAAATTATCTTTTGCAATCACCATATCCACTAATTTTAATTTTTCCATTACGATTTTTTGGATTTTTTCTTCCGAAGCCAATTTATGTTCTCTTAAAGGAAGGGCTACGTTATCAAAGACGGTTAACCAATTGATCAGCGCTCCTGACTGAAATAAAACTCCCATTCTCGCACGTAGTCTCTTTTTAACTTTGGAATCTACTCTAGAAATACTTTCTCCGAAGATAAAACAATCCCCCGCGTCCGGTTCTAAAAGTCCAGTGATATGTTTGAGAGTGACAGACTTACCTGTTCCAGAAGGACCCAGGATCACTAAGGTTTCTCCTTTTTTTACGTGAAGATCCATTCCTGCTAGGATCTTTCTTTTGCCGAAAGTTTTATGTACGTTTTTAAGTTCGATTGCAAACGGTTCCATGGTTTCAATCTCTATAAAATAATGCAGTGATCATATAACCAGTAAAGATCACCATTAAAAATGAAGCGACCACCGATTCTCTTGTGGCTCGACCGACTCCGATTGCTCCACCGGATGTTCTAAGTCCGTGTGAACAGGAAATTGCGGATACAATGACTCCAAAGATAAAACCCTTTAGAATTCCTACATATAAATCTTTTAAACCTGGGATAGAAGCGATTCGATCAAACACGTCTCTAAAATAAGTAAAGTAGTCGATTCCAAGTTGGAAATAACCTACGATCGCCCCTCCTAAAATTCCAAGCGCGGTAGAATAAACGCATAACACCGGTACCATGACCGAAAATCCTAAGATCCTAGGAAAGATCAAATAACGTACCGGATCAATGGACATCACTTCAAGAGCGTCCACTTCCTCGGAAACTTTCATCGTCCCAATTTCAGCAGCCATGGCGGAACCGATTGAAGCAGCGAGGATCAAAGCGGTCATAAATGGAGACATTTCTCTGGTAAGAGTGATTGTCATCAAAAGACCAATCTGTCCTTCTGCACCAAAGTCTTTGAGCCCTAGTCCGGTATTAAGCGACATGATCATTCCAGTAAAAACGGCGACTATCGAAACCACAGAAATACTTCCGACTCCAGTGATGTACATCTGATCTAAAATTTCTCTTCTTTTAAAAAAACTGTAAGGAAGGTTAAGAATACTTTCATATACTAAAAGGATCGTAAAACCGCTTGCATAGAAAAATTTTGTAAGTTTTTCTTTGATGGGCCCTGTCATATTTTGATAAACCAGAGTAGTTGAAGATTCCGCTTGGTTTCGATTCTTTCATAACCAATAAGGCCGTAAAGGAATTTCCAGGAAGTTTTTTCGGGAGTGATCGAAAGCTCCAAAACAAAAGGAATGCTAGCGTGAAACTCTGTTGCAGTCCATCTTTGTGTATAAGTTCTCATCAAAATAGAAAATCTTTTTTCTCCGTTAGAAAGTTTTTGATATTCAACTACGGACCAAAGAGGGTCCCAGATTCTATCTACTACCTCGGATTTGACTGGAAATAAGGATAGTACATTCCAAACTAAATTTCCTTCTCTGTCTTTTTGATATTTAAAAATTGGCCAGAGTTTCAGATAACTTTCGTCACGATCCCATTGAACATATTTTCTTTTAGAGTAGAAATAAAATGGAATTAGAAATGTATCGTCCGATTGTATATGATACGTGTCCGTCTGTAAATGAAAGTAAAGAGGGGTGATAAATGTGGTTTGTTTAGACGCAAATCTATAATGTCCATAAAAGGGAAATAATATAAGTTTATGATAGTCTTCGTCCTGATTGGTTCCGTATTGAAACAAGAAGAATAACGCGTTATAGTCTTTTTCCCCAGTCCGTTTGTCGTAACCGTAACCGAATAAAGAACCTAAAAGTGGAAGGATCAAAAATCCTCTGGATTTCATGTTTCCAGTTTCCGAATCTTTGAATCCAAAAAATGGAAAGAAAAGTTTGTAATGTACAGGTTCTCTTTTGTCTTGAAATGTACTTCCCCACTGAAAAAAAGGCCACAAGATAGAATAACGTTCGTATTTACCTCGATGAACTTTTTTAGAGTACAAAGGAAAAATTCTAAATTCTTCTCTGGTTTCGGAAGAAGCATATAAAAAAAAAGGCCAGAGAATCGATGTCGCCTCGTAGTCTTTGTATTTCCAATTTGTATAAATAGGAAAAAGAAAAAAACTCAGTTCGGAATAACCGATTTTATTTCTTAGTTTTCCGGCAAAAGGAAAAAAGCCGAAGTATTTTTCTCTCGCAGTATCTCCCCAACCCCAAAACAAAAGAGGAGTTAAGATGTCTGAGTCTTCTCCTACGTCTTCGTGTAACGCAGAAGTTCCAGTAAAAAAAAATAGGAAAGTCCAGACCTTCCAGTATTTTGTTTCTTCGCTATAATAGATCGGATAAAGAACTGTTTGAAATCGATACGCTGACTTTTCTTCTCTATAACTGGAGTAAAACGGACGAAAGATCATTTCTGATTCTCCGGCTCTGATTTCCTTTTGATATAAAAACCAGAATTGATCATACTCCGATTTAAATTCTCCCACTGGTTTAGAAGGATATTCCGAAAATATGTTTTCAGAGTAGAAAAGAATAATTACGATGCAAAAGATTCTAAAGATTATATAAAAATCGGAGGAGAATTTTTTTTGGCAAAAGTCGCAGTCTTTTTTGGTGGAAGTTCTGGGGAGCACAGTATTTCGATTCGAACCGGATGTTTTATTTGTAAGACACTGAATACAATGGGACATTCGGTCAAACCCATTCTTTTAACGAAGGACGGAGGTTGGATCGTTCCTTTAGAGTATCGGATGTCAATTCCGTTTGAGGCGGCCAATTCTCCAGATTTATTTCAGGAAGAATTTCAAAAAAGATACGGAGTGTCCAGAACGAATCCGATTTTATCTTTGGATGCGGATATCGTTTTTTTAGGTCTTCACGGAGGTCAGGGCGAAGACGGAACAATTCAAGGATTTTTAGAAACTTTAGGAATTCCTTACACAGGTTCCGGAGTCCTTGCTTCTGCGATTGCAATGGATAAAACTAGAGCCAATCAGATATTTTTACAATCCGGTCAGAAGGTTGCACCTTTTTTTGAAATTGATAAATTGGAATATTTGAATTCTATCGATGCAGCGATTACAAAACTGGAAACCCTAGGTTTTCCACAATTTTTAAAACCGGTAGAAGGTGGTTCCAGTGTTTCTACGCATAAAATTACAAACGTGGAACAGTTGAAAGAACAACTTTCGATTTTGTTTAAATCCGAATCTAAGTTGATGAGTCAGTCTTTTTTGGCTGGGATCGAAGTTTCTTGCGGAGTTTTAGAAAGATACAGAGACGGAAAATTTAAAAGGATCGCGTTACCCGCAACCGAAATTGTTCCAGGGGGGGAATTTTTTGATTTCGAATCTAAATACAAACAGGGAGGTTCTCACGAAATCACACCTGCCAGAATTTCAGAACAAGAAATGAAACTGGTTCAAAAACTTGCGGTAGTCGCACATGAATCATTAGGATGTCGCGGATATTCCAGAACCGATTTTATCATCGTAAATGGAGAACCTCATATTTTAGAAACAAACACGTTACCCGGAATGACAGAGACGAGCTTAATTCCTCAACAGGCCAAAGCGGCTGGAATTTCTATGGAAGAAGTTTTTTCCGATCTGATAGAAATTGGACTAAAACGTTCTCTTTATTAACGTGAGTTCGACGTAAGAAAATTGGGGCGAATAATAAACTCAATGCAACGACTCTCTACGGGTCGTCGTCGCAGCTCGCAAATTTCATAGTGGACTGGCTCGCGACCCGTCGAGCGACCATAGAAGCGAGACGCTGAGTTGTTCGTTTTCGCTCCAATTCCTTCGGAATTTTTCAAACTCAATGCTGCTCACTATGGATCGCAGCATAATAATCGCTTTCGCAATTGTTATACCGAACTCACATTGATTAGAAAATTAGGATATTACAAAAAGCGCAAGTTTAGAAAAGAAATTGGGGCGAAAACGAACCTGGGATAAGTCTCTGAAGTAAGCACTGTCTTCGATCTTAAATTTTTGAATTTCACAAAATTCTATAAAATCTAAAACCGAAAGAAAATGAAGGTTTGGAGTATTAAACCAGCGATAGGGAAGTAAATCTGTTACGGGGGTTTTACCCGTGGTCAAAATTTTCCAACGAACTTTCCAATGACCGAAGTTTGGAAACGCTACGATTACTTTTTTACCGATCCGCAATGATTCTTTTAAAATTTCTCCTGGATTTCTAGTTTCTTGGATCGTTTGATTTAGAATCACGTAATCAAAACGTTTGTCTTGATGATGTTCCAGGCCTTCGTCAATATCTCCGTGATGAACGTAGACTCCTCGTTGGATACATTCTACGATACAATCTTCGTCTTTTTCAATTCCCTGACCACGGATTCCTTTTTCCTTTAAAAGGTAGAGTAACGTTCCGTTTCCACATCCTAGATCCAAAACTCTGGAACCAGAAGGAATCAAATTAAGAATGTAAGCAAAGTCTGGTCTTTCTTTTAAAGCCAGATCGATGGATGTTTTTTTTTCTAAAGGAGTCATGTAGCTAGTTAGGATTTTCCAAAAATCCTTTTAGAATTTCGATTTGTTTTGAGTTTTTTAAAAGAAAAGAATCATGGCCTTCTCCAGATTGAAGTTCTACGTAGAACACTCGTTTGTCGGCGGCTTCTAGAGATTTTACAATTTCTCTAGATTGTGCAGGAGGGTATAACCAATCGGAACTATAAGACACTACTAAAAATCTGCAAGTTGCCGTAGAAAGAGCGGCGGTCAATTCTTTCCCTTTTCCAAGGCTGTAATGATCTAAAGCTTTTGTAACGTAGATATAAGAATTTGCGTCAAAACGATCCACAAAACTTTCCCCTTGATAGATGAGATAACTTCCAACTGCAAAGTCAGTGGAAAGTATGTTTCCTCTAGGAGGGTTTCTACCAAATTTTTCTCTCATCTTATCGTCCGAAAGATAAGTGATATGTCCTACCATTCTGGCAAGAGCCAAACCTTTGCGAGGTGAATTTTCATCATAAAGACCGTTCTTCCAATTTGGATCGGATAAGATCGCTTGTCTTCCTACTTCGTTGAAAGCGATTTGCATAGCCGAATGTTCCGCTGTGGAGGCCATTACAATACAATTGGAAAGAGAGTTGGGATAAGCAATGCTCCATTCTAAGGCTTGCATTCCGCCCATAGAACCGCCAGCGACACAGAAGAGTTTTTCAATTCCTAAAGATTCAACTAAAAGTTTTTGTGCTTTCACCATATCTTGAATGGAAACAAAAGGAAAACGAGAACCGTAAGGAGTACCAGTTTCTGGATGAATGGAAAGAGGACCGGAAGAACCTTTACAACCTCCGATTACGTTGGAACAGATGATAAAATATTGATTCGTATCGAAGGATTTTCCGGGCCCAATATAATCGTCCCACCAACCCGGTTTTTTATCCAACTTGGAGTGATAACCTGCAGCGTGAGCATCTCCAGACAAAGCATGACAGATTAAGATCGCATTGTTTTTAGAAGCAGAAAGAGTACCATAAGTTTCGTAAGCAATTACAACTGGAGACAAGGTAGAACCATTGTTCAAAGTAAGTTCTTTGAACTCTGCGTATTTTGTTTCAATGATTCCGATGGATCCAGTTTCATTCATAAAATTTGATAATTACCTTTTTCTAAAAAAAATTAAGTTAAAATTTCAAAAGAAACTGGTTTTGCAACATATAGTAAATGTATGAGTTGCCACAGATTAAATTTCATTTGAGTAGATTAAAACTTTTGTACGATCAATTTGAGATTAAACTCCATTTAAGTTATTGTTTTATTGTTAAACATTTACTTTTTATAGATGGATAAAAGAGACACTTTGGAATACAAAAAATAAGAATTTCTTTTCTATCAAATTTTCTTTAGAGCTTCCTCTAGATCGAATAGAATGTCTTCTATATTTTCTAAACCGACTGAAAGACGAACGAAGTCCGGAGTAACTCCGGCTGAAAGTTGTTCTTCTGGATTCAACTGCTGGTGAGTCGTAGACGCTGGATGGATCGCCAAAGATTTTGCATCTCCTACGTTTGCTAAAAGAGAAAATAATTCTAGTCCGTCTATAAATTTCTTAGCTTCTACAACTCCACCTTTAATCCCAAAACCTAAAATGGCACCATAAAGATCTTTTTTATGGTATTTTTTTGCAAGAGAGAAGTTCTTATCCGTTTTTAAACCTGGGTAGTTTACCCAGGATACTTTAGGATGTTTGATCAGATATTCCGCGACTGCAAGAGCATTTTCAGAATGTTTGCGCATTCTCAGAGGAAGAGTTTCCACACCTTGTAAAATTTGCCAGGCGTTAAAAGGAGAAATAGAAGCACCTGTATCACGAAGTCCTTGTACTTTTGCTTTGATGATGTAGGCGATATTCACTCCACCGAACGGTTCGAATTTACCAAAAACTTCCCAGAACTTTAAACCGTGATAACTAGGGTCCGGTTCTGTAAAGTTTTTAAATTTTCCATTCCCCCAATTGAACTTACCGGAATCTACTATAATACCTCCGATTGAAGTTCCATGTCCTCCTAAAAATTTAGTTAGAGAATGAACTACAATATCTGCACCGTGTTCGATCGGATTGACTAAATAGGGAGAAGGTAAGGTATTGTCTATTACCAAAGGAACTTCCGAATCGTGTGCGACTTTTGCGATCGCTTCTAAATTCAAAGTATCTAATTTAGGATTTCCTAATGTTTCTGCATAAAACGCTCTGGTTTTATCGTTGACCGCTTTGCGAAAATTTTCAGGATCGGAAGGATCTACAAAATGAACCTTAATCCCTAATTTAGGAAACGTATAATGAAGAAGGTTATAAGTTCCACCGTAGAGGGAAGACGAGGCAACAATTTCTTGACCAGTTTCTACTATATTCAGTAGTGCGAGAGTTTCTGCCGCTTGACCGGAAGCAGTAGCAAGTGCGGCTACTCCACCTTCTAAGGCGGCGATTCTTTGTTCCAGAACGTCCGTGGTGGGATTCATAATTCTTGTATAGATGTTTCCGAATTCTTGTAAGCCGAAAAGTTTAGCTGCGTGTTCAGTGTTCTTAAACACATAGGATGTAGTTTGATAAATTGGAACTGCCCTAGATAAAGTGGAAGGGTCTGGAGATTGACCTCCGTGGAGCGCAATTGTCTCTGGTTTATAATTTCTAGGCATTTAGATATTCATTCTCCTTTTTCGTATTTTGAGAATTTTTACACAGAAGTCAAACTAAAATCCGTTATATTGAAATTGAATTCTGTTTGTGCGAATAAGATTGAAAAAAATTTCCTTTGCAATTCTAGTCGTTTTTGATTCTATTTAACACCTAAGACCATAAAGTCGCTTTAATGAGGTTGAAACGGGTTGAATTTTTAGGATTAACTTTTGTTTCTTTCCGAAAATTAAGTAAGACTTATTTATAAGGAGAGTGTAGCGGGAGTTTCTAAGGAATTTTCGGTTTAAATCAATCGACATGACCAAACGTTCTAAATATCTTTTCGTATTTTTATTTTTTTTCTTTGGAATCCAAACTGGGATTCAAGCGCAACTCTGGATTCCACCAGGTAGACAGTATATGCATCCCACCGAACCGTTTACTTATGACCTTGGGATCAATAAATACCAGAAAGATTATTATCTCTATGTAGCGCCTACCATCAATTTAAACTTCGGAGGCGATTTCGGAGCCTCTCTAACTTTACCTTTAAATTTTTTGATCTACGATACAGAACCAAAACAAGAAAATTCTAAGATCGGAAAACTTAGGTCTTTCGATTACAATGACAAAAGCGATTATCTTAGATTGATCAACAATATTTGGTTTGGTCAGTATGGAAAATATACTCCCGGAGAAATTACATATTCTGCATATTTAGGTAAGATGTTCGATGGTTATATAGGTCACGGAACAATCGTGAACCGGTACGTAAACAACCAGCGTTTGGATGTGTATAACGTAGGTCTTCAAGCTGATATGAATAGCGACTTTGGAGGGGTGCAGGTATTTTCCAATTCAATCTATACGAGAGAAGTCAGCTCGGCAAGGGTTTATATCAGACCCTTTGCTGTTGGATATAAACTTTTTGATATTGTTACCGGTCGGTCCAAATTTTTGACGATGATGACAATTGCACAAGGAAACGTAGCCGACGAAGCTGGAAGAAGAAAAGTTTATGAAGAAGTAGGGGCAGAAGAAAAAGAATCTTATCGTGCTTTGATTGAGGATCAAAAGACGCAGCAAAAAAAAGAAGAAATGATTCCTGCTGATAAAAAACCGGAAAAACCTCAAAATTTAAAAGAAATATTCAATCAAGATAATTGGGTCAACCGGTTTGCAATTGGTTATACAACCGCATTTGATACCAAAGCTCCTTCGGAACTTAAGTTTGATACAACCGGAAAATTGAGAGTGGATGAAAATGATAATCCACTTGTTAAGTCCACGGAAAGACTTGCGATTACTGGTTTCGATTTCGAATACAAATTACTCAGCGCGAAATACATAGAACTGACTCCCTATTATGACGTAAATAAAATCAAACAGATAGAAAATGCAAAAGGTACACATTACGGAGCGATTCTTCGATTGGGTGGAAAAGACATTTATGTACAAATAAAACCTGAATATAGAAATATGACTTCAACGTATATTCCTATGTATTTTGATAGTTTTTACGAACTGGAAAGGTTTCAGAGTAATTTACAAAGCCACATTCCGCAGACCAAGTTAGAAGCTGCAAAATTAGCCGATCCAGATGGGCCTAAGGTAAAAGGACATTTTACAACTGTATTATTCAACTTTTATAGATTTGCGATTGAATCAAATTACGAAAATTATTCCGGACCAAATAATTCTAGAGTGTTTTTAGGAGTTTATATTCCGTTTGGAAGTATGTTTCTCATTAATGGGTATTATATGAAAAAAGCTTTTGATCAAAATAAAGAAGCTTTTAAATTAGATGATCGATCTCAAGGAGCCTTGGAATTGGCGATCAATTTAGGGCTTATAACAGTAAGGCTTCAGAATATACGTAAATGGGTTTATGATACGACTTCCAGTCAATATGAAGCCCAAGACGAACAGAAGATATTATTTTCCGGCGGTTTATCTTTTTAAAAAAGTGTTTTCTCTTCAAGTCTTGCGAGTAAAAACGCAAAAGCGGTTTCGGTACGAAGAACTCGATCGGAAAGATTTAGTTTTTTAAAATTGAAACGTTTCCAAAAATTAATTTCGGTTGGAATAAAACCACTTTCCGGACCGATCGCGGCTAAAATACGAGGTGTTTTAGAATATATTCTAAAATTTGAATCTAATTTTTTTTCTTCAAATATCTCAGTAAAAGTAAAACCTTTTCGATCTAAAATAAAACGAAATGTAAAATCTAACATTTTTAGTTTTTTTGTAAGAATATTTTCGATTTGATTTTGAAAGTCGAAACAAACTTTAGGAAGAAATATATTTTTTCCTTGTTCCATACCTTCTAAAAGTTCAGATTCGATTTCATTTTGATTCCAAATGGGAGAGGTTAAATAATCTTTTCTAGAATTCTTACTGATAAAAAAATGAATCGAGGTAATTCCCCAAGTTCCTGCTAACTGAAGAATTTTTCGAACTGTAGGAGGTCGGTTGATTGCCATTAGAATATGGACTTCCGGAAAGCGGGGGCGTGGAACTAAAATTTTTTTATAGGTTCCTACAATTTGATTCTTAGTAATTTTTTCAAGAAAGAATTGTCCTATATCTGTATCTATCAGTCCCGCTTTTAAACGATCTCCTTCTCGTTTATTCAAAATATTGCATATATGATTTATTTTTTTAGGATCCTGGATAGAAAATAGATCTGATTTTTCAATTCTCCATTCTTTTTTACATATGAGTAGATTCAAAAGGAAAAATCGTATTAAATTTCAAACTTGGGAATAGGTTGTTGTTCTTCCGGTTGAATTTCTTGAGGTTGAGTTTCCGAAGGATCTGGAAACGGATTTGAATTTTGCAAATTCTCAAACGGAGAAAAAAAACAAGTGCGAACGATTCCAATCGCTAAAAGTAATAATAAAAAATTTCTAGCAAGTTTTTTACCTGGGGTTTGATAAAGTAGATGCGAATTTTTGAATTTAGATTTGAAATTCAAAAGTGTTTGTTTTAAATTTTCCCAAAATAAACGAATGGAACTTTTGAGATATGGATTGTCTTCTTTAGAATTTTTTTCAAAACCCTGTAAACGAGTTATTTCTGGGTCGAATAAAAATGATTCATAACACCGCGGACACCGAACGGTCAGTTTTCCCAAATCGATTGGGATTCTGAGTTCCGTCCGGCATCGGGGACAAGGGAGAATGGTTCGCACTTTTTAATAGCGGAGGGAATCCTTTAAGGCGTCCACGTTCTCTTTGTAGTTTTCGTTTCCTAACTGATCGTTATAATCGAAAATTTTGGTAAAGAGTCTGTCAAACTGATCCAGATGTTTAATATAAAATTCTTTTTTGAAAGAGTTCCGGATCGGATTGGTTTTTGTATTTTCTACACCTGCGAGAATGTATTTACCCACACCTTTTTCAGCTGGGGTTTCAGGGCGACCATACTCTGGGTAATTGTCTTTTTGAAAGAAAACTTCCACCTTATCGTTGTGAGATGGTTGAGTGTTTGGTCCTCTATCCATCACTTCGGATATGATTTTATCTTCTAATACCATGTTGTTTTTGTAGATCTTAGATTTCAGTTTATTGATGTTTCTAGGAGGTTCTGTTCTCGGTTCTGGATCGTTACTATTTTGACCTTCAAAGTAGATCTCCATATATTTCGCAAGAGCCCCTTGAACGTTTTTGTTCAAACCTCTTTCTTCGTCTCGAATAAAGTCGTAAACTTCGACACGAATGCAATTATTTGCCGGGTCTTCCTGGTTGATTGCAGGTGTACATTCGTCGTTATTTGCCTTTCCTTTAAACAGAACCGTTCTAAAAGGAAGAACTCTGACTTTCATTTTCATAAGAACCGTATGACGTGTTAGTCTTTGATTCAGTTCGAAAATTTTTTCGTCTAGTTTTTTCTCAGTTTCCAAAATGGACTGGCCTAATTGAGCGCTGGAAGGCTGTGATTTTTGATCGGATCCGGAATTTTGCTGAGAAAATACCGCGGTCGAAATTGCGATTAAAACTGCTAAAAATAGCTTTTGAAGTTTCATTTCCCCTTGTCCTTAGTAAGCGGATATTTGAATCCTATAACACGGAGGTTATAAAATCCTATGTGTATTATCGGAATAATAGACTCCAGATTGAATGAACACATTATTTTTTATTCAAAAATCCAAGATTATTTCTCGGATTTGGAGGTATTTTCCAGATACAGCTCATAGGGTGGCGGGACGGGTTTCAATCCTTTTTCGATTAAATAAGAAGCCCATTTTCTTTCTATTAAATCGCAAAAATCCCGAATCGTTCTTCCGGAATGTCCGATTAAACCTTCAGAGATCCGCCTCCTTTCAGTTTTAGAGAGATGGACCGCGTAAGTTTCTAAAATTTGGGACCTTTCTTCTAAATCGGGTAAAGGAAAATAAATGGTTCGATCAAATCGGGAAAGAAGTGCGTGGTCTAAATCCTGTTTTCGGTTTGTAGCTCCAATTGTGATTGAATTTCTTTGGCTAGTAAAACCGTCTATCTTACGTAAAAGAACCGAAAGAATTTTTCTAGTAGCCTCGAACATACCTTCCTCTCTGTTTCCTGCCAGAGAATCAATTTCATCCAAAAAAATAAGACAACTCGGAAAAAGAGCGGCTGCATCGAATACATAAGCCATGTTTTGGGCGCTTTCCCCGTAGTATTTACTCATAATTGATTCTACTGGAACGTAAATGAGAGGAAGTCCGGTCATACAAGAAACAACCCGAGCCATTGTAGTTTTTCCGACGCCTGGATCTCCTTCAAAAAGAACGGCCCTGGGTCTTGTATCGCTTGGAAATTTTCGAGTCAGTTTAGAAAGTTCGGTGAGAATTTCCGGGTTTTTTAAAGGAAGAATAATCGATTCCAGGATTTGCTGTTTGACCCCTTCATATCCTGCTATTTGATCAAATGAAATGGATTTTCCGTTTTTTTCCGTGTTTGTTGGATGAAAGACTTCTACTCCCAGAGAAGCTAAAAGATCTTCCGGTTTTGCGGTTTCAATACTCTTTTCCGATTTTAAGAATTGAAAAAGACCAAGTATGGCAAATAATTCTTCTCTTGTAAAATCTCCTTTTTTGGTGATTTCGACTCGATTTTTAGTTCTTCCGGAATAGAATCGAAATCGAATCGTGTCCAAAAGGTTTTTTGTTTCGAACAGGTTTTCATTCAATGCTTGAATACAATAATAGCCGGGTTCGAAGGTATGGATTCTTAAATTTTCAATATGATTTTTAAGAATCTGAAAACAATCTAGTAGAGCCGCTTTAGAGATGGAAGTGACAGTAAATTCAATCTTAAGATCTTTTTTTTCCGAAGTAATTGTTGGAAGGTCTACGTTGGAAAAACCGAGTGTACTCAATTCTCCATGCAGAAAACTTTTTGTTTTTGTAAAATCTACTTCGGAAAGGGTTGTTTCTTTAGGAGTGGAGGGGGAACTCAAAATGGAAAGTACCTCGTTTCAATCTGAAAATACTCTTGTAGGAATCTATGATTCTGTCGATTTATTTACTATCGGTTTTGTGAAGGAGAAAAAAAAATGGGAGAAGGGTCACTCTCGCAAGAGGATATAGACGCACTTTTAACTGGTGGCGGTGGAGAAGCTGCGGCACCTACTGGCGGCGGCGATGGTTCCGATTTCAACCTGAGTGGAGAGTTAGATTCTCTCCTCGGAAGTGAAGGAGGAAAAGCGGCTGGGGGTGGAGGGGATAGTTCCGGAACCGATTCTCCTTCTTTTGCAGATATTTCTGCCGCCTTGGGACCTTCTCCGACTCCTGCGCCCGCAGCACCTAGGCAGACCTCTCGTCAGTCTTCTCCGTCTCAATCCACAAATTTAAATTTACTCATGGATGTAAATCTGGCTCTTACTGTGGAGTTAGGTAGGACAAATATGTTTATCAAAGACGTCAACGGTTTGAACGAAGGTGTTGTCGTAGAATTAGATAAAAACGTGGGAGAGGATTTAGATATTCTTGCGAATGGTCGTTTGGTAGGAAGAGGGAAACTGGTTGCAATGGATGACTTTTATGGGATTCAAATTACGGAGATTGTAGATCAAAGTAGAAGGCTTTAAAAATCGCTCCAACTTCATGATGGCTGTTTTTAGTTGTTACCATAAATGTAGTAGTTCCCACAGAAACCTATGATTTATATTTTTGAGTATTCTTTGTTATTATAATTTTTGTATGAATCCCAACATTCGATTTTGTTTTTTGTAGAAAAATGGATAGAGTGTTCTATAGAAAGAACCTGTGTTTTATGTGGTAGTTCCCGCATTTTTTAGAAAAATTGGAATTTTGTGGGAACTACCATTTTTTATAAGTTCAACAACTAAATTGATTGTTGAATTGCTCAAAAGCCCCTATGAATTCGGTTCTATTTTTTCGTAAAAAAAAATCGACTCAAATCTAAATTTTGCAGATTGATTCTTAAAATGTGGGAATTCTCACCAAACTATGATTTTACGAACAAATTTTGAAAGTGTAGGAACTCATACTTTTAGGAAATTATTCTCAGCCGAATTCAAGTTAAATAGGAACTACTGTAGATTTAATTTTTCTGATCTGTATTTCCTAAAACGGATTTTAAAATCGAGCGAAAGTTAGTTAGGTTCAAAGGAAGTACTACTTCCGCTTTTTTACCGGAGATTTTTTCAAATTCTTTGATAAACTTTTGACCGATTCGTAGTTTGACCGCATCCTTTCCTCCTTGAGAACGAATGGATTGAGAGATGAGTTCGATACCTTTTGCGGTTGCAGTTGCGATTGATTCTACTTCTTTGGCAACCCCTTCTGCTTCATTGATTCTTTTTTGTTTTTCTCCTTCAGATTTATTGATCGCTTCTTCTTTAAAACCTAGAGACCGATTGATCTTTGCATCTCTATCTCCTTCCGAAAGTGAAATTTGCGCTTTCTTGGAAATCTGTGCTTTTTTCTCTTTTTCCATCGCTTCTAAGATGGACTTAGGAGGAGTAATGTTTACGATCTCATAACGATTCACTTTAATTCCCCAAGGTTCTGTGGCTTGATCCAATACTTCTAAAATTTTATTATTGATCGCATCCCTTGTTTCGAACGTAACGTCTAAATCCATTGTTCCTATGATGGCACGCATCGTAGTTTGTGCAAGTTGAGAGGCTGCAAACTGATAGTCGTTGATTCCGTAACTCGCTTTATAAGGATCTAATACTTTTAAATAAAGAATTCCATCCATTTCTACTTTTACGTTGTCTTTTGTAATACAGGTTTGAGGAGGAACATCCGTTGCTTGTTCTTTCAAAGTATGATGATACGAATCTTTTTCGATA
Source organism: Leptospira noguchii serovar Panama str. CZ214 (assembly GCF_000306255.2). Taxonomy (GTDB): domain Bacteria; phylum Spirochaetota; class Leptospiria; order Leptospirales; family Leptospiraceae; genus Leptospira; species Leptospira noguchii. The sequence goes on from NZ_AKWY02000034.1 coordinate 463,524, forward strand.
AATGGCCAAAGAAGATGAAGTCCAGCGTGTAAGGTTCTGCTGTATTTTCCAAATTTTTCGACTACGATACAATCTTGAGCGGAAACGATTCGAATGGAACGATAGAGTTTGTATGTAAAATAAATTCCAAATAAAGTCCAGAATATAATTACAAATGTGGTTTGAAACGTTTCCATTTTATTGACCTTCCTTCTCTTTCTGTGTTTTGATTTCAGGTAACTTTCCCGTTACTTTGGAAAGTCCTTCAAATACCCCCGCTATGTTGGCTAGTTCCGCAGGTAGAATTGTAGTTTTAGACGTTCTTAAAATTTCTCCAAGTCCAGTTAAATAGTCTTCCGTGATTTGTAAATTAACCGCTTCTTCTCCACCTTCTTTGGAAATTGATTCTGCGATCATACGAATACCTTTTGCTTTTGCGGCGGCGATCAGTTCGATTTCTAAAGCCTTACCTTCTGCTTCGTTGATCTTTTTCATCTTTTCCCCTTCAGAGATGTTAATCGCTTCTTCTCTTTCTCCTACAGAACGATTGATCCTAGAAAGTTTTTCTCCTTCCGAAATGGTAATCTCTGCTCGTTTTACTCGCTCTGCTTTTACCTGTTCTTCCATTTCGTGAAGAATTTCTTTTGGTGGAGATATGTTTTTAATTTCATATCTTGTGACTTTGATTCCCCAAGGATCTGTTGCTTCATCTAAAGCACGCACAACGTGTGAGTTAATATCGTCTCTTTCTGCAAAGGTCTGGTCTAAAATGAGTTTACCGATTTCGGAGCGAAGAGTGGTTTGGGCGAGTTGTTGAGTCGCTAACATAAAGTTTTCGATCGCATAAGACGCCTTATACGCATCTACTACTTTCAAATAAAGAATTCCGTCTACAGAGATAGAAACGTTATCTTTCGTAATACACATCTGAGGAGGAATATCGATCGCAATTTCTTTTAGGTTTTGTCTGTATTTCACAATTTCTATGATTGGCCAAAGAAAATGAAACCCTGCTTTTAAAGCACCTTTGAAAACCCCCAACCGTTCTACTACGTAACAATACTGTTCTGGAACTACGATAAACGTCTTACGAATCAGATAAATCAGCGCTATAAAAAATAACGTGAACATAAACCCTGCAGACATAAAATCTCCTTTTTTATTTTAAATTAGAATTACTCTTCCGGAAGTTCCAAAGGTTCTACAAAGAATGTAAGATTGTCTCGGCTTAAAATTCTAGCTTTGTTTCCTTTGGGAATTCTGGATTTTTTAGAAACGGCGTCCCATTCAACTCCTTGAAAAAGAATTCTTCCACCTCTTCTTTCTACAAGAATGTCTTTGACTACAGGGACTAGTTTTCCTACCTCATCGTTTTTCGGAATGGAATGTTCTATTTGAGCCGGAAAAATTTTTCGAATTGTAGCACTTCCTACATAAATCAATAACGCGGAAAGAATAACCCAAAGTCCAAGTTGCCAACCGATGGAAATATCAAAAAAATAAACAACAATCCCGGTAATAATACCCGAAGTTCCTAAAAAAGCTACAAACGTTCCCGGGATAAAAAATTCAGCGAAAATTAATAAAACACCGCCTCCGACCCAAAGTGTTGTAATTGTAGGTAGATTGGAAATAAAATCAAACATGAAAGATTATTTTCTAAAGTAGAAAGATTCGTAAATTTTTTTCAAAGTTCAATCTGTTTTTTATATTTAAAAAAAATAGAAAAGAAAGGTTACTATCCAGAAAAAAGATATGAAAAAGAAATTTCTCTTCTCTATTGTGTCCGCGGTAACGATCTTACTTTTACAATTTCTACCTCTACGTCCTCCTCAAGGAAAAAATCAAAACGAAATTCAAACTACGGATGAAGTCAAAAAGATATTGAATCAATCTTGTTATGACTGTCATTCTGATCTGACTCGTTGGCCTTGGTATTCTAAAATTTTTCCGATCAACGTTTACTTATATCACCACGTGGAAGAAGGTAAAACGGAACTCAATTTTTCGGAATGGGAACTTTTGAGCAAAAAAGAAAAATCTACAAAAGGGGATTCTATTTTAGAAGTTCTTGAAGAAAGAGAAATGCCTCCTGCTGACTATATTCTTCTACATCCTTCTGCAAAAATCACCGAAGAAGAATTAGAAGTTTTGAAAAACTGGATTCAAAACTTGGAAGAAGAGTATCAGAAAGAGTAATTAAAAATAATCTGGTAAAGATCATCATGACTGAAAAAGAAAAAAAACTTTGGGGTGGAAGATTTCAAGAAAAAACCTCTTCGATTTTAGAAAGGATCGGACAATCTATATTCTTTGATCATAAACTTTATAAAGAAGATATTCAAGGAAGTATTGCACACGCAAGAATGTTAAAACAGATCGGAATTTTAAATTCAGAAGAATTGTCTAAAATAGAAACCGCTCTCGCGCAGATAAAAACCGAATTTGAAGAAGGAAAATTCGAATTTAAATCAGAATTAGAAGACGTTCATATGCACATAGAGTTTCGTCTAACGGAACTAATTGGTGAAACCGGAAAAAAATTACATACTGCACGATCCAGAAACGATCAAGTTACTCAAGACGTAAGACTTTATATTCTTAATCAAGGAAAAGAAATTCTAAAATCTATTATCAATCTTAGATCTTCTCTTTATCAAAAAGCGAAACAGAGTTTAGATATAATCATACCTGGTTATACCCATTTACAAGTAGCACAGCCCATTCGTGCGTCTCAATATCTTCTTTCTTGGTTTTGGGCTTTGGAAAGAGATCAGGAGTTTTTTCATTTTGCATTTAAGGCTTCGGAAGAATTGGCTCTGGGTTCTGGAGCAATGGCTGGTGTGAATTATCCTACTGACAGAGAATTTCTGAAAAAAGAATTAGGACTTTCTAAAGTATCTCCGAATTCAATGGACGCGGTTTCCAGTAGGGATCATATTCTAGAATTCTTATTTGCGTGCACTCAGTTGATGATCCACGTTTCAAGGATTTGTGAGGATATTATTCTTTATTCTTCTCAAGAATTTGGAATTTTAAAACTGCCTGATTCTCTTACGACCGGTTCTTCTATCATGCCTCAGAAAAAAAATCCAGATATTGCTGAACTCATTCGTGGAAAATCGGGAAGGGTGATCGGAAATCTAAATCATCTTTTAGTAATGCTCAAAGGTCTACCTTCTACATACAACCGAGATTTGCAAGAAGACAAGTTAGCTCTGTTTGATTCGATTGAAACCGTTCAGATCAGTTTAGAGGGTATTCGAGAAATGATCGAAGGTTGGATTTGGATTCCTGAAAGAGCGGAAGTTTCTTTAAAAAATGGATTTGCGACCGCGACGGATCTCGCTGATTTTCTTGTAAACGAGAAGAAAATTCCTTTTCGAACGGCTCATGAACTGGTAGGGACTCTTGTTGGAGTTTGTGTAAAACAGAAAAAAACATTATTCGATTTACCAGAATCGGATCGAATTTTAATTTCAAAACACTTTGTAGGAAAGGAGTATGAGGAAGCGGTTTCTCTTTCTCTTTCTGCAGATAAAAAAATTTCTTATGGAGGAACTTCTAAAAAAAGACAGGAGGAGCAGTTAAAAATTGCGCTGGATTCTTTGAAGGAAGCAGAAAGATTGTTTTTATGAGAATTATTTTTGGAATATTAACACTTGTTTGTTGTTTAGCGTGTAATCGAAATCAGTTTACTCAAACCAAATATCAACCAGAAGCTTATACCGCTTCTTCTGTAGTGGTTCCAAGGCCGGACACTGCTGTTGTTCCTTTGCCGGAAAAGCCTGCGATTTACGCTATATTTTTGACTACTCAAGGAACGATGGTGCTTGAGTTATTTGATAAAGACGCTCCTAAAACGGTTCAGAATTTTATTGATTTAACTCAGGGTGAAAAAGAATTTTTATCTAGAAACGGACAAAAAGTAAAAAAACCTTTTTATGACGGCTTAACCTTTCATAGAGTGATTGAAAATTTTATGATCCAAGGGGGTTGCCCAAACGGAGATGGAACTGGAGGTCCAGGCTATCGTTTTGATGATGAAATTAACGGAAAATCACTTGGACTTGATCAAATGAAAGCAGGAGAATCTCCTTATTATCAATATCAATTACAGAGAGTTGTTGCCAGTGAACTTCAGATTAAAAATAGGGAAGAGGCAGAAGCTAAAAGAGAATTGATCGGAAAAGCATTTGAAGACGCTAAAAAATTATCCGTTTTAGAAATTCTTTTTAGAACTGGATATAAATATAATGAAATTTTAAAGTCTCATAAAGCAATCAAAGGATCTTTAGCAATGGCAAATGCCGGACCTAATACGAACGGTTCCCAATTTTTTATCAATCAAGTGGATACACCTCATTTAGATGGACTTCATACCGTTTTTGGTCAGTTAGTAACTGGAGAGGATGTAGTGGATAAAATCGTAAAGACTGGTAATTCCAAAACTACAATTAAAAAAATACTCATCGTAGATAAAAGAAACGTAACTACAACCCCACAATGACTTTTGCAAAGGATAAAACTCAGGCAAAAAATTACTTAGCGGTGATCCATGAACTGGCGAATTATTCACCCGGTTCTAGTACTGATCGTATTTTAGAATGTCTGTCTGTACTTCCTGCTCATGATGAGGAATCCAGAACTTCAATCTTGGAAACGAGCGAAGGAAAAAATCTTCCGAACCGTTTGGTCGGGATTATAAAAATTTTTCGAATTATTCACTCCAAACGACAGGAAGTGCATTCTTTTTACGAAACTGCAATGTCGAAATACGGAACGATTAATTCTTTGACTGCAAAAAGAAAACCGACCGACGACGAGGCGAGGATCAAACAGGTTCTCACTGATTATATTCTAAAAATTGAATCCTTTTTCGAAAAAAACGATATAGGAGATGAGGCTCTCATTAAAGAAATCAATCGGTTTCTAAACGAATTAGAATCTTTGAATCTGTTAAACGAAGACAATGTATCAGCTTTGATGCTTTCTTCAAAAGCAATTTCTCTCATTCAACCTCCTATGGAAAAACTCGTTTCTTGTTACGAAGATTATGATAAAGTAGAAATGATTCTTAAAAGATTGATCCGAATTGCGGAAATGATTGTAGAAGACGCAAAAGCTCCAAAAGCATAACATTATCCTTTAGAAATTTCTAATCAAATATGAGTGTGAAGTAATAAAATGAGAAAAATTTTCTAAAAGTATGAGTACCTACAATTTTAGAATTTGTTCGTAAAATCGTCATTTGTGATAGTTCCCACGTTTAAGAATCGATCTGCAAGGTTCAAATCCCAGCTTTTTTGAGAAAAATGAATTCCTTACTCATCACGTTCATTAAATGTTATAGTTTCTGCAGAAATCGTCACATCATATTTGCGAACTTTGGTGAGACGTGATCTGTTTTATGCTCAAGAAACATACTAATCTAACTACCACGCTTTTACTTCGGATCTTATCACTTTGAGTATTTTTTCGTGGGTTTTAGGAAAATTTGCCGAAAATAAACCAGAATGATCCGTGTTTTATTTGTAATCTTATTCTTGGTTCCTTCGATTCTATTTTCATTTCCAAAACGGGACGCAAGAGGTTCTGTATCCGAAAACTATCTCAAACAACAGGGAATCATTACCTTAGATTTGAAAAAAATCCACTACCGAGAAAATGATAGAATTCCGGTAAAAATGTCTATTACAAACACGGGGGATGAGGTAGTTCGAATTTTTCCATCTGGAAGAGATTTAGAATCTTATCGAATTGTGGTTCGGGACGAGGACGGAAATCAAATTTCGGAACGGGATGAAGAAAAAAGAACAGAATCAAAACGAAGAAATATGGTTCAGTCCTTAGAAGGAAAAGAAATCAAAGAAATCATCCTTCATAAGGACGAGGTATTTTCTAAAGAAATCGATTTGAATTCTCGCTTCGATTTGAATCCTGGAAAAAAATATTTTGTGACTGCTTATTTTCATCCAAATATTCACGAAATGCCTGCGCTTTTTATTCGTTCTCGCAATCAGCCCTATTTCTTTTATGAAGAAAAACATAACGAACCAGTTCTTACTTCTATTCCGGAAAAAGATCCTTCCGTGGACGGTTTGGAACCGGAAGAAGTGATTCATTTATTTTTAGGTTCTGAAAAGAAAAAAAATTGGGTTCATCATTTTAAATGGATTTATTTTCCAGAATACGTACAAAGTTACGATCAGTATGCGGAAGAATACAATCGCTCTGAAGAGTCCGAAAGAGATTTTCTTTTAGAGAATTTTAAACGTTATCTTACTGAATCCAGAGCCGGTATTTTGAATTCCTATAGAATTTTAAATACAGAATCCGTTTCGCCTGGCTTGGCAAAAGTAACTGTTTTTGTAGAAAGAAGACTGAACCGTCTTCGTGCCAAATATGAATATACTTACACTCTCCGAAGAGTTCCAGATGAACAGGGAGGTTTTTGGAAAGTGTCTAACTTAGTAGCAAAGGTAAAAAAATGACAGAAATTTTATCCCAAGATGAAATTGACGCATTACTAAGCGCCATTAGTTCCGGTGAAGTAAGTGAATCGGATTATGCTTCCGTTTCTGAACAGAAAAAAGTAAAGATCTACGATTTTAAACGTCCGGATAAATTTTCAAAAGACCAAATCCGTACTTTACAAATGATGCATGAAACCTTTGCGCGTCTTGCAACCACAGGGCTTTCGGCTCAGCTAAGGGCGCTTGTTTCGGTTCACGTTGCTTCTGTGGATCAGTTGACTTACGAAGAATTCATCCGTTCGATTCCCAATCCTACCACACTTGCAGTAATCAACATGGATCCTCTGAGAGGTTCTGCGATCTTAGAAATTGATCCTTCCATTTCTTTTACAATCATCGATCGTTTGTTTGGTGGTAAAGGAGAACAGGCAAAAATTTCCAGAGAACTTTCTGAAATAGAAATGAGCGTAATGGAAGGGATTATCGTAAGGATTTTAGGAAACATGAGAGAATCATGGTCCACCGTAATCGACTTAAGACCTAGACTTGGAAACATTGAAACAAACCCACAATTTGCACAGGTAGTTCCCCCAAACGACATGGTGGTTTTAATCACTCTGGAAACTAAAATCGGAGAAGTGGAAGGGATGACGAACCTTTGTATTCCTTATATCACGATCGAACCGATCATCAATAAATTGTCTGCACAATATTGGTATTCTTCCATTCGTAAGGGAGAATTAGATGAAAACCGCGCTGTGATTCAAGAAAGATTGGATCAGGTAGCCATTCCTTTGATTGCAGAAGTTGGATCTGTGGACGTTTCCATTAATGACTTTATGAACCTTTCTATTGGAGATGTTGTGAAACTCGAAAATACTTCCACAAGATCAGAAATGATTGTAAAAGTGGGAGAAAGAAAAAAGTTCAAATGTCTTCCTGGAAGAGTGGGAAGTAGACTCGCGATTCAAATCGGTGAAAGAGTAGAAGATATTCCGGATGAACTTTTGGGTTCTACACGTTCCGAACAAGAATATTAGAATTTTTTTACGTAAAACTTACATTAGACGGGGTTCGTTCTGGCATTTATGTAAAATTTGAATCCCAGTCTTAGGAAATACTAATTTCTGCATCATAGGTTACTTTGAATTTGTGAATCAATTGGATACTTAGAAATTAAATTTTCGACAACTTATTATGCGATTCTCAGTAAAAGTCCGTCCTAAAATCTCAAATTATTATATTTTATAATGAACTTATTTAAAATGATTTGAATCGATTTTTTTAAGTTTTTTGGCAACTTAAGTTAAAAGGTATTAAAGTAAGTTCATCTAGATTTTCTTATGTTAAACTCACGTTAGTTTTTTCTTCGGTTATAAGATAAATACTAATAAAAAAGGCGGTTAAAAACCGCCTTGGAATTTTACGAACTTTCAATCTAATTTAAGAATTTAGATGTAAAGTCGCTTTATTAGAGTTCTATTTAAAAATTATTTTTTCCACTGAATACATTCGCCTGGGCATTCATCCATTTCTTTTTGAACAATTTTCCAGTCTTCTTCAGGAATTGGAGCTTGGTTAATCATTTCTCCTCCGATATGGGTTTCTGAAGTATCGTTGTCGTCCATTTGAAAGTATTTCGGAAGATTGTCTGCACATTGATTGCAGGAAGTGCAGTTGTCCTTGTCTACATACGCAATTTTAGTCGCCATAGGCTTTCGATTCTCCTGGGTCAATTCGTCCCGGTCGCTTAAAAAACAGGTTTCAAGTTCAATTTTCCAATCATTCTTTAGACGGCAAGTCCTTTTCTGATGGAGTAGATTCAATCTTATAAAATCTGAATCTACTTCGTGAATGATAAAAACAGGTAAAACTGTGGACTTACAATGAATTTTATGTTACCTTGCCCGGAAAGAATTTATAGATAGGAGAACTGAAATGATCCAGAAAGGTTTTTATTTTGTACTGATCGTATTATTTTTAGTCAGTTGTACAAAATCTAAAAAGGAAGATCTACAAGGTGGGGTTTTTACTTTTATCAAAGGTGGTGTTAAACTTTATGATAAGGCCGGAAAATTAAAAAAAGTAGGACTTTCTGAATTTATTTTACCGGAAGATAAAATTGAAACCATTAAAGATTCTTATGCGGACATTCAGTTGATGGATGGAGTTATCATTCGTATAAAAGAAAACACAATACTTACTTTAAGCAAAATTTATGTAGATTCTAAAAACGCTGAAATTTATTCCGATATTAGTCTCAACAAAGGAAAGATATTCTCTAAAGTTGGTACTAAGTTAAATAAATCTTCTGGATTTAAAATTACAACTCCTACTTCTACCGCGGCGGTTCGTGGTACTGACTTTCAAGTAGAAGTGAACGGGTCTAATACAGAAACTCTCGTTTCCGAAGGTTCTGTAGAGGTAACGGATAACGATAGTCCCGATCAAAATAACATTGCAGACGCAGGTGAAAAAGTAATTTCAGACGGTAAAAGTCAAAAAGAGGAAAAACTTTCTGAGGAAGAACTGAAAGAATTACAAGAAGATTCTGCTACTGTTCAGTCTATAACAGAAGAGCAAAGACAAAGAATCGAAGAAATCTTAAAAGACTTTAAAGAAAATAAAGAAAGAATTCTTCAAGGTTTGGAAGAACAAAAACAAAGAAACCAAGAACTTATTAACGCGACTAAAGAAGAAAATCGTAGAATGGTAGACGAGGTCAAAGAATCCGGTAAGGCTGAAAAGGAAGCCATTAAAAACGCCGCGGATGAAGAAAGAAAAAATATCAAATCAGGTATTGATAAAGAAAAAGAAGCTCTGGAAAATTCTAGAAAGTCTCTGAAAGATCAAGTTAAACCTCAGTAAGTTTAGGCCCTAGTTTTTTTGTAAGAAAAAACTAGGGCTTTTCTATTTTAACTTTATAAAATTTAAATACAATATTTATAAAAATAGATTTGAACTTAATAATATTCGATGATTCTAAAATACTCTTTCAAACTTTGATGACTATAAAAACTCATGTTTCACCGATATATTTTTTACTTTCCTTTGGAGTCGTTCCTTAGTTTGAAATAAAGTATAGCCGCAGCAAAAAGAAAGGTAAATGCATTTGCCAAAATGATCGGAAAATCCTGTTTTAAACATCCGTAAATAAACCAAAGAAACACACCCGTTACAAGAACGATATACATGTTTCTGGAAATGTCCTTTGTGCTACCACCCATCAAAATTCGAATGACTTGAGGTAAAAAAGAAATTGTGGTCAATAAAGACGCAATATATCCTAAAAACGTAATGGAATCCATGTCGCTTTAAATTCCGATTAAGGTTTTGTGTATTCTCTGGTTACGATCGTCTTAATTCCACCTCTGGCGTTATAATCTCCGATCACTTTGATATATTTGGGATCTATCGAGTTAATTAAGTCTTCTAAGATCTTATTCACTAAAAATTCGTGAAAGATACCTACGTTTCTGTAGCTTAAGATATATTCTTTAAAGGATTTAAGTTCGATACATCGTTTATTAGGAATGTAGGAAACTAAAATCACGCCAAAATCAGGAAGACCTGTCTTGGGACAAACTGCAGTAAATTCAGGAACTGTAAAATCGATTGTGTAATCTTTTCCCTCGTAAACATTGGTGAAAGATTCGATCTCGGGAGTTTGTAAAGAGGGAATATGATCCTGTCTTCCGTCGTAGATTTCTGAATGATTCGTTTTCATGGATAGTTCCTTGATAACCAGATTTTTTGATCTTGTCATTGCGAAAATTCTTTTTCCCGAATCGATAACAAAGTCCCAAAGAGGTAGAATGGTTATCCATAAAAAAATCGCTGTGGTTGATTTTGGCGGACAATACGCTCATTTAATTGCGTCTAGAATTAGAAGACTTGGGGCATATACGGAAATTCTTTCTAACGAAGAGCCAGTTTCTAATTATCAAAAATATTCAGGTATCATTCTTTCTGGTGGTCCGGAAAGCGTTTATGAATCGAACTCTCCTATGATTTCGACTCAGATTTTCAATTTAGGAATTCCTATACTTGGAATCTGTTATGGTCATCAGCTCATTATAAAATTATTAGGTGGAGTTGTAGAACGTTCTGGAACGGGAGAATACGGTCCTGCTTCTTTACAACTTCATGGAACCAATGGAAATTCTATTTTAAAAAATTTTGTAGGGGGAGAAAGAGTTTGGATGAATCATGCGGATGAAGTGGTTAAACTTCCAGAAGGTTTTTCTAAAATCGCTTCTTCTAAAGACTGTGGTTATGCGGTTGTTGAAAATTCATCTAAGAAAATTTTTGGAATCCAGTTTCATGCGGAAGTTAGTCATAGTGAAAAAGGTTCAGTTCTTTTAGATAATTTTATTCAAATTTGTGGGGTTTCTAAAACTTGGGGGATCGATCAGTTTTTAAAGGAAAAAATTAAAGAGATTCAAGAAACAGTTCAACCAGAACAGAAAATTTTTATGCTCGTTTCTGGTGGGGTGGATTCCACGGTCTCTTATCTTCTTTTGTGTAAGGCTCTTGGTGCTGAAAGAGTTTTAGGCTTTTTAATTGATACCGGTTTTATGAGGAAAGAAGAAGTACTTCCTCTTCAAAAAAAATTAACTCTTCAGAACATTCACCTAACGGTGAGAAACGAATCCTCACTTTTTTACGAAAATTTAAAAGATAAATCTGATCCGGAAGAAAAAAGAAAAATTGTAGGTAATTTATTTTTAGAAGCTAGGAATCGCGCAGTAAAAGATTTGGATCTGGAACACGGAGATTGGCTTTTAGGCCAAGGTACGATTTATCCAGACACGATCGAATCCGGTGGAACCAAACATTCTCATACCATTAAAACGCATCACAATCGAGTAGAAGCGATTCAGAAATTGATTGAACAAGGAAAAGTTATAGAACCAATTCGAGATCTTTATAAGGACGAGGTAAGAGATTTAGGTGTGCTTCTGGGTTTAGAATCAGAATGGGTAGGTCGTCATCCGTTTCCAGGACCGGGGCTTGTGGTTCGTATGCTTGCAGTGGAAAAAAAAGTAACTGAAAAAGATCAATTGGAAATCGATTCTTATCTGGCAACTCAAGGTGGGTTGTCCGGAAAAATCCTTCCAGTTGCAAGTGTAGGCGTTAAAGGGGACAGAAGGTCTTACGCCAACTGCGTTGCGTTAAACGACATTGAAACGGATTGGAACACTTTAGACCGTGTAGCTACTTATCTTTCAAACCGATTTTCCTTTATCAATCGAGTGGTTCTTTTACCTTTCGAATCAGATCTTAAAAAACTGAACTTTCAATTTACTGGAATGCAGTTGGATAAAAAATGTTCCGACTTACTCCGTGAAGCTGATTTTATAGTTGAATCCGTGATTCGTAAGTTGGGGCTTTATAATAAAATCTGGCAGATGCCAGTAGTTTTACTTCCGATTGGAGAAAAGGAAAATGAAAAGAGTATTGTACTCCGTCCAGTGGAATCTCAGGAAGCAATGACTGCTAACTTCTTTCGGATGGAGCGTTCTATTTTACAAGAAATTAAAATAGAAATTCTAAAAATTCCTGAAATTCGTTATCTGTTTTTTGATCTTACAAATAAACCTCCCGGAACGATTGAATGGGAATGACAGAATTTCGAAAAATGCAGGATTAGGAAAACAAGCGTCGCCTAACTACGACTTGATTTAAAATCCTTTCGTACACAGACGTTTGGAAACATAACGTCGGCAAACCTAGTTGTTCAATGATTTAATTTAGAAATAAATTTAGTTCTAAGTTTACGTTATTTCTATTTCAAAATAAAACTTTACTCAAAAACTATACGAGCATTACCAAGCGTTTTTCACATGCTGACCGTTTTGCTATAAAATTCACAATACTTCATTTTGAAAAATTTTTACGTTTTCTGTAAAATCGAAAATTCGCTTCCAAGATATTCAAAGATTAGCTCATTTTCTCTTTGAAAGATTTTCTTTGAAAAGTCTAACAACAGTTCGCTGGAAAAAGAACCCCATTCTCCTAAAAGTGGAGCGGGATGTACTATCGATTCTTGAAAAACTTTCAAGTTCTCTGGTTGAAAAGAAACGGATAAACCGGGGGAGTAAAATAGTCTGCCATTTTCTAATTTTCGAAAAACAAAAATCGTAGTCACTGGTTGAATGAAATTCCATTCTCCGTTACAAACGGAAATATAGGGAAATTCTAAATATTCTCCTGTGTTGTTCTTGCGAATTCTAGAAATAAAAAAATCCAAAAACTCTGGATCTTTCAGTTCGGAAGAATCATGATAAAGTTTTCCTCTTCCGTCTAACCGATAAAAATAAATTCTTCTTTGTTTCATAAAGACTTTTCTATTGACACTGATCTTTCTCTTAAAATTATACCTTATAACGGCGTCGTGGCCAAGTGGTAAGGCATGGCTCTGCAAAAGCTTGATCCCCGGTTCGAATCCGGGCGACGCCTAAACACACGTCGCTTCTTGCCTGGATGGTGGAATGGTAGACACCCAGGACTTAAAATCCTGTGAGAGCAATCTCGTGCGAGTTCGAGTCTCGCTCCAGGTACCATCAAAATTTCCTCAATTCACATTGAGGATAACCTAATAAAAAGAATTTAATTCACAACTTAAACGTCTGTTTTGTAAAAAAAACGGATATCAAAGCTGAAATTGTCTAATGGGGTATAGTTTTGGATTATATAAAGGAATGGCAGGAAATTATAAACTCACAGAACGTGCAAAAGGCATTGGTGGAGCATTTTTCTTATCTCTCAGAAAACGCCAAAGAATTTTTAGAGGAATGGATGCTTACTGTGAAAGAGGTTACAATCTGGAATGAATGTTTAAGCATTCAATTTACAGATGATAAACATCTTGCGGCTTCCCCGCCTGCAACTCAATTATCGAAGTACAAAAATTGGCCCGAGTCGTATCAGAAATTGGTAAAACGTCATGAATTTTTAGATGAGTATAGTACTAATTTTCGTTTAGGCGGGACTGATATTTTTGAGCCAGGGGAAGAGGATTGGGATTGGGAAAACACCCGAGAAGAATTGCTAGAGGAATATGGTGAGGATTCTGAAGGCTGGAATCGGATAAAAGATGGAAGTAAAATTTTATCTCCAATTACAATGTACGGGAATGTATGGCTTTATCATCCTCTTCAAAAAAACTCCCAAAAAGAATCTTTACTTTACTTCTTTTCACATGCACTTTGTGCCTGGCCTGAAAACCCAGTCGATGCCGATGCTGGGTTGTTATCTTTGCAATTGTTAACCGGAAAAAGAAGCGGGGACGATGGGAGAATGAAGTAAAGTAAGCTTCGTTTGGAAATAGAGTTTTCGAATTCCAATTTCGCATAGATTCCTAAAATGCGTTTTATCATTCTTCCATCGAAATCACCGTATCGCAAATTTTTCCAAAATAGAGTTTGGGAATTTCAATCTTTTCATTCTTCTTAAAACCCGAATAACTGATTCTAAAATCACGAAAAAAAACTCCCTCTGGAAATTCTTTCGGAGTTGTATTCATTAGAAAATTGGGAATTAGGATTTGATTTTTTCCTTTTTGTAAATTCACAGAAATGGTTCCTAAATCTCCCTCTCCATGCGCCCAATAGAGTTGATCTTGGTCGAAGGAATCTCTAGTGACGATCGTAATCTTTGCAGATTTGGGAGGGTTGATCGAATTTTCAAGAACGTATATCATAAAACTAAATGGAATTTTTCTAGGTTTGGGGGGATTTGGATAACGATGAGTTAGACAACCTTCTACTTGAAAAGGTAATGATGCTTGAGAGTTATTCAAGGTGGAAAATTGAGTTTCGGAAAAAGACGATTTTAAAGTTTGTTTGAGATTGATCCAAGAAAAAATATCCAAATTTTTTTTTTCCGAAAAAAATTCGTATTTTAGAATATTCTTTTGTACTTCATGAGTTAAAGTAGAATCCGAAGATCTTACTCTTCTGTTATATACCTCCAGAGGTTCTAAATTTAAACGTGGGATCCAAAAAAGCCAGTAAAAAATCATTGGGCTAAAGATTGTACAAATTGTTTTTATGAGTGGGTTTTTATTTTTTTTAAAATATAAAATTATCTTTTGGAATACAAATTTTTTTGAAAAACTTCTTTTGTTTTGTAGAAATTTTTTCTTCAATTTATAGAAAGAAAAATCAAAAATTGAAACGGTAGAATTTGAGAGATTGGTTTGTTCATTTTTTATATCAAAGTCTGTATCTGTTTTATTTGTATTCAAAAACTGAGGATCATGGGACGAAATACTTTGATTTTCTTTTTCCAAATTGTGCTTGTTCGTTTTAAAAATTATAAATCGATTCAAAAATAAATTCAATATTTTGAATATATGATTGGATTGTGAAATTTTTGAAACCTGGGTGTTTATTTGTAATTTGTTTTCTGCGATTTTGTCAAAGGAAGCTTTTGAAAGCGAGAATTTTCCTCCTAAAAAAATTCCACAAAATGCAAAAAATGGTAAAACTACTTCGTCGTCTAACAGATAACACTGAAAAAATCCTGCCGGAAATAAACTTAAAACTCCAATTGTAAGTATAGAAATTTTGTTTTTGGTGTTATAATCGTTTTGAAAAAAAGAACAAAATAATTTTCCCCAAAAAAGTAAAAACAAAATTCCAGCAAAAATTCCTCCCGTTACTATAAAATGTAGAAGATCATTATGTGCGTGTCCTCTAGGAGTGATATAAAGTTCATACCAGAGTTGTTCTTCTTTTTCGATCATGTTTGCAGATTCTTTCCAATGGAAGTTTTTATAGTTTCCTCCTCCTATTCCGATGAGCCAGTGTTTACTTATTAAAGGAATTGTGTTTTTATAGATATAATATCTTTGGTTTTCTGTATTATGAATTTGGAATATTTGAGAAATTGATCTTTGGATCAACCAATTGTTTCTGAAAAAATATGCCGTAGATAAAAAAATAGAAATCAAAACTAAACCGGCAATTATTTTGGTTTTTAGGGAAATCTTAGGTAAATGTTTTTTTAAAAATAATATGAGTAAAAACAAAACGTACATTACTCCTAACCAAACGGATCTACTTTGGTTGAAAAATAGTATTATAAATCCTGCAAATACTAACAATGTTTTTAATCCGAGGGTGAAATTTCTTTTTTGTTGAAAGGACTGAATCCAATCCATAAAAAGTCCGGGTAAAAAAAGTCCTAAAATTCCTCCGAACGTTAGGTGTGTATTCATCATTCCGATAGGAAGATAGAGTTTGATTGATCCTATACTTCCGGAAAAATGTTGTAGTCTGTCTCCTGGTGCGTATTTAAATCCGTTAGCTACAAATTTTCCAATACGAACTTCTGAAAACAAACTGATACAACCCAGAAGGATTGTGATGGTCGCCGATATGAATAAAAATTTTCTTAAGGTTTTTTGATTTTTTTCTACGGATGTAATTAGAAAGGATGCTGGAAAAATAAGTAACATCCAAAAATCCCCGGACTCTGATTGTTTTAAAAATTTTTTAAAAAAAGGAGAATAACTTTCCGCTTGTAAAATGGAAGATAAGAAAAGTAGAATATAGATTCCTAAAAAAATCCAGAAAGGAGTTTGAATTTGTTTCCAAATTTGTTTCGATTCTTTTTCTAAAAAAAACAAAGGATAACTGGTTAGAATCGTAACTGCTCCGAAAATTTGAGATACACTTACAGACAACGGAAAACTGAATAGAAATAAACCGAAAGAAAGGAAAGAAACTGTTTTGAGTCCGTTTGCGATTTTATCTTTCAATATCCGTTCCTCCAAAGTTCCTAAAATTCTCTTAAAAAACCAATGACAGAGAAGGAATTCATTCTACCATTAGAAAAAAAGAACCGATTCTAGGAATCAATCAAACCGATGGCAAAATCAATTCCAGCCAAGAAAAAAAAACAAACTCAAAAAAAGGGAACTTTACAAGAATCGATCGAAAAAAAACTTTCGGTTACTATCATTACATACAACGAAGAAAAAAATATAAAAGAGTGTATTGAATCTTGTTTAGAAATTGCGGATGAAATTGTAATTTTAGATTCAATCAGCACGGATAAAACCGAAATGATTTCTAAGTCTTTTTCTTCCGTCAGATTTTATAAACAGAGATTTAAAGGTCATATCGAACAAAAAAACGACGCAATTGCACTTTGTAAATATGAATGGATTCTTTCTTTGGACGCAGACGAAAGAGTTTCCGCGGAACTGAAAAATTCGATTCTTACCTTTAAACAAAAACAAGACGATGAAAGTTTGAACGGTCTTCAAGTTTCCCGTTTAACTTATCACATGGGAAAGTTTATCCGTCATTCTGGTTGGTATCCTCAATATCGTTATCGTATTTTTAAAAAAGGAAAAGCGGTTTGGGTAGGAGAAAATCCACACGATTATATTAGCATTCAAGGCAAAGGAAGTAAAATTTACGGAGATATTATTCATTATAGTTTTAGAGATCTTTCCCATCAAGTAAATACGATCAATCAGTTCTCTTCGATCGTCGCGTTTACGAGACAAAAAAAAGGAAAAAAATTTTCTATTTTGAGAACGATCTACAAACCGCTTTCTAAATTTATAGAAACGTATTTTTTTAAGTTCGGATTTTTAGACGGTTTTCCAGGTTGGGTGATTGCCGTTTCTTCTGCATATTCTACTTTTTTAAAGGACGCCAAACAATACGAATTGCAAAAAGAAATTTTAGAACGTCCGTCTAACGTGAAAAAGGACTATGGGCGTAATTAAGTCGTTCTTTACAAAGTTCTTCTCCATTTTTCAAAGAAGAAATAAGAAAAGACCTCTCGAAGAAGAAAATCCTCCAGTACGTGAAAGTTTTGGTTACAAAAAAGAATTGGCCGAACTGAGGGAAAAAGCGGATCGTTTTTTTGTGACTCGAAAGAAAAATGGCGGATTGATTCACGAAACAAAATATTATAAAATTCTAAAGAATGGTCCTAAACTTTTTAGACTCGAAGGAAAAGAAAAATCGGGAAGAGAATATTCTATCGTGATCAGCACCGGAAATTTTTTAAGTATTCAAGCGGATAAAATCAGCGGAGTGGTTTTTATTCCGGAAGCGGAACTAAATCGAATTCTTTCCTACGAACATTCCGATTTGAAAAGTGTATTTTCTAGATTTCAACCAGAAGGAATCGAAGAAGATATCAAGGTTTTATACGAAAAGTCAGATTTTTCCCAAGAAACTTGGAAGGACTTTTATAATTGGGAACCTTTTTGGAGACAACAGATTTTCATTCGTTTGAAACCTAATATTCTTTGTATTTTACTTGTGTATATGGGAGCTGAGTTCGAACAATTTTTTCAGTCTAATTCTACAAAAAGACTGAAGAGTATCGTTTCGGACGAATTGTATTTTTTAAACGTGAGCGGTAATCAAAAAGAGAATTCTCCTTATACGGAAAATCTTTCTCTTCAAGATTTTGAAAAAGCAAAGAATGAATTTTTTCAAGTAATCGAACAGATTCGAAAAAAAAGAGGAAACAACTAAGATGGATATTAAGGAAATTGCCCTAGGTCAGATTCGGGATTCCATTGCCACCAAACAGAAATGTATCGATTCAATTTTAGAAGACATCATAAAAGCGGGTGAAATTGTTTCCAAGGTTCTACAAGCTGGGAACACAGTTTTTCTCTGTGGAAACGGAGGTTCTTCTTGCGACGCTTCTCATATCGCTGCGGAATTGGTGGTTCGATATAAATCCGGAAACGAAAGAAAGGCGTTACCTGCACTTTCTCTTTCTGCTGATTCCGCCGTTTTAACCGCTTGTTCTAACGACTACGGTTACGAAGAAATTTTTTCAAGACAGATAGAAGCTTTTGGTAAAAAAGGAGATTTATTGATTGGGCTTTCTACGAGTGGAAACTCTAAGAACGTTTTACTGGCGCTGGAAAAAGCAAAAACGAGAGGCGTAAAAACCATATCGTTGTTAGGTGGAGACGGCGGAAAAATGAAAAACTTTTCTGACTTAGATGTAATTGTTCCAAGCAACGTAACCGCTAGAATTCAGGAATCTCATATTTTAATTGGGCATATCATTTGTAGTATCGTGGAATATAACCTTTTCAAAATGGAATGATCTTTCTTTTGTGAGTTCTTCTGTTATTGAAATATCTAATCTTAAGGTTTCCACACCCGGCCGTCATATTCTTAAGGGAATCGATTTTACACTCGATATAGGAGAATTACATTGTATCGTAGGAGAATCCGGAAGTGGTAAATCTACGTTTGCTTCTTGTCTTTTGGGAACGACTGAAAAAGAACTCTTTTTGAGGTCTGATCGTTTTTTTCTGTTAGGTCAAGACGTTCGGTATTTTACTGAAAGAGAGTGGCAGAATGTTCGCGGAAAAAAAATCGCGTTGGTTCCACAAAATCCGATTTGGGGTTTTCATCCATATCGAAAAACTGGATCTCAGATTTTAGAAGCATTTTCACTTTACAATCGAGAACTCGC
Organism: Leptospira noguchii serovar Panama str. CZ214; assembly: GCF_000306255.2. Classification (GTDB taxonomy): domain Bacteria; phylum Spirochaetota; class Leptospiria; order Leptospirales; family Leptospiraceae; genus Leptospira; species Leptospira noguchii. The sequence goes on from NZ_AKWY02000034.1 coordinate 482,456, forward strand.
AGAAAAAAAGAAAATTCTATCTTTGCTGGAATCCATTTTTATCTTAGAGCCGGAAAAAGCTTTCGATTCTCTTCCGAGTCATCTTTCTGGAGGGGAAAGGCAGAGGATTTTGATTCTTTTAGCGGTTTATTCTGGGGCAGAAATTGTGGTCGCGGACGAACCAACTGCAGCCTTGGATTCGATCAGTGAAACAGAAGTTCTAAAACTTTTGATGAAATTCAGAAAAGAAAAAGGACTTTCTCTCATTTTTATCACTCATGAAATCTCTATCGCCAGATCTTTAGCCGATACTATAAGTATCCTTTATCAGGGAGATTGGGCTGAAATTCTCAAAAGACCAATTCGGGGAGAATGGATTGCTAAATCTGAGTATGGAAAAAAACTTTTTGAAAGTTGATTTCAGATAGTAGAGTGCGAATGATGAGGTATGCATTTTTACTAACGTTAATTTTATTTTTTTCTCCGCTTTGGGCGCAGAAGTCTCCTTTTATCGTGGAAGATAAGGATTCTTCTTCTTATCCTTGTGTTCAATTTTTCATTCGAGATAAAAAACAATTTCCTTTGGAAAGAGAAAGTTTTCTGATTCGGGAATCCAAAGGTTCAGAAACCAGAACCGTTCTCAGACCAAAAGTTCTTCGTAAGGAAGGAAATCGTCCTGTACATTCCGTTTTTTTAATTCAATCCGGAACCTCTCTGGAAGAAAATAATTTCAATACTCGATTTTTACAAAAAGTGATTCAATCTTCCGGAGAAGAAGATCATTTTAGTTTTATCTTTTTTTCAGATGATCTTCTTGTTGTAGAAAAAGATTTGGATAGACAAAACGCTCTTTCTAAAGCTAGAGTACCTGGTTCTCTCAGTAACTATAATACTGGGACGAATTTAGATTTAGTATTCCAAAAATTGAATGCGATTTTAACCAGAGAATCTTATTTGAGTTTGTTGGTCGCAGATTCGGAATACAAATTGCCTCCGGGTCTTAGGCAGGGGTTATCTACTTCCGGTCTTCCGATCCAAGTGGTTGGCAAGCATAATTTCTCTAACTTAGAGCTTGTTCGGATTTACGGTGGAGAATTTTACGACATTGATTCTGCTGATTTTGTTTCTAAGTTCTTAACGGATTTTGAATACTTTCATAAATATCCTGCAGAGGTTCGATACGATTCTCCCTTTCAAAACGATTTTTGGAAAGGTGAGGTAGATTTTATCCGAGTCGATTGGGAATCTTCCAGAGGTGGAAAATTTACTTATACATACAAACCTGGAATTATAAAACAACTTCGTTTTGTTTTACTCAGTCCGGAAGTTTTTCTTCCTACGATCAGTTTTTTACTCGTTCTTACTTTAATTGGACTTCTGCTTTTATTTCGAAAAGAAAATATAGATTTTGACGAATCTGGAGAAGAACAAAGAAGATTTCAGACAAGAGGTGAAGAAAGAGAAGTGTATCAAAGAATGTATGGGGATCAGTTTCATTCTTCTCCGTATGCGAACCCAGAAGGTTTACACGTTGCACGTTCTTTGCCTGTGAGTGAACTTGAATTTGAAGCAGCGGAAGCTTATGATCTCGCTACTCTGATTCAAAAAGAAGGCAGATCTCCTGGAAAACAAGTTCCGATTCGTAAGGCAGAGACAACTTTGGGAAATGGGGAACTTTCCGACGTAGTTGTTTCTGATCCTGGTGTCAATAAACAACACGCAAGAATTCGTAAGATCAAAAACCGTTTCGTATTATACGATTTAATTTCCGATGGCGGAACCTACCTCAACGGAAAAAAAATTTTAAGACCTAGAATTCTTTACGATTTTGACGAGATCAGTCTTGGAAAAACTGTCTACGTTTTTAGAGCCCGTTAGAATTTTCAATCTTACAAATTACACTTTTCACTTATAATAGATCTGGGTAGACGAAAAGACCCGATTTTCCAACGATGGAATTTAGACGGATTCCATTTCGAGAAACCAATCACAAAAATTCCGAAAAAGTTTTTTCGGGGAGTATTAGAATTCGATGAAGACAATGTTCGAAAAAATCTGGGAAGATCATCTAGTAGGAGAACTGGATGCGGGATCGTATCTAATCTATATCGATCGTCATCTCATTCATGAAGTTACAAGCCCTCAGGCGTTTGAAGGACTCAAACTTGCAGGTAGAAAGGTTCGTCGTCCGGAGGCCACTTTTGCCACAATGGATCATAACGTATCTACTCGAACACGTGATTTAAGTCTGGCAGATCCTGTTTCCGCAATTCAAATGCAGACTTTAAAAAAGAACTGTGATGAAAACGGAATTCGCATTTATGATTTTCAAAACCCAGATCAAGGAATCATTCACGTAATCGCCCCCGAAATGGGGTTGACTCACCCTGGAATGACGATTGTATGCGGAGATTCTCATACTTCCACACATGGTGCGTTTGGTGCACTTGCTTTCGGGATCGGAACCAGCGAAGTAGAACACGTTCTTGCGACTCAAACTCTGGTTCAAAAAAGAGCGAAAACTATGGAGATTAGAGTCGATGGAAAACTTTCCGATAAAGTCACGGCAAAAGACATCATCCTTGCGATTATCGGAAAAATTGGAACCGCGGGTGCAACTGGTTATGTGATCGAATATAGAGGTTCTGCAATTCAAGCTCTCAGTATGGAAGCTAGAATGACTGTTTGTAATATGTCTATCGAAGCTGGAGCCAGAGCCGGTCTAATTGCGCCAGATGAAATTACGTTCAACTATATTCAAGGGAAAGATTTTTCTCCGAAAGGAGCTGAATGGGATCTTGCTGTCAAAAAATGGAAACACTATATGACGGACGAAGGGGCCAAATTTGACAAGACCGTAATTCTTCACGCAGATGAAATTGCTCCTATGGTAACTTGGGGAACTTCTCCCAGCCAGGTTGTTTCTATCAAAGGAATGGTTCCAGATCCAAAAGATGCAAATGATCCAGTGGAAAAAATTGGAATTGAGTCTGCACTTAAATATATGGACCTCAAATCGGGTCAGAAGATAGAAGACATTCAGGTTAATAAAGTATTTATCGGCTCTTGTACCAATTCTAGAATCGAAGATTTAAGGGCTGCTGCTGCAACTGTAAAAGGAAAAAAAGTTTCTTCTAAGGTCCATGCAATTGTAGTTCCTGGTTCAGGAAGAGTCAAACGTCAGGCGGAACAAGAAGGTCTAGATAAAATCTTTACCGCGGCTGGTTTTGAATGGAGAAATCCAGGTTGTTCTATGTGTCTTGCGATGAACGACGACGTTTTAGAGCCCGGAGATCGTTGTGCTTCTACTTCTAACAGAAACTTTGAAGGTCGCCAGGGAAAAGGCGGAAGAACACATCTAGTAGGGCCGGAAATGGCTGCGGCTGCGGCTATCGAAGGTCATTTTGTGGACATTCGAAGCTGGAAATAAAAAGGTAAATTAGAATATTATGAAACCATTTACTATATTAAACGGGATTGCGGCCTTACTTGATAGACCTAACGTGGATACGGATCAGATCATTCCAAAACAATTTTTACGAAAGATAGAAAGAACCGGTTTTGGAATTCATCTGTTTCACGACTGGAGATATTTAGACGACGCGGGTACTAAACTCAATCCTGATTTTTCTCTCAATCAGGAAAGATACAAAGGAGCTTCTATTCTTATTACTAGAGATAACTTTGGTTGTGGTTCTTCCAGAGAACACGCTCCTTGGGCTTTAGAGGACTACGGATTTAGGGCAATTATTGCTCCTTCTTACGCAGATATTTTTTTCAACAACTGTTTTAAAAACGGAATGCTTCCAGTCATCTTAAAATCTGAAGAAGTAGAAGAGTTATTTCAATCTATTTCGACTAACGTAGGAGCAAAGGTAGTAGTAGATCTGGACAAACAAACCGTAAGCGGTCCAACCGGAAAAGTGTATCATTTCGAAGTGGATTCTTTCCGTAAATACTGTCTTTATAACGGGTTAGATGACATAGGTCTAACTCTAAAACAAGAAAGTAAGATTGGAGAGTTTGAAATAAAACAGAAAAAAGTTGAACCTTGGTTGTACGCCATATAATTCTACCAAAAACATATGTTTGATGAAATATCCCGTTCGATAGACGAATTCGGAAACAGTTTCCTTGGTGCGTTGAATAACATTCAGAAATCTTTTGGACGGGAACTGAGTGTAGCAAAACCAGTTAAAGAAACAATTTTACAGATGATTGGGAATACTCCTCTCATCCGTTTGAATCAAATCGGTTCCCATGTACCGAATGTAGAATTTTATCTCAAAGCGGAATTCTGCAATCCTACCGGTTCGGTAAAAGATAGAACTGCATTATCTATGCTTCTTTCTTCCGAAAGAAGAGGAGAATTAAAACCGGCAGGACAAGTAATTCAACCGGGTTACAATACAACTGCGATCAGTCTGGCTTGGATTTGTACAATCCGACAGTATAAGTTTCGTTGTCTTGTTGCGGGTGATACAGATCCTCAAAAGATCAAAGACTTACAAACTTTTGGGGCACATGTAGAAATGGTTCCAGGAGCTAAGGGCAATTGGGATGACTCTCTTTTAAAAAGAGCCAAGGAAATCAAAGAAAAAGAAAAGAATACGATCATCTTAAACGAGTACAAGGATATGGCGAATACAAATGCTCATTATCTTTTTACAGGTCCTGAAATTTGGAGAGATCTTGGCGGTAACGTGGACGCATTCGTTGCAGGCGGCGGATCTGGAGGAACTCTTTCTGGCGTAGGAAGATTTTTAAAGTCTAAAAAATCTTCTGTTCGAGTCATTATGGGAGTCAGCCAAAAATCTAGATTCATTCGTAAGATGGTTCAAAATGAAAGTTCGATTTATCTTCCAGAATCCTTTGATCCTAAAATTGTAGACGAATATGTAGGCGTCGATCGGGAAGAGGCTCTTTTATATCAATCCGATCTCTATCAAAAAGAAGGAATTTTTGCAGGTCAAACCACAGGCACAACTCTTGCCAGTGCAATTCGATTTGCGGAAGGACTTTCTGATAAAGACGATTTAAAATCTCAGATCTACAGAATTGTAGTCCTTTCTCCAGACCGGTTTTGAAAGATAAAAATTTTTCTAATTCTGTTTCTGAATTAGAGTTTGTTAGAACCGAACTCGAAAGAGAAAAGAAAGAAGAAGATTCTATTTTTTCAAAAGACTGGTTATCGCGTCCGATTTCGGATAGAATCCAACAAGGAATTACTTTATATCCTATTGTTTACGAAGAACAAACTCTGGGAAGGGAAGGAAGTTGGATCTTAACCTTTCGATTTCCTAATCAAGAAGAATATCCTACAAAGTTTCAAACCGGGGCTCCGGTTCAACTTGGTAAAAACGAGGATCGGGTCAGAGCTATATTAGTTTCTCTTCATAAAGAAAAAATTAAAATTTCGATCGAAGAAGTTCCAGAATGGGCAGAAGAAGGAAAATGTTTTTTGGATCTTTTACCGGATGAAACTTCTTATAAAGAGATGTTTTATGCGTTAGACGTTGTTGCATCGGTGACCAAAGGAACAAGATTGTATGTAAATCGAGAGCTTCTTTTGGGTTATGGAAAACCAGATTTGATTTCAATTCGAGATTCAGATCGTTCTAGGATCTTAGAACGAATGGACACATCTTTGAATGAATCCCAAAAAAACGCGGTATTACATTGTGTGCTCTCCCAGGACGTTGCAGTGATTCATGGACCGCCGGGTACTGGAAAAACAACAACGTTAACCGAAATTGTGAGTCAACTCGTTGCGGAGGAAAAAAAGGTCTTAGTATCTGCTCCCACACATTCTGCTTGTGATCTTCTTGTGGAATCAATTTCGGCAAAAGGAATTCCAGTTTTAAGACTTGGTCATCCGGCTCGTGTTAGTGAAGCCGCAATCCATTCTACCTTAGATTATAAACTATTTCACCATCCGGATGGAAAGTTATTAAACGAATATAAAAAAGACGTAATCGAAATTTCAAAACAGGCCAAAAAATTTAAACGGAACTTTGGAGAAAAAGAAAGAGAAGAACGAAAGAATCTTTTTATGGAAGTAAAGGAACTTAAAAAAACAATTCGTTCTATGGAAATAGGATTGATAGATAGTTTGGTTTCTTCCCATTCTGTGATTGTTTCTACCCCGGTCGCGTCTGCCCGAGGAGTTTTGGAAAATAGAACGTTCGACTTTTGTGTGTTAGACGAATCCTCACAGGCTCTGGAACCAGCTTTTTGGATTCCAATTTTGAAATCAGATCGTGTGATTCTTGCGGGAGATCACAAACAATTACCTCCTACTTTATTTTCCGAAAAAAGTTTTCTTGAATTTACACTTTTTGAAAAGGCTATCGAAAGGTTAGAATCGTACGAACGTGTCTTTTTACTTGATACTCAGTATAGAATGAAAGATGAGATTGTTTCTTTTTCTTCGAAAGAGTTTTATTCGGGTCTTTTAAAACCGGGGCGTCCAGAAAAAGAAAGAACTTTTGATTTTCCAAAAACATTCCCTTTTTTGAATGTGTTTCAGTGGATCGATACTGCTGGAACCGACAGTGAAGAAGTGATTGTAGACGATAGTATTTCCAATCCGTTTGAAGCAGATTTGCAGGTTCGTCTTTGTTCACTTTTAAAAGAAAATAATTGGCCAGAAGAAGAGATTACGATTCTTTCTCCTTATCGTGCACAAGTAAGATTGATTGCTGAAAAACTGAGGAATGCTGGGTTTACAAAAATCAGCGTTTCTACTATTGATTCGTTTCAGGGAAGGGAGAATCGTTGTATTTTACTTGGTTTTGTACGTTCTAATTCGGAAGGTCGCTCAGGTTTTTTAAAAGAATCCAGAAGGATCAACGTAGGTATGACTAGAGCCAGGGATCTTTTGCTTTGTATCGGAGATAGTTCCACACTTTCACAAGATCCTTTTTTATGGAAGCTCATTCGATTTGCGGAAGAAAAAGAAGTTTTTAGAACCGCTTGGGAATTTTAAATATTTGTTCTGAAAGTTAGGTTTATTTTATATAATGTAATTTTTATATACAAGATTCGTTTTATAAATCCTGATTTTTCTGTAAAAGTGAAATGTGGAAACTCTTTCGAATTTATGTTTTAACGTGAGTTTGGAGTAGGAAAATGGGAAAGAATTTTTTAAAAGTATGAGTTCCCACATTTAAGAGTTTTATCGTAAAACTACAATTTGTGATAGTTCTCGCACTTTAAGAATCGATTCTTAAAGTTTAGATTTCAATTTTTTTCAAAAAAATGAATTTTTCCACGAACATACGTTCTTTTGCGGCTTAATTTTTAAAATGTGGGAACTTGTACGATTTCAATTACGAAATATGAGTGTTCAAAGCTCGTAATATGACTTAATCTGCGGGAACTACCACAAGCTAAGATTTCACAGTAAAACTTTTAAAGGTTAGGAAATTCTATTATACTACTGATCTCTATAAAATTGAGCACCGTTGATTTTATCATAAAAAACTGATTTCATACAAAATATTAGGTACTTTATATTATATAGTTATGAAGTAATCCACGAGATAAAAATGTAGGAATTCATACTTTCAGAATGTATCAGTAAAATTGAGAATTCCGGTAGTTATCTTATAGAATAATTCAATTTTATTCCAAACTAAATCTAATTTAACGAAACAAGTCAATCAATTTGATAAAGAGACGTAATTTGTAGGAATTCTTACGAATTTTAATAACGAAAAATGAATGTTAAAGGTTTGTAATGAGAATGAATCGGTAGGAACTCTTACAGATTGTGATTTTATCGTTAAATTTTTAAAGAGTTATACTTTTATAAAATTTTCTCTAAATGAACTACAACTTATTTGCAGAAATTGGGGAGTTTATAAATAATTTACCATTTTAGAATATTCTTAAATATAAAAAAACTAAAAAGGAATAAAGTCAAACTTGTAAAAACGTGAGAAAATAAAATGTGAAATGAAGACTGATCGATACAAAAGAATTTGAGAAAGAAATTTGCAAAAGCCAGACTGAAAATAGAAAGAATTGCCGCAGCTAAAATAGGATTTCCTGGTTTACCCGTTCTTAAGATTAAAATTCCATATCCAATAAAAAGTAGGTTTATAACTGATAAAACGATCCAACATTTTCCGATATGTGTTTGGATTTTTTCTTCTACGATCAAGTCCCAACCAAACATACATACGGAATATAAAATCCAAAAAGACGCAAATATTAGTGGAAAATGGACTGATTTAGAAAAGGATTCTTCTGGGAAACGCAACTTAGACAATATCCAAAGAGAATAGAACGAAACACAAGAAATCCATAAGAAATCTGGAAACAAACTCGGAAGATGAATCCAACGATTTGTAAAAGGATGAAAGGTAATCAAATAAAGTAATATTACGGTTATAAAAATAGGCGCTAAAATGAGAAATCGATTCCATTCGTGTTTTAGAATGGGAGGTTCTTCCGCCATTTTTCGAATTAAGGATTCAGTTGTTTGTTCTTTATGAGACATCGGTTGCGCGATCTTTCAGAATTTTTTCAATTTTCAAGAATGGTTGGACAATAATTTCTTCTTGGTCCAGACTGGAAGGAATCGGTTTTAGCTTTTTTTAAACTTGTCCAAGTACAGTTTCTTATCTTTTCGAAGGTTTTAAGTAATTAGTTACATGTCAGCTAAAAAAGAAATCTGGGAAGAATGTTCCGTTCTAATCCGTAAAACACGCGAAGGAGATCAAGTTTCCTTTGAAAAGTTTCTTAGACTCGTAACCGGAATTCTCAGATCATATCTCAATCCTCGTATCAGCAACGAAGAAGATCGAGAAGATTTAATTCAAGAAATTCTAATTGGACTTTATAAGGCTTGGGATTCTTATCGAGAAGATCGTCACCCTGCGCCTTGGATTTTTGCAATTGCCAGATACAAAACGATCGATTATTTGCGGAAAAAGAAAAGTGTAGATCGTGTACTCGCCACAGACAATCTAGAATTTTTCGCTTCTCCTGAACCTGTGGAGGAAGAAGAACCAGAAAAGGCCAGAGAAATTTTAAAAAAATGGCTGAACGTTTTAGACGAACGACAAAAACAAATCCTCACTCATCTCAAACTAGACGGAATGAGTGTTCGAGAAGTTTCTGAAAAAACCGGACTTTCCGAATCCAATATCAAGGTTATTACTCATAGAGCGGTTCAAAAGATTCGAAAGCATTTTTCACTCGATCTCTAACAAAAGCGCCGCGATTATCGTCCAAAGATTACTATGCATTCTGATTCTTTGAACGGTGTAGAATTTTTAGATTCTATTTCTTCGATTTCCAAGGAAGAGTGGAACCGTATTTCTGATCCTAAAAGTCCTTTTTTAGAATATGATTTTTTACGTTCTTTAGAAGTTTCTGGTTGTATCGGGTCATCCACTTCTTGGATTCAAAAATATTGCGTTCTTTGGAAAGAAAATCGTTTCTCGGCGATGATTCCTTTCTTTTTAAAATTTGATTCTTATGGAGAATACATTTTCGATTTTCAGTGGGCTCATTTTTTTGCTCAAGCGGGACTTTCTTATTACCCCAAGGGCCTGGTCGCTATTCCTTTTACTCCTGCGAACGGAAAAAGAATTTTGCACGATGATAGTCTAACGTTGAAAGAAGTTTGTTCTTATCTAATTCCAGAACTGATTCGTTTTTGCGAAAAACAAAAATTGTCCGGAATTCATTTTTTATTTTTGGAAAAGGAAGAATCGGAGGTTCTTTCGGAATATGGATTTGTAACCAGACTTTCTCATCAGTATCATTGGATCAATCGTGGATATTCAAACTTTGACGATTACCTTCAAGCGATGAAATCTAAAAAAAGAATGCAGATCAAAAGAGAAAGAGAAATCGTTAGAAGTTACGGCTTTGAAATTAAGGTTTTAGAAGGGAATGAAATTTCAAAATCCGACATGAACGCAGTTTGGAGTTTTTATTCGGATACACATTCTCGTAAGTGGGGATCTGCTTATTTAAACCGTAAATTTTTTGATTCTTCTTTTGAAACGTTTTTAGATAGAATTGTACTTGTTCTTGCTTATAGAGATGGTAAAGCGATTGCTGGAACTTTTAATCTTAGAAAAGGAGATTTTCTCTATGGAAGATATTGGGGTTGTTTAGAATATCATCCTCATCTTCATTTTGAATGTTGTTTTTATCAACTGATCGAATATGCAATCCGAAAAAAAATCAAAGTTTTTGAAGCGGGTGCGCAAGGAGAACATAAATTCGTTCGAGGTTTTCCGGCAGTGCCTACTTATAGTTCTCATTTAATTTTTCATAGCGGTGCCAGAAATGCGATTGAACGTTTCTTAAAAGAAGAAAGATTACAGATGCAAGAAATGATTTACGAAACAAACGAACAGTCTCCCTTAAAAAAAGTTCATACAGACGACTTATTTGTAAATGAAGCTCCGAAGGATTTTGAATCATGAGCGATATATTCCGATTTGATACGGAAGAACAAACTCTTACTAAAGAGAAGATAAAATTAAAGAAACCTTCTAAATATAGAGTTATTATACTGAATGATGATTTTACTCCTATGGAGTTTGTTGTTTGGATTTTACAGGTAGTCTTTCATAGAAGCCATGCGGAAAGTCAACAGATTATGTTGAAAGCTCATATAACTGGTAAGGCGTTATGCGGAGTTTATTCTCACGACGTAGCTAGAACCAAAGTGGCGCAGGTGCAACAATTGGCGGAACAACATGGATATCCGCTCCATTGTACAATGGAAGTGGAAGAAGGAGAGGGGGAGTCATGATTCTTACGGAAGAAATGGAACGCACTTTAAGAAATGCTTGGGAAGAAGCCAAAAAAAGAAGAAACGAATTTATTACTTTGGAGCATATACTTCTGGCTCTGACTTATGATTCTGTTGCCAAAGAGGTTTTAGAAGCTTGCGGAGCGGATTTAGAAAAATTAAGAAAGAATTTAATCGGTTATCTGGAAAGTGAACTGGAATCTTTTCCGGAATCTTCCGGAGAAGTAGATCCTATTTATACAATCGGAGTACAACACGTTCTTCAATTGGCTGAGTTTCATGTTCAATCTACTCGAAATAAGAAGATGGATGGAGGAGACGTTCTTGCCGCTTTATTTAGAGAAGATCAATCCAACGCGGTTTATTTTTTAGGTTCTCAAGATATTTCCAGACTAGACATCGTTCGTTACATTTCTCACGGGATTCGTAAAGATTCTAAAAAAAATTCTGGCAAAGAAATAGCAGGGGAAGAGGTAGAAAAAGCCTCCGATCCTTTACAAGTATTTTGTGTGGATTTAACCACAAAAGCAAAAGAAGGAAAACTAGATCCCATGGTGGGAAGAGAAGACGAACTCGATCGGACCATTCATATTTTATGTAGAAGAAGAAAAAACAATCCTATCTTTGTAGGAGAAGCTGGAGTAGGTAAAACTTCCATTGTGGAAGGACTTGCACAAAGAGTAGTGGACGGAAAAGTTCCAGAACCATTAAAGAATTTGAAAGTATATTCTTTAGATATGGGGCTTTTACTCGCCGGAACTAAATTTAGGGGAGAATTTGAAGAAAGGCTAAAAAACGTTGTCACTCAGATCACTGCACAAGAAGATCACGTTCTTTTTATAGACGAGATTCATACGATTATAGGAGCCGGGGCGGTTTCTGGTGGTTCTTTAGACGCTTCTAATCTGCTAAAACCCGCTCTTTCCAGCGGAGAACTTCGTTGTATCGGAACCACTACTTATAAAGAATTTAAAACTATATTCGAAAAAGATCATGCACTTTCCAGAAGATTCCAAAAAGTAGAAGTAGGAGAACCTTCTATTTCGGAAACGATAGAAATTTTAAAGGGTCTTTTGGAAAAATACGAAAATTTTCATAAGGTCAAATATTCTTCTTCTGCCGTAGAACAAGCCGCTGAGTTGTCGGCGAGGTATATTTTAGATCGTAAACTTCCGGATAAAGCGATTGATCTTTTAGACGAGGCTGGCGCCAGGGTGCGTCTTAGAGAAAGTGGTAAAAAAACAGTCACGGTTCGAGAAATCGAGGATTTGGTTTCCAAGATCGCAAAGGTTCCTTCGGTCACTGTCAAAGCGGACGATAGAGAAAAACTTAAAAATTTAGACCAAGAATTAAAAGCCAAGATTTACGGACAAGACTCTGCGATTGACCAACTTGTTCAGTCGATTCGACTTTCTAGAAGTGGACTTTCCGAACCTGGAAAACCAGTCGGTTCTTTTCTATTTGCTGGTCCGACCGGAGTAGGTAAAACGGAACTGACTCGTAAACTCGCCGAAATCTTAGGAGTGGAACTAATTCGTTTTGATATGAGCGAGTATATGGAGAAACATACAGTTTCTCGTTTGATCGGTTCTCCTCCAGGTTATGTCGGTTTTGAACAAGGAGGACAACTTACAGATGCAGTTTATAGAAATCCTCATTGTGTTTTGCTTCTAGACGAAATCGAAAAAGCTCATGAAGATATTTATAATATATTGTTACAAATTATGGATCACGCGGCTTTGACGGATAATAACGGAAGAAAGTCCGATTTTCGGCAGGCGATTTTAGTAATGACAACAAATACAGGAGCCAGGGAACGTTCTACAAATCCTGTAGGTTTTGCAAACGATCTTTTAGAAGATAGAAGTCTGAAAGCGATCGAAAAACAATTTTCTCCAGAATTCAGAAATCGTCTTACAGCGGTTATAGAATTCTCTTCTTTAAATCAAGAAAATGTAACTAAAGTAGTTGCAAAACAGCTTGCTCTTTTGCAGGAAAGATTGAATTCTAAACAAATTGAACTTGAGTTTAACGAAGATGTACTCGTTTACATCGCAGATAAGGCTTATACTCCGGAGTTTGGCGCAAGACCCGTTCAAAGATGGATTGATACTCATATTTCGAAACGGATCTCTGAAGAAATTCTTTTTGGTGCTCTCAAATCCGGTGGAAAAGCAAAATTGATTTTCGGTAAAGAAGAAATTGAAATGGAATTCTCTTCCGGAAGAAAGAACTAAATCCAATGAAACAAATTACAATTCGTATCTTTTTGATACTTTTATTTATCTCTTGTAGGGAAAATTTTCTTCTGATAGAAGGAAAAAAAATTTCCACGGATCTACTGGTAACTCCTTCCCATCAAAAAAAACATACAGATTATTTTAGCGAAAGTAAGAATTTAATGATTGCCTCCGATTCTCCTGAGGCGACACAGGCTGGGATCGAAGTAGGCGCGTTAGGCGGAAATGTAGTTGACGTAGTCGCTGCGACTTCTTTTGCAATTTCTGTTACAAGACCTCATTCTACTGGTCTGGGAGGAGGAGGTTTTCTAATTCTTTATCTAAAAGAATTTCCAGAACCGATTGCTTTTGATTTTAGAGAAAGAGCACCTAACGCGTCTTCTCGAGATATGTATAAATCAAAACCGAAAGAAGATTCACTTTTAGGATTTAGGTCAGTAGGTGTTCCGGGGTTCGTTGCGGGGCTCGTGCAAATTCAAAAACGTTTTGGAAAACTTCCGCTCAAATCTGTGATCTCTCCAGCCATCCGACTCGCTGAGAATGGATTTCCTGTGTATCCAGATCTTCAGTCTGCAATTCAAAAATCGTCTAAAGATATGGACGATGAGATGAAGAAAATTTTTCTTCCGGGAGGAAAAGTTCCGGAGTTAAAAAGTATTCTAGTTCAAAAAGACCTTGGCAATTCTCTCAAGCTCATTTCCGAAACCGGCGAAAAAGAATTTTATCACGGCAAAATTGCGAATTCGATTGCAAACGCGATGAAAAAAAACGGAGGGCTTGTCACTCTACAAGATCTGAGCGGTTACAAAGTAATCCAAAAACAAACAGTACATACGACTTACCACGATTATACGATTTATACGATGCCTCCTCCTTCTTCCGGAATTCATCTACTGACTATGTTGTCTATGGTGGAAACAAAATCTCTAAAAGAAACGTATGAAAGAGACCCGGTGTTATATTATCATTTTATTGTAGAGGCGATGAGAAGGGGTTATGCGGACAGAGCGGTGTTTGGTGGAGATTCGACTTTTACAGAAATTCCGATCGGACGTCTTTTATCAAAAAAATATGCGGAAAAAAAAATTTTAGATTTTGATCCTAAAATTGCTTCTAGTAGTTCTTCTTTTTTAAAAACTTTAAACTTTGGAGTAGAATCTCCACAAACTACTCATATTTCCGTTATGGATCGAGAAGGAAACTCGGTCTCTACAACTCAGTCTATCAATTTTAGATTTGGGGCTTCCGTAGTTGCGCCTGGAACGGGGATTGTGTTAAACGATACAATGGACGATTTTAGTCGGGCTCCTGGAGAACCAAACGTATACGGTTTAATTGGTGCGGAAGCAAATTCGATACTCCCTAAAAAAACTCCTTTGAGCAGTATGTCTCCTACGATCGTATTTAAAAATAAAGAACCTTTTTTAGTTACAGGTGCGCCTGGAGGTTCTTATATCGTAAACGCCGTTTTACAATCTCTGATCTATAATTTAGATTTTAATCTAACTTTGTATGAATCCGTAGCTAGGGGAAGGATACATCATCAATTTTTTCCAGATGCAGTTTTTATAGAAAAATCAGTCAATGAAAGAAACGTATTCGACGGTCTTTCCTTTAAAAAACACGATCTTAGAATTGCTCCGAACTTTGCGAAACTATTTTCTGTCAAAAGAGAGAATGGAATGCTCTATGGGGCTTGTGATCCACGTGGAGAAGGGGCAACAGGCGGACTTTGAAAACAAAAGAACTCACTCAATCAAAAATAGAAGAGGTTTCTTTAGAAATTCTTCTAAGACACGCGGTTAAAGCAAAACACGGTTTAGAAAAAGAAAGTATGAGGGTCAATCCGGATGGAACTCTCGCGGGAACAACTCATCCAATTCATTTGGGTTCTAGTTTGACCAATCACTATATCAAGACCGATTTTGCCGAACCACAACTAGAATACGCGACTCATCCCCGTCCTAAAATAGAAGCAAATATTAGAGAATTACAAGATTTGCATATATTTACGATTCGCAAATTGGAAAACGAACTCATCTGGCCTTTTAGTATGCCGCCTGTTTTACCCGAAGAAGAAAACGAGATTCCACTCGGGCAATATGGAACTTCTCATTCAGGAAGATGGAAAACGATCTATCGTCACGGATTGGGTCTTCGCTATGGAAGAAGGATGCAGACTATTTCTGGAGTTCATTATAACTTTTCTTTTTCAAAGGTTTTTCTCAGGCAATTTTTAGGAAAAGAAATTTCTAATTTTACAAAAGAAGAGATTTCTTCTTTATATTTACATGTGATTCGGAATTTTTTAAGAAGGGTTCATTTTCTAACTTATCTTACTGGATCTTCCACAGTTTTCGATTCTACTTTTTTGCCAAATCCTGGAGATTTGAAGTTTGAAAAGCATAAGAGTTTTACGTTATACTCAACTTATGCAACTTCACTTAGGATGAGCGAGATTGGATATACGAGCAAGGTTCAAGATACATTAGGAATTCATTATAATTCACTGGAAGAATATGTGGACCGTATGTGTTACGCGGTTCATACTCCGTATCCTAATTACGTTTCTTTTTCAGAACGTAAAGACGCTCAACTTAATCCAAATTATCTTCAGATAGAAAACGAATTTTATTCCCCGATTCGTCCAAAGCAGGTTCCAAAGGGGGACGAAAGACCATTAGACGCTCTTCTGCAAAGAGGGATTGAGTATATAGAAATTCGTTCTCTAGATATAGATCCGTATTCTCCCGTAGGAGTTTGCAGATCTAATCTTGCGTTTACTCAATTGATTCTTTTAGATTCTTTGTTAAAAGATTCTCCTTCTATTTCTGAGGAAGAGAATTTTGTCTTAAAGGAAAATTTAAATTCAGTGATTTGGGAAGGAAGGAATCCAGAATTAAAAATTAGTGTAAACGGATCCAAGAGAAATTTTCAAGAGGCGGGTGCGGAATATTCAGAATCTCTTCGCCACTACGCTAAAATTTTAGATCTTCATACAGGAAGACGTACATATCAAGAAGCCATCGATTTCCAAATCAAAAAGTGGAAAAATTCTGATAAAACTCCTTCTGGAAAATTACTTTCAGAAATTCTAAAGCGTAATATAGAATTTAGGGAAAAAGGAATTGAGCTTGCTCGTGAAAATAAGAGAGCGCTTTCCTATTTAGAATATTCACCTGGAACTCTAATGAAAATGGAAAAAGAAACGATTCGTTCTTTTCAGGAAAAAGAAGAATTAGAAAAACAGGAAATTCAAACTCAATATCCTACTGTCAAACTATGCAATCATTGAAATTGAAACCGGGAGAATTTCTTTCTCCGGAAAAATTTGTTCTAGAAGGATTTGAAGATTTGGAAATTTCTACTCAGATTGTACTGAGAGATGCTCTCAATCGAGGATTAGAAGTAGAGATTTTAGATCGTAAAAATCATTTTTTAAGACTGAAAAATCAAAACGGACTTGTTCAATACGTAAAGGAAGCTTCTAAAACCGTACTGGATTCTTATATAACTTTTCTTGTGATGGAAAATAAAACGATTTCAAAAATTATAATGTACGAATATGGCCTTCAAGTGCCTGCGGGAGATAGTTTTGTAGACCCAGAGTCTGCTTTGTTTTTTTTGCAAAAGAGTTTAGATCGAAAAATGGTAGTAAAACCTGTAACCACAAATTTCGGAATTGGAATATCAATTTTACCTCCTAAGACCTCCGAAGAAGACGCCAAAAAAGCGATCAAAATAGCATTCAATCATTCCGAATCTGTCATCGTGGAAGAGTTTGTGGAAGGAAATGAATATCGTTTTTTAGTGATTGGAGAAGAAACCGTAGCGGTTTGTAATCGGATTCCGGCTAACGTTATTGGAAATGGAATTAATACAATCCAAGATCTTGTATCTTTTAAAAACGAAGATCCAAGAAGAGGGGTAGGGCATGTGACCCCTTTGGAAAAAATTCAGTTAGGCGACACTGAGTTAGACGTTTTACAACAATCCGGTTTTACTAAGGACTCAATTCCAACAAAAGATCAAAAAGTATTTTTAAGAAAAAATTCTAACATAAGCACCGGGGGAGATTCTATGGATGTGACTGATCTTGCACATTCATATTATAAAGAACTTGCTGTAAAGGCTGCGCGGTCAGTGAGTGCCAAGATATGCGGGGTAGATATTATTTTACGAGATTTGGAAAAAAAGGGTGATTATAGAATTTTAGAATTAAATTTCAATCCGGTTTTATACATTCATAATTATCCATATGAAGGTAAGAATAGAGACGTAGGAAATAAAATTTTAGACTTACTTGGTTTTTAAAGATTTTTTTTAAGTTTTACATATTTTACAATATCTCTGGATTCATACATACGTATATCTCCATCTACTAAAAAAGGAACCTGACTTTTTCCACCTAGTTGAATTACTTCTTCTCTTCCGGGAGTTCCACGGCTGGCTTCTATGAGTTCATAGTCTTTTTCAGGGACGAGTCCCATTTTTTGAAACTCGTCTCTTACATAGGAGCAGTAAGGACAGGATTGAAAGTGATATAATTTCATCCTGCGTTTAAGATCCCTACTTTTTTCTGAAGATCTCCTGTTTTAGCCATCTCTACTATAATATCGTGACCGCCTATAAATTCTCCGTTGATATAGAGTTGTGGGATTGTAGGCCAGTTTGCATATTCCTTGATTCCTTGGCGCATCGTTTCGTCTGATAAGACATTAAAAGATCCAAATTGAATTCCTAAACTTTTCAATACGTTAGACACACCGGCGGAAAAACCACACATAGGAGCTTCTGGGGTTCCTTTCATAAATAAAAAGACCTTGTTTGTTCCAATTAAACCGTCTATTTTTTGTTTTAATTCATCGTTCATTCTTGTATCCTCGTTTCTAACGCTAAAGCGTGTACTTCTTGTTTTAGTTCTTCTTTGAGAGTTTCATATACCATTCTATGTTGTTCTAAAATGGATTTACCTTCAAATCCTTTGTAAATTACAACTGCTTTGATATGTACTCCGTCTCGATAAGGATCTAGGATCGTTACCTTAGAATCGGGAAGGCCAGATTCTATTTTATTTTTGATTTCATCTATTGTCATCGTTCTTTCTTTGTTAGACTTCAGTCCAGGCTAATTTTTTTAGGAAGATCTTAGTTTTAGAATTTAGAAAGCCGTTTTTGTTACAATCCCAAATTGAAATGTTTTGTACGGTATTTTAGTCAAGATTTCTTTGTTACAAAAATAAAATCGATCCAATCTAAAATGGAAATTTTTGAGTTTTGTTAGAATTGATTTTAAAAATGATTTAAGTTCTATTTTATAAAATTGTCTTTTTTCAGACAAATTGATAAAGGTTTTTTGTACTAAAGTATGTTTTAAAATTGTAAAGAATACAAATCATACGGGTTATAAAAGATACATTTAGAATACAGACGAATTTTGTATGTTCTATACTGATGGAAGTGATATTTTCTAGAAATAGCAATCATATCTTAATTCTCTAAAATATTGATTCGTGCTTGTTTTTCAAAGAAAATGTCAGGCGATTTTATCTACTACTGTTTTTAGTTTTTTGTTCTGAGCTTATCTTATGTGCGTAAGATTACTCATTTCTATTAAATTGAGTACATAAATGCTTATCACAAAGTGTCGTTTTACGTAAGTTCGACGTAAGAGAATGAGAAAGAATTTTTTAAAAATAGGAGTTCCTACAATTTAGTGGATAGAGATTAGATTTCAGAAGAGAAAAAGAAAGTTTTCTTTGTGTTAGTTCCCACATTTTAAGAATTGATTTGTAAAACTAGTGTTTGTGTTAGTTCCCACATTTTAAGAATTGATCTATAAAATCAGTGTTTGTGTTAGTTCCCACATTTTAAGTCACATTACAGATTTTTAACATTCATTTTTTCTGGTTCGAGTTTAGAAAGTGCCACATTTATTTTTTATGGAAAAATCAAGTTTTATAAAACAAATTTCTTACATCGAACTCATGTTGTATTATGTTTCATGCAATTGATTAGCTGGAATTTAAGACGTTATCCGGCAACGAAGGATAACGCCCCGATTTTTTTACACCTGAATTCACAGGATTGAAGTGTAAACTATTTGATTGTGTATTTAAATTTTATTATGTAGTTTTGATTAAAATTCGAAAGCTTACTTTTGTTTGGGAGAACTTAAATTATAGATAGAATAGCAGACTTTTAAGAACTCGTTTCTAAAATAATTGCGTGTAAACCTCTATCCATCCAGGGTTTAAGAATGGAATATACCATTCTATGTTGTTCTAATTTAGGTTTTCCTAAAAAACTAGAAGAGACTAATACAATTTTAATATGAGTGCCTTCCGGTTTATTTTCCGGATTTCCGGTGTGACCTGAGTGTTGTGTACTAAAATCTTCCACTTCTATATAAGAAGGATTTAAATAAGAAATTAATTGAGAACGAATTTCTTCTTTGAAGCTCATAGACTAGTTTCGGATTCCGATTCCTTTTTTTAATAGATATACGGAAAGAATATAAAAGGATAAGGTTGCAACTCCAATCATAGAAAGTGCAAACCAAGGATGAATGTCACTGATTCCTAAAAATCCGTAACGGAACGAATTAACCATATATAAAATAGGATTTAATTTGGAAACGTTCTGCCAAAAAGGAGGAAGCATCTGAATGGAATAAAATACTCCGCCTAAATAAGTCAAAGGAGTCAAAATGAAAGTGGGAATGATTGTCACGTCGTCGAATTTTTTAGCGTATAAGGCGTTTAAAAATCCTCCAATTGAAAATAAAAGAGAGCTTAAGAATACGGTTGCAATTAACATAGGAAAATTATAAACTTCTAATTTTGTAAAAAATAAAGAAATCGCGATTACTAAAATTCCCACTAGAATTCCTCGGATCACTCCACCGATTGTATAGCCCAAAACGATTAAGGATGGTGGTGTGGGGGACACTAAAATTTCCTCTATGTTTTTTTGAAACTTGGCTCCGAAAAAAGAAGATACCACATTGTTATACGAATTGATGATCACAGACATCATCACAAGGCCAGGAACGATAAATTGAATATAAGTGTGATTCCCTATGTTTCCTATTTGAGAACCGACTAACTTTCCGAATATGATAAAGTAAAGTGAGATTGTGATTCCAGGAGGAATGATTGTCTGAATCCAGATTCTTAGAATTCGAACTGTTTCTTTAATGACTATGGTCTTAAATGCGTTATATTTTTCAAATAGGTTCATAGTTTTTTCTCCACCAACTTTAGGAATAGTTCTTCTAAGCGGTTGGATTTGTTTCTCATACTACTAATTTTAATTTTGTTTTGGTCTAAAATTTTAAATAAATCGTTTAAAGAAGCGTCTCCATAGATGGAAACTTCTAAAGTTGAGTTGTCTGTTTGTTTAATTTCTACTCCCGGAATCGTTTTATAAGAATTGAGATGCCCAGTAAAATCTAATATAAAGGTTTCGTGATCTAATTTTTGGAGCAATTCTTTCATAGAAGTGTTTTCTACGATTTTTCCCTGATCTATGATGGCTATATTTCTGCACAGACTTTCTGCTTCTTCTAAGTAATGAGTAGTAAGAATCACAGTGACACCGGAAGAATTTAATTTTTGTAGAAATTCCCAGAGAGACCTTCTGAGTTCAATATCTACGCCGGCAGTTGGTTCATCTAAAATTAAAATTTTAGGATTGTGAATGAGAGCCCTTGCGATCATTAACCTTCGTTTCATTCCTCCGGAGAGTCTGCCGGCGGCTTCTTTTCTTTTTTCATATAGTCCGAGTTGTTGTAGATATTCTTCGGATCGTTCCATCGCTAACTTACGATCCATTCCGTAGTAACCACCTTGGTTGACTACAATCTGACTCACTCTTTCAAAAATATTAAAATTAAATTCTTGAGGGACAACGCCGATATACGATTTTGCTTTAGAAAGATTCGTATCTAAATCCGCGTCAAAAATCTGAACCTTGCCGGAGGTTTTATTTACGAGCGAACTTAAAATACCGATTGTGGTAGACTTTCCGGCTCCGTTTGGACCTAAAAGTGCAAAAAAGTCTCCCTTCTCTACGTTTAGGCTGATTCCTTTGAGAGCTGTGATTCCACCCGAGTATGTTTTGACTAAATTTTCAATTTGCAATGCAAACTTCATAAATTTTGAATATTCCTATTGTTCTTTGGGTTGTAAAAGTTCATTTGCTTTTCTGGCGGCATTTCTTGCAATTTCGGGTAACGCAGGATGTACGTAGATCATTTTTAAAAGATCGTCTAAGGTGCCATTCATCGTCATTAGAAGGATAAAAAGATGAATCAAGTTCGAAGCCTCGTCTCCGATTGCGTGTGCTCCCAAAACTTTTCTAGACTTTTTATCTACTAGAATTTTTACAAATCCGGAGTCGGATAATCTAGCCATTCCGGTAGCGCTGGCGCTGTATGGATTTTTTGCGGCTATATAGTCTATTCCTTCTTGAATCAGTTGTTCTTCCGTTTTGCCTACTTTGGCGACTTGAGGATGTGTAAAAACTGCGTGTGGAACCGGAGGATATTCGATAGGAATTCTTTTTTTTTCCTGGTATAAGGTACGAAATAAAAATTCCCCTTCAAAATTTACGGAATGTCTATAAAAATATTTTCCAGTAATATCGCCTAACGCATACACACCGGGAGAAGTAGTTTCTAAATATTCGTTTACGACTATATATCCGTTCGGGTCCGTCTGTATTTTAGTGTTCTGTAAATTCAAAAGATCTGTGTTGGGTCTAATTCCGGTAGCCACTAAAAGAGCATCGGATTGAAGCAAAATTGTTTTTCTTTGAAAAATTACTTCTACATAAAATAAATTTTCTTTATATTCTATTTTTTGAATATTTGTGTGTAGAAATACTTTATGGTTTTTTGTAAAAATTCTTTCGAACTCCTCAACTATATCTTTGTCCTCATTTTTGAGCATTTTGTTTCGGACCAGAAAAGTCACTTCACTGCCGAAAGAGGAATAAGCAAAACCTAGTTCTAACGCTATAAAACCACCTCCGATTACAATCATAGATTTTGGAAGATCGGTTCTTCTAAGCGCCTCTCTACTTGTCATAAAAGGGGTTCCTGCAAGTCCAGGAATATCCGGAATTGCAGGTCTTGCACCGGAAGCGATAAAAATTTTTTTTGCAGTCAGTTGTTCTCCATTTACCGTAATTATCTTATCCGAGACAAAACTAGCGGTTCCGGAGATATAAGTAATGTTTGGATTTTTATCATAAGCGGGAAGAATAGAAGCGGATTCATCGTCTACGGTTTTAGAAATCCTTTCTACAAGAGTTTTAAAATCCACTTTGGGTTTTTCCGGAAATGAAATCTGAAACTTTTCTGAATGTTTTGCCAAAGAAAGGATTTCCGCCGGATAGATTAACATCTTAGAAGGAATACATCCTCGATTGAGACAGGTGCCGCCTGGATTTTCTTTTTCGATTACGGCGACCTTATAACCGATTTTAGAAGGAGGAGTGACTAATTTTGTTCCTCCTCCAGTTCCAATTACGATCATATCATATTCTTTCATAAAAAAGAACCGCCTTAGTTACAGATTTAAACCAGTGTCTGAATAGGGCAAATGATTTCTAAAATTAGATTTAAACTAAAATTTCTCAAAAATTAAATTTAGAAATAAAACTGTATTTCAATTCACCATTTATCTCTCAGAGAACGAATTGAAATAAAAAGTTCTGTGGGAGTTTGATCTAAAAGACGTTTCGGAGAAATTTTTATAGAAACGTTTTTTAGAAGTTCAGAAGAAGGACGATCACATTGAAAAAACGTATTGATTCTTTTTTCTTTACCAAGATTGGTCGTGATAAATTCTACGTTTTGAGATAAACGGGAATGTTCTTTTAAGGTATCAATTGCGTCTTGATTAGAAGGGTTCAGAGATAAAGTGAACTTTAAATTCGTTTCTAAATAATCATGGCCAGGGTATAAAAAGATTTCTTCTTCTAAAGGATAAAACTGTTCTAAAATTGTTTTTGCAAGAACTACCGGATCTCCTCCTCGAAAACAATTTCCGACACCGGCGTTAAAGAGAGTATCTCCCGTAAAAATTGCTTTCGGTTTTTGATTTTCTATAAGAAGAATGCAAACGTGACAAAAGGTATGACCCGGAGTGTCTAAAATTTCTAGATATTCTTTTGCAGAAGATAGAATCTTATCTCCTTTTTGGACGGGATGAGTTGCATACGGAATTTTTCCGATTCCTTTCGGATGGGAATAAACTGTGCAGCCGTATCTACGAACCAATCCTTGGTTTCCGGAAGTGTGGTCCGAATGTTCATGTGTATTTATAATAAAATCTAATTTCCAACCTTTTTTGTCTAAGAAAGATTCAATTTGATCGGAATCATAAGGATCTATCGAAATCGTTTGAGAGGTTTCTGAATTTTTAAGAATATAGGTGAAGTTTCTAAGGGGACTATTTGTATAGATTCGATGGATTTCCAGAAGAACACCTAACGAATAATATCCAGATGTTTATCTAAATTCGCGATTTTTAAAATAGTCATAACGTCTCTACTGATATTTTTGAGTTTAAGAGAGCCATTTCTTTCTGTTACGTATTTTTGGGAATTAAAAATGGCTCCGATTCCAGAGGAGTCCAAGTATGCATCTCCCGAAAAATCCAGAATGATTTCCGTAAAACCTTCTCCGTGTTTTTTGATAATCAATTCCTTGAGGGCAAAGGCGTTTTTGAGGCTGATACTACCTTGAATTTTGATGGTGCAAGTTGTGCCTTCGGTAAGAATTTCTGTGTTAAAATTTTCCACGTCTTTTTGCTCAGAGTCAGTTTAAATCGTATTCGATTGATTTACTAGGTAAACAAAATTTTTTTAAGAACTGCTTACCTATAAGAAATTTTTTATAAATAAAAAAGAATTCGCTGGAAATCCTAATAGAATCGATAAATTTAGACAACATTTTCTTGAAGATCGGAACTGTTTTTTAATTTATGCGCATAAAATTTTGGGGTGTACGCGGTTCGATTTCTTCCTCTGTTCGCGGAGAATCGATTCGTAGTAAGGTGCAAAAAATTCTCAGCCTTGCAACTCCAGCAGACCTACAAAGCCCCGATGCGATCGACTCCTTTTTAGATTCACTTTCTCTTTCCTATTGGAGTACTTACGGGGGAAATACAACTTGTGTCGAAATCAGAGATAAAAAAGACAATTTAGTCATCATTGACGGTGGTACCGGTATTAGAGAATTGGGAAATTCTATTTTGCACGAAGGTTTCTTGGAAGGAAAAGGAAAGGCAAAGTGGATTTTCACACATACTCATTGGGATCATATCCAAGGTGTTCCTTTTTTTGTTCCTCTTTATTCTCCCGGAAACGTATTTGAGTTTTTAAGTTCTGTGGATAATTTAGAAGAACGACTTAAGTATCAGCATAGTTTTACACATTTTCCAGTTCCTTACGAAGGATTTAGAGCCACTAAAAATTTTAAATTTATTCCGGAAGGAAAAGCGTTTCCTGTAACAGAATCCATCTCGGCGATTTCTAAATCGGTTCGTCATCCCGGCGGAAGTTTTTCCTATCGTTTTGAAGAAGAGGGCAAGTCTCTTATCTTTGCTTCGGATGCAGAATTTAATCTGGACGAAATGGAAAATATTCAAGATTATCTGAACTATTTTCGGGGAGCGGACATACTTGTATTTGATACTCAGTATACTTTTGAAGAATCGCTTCAAAAAATCGACTGGGGGCATAGTTCGGCTTCTATGGCTACGGACATAGCCTTACGGGCAAATGTAAAAAAGTTAGTGATGTTTCATCACGATCCTTCCTATGACGATGAAAAGTTAGACGCAGTTTATTTAAGAGCATTAAAATATAAAGAGATGTTTGATCCTAACAATCGTCTTGAAATTATCATGGCGCATGAAGGTTTAGAACTGGAAGTATAACTTACAGTTTTTATAATATTATAAAAATTTCATCTTTCATTCTAAATTTTTTGGAGAGGATTTTTCATGAGTGATTATATCATAGGTATAGACGCCGGAACTACCGGGATTCGAATTTTTTGTTTTAATAAATCAGGAAACATAATCTCTAACGCGTATTCCGAATTTAAACAACACTATCCGAAACCTGGTTGGGTGGAACACGATGCGGAAGAGATTTGGACTAAAACCGAAAAACTCATATTAAAAGCAATTCGAAATGGAAAATTAAGTCCTTCTAAAGCGGTAGCGATCGGAATCACAAATCAAAGAGAAACCACAGTATTGTTTGATAAAGATACTGGTAAACCGGTTTATAATGCAATTGTATGGCAATGTAGAAGAACTTCCGAAATTTGTATGGATTTTAAATCCAAAGGATTGGAACCCCTTTTTCGCAAAAAAACTGGATTGGTTTTAGATGCATATTTTAGCGGAACCAAAATTCAATGGATTCTGGAAAACGTAAAAGGTGTAAAAGCCAGAGCGGAAAAAGGAAAGATACTTTTGGGAACCATAGATACATATTTACTCTATCGATTAACCAATGGAAAATCGCATAAGACTGATCATACAAACGCAAGTAGAACTTTGATCTACAATATCGAAAAGAAAGAATGGGATAAAGAATTAACTCAAATATTAGGAATTCCTGATTCTATTTTACCGGAGACACATAACTCTCGTTCATTGTTTGGAAGAACGGAAAAGGTAAAAGGACTTCCGGACGGAATTCCGATTTCCTCTCTTGTGGGAGATCAACAAGGTGCTTTATTTGGTCAACTCTGCACCGAACCTGGAGAAGCTAAAAACACGTATGGAACCGGGTGTTTTCTTCTTTTTAATACCGGAAATAATTTTCAAATTTCTAAGAACAATTTGCTTACTACCTTAGGATGTGGACCGGAAGGAAAAACGGTTTATTGTTTGGAAGGATCGGTTTTTATCGGAGGTGCAGTTGTTCAATTTTTAAGAGACAACTTGAAATTTTTCAAAGAATCTAAAATTTCCGAAAAGTATGCGTCTTCAATAAAAAAAGAGGACGATGTGGTTTTTGTTCCCGCCTTTGCCGGATTAGGTGCTCCTTATTGGGATATGAACGCGAGAGGTGCAATTCTAGGTCTAACAAGGGATACTACTGCGGAGCAAATTACAAGAGCCGCGCTCAAATCGATTGCTCTCCAATCCTACGAACTTGTAGAAGCAATGGAAAACGATACCGGTTCTAAATTAAAAGTTTTGAAAGTGGACGGAGGTGCTACCGGAAACTCTTGGTTGATGCAGTATCAATCCGATATATTAGGAAAACGTGTAGTGCGCCCTTCAAATGTAGATACCACAGTACTAGGCGCGGCGTTTTTGGCTGGATTAGAAAGGGGTTTTTTTACTTCCGTAGCGGATCTAAAAAAGAAGTTAAAAACCAGTAAAGAATTTTCTCCACAGATGAAACAGTCTCAGAGAGAAAAAGAAATCCAAATTTGGAAGGACTCAGTTCGAAGGATCCGAACAAATTAATAATCAAAACCTAATAAACAAAATTCAAATGTCTTTTTAGCGGATGTAATTCCGGCTCCACATAAAACTCTAAATTCAGGGAAAAAAAGAATTTCTAAAATTCTTCCAGGAGGAATTTTTAAAAAGAACTGTTCGTTTCTTTCCCGTTTAGAAATTATAGTATCCATTCGGACGATTTCTACCCATTCTAAGACTTGAAAAAGAATTGTTTTTTCAGTTACGGAGTAAATTCGGATAGAACGAGTTCCGAAAATTTGAAAATTGAATTTAGACGTTTCCAGAAGACTTTGAAACTTCACTTCCATTTTTTGATTTGGGTCGGTTTTGGAATTTTCTATAGATTCTTGATAAATTGAGAATATTCCATTTTCATAATAAATTTTTCTTGAAAAATTTTTAAAAATTTCCTTTTCAACTATTTCTTCCAAGGATTCACCCACTTCCGGTTTTTTAATTGGAGAACTTAAGATTGATTTTAATTTGTTTTTGGAAATATTTTTTTCGATCATCGTTTTGACTGGAGTAGAAAGTTTAGGATATGAAAATCGAATGATTCTTTCATCCATTGACGTCAGAATCCGATTTAAAAACGGACCGTGTATCAAGGGAAGGATTTCAATCTGGAAAATTTGATCTCGTAAAAATACTGCGAATTCAGGTTCGTGACTAAATAGATTCGAAACGATTGTTTGTTCTTCTGCGGGAGTTCCTGCAAAAAGAATTTTCACCAAACGAAATAAATATGATTTTTGTTTTGCATTGAAGTAAAGGGATTCAATTTTTTTCTCTACTTCCGATTCGGATAATTCTGGGTTTATTATATCTTTTAAAGACAAATAACGTGTTGAAATCATCTTGTTTCTTCTTTGTCTAAATAGAACAAAATTTCCGGTTTTTATAACTCCTATAGTAGTAAGTTCTGATTCTTGTCTGCAAATTTGAAAAGGAATAGAACCGACAGGAAGATGTGGATTTTGTAAAATTGGAAATTTAACGTTATCCGAAATCTCAAATGATTTTTCTGGAAAACGTTCGTTTTTGGAATAAATTTTTCCCTCTTCAAAACTCAAGTAAGTTTTGAAGTCGACAGATTTTGAGGAAAATGAAACACGATTCCATTCTAAAGAATATAAAAATCTAGGTACAAGTGCAGGAAACGCGAATAAAAATGGTAATTCTTCGATTTCAGTTAGTTTAAAATCATAAAATGGATTTACTGTAGATTTTAGTCGAACAACCGAGTCTGAATCGGCTTTGATGAAAAAATAGTTTAACCCTTCTTCGAAAGACATTAGATCTTATTGTACTAATTAAATAAAAAAAGATTAGTTCTAAAATGTAACGAGTTTTTACAGCGAATTAGGTTCATTTTTTTGATAGTTTTACCAAACATGATCAAAATCTATTTTAAAACTTTAAATGTAGAACTCCTACTTTTTTCTAATTTTATGATTAGGTAAAAATTTTCTGAAATTGATATAAAATTAAGTAATTTTATTTAAAAAATAATTTTTAAAAAGTTTGGCGAACTGTTTCGGGAATCGGAGAAGAAAGTCTCGGAGGAAAATGACTTTTTTTAGTGAGTTTAGAAACAAGCGCTTTTTTAAAATCATTGAAATTATATTCAATTTTTAGAATGTGAATTTCATCTTCCAATCCGAAAGGAATAAATTCTATAATTTCGTCTTCGGTCATTCCGGTAATCAGAGAAACGTCTTGGAGAATTCTGCCCAACTTACGAACGTCTCTTTCTTCCAAAGGAATTAGATTTAGGATTTTAAGTTCAAGTTCGCTCAGTTCTAACATAATTATTTTTTACGAATCATCAGGATAGTCATATCATCCTGAATTTTTCCACCCGTATGTTTTAGAATTTCGGTGAAAAGCGCATCTGCGATTTTAGTAAGATCTTTTTTCGGAATCTCATCTAAAAATTGAAATAAACTTTCACCAAAATATAGATTTCCATTATTTTTTTGTTCGTAGAGTCCATCTGTAAAGCAAAATACTATATCTCCTGATTCTAATCGAAATTTACTTTTGCCTTGTACGTTTTTTAAAGTAGAATTCATTGTGATTGATATAAATTTTCCATCGGTTTCTATGATCTTATTTTTTCCCGTTTTTTTTTGATGAATTACAAAACTAGGATGAAGACCAGAATGTTCCAAGTTTCCATCTTTGTCTATCTTGATCAAAAGAAAAGTTGCATATAAGTTAGGACTAATTTTGGGATTTTGTTTTATTCTTTTTAAAAGATCTTCGTTGATCTGTTCTATAACTTCGTAAGGACTTAAGTCGTGTTTTACTAACAATGACATATCTTGAAAAATCATCATGCTGAAAATTCCGGCGAGATAACCATGTCCCACAGAATCTCCTATACCTATCCAATAGTTTCCTTGAAGATCCGTTAAAAAATTATAAAAATCCCCTCCGATTGGATTATAAGTGAGAGTTCTTCCATAGATTTCATAGTTTTCGTCATCTAAAGGTAAGGGAAACAGATAACTCTGCATTCTGTCGTCGCCCTTTCTATAACGTTTTCTCATTTTTGAACGTATTTCTTCTTCTGGAAGAATTTTTTTTGTGAGAAATAATATAAAAGAAACATAATTTACTAAATAAATAAAAACAATTATACTTAGATAAAGTAGAATTTTTTCTTTTTCTGAGAACGAGGAATTTTTTAGAAATACAATCGGAGAGATAATACAAACCAAATTTATAACAGGTGGAATCCAGCCGACTTTTTGGAAGTAACTTTTGATATAATCCGACAAATTCATGGTTGATAAAAGTAGGCGTGAAACTGAAATTCTTTTTTAAGAAAATTTTTTCTTGAAATTTGAAAATATCGATCTTCCAAATAGGGCTCGCGGATTCCGTCTAACAGTCCGTATTTTTTTTCCTGATAACCGGATTCATACAATAATGGGACGAGAGTTTTTGTAGAAGGATCGTGGTGGTACAACAATTTATGATAAAACGGAAAATATTCGATTTGGAACGTTCCTCTATTTCCTTGAAAAAAAACTTCTCCCTTTTCGTATGTCTCTAATAAAACCCAGTTTCCTGAAACAACGTATTTACCTTTTCCACTTACGATATGAATTGTATATTCGTTTTTATCCTTTATTTCCCGTTTCGTCGATTTTTCAAATGTTAGATTTTCAGCATTTAGTAAAATTTTTTCCTGAACGATGTTTTTATAAAAGAGAGTATTGATGTGAGATCTTTCTGGTCGATTTCTTACATACATTCCCCTAGGAATTTTTTCCGGATTTGTTTCTAAAATAGAATTAGGGGGAAGGGCTCGAATCCATGAAGTAGAACATCCAAAAAAAAATGAAAAGGTAAAAAAAAGTAATTTGATTAAACTTGAAAGGAAAAAGTTTTTTTTATAATTCAAATTAATCTCCCTTTCAAATTTTATCCCTTTTTTTAACAGAGGGTTTTAAAATTGAAAATAAATAAATTCTCCACCGCCGTCTCCAAATACTCCTAGTAGTAAAAGTAGAATAACACTTAAGACAGGAATTAAGAATTTAGAATGCTTTTCAATTTTTTCCATTGATTTAGGAAAATACTGGAGAGAATTAAAACTTATGGTTAGTAGTATGAATAACAAGAGTTCTTCCCAACGAGGAAGAATCTTTCCTGAAAAAAAGTTTTGAAAACCTTTTATCAAATCAAATAAAAAAGAAACTGAATTCTTTCCAGCAGAACCAGCTCTAAAAAACAAACCGGAAATTAAAAATAGGTTTAGAGTAATTGTGTTTTTTAAAAAACGAATCGTCTTTGACGGAATTATATTTGTACCTTGTATCTGTTTCGGTTCTAGGATTCTTTCTATGGCGAGTACAAAACCTAAATAAGCTCCCCAAAGAACAAATGCTATATTGGCTCCGTGCCAGAGACCGCCCAAACACATCGTGAGAAACATATTCCACTGAGATCTAAATTCTCCTTTTCGACTTCCACCAAGAGGAATATAAATATAATCTCTGAGCCATGAAGAAAGCGTTATGTGCCATCTCCCCCAAAATTCTCGAAACGAAGTAGATAAAAAAGGTCCTTTAAAATTTTCAGGGATTTCATATCCGAGTAAGAGCGCACTACCTCTGGCCATATCCGTATAACCTGAAAAATCGCAATAAACCTGACAGATAAAACCGAACGCACCGATATAGACGGAAGCGGAATGATACTGACTCGGTTCCAAGTAAAGAGGAGAAATGATTCCGGCGATAGAATCTGCTAAGACAGACTTTTTAAATAATCCAAAGATTAAAAGAAAAATCCCTTGTATCATTTTGTGTTTATCAATTTCAGGATAATTGAGTTTTGGTAAGAAATCGGTCGATCTCATAATCGGTCCTGCGATCAGCTGAGGAAAAAAAAGAATAAATAGAAAGTAATCCAAAGAGCTGATTTTTTCTGGAACCAGACCTCTATGAATATCCACTTGAAGCGCAATCAGTTGGAACGTATAAAAGCTAATTGCAAGAGGTAAAAGGATTTCTACAGAAGTCCCTAACCTTTGCCAAAGTTCCATACCGGTAAATGCGCCTAGAGAGTCCATTAAAAAATAATAATATTTAAAAAAAGCCAAGTTGATCGTATTGAATATGATTGCCCACTTAAGAAGACCTTTTGTGGATTCTCCATTTCCTTTTTTTTCCCAGAGTTTAAGAGAAAGATAATAGTTGATTCCAATTACCAGAAGAAAATGAATTAAAAATGTTATGTGAGAATAGCCGTAAAATAGGATGGAAGAAACAAGTAGAACCTTTTTTTTTGCTGGCGCCTCTACATTCCAATAGATCAAATACGTGATCAGAAATAAAAATAGAAAAGGTAGAGAATTAAATAACATTAATATTATTAGATTCTAAATTTCTAATGGTCGTCTTAGTAAGACCAAAGATATAAAAAACGAACTTGTTTATTTGTTCCTAAAATTTTAGAAATAGTAGAATCTGGTTTGAGTTCCGGAGATTGTACTTGGTAAAAGTTTGTTCTTTGGTCGTTACTACGAGAATAATAAATAATTCTAGGATTTGTATTTCCAAGAGTTTTTTTGTAATTTGGAAGAGCCATCGTCTCTTGTACAGCATTGTCAAAATAACCTATTTTATCGATTAAACCGTGCTGAAGCGCTTGGGACGCTGTGAAAATTCTTCCGTCTGCAATTTTACGGAGTTCCGACGGATTTTTTCCAGGTCTTCCTTTTTTGACAATATCGAAGAATTTTTCAAAAAGATCGTCCACAATAGATTGAAGTAATTTTCTTTGTTCTGAGGAAAGTTCTTCCAATGGGGATCCAATTGTTTTGTTTCCACCAGAACGAATCGACTGATCCTTAACTCCTAGTTTATCTAAACCTTCTTTGACGTTAATTCCGGAAAGAATTACACCGATGGAGCCGGTCACGGAAGTAGGGTGAGCGATCAAAAGATCGGTAGCCATCGAAATATAATAGGCTCCGCTGGCTGCAGTATCCATAAAAAGAGAAACTACAGGAATTTTCTTTTTGGTTTTAAACTGAAGAATTTCTCTGTAAATGATGTCGCTTGCAGTAACGGAACCTCCTGGAGAATTGATTTTTAAAATGATCGCTTTGATTTCCGGATCTAATTCTGCAAGTTCCAGTTGTTTTTTGACTCCGACTAAGATAGAATCTTCTTGGCCTCCAAAAAAGTTTTTTTCACCCTCGTCACTGATCACTCCGTCTATGGGTATGATTAGAATCTTATCTTCATTTTGACCAGAAATCAGTTTCTCCCTTAGTTCTGCTGTTTTTGAGGGAAGTAGTCCGCCTAAGTTCGTATTGATAGGAATATAACAATTAGAAAAAAAAAGGTTTAGAAAAAGAATTTGGGCCCAAATTAGAATCGAGTGCTTCAAAAGAAATTCTCCTGTGGAATCGTCAGTTTCCCCGAATCAAGTAGGTTTTCAATTCCTTTCTAATTCTTAAATTTTGTGTCTAAAGGAATGATTTCTACAAAATGAATGGAAAGGATTTTGAATTTCTGAAAAGTTTGCCGATGTGTTTGAGATTTTTAGCGATGGCTCTCGATTAAAATTTACGGATCATGGTGAACAAATCCTTTCTTGGGTTTGGAAACATCCCTTAAGCGGAAAGGAACTGGAAATTATTTCCGGTTATAATAAAAGTGAATCTTTTTTTTCTTCTGGTTCTTATTTGATGTATCCTTGGGTCAATCGACATACAGATGATCGAATTCGTCTGGGAGAAGACTGGATTTCATTATCTTCCATCACAAACAAAGATAAAAATGGTTATCCTATTCACGGACTTGGTTTTGCTTGGAAACGAAAGATTCTCCAAAAAACGGAAGATTCTATTCAGTTTGAACTTTCTCCGGAAAAAGAATTATTAAATTCTTCTTTGGGAAATGTGATTGTTCGAGAGACGTATTCTCTTAGAAGAATTTTCAACGAAGAAATTCTGACTCTCAAAACTGATTTTTTAAACCATAACCCTTATCCGTTTCGATTTTGTTATGGGTATCATCCCTATTTTAGGATACAATCGGACAAACAACCTTGTATTCTTCGATCTAATCTTTCGAAACAGATTCCTTTAAAAGAAGACCTGACACCAATATATCCAATTTATGCTAGGGAAACGGATCGATTTAAATTAGATAAGATTCCAATTTTAGATTCTTTATTTTTTGGTGAAGATTCTTGGGTTCTTTTGCAGATTCCAGATGATTCTTACGAAGTTCGGATTCGATCCAACTTATCGAATAAAAGTGATATACAGCTTTCGTATTTTCAAATTTATACAGACTTCTCTAAAAATAGAATTGCAATAGAACCGATGAGCGCGCCAGGGAATGCAGTTGTTAACGGCTTTTCTTTAACTACCATTCTTCCCGAAGAAAAAAAGAGCGGAAGTTTTCAAATCGTTGTGAAATGTATTTAACGTGAGTTCGTGGAGAAAATGAGAAAGGATTTTTTAAAAATATGAGTTTCTAACCATTTAAGAATTTGTTCGTAAAATCGCGATTTGCGGTAGTTCCCACAGATTAAGTCACATTACAAATTTTTAAACCTTTACTTTTTGTATGAGTTCCCGCATTTTAGGAGTCGGTCCATAAAGTTCAGTCTCGACTTTTTTCAGAAAAATGAATTCCTTACGCTGAACTCACGTTATTTAACGCAAACTCAATATTAGAAAGTTAAAAAAGTAGTAGTTCCTACAACTATTTAAAACTGTAGTTTCGAAATTTTACGAGAAATTTTTCTAAAAGAGAACTCTATAAAATTTAAAAAAAATCGTAGCCCAATTAAATTTTTACATAAAATCACCGTTTTGCGGCCATCACAAAAATAAAAAAATTATTTTATAAAGATTTCTTAAAAGTAGTAGTTCCCACATGGATCGGAATGAGTTGTAAAATCTTAATTTGTGAGAATTCCCACAAAAGAAACCTTTTTACTTGTAAAAGTATAATTTTATGATAGAGAAAAGCCTCTCGACCAAGTTCTCTCAAAATTTTTTTCGAATTTTTAGTCGGACTATGAATAACTGAATTTGAGAATTCTAGATTATAAATCTAAGTGAGAAAATCACTTCATTGTTATTTAGTAGAAGTTTTTATTCGGTTGGAACTTATGTTCACATTCTTCTTGACAGAAAGAGGTCGATTTTCAGTCTAAACAAACAGGAAACCAGATACAAATGAGTAAACCCTTAATCGTTCAGAGCGACAGAACCATGCTTTTAGAGGTAGATAATCCGGAATTTGAAGCCTGTCAGAGTGTAGTTTCTAAATTTGCCGAATTGGAAAAAAGTCCGGAATACCTTCACACATATAGAATTTCCCCACTTTCCCTTTGGAACGCCGCATCGATCAAGATGTCTGCAGATGAAATTGTAGAATGTCTAGAAAAATTTTCCAGATATTCTGTTCCAAAAAACATAGTCAACGAAATCAGAGAGCAAATTAGCCGCTATGGAAAGGTAAAGCTCGTTAAGGAAGAATCCGGGGAACTTGCAATTCTATCCAACGAAAAAGGATTTCTGCAAGAAATTGGAAATCATAGGGCGGTTCAACCTTTTATAGAATCTACTTTCCCAGATAAAATTTATATTAAAAAGGAATACCGTGGTCATATCAAACAGGCTCTGATCAAGATTGGTTTTCCGGTTGAAGACCTGGCCGGTTATGACGAAGGAAATAAATACGGATTTAATCTAAGACCTACGAGTATTAGCGGCAAAAAGTTCGGAATGCGGGATTATCAAAGAGCTTGTGTAGAAGTATTTCACGCAGGGGGCGGTAACGAAGGCGGTTCTGGGGTGGTGGTGCTTCCTTGTGGTGCTGGAAAAACCATCGTAGGAATCGGAGTGATGCAAATTGTAGGTGCTGAAACTTTGATTTTAGTCACAAACACACTTTCCATCCGCCAATGGAGAAATGAAATTTTGGATAAAACAGACATTCCTCCCGAAGATATCGGAGAATATTCCGGTGAAGTCAAAGAAATTCGTCCGATTACAATCGCCACATACAACATTCTCACACATAGAAAGAAGAAAGGCGGAGATTTTACCCACTTTCATTTATTTGGAGCCAATAACTGGGGATTGATCGTTTACGATGAAGTACATTTACTTCCAGCCCCTGTGTTTAGAATGACTTCCGAACTTCAAGCCAAAAGAAGACTCGGTTTGACAGCTACTTTAGTAAGAGAAGACGGTTTAGAAGAAGACGTATTCTCTCTCATAGGACCTAAAAAATACGACGTTCCTTGGAAGGAGTTGGAAAGCAAATCTTGGATTGCAGAAGCAAAATGTAAGGAAATTAGAGTTAGTATGGAAGACGATCTTCGTCTGAAATATTCTATTGCAGATGATAGAGAAAAGTTCAGACTAGCTTCTGAAAATCCGGAAAAGATGAAGGCGATCGACCTCATCATGAAAAAACATTCCGAATCTCATTTGCTCGTAATCGGACAGTATATTAATCAATTAGAAGAAATATCAAAGAAATTTAATATTCCTTTAATTACTGGTAAAACCCCTCTTCCGGAAAGACAAACGTTGTATGACGCATTCCGTTCCGGTAAAATCAAGTCTCTCGTAGTGAGTAAGGTAGCTAACTTTTCAATCGACTTGCCGGATGCAAATATTGCGATCCAGGTTTCAGGTACTTTCGGTTCCAGACAAGAAGAGGCGCAGAGATTAGGTCGCATTTTAAGACCAAAAGGTCACGACAACACTGCCGTATTTTATTCTCTTGTATCCAGAGATACAAACGAAGAACGTTTTGGACAAAATCGACAGTTGTTTCTTACCGAACAAGGATATGAATACGAAATCTATACCTTGGATCAATTCAGAGAAGCCCAAGAAGAATTGGCTCAGTTACAATTGAATAATGTCTGATTTTTTCAGTGTGATTGAAAAAACGGACCAAAATAAAAAAAGAGGGATAGCATGGATCTCAGCGCAAAGAGGCTGAACGTTATCGAACCTTCTCCTACTCTCGTAATTACCGCTAAGGCAAACGAGTTGAAAAAAAAGGGAGAAGATATTGTCAGTTTCGGGGCCGGTGAACCGGATTTTGAAACTCCATCCCATATCAGAGACGCTGCAAAAAACGCGATCGATAAAGGAATGACTCGTTATACGGCTGTTTCTGGAACGGTGGAATTAAAAGAAGCAATTGTTCACAAATTCAAAAGAGATAACGGACTGGATTACGATAAAAATCAAGTGATCGTTGGAACCGGCGGTAAACAAGTTATTTACAATTATTTTCTAGCGACCTTAAATGCGGGGGACGAAGTAATCATTCCTGCTCCGTATTGGGTGAGTTATGCGGATATTGTTCGTTTGGCGGAAGGTGTTCCTGTGATTGTCAACACTACTCCAGAGGCGAATTTTCAAATGACTCCGGAACAATTGAAAAAAGCGATCACTCCGAAAACCAAATGTTTGATTTTAAATTCTCCTTCCAACCCTACCGGAGCAGGATATTCTAAAAAAGATCTGGAAGTTTTGGGAGAGATTGTACTTTCCACCGGAATTCAAGTCATGAGCGACGACATTTACGAGAAAATAGTCTATGACGGATTTGTATTTTCCAATCTTGCTATGTTGTCTCCAGAACTTAAAAAACAGACCTTTGTAATCAATGGAGTTTCTAAAACTTATTCCATGACCGGTTGGAGAATTGGCTATGGAGCTGGCGATTTGAATATTGTTAAAAACATGGAAACGATCCAAAGCCAGTCCACTTCAAATCCTTCTTCGATTTCTCAAGCGGCGGCACAAGCTGCAATTGCAGGTGATCAGTCCTGTGTGGAAGAGATGAGAAAAGCATTTCAAATCAGAAGAGATCTTATTGTTTCCCTTTTGAATGTGATTCCAGGAGTAAAGTGCAATAACCCTCAAGGAGCCTTTTACGTATTTCCGTATTTGACGGATGTTTACAAAACTACTGGTTTTATAAAACTAAAACAAGAATCCTCCGAAACTTCTCTCAGTAAAATTTTCTGTAATACTTTATTAGAAAAATATAAAGTAGCCGCGGTTCCAGGAATCGCTTTTGGAGAAGATCAGGCCCTCAGACTTTCCTATGCAAT
Organism: Leptospira noguchii serovar Panama str. CZ214; assembly: GCF_000306255.2. Lineage (GTDB taxonomy): Bacteria > Spirochaetota > Leptospiria > Leptospirales > Leptospiraceae > Leptospira > Leptospira noguchii. The sequence goes on from NZ_AKWY02000034.1 coordinate 519,591, forward strand.
GGGAGAAAAAGACATCCGACGCGGGGTGGAAAGAATCGCGGAAATGATAAGGGATTTGAACCAGTAAAGATGAGACGGATCGTTTTGATCCTAATCTTTTTTACGTCTTTTCCATATCTTTGGGGAGGGGATCGATTGGTTCTAAAACCGAATTCCCCACTTTATTTATTTCCTGATAAAAAATCTGAAATTTTACGTCGTCTCAGTTTTGGTGAAATTGTTCAAAGTAAAAACGAAAGACAAAACGATCGTAAATTTCGTTTTGTATCCGATTCTTCCGGTCTGAGTGGTTGGGTTGAAACTCAGTTTCTTTTTGATTTGGAAGAAAGAGGCGCTTATAAATTGATCTTACGTTCCATCGATAGAATGTTATATTCTACAAATACTGGATTGAACGAATTGGAATCTGTTTTTCAATATTTAAGTTTTTTAGAAGAAAACAAAAATTATCATGGGGACGAATATATTTATCTAAAAATAAGAAGACTTGTGGTTTTAGCTAGAATATTAGAAATTTTGCAAGAACCAGAAAGTAAACGTAAGGAATCTAAATTAACGGATTATATTTCCAAAAATCCAGGAGAAATAATTCCGAGCAAACCAGCCAAAATTAATCCGGAAGTGTTTTGGAAAATTGGAGAAGATTTCAGAGATAAGGGCCCTGGGGATTTTGCTGCTTTTTTAGGAGTAAAATATACTCCCGAAATCAATTGTAAAAGAGACGTTTTTTGTTTTTTAAACGAAGAGAAAAAAAGAAGAATTCGTTATCTTCAACTACATCCGAACGGTAATTATGCGAGTGTTTTTGCGAATCAGATTTCTAAAAAATTGGAAACTTTAACCAAAGATCCGGAGACGATCCAGTGTGGAAAAGACGAATCTAGAAAAGAAATTTACGAATCTTTTCGAAAGGATCTGCAATCTCTTCCTTATAGATATGGTAAAAAATATCATCATTTTCTAAAGATAATCCACAAAGAATGTCTACAGTAAATTTAAGTTTTCGTAAAATTGATTTTCAAAACGGTAAATTTCTTTCTCCCGTTTGTGGGTCGATTGTTGTTTTGCATGGTCTTTTTGGATCTTCTAAAAATTGGCTGAGTATAGGAGATTTTTTAAGTCAGTATGCGGACGTATATCTTTTGGATCTCAGAAATCACGGAGATTCCCCTCATTCAAATGAACATTCAATTGTTTCCATGGTGGGAGATCTGGAAGTATGGATAACAAAACAGAAACTAGAAAAACCGGTGATTTTGGGGCATTCCATGGGTGGACTTGTTTCTATGGGATTTGCATTAAAAAATCCGAATATTCTATCTTTATTATTTATAGAAGACATAGCTCCTAAAAACTACCCATTTCATTATGAAAGCGAACTTTTATGTCTTAGGACGGACGTTTCCGATTTTAGATCCAGACAGGAAGTCGATTTGGCACTGACAAAAATTCTTCCGAACGCGTTTATACGAAACTTTTTAGAGATGAATTTAGAACGTCTCGAAGGTGGGGGTTATCGTTGGAAACTCAACGTAGAAGGAATCGCGAATTCTCCCAGATTATTTCAGGATTTTTTTGATAAATATACAAATCATCCATATCCAGGAATAACGTATTTTATTACGGGAGGAATTTCAGAATACTTTCATAAAGAAGACATTGAAATTGCTCAAAATTTTTTTCCAAACTCTAAATTTTACGTAATTCCTGGCGGAGATCATTATATCCATTTTACAAAAGCATCTGAGTTTAAAAAAATTTTAGAATCTATTTTTGAGAAGTTAGATGATTCTGAATTTGTAGTAAACTAAAGCCAAGTAACAAACAGGTTCCAATTCCAAATGGAACTAGAAGAGTAAAACCAAAACCTGTACATTTTCCAAAAATCAAAGTCAAAATTGGAGTTATTACAATTGCCAAAGAGGCAAAGGAATCTTTTAATTTTTGCATATAATAAAAACTTTGTATTCTTCCGCTTAAAAAAATTGAAATGATTGGACCAACTGTATAAGAAGAAATAGTTAAACCTAACTCCACAAGTCCTGTTTTTCCGGTTGTCAAAAATAAAGGAAGTAAAGAACTTAAAAGAAGAATCATTCCCCAGAATAAGCTTAAAGTGCCAGAACCAAATTGTTCTATTTTTAAATCTACTTTAGTAGTTAAAGAAAGAGAATTGATAGAACTAGATAACGTAGACATTGCCGAAGCCAAAATGGCGGCTAATAAAAATCCTGTAATTGGCGAAGGTACTTCCTCTAAAATGAATTTGGAAAAAACCTTATCTTTGGGAATAGAAGAATCTTTATAATAAAAATATAATAAAATTCCAATACTTAAAAATAATAAGAATTGAAAAAATACAAAAATTCCTGAAGAAATCATTGCTTTTTTGGCGTCTGATTCAGATTTACACGCGAGTATTCTTTGAACGAACATCTGATCTACTCCGTGGGTTCCCAAGGTCAAAAGGATTCCTCCTAAAATAGCAGTGGGGAAAAAATAAGCGGAGGAAAAATCGGTCCATTCAAAAATTTGAAACTTATTTGCTTGATTTGCATTTTCAATTAGATAAGAAACGTCAAATCCATTTTTAAGAAGTATGAAACCTAAATAAAAGAACGCAAAAATTCCTCCCGCGACATAGATTAAAAATTGAATAGAATCTACCCAAACCACGGAACGAAATCCTCCCTGGACGGTGTAAAGAATCGTGATTCCAGAAATGAGTAGAAGACTTAAAATTTCTATGTGTAGATTTGTGATTTCCAAAAAAGAAAATTGTTTTAAGAAAACCTCAAATAGAATTGCAACTGGAATTGCGGATGCGTACATTCTCACTCCGTCTCCTAAAATGCGAGTGAGTTTGAATAAAAATGTGACCGTCTTTTGAGAAATTTTTCCGTAGTGGTTTCCCACCCATTCATAAACGGAAATAAAACCGGATTTGTAATACATAGGGATAAAAAGTTTAGCTACGATGATTCTTCCTAAAACAAAACCAAAGCCGAGGCTGAGAAAGGTAAGATTACTTGAATAACTAAGTCCAGGAATGTTTAGAAAAGTAAGAGTAGACGTTTCTGTGGCAACGATTGAAAAGCTTAAAGCAATCCAAGAAATTTCTTTTCCTGCAAGAAAGTAAGAAGAGGAATCCTTATCTTTTTTTCTAGAAGTGAACCATCCTGAAAAAAGAACTAAACCAACGTAGAAAAATAAAACGATTAGATCTAAAAATGAAAAGTGCATAATCAGGCAGAATTCATTTTCAAAAAACTCGGAAAACTCTTTTTCTTTTAGAATTTCTTTCCTTTAATTTAAAAATCATAATTTTCTTTTGTAAGAACTTGATCAAAAGACACAACGTATAGGACAAATTTTTTTCTTTTTGTATCATTGGATTGAAAATCCTAATTTTGGAGATAGAAAATAAAATGACGATTTGGTTCGTAAAGAAATTCTGGTCGTAACTTTTTTGATCTTTGCAAGATCGGTTTTCTTTTTTATGTCTTTGATTTTACAATATTCTATTCGAGTTCCTGGAACCTCTGCCAATTTAGGGCCAGGTTTTGATCTTTTTGGTCTTGCGTTTCAAATTTACAATCAATTCCAATTTCAATTCTTACCTGGAAAGGAATTTAAAACTTCCGTAAAAGGAATGGAAACACTTCCATTCGGTTCGGACGAAGATTTAGTTTTATCTTCTTATAAATCCTACTTTGAAAAATTTTTGCCGGGAAAAGGAATCATTCCGTATTCTCTTTTGATGGATTTAAAACTTCCTATGAAAGGAGGACTGGGTTCTAGCGCCAGTGCAGCCGTCGCGGGAGTTTGTGCTGCTAGATTTGTACATAAAAACTTTTATCCAGAAATTTCTATTCCTAAAGAAAACGAATTTTTATTTCATCTTGGTCAGATCGAAGGACATCCGGATAATACGATTCCAGCTTATTTAGGTGGTTTTGTGTTTTCTTATTTCAATGGAAATCGTTTAGAAGTTGTCAAAAAAAAATTTCCAAAGAAAGTGCGCTGTTTTTTGATTGTGCCTAATTTAGAAACTTCCACTCATCAATCTAGAAAAACTCTTCCTAGTTCGTATTCTACCGAAGACGTAATTTTTAATATGAGTAGGGTTGCTACTTGGATGGAATTTTTGGATTCCGGAAAAATTTCACTTTTAAAACTCGCTTTGGATGATCGGATCCACACTCCGTATAGAATGCATTCCGAGTTCGAATTGAATCCTTTCTTGGAGCAGATCCATAAAAATTTAATCGGATATTCTCTTTCCGGAAGTGGTCCTTCCGTTCTTTTATTTTCGGAAAGAAATAAGGCAGTAAGGATCGAAAAAATTCTTAAAGAAAAGATCTCTGAGTTTGTACAAAAAAATCATTTTCATTGTCAGATTCTTTCTTTAAAAGTAGAAGAGAATGGAATTTTAGAATCTTCTAAAAAAATTAAAACTTTATAATATTTTAACTATCTTAAATACCTATTCTAAAAAAAGACGAACTAAAAATCAATCACACGACATCTGAGAAATTCTATGTTTCCATTCTGTATCGTTCGTACCTTCAAACGGCCAAAAACGGTTCATTTCCGAAATCGTTTGATTGACTTTGGCTGCTACGAACGAATCGGTTCTACAGATTTCGTTTATTTCCCAGAATTGATTTCCCATTATTCCGGCTCCGATTTCAGCTCTGTCTTCCGCAAAAGATGTAGTGGCGTAATCGCTCACAAAAGCGGGAATCGGATTCCAAAAATGTCTATAATTAGGCCAAGGGCCCTGAGGGAAGTGGAGAGGGTAAGGGACGCTTCCGGTAACATAGGTTCCGTATTCAAACGAACTCGGCTTCAGCGAGTCCCAATACGGATCTCTATAAATGACTCCTCTGACTGAATAAATTGAAAAATTGAAGTTATGTGTCAGTTCGTGATGGATGCTATCTATCAAAATATTTCTTAAACTATAATCGGCATCTGGATTCATAGTTGCCAAATTTGCCAGATCGTCGTCGGGTAATGCGAGAAAGATTGTGTCAATATCAGGAGCGGACATTCCGCCTCGGTTCACTCCATTGACCTTGAAATTTCTACAGGGTACGACTTTTCCCGCTCGTGCCTTGATCCAGTAACCCCTCGGGTATCTTGCAATTTCAGCCTGTAACAGATCTTTGAAATAATTCAGATCCGCATCGGAATAATTCACGTCACAGGAAATGGAATTCGAATAAGCCGGAGAGTATTCGGCAATCGGCGTATGTGCAATGATCTGTACGTCCCGATCGTATTTTCCAGGTCGATCCAAGAGCGAATCCGCTAGTAACAGAGAAGATATTAATATTAGATCATCGTTCCCTTTTTCCCTACAAGCGATGCACATCAATAAGAATAGATGGATTAGAATTTGTTTGAGTCGCATGAATTTCTCCTTAGTATGCTTGTCTATGCTGCTTACGATTCGAGAAAGAGAGTTGTGTCAGAAGATTCTGCTTATTCCGTCCTTCTCTAAAGTTATATTTCAATAGTTTAAATATAACAATGATTGATACGGTTTGGAAACGTAATGGATTGTTGCGGTGAGACCTGTATTGTGGATTTAGAGTGATTTAAGATGGATTCTAAGATTTGCGTTGTTTGAATTATAAATTAAACTATTTCAAATTCTGAGCGATTATTCTTCCTCATCTCCGCCGCTTCTTTCTTCTTTACCAAAAGCATAGAGACCCTTTTTAATTGGAGTTTTTCGGTTTAGGCCGGGGTGGATCTTTGTGATCGTAAAAATAAACCTCATCCTTTCTTTTCCAAAATTATTGATAAAAAATTCAGACGAAAGACCAATTTCAAAATACTGAGTCATTCTCTCTTTTACTACTTTGTCTGAAATTCTAAAATCTGCACTTTTACCGATCACTTCATAACTGTCCAATTTTTCGGAGGATTCCATTTTGGAGAACGTAGGCATACCAGGAGGTTTGAATAATACAGCAGAATTTCTTAATATTTGAATTTCGTAATCTTCTGAATCTTTTGCTTTTTTAAGGTTAAATATTAAATGATTATTGGAAATTGTGTTACAGTAAGTTCTAATATTCCCAGAAGTCTGTCCTATGCTAAAACGAACACTCCTCTGGCTTTCCGGAACTACGAGCAAAAATCGATCCCCTTCTTCCGGTGGAGTTCCTATTCCCGCGCCTCCTTTTTTTATGGCAGGGTAGATGATTTCCTTAAAAAATAGAAAACATAAACCAAGAAATGCAGCCGAACCTGTCAGGATCAAAAAAATATCCAGACCGACCGTGTAGATAAGACCTAAAAACAAAATTTTCTTATCGCCTAATATCGATTTTGTGATCGTTTAAGTTTTCGCTCATTCTGGAACGTGTCATCATGGAAAGAAGATTTTTCATTTGTTCAGGACTGATGACTTGATTCATCCTTTCTTCAAAAGACACAGGAGAAGGTTTCATAACAAGTTCTTCCGGTTTGATTTTATTTATCTTTGCGCTTGGTGCCGTTACGGAAATAGAAACTTCTACGTTTTCTTCTTGTGTTTGTGTCTCAGAAACTACAGGTTTCGTTTCTTTGTTAAATTGGAACCAGTAAGACAAAAATGGTTGGATTGTAAATCCCCCTATATTCATAAACCCAACCTCCTTTTAAAATAGGATCATCTCTATTAAAACTATCGGTAATCAGAGAAACACTTTAGTTATTTTTCAGATTTTTTTCTGCTTAAGAATTGTTTTCGTCTGCGCTTTCGGTTTTAAGGTTCTAAAAATGGCAAAAATGAAATCCGAATTTATAGTTTGCCACCCTGTCTAAGGTTTCTAAGTTGGCAAGTGGGGAAACTAAGTCGTCGTTTTTCCGACCATTGGAGGGAATATTTCCATGAAAGACATAATTGAGAAACTGAAAACTAAGGAATTCAGACCCCTGCTGATACTTTCAGCCATTTTTCTGATTTATATTGCATTTACCATTTTTCCGCTCATTTCCTATTTTTCTCCCGATGGAGTTGTTGAAATTAACGGCAAAAATTATACGATCAAAGACGTTGAAAAGGAGAATCCTAGAGTTGCTCGTAAGTTCTATTCGGAAACAAACGATCGTCTTTACCGTGTCCTTTCCGAATTTGCTAGTAAAAAAGTAGTCTCTCTCGCCGCAAAAGAACGTAACGTTTCAGAAAAAGAACTTTTAGAACCTTCGGTCCCAGCTCCTAGTATCGAAGAAATGAGGGCTGTCTATGAGCAATATAAAAATTCTCCGGCACTAAAAGGAAAGTCTTTCGATCAAGTGAAAGCCGAGATCGAAAATCATCTCATTTCGCAAAAAAAAGAAGAAGCAAGAAACTCTTTCTTTGGACAACTTCGAAATCAATATAATATTTCTGTAAAGGTCAAAGAACTTCCTCCTCTTAGAGATAATACAATTTTAGCGGGAAACAATCCTTCTATTGGACCAGAAAACGCAAAAGTCACCGTGATAGAGTTTTCCGATTTTGAATGCCCATTTTGTAAAAGAAGTCAGTCTGTAAATTCTCAGTTAAGAGAAAAATACAAAGACCAAATCCGTTGGGTTTTTAGAGATTATCCTCTTTCTTTTCATCCAAATGCAATGTTTGCTCATATTGCAGCTAACTGTTCTGCTTCTCAGGGAAAGTATTGGGAGTTTTTCAAAGTTCTTTTTGATAATTCCGGAAATCTTCCTAAGGAGAGAGTTTTGGATTTAGCAAGAGGTCTAGGACTAGATATGAAAACTTTTAGTCAATGTGTAAACGATTCCGCGGTGCGTAAGGAAGTGGAAGCGGATATGGCAGAAGGTGAAAAATACGGAGTTAGCGGAACACCTGCATTTTTTATCAACGGAGTTATGATAGAAGGCGCTCAACCAATGGAAGCTTTTATCAAAGTAATTGACCAAGAACTTAAAAATTAAAATTAGAAATTAGGAGTCACCCAAAATGAGTAAGACGGTAAAAGTCGCTGTTACAGGCGCTGCGGGACAAATCGGATATTCTTTACTTTTTAGAATTGCTTCGGGACAAATGTTCGGCGCCGATACTGCAGTCGAAATTCAGATGCTTGAATTGGAAGCAGCGATTCCTGCGGCTAAAGGTGTCATTATGGAATTGGAAGACTGTGCGTTTCCTCTTTTGCAAAAGGTGACCGTCTCTTCCGATTTGGACACGGCTTTTAAAGAAATCAACTGGGCATTGTTAGTTGGTTCCGTCCCCAGAAAGGCTGGAATGGAAAGAGGAGATTTACTCAAAATCAATGGTGGGATTTTTGTAAACCAGGGAAAAGCAATTGAAAAAAACGCTGCTTCTGACGTGAGAATTTTAGTAATTGGAAATCCTTGTAATACAAACTGTTTGATCGCTATGAATAACGCAAAAGGAATTTCTCAAGATCGTTGGTTTGCGATGACTAAATTGGATGAAAATAGAGCTAAGTCCCAACTTGCTTCTAAAGCAGGAGTTCCAGTAAAAGAAGTGACTCATCTTGGAATTTGGGGAAATCATTCCGCGACTCAATATCCAGATTTTTACAATGCAAAGATTTCTGGTAAACCGGTTACTGATGTAATTTTAGATCACGAATGGTTGAAAGGTGATTTTATTAAAAATGTACAACAAAGAGGTGCAGAGATTATCAAAGCAAGAGGTGCTTCTTCTGCAGCGAGCGCGGCTAACGGAGTAGTAGACACAGTTCGAGGAATTATCACTCCTACCGCGCCCGGAGATTGTTTTTCTGCCGCGGTGGTTTCCGATGGATCTTACGGAACAGAAAAAGGACTGATCTTTGGATTTCCTTTAAAGTCTGATGGAAAGAAAGTAGAAATCATTCAAAGTATTTCGTTGAATGATTTTGCAAAAGAGAAATTCAAAATTACTCATGATGAGCTTGTTTCCGAAAAAAGCGAAGTGAAGGAAATGCTCTAACATTTCAAAGAGGTTTTTTGAACCTGAGTCCATCTACTTTCATTCAGAAAACCTCTTTCATTTTGGAATCCTTGAAAAAGGATTTTTTATTTCGATCTTTAGAAATCCCTTATGGAGTAGATTTATCCTCCAATGATTATCTGGGGCTTACACGTCATCCTAAACTTATCGAAAGTTTAAAAGAAGGGCTGGATCTTTACGGCGCTGGTTCTGGCGCTTCCCGTTTGGTCAGTGGGCATAGAAATTCTTTTGAAAGGGCTGAACAAGCTTGTTCTGAGTGGATAGGAACAGAAACTTCTCTTTGGGTTGCCAACGGTTATGCGGCCAATGTAGGATTAATTTCTTGTATTGCAAACGCGAAGTCTGAGATTTTTACGGATAGACTCAATCACGCTTCTATTATAGATGGAATTCGTCTTTCCGGTGCACAAAAAACATATTATAAACATCTAAACTTAGATCATTTAGAAGAACTTCTTCGAAAGTCCAATAAAAAAGAAAAAATCATCGTGTCTGAAACCGTTTTTAGTATGGATGGGGATCTGACATCGATTAAAGATCTTCTCTATCTTAAAAATAAATACAATGCAATTTTGATTTTAGATGACGCACATGGAATTGGCGTATTTGGACAAAAAGGAGAGGGTAGGGCCTCTCAGGTTTTAGGTTCGGAAAAAATCAAAGAAGTGGATTTTATCACATATACAAGCGGGAAATCTTTAGGTTTAGAAGGTGCTTGGATCGGCACTTCTCAAGTCGGAAAAGAGTTTTTGATCAACAAAATGAGAACATTCATTTATTCCACAGCACCTATGCCTGCAATTGCACACGCGATTCCTACTTCCATTTCAATTGTAAAGTCCATGGAAAAAGAAAGAGTAGATCTTTTGCAAAAAGCCGATCGTTTTAGAATCTCTATTCAGGCTAAAAATTATCCAAATACTACTTCCGAATCTCAGATTGTTCCCGTATTGTTTCCGTCTGAAAAAGAAGTTTTAGACGCCGCAGAACTTTGTAGAAAAAACGAGCTTTATGTAAAAGCGATCCGACCTCCCACTGTGGACATTCCCAGACTTAGAATTAGTATTCATTCCAATACGACTGAATCTATATTAGAAAAATTGATTTCTATTTTACCGGAGTTTTGATGGCAGTTTTTATAGGAGGTACAGGAACTGATGTAGGGAAAACTTTTTTTAGTTCTCTCATTTTAGGAAAGTACGGAGAGTCTTTAGGGCTTAAATATTTTAAACCGGTTCAAACCGGAGACGATAGTGATCGTCTGACTCTGATGCGTCTTACTGGATTACACGAAAGTTATGTTTTAAAAAATTATTATTCTTTGGCATTTGCAGGTTCTCCTCATTATTCTTCCGAATTGGAAGGAACCGAAATAGACACAGATGAACTTTCCAGACATCTTTATAGTATTCGAGACGAAAAAATTATCGTGGAAGGAGCAGGCGGTTTGCTTGTGCCATTGAATCGTAGAATGCTTACTTTAGAAGTAATTCGTCAAGCTGAGATTCCTTTAATTTTAGTGGCACCTACCTCTTTAGGTGCAATCAATCAAACTCTTCTTTCGATTGAAGCGATTCAAAATAGAAATATCGATTTGAAGGGAATTTATTTTATAGGGGTTCCGGATAAAACCACAGAAGATAATATTCGAACGATCACGGAATGGAGCGGCGTAATTTCCTTTGGAAATTTCTTTTTAAATTCTAATGAAAGGATCAGTCATGAATGTTTTCAGAATGAATGTATTCCACGATTCGATTTAGACGAATCTATAAAAAATATACTGGTATGATCTGGTATCCTTTTACTCTACAGTTTGAACCAGATTCTCCCTTAAAAATAGAAAGAGCCAAGGGTGAATTTTTATACGATGAATTAGGAAATTCTTATATAGATGGCATTTCTTCCTGGTGGGTAAGTATTCACGGGCACAATCATCCTAAAATTGTTCAAGCGGTTAAGGATCAATTGGAAAAATTAGATCATGTTTTGCTTGCAGGTTTCACTCACGATCCCGCCGAAAAACTCGCAGACGAGCTTTTAAAAATTACAGACGGTTTGTTTCAAAGAGTTTTATATTCAGATAACGGTTCGACGGCTGTTGAAATTATGATCAAACTGGCATACCAGTATTTTCAAAATACGGGAGAAATCGATCGAAGAATATTCATAAAATGGAATACTTCTTACCACGGGGATACGATCGGAACCATGAGTGTTGGCGGAAATTCTGTTTTCAATCGTGTTTTTCAAGGTTTGATGTTTCCCACGAAAGAGTTTCAAACTCCAAATTGTAGCTTTTGTCCTATGGGTAAAAAACCGGAATCTTGCAAGGTGGAATGTATTGAACCGATAGAAGAATTTTTTCAAAAAAATCCAAAATCAGTTGCAGGAATTGTAATTGAACCTTTAATTTTAGGTTCTGGAGGAATGATCTTTTATAAAGAAGGTGTTCTTCAAAGATTGGAAGTCATTGCCAAAAAATATGGCAGCTTACTTTTGGTGGACGAGGTTTTTACAGGTTTTGGTAGAACCGGATCTATTTTCGCTTATCAAAAAGCAAAGATACGACCTGATTTTATTGCTTTAGCAAAAGGATTGAGCGCTGGAGTCTCTGCAATTGCCGTAACTTTGACAACGGATCGAATTCATTCTGCGTTTGTAACTTCTGATCCGGAAAAAGGATTTTACCACGGACATACTATGACTGGAAATCCGATTGCTTGTTCTGCGGCGCTTGCTTCTTTGAAAATTTTTTTTGAAGAAAATCGATTAGAACAAATTTCAAAGTTAGAATCCAAACTCAATACCGGTTTAAAAAAAATCGCAAAAGAATTTCCAAAAGTAGTAAAAGATTGTAGGGTTTTAGGAGCCGTAGGAGTTTTAGAATTAGAAGTAGGTAAAGAAAGCGGTTATCATTATCCTGGAAATAAAATTCTTAAGAAAAAATTTTTAGAAAAGGGAGTTTTGCTTCGACCTTTGGGAAATGTGATTTATCTTGTTCCTCCATACAATATAGAAAATTCTTCTTTGGAAAAAATCTTTTCCGCGATCCAGGAAACCCTCTCCGAAATTTCTTTTGGGAATTAGACTTTTCAAGAAAACTCATTTGCTTGAATCTGTCTGTAGAATGCTCAAGACATCCGAAAAAATATTCTCTGAAGTTCCAAGTGTAATTACAAAAAAAGAAGGTTTAGAAATTCTAAACGACGTCGTTCCTTTAACTACCTGTTTAGATAAAGCGTTTCAAGAAAGAAATCGTTACTTCGAAAATAAAGTAAGAATTCATATTTTAGATAATATCAAAAACGGTCATTGTCCGGAAGACTGCGGCTACTGTGCTCAAAGAAAGAATGCAAATTCAGGGGTTCAGGAATATCCGATGAAATCTGAACAAGAAATTTATGAGGATGCGGTTCAAGCTAAACAAAACGGAGCGTATCGTTTTTGTATGGTAACTTCCGGAACAGGACCGAATCAACTGACAACTGAAAAACTTGCTTCTACCATTCGAAAAATTACGGATGAACTGGGTATGAGAGTCTGTCTTTCTGCAGGTTTGTTAGATGGAGAAAAGGCTCAAGTTTTAAAAGAAGCCGGCTTAGATCGTTACAACCATAACCTCAATACTTCCGAAAATCATTATTCGGAGATCTGTGATACTCATACTTATTTACAAAGGGCTCGAACATTGGACTCGGTTTCTAAGGCTGGAATTGGGATGTGTAGTGGAGTGATTGTAGGAATGGGGGAATCCCTTCAAGACATCGTAGACGTTGCCTTTGAACTGAAATCCTTTCGTGTGATTTCAATTCCAGTGAACTTTTTCATCCCAGTGAAAGGGCATGCAATCAAGAAGCCAAACGTTTTAACTCCGGAACTTTGTGTAAGAATTCTTTGTATGTTTCGATTGATAAATCCGGATTCCGAAATTAGAATTGCGGCTGGAAGAGAAGGACATCTTAGAAGTCTTTCCGCGACGGCCTTATTTGCCGCCAATTCTTTATTCTCTTCCGGTTATTTAAATGTAAAGGGTTCGGAAATTTTAGAGACGGTTACGATGATTCGGGACGCCGGTTTTGTTCCTGAACTAGCCAATGGGGAAATTCTTCCAGAAGATTTCGGCACAGAATCATTTTATTCTGAGAAAAATTTTCCCGAACTCTATAAATTTAAGAAATTTTAAGGACTTAAAAAATTTCAAAAAAATTGGATTTTGGTATTTTTTAAGCTTTCCCAGCAACTTTTTTTTATTAAATTGAGTCAGAGAACAATGTGGATTGTTATATGCTGTTTTGTAATTTAAAATTTACGAATTTGAATATGAAGTTAGGTTTAAACATGAAACACGATTTAGGTGAATGAAAGTAAAATTAGATTTTCGAACGCGTTATGTGTCTTGTTGTTTGAATTTCGAAATGAAAAAAATTGAAAAAACAATATGGAAATGTCAGAGTTCAAGTGTATTTTTGGGAATCTGAAAAAGGTTGTTCGCTTTTTTAGAATCGATTGAAAGCCTACGTTGATCTAAAAATCTGGCATTCTGGAGTTTGATGAATGAAATATAAAATAGAAATCAATAAGCTGAAAAACGGTTATATAGAAGCTAAGCTGATTGATACTGCCTCCAACAATCCGATTGAGTTCCGAATTTGTGATTCTGAAGACTATCTTCAAGCACAAATTGCGGATTGGCACAAACGTTTTCACATGAAAGAACCGCAGGAGCAGTAATTTATCTTTGGCAAAGTTTCTTTTTTCAATTTCTTTGCTTTTTCTTTTTACTTACTGCTCTTCTTTGATTAAAAAATCATATACAGACGATTATTCGAGCCCTAACTTTGAATGTTGGTCTGGGGTTGGCTTTCGCGATTCTGAGACGTTCGGATTGTACAAATCTGCATGGGCCGAACTTCGAAATTTTTATAAAAACGAAAATCAAAAAATTAAATCTGCAAATGTAGTCTTTGTAGGAGATTCTTTGATTCAATTGTTTCCCAAAGAACTGATGGTCCAAGAATTTCCAGGTGCGGTTAATCGAGGAATTGGTGGAGATATGACGGAAACTCTTCTAGCAAGGCTAGAAGAAGACGTTTTAAGTTTAAATCCAAAAGCAATTGTTTTAGAGATTGGTGGAAATGATCTCATTCAAGGAAAATGCCTGCATATTACAGAAATGAATTTAAATCGGATTTTAGAAAAAATCCTTAAATTTAACCCAAATATAAAAATAGTCATTTTAGGAATTCCCCCCGTTCGGAATCAAACTGTAAATAGAGTTTCTCCAGTACTCAATCTTACTTGGATTTCTATCATTCGATCTCATAAGAATGTGGAATTTTTAGATGGTTGGCAATTCTTGAGAGAAAAGGATCGGCCCGTTTTGGATTCGGAGTTTTGGCCAGGTCAGGATAAAATTCACGTTAACGAAAAAGCATATCGGGTCTGGATTCACAAACTAAAACCGATACTTTTACCCTATCTTTAAAGGTTCCTTTTGCTTTTAATTCTTACAGAAAAGCCAGAAGAAATTCGAAAAGAAATCCTATTAGGAATGGGGAATTTTGTTTCTTTGAAACCGGAAGAAATATTTTTACTTTCTTCTTCTAAAATACGGAGTAGAGGTTTTTGGAATTGTATCGAATGGAAAATTCCACGTGTTTTAGAACGTTCCGAGTTACTTCAATGGAGAGAAACGTTTGCTAAAAAAGGTGCGGATTTGATTCAAGTAAATCGTTTATTAGATCCTAAGAAAAAAAGTTTTTTCGCGTTTGATATGGATTCTACCTTGATCCGTCAAGAAGTTATAGACGAATTGGCTAGACTTGCCGGAGTTTATGAGGAAGTAGCTTCCGTTACCAAAGAAGCGATGGAAGGCAACCTAGATTTTTACGAGGCTTTAAAAAAAAGATGTATTTATCTAAAAGGTCTCTCTAGTTCCATTTTTACAGAGTTGTATCCTAAGTTAGAATTGAATACTGGAGTGGAAAGGCTTCTGAAAGTATTAAAAGAAAATAATACTAAAACCGCGGTTTTTTCCGGAGGTTTTACGGATATTTTAGAAATTTTCCAAAAACAATACGGAATAGACGAAGTTTATGCGAACCTTTTAGAAAAAATAAATGGAGAACTTTCTGGAAACGTTCTTGGAGAGATCGTAGATAAAAATAAAAAATTAGAATACTTAAAAATGATTCGAGACCGGGAAAAAATTCATCCTTTTCAAGTGGTCGCGATTGGCGACGGTGCAAATGATTCTTTGATGTTAAACGAAGCCGGAGTCGGAATCGGTTTTCATGCAAAGGAAGGTTTAAAAAAACAGATTTTAAACTGGATTGATTTTGCTCCGATGGACGTTCTTTTATTTTTGTTTCCTTAATTTTTTTTGAAAATCTTCCAGAGTTTTTAATGCTTCAATCGGAGTCATTTCTTCTAATTTGAGTTTTAAAATGGATTCTTCCGTTTGCGAAATAAGGTTTTTAGTTTCTGGTTCTGTAAATAGTGTAGGTTGCGCTTCTTGAATTTTAATTTCTTTTTTCTTGGATTCTAAATCAGTCAGCAGTTCCGCTGCCCTTTTTACAATTGGTTCTGGAACTCCCGCAATTTTTGCCACATAGATTCCAAAAGATTTTTTTGCCTTTCCCACTTTTACTTTCCGAAGAAATAAAACTCTATCTTCTTTTTCTAATGTTTCTAAATAAAGATTGAATATTCCTCCTAAACGAGAAAGTTCCGTAAGTTCATGATAATGTGTGGCAAAAATAGTTTTAGGTCTTACGGACAAAGAGGATAGATACTCTAAAATGGACCAGGCGATGCTCATTCCGTCATAAGTGGAAGTTCCTCTGCCTACTTCATCGAATAAAATTAAAGAATCTTCCGTATAATAATTGAGTATATTTGCGGTTTCTTTCATCTCTACGAAGAACGTAGATTCTCCTGCGGTGAGATTGTCTCCCGCTCCAATTCTAGTAAATAATTTATCTACAATTGGAAGTTTTGCAGATTTTGCGGGAACAAATGCGCCTATCTGAAATAAAATCTGATTGAGAGCGATCTGTCTCATAAACGTAGATTTACCCGCCATATTTGGCCCTGTCAAAACTGCGATCGCCTTATCTTTAGTATCTAAATAAACGGAATTTGGGATAAATTCTTGACCGGGTGGAAGAGTTGCTTCCACAACAGGATGTCTGGAGTCGCTTAAATCCAAAGAGCGATCTTCGGAAAGTTTTGGACGAATCCAACCAAATTTGTCTTTGGCGGTTAAAAGTGAAATTTGAAAATCTAAATCTCCGATCTCTTCTGAAAAGGAAAGAAGTGAAGACGAGAATTTTAAAACCTCTTCCACCATTCGATTGAATTCCGTTCTTTCAATTTCTTGTATGATTTCGTCTGCTTCGAGAATCGTCCGCTCTATCTCTTCCAACTTTGGCGTAGTAAAACGTTCGCTTCCTACGAGAGTTTGTTTTTTGAGATAATCTTTTGGTGCTTGTTCCGCTTGAACCCTGGAAATTTCTATAAAATATCCTACAATTTTATTATAACGAATTTTTAATGTATTTAAACCGGTTCTTTTTTTTTCTTCTGCCTCAAGATCTAAGATCCAATCTTTACCCTTAACTCCAGCTTCTCTGGCCTGATCTAGTTTTTTGGAAAATCCTGCTTTTAAAAAAATACCATTTCCTAAAATTACCGGTAGATCGTCTCCAGGATGTAGACGTTCCTTGATAAAATCGGAAGCTTTTTTTAATTCTTCGACTGGGATCAAAAATGGATAAGAAATTTTTTCCAATTCTTCTTTTAGTTTCATCCCTGAAGAAATTGAGTTTAATAGAGAACGGAAATCTCTAGGGTATGCATGGTTTCCTCTAAAACGTGTTAGAATTCTTTCCAAATCTCCAAAATCTTTTAGCGCAGTAATATATGGAGCTAACACGGTTTTTAAAAGAATGTCTTGTTTTTCCCAACGAGAATAAAGAACAACTGGATCACATTCTGGAAATAATATTCTTTGTTTGAGTAGTCTTTTTCCTTTTGCAGTATTGCAAAAATTGAATATAGAATAAAGAGTGTTATTTTTTTCTTTTTCGTTTTCTACAAGTTCTAAATTACGAATCGTTTCCCGATCCATTTCCAAGAACTTTCCAGAACTCAATATTTTAGGCTCTCTAAGAATGAGTTTATTGTCTCTGTATGTTTCTCGAATATATTCGTTTAAGTATTTTGAAAGTATTTGAAACGGATCTTTTTCGGTAGTTTCTACTTGGTCTTTTAAGACCGTAAATTCTCTATTTTTAAAATATTCTAATTCTTGAAAGAAAGAGTGTTCAGATTTTGGAACACAGATTTCTGACGGTTTAAACTTTTCTAATTCTGCTACTAATCTTTCTAAACTGGTAACCGAGATGGAGGAATAGAAAACTTCGCCAGTCGAAAAATCGGCGATGGCAAAGTAAATTAAACTTTTTTTAAGATGTAATACTGCTAAATAGTTGTTTTGAAAACCTGAAAGAAGATTTTCTTCAATCACGGTTCCAGGTGTAATGATCCGAACTACGTCTCGGGTCATCAATTTAGAACCCGCTTCTTCCGGTTTAGACTGTTCACAAATAGCGATTTTTTTTCCTGCGTTTAAAAGACGGGATATGTAGTTGTCTTTGGAATGATAGGGAATCCCACACATAGGTACTGCGTTTTGTCTTTTAGTAAGTGCAATGTCTAAAATCGAAGAAGCGATTTTAGCATCCTCTAAAAACATTTCGTAAAAGTCTCCCATCCGAAAAAAAAGAATCGTATCTGGAAAGTCCTTTTTGATCGTAAGGAATTGTTTCATCATAGGTGTGTTGAGAGCGTCTGCTAAATCGCTCCAATATTCTGCTGAAGTTTCTGAACTCATGATACCGATTTTACGTTCCTGATAAATTGAATTACTTTTTGAGGATCTTTAGTTCCGGGAGAAGATTCTACTCCACTTGCAACGTCTACTCCGAACGGTTTTATGATTTGAATCGCATTGGCCACGTTAGACGGATTGAGGCCTCCCGCTAAAAAAAACTTTCTTTTAATTTTAGAAATAAATTCCCAATTGAATGTTTCACCCGTTCCTCCTCCCACACCTTTAGAATAACTATCTAAGATCAAAAACTCAGCTACAATATCTTTTAAATCTTGATCGCTAATTGGAGCTTGAACTCTATAAGAACAAATCTGTCGTTTGCCTAAAAGTTTTTCCCTACTTACCACTGAAAGTAAGGGATCATCCCAGACCCATTGAACCAGATCGTGATCCAATATGGAAGTAATGGATTTGATTTCTTCTAAGGAATTTTGATAAAATAAGAGTACAATTTCGGGAGAATTTTTTTCCGATCGATAGTATTCTACGATTTTTTGAGCGTTTGAAAGTTCGATCTTTCTAGGACTATTTGATACGAAGTTGAGTCCTATGTAATCGGCTTCTTCTTCTTTACAAATTTTCGCGATTTCTAGGTTTTGAATTCCGCAGATTTTGACCTTTGTTTTTTCCAAAGAATTCGTTTTCATGATCCAATCTTCCGAAAGGGTTTCTTTAGATCACGTACTTTAACACTGGTCAGTTTACTACTAAAATGTAATTTAGGATTTCATGGCTTTGTTCTATTCTTTTCCAATTTCTTCAAAACAAAAAATTAAGATTTTAATTGCAGGTAAAAAAGAACTTCCTTTCACAAATTTGAATGTAGATGAGCAAAAAAATGAAATTTCCAAACTTACTGGATTTCACGAATCTAAAATTTTCATTTTAAATCAGGTTCACGAAGATGGAATTGTAGATCTGGGAATGTTAAAAAATTTTTCTTTTCCAAAAGGGGACGCATGGATTGGAGAGGAATCGAATCAAATTCTATGTATTAAAACTGCAGATTGTATGCCCTTATTTTTTTGGTCCGCTCAAAGCCCTAAGTTTGTAGCGATTCATTCCGGTTGGAAAGGAACACTTGCTGGAATTACAGAAAAAACTTTAAAACGTTCCTTTTCAAATTCTATTTTAAAAGAAGGTTCGCTTGTTGGTTATTTAGGACCTTATGCAAGCAGTCTAAGATATGAAGTAGGTGAAGACGTAGCGTCTTTGTTTCGGAAAGAATTTCCGGATTGTTTAAGAAAGAACGAAGAAGATAAAACTTTACTTGATTTGGAATCTTTTCTTAAATTTCGCTTAGAGAAAAATGGAATTCGAGTTTTACTTCAATCCGATAAAATTTGTACTTTGGAAAAAAATTCAGATTTCTTTAGCCATCGTAAAAAGGAAGTAGGAAGAAATCTGAATTTGATTTGGAAAGAAGGTTAGACCTTTGGAACTTTTTTGATCGCCGCGTTGACCTTTTCCAATATTTTTTCTCGTTTAATCGGTTTTGGAATATAGTCCATTGCACCTTCATCTATCAGATTTTTTAAAACGGCGGGAGTGTTCTCTTCAGAAACGATTACAATTCTAGGAAGAACTCCTTTTCCCTTAATCTCAAAAAATGTCGCATAACCGTCCATTACTGGAAGGTTTAGATCCAATGTAATCAAATCTACAAGTCTGTGTTCATCGTAGAGTTTGACGAGTTCCTTTCCGTTTTCCGCAAATCCAATCACCTGATAACCTTCTGATTCCAAAATCTGAGCCAATTGTTTTGCTTGGAATCTGGAATTTTCTGCAATCAATACTTGATACGGTCTTCCGTTGGGAGCTACACCTGCTTTCATATTTTTTTTTACCTCTTTTTAGAGAAAGGATTCGATTAATTGACCGATTTCTTTGGTTCCCACGATTGTAGATCCTGCTTCCGCTATGTCTCTGGTTCTTTTTCCGGAAGCAATCGTTTTACGTACGGCGGTTTCTATCTTGTTTGCTTCTTCTTCCATAGAAAAAGAATAACGTAACATCAACGCCGCGCTCAATACTTGAGCGATCGGGTTTGCTACTCCTTTTCCGGCTATGTCCGGTGCAGAACCACCCGAAGGTTCATACAGTCCGAATCCAGATTCGGAAAGGGAAGCAGAAGGTAACATTCCGATTGAACCTGTAATGATGGAAGCTTCGTCTGAAAGAATATCACCAAACATATTCTCACAAAGAACCACGTCGAATTGTTTCGGGTTTACAATCAGTTGCATCGCCGCATTGTCCACATAAAGATGGTTCAATTGGACGTCTGAAAATTCTTTCTTATGCAATTCAATTACAACTTCCTTCCAAAAAACGGAAGTAGTCAAGACGTTTGCTTTATCGATACTAGTCACTTTATTATTTCTTTTTCTGGCGGCTTGGAATGCGACTCTAGCAATCCTTTCTATTTCTCTTCTGGAATATTTCATCGTGTCGTATGCAAATTCTTCCTGTCCCGATCCTTCTCTTCCTTTGGGTTGTCCAAAATAAATCCCTCCGGTTAACTCTCTTAATATAAGAATGTCTAATCCGTTTCCGATAATATCAGAACGAACCGGAGAAGCATTTTTCAACTCTGGATAAATGATAGCAGGTCTTAAGTTTGCAAATAGATCAAAATGTTTTCTGAGGGGTAAAAGCGCTCCTCGTTCCGGTTGTTTTTCCGGAGGAAGTGTTTCCCATTTAGGACCTCCCACACTTCCAAAAAGAATCGCGGAAGATTCTTCACATAGTTTGAGAGTTTCCGATGGAAGAGGATGTCCAGTTTTATCGATTGCGATTCCACCTACAAATCCTTCTTTAAATTGAAACTCGGAAACATTTGCGCCGAGAGCTTTTTTTAAAACGGAGATAGCTACCTCCATAACTTCCGGTCCGATTCCGTCTCCGGAAAGTACTGCTACGTTTTTCATTCTTTTTTTAGATCCTTTTTTTAGTATTGTTTGAGTACGGATTCTAAGATGTCTAATCCTTGATTTAAAAAGTCAGCTGAAATCGTAAGTGGGGGCATGATCCGAATTACGTTATCCGCCGTTGCATTGACTACGAGCCCGGCGGACAGGCAGGCCTCTGCGATCGGTCTAGAAGCAACTTTTAATTCAAGTCCGATATGAAGTCCTTTTCCTCTCACTTCTGAGATCACTGGATATTTTTCCTGCATCTCTTTCAGTCTTGTAAAAGTTATATCGGAGCAAACGTTTACGTTGTTTAGAATTTCTCTTGTTTGGATGATACGAATCGTTTCATAAGCAACTGCCGCCGCGAGATGATTTCCTCCGAATGTAGATCCATGAGATCCTTGGGTAAATAAGTCCTGATATTTTTCTCCAACGATCAAAGCTCCGATCGGAAATCCAGATCCAAGTCCTTTGGCAAGGGTCATTGCGTCTGGACTAAAACCCATCGTCTCAAAGGCGAATAACGTCCCGGTTCTACCCATTCCGGTTTGGATTTCGTCGAAAATTAGAAGTGCTTCGTTTTCTTCTGTCAGTTCTCTGGAAAGTGTAAGAAAATTCCTAGATAAAGGTATAATTCCACTTTCACCTAAGATAGGTTCTTCGATTAAGGCAACGATTCTTCCTTGGTATCTTTCGAATGCGGCTACAAGCGCTTCGTCGTTGTTTGGTTCTATGAACTCGATTCCTTTCAAAAGTTCTCCGTAACCTTTTCTGATTTTATCTTGTCCGGTTAAACTCATGCCAGAAACGGATCTTCCGTGAAAACTTTTTTCCAAAGAAAGTATGATTGGATCTATAATACTTTTAGAATATGCGTATTTTCGTGCGAGTTTAAAGGCCCCTTCGATTGCTTCGGTTCCTGAATTGGTTAGAAATACTTTTCCAGGAAAAGAATTTAGTATTAGAAGTTCAGCAAGTTTTGCAGCCTCTTCGGAATAAAATAGATTGGAAGTGTGAAATAATTTGTCCGCTTGAGAACGAACCACTTCTATAATGTCTGGATCTGCGTGTCCTAAATTTGTGACCGCAACTCCACAATGAAAATCAATATATTGTTTATTATCAAAATCGAATAGAAGTTCGTTAACTCCGTAACGGAATGCTACCTCATATCTTGCGTAAGTATTGAGTAGATAATGATCTGCTAGCTCTTTCGTATGTTGAAAGAGTTCTTTATGGATGTCTGAGTCGTTCATGAAAGTTCCGCCAGTTCTAAAAATATTTCTTCGGATGTTTTGATTTCGGAAAGAAGGTTTTCTGTAAGTGTTTTGATTTCTTCTTTGGAGTTAGGAGTTTTTAAACTTTGAAAAGAGGAATAGATTTTAATTTTAGGTTCTGTTCCAGAGGGTCTAATTGTAAGTTTTGCGTTTCCTTCTAAAATGACTTGAATTACGTCCGAAGAAGGGCAACCAGTAAATGCGGACTTGGAAGCGTTTCCTTTTGCGATTTTGGTTTTATAATCGAGAATCCCTATAATTTTTCTTTGGTGAATTTTTTTTCCTAACAAATCTAGGGTTCGTAGAGATTCCAAAGATTTACGAATTTTTTCTTTACCGACGCTTCCTTCTAAAGTCAATGATTTGAGACTTTCTTGAAAAAGACCATATTTGAGATAAATCTCATCCATGTAATTGAAAAGATCTTTTTTTTCTGTAAGAATTTCTAAAAGCAATAAAGCGGAAGAAAGTGAATCCTTATCTCTTACAAAAGAAACCGGAAGATAACCAAAAGATTCCTCTCCTCCAAATAAAAAGAAATCTGTTTTGCTTTTATCAATTTTTGCCATTACTTGAGCGATAAACTTAAATCCGGTTAATACGTTTTTATATTTTACTTTGTTCTTTTTAGCAATGTTCTCTTGTAAATCAGTGGTAACGATTGTTTTTACTAAAACTGCCTTTTTCTTTTTTTTACCTGCGAAATAAGCTTCGCATAAATAAGCAGCCATGATGGAACCGATCTGATTTCCATTGAACAAGACGTATTCTCCGTTTTGGTTTTTGACTCCGATTCCAAGTCTGTCTGCGTCCGGATCAGTTGCAATAAAAGCGTGAGCGTTTTTTTGGATCGCAAACTTTTTGGAAAGTTCCATCGCTTCCGCTTCTTCTGGGTTTGGATATTTAACCGTAGGAAATTCTCCGTTTGGATCTTTTTGTTCTGGAACTAAAAATACGTTTTTATATCCGAAACTATTTAAGAGTTCTTGCATACTTTTTCCACCGGTTCCGTGTAACGGAGAATAAACGATTTTCATTTCTACCCTGTCTTTTGATTTTAGAGAAGTAGAAATAATTCCAGCTTTAAAAAGTTCTTTTTTGTAAGAAGTAAAACAATCCTTTCCGGCAAATTTTACCATTTTTTTGTAAATTGGATCTTTTGTAGCAAGAATAGGAATTTGTTTCCAATCGGTAATGGATTCTATTTTAGAAATAATTTTTTGATCATCTGGAGGAACGAGCTGACCTCCATCTGAGAGATACGCCTTAAAACCGTTATACTCTGGAGGATTGTGAGAGGCAGTAATGACTACACCTCCGCTCGCTTTGTAATAACGGATCGCATAAGAAAGAATAGGTGTAGGAGTTACTTCTTTAAATAGAATGACTTTGACTCCTAAGTAAGCCGCAATCCCTGCGGTGACTTCCGCAAATTCTTTAGATCTTCTTCTAGAATCGTAGGCAATTACGATGGAAGCCTTTTTGTTTTTTTTAGAAAGATAACCTACAAATCCAAGTGCAGCCCTACCAACGGTAAATTCGTTCATCCTTCCGATTCCGTTGCCTAACTTTCCACGTATTCCTCCAGTTCCGAATTCTAGAGGAATGGAAAATGCTTCTACATCCGGACTGGATTCTCCTTTGGAAAATTTTTCAAGTGCAAGATTTGCTTCTTTACGAACTGAACTTGGAAAAGGTTCCTGAGTCCAAGGATAAATAAAGGATTCTAGATGATTCATAAAATTTAAAAGAATTCCAATTCGATATTTTTAAGAGGATTAAAAATTCATAAAAATTGGCTTTCTTTTGAGGTTCAACCTTAATTTTAGCCGATCTTAGAAGTATGGAATCTTACGAATTTGGTCAGGACGAAAACAGAGAATTTTTGAGATTGAGTAGAGTTCTAAAACTTGCGTCATTTTCTTTTTTTAGTCTTTCCGGAGTGGCTTTTTTTTCTGCGTTTGTTTCTATCGAAACCGTGAAATTGGTTTTGTTTTTAGTTCCAGCAATTTTATTTTTATTGGCTGGGGTTTGGAGTTATAGTTCTGGGATTTCTTTTCAAAGAATTACAGATACAAAAGGAGAGGATTTGGATTTTTTACAAATTGGTCTCCGTAGTTTAAGGATTCATTTTTGGATTCAGATTTCTTTTGGTTTTTTTGCAATTCTATTTCTTTTAGTAGGTGCCATTCTTACAATTGTATCTTGATGGAACCAGGTAAATTTTGGATTGAAGAGAGACTTGAAAAATATAGAAAGATTGCTCCTTGCAATTTAGGGGAAAGTGGAATTCGAAATATCACGTTAGGCGAATTGCTTTCTAATTTAAATCTTTCCGTTGACGTTTTAAATTCTATTTCTTTGGAAGATTCTCCCAATCGAGGAGATTTTACTCTTAGGAGTGAAATCGCAAAACTTTATCCGGGATTAGATGCGGATCGAATTTTAGTTACGACTGGAACCGGAGAAGCACTTTATATTTTATTTCATATCCTTTGTAAAAAAGATTCTGTTGTTTCTTATTTTTCTCCCGCATTCCAAGCGTTATATGAAATACCTAAGGTGATAGGAACTCGCCTAGAGGCGATTTCTTTATTAGAGAATTTAGATAAAAATTCTTCATTATCAGTAAATTTGATCCATCAATTGTTCCAAAAAGGGAAAGATCTAGTTGTTTTTAATCATCCACACAATCCAAGTGGTTTGTCTCTGGATAGAAATTCAATTGAAATGATCCAACAAGCGGCACATTTACATAAGGGTTGGATTCTTTTTGATGAACACTATCGCTTTTTAGATTTTCAAAATGATCTCAGTTGGACTGGCGCTGGACTTACAGAACACACAGTAAGTACTGGTTCAATTACAAAGTGTTTCGGAGTGATGGGACTTCGAATCGGTTGGATGACCGGGCCCAAAGAACTGATTGAGAAGGCAAGGTCGTTTAAAGATTATCTAACTCACACAGTTTCGCCAATTTCTGAATTTTTGACTCTTCAAATTTTACAAAATCGAACACGTTTAGTCGGTCCTATTAAAACATCTATTTTAAAGAATATTCTATTTTTTGAAAGTATTTGGAAACAACTTCCCGGTCTTCAACATTTTACAAAACCAGGAGGAGGAATTGTGTCTTTTGTAAAACTAAAAAAGGATATCGATTCTTCTCATTATGCGAATCTTTTATTGGATCAATGTGGAGTTTTTGTACTTCCGGGACATGACTTTGAATGTGAAGGATGGATTCGGATCGGTTTTGGAGAAACGAACGAACGTTTTCAAGCCGGAGTGGAAAGATGGAAAAATTTGCAACTTTAAATTTGCGATCCTGTCGGAACAGATTGAAAATTTGTTTTGCGGTAAAGAATTCTTTTTTTGCATGCGTTCCGTTCTGCCAAAATTACTTTTAAAAACTAAAAATGTGGGAACTCCCACGAAAGTTGAACCACAATAATAAAGTCTGTTAGAAAGTCGTAAACTCGTTGAAGAGACAAAATTTGTGGGAACTCATACGTTCTGTGGACTGATCAAAACATTGTCGTATGTAACCGAATTTTTTTCAAGGCAGCCAGCTTAAGTTTAGCTTAATTTTTCGTTCAATCGGCAATCTTAGAAATTCATTCTTAAATGAATTAGACTTAAGTCGATTGTTTCTGATTTGTATCAGGATTTTTAAATTCCCAAAGCCAAGATTGAGTTTGATTTCGTCTGGGTGAATTTGCAGAAAGTGAAAGGAGCCCGGTAATCCATTTCATAAATTCCGGTAAAATTTTAGATTTCATCGATTCTCGGACGAGATGAGCAAATTGCGAGGGAACAGTTCCTACAATGATGTAAAGTCGTTCCTGATTTATATTCGGATTGGGAGGCCAAAAATGAACCGTAAAATTTTCGTTACCAGTAGAATACGTAAGAATGGTTTCTATTTTGATTTCTGCGGAATCGTATGCCGCAATTAATTCGGACGTTTTCAATAGATAACTAAAACCCTTGGGAATTTTCTCTTTTTGGATTTTTAAAAAATTTGGGACGGAATTCATATGCTAAGTTTTTTAATCAATTTTAAGAATGTCAAATCTAAAATTTATTTCTAAATTTTAAAACAGTCTATTTTATGTAGTTTTAATATTTTAAATTTTGCACACGAAATAATTTTTATAATATTAAAAATATATAATTTATAAAATAACTATTTAAGATTATATTCTAAAAGTTTATTTGAAAAATTTTTTAATTAACGAATCATGGTTTTTAAAATTATATTTTATGTCATACTTTAAAAAATTCTTGATGATTTCTTAAGATATATAACATTAAAACTAAATAAATTTAATGAAAATAGAATATTTTAGGAATCTCGATGAGTTAATTACTGAACCTATATTTGTCGGCAATGGTATTGTTGATTTTGAAAGCGAGAGAAGGGAGAATATGCTGACAATAAGCATATCTTTTGAAATTGCTAAAGAGTGCAAAGTATCCGATTTTTTAGTTTTTTTTGAAAGGTTAATCGAGAATAGGAAAAAGCAACTAGAGCTTTACTTCGACAGGCGTATGATATTCTACGTTTGGTTTGATGAACAAGCCGCTCAACTTCGATTCAATTGTATTTCAATAGAACACAAAATACCACCTTTTGATGTGGAAATCAAACTGGTAGAATTAGACGAAATTATTACTGATTTCTTAAATTCGAAATACTTAGAAGGTATACCGTTAGGCGAATGTTCATCGCTAAATTGTGAATCAGAAAAACAAGAAACAATAGGTTTTATCCTAAAAGTATACTCTAAGCTGTTATGATAATTTTCTTTTTGCGTATCAACTGCGGATATTTACAATGTTAGACACAATACCTGATTTTTTATTTTAAGACGAGCTAAAAAATTAAGATAATTACAAATGTTTTGTGCTGAATAATTTTTAAGAAAATCTTTATAAAAGGAATTTTAATTTATTAATATTTTACGTAGAGCCTTATCTTAGATTTTAAATTTTAGAAGTTTGCTCTCTAAATAAAGCTTAATGTGTTAAAACATTCATACAAAGCTCTTTTGAAAATAGCCAAAAATGTGGAAAGTTTCACATAGTTTATAAATTAAGAATAAGGGAGTCTCTGTAAAACTTGAAAACAGCGTTCTCAATATCAATAAATCGCCGTTCAGTAAGAAATTTGTTTTATTGAAGTTTCTATAAATTACAAATTTTAAGCAATTGGTAATTTTAAAATCTTTTTAGAACTCGATTTGCCAAAACAGTCGGATGATACGTTAAGATTGCTCTTTGAAAAAATAGTCCGTTCAAAAACTTACTTTTTAAATTAAATTTTTTTCCACCTACCTGGGTAAGTTCAGAATTAAAAGATTCCTGGGTTTCGGTTTCAATTTTAAATCGAATTTCTTTATTTAAGATTTTAAAAACTTGTTCTTTAGAAGTGCTCTTCCATTGAAATTCACTTGAAAATAAATTTCTCTCTTTTAACCAAAGTGGAAGATTCTTTTTTTCTAATTTAGAAGGAAAGAATGTACCTAAATAATAGAGTTCTGGATTTTCTAAGTCTATGTTTTTATCTGAAGTTTCTCTTAGATAACCTAAAGCATAAAGGTCACAAAAGGCTATTTCCGGAGAATACGTTTCTTCATAAAGTTCTTGTTTAGAAAAAGAAGAGGCTTTTGCAGCTATAAACCTAAGTTTGATTTTTTGAGAACCTCCAAAAGGAATCCAAAAAAGAGGAAGTGACGACTTCCATTTTTCCCAAGGAAATGTTTCCTCCCAATAAATCAAAGAATGTAGATACAAACGATATGGATTTGGAGACGCAGCGCTTAGTAGATCGAGAGAATTTTGTAAATCGTTTATATTTGATTTTTCCTTGGAAAAAATTTTTTTCCAAGGCTTTTTATTCAAAATATGTAATGAACTTTTAAAAAATTTCCAAAATAGATACTTCGCTTGTCCACGAAAATGAGAACGAAGTTTTTGTCTCATCAGAACCTTTTTTTTTCCTCCTGCAAATGAGGTCGATTCTACTTCCGTATCGGATGCAAAGTAGGCAGGGATTCCGTTTTTCAAAGGAAGATTGGTTTCATAGAGAAGATGCTGAAATTGTTTTGGATCTACAATTTGTTCTTTAGTAAATTCTTCGTTTAAAATCGGTTGAAGTTTTCGTTCAATTCGGACCCTTTTACTTTGAAAAAAAGGAAGAACGTTGACATTCCAAATTCGATCCAACCGAAGTTGAAACTTTATAAGAAAAATATTGAACATCGAGACAAGTTTGTTTGGCAGTTTTTTAGGAGCGGAAAGATTCTCCACTGAAAAAAGAAAAAGTCATTTAAAATTTAGCAGAAATGCCAGAAAGATTGACAGGTAAAAGAGAACATCAATTCTGTCCTTACTATGGCCAGAAGATGTGAAGTAACCGGGAGAGGCACAGTCTCTGGGAACAATGTTTCCCATTCCCATATTAAAACAAGAAGAACCTGGAAGGTGAATCTGATCAAAAAAAGAATCTTTTTGGAAGATGAAAACCGCTGGGTTACAGTCCGTCTTTCTACCAGAGCTCTGAGAACTCTGAGAAAAAAAGGAATTAAGGCCGCCATCAAAGATAATGGCGGATCCTTGGGCGTTCTTGCTCCGAAAAAATACGCAGGAATTACAAAACAGGCACCTAAAAAAGCCTGATCCTGCGTTTCTAAAATGGTTTTCCCGAATCTTTTCTCTTTTAAGAAAAGAATTCGGGGAAGTCTCTACACCTCTTCATTTTCAAAAAGACTATGAACTTGCCATTGCGGTCATTTTATCTGCTCAATGTACGGATGAAAGAGTCAATCAAGTTACCCCCTCTCTTTTTAAAAATTTTCCTACCTTAGAATCCTTTGCCAATTCAGATTTAAAAAACATTGAAACCCTCATTTTTTCCACCGGGTTTTATAGAAATAAAGCTAAGTCTATCCAAGGTTTTGCCAAAAAATTGATCCAAGACTTTGACGGTAAAATTCCTAAGACGATTGCAGAGTTGATTACACTTCCTGGTTTTGGTCGTAAAACAGCAAACGTTGTTTTATCGGAAGTTCACGGACTTGTAGAAGGGATTGTAGTAGATACTCACGTAAATAGGCTTTCAAAAGTTTTAGGGCTTACGACTAAAAACGATCCGGTTCAAGTGGAAAAGGATTTGATGTCTCTTCTTCCTGAAAAGTATTGGAGAGATATTTCCTTATATTTGATTTTTCTTGGAAGAAAAAGTTGTAAAGCGCATCGTAGATTTTGTGAGGATTGTATTTTAAAAAAAGATTGCCCATCGTCTTCTATCATATCAGGAGTTTAGAATATTATGGAAGTATTTATCGATCAAAAATTGGAAGGAATGGAGCTTGCTACTCAACACATCGTGATGTCTAGAGATCTCAATCAACACGGGTTTCTTTTCGGAGGCCAGATGCTTGCTTGGATAGACGAAGGTTGTGCGATGTTTGTTATGGAAAAAATCCGTTATTCGAACATCGTAACGGTAAGTATGGCAGACGTTGTATTTAAAAGTCCTGGGCTGCTCGGTGATATTATCCAAATTTTTTCTAAAATCGAAAAAATAGGAAATAGTTCGATCACAATTCGAAACACTTCCATTGGTAAAAGTCAGCGCAGAAAAGAACTAAAAGAAATTATAGATTGCAAGATTACTTATGTTTGTCTGGATGAAAATGGAAAACCGTTTCCTTATTTTAAAGATCATTTTGAACTTCAGGATTTGAAGTAGTTTTTATGGCTTCTCGTTTTCCGGTTTCTGTAGAAAAAGAATCTAAACTTCTTGAACTTATGGAAGTTCTTCAAATTAAAGAAACCGAACTGGAAGAAAGTTTTACAAGAAGCGGTGGTAAGGGTGGACAAAACGTAAATAAGGTTTCAACAGCGGTTCATCTCAAACACAAACCCACTGGAATCGAAGTTAAATGTTCCCTTTACAGAACTCAAGGTTTAAATCGTTATAAAGCTAGGTCTATTCTCTGTGAAAAAATCCAAGATTTCAATCGTAAGAATTTAGGAATTATAAGTGAAGATCAAAAGAAATCGATTCGTAATAAACAAAAGGATTCTAAACGAAAGAAAGAAAAGTATTTCAGAAAAGATCAAAATTTTTCTGCTATTTCTTTAGAAGAGGATGAGAATTTTGAAGTCGAATTGAAAGAAGTTGAAAACGAAGTAGAAAGATACTAAATGGAGTTGGAGATAGCTGTATTGAGTTTCAATCCATTATTGTTGTGGGAACTCATACAAGTTTACGTGTTTAATAAACCATTTTGAAATTGGGGATGTACATATTTTGTGGGAGCTGCTGCATTTTTCGTATTTCTTTTGAATTTTAATTTATATTCGTTTAAGACTGAATGGAAAGTTAGTTCCCATAAAAATCGTAGTATTGTATGATTTATAGCTTTTAGAATTCTTTTGTTATTATAATTTTGTATGAGTTCCCACACTTTTGTAAAACGAAAACTTCTTGTTTTTGTTGATGATCGAAGTAATAACTAAAGCGTCTCGTTTCTTGGACTCAATAAAACGCTTCCTGAATGCCGGTTTTTAGAAGAGGCATTCGCTGAGTTTTCTGGGTCGCGTTAACTCAGCAAAACGCTCTCCTGAATGCCGATCCTTAGAGAGGCATTCGCTGAGTTTCCTGGGTCGCGTTAACTCAGCAAA
Source organism: Leptospira noguchii serovar Panama str. CZ214 (assembly GCF_000306255.2). Taxonomy (GTDB): domain Bacteria; phylum Spirochaetota; class Leptospiria; order Leptospirales; family Leptospiraceae; genus Leptospira; species Leptospira noguchii. The sequence goes on from NZ_AKWY02000034.1 coordinate 550,341, forward strand.
ACGCTCTCCTAAGGGTCGCGTTAACTCAGTAAAACGCTCTCCTAAGGGTCGCGTTAACTCAGTAAAACGCTCTCCTAAGGGTCGCGTTAACTCAGTAAAACGCTCTCCTAAGGGTCGCGTTAACTCAGTAAAACGCTCTCCTAAGGGTCGCGTTAACTCAGTAAAACGCTCTCCTAAGGGTCGCGTTAACTCAGTAAAACGCTCTCCTAAGGGTCGCGTTTTAGGTTTTGGAGCAGACTCAGAGTTGTAGGAACACATTTTTAAGGATACAAATAGAATCATAAAAAAACGAAATTTTGTAAGAGTTCATACAAAATTTAAAACTTTATAAACTCAGTCTTAATCTATATTAAAAAACTACAATATGCCTGAAATTTTAAATCATACGTTAATTTTAGAAAAAATAAAAAATCTAGGAGCTTCTCCGGGTTGTTATCTTTGGAAGTCTAAAAAAGGAGAAGTTTTATACGTAGGAAAGGCTAAAAATTTAAATAAACGAGTTAGAAGTTATCTTAAAGAAAATCACCCGGATGTAAAAACAAAAGTACTTCAAAAAGAAATATTCGATCTAGATTGGATCGCTACCGGAACCGAAAAAGAAGCTTTGATTTTAGAAGCGACTCTGATCAAAAAACACAATCCTCGTTTTAACGTTCGTCTTAAAGACGATAAAAAATATCCTTATATCTGCGTGTCTTTATCGGAAGCCTTTCCAATGGTTTATATCACTAGAAAACTAAAGGATAACGGAGATCGTTATTTCGGTCCTTATTCGGACGTTAAATCGACTAGAGAAACATTAGACATCATTTTGAGAATTTTTCCCGTTCGTAAAACTAGACAAGTTCTTCCCTTACCCAAACCTAGAAGACCATGTCTAAATTTTGATATGGGTCGTTGTCTAGGCCCTTGTCAGGGAAATATTCCAGTAGAAGATTATAAAGTTATAATAGATCAAGTGATTCAATTTTTAGAAGGTAGAAAAGAATCTCTTGCAAACGATTTAAGTATCAAGATGTCTAACTCTTCCGATCGATTGGATTTTGAAAAAGCGGCACGTTATAGAGATATGCTTCAGAGAATCCAAAATTTTAGAGAAAAACAGACAGTTGTCAGTTTGGAAGGAGGAGACGAAGACGTAATCGGTTTTGCCAGAAAACAAGACGAGGGCCAAGTGATTCTTTTAGAAGTAAGAGGAGGAAGGTTGGAAACTAAAAAGTCTTTTCCGATCCAAGGAGTTTTGGATGCTGAGAATTCGGAAATCTTAGGAGCTTTTTTTAGAGATTATTATTTGAACGCCTCCTTGATTCCTCCTTCTATTTTTGTTCCTGCAGACATTCAAGATGAAGTTACTACCGTTATGGACGTTCTACAGGAAAAAACTGGATTTAGACCCAAAATCAAATCTCCTAAGGGCGGGGATAAACGTTCTCTTTTAAAAATTGCAGAAAAAAACGCAGAGCTTGGATTGTCAGAAAGATTACTTGCAACTCATTATAAGGATCAGACCGCATCTTTAAAAGAAATCCAAGAGATGTTTTCTTTAGAACGCCTTCCTCATGTTATAGAATGTTATGATATTAGCCATTTTCAGGGCTCACAACCGGTTGCAAGTGGTGTTATATTTGTAGAAGGGAAACCATTTAAACAAGGATACAGAAAATATAATATACGAGGTTACGAAGGGATTAACGATCCAGGAATGATTCACGAAGTAATTTCCAGACGTTTACAAAGAATCATCAATGAAGAAGGAGTGTTTCCAGATCTTATCGTGATCGACGGAGGACCAACTCAGTTGACAAAGGCCTGCGAAGCGGCTGTGGAAGCGGGAGCAGAAGGAATTCCTATGGTGGGTCTTGCTAAAAAAAGAGAAGAAATTTATTTTCCAGGAGAAAACGAACCGTTTATATTTGATATAAATTCTCCAGGAATGAAACTTCTGCGCCATCTCAGAGACGAAGCCCATAGATTTGGAGTTACGCATCATAGATCCCGTAGAAATCAGGAAACGATGCGTTCTCTGATCCAAGAGGTTCCTGATATAGGTTTTAAAAGAAGTAAACTACTTTTAAAACATTTTTCGGGAGAAAAAAAAATCGAGGAAGCTACAAAAGAAGAGCTACTTTCAGTTCCTGGAATCGGAGAGAATTTAGCCGAAAAAATTTTAAAACAACTTCAAAAAAAAGAATAAAAAATCTCTAAAATTTAAAACGAAACGTATGTTCCCGGAACCGTATTTGGCGGAGGGGAACATGAAATTCAAATTCGTTTTTGTAGCCTCGTTTCTTTTTTTTGCACTCGATTTTTGCCGTGGAAAAGGAAATTCTGCGTTTTTATTTCCAATTACAAATGCAGGAGAATTTAAATTTTTCTACGAACCTGAAAACACTTTCAATCAGGAAATTCAAAAAGAAATCATCCTGGAAGAATGGAAAGATCCAAGCGTTAAAATACGTACTGCTCCCGGGATCGTATGTCTGTTCGGTGGAGCGGTTTCCGTTTTTGGAATATCTGTTTGTTTTCCGGATAAAAACGGAAACATAGAATTAGAATTACAGAATATTATAAATTTTTGGAATACCCACCCTGATTCTGGTTTAGAACCAGAATTTTTAGACTTTTCCCCGTATGGACAGGCAAACATAAAAATCCTATTGAACCGGGATCTTTTAGAAGATGTAGACGAAGATTGGACGGTCCTTTCTAGTTCCAAGGAATTGGATCGGATGTTAAAAAAGGAAAAATTTCCAGAAACAAATTGGATCAGCGTTTTTTCAGAAAATTCAATTCTAAGACCTCATTCTACGAATTCTTTTATCGGTTTTAGTGTTTTGGCTACGGAAGGAAAAGTAAGGATTCTTTTTTCTTCTCCGGATTTTATAACCTCTACAAATACGTTGGTCCTAGAAATTCCGGGTAACGCGTCTATCCTTACTGATTTTTTTTCTCAGATCCAAAAACAAAATCTGAATATTATAAATCTATGTAATAAAGATCTTCCCGTTTTAAGCGAAGTTTTTGGCGGAACCGAGTCTTTTGTGGGAAGATTTTTAGAATTCTCCAATTCTAAAAAAGAACCGATTTGTTTTCAAGATTTAGAAATAGAAACGGCTTCCGGATCTTATCCCATATTTTCTGGAACTCAATTTATGATTCCGGGGGAAACAATTCTTAAAACCGAATCCGGAAGTGTTCTTCCTGGTTTAGAGTTGAACTACTTTCCTTGGTTGGATTTAAAGAAAAAAGGGAATTTGATCTTAAAATCGAAAGAAATTCTGCAAACTTATAAAAATTCTGAAAAAAACTTTTTAGAAGGAGAAAGATACTATTCTTCTAAGAACGATTTTTATTCAACCTGTTCCGATTTTTTTGCTTCTAATTCTTTAAAAAGATTTTGTATGAATCCTGGTTTTTCATTTTCTAATGAAACCGAAAATCTAAACTCTCAAACTGATTTAAGATTTTGTAATTTAGATGATTTTCAAATTGAAGAAGTTAATTTTACCGGTTTATTTTTAGATGGAAAATTAAATTTTAAATATAAGTTTATAGATTTAGAATATTTTGGAAACAATATGTGTAATCCAAATTATTTATCCTTAGAAAGCGGAGAAAAAGAAATTCCAATTTGGCTGGATGCAAAAGTTCTAAAACCTGGAGAAATTTTTACTTTAGGAAAAAGAGATTTTATCAAAGAAGAAATTTTATTTTCTCAAGGAGACTTAAAGGATTTTGAATATAAAGATGCTATTTTTATAAAGGATAGGGTTTCTCAAAAAACGAAAATTCTTTCCAGTGGTTTTTTAGAAATTCCTATTTTAAAAAAAACGGACGGTTCCGTTTTTTCAATTTTGTTTCGAAACGGGATTAAAATTCCACATCCTAAAATTCATTCCGATTCTTTTCTCTCCGAGATAGTAGATTTTCATTTTATGAACCCAGGAAAAAAAACCGAAGTTTCAGATTCTTCTTGGAACAAAATCGCGGAAGTTTCAGAAATTTCTTGGATGGGCTCTTATGACGGTAATTCTTCCGTAAGTGCCGATCGGTTTGTGGAAATAGATTCTGAGTTCGCATCTTCTCAAATTTTAGAAATTGTTTCAGGAACAAAAAGTTATCGTTTTTTAACTTCTTTACAACCGGGGAAAAACGTTTTCTCCATTGGTAAATTGATTTGTTTTCCTAACGTAGAGACTTGGATTGTTCCAGAATTCAATTTATCGAATATAGGAAAAATTAGACTTATTTCCACGGACGAAAAAATTTCGAGCGATTGGATCTTTTGGGATTCTATGGGAATCAATTCTACTTCGCAAAAATTGAGAAGATCGACGGTTAAAGTGCAAACCTTGTCCGGTAAAAACGTCTGGAAAAACAGTGCGCTTTCAGACCCTTTAGAACGTAAATCCAGTTGTGTGGGTACAGAGGCAAGCCCAGGATCTGAAAATAGAACGTTTCCATTTTTACAAAAAGAATATTCAGAAAACTTAAATTCCATTTTGGATCCTTGGATCAGTTTCAATTTTACTCAGAATCATACTGGGATCATACAAACATTTACATATCAACCGAGTTTTTCTTTAACTTTAGACGTTTCTCAATTTTTAAGTTTATGGAGTGAACTATTTATTAGAATTTTAGAATCTACAAATATTCTAAAAAAATCGATGATCTACTTAATTCCATTGGGAGGAGAGGGACTTATAGGAATTCCAGGTTCGTCCGGAATTTTAATTTCAGGTGTTTATCCAAATCCTTCCGTAACAACTAACGAATGGTTTTCAATCTGCAACTTAGGCTCGGATTCGGTTGACGTTCGTAGTTTGGAAATTAGAGACAGTTCTTCTTCTGATCGTTTAGTTGAATATTCTTTCCGTTTTGGAAACAATCCTCCGGTTGGTTGGAACGATTTTAATCCTTCTACGTTCAATTGGTCGTTTGGAGACCGTTTTTTAAATTCAGGAGAATGTGGTTATGTTCTTTCTCCTAATTTTAAAAATGAATCCGTTCCGTTTCATTCGACTACGTTTCGTAAAATTTTTACGATCGATAAAACGAGCACGATCGGGAATGGAATTGGTAAAAACGAAGGGCTGGATCTATTTCAGGAAATCCAAGGAGTTTTATTTCATATTCACAGCTATGGGAATCAGTTTTCTCCGTTTCCGTTTGCAATTGACGCGGAAACAGACGATTTGATTCTTCTCAAAGAAAACCGAACCGGGGATTCTATTTCCGATTATGAAATCAAAAAAAAGGAACGTTTATGAAAAGGTTTTTCATATATTCCTTTTTTATAATGTTATTTCCTATTTATTCTTCAGAAAAAAATAAAGGTTGGACCCAAATTTCCTGGATGGGTTGGGGATTGGGAATGATTCAAAAGACTGGGAACCTTTCTGAACTGGAAAAAGAAAAAAATTATAAAGAACTGAGGATGAATTCTTTTTTATTTCATGCAGGGATAAATCAAAATTTAGAAACGTCTGGTTTAAAAATTCAATTGGAAGCAGATTTAAGTGCTTCTAACGAGTCTAAAACGTCTTTTTTTGCAGGTAAAAATTTATTTTTAGAACTTAAGAAAGATAATGTTTTTCTAATTTTTGGAAGAGTTCGGGAAGAATTTAAAACGTCTACGTTTGCGGATTGGTTGGATGGAACGGATGGACTTTCTATCAAAACCGACTTGGGAAAATCGGGGCGTATTCGTTTTGACTTGTTTGATTTTTATTCCGGTTATTCTATTTTCGATAAGAACGGGCTTAAAAACGAAATTCTAAACACAAAAAAACCTCTTGGTGAAATTGATACCAAAGATTCTATTTCAAATACATTCAAAAATCGTTATAGAGTTGGGGTCGGTTATCGTTACGATCTTACGTTTTTGGAAACTGGATTTCGTTTTCAATATTTAAATCTTCAAAATTGGGGTAGGTATACAAACGATTTGAATATTGAAAACGTTTCTTCCGGAGATAGGGATTATCTCACTCATTCTACGATCGAACTTAAAATTAAATACGTTTGGTTTTATTGTTTTTTATCCGGAATTTTAGTCAGAGGTCAAGACAAAACCGGTTGGAATCGAATTAGAAATGCAAGTATGATTCCTATTTCAGGAGAAGCTGTTTTGGTTTCTTTCGGAGCCTCTCGAAATTTTTGGAAGTTTGACATCTTTGGTTTTCTTCCCGATCGAGATAAAAAAAGTGAAAACGGAGAGATCTTGGAACTAGGTTTTATAGGAATTGGTTCTTCTCCTTCTCCTGTGTTTAGTACAAATCAAAGTCTAGATTTTTATCCTTCTGCTTGGATTACGGAAAGAGGTTTGGAAAAACAATCCGGAATTCAAGGCGGAAAACGTCAATCTGCTTGGACAGGTATCAATTTAGAATATCAAGAATCATTAATACGATTCCGTTTTTATATGGCTTCTTACTTTTTTCTTTCGGACACAAAAGGAAATTCAGGAGCGCTTACTATTTCCAGAGACAGTTTTAGAAAAGATTTTCTCAGAGAAGTTTTGATTCAAACTTGGATTTATACACCTTCTGAAAATTCTAAGTTCAATTTTTACTATTGGAAACTTTCTCTTGGCGGTTCCTGGAGCGATTTAGAAAATTCTAAAAAAGAAATGTTTTTTCAAATTTCTTCTGGAGTCGTTTTATGATTAAAAAAGGCTCTTTATATATTTTAATTTTTATTTGTTTGGCTGTTTGTTCTAATCAAAACGATTCTGATTTATTTTGGTTGGAATGGGGAAGACTACGAAAAGTAGAGACTCATTTTTCGTTTCCAGGACGTTACGTTTCTACTTTCAAAAAAAGGAATGTACGAGATAAAATTTTAAAACTTATAGAGAACGCTCAATTTTCAATCGATCTTTGGATTTATTCTTTCGATGATTTAGAAATTTTAGATGCTTTGAAAAATGCAAATGAAAGAGGTGTTACAATTCAAATACTTGCAGATCCAGAAAAAGAATATTCTATAGAATTAAAAAGTCTGGGATTGTTTCAAAAATGGGAAAAATCAGGTTTACAACATTCTAAAATACTCATTGTAGATCGAAAAAAGGTTTTTTTAGGTTCCGGGAATTTCACATGGTACGGTTTGGAAAACGATCTAAACGGTTATGTTTCTTTTGATCTATTTGATTCCGAAATAGAGAATTTTTATTCTTTTTTAAACGAAAATTTTATTTCTTTAAGTATTCCTCCTTTTGAATTTTATATTTCACCCACAAAAGGAAGATTGATTCAAAACCTCATTTTAAGAGAAGTGGATCGTTCACAAAACGAAATTAAATATTTGATCTTCGATCATTTTGATTCCGTTTTGACTTCCAGATTGGCTTTGGCTGATCTTAGAGGTATAAAAGTAAAAGGTATTTATGATTCTCCCGTGGACGAGGAAGGAAAATTTTTAGCGAACGTTTTTAGAAAACCAGGTTCTGAAATTTCGGGAGACGGGAATGATGAGACGATTTCTTTAGATTCTTTCGGAAAAGGAGGTTTATTACATCATAAAACTATGATATTAGACAACCAAGTTTTAATTTCCGGTTCGTATAATTTTTCGATGAGTGCCAGAGACAAGAATCGTGAAATTCTTTTTAAAACAAAAGATCCGTATTTAATCGACTCTTACTCAAAGGAATGGGAACGAGTTAGGCAAAACGCAATTTCATATCGACCGATTCCGTTTCAAACGGAAGAAGTTTCTAATTCTGTTTTTTTCGGTCATTCTGAAAATTCAATTTTGGTAGAACAAACAATTTGTAGAACCGACAATTCGAAAGAGGAATCTTTTTATTTAGAATCTGGAAAATCATTTTTTACTTCTATTTTAGAATATGATTTTTCTCCGACGGAATCTTGTAAGAAAGTTTCTGATTTTAGTTCTTCTAGTAGCGGATTTTCCGGAAGAAAAACCAACCATCCGGTTCAAACAAGACGATTTAGGGAAAACGGAATTCTAAGATCTAAAAAAGGAAATTTAATATTTATTTCTCCGGAACGTATATCCGGCGACTTCCCACCGGATTTTGAAAAAAAACCTGTCTATTTATTTATGCCTGTATTCTATTCCATTCAATCTGGAAATTTATTATTTCCTCATAGTCTGGAAAACTTTAAAAATCCAAATTCTATTTTTATTTATCAAAGAGGAAACGGGCCAATTGCCATTCCTGGGAACACTTCTAGAAATTCTATTTCGGTTATTCCCAATTCTACCGAAGGAATTTTATTTTTAGAATACAATTCTTTATTTTTTGCTTTTTGTTTTCACGAATATTCAAAAAAAGGAATAGAGTATACGGAATTGATCCAAGAAATGATTTCTTTTAGAGAAAGTGTTTTTCCATCTAACGAATATTTATCTGCGGAAGACGTTCCGATCAATCAAGTCAAAAATTTGGGAACATATTGTTACCGGTATTAACTAACATGAGTTAGACGTAAAAAAATTGTGTGAATCCGGTTTGCCACAGGCAACCGGACCTCCAGTTCTGGTCAATTAACCGTATTAAAAAACTTAATATAATATTTCGTCTTTAATTTCAATTTATTATAGAATGCGTTCCGAGAAACTAAAACAAATGGATCGGCATTCAGGAAAGCGTTTTGCTGAGTTTTCAGACAGAGACTTTAGTTTGAAAGAACGTGGCTTGAGTTTTCTCATATCAATCCATTTTGTGTTAATTCACGACTAACTATATTGCAGGTTTTTGTAAAAAATAAATAGAGTTTTTGAATATTTAGTTCTCCATCTGCTTTTGTTTTATGAAAACGGCCGATTGAAGTAGTTTTGTTAATCGCAATTATAGAATTTTTCAACTACTTTAATGTAATGACTACTATTTCTTTGTAGGAAAAATAACTTTTACAAAACGGATTTTTTATAATGAATTTATATTCAAAATATAGAATAAACAAAAAGATAAATTAAAACAGGAAGGAAAATCCAGAATTTAAACCATTTCAACAGAATTAGATTCTTCTTTTGAAAGTCTTAAAAAAAGTCCGCAAAGAATCCAAAACAAAATCACTACTTCATCGTCTTGAAAGTAACATTGAAATAGCCCTGAAATAAAAAATCCGGATAAACCAAAAAAATATAGGGAACGTTCATATGAAAGTTTTGTAGTCATCAATTTACGATATAGTTCGGTTCCTAATAAAAGAAAAAGTAAAAAGGATGGAATTCCAAAAACCGCTAAAAGATGAAAGTAGTCGTTATGCGCATGTCCTCTTTGAGTCGTTTCATAAAAATAATAGAGTTCTTTGTATTTTTCAGAATGTTCCATTCTAGACTTTTCGATTTCTCGATTATAGTTGCCCGGACCAACTCCGGTAAGTGGATTTTTTTCGATCAAAGGAAACGTGGAATCCCAAATAAACGCTCTTCCTGCGTCTGTATGTTTTTCTTTTCCAAAAAGAGGATCGGTGATTTTTTGTCCTGCTTGTGTAAACGAAAGACCAATTCCTATAAAAAGTAAAAAAGTAAAAATCCCAATTGTAAAAAAAATGATTCTTGTGGAAGGTAATTCTTTACGAAGAACACCTAACACAATCAATGCGGTGACAGAAGAAAATAGGCCGCCTAACAAAGATGATCTGGCATTATTTAAAAAAACTACATAAAGAAAAAACAAAAGTATGATTCCATTGATTCCCGCTTTTTTGAAATTTTTTTCAAATAAAGACTTCAAAAATAGAAAAACGGGCATCGTAAAAAAGAACTGTAAAAGTCCTCCAAAGGTCAGGTGTGTATTCATCAAACCGATCGGTAGATAAATGGATATTCCACCAATCTGCCCCATTGGATGTGTGAACTTCCAATTCGAGGATTCTCTATATAAATCGCTGATAAGTCTGGAAAGTCTAACCGAAGAAAAACTAGAAATAAAACCGGTTATAAGTAGAACCCAAAATAATACGTTTAGAGCTTTGAGAACAGAAGGGAATTCTTCTTTTTTTAAATTCCAAGATAGTAATAATCCGATAAAAAGAAAAATATCCTTAAGTTCCGAGTTAAATGCTATTTTAGAGTAAATTTTAAAGTTTTCTTCTCGAAAGGAATGGATCAGAAAATCGCTCAAATACCAACCGAAGAATAAAACCCCGATCAAAATCACAGGCTCTTTCCAAAATTCGGAAGTTTTTGATGAGAATAGAGAAAATAAAAAAGCGAGTATTAGAAACCCTTGGCTGATGGATACGGATAGGCCGATCGCTACGATACTGGAGCAGAATAAAAAAAGAGTGATTTTTCTAAGACGTTCAGACATCTTCTCTAATCGATTGAACCCAGGTTTTATAAAACCTGGGAATTGTAAATTCGATATTTTATTTCCATCCAAAGAGTAACTTTGGATTTTAATAAATTCTGTATGTAACGACGAGGAGATCTTTAATGAGAATTCTTTATTTTTCTGATACCTTTCTTCCTAAGGTGGATGGTGTTGCAATCTCTATGAGAAATTTCGCAGATCTTCTGGCAAAAAGAGGTCATACCTTTGCAATTTGTTGTCCTAAATACGGAGAAGGGGATTTTGATTCCTTAGGAGATGGAATCAAAATCGAAAGATTTAGAAGCGGTTATCTACCGAGTTATCCCGACATCAAAGTCGTTCTTCCTTCACCCACCAAAATCAAAAGAGTCATCAAAGAATTTGAACCTGATTTGGTACACATTCATACTCCCGGTTTACTCGGTCTTTATGGAATCAACGCGACTGAAAAATACGGAATTCCTACGATCGGAACGTATCATACTTTGATGTCTGAACAGGAGATGTATCTTTCTTTTTACAGACTTTTAAAATTAGATAAACTTTTTTTAAGGGTCAGTAAATCGAATAAAAAGCTGAAAATGAAGGATCTAGGAAAGATAGAAAAATTCGATAAGTTTAATATACGTAAAAAAATCATTCTTAAAATTTCAAATAACATTTATGAACGTTGCGATCTTATCATTTCACCTTCTAATTTGATCGAAAAACAACTCCGCGAGTTTGGTTTAAAAACTAAAATTACGGTTATATCTAACGGACTCGATTTAACTAGTTTTAAGGGGACTATAAAACAACTGAGTTCTGCTCCTAAACTTTTACACGTAGGAAGAATTTCTTACGAAAAAAATTGCGACGTAATTTTAAATGCATTCAAATTGATTCATGATGAAATTCCAGATTCTACACTTACGATCATAGGGGACGGCCCCGCGCTTCCTTCTTTAAAAGTACAGGCTCAAAATTTAGGCGTGGAGAACTCTGTGACGTTTACCGGTTTTATTAAAAGGGAACAACTTCCAGAAGAATATCCTAAGTACGATTTATTTTTAACCGCGTCTACTATGGAAACACAAGGGCTTGTGATTTTGGAATCTGTAGCTTGCGGACTTCCCGCTGTCGGAGTAGATTCTTTTGCAATTCCGGAACTCATTCACGATGGAAAAAACGGTTATATAGCAAAACCTTTTGACGTAAAAGGAATTGCCGAAAAGTCAGTTGAAATCTTGAAAGATCCAATTCTTTATGAGAAATTTTCGAAAGAGTCTATCAAAATTTCTAAAAGTCATGAAATGAACGCATGTGTGGATAAGATGGAAGAAGTCTATAAAACGATCGCAAGCGTTAAGAATAAAAAGAAAAGAAACACACTTATCAATATGCTTTTTTCTCTTCCGGATCCTTTAGACCAGTTCTTGAGATATTTTGAATGAACGTATAGTTTTATTTAAATCAAACATAAAAGATTTTGAAATACACTTTAAAGTATCTATTAGAAATTTAGATTTTACTAAAACTATTAGGAAATTAGAAACTTTGATCTATCAGAACAATATAGCAAGTGTGTAGTATTGAGTTTAGACAAAACAGTTAACCATATTGAATTTTAGTAAACATCTCAATTGTCTTTTTCTAAATTTATTTTGAATTTCCTGAGAATTTAAGAGAGACGCTTACGCCCCCGTTTTCTTCGTGCAAATGCCACATTAAAAAACGAATCAAAAAAGACTTTGTTTTATCAAAACAAGGTATTGATGTTATAAACAACTCGGATTCTTTTGATGACGTCTTCTGGTTGAATCCATTCCATACAAGCGAAGTCCTTGCGGTAACATGTGGTGTTTCCATAAATACTACAAGGTCTACAAGATAAATTATCAATTTGTAATACACCGGAATCCTCTTGGCCAAAAGGAGCAAAACCAGAATAAGGGTGTGTGGTTCCATAAATTCCGATCACAGGTCTTTTAAGAAGTGCCGCTATATGAACGTTAGATGAATCCATTCCTATCATTACGTCCATCCTTTCCATGATTCCCAATTCACCTCGGATTCCCAACTTACCTCCAGAAACTATTTTCACAGATTCCTCAAGATCTTGTCTCCACTGCAAAAGAATTTTAGATTCTTCTTTAGAACCAAAAAGAAAAATTTTGACTCCGGTAAATTCATCTAAAAGAAGTTTAAGCAGAATTCTACTTTTTTCTCTAGGCCATTCCTTTAAGGCGTGTCCTGCAAACGGAGCAAATCCGATCCAAAGACTTTCCTTTTTTTGAATATTCTGAGATTCGAAAAATTCCTTTGCGAACATTTTGGACTCTGGATCTACGTTGATCCAAGGACCTTTTCTTGCAGAAGCGGGATAACCAGCGTGTTCAAAAACTTTGAGATAACGATCTACTGTATGAGGAAGTGGAGTAAGAATTTTTTTCTTCTGACGAATTTGTCTGAGTTTTTCTTTTCTTCCTTTTACGATCCGAAACACTCCAATTCCGCGAATGGAAAAAAGAAGACTGATCAATCTGGAACGAACGGAAGAATGAAGATCAATCACTTTTTCGTAAGGGCCTAATTTATTGATTTCTAGAAAAAGTCTATAAAGACCTAAAATTCCTCGATAACGTTTTAAATTAAAACCAACTACGTTTACATTTGGAATATTATAAAAGAAAGGAGCGTAATTTCCTCGTGTAACAATGGTAAGTTGGATATTCGTATATTTTGCTGCGATCGCTATGATAGCTGGCGCCATAAGAGCAACGTCTCCCATGGCAGAAAACCTCATGACTAATAAATTCATGATTTTTTAGAATAAAGAGAAGGGTTCAAATTTTGATCGTTATACATTTTCATCTGACGATAAACTTTATAGAATTTATCACCGTTTTTTAAATCTTCCAAAAGTTCGTCTAAACATTGGGAAAGATCCTTTCTTTGTTCTAAGAGTATTTCTAGTTTTCGTTTACAAGCAAGAATATGATTTTCATCTACGTCCTTTCTCTGGGTTTGTTCTTCCATGTGATAGATTTTGAGTTCTAAAATACTCATTCGATCTATTAACCAAGCCGGAGTTTCCGAATTCATTTTGGCTCCTGTTTTTTTAGGGACATTTTGAAATTCGGAAGAAATACGATCGTCTAAAATTTCAACTAGATCGGTTCGATCCTGATTGAGTTTATCGATTTGTCTTTTAAAACCCACCAACTCTTGATCTGGTAGATCGGGTCTGCGGATTTCGTCTTCCACATGCCATTGGATCGTATCAATTTGATTTTTACTATAAAGAATCGACTCTACGCTGTCAGGTGGAAAAGGGTTGGCCGTTTCTTGATTGTGCCAGTTTACCACGGATTGTCTGAAAATGGATACGACGGAGTTCGCTTTCAAAGCCATTGTGTATAACATTGGGCGATAAGCCAGAAAATCAAGAGAAAAGCGTATCAAGAAACCCGATTGTAGAATGACCTATTGAGAAATTCTTTACTTTCTCGTCTTATTAAAATAGAGTCATTTGAGTTTTATGGCACGAAAAATTCATCCCGAAATTTTAAAGTTTCTTTCTGGAATATCTTTGTTTCAAAAATTATCTCCGGCCGTTCTGACCCGCATTTATCAAAATATAGAAGAAAGAAACGTATATAATCATGATGTAATCTATTATCGAGGAGATATTTCAGATAAACTTTTTATAGTCAGACATGGAGAGGTGATGCTTACTTTCGGAGAATCCGGAAAATCGGTAAGATATTTGGGTGAAGGAGAATTTTTTGCGGAAAATAGCCTCATGACCAGAACACAACACGCGGGTTCTGCGATTGTTGTGATGGATAGTTTACTTTATGTTCTGGATGGACATTTTTTTTTAGAACTGGCTCAAAAGGAACCAATTCTTTCCGGGAACTTAATCCGTTTGATGAGCAATCGATTTAGAGAACATCTGGAACCAGATAATAAAATGATGTCTCTTCCTAGAAGGATGATCTGTCATGTTCCTTTAGAAGAGGTACAAGGTTATAAAGAAAAGTTAGATGCAATCGTAGAGATAGGAGGTTATTCGCACGTTGGAAAGATGACTTTGGTTCCGATAGAATCTTTCGAAAAAATCAGCCTACAAGACGCAATTCGAAAATTATCTCTACTTAGAAATCAATTTCCAATCATTCATTTGTATTTTCAGCAAGTAGGTTTAAAACCAGAACTGGATAAACTACTTTTGCAAGCCGATCAGATTGTTTTTTGGGAAGATAATCCAGAACGTAACCAAAAGAAAAAAACTGAAATTATATCTTATTTTAGATCTAGAATTCGTAATTTTGCAGGAAGAACGATCCGTTATGTAGATTCTGTCAATTCAATACGGCCAGAAGATAGCGTAAAACATCAGAAAATATTTCATAAGGAAGAAACATTTTCTAGATATCTCGTGTCCAGAATGAGAGGACTCGCTTTGGGAGGTGGTGGAGCCAGGGCACTTGCACACGTAGGGCTTTTAAAAGTATTAGAAAAAGAGAATATAAAAGTGGATGTGGTTTCTGGAGCTTCTTTTGGAGCTGTAATCGCAGCCTTGTATGCACGTGGAGAAAATACGGAAACGATCTATAAGATGATCTATAAGTTTTTTGGAGGATTGGACAAACCTTTCGATCCTACAATTCCTCTCGTTTCCTTTTTTAAAGGTAAAAAAATGACTCGAATGTTGAAACAAGCATTCGGTTCTACTTTGATCGAAGATTTAAAAATTCCTTTTGTAACATCTGCGGTGGATCTTCATAGCGGAGAAGAATACGTGATGGATCGCGGACCCGTTTGGGAAGCTCTGGCCGCAGCGATGAGTTTGCCTGGAATGTTTCCACCAATTTTTCATGGTGATCATTTGCTCGTAGACGGGGGAGTGATCAATAACGTTCCTGAAAGTTTAATTAGACAAAAAGGAGCAGACATTATTTTATCCGCAAACGTTTCTCCTCTGAGAGATGAGGCAATCGTAAGACTTTTAGAAGATAGAAAAATTACTGGAAAATCTTTTTTTAAAAACCTCTGGGAAGATTTAAAGTATCCGCCTATTCTCAAAATTATGGGAAGGGCAATCACATTGGAAGGAAGAGAGATCACAAAACTTAGAAAAGATAAAATGGATTTATTCATCAATCTTCATATAGAGGAATTTTCCTTTTTTGATTTTAATAAGTTTAGAGAAATCATTCGTAAGGGAGAGGAAGAGGCTGAAAGACATCTCGAAGAGATTTACGATTTATTTTATCCAGGAAAAAAATTCTTAAAGAAAAAAAGATAATAAAAATTCCTGAAGTTTTGCGGATTCTTTTTTATAATTGAATTTCCATTCTTCACTTCCGGAAGGTCCCACTGTATTTGTTAGTGCAAAAAAAGAATAAAAAGGAAGTTGAAAATCATTACAAACCTTTGCAAGTCCGAAACATTCCATATTTTCAAACCCTAAATCGTGTTCTCTTAGATATTCTAAAGATTTTCCGGAAACGTTTTCGATTGTGATCGAACCAGTAGCGTTCGTTTTTGAAATTAAAATTTCTTCTGAAGATTTTAACTCGAAAGAGTATGGGAACTCATATAAATCGGGAATCGTTTCGGGGATTTTAATTCGTCTTTCTATTTTAGCAAGTTCCTGATTTTCAAACTGAAATGAAAATCCAAATTTATTTTTCCAAAAATTAGGATGTAACCAAGGATATACACCTGCGGAACCTATAAATAAAACCTGGGTAGGAAATATTAAGTTTTTATTATTTAGGCAATCTAATAAAAATTTTTGAAGATTTAAGCCTGCTTCTAAATTTCCGATTCCACAAACAAGAACCGTAAATTTTTCTAATTTTAAAATTTGATCCACTTCTTCTTTGATCGCCGAACAAATTAAAGTTGTTCCTGGAAGTTTAATCTTCATCATTATCGTACAAAGACTGAATCACATTCTGATATAAATTAAAAATAACGTTTCGCTTGAGTTTCATCGTCTCTGTCATTTCCTTTCCCTTTTCAAATTCTTTTGAAAGTATATGAACATGAGCGATCTTTTCAAAGGATTTAAAACCTGCTTTTGTGGAAATTTTATCTTTGACTATGTTTTTAAAAAACGTAGCTACTTCTTTAGAAGAATTCCACTCAATCGGATCTTTTGGAATTTTTTTTCCTTGGATTTGAAATTCTTCCTGAACACGATCAAAAAAAGGAACGATTAAAACTCCCAGGTTTTTTCGATCTTGACCGACTACGATTACTTGATTGATAAATTCTGATTCTGTAAGTTTTGCCTCAATCGGAGCAGGTTCTAGGTTTTCTCCACCGGAAAGAACAATCGTATCCTTGGCCCTACCTGCAAACTTTAATTCTCCAGTATGAGTCCAAGTAAGAATATCCCCTGAATCTAACCATCCGTCTTGTAATGCCTTGGAAGTTTTTTCAGGTTCTTTATAATAACCCATTGTAACGTGAGGACCTTTATGCCAAGCGACTCCTTTTTCGCCTGGAGTTGTGACAATCTTACCGTCTTCTCCCACGAGTTTGATCGCGGTTCCGGGTAACGGAGCGCCGATGGCTCCATTTTTTGGAATTGGAAATTCACCAATGGCTCCGATTCCCGTAGTTTCTGTCATTCCATAGGTTTCGATGATATGAATTCCGGCACTTCTAAAGAAAAATTGAATATGCGAAGGCATAGCACCAGCACCGCATAACGCAAATCTAATTCTACCGCCAAACAGATCTCTTACTCTTTCTAAAATTTTATAAGAAAGGATTTTTATGGGAAGCATAGAAAGTAGAAATATTCCAGCTATAAAACGATCTAATAATTTCTGATTTGGTTTTTCTGTTTCCGTAGTAGCGTAAGAATCTCTAATTGTATCCTGAAGATTTGTGATAATCTCGGCCATTTTAACCGCAAAGTGAAAAAGTTTCTGTTTGAGAGGAGGGGATTTTCTGACGGTATCATGAATTCTTTTATAAAGACCTTCCCAAAGTCTGGGAACAGAAACAAGAACCGTGGGTTTTACTTTTTGCATATCCGCTGGAATGGTTGGGATAGAAGAACAAGCCGCCATAGACGCCCCCCAAGCAATCAGGGCTGTTTCCAAAAGTCTTTCTGCGATATGCCAAGGTGGAAGGAATAAAATGGTTCTATCGTTACAGGAACCAGGAACAAATTCTTGAATTTGATGAATCCCCCAAGTAAAACTTCTATGATTTAACATTACACCTTTCGGAGCGCCAGTTGTACCGGAAGTATAAATGATCGTGGCTAAATCTTTTCCGACTAAAGATTCACCTCTTTGATCATAGATTTTATCTCCTTTTTTGATTCTGGATTTTTCTCCTTCTAAAAGTGCGTCTTCTAAAAATATAAATTGGATTCCGGAAAGTAGTGCGCGGGAATTTTCTAAGTCTTTCCATTTTATAGGAGGGTCTATCAAAAGAATCGTTTTTACTTTGGCAAGACTAGATTTATCTTCTAATAACTTCTTTAGTACTTTCTCATTTTCTAAAAAAAGAATTTTAGCTTCAGAATGTTCTAATATATATTTCAGATCTTCTATAGTTGCGTCGCATCCGCGAGGTACGTCCACACATCCGATCGTAACTAACGAAAGGGAACAAAGAGACCATTCGTATCGATTATCACAAATAAGTCCCGCCGTATTTCCTTTTTGCATTCCTAGATCAATTAAAAACGTAGAAAGGTTTTTTAAATTTTCATACCAATCCTTATAAGAAATTCCTCGAAAATCTCCGGATTCTTCCCGAATCCAATACATGGGTCTGTTCGAATAAACGAAAGAAACGTCTCTGATTAGATGATATAGACTTGTTTTTTCCATAGTGATTTAGAGAAGTAACCCCAAGGTTTCTTTGGCTCCGGTCATTAAATTAATGTTTTGTAAAGCCTGACCCGCTGCGCCTTTTACTAAATTATCCAATGCAGAAACGACGACTAACGTGTTTCCTCTTTTGCGAAGTGAGATGTCCAAGAAGTTTGTATGTTGTACTTTTTTTAATTCTATATCTTCTGGCGTTTTTAAAATACGAATAAAAGGTTCATTTAAAGAAGAATTTTCTAAAATAGCAATAGGATCTTGTTTAGGTTCAGAATCGAATTCTAATACAATCGTAGAAAGAATTCCTCTATAAACCGGAAGTAAGTGAGGTGTGAAAATAACTTCTGGTTCCGGAAGTTCGGATTTAGAATAAACGTATTCTTTAATTTCTGGTTCGTGCTGGTGAGAAAGAATTTTATATGCTCTAAAATTTTCATATACACTTGTATAAGAATAACCTGAATCTTCTGTCCTTCCTCCTGCACCGGAAACCCCTGATTTGGAATCGACTATAATTCTAGGTTTGAGATTTTTTCTAAGTTCTCCCAATAAAAATATGGGTAAAATTGCAGAGGTAGAAAAACACCCAGGATTGGAAACAAAATCTGCATTTTTTAACCTGTCTCTAAAAATTTCAGGAAGACCAAATACCGCCCGGTCTATGTAATCAAAATGAGTATGTTTTAGTTTATAATATTTTTCTAATATTTCTTGATTATGAAGTCTATAAACACCGGAAAGATCTATGACCTTATGCCCGGAGTCTAAAAATTTAGGAGCAGATTCCACAGAAACTTCGTTGGGAACCGCGAGCACTATTAAAGATTTTTGAGGAACTATATCTTCGTGTTTTTTAAAAATTAGATTTTTGGGAAACGGAATTTCGGGGAAAACTTCGGAAATAGTTTTACCTGCAAGTTTATCGCTTGTTATGTGAACTACCTCGTGTTCTTTTTGATGGGAAAGAAGTGAAAGTAATTCCTTTCCGGTCAATCCCCCGGCTCCTAAAATACTAATCTCTGCCATAATTTTAACTGTAACTATATTTAGAGTTTTATATTAAATCTTGAGGATAGGAATTTCACACAAAAACAAAATTCTTTGAAAAGAATGTGGGAACTTTCCTTGTAAAAAGTTTAAAACAAACTCTTAGTTTCTTTAGAGAAAGATTTTAATTTAGGCAAAATGTTGTAACTAAAAAAAACGCCGAATGATTTCTCATTCGGCGGTCAAGGGTTCCTAAAAAGAAAGCCAGTTGTGTTAGCCTGCTGCGGCCTGTTCTAATTTCTCCTCTTTACGAGACTTTTTATTATTTTCCTGAACTAATGAAGGCAGAGCATTGAGATCTCTGACCATATTTTCAATGTTTAAGGCAATTTCAGGATTGTTTTTCAAGTATTCCTTAGCTGCCTCCTTACCTTGGCCAATCTTTTCCGTATTGTAAGAATACCAGGCGCCAGCCTTATGAATAATATCATGCTTTACACCTAGGTCAACCAGAGAACCTTCTCTACTGATTCCTGCGTTAAAGATTATGTCAAATTCAGCCTGTTTGAACGGAGGAGCACACTTATTTTTGACTACTTTGACTCGTACTCTGTTCCCTATAGATTCTTCTTTTTCTTTGATTGTTTCTATTTTACGAATGTCTAAACGAACCGAACAGTAGAATTTTAAGGCGTTTCCGCCAGTTGTAGTTTCAGGAGAACCGAACATGACACCAATTTTCATACGAATTTGATTGATAAAAATCACTACGGTTTTGGATTTTGCAATTGTACCAGTTAGTTTTCTAAGCGCTTGGGACATGAGTCTTGCTTGTAAACCCATGTGAGAATCTCCCATATCTCCTTCTATTTCAGCCTTGGGAACAAGAGCCGCAACAGAATCAATTACGATCAAATCGATTGCATTACTTCGAACTAAAGATTCACAGATTTCTAATGCTTCTTCTCCGTTATCCGGTTGAGAAACTAAAAGTTCGTCTATATTGACCCCCAGTTTTTTGGCGTAAGATGGATCTAACGCGTGTTCTGCGTCTATGAATGCTGCTACGCCACCTCTTTTTTGTGCCTCCGCAATTGCAGAAAGTGTGAGAGTGGTTTTTCCAGAGGATTCAGGTCCGTAAATTTCTACAATTCTACCAATCGGATAACCACCTATACCCAAAGCGATGTCTAAGTCCAAGGAACCGGAAGGGATTACCTGAACCGTTTGTTTGGCAGAATCCGATCCTAATTTCATAATCGAACCCTTTCCAAATTGTTTTTCAATTTGGCTCATCGCTTGCTCGATTGCTAACTTTTTAGGATCGTCTACGCTCGGAGCATCTTCTTTTGTTTTCTTCATGATACTTTCTCCCATGTTTTTTGCCTCCTACCTTACGGTTCTTGGCGATGCCACCGCGTACTAAGAGCGGCGATCTTTTTTTAATATAGCTCCCGATCCGGACAAATTTAGGCTTCGAGATCTAAAAAAAATGAATCTATTTCGATTTTTTCCAAAAACTCAAGTTTATGTCACCTGGTTTTCTGAGAACTAAATTAAAAAATATCTAATTATTTGTATAGCAAAAATTTGAGTATTATTGAGAAAGAATCGATTTTTTTTCCTGATCTAGAGTTTTTTGAGCTTGAATTGCTTTTCGAAGAGTTTCTCGATTTCGAATCCAAAAGCTTAGAAAGAAAAAAAACGTAAGTACTAAAGCAAAAATAAAAATTGAAATGCCAATTCCAAGACGAATCCAGAAGGGAATTGTCAATTGAGAAGGAAAGAAGAATAACGTGCCATTTGCAAATCTGATTTTTTCACAACCTTGACAGGATACGTTTTTCATTTTGAAAAAAGAATTCAATTCTCCCAAGGTTCTTTCACTAGTAATTTTCCATTCTGGGGATTCTTGAGAATAAAGAAGAGTCTCATCCTCCGAAAAATAATAAAACGAACAAACTAAACCAGTTTTTAAGAATTCAACAGTAGGAATTTTTGTATGTCTTCCTAAATAAAAATCAACGTAATAGTCTTGGATTTTAAAACTACGAATCTGAGAAAGATTTGGAAATTCATTTCCGAATGAAACTAAAGAAAACAAAATAGACTTTTGATTTCGAATTCGGATTCCTCCTAAATTCTGAATTTTTTTGAATTCTGTTTTAAGAATCTCTTTTTTAGGAAAAGTTTGTTTTTGTAATTGGATAGATAGTATTTTTTTTAAATAGATTTCTAATCTCGATTCTTCCTCTTTTTGCCAAACAGGAATTGATTCTAAAAGCCAGTATTTTTCTACCGTCGCCGGATCTCCAAAGAATCTTTTTATTTCTGTAATTGTATTTATTAAACTATACGTTTCTGCTTTTATAGATTGATTCAAAAATAGAAAAAGAAAAAATACAAAAAAAAGACGATTCATAAAAACCTCATATTCTATAAGTTTAATTTTTTCATTTTTGTGATAAACTGTAAAACTGCGATTTCATATAAAAATTCGACAAAGACTACGTTCTTTTTTAAATTTTATAGAGACTTTTTTTAGTTCTATTGAGTGACATACCCTAAAATTTGTCCAGTGAGATCGCTTGGGTCCAGAAAACATTTCACAAAGAAGTGGGAACTCCAGAAATTATAATCATAAAAGAATACTAAAATACTATAAATTATACACAAATACAACGGTTTTCTATGGGAACTATTACATTGAATTGAAGATCCCAAAAGACTCATTCTAAGGTTAGGAGATAATCTCCTGGTTACTACAAATAAATACGAAAACAATAGAATAGAGTCTGTTTCAAAAGTTAGCGTATAGGATTTTCTTCAAAATGCCAACAATTTTCGGATTATGAAAGATTTTTGTGAACTTTGCACGTTTACAAAAATCTTTCATTGATTTTGGTATTATTTTCGTATGTACGAATAGTATTACTACCGTTTCTACAAATTCAATGCCTCATTTAATTTATGAAATTTTGTTTTATCATTTAACTTTAATTATATGAGTTTATTATCGTAAACGTTTCAAGTTTTTTTACTCGTGTAATTCACAAATGAACTATAAATCGGCTTGTACAATAGAGTTCGAACAGACTAATTTTTACAATCGATCCTTTTTATTTTCTTACAGGTTTCATCAAAAAGCCAATAAATCTGGTTTAAAATTACATTCTTAATTTATTACATTTTACTTATTTGAATTTAGATGTTTCATTTTTTTTATTTGTAGATTTCAAATATTGGGCGGCATTACTCTTTCCTATTATTCATCACAAAGTGATATTTGACAATAAGTTATAATCCAATGCGAAAGCGATTGAAGAAGCGTTAGAAACTCAGCAAACGCTCTCCTGAACTCAGCGTCTCGCTTCTAGGGTCGCTCGACGGGTCGCGTTTTAGATCGTTCTACGGATCGAGTTTTATAATCAATTGCAACTAAAAACAAAATATTGTATTATGTTTCTTTAATTAAATTGATTGATTAAAGCTGAAGGCGCGACACTGGATTCATATTATTAAAATGTAACTTATGTTATTATATAATTCTTGAGTATAAATATTTTGTTAAAAGCGACTTTGGCTTTAAAATTTTAAAGTTCAAAAAAATGGATTCAAATTTTGGACAAATTTAAAGTTAGATTCTTATTTAAGTAACTGGATCTTTATTCGTCGTTATTTCGTTTTCTCCTATACAAGATAAGAATCCATAAAATCATTACAGATTTTATCTACGATTAGGTTTTACTATGTTCGATTGTACTATTTGTAATTTTCATCAGTCCTGCGATTTTTCTGAAATTTTAGTTCGATTTGGAGAATTTTCAGTTCGCCATAGCGAGGAAGAAAAAAAACTCAAAGGGTATCTTTATATAGAACCTCGTCCTCATTGGACTTCGTATTTGGACTGGTCTCAAGAATCTTTTTTAGATTTCGGAAAAGCTCTTGAATTTGCCACAAATTGGATTTATAAAAATCATTCTCCTGTTAAAATTTATACCGTAACCGTTTCTGAAATGGTTCCACATATGCACTTTCACTTAATTCCAAGATATTCCGACGATTTAAAAGGAATCGATTATATCAAACTCGCTCTGCAAGGTAAATTGTCGGAAGATCATTCTATTCGAGATTTATAATGTTTTTTTTAGAATTTATGTAATGGAGATAAGTTCATGAAAATTTTAAGATTTAAAAATATACTATTCATAGGGATTGTTTCTTTTTTGTTTGAAAGTTGTATTTATAGAGATATTCGAATTCCTGGATTGAGTACAAATTACACTCAATACATTTTAAACTCGGAGGATTTTCAAATTTTAGGAACCGTAGAAACTGAAGGTGTCTATACTTCTTGGTTGTTACTCTGGGTGACAGGTGAAACAGGTTATAAAGAATTACTAGATAAATCTAAAGCACTTGGAGGGGACGAAATCATCAATTATCGTTTTGAAATAGAAGAAACCAGTATTTTATTGATCGTTTGGAATCGGATTCGATGGAAAGCAACCGCACACGCGATCAAATATAGAGAAAAAATTAAAAAACCTTAACTTAAATATTATGGACTTTGAAAGTATTTTTAAGTCTAAAAAAATAGAATGAATATAAATAAAGCTCAACTGATTTTAGAAGCCGGCTTTTCTAGAAAAGCCGATTTTGTGGAAATTTTCGAAGAAGAAACGAGGTCCTCTTCCGTAAGTTTAAGAGATCGAAAAATAGAACAAAGTTTTGCCGGAATCGATTATGGAATTGGAATTAGACTTATCTATGGAACTGATGTTTTATACGCACATACAAATAATGAAGATTTAGAACATTTGATTTCTCTAATAGATATTTTAGCAGATTCTAGAAGTGCTGCAAAAGATAAAAGACAAACTTTGGTTTTAAAAGGAGACTTGAAAACTCCTTCTTTTTCTATTCATACCATAGACCCTAGAAAAATCTCTCCCGATCAAAAATTAGAAATTTTATATAGAGCTGATAAAACAGCCAGAGGCGTTTCTTCCAATATTGTTCAAGTCAGTGTTTCTGCTTCTGATTCGGTTTCACGAATTGGAATCTATAATTCGGAAGGTTTATCTTTAGAAGATTTAAGAGTTCGAAGTCGTTTTAATATCAACGTTACCGCCGAAAAAGAAGGAGAACGTTTTGTAGCATCTGAAAATCCGGGAGCCAAAAAAGGTTTTGAATTTTTCAGCGATCTTCCTGTAGAACAACTTTCTAAAATCGCGGCGGAAAGATCTCTTTTAATGTTATCTGCGGGTTACATCGAAGGAAAAAAAATGCCTGTAGTGATGGGAAACGGTTTTGGGGGAGTGATCTTTCACGAAGCCTGTGGTCATCCTTTAGAAACGGAAGCGATTCGTAAAAAGTCTTCTCCTTTTGTAGATAAACTCGGAAAAAAAATAGCACAATCTTGTTTAACAGCAATTGACGACGGCACCATTCCAGATTCTTGGGGAAGTATCAACGTAGACGATGAAGGTACTGCCCCTCAAAAAACCATTTTAATTGAAAATGGAATTTTAAAAAATTATCTCTCCGATCGAGTGGGGGCACAAGAAGTAGGAGTTGAAAGAACAGGAAGCGCAAGAAGAGAAAGTTATATGTATGCTCCCGTTTCCAGAATGAGAAACACTTACATCGCTGCTGGCAAAGATTCTTTGGATTCTATGTTATCCGGAATCGATTACGGACTTTTCGCCAAAAAAATGGGGGGAGGTTCGGTCAATCCGTCTACGGGAGAATTTAATTTTTCCGTGGAAGAAGGATACGTTATCCGAAACGGAAAAATAGCGGAACCGGTTCGTGGAGCCACTCTGATTGGAAAAGGGGACGAAATTCTTCCAAAGATAAGTATGGTAGGAAAAGATTTAGAACTCGCTGCTGGAATGTGCGGTGCGGCTTCCGGTTCTGTTCCGGTTACAGTGGGACAACCTTCTTTAAAAGTGGACGAAATTTTAGTAGGAGGTCGTTCATGAATTTAGATAGTTCCGTAGAATATGTGTTAGGTGTTTGTAAAAAGAAAAATTTAGACAGTTTTGATTTAGTAGCTTCTGAATCTAAGGACGTTGGAATTGAACTTTTTAGAAAAAGAGTAAGTAATACTGAACTTTCTAATTCTAGAGGGATTGGAATTCGTTTAATTAGATCCGGAAAACCTGGGTATTCTTACAGCGAAAAATTATCAGAAGAGGCTTTGTCTCAAATGGTAGAAGACGCAATTTCACAGTCTAAAATTTCAGATCCTCTTGATATAGATCTTCCGGGACCTACCGAACTTCCTAAAATTGAAATTCGTTCTTATGAAGAATCCCTTGAGTCCTTGGGTTTTGAATGGCTGAGATCTACTGGGGAAAAGTTAGACGATTTGGCTTGGTCCGTAGGTGGTAAAATCGAAAACGTTCCCTATTCATACGCTGGAAAAACCTGGAATCGATTTATATTAGCAAACTCGAATGGTCTTTATCATAGCGAAAAATCGAACCTGGTTTCTGCGGGAGTTGCGTTAGTTGCAACCGACGGGAAGACTAAAAAAATGGGAGGTTACACCCGTTCCGGTTTGGATCTAAACCGGATAGATCCAGAGTTTATCGTATCCACTGCAACAGAACGTTCTTTAGCTTTTTTAGGTGCAAAACCAGTCAAAAGTGGCTCGTATCCGATTTTACTTTCTAACCGTATTAGTCCTCAAATTTTTGGAATGTTTTCTTCTCCATTTTCTGCGGATAACGTTCAAAAAGGTCTTTCTAGACTAGATGGAAAAATAGGTTCTCAAATTGCATCACAAAATTGGAATGTGTTTTGCGATCCACACGTTAGTGACTATCCAGGTTCCAAACTTTTAGACGCGGAAGGAATTTTGACCAATAAAAAGGCAATTATCGAAAACGGTATCTTAAAAACCTATCTATACAATTTAGAATCTGCTAAAAAGTCTGGAGTTTCTCCCACCGGTAACGCGGTTCGTTCTTATGGTGGAAGGGTGGGAACTTCGTTTAACAATTATGTGGTTCCAAAGGGAAATCAAACTTTAGAAGAATTGTTAAAAAGTGTTCCGGAATGTATTTACATTTTAAAATTAGAAGGTGGTTCCGGTTGTAGCGCAGTGTCTGGAGAAATTTCCATCGGAGTTCAAGGGGTATATTATAAAAATGGAAATCCAGTTCATCCAGTAGATAGTATCACCATGAATCTGAATTTTTTTGATCTATTATTTAGAATTGATGGAATTTCTAATGAATACAACGACTCTTACTCTTCAATTAAGATTCCGGATATTCTAATTCGTGAGGCAAGTATAGCCGGCTAAAGTTTTTGCTTGCCTGTCCTTCATACTTGGGGTTTTATTTCCGAAATACGCTTTCCATTTCGGGAGAAACCCCTTTGAGTCATTTTCTTCAAAATAATAATTTTTCTATATTTTGCATTTGGAATCAATCCGTAAAAAAAATTGTTTTCGTTTGGAGTTGTCTTCTGTTTTTTTTTGCATTTTCCACATTGAATGCACAGATAAAGATAGAATTTTCTCCAACCGGAGAAGTTAAAAAACCTTCTCAAATCAGAGCCCGTTTTTCTGAATCGATGATTCCTCTCGGAAATCCTAAATTTTCTTTGGTTCCTTTTGAAATCCGTTGTCCTTTACAAGGTGCACAACGTTGGGTAGACGATAAAAATTGGGTTCTCGAATTTCCGGAATTACTTCCGGGTGGAATCGTATGTACTTTTGAAACTAAAAAGGTAAAATCCGTCGCTGGAAATTTTTTGAACGAAGGGGAAACGTTTTCCTTTCATACGGGTGGTCCAGAGCTCGAAGAAAGTTATACTTTTCCTTATGAAGGTATCTATATAGACGAGGATCAAATTTTTATTTTAAATCTGGATACGGAAATAGATCGTTCTTCTGCAAACGATTACATTTATTTTGTGGTAGATGGTCTCAAAGATAAGATCGGTTTTAGTTATGTAAAAGATTCTATAGAAAAAGAAATTTTAAAAACCAGAGCTATTCAAAAAACAGATCGAATGATTTTAATCAAACCGGATCAGACATTTCCGAGCGGTAAAAAAGTTTATCTCGTTTTAGAAAAAGGTTTAAAATCTAAATCTGGAGTTCCCAGAAGTTCCACAAGAAAAATTGAATATTCAGTAAGACAAACGTTTAGAGCAGAATTTAACTGTGATCGTGTAAACGCAAAAGCGGCTTGTATTCCATCTTTGCCTTTAACTTTAAGATTCAATTCTCCTGTATCAGTAGAAATTCTTAAAAAAATTCAACTTCAGACATATGATGGAAAGACAATTCCTGCAAAGGTTCATTCTGAAAATGGAGATTACCAATACGGAGTTAGTTTTCCAGTTCCTCTTACTCCTAAATCTAAGTTTCAAATTATTTTGCCTTCTGGTATCAAAGATGACGCGGGAAGAACTCTTTCCAATCAATCCTCTTTTCCTCTCACAGTATTTACGGATGATTATCCTCCTCTTTTAAAGTTTGCTTCTAAGTTTGGAATTTTAGAAAGATTTCCCGAAGCGGTTCTTCCAGTTACAATCCGAAATTTAGAAGCCGAAAATCCGGTTCGTCTCTATCAAGTAAAAACGAGTCCGGACACAGAAGATAAAATTAAAGAACAGTTCGATAACTTAAAAGAAAAAGGAAAAGAAATTCTTAATTGGGCTATTGGAAAAGAAGAAAAAGAAAAATCAAATCCACCAAAACAATTCACTGGAAAAGAATTAATTTTAGGATCTGGAGAAATCTCAGAAATTCTTCGTTATCTTAAAACGATTGAAGATTTAGATCATAATAAGTCCATTTTTGAATCTTTCCAAAACAAATTTTCAACCAATGACATAAAACTTCAAAGTAATCACGGCATTCGTCGTTTTGAAGTGGTGGGAATTCCTTTGAAAAAACCAGGCTTTCATGTAATTGAGATGAAATCTGATATATTAGGAAATTCTTTATTAGGAATCAATCAACCTTTTTATGTTAGAACCGCGGCTTTGGTAACTAATCTTGCGCTTCATTTTAAATGGGGAAACGAATCCTCTCTGGTTTGGGTTACAAAACTAAATGACGCTAAACCCGTGTCGAATGCAGACATTCAGGTTTTTAATTGTAAGAATGAAAAAATTTTTACGGGTAAAACCGGACCTTCCGGAACACTTATGATCAAAGGAATTTTAGCTAAAAATAAAATTCCACATTGTTCGTGGAAGTCATACGAGAACGGTTTATTTTTGATCGCATCCGTTGAAGACGATTTTACATTTACACATACTGGCTGGCAAAACGGAATTGAAAATTGGAGATTTAATTTTCCTTCGGGAGACTATGGAAATGAAAACGTAATATTTCATCCTATTTTAGATAGAACCTTGTTTCGTGCCGGAGAAACCGCATCCATAAAACTTGTTTCTAGAACAAAAAAATCCTTTGGATTTGAAATTCCAAGTCAAAACGAATATCCTGTGTTTGCGAAAATAATCCACTCTGGAAGTAATAAAGAATATTCTATTTCTTTAAAGTGGGATCGAGAAGGCACTAGTTCTTTTCAATTTAAAATTCCAAAAGAAGCTAACCTTGGAGCCTATCAAATTTTGTTACCCTCAAAAGATAGAGGAGAGTTTTCTATCGGAGAGTTTAGAGTAGAAGAATTTAGAGTTCCTCTGATGAAAGCGGACATACAAACCTCCGGTTCCAATATCAATCCGTCTAAACTTGGAATTACCGGAACGGTTCGTTATCTTTCTGGAGGAGGAGCCGGTAAACTTCCGGTTCTTTTAAGAACTAGGGTTACTTTAGATAGTGGGGCGTATTTTTCAGATTATTCTGACTTTTCATTTAGCAACGGTAAGGTAAATCAAGAAAAAACCAGTGAAGAGTCTAACATTGGTTTTACAAAAACCCAGCTTACATTAGATGAAAAAGGTTTTTTTGAAAGTACGATTCGATCAATTCCAGAATCTGATACAACTCAAAAATTAGAAACGGAACTGGAATATAGAGATCCAAATGGCGAAATCCAAAGTATTTATAGATCCTTTTCAATTTATCCTTCTCAGTATCATATTGGAATTACTTCTGAAGGTTGGGCAGCGGTTCAAGATTCAGTAAAACTGAAAGTTGCCGTTTTAGATTTAAAAGGAACTCCAGTGGAAGGAAAAAAAGTAAACGTAATCGCGTTTACTAAAAAATATTATTCTAACCGAAAACGTTTAGTAGGTGGTTTTTATAGTTACGAACACAAGTCCGAAGTAAAAGAGTTAGGCGAATTTTGTTCCGGTAAAACGAACTCAAAAGGATTATTTTATTGTAATGGTTCTTTAAAAACGACAGGTGAAATTTATTTTGAGGCCTCTCTTTCCGGAGAAGAAGTAAAAGCAAATTCTTCTGTTTGGATTACTGGAAAAGACGATCTATGGTTTGCCGCGAGTGATCACGATCGTATGGATCTTATTCCAGAAAAAAAAGAATACCAAACCGGTGAAAAAGCAAAGTTCCAAGTAAGAATGCCTTTTCGAGAAGCAACCGCTCTTGTTACCGTGGAAAGGGAAGGAATTCTCAATTCTTATATTAGAAATTTAAGTGGCAAAGAACCTGTTATTGAAATTCCGATCGAAAGTTCTTTTGCGCCTAACGTATTCGTTTCGGTCTTAGTGGTTCGAGGAAGGGTAGACAGTCCAAAAGAAACCGCGCTCGTTGATTTAGCAAGACCATCTTTTCGGCTCGGTATGGCACAGATTCGAGTCGGTTGGAAACCGTTTGAAGTCCCGGTTCGTGTAGAAACGGATAAAACCGTTTATGGAACAAGACAAAAAGCAAAAGTAAAAATTCAAATCGATCATCCTTCCACACAAATAAAGAAAGATTCTAAAATTACGTTAGTCGCAGTTGACCAAGGTCTTTTAGAATTAAAATCCAACGATACCTGGGATTTACTCAAAGCGATGATGAATCAACGCGGAAATTCTGTACAAACTTCCACCGCACAACTTCATGTTGTGGGAAGAAGGCATTTCGGATTAAAAAGTTTACCTCCGGGAGGAGGAGGTGGTGGTGCTACCACGAGAGAATTGTTTGATACTCTTCTTTTTTGGAAACCGGATTTAAAACCAAACGAAAATGGATTTTTAGAAGTAGAAGTTCCTTTAAATGATTCATTAACTTCTTTTAAAATAGTTGCAATCGTTCATTCTGGAAAAGATAAATTCGGTTCTGGTTCTACACAGATACGAACTACAAAAGACGTACTGATTTATCCTTCCATTGCTCCTTTTGCCAGAGAAAAAGATGAGATTCTAAGCGGAATTTCTCTTAAAAATACTACCGAAAGGAATTTAGAGTTAGAGATTAGTCTAAGAACATCACCAGATCTTAAATTAGAAACTAAGAATATTCAACTGAAAGCGGGAGAATCTACAAACGTTTATTGGAACTTGTCGATTCCTATTCAAAAGGAAGAAATTGTATATGAGTTTCAAACAAAAGAAACCAGTGGAACGTTTATAGATACGGTTCGTTTCCGTCAGAAAGTTGGGGAATCGATCCCAGTCAGGATATTACAATCTACTTTTAAGCGTTTAGAGGACGGTAAACTTAATCTTCCAATTCAAGAAAACCAAGAAGCAATCGCTGGAAGCGGACAAATAGAAATTAGTTTAAAATCTTCTCTTACAGGAGGAGCGATTCTTTCTTCAAAAGAATATATGAATCGTTATCCTTACTCTTGTCTGGAGCAAAAACTTTCTAAAGCGATTTCATCCGAAAAAGATTGGGATCAGATCATGAATCAACTAAACACTTATTTGGACGGAGATGGACTTTTAAAATTTTTTCCTATGTCCTTATATGGAAGTGAAATACTGACCAGTTATGTATTGATTCTTTCTTCTGAATCTGGTAAAAAAATTCCAGATGAAATTAGGAATACACTTTTAGAGGCTCTGAATCGTTACGTCAATGGATTGATCTATAGAAACAGTTATATATCTAACACTGATTTTTTACTAAAAAAAATCATCGTTCTTGATGCAATGTCTCGTTTTCAAACAATAAGTGACGACGTAATTCGCACCGTTCAAGTCGATCCGAAAATCCTTCCCACTGATATTCTGATCAGTTTAAGAAATATATATTCAAAATCTAGAATATATAAAAATCAGATCTCTCAATTAGATATACTTCTGAAATCTAGATTTAGAATCCAAGGAACTTCTTACAATTTCGTAGATGAAGCTGGTCTTTGGTGGCTTTTATCTTCTAACGATTCTACGGTAATGAGAACTATACTTTCGGTCGTAAAAGATCCAAGTTGGAAAGAGGACCTTCCTCGTTTAATTCGAGGAGCAATTTCTAGACAATCCAAAGGACATTGGGACATTACTCCCGCAAACGCACTCGGGATTTTAGCCTTCCAATCTTATTCTAAACAATTTGAAAAGGATTCTATAGAAGGAACTACTGTAATTACTTTAGAAAACAATTCAAATACATTAGAATGGAAAAATCAAAAAGAACCTACTAAACTAACACTTCCAATGCCACATAACGCTCAAAATTTAGAATTTATTCAAAACGGAAGTGGAAAACCGTATGTTGTAATTCATACAAAAGCAGCACTCCCTTTAAAAGAAAAACTAGAAAGTGGAATGAGATTGGAAAAGGAAATTCTAGACGAATTCGGAAATAAAAAAACTTCTTTTAAAGAAGGAGATGTTGTTCGTGTACGTTTAAAAATTTATACAGAATCCGATCTATCTTGGATTGCGGTCAAAGATCCAATTCCTGCAGGGGCAAGTATTTTAGGTTCTGGACTTGGAAACGATTCTCGTTTTGGATCGGAATTGGCAAAAGAAGAAAATGGATGGTCATCTCCTACTTTTATAGAAAGAAAATGGGAAGGTTATATTGCATATTTTGAATATTTACCCGCGGGGCCTGCAACTTTAGAATACGTATATCGAATCAATCAAACTGGAAAATTTATATTACCTCCCACTAGGGTAGAAGCAATGTATCTTCCGGATCAATTTGCAGAATTACCAAATCCGGATCAAATGATCACCAAAGAATAAGTTTTAGATTGAATATAATTTTTTTTAAAATAAAAATGTGATAATTCACTGGATTCTATAAAATTAAGTGTTATAAATTTTCATCGCAAACCACTGCTTTGGTAATAAATTTTAAATACTTTTTTATATAATCTTAAGTAAATTGGATATTTTAAAATTCATAAATGATCCAAACGGTTCGTTCGTATTAAAATATACTTAAAATGATACGACTAATTCTATATTTATTGAGTATATTCTTATATACGAATTTACTTTTTTCAGAAGAAGAAAAAAATGAGAAAATTCCTTCTTATAAAGAAATTAGAAATTCGTATCGGCCTTCCGACGGAACAATTTTAGACCGTCACGGAAGAATTTTACAGACCATACGATGGAATGTTCTAGAAAGAAAATTATCCTGGACGGAAGAAGGAGAAATTCCAGAAACACTTTTACTCGCTTTATTTTTACAAGAAGACAAACGTTTTTTTGAACATTCAGGAGTAGATCGGATCGCAATTTTAGGTTCTATCAAAGATCGACTTTTTGGAAATTCAAGACGGGGTGCGAGTACTCTTTCCATGCAACTCGCCGGAATTTTTTTAGGAACTAAACCGGGGCAAAGAAACATTTTTGATAAATGGGAGCAGATGAAATTTGCTCAAAAAATAGAAAAGACATGGACTAAAAATGAAATTCTGACCGCGTATCTGAATTTGACACAATTTAGAGGAGAATTAAGAGGTCTTAGGGCTGCGAGTCGTGGACTTTTTCAAAAAGAACCTTCTGCGTTAAGCGACACCGAATCAATTCTATTGGTTGCAATGCTTCCTTATCCAGGAGCGAGTTCTAAAGTATTAGCAAAACGAAGTTGTATCTTAGCAAAAAAAATCCAAAAAGAAGAACTCTGTGATTCTTTTGAAAGTGTAGCAAAAAAAGCTACTTCCAAAATAAACAATTTACCTTCCACCGAAGGAATTGCATACCACGCAGCACAAAAAATCTTTAAAGAAAATCCTGAAATTTTTTCCGTAGATGGAAAAATTAAAACGACAATCGATTTTGATCTTCAATGGAAGATTACAGAAATTGCAAAAAACAATTTATACGGATTAAAAAAACAGAATGTAGCGGAAACCGGAATTTTAGTTTTAGATAATATATCCGGAGCCATTTTAGCTTATGTAGGAAATTTAGAAAATAGTAATTCATTTTATGTAGACGCAATTCAGTCAAAACGACAAGCGGGTTCTACTTTAAAACCCTTTTTGTACGGACTTGCGTTTGAAAAAGAAGTATTAAAACCAAATTCTATTTTAGAAGACAGTCCTACGGAATGGAATGCGGTTTCCGGAATTTATAGACCTTCAAATTATAGCGATACATATCATGGAAACGTACAGGCTAAATATGCTTTGGCGTCCTCTTTGAATATACCAGCAATTCGAGTATTAGATCTTGTGAATGTTCCTGATTTTGTAGAAAGATTGAGAGAATTAGGTTTGAGTGATTTAAAACGAGCAGATTTTTATGGATCTTCTCTGGCTTTAGGAACTGCAGACGTTACTCTTTTCGAATTAACAAACGCTTATAGAACTCTTGCAAACGGAGGAATCAGTTCAAGGCCAACTTTTTTTCCATTCGAAGCCAAACAAACAATCCAAGAAAATTTCCAAGAAGGAAATTTTTGGAATCGAATATATACTAAAAAATCTGTAGATACGTTAAGCGAAATTCTATCCGATCGGGAATATCGCTCTTTATCTTTTGGGTTAAACAATCATCTCAGTACAAGATTTTTTACTGCGGTTAAAACCGGAACCTCTCAAGATATGAGAGACAATTGGTGTATAGGTTATTCTAAAAAATATACAGTAGGGGTTTGGGTAGGAAACATGAATGGTAAACCAATGTGGGACGTAAGTGGAGTTACTGGGGCCGCTCCAATTTGGAATATAGTCATCAATCTACTTCAAGAAAGAGAAGAACAGCCAAACAATTTTACTTTAAAGAAGTCTTATAATTCTCCTACTCGTCAGCTAACAGAACTTTCAAAGATTCCTAAAATTTTAATCCCTGGAAACGAAACCATTTATGCTCTCGACCCGGATATACCCGAAGGAAGACAAAGATTACATTTTTATGCTTCTCAATTCGATTCTGGATTTAAATGGATTTTAGATGGAAAGGTGATTCAAGAAGCAAAAGAAGTATTTTGGAAACCAGAAAAAGGATTTCACATTCTTTCTTTACAAGATCAAAACGGAAAAATCATAGACAGCGTCGTTTTTGAAGTAAGATAGTTTTTTATCTTGCAGCGAACTGGCTTCCGGTTAGAATCAATCGTGGACTTCTCATGAAACTATCAACCCAAACTTATCTTTTATCTCCCGCATTAGAAGAGGCAATCCTACTTGCCGAAGTTACTTCTCGTCCTTTACTCTTAAAAGGAGAACCTGGAACTGGAAAATCTCTTTTAGCAGAATATTTAGCGGATCAAAGAAAACTACCTCTTTATACTTGGCACATCAAATCTATCACTCAGGCCAAAGAAGGTTTGTATTTTTATGATGCAGTTTCTAGACTTAACGATTCTCGTTTTTCAGAAGATTCCGAAAAAGTAAAAAACATAGAAAACTACATACGACTTGGAGCGCTGGGAGAAGCGTTTCAATTAAATCAAAAGTCGATTGTACTCATAGATGAAATTGACAAAGCGGACATAGAATTTCCGAACGATCTACTTTTAGAATTGGATCGAATGGAATTTTATATTCCTGAAATTTCCAAACGAATCCAAGCGCGACATCGTCCTTTGACAATCATTACTTCTAATAACGAAAAAGAATTACCTGCTGCATTTCTAAGAAGATGCATTTTTCATTATATAGAATTTCCAGATCCGGAATTTATGAAAAAGATCATACTTTCCCATTTTCCAGGCGTAGGGCATACTCTATTGATTAAAGCTTTAGAAATGTTTTATCTAATTCGTAGAATGGACGATCTCAAGAAAAAACCGGGAACGAGCGAACTTTTAGATTGGATACAAATTTTAGTACACCAAGGAGCAGTTTTAAAAGAAGAAGTTCGAATTCCATTTTTAGGAGCGCTTATCAAAAACGAGGAGGATCTGAGATTATTCAGAAACTAAAATGTTCATCTCGTTTTTTTACAGGCTTAAAGCAGAAGGAATTCCTGCTACCACGGGAGAATTTTTGGATTTTCTAAAATTCGTAGATCATTATACAACTCATAAAAAAGGGTGGATCGATTTAAACGAACTCTATCGATTTTCCAGAGCTTGTATGGTAAAAGACGTAAAATACTTTGACGCATTTGATTTAGTATTCTCAGAGATATTTGGAGAAAAGGGCGCTTTAAAACCAGAACTCAAGCAGGAGCTGTTGGATTGGTTAAATCAAATATTCGATAATCCTAATAAACTTCCTCCTTCTTTAATTCCTCCAGATCAACTTTTAGAAGAACTAAAAAAAAGACTCGAAGATCAAAAAGGGGAACATCACGGAGGAAATAAGTGGGTGGGAACAGGCGGCTCCTCTCCATTTGGACACGGAGGAAAAAATCCGGAGGGTGTTAGGGTAGACGGAGAGGCTGGAAATCGTTCTGCTATTTTTCAAGCATTAGAAAGACGTTATAAAGAATATAGAACCGATGAGCAATTAGAAGTTCGTCAAATCAAAACTGCTCTTAAAAAGTTAAGAAACTTAAAAAAAGAAGGAGTTTCAGAATTTCATCTTCCTAAAACGATCGATTCCACTTGTAGAAATGCAGGAGATATACAAATCGAATTTGAACGTTCCAGAAAAAATGGACTTAAAGTTTTACTGTTGATGGATACTGGGGGAAGTATGACTTCTCACGCGGAAAGAGTCAATAAACTCTTTTCAGCAAGTCATCAAATCAATCACTTTAAAGAATTTCATTATTATTACTTTCATAATATAATATATGATGCTGTATATCCCAAAGCGAATATGAGAACCCCAATCTCTCTACAAAGAATATTTAAAAAACACAGCGGAGATACAAAGTTGATTCTTATTGGGGACGCGTATATGGCTCCGTACGAATTGTTAGATTCTACATATGGATATTATCATAGCCGATTTCGAATGGACTTTAGACTTCCTGAAAATCCAGAGTCTGGTTTGGATTCCTTAAAAAGAATTCGAAGACATTTTAGAGACTCAATTTGGTTAAATCCAGAACCAATAAAATATTGGGATGCGCCAACAATCCGAGAAATTGGAAATCAAATCCCAATGTATTTTCTGTCTTTGGACGGGTTAGAAA
This sequence comes from Leptospira noguchii serovar Panama str. CZ214, assembly GCF_000306255.2. GTDB lineage: Bacteria > Spirochaetota > Leptospiria > Leptospirales > Leptospiraceae > Leptospira > Leptospira noguchii. Next base: position 586,857 of record NZ_AKWY02000034.1, read on the forward strand.
AAGGAATTAAAAAACTACTGAATTCAATTTAAAATAGTTTTATATTTCAATATACTGAATATCGAATTCAAAAGATTTAATTAAAATTCTATTTTTTTTGGGTTTTATAAAACTCTCTCAGATGTAATTTAACATGAAGAATTATTATTAGAATTGTTGAAAAATTCCATAGTGGTAATTAACAAAGCTGCTTTGATTGATCGTTTCCATGAAACAGAAATAGATAGAAAATTTATTTTTCAACAACTCTATTTACCAAAATTTCAAAGATAATTTATTCTTGGACTTTGGAATATGTTCTAAAAATTTAAATTGTGGGAACCATTACGTTCATTTTTATTTTTTACGGAAAAATCAGTTTTAAAAAACAAGTCCATCAATATTTCATTCTTCAAAAATGTTTCTACCAACTCACATTAAATTAACGTGAGTTTGGCATAACTCAATGCGAAAGCGATTGTAGCGGAAATTCCGAAGGAATTGGAGCGAAAAGAACTCAGTAAAACGCTTTTTACGAAAGCGTTTTAGGTCGTGAGCCATTTTAACTATGAAATTTGCGAGCTGCGATGACGACCCGGGAAACTCAGTGAACGCCTACCTATGGGTCGGCGTTCAGGGAGTCGTTGCATTGAGTTTATTATTCGCCCCAATTTTCTTACGTCGAACTCACGTTAAATTAAGAACTTTGTCCCAAAACCGTACTACTACGAAAATTGAACGACATTAGAACAGCTCTGAAATTCGCAAAATACGACTTCATTTGTGAGAATTACAACATTTTATTAAAAATTTCTAAAGAACTATCGCGTAAAATTTTTTGAGGTTTTGGGACAGTTCTAAAATTTAATTTTCGTATAATTTTAAAAGAGAGTAGATGGTTTGGATATGTGGAATTTCTAAATTATTTTTTTCGGCAATTCGAATTGTATTTCCAAGAATTGCTTCAATTTCCATAGGCCTACCGGCTTCGAAATCTAAAAGCATACTGGTTTTATAAGGTTTCATTATTTCTGTCATTTGCAAAAATGCGTCTATTTGAGTTAAAGGAACTTCTGCACCGTCTAAGTGAGAAATGATTTGTACTTCTTTCATAATATCGATCACGAGTTTACGGCTATAAGAATTTTCTAAAATTTCTGAAGTGTTTTTACCACCACAAAGAACACTGATAGGATTAAACGGTACGTTCCACATCAGTTTTTTCCAACGAGCTTGACGAATTGTATTCGTATTTTGTGTAGGAACTCCTACACTATTAAAAAGCTCCACTAATTGATTGCAGATAAAAGAAGGATTCCTGTTCCAAGATCCAATCGTCAATTCTCCATAATCCAAATGAAGAATTTTTCCAGTGTCAGTTCGGTTGGCACATACAAAAGCAAGTCCGCTTAAAATTTCGTTTTCAGGATAAAGAATAGAAATTGGTTCTTCGATACCAATCCCATTTTGTAAAAGTAAAATTGGCAGATCCTGAGGAATTGTTTCCCCCAAAATCTTTTTTAAGTCAATGCTTGGAAGACATTTTAGGCAGTTCAAAATCAAATCGTATTCTTTTAGATTTTTGGGAATACTTTCAAAAATCCTTTCTACTTTATAATAAAAATTTCCCCAAGAGACACTTTCAATTTGAAAGCCGTTCTTTTTCAATTCGGAAGAATTTTTTCGAACCCAAAAATCAACCTTACAACCAGCTTGCGCAAGTTTTCCGGCGTATAGACCAGCTATGGCACCGGAACCTAAAACTAAAATTCGAAACAAACTATCCCGCCTGTGAAAACTTTCTTTCTATCTTTTTTAAAATTTCAGTAATGGCTTGCACGTAACCGTCGTAAACCCCACGATCATAATCGTTTAAAGACCGATAGTTTAAACATTGTACTTCTTTTAGATGTTTTCTCAATTCGTCGTCGACGTAATTTTTACGGATATATAGAGTTTCGAATACTTTTGGATGCATCGTTTACCTCTTTTTTAGAATATAAGAAAATCAAAAAATTCAAAAATCAATGCAAAATCATATTTCGAAAGTGTTCGGATTTAAGCCAAGAATTTGCTTGTTTATAATGCAAAAATTTTTTTTCTAACTTTTTGAACTCTCTACCGTGAATGACGTTTCTACCTTGTTTTCTGATAACCGGAAAGTAAACGTGCAGTAATTCATGAAATACTATGTATTCTAAAACAAAATCTGGAACAGATGGAACGGATAAAATAGGATTGATTACAATCATAGTATGTGTTGGATCATAATGTCCAAGTCTTGTAGTCGATTTAGATTTTCCCCAAAAAATTTCTAAATTAGAAAGATCTATCTTCAAATAAGAATCGTTGAGTTTTTCTAAAATATCTCTCAGTTTTTTATTTTGAGAAGAAGATCTTTGGACTTGTTTTCGATTTCTATTCGAACTTATTTTTTGATCTGTATGATTTTTGTAAAACTTACGGATTGTATCTTCCAATCCATCTGGAATCGGGTGTTTTAATAATTTAAATAAAAGTAAATCAATCACCGCCTCTAAATTTTTCGGTTCCGAATTCAAATAAGAAGAATGAATTTTGAATTCTAGCTTTTCTGAAGAAACCCGAATCGAACTTCCCAAATTGGAGTAAGGATAAAATTTAATTCCGAATTTTTTTTCTTTCAAAAATTTTCCATTTGGAAGTTTATAAAATTCAAATATTCTTTTTTCTAAAATACTCAACACAAAAGAAGATTCGATTTTTTCGGTTTGATTTTGAAATGTGGAAAACATAAAATTTCTCAGTTTCCAAAGTAGTCTTGAATTCTAGAAAAAGAATCATTTTTATTTTTAAAAGAAGAACCTTGAGAAACAAAAGAATTTTTAGAAATGGATTTTCCAGACATTAATTTTAACTCGTAAACTTTTTCTGGAAATTGAATTTCACTTAAAAAACGAGAAAGTTTTGTATAATACGGCCCAGATCTGGACTGAGCCAAAGAAGGTCTAGTAAGATATAATTCTTTTCTGGCTCTAGTGATTGCCACATAAAAAAGTCTTCTTTCTTCTTCTATATCTGTGTTTTTACTGGAAGGAAAAATTCCTTCGGTTGTATTTAAAACAAATACAATGTCGAACTCTAATCCTTTTGCGGAATGGACCGTAGATAGGTTGAGTAGATCCGAATCTGTGTCGTCCGGTTTCATTTTATCCAAACTTAAAGAAGTAGGGTCCATCGTAAGATCCGATAAAAAATCATTCAAAGAATTATATTTCAGTGAAAACCCTAAAACCGCATCTAAATCTTCTGATCTTCGTTTAGAGTCGTCGTAATTTTTTTCCAAAAGAACTCGATAGTAATCTATAAATTCAGAAACCATTTTTTTTACTTCGGAATGAGTTTCCTTATACTTTTGGTAAAGATGATAAAGAGGAGAAAGATATTTACCGATTGTGGTTTCATTTTCTTCGGAAAGCACCTCGAAAGAACCAGATGACTTTCGGATTTTATCTAAAATAAAATTTGCTTTTGCATTTCCAATTCCTGGAATTAACTTTAAAGTTCGAATCCAAGAAATCGAATCTAAGGGGTTTACAAGTAACTTTAACAAAGAAAGTAGATCTTTTATATGAGCTGTTTCAATAAACTTTTTTCCACCAAATTTCACAAAAGGAATATTCCGTTTTGCGAGTACAAGTTCGAGTTGATTTGAGTTCCACCCGGCACGGAAAAGAACACACATTTTTTGAAACGGAATTCCTTCCTCCCTTTTTTCTAAAAGAATTTTAGAAATCCCTTCCGCTTCTTCCAACTCGTCTTCAAATTGTAGAACCTGTGGAATCAAACCGTTTTCATTATCTGTAAAAAGATATTTGTCGTATTTTTCCGAAAAATTTTTAAGTACTTCATTTGCGAGATTTAGAATAGAAGGTGTACTTCTATAATTCTTTTCTAAAAAGATCGTTTTTGTATTTGGAAATATTTTAGGAAAATCTAAAATACCTCTGACGGAAGCTCCTCTAAACGTATAGATACACTGAGCGTCGTCTCCAACCACCATCAAATTGGAATGTTCCGAAGCAAGAAGGCAGGCTATATGCGCTTGTATTTTATTTGTATCTTGAAATTCATCCACCATGATAAATCTGTATTTTTCGGAAATTGCGTTTCTAACTCCCGGATGATTGGCAAGAAGGTCTTTGGTAAAATAGAGTAGGTCATCGTAATCTAAAAGAGATTGTTCTTTTTTATAGGACTTATAATCTTCAAAAATTTGAGAAATGTCTTTGATTTTTTGTAGAAATAAAGGATAATCTTTTTCTAATATAGAACGAAGAGGTTTTCCTGTATTTTGAATTTCGCTGTGGATAGATACTAAGGTTTCATTAGAAGGAAATCTAGATTTAGTTTTACTGAAATTTTTTTCGTTTCTTAAAAATTGAAATACATCCAAACAATCAGATTCGTCTAAAATCGTAAAACCAGAAGAAATATCTAAAACAGGAGCAAATTTTCTCAAAACTCCGTTGCAAAAAGAATGAAATGTTCCGCCTTGAACTTCGGAGCATTTTTTATTACCGATCGTAGAAGCTCTGAGAATCATTTCTCTGGCGGCTTTTCTAGAAAATGTAAGTAACAAAATGGAAGACGCAGGAATACCAGAAGAAACCAATTGTGCCAATCGGCTAACAATGGTTTTAGTTTTGCCTGTACCCGCACCTGCTAAAACAAGTACAGGCCCATCCTGAGTCAGTACCGCTTCCATTTGAGCTGGATTTAGTTCTTCCTTCCAGGACACTCTCTCAATGATGGTGATGTCCACCTTCTCCGTGAACATGTCCATGCGAAATTTCTTCTTGAGTTGCTTCTCGAATTCCTGTGAGTTCTACATCGAAAACCAAGTCAACTCCTGCAAGTGGATGATTTCCATCTACGATGACAGATTCTTCTTGAAGTTCTGTAATGGTAAAAACCTTATCCGGTTCGTCAGTTTGAAACATCATTCCTATTTGTAAATCTTCGTTGGGAGGAAACTGAGATTTAGGAACATCAAAAATAAGATCCGGGTCTTTGATACCGTAGGCATTTTCCGCAGAGACGTTAATTTTTCTCTTTTCACCTGTCTCCATTTTTTTCATTTCTTCTTCCAAGCCGGAAATGATATTCCCAACTCCTTCTAAATAGGAAAGTGGAGCCTTACCCTCGGAAGAATCGATTAAATTGCCTTCAGTATCGTGAAGTGTGTAATGAAAAGTAACTACTCTAGATTTCATGGAGAGCTCCAAATGGGGATAAAATCAAAATTCTGGTAGGAATCTGAATCGTTTCAAAGTAAATTGAGCGCGGTTTAACTCAATCAGAATTTTATTTTAGAATCGTAATGAAAATAGAATTTATCTTGTTCTCGTTCTTTAAGAAATGTTTCGATTCGATTGGATAAAAAAAACCAAGAGTCCTGAGCGAAGATTTCACGAAATCGATTGGAAAACGAAAGATAATCATTTTCCGCAAGCCTTGAATCCCCTGTATGATCTAAAAGTAAATTGTAAGAAATAACTAAGACGCTTTTTTCTAAATTGTTAGCCAAAGAAGTTTCTAAAACTTTATGAGGTTCTTGAATCGGAATCTTTCTTTTAAATCCATTTTTTGTTACAAATAAAAAGGGCTTCTCCAGCTTTGAGGAAATAATGTCACCTGAATATATTTTCATACATCCTCCCCTAAAGACTAAAAATTCCGGGACGGAATCCGAACCATCATCTATTGATTTTGGTCCGGACCCTATCCCAGCAAACGAGCTAGCATTTGAAAGATATTCCGGAAAACAAGGGTACTTGAGGAGAATGCTATTCCGGAATCATTCCTGCAAAGAGCCCGGTTCTTCGCTAAAGAATGGATTGAATATAATTATTACATAGTTTTGAAATAAATTCAACAATATTTTTACATAAAATTGTATTAATTTTTATTTTTTAACTAAATTATAGATCAAATTGTTATTATATGTACTTTTAAGTCTTAAAGAAGTTGTTTTGTAAAAGGAATTCTTTCTAATTTCAATTCCATCAGTTCTTAAAAGAATTTTTTCGGAAAAAAAACGAACCAGCTTTAAATTTCCAGATCTTTTGGCTAAAAGTAAAACCGATTTGGATAATTTCAAATTCCCTGGATTTAGAATTGAAGCTCTTGCGTATTGAAAACACGCTTTCTGAAAATTTTCGCTTTGTAGAAATTCATTTCCTTTGCGAATTAAAACTTCAGATTCGGAAAAATTCTTTTTAAAAACGGTTTCAGGACCAATTTGAATTCTTAAAAAACTTAGATCGTCTGAAAGAATTCCTTTTTCTTGGATCTTAAATTCTAAGTCCTCAAGTTTCGGAATTGAATTTTGGATCAGTTTAAAGAATAGATCCGGAACCGAAGACTTTTGTTTTCGAGAAGAATATAACGGATCTTGTATGTATAAATCTTCTCTGCCATCCGAACCATAAAGAATAGTATCTCCCGGTAATAGTTTGCAATATTCAACTTTTATTTTGGAATCTGAATCTGGAAAACCTATCTTGCGTAAAACTGCGGTTTCTTTTAGATAAATTGTTTTACCATTACGAGAAAGAACGATCGGAGGATGTTCACAGTTGATAAAAAATAAATCACCCGTAGAAATTCGATACAAAGATAAAATTCCGGAAACGAGCATACTTCCGTCAAAAGATTCAAAAACCGCTTGAAGATTGGAATAAAGAAGGAAAAGCCAATTTTCAGGATTTCTAAATTCATAATCCTGTGTTTGTAAAAAACTTTTTACAATAGAACAAAAGATCAACGCTCCACTTGCACCTTGCAGAGATTTTCCCATCGCGTCTGCGTTGATCAAAACCTGATATTCAACTCCAGATATAAATACACTCTCTCTGAGTACTACATCACCGCCGATTTCATAAGATCGATTTTTAAATTGAAAACTTTTATATTGTTTTCTATGGATATCTATTTGTGCGTAATTGGTTTCTAAATTTTTAGACAAAAAGGGTTGAAAAAGAAGTGTGATTAAAAAGTAATCTCCGTCTTGTTGTTCCTTTAAATTTTTTACTTCTTCCAAACTAGAAGAAAGTTCTTTAGTCCTTTCTCGAATTGCAGTTTCCAATACAGAATTCCAAGACTTTAGTTTTTCCTTCATCTTCACAAATTTATTTGCAAGTATAAGAGTTAAAAATCCTAAAAATCCACAAACACCCAAACCGGAAAGTCGAATCATTTTTAACATTCCTCTTTGAGAAAGAACGTCTATCCCCACACAGATTAGCAAAAATATGATTCCGAAAAAAATCGTTCTGGATTCGAAACTTTTTTTCAAATTCGGGATCAGAATTTTTAAACTCAAATAAACAAATCCTATCCAAGAAACTTGAAGAGCGTATCGATTGATTGTATCCAATACAAAAACAGTTTCTGCAAATAAAATCCAAGAAAATAAAAACAATACGATTATTTCTAAAATAGTTTGAAACCTACTTTTGATTTTTCCAAAAAGAGAGTTTAAGAATCTATAAAATAAAGGAAATAAAAAAACAAGAAAAAAATATTCAATTTTTTTTAAGTATAAAATTTTAATACCGGTGAAATATTTCAGATCCGAAAGAGAAACTTGAAATATAGAGAATAAAATTAAAAACAGTCCGAAATAAAAGTTTTCTCCGTATTTTTTTTCTCTCCAAGAAAGAAATAGGAAAAATCCTCCGATCAATAAAAAAGAACCGAAAATTAAAAGTCCTCCGATTTCGCGTAGGTAAAACCGTTTCCAAATCGTTGCGGAAGGCCCGATTTCTAATTGTCCTGACAATATTCCATATTCGTAATCGAAGTAAGGTCTTATAAAAATTAGTATTTCATTTTTTTGGAATATTTTATTTTCAGAAATCGAATAAATTCTAGTTCGATCATAACCCTGTGGAATTGAATTCTTATATTCAGAAAATAATTCTTCCGAAAGTTCGTGTCCGTTCCAAAATACGCGTACTTGATCTGAAACTTTTCCTAAAGATAAAGATAAATCTGATACATTTTCAAGGTTCAATCGTTTACGAAGCAAAATCTCATTGTTAGAAGTAAAGTTTTTGAGATTAGAAGGAATTGGAACCGGCTTCCAAAATTTGAAATTTTCTTTAATGTACTGATTTATAAGTAGATGATCCGATTGAGGACCTATATAAATCTCCCAATTACCAGCTAAGTCTTGTAAGTTGGTCTCTGGTTGTAACTTGGAAATACAATTAGAATACAGTAAAAGCGATAGGATTATGATAAATTTTTGATTCAATGAATTCTCCTCCTTTCTTTTGTACGGTTCTTCGTACGATTCGGAGGAGAACATTGAATTGGAAAATTTTTGAAATTGTTTTTAAAAAAGTAAATTTTAAATCCGTTTGTATGAGTTCATTTTTCTGTAAAATGGGTGTGGGAACTCTTACAAATCTGGATTTTACTGTTAAACTTTCAATTTACGCTAACGCCAATTTCGATCGCAGCTTCAAATCCTTCTAACATCGCTCGTTTTGCATCAATTCCAGAAGCATCCTTAGCACCTCCAATTAGATACGAAGGAATTTTCGGAAACTTAGATTTAAATTCTTCATAAAGTGAAACTTCACTCAATTGTCCCGCACAAAGAATCATAGAATCACATTCGATTGTTAACGCACCGTCTTTCTTAGTTTCTACTACCAATCCTTGATTCGTAACTTCTTTATAATTTAGAGAAGTATAAAATCCAACTTCTTTAGATTCTAATTCTTGCAACAAGGCCCAAGCCGTCGTGGCCCCCAATCCAGAACCGATTTTTCCGGATCTTCTAAAAATTGAAACTTTACGATTCGATTTTTCTTTTTGAATCTGTGTATTTGTATAAGACGTTACGTTGTAACGATGAAAGTAAGAATCGATAGTAGGAGAATCATCCTCCGTAAGTTTATGAGCCACGTCACAACCGATTCCTCCTCCTCCGATAATCGCCACTTTGTTTCCTGGTTGGAACTTTCCGGACAGATAGTCCACATAAGAAGCGGTTTTCTTTTTTTCTATTCCAGGAAGATGAAATTCTCTCGGTTTAACTCCAGTTGCAAAAATCACAGCGTCTGGTTTGAGAGCATAAATGCTGTCTAACGTAGCATGATGACCCAGTTGAATCTCTACTCCTAAATTTTTAAGTTCATTTTTGAAATAACGAATCGTTTCTAAAAATTCGGATTTACCAGGAATCTGAGCTGCCAAATTGAGTTGTCCTCCAATTTTATCGGTCGCTTCTAATACGGTTACTTTATGACCTCGAATAGCGCTGATTCTTGCGGACTCAAGTCCTCCAGGTCCAGAACCAATTACGACTACGTGTTTTCTATCAGCTTTTTTTAATTTACTAAATTCTAATTCTCTGTTTGCAGAAGGATTGACTAAACAAGAAACCATTTGCTCTTTGAATGTATGATCCAAACAAGCTTGATTACAAGCAATACAAGTATTGATTCTTTCTTCTTGGTCAGCTTTGATCTTATTTAGAATATCAGGATCTGCTAAAAAAGGTCTAGCCATACTCAAAATATCCGCTTCTTGATCTTTTAAAATTCTAGACATGGTTTCTGGCATGTTGACCCGATTGGATGCGATGATTGGAATACCTTTGACTTTTGCTTTGATCTTTCCGGAAATTTTTGCCCAAGCGCCTCTGGGAACAAGCATTGAAATCGTGGGAATTCTGGATTCATGCCAACCGATTCCTATGTTAAGAGCATCTGCTCCCGCTTCTTTTAATTTTTCCGCAAGTAATACAACTTCTTCAAAAGTTGGATTACCTGGAATTAAATCGATTCCGGACATACGATAAACCACTGGAAAATCTTTTCCTACTTTTTTACGTATGTTCTTCATCACTTCGACTGCGAAGTTTATTCTTTTTTCAGAACTTCCACCAAAGAAATCTTCTCTCTGATTAGTTACCGGAGAAAAAAATTGATTTACTAAATAACCTTCACTTCCCATTACTTCTACCGCACCAAAACCCACTTCTTTTGCTTTGAGTGCAGAGTCTCCGAAATCTTCTACGGTTTTCCAAGCTTCTTCTTCGGAAAGCGCCTTTGGAATATAACGATTGATTGGCGCTCTCAATGCGGAAGGTGCCACGAGTTCCCTGTGATAAGCGTATCTTCCAGCGTGAAACAACTGTGCGCAAAAAATACCTTTGGGTTTGAGAGAATTAGCGACGAAGGATAATTCCTTACAGTCTTCTTCTTTCTGAAAATTAAAAAAGATATTGGATCCCTTTCCTTCGTGATTGACTGCGATTCCCCCCGTAGTAATAAAACTTACACCTCCGTCAAAGCGTTTACCATAGAATGCAATCATTCTCTCTGCGGTCATGGGCATTCCTTCTAATCCTAAATGCATTGACCCCATTATGACTCTGTTTGGAAGAGTAATTGAACCTATTTGAATCGGTTGGAAAATTTCAGAATATTTCATAACAAACCTTTTTTATAATGAATCTTTCCTCTATGTTGAAAACAGATTGGTAAACCGGCAAGAGAATTATTGGATGTATACTCTTTCAAAAGACCTAAATGGCAAGTATCCTGGTTTTACAGCTGGATTCTTAAAATGTAGGAACCATTACAAATCTGAATTTTACGGTTCAATTCTCAAAATTTCGGAACGATTACAAACCTAGTGTAGAATTTTCTTCAAAAAAAAACTATACATTTCAGAATAAGCGCATCTCTACAAAAACTCATAGTTTTAACTTTTAGAATGAACTCGTAGTATTATTTATACATCTTTGTAGTATACAATTCTATTGTATAGATCTCTTGAGAAACTCTTGTTTTCAACTTCTATAAAGATAATTGAATTCATCCCTTATATATACTTCTTTTAATTTCCAGAAATTATCAATTAAAAAATACTTAAGTAATTTATGATAAACTATTTTTATTAAATTACTTTAAATGATTTTTAAGATGTATTACAATTTAATCAATACAAACGTATTTGATACCAAGTTTTAAATATAAATAAATTATATTTTTTTACAGGAGAATTATCCAGTGATCACATTCAATTTAAATATCAAACAAGACTTTTTAACACCAAATCCACACAGTAGGCCTGGAACAAAAATAAAAGAAGTAAAGGGGATTGTATTACACTGGACGGCTTCGCCTAAAGCAACAGCCCAAAACATTCGAGATTATTTTGAAAGCCTAAAGGCGCCAGACGGTCGGTTTGCAAGCGCACATTATGCAGTAGGGCTCGTCGGAGAAATTGTACAATGTATTCCCTTAGATGAAATAGCCTATCATTGTGGAAGTAAAACATACACACCTGAAAAGGAAAAAATTTTAGGACCAGATAGCCCTAATTTTTATACCATAGGAATCGAACAGTGTGTTCAAGATATGGTTGGAAAATTCACACCAAAAACCTTGGATAGCGCGGCCAAACTTACGGCTCAGTTATGCTCTCAATATAATTTAGGTACAGATGACTTATGGACACATCAAGGAATCGTAGGCTGGAAAGATTGTCCTCGTTGGTATAATACCCACCCAGATGATTGGATTCGTTTTAAAAAAAGAGTAGGTGATTTGTTAAAAAAAACAAACCAGAATTCAAAAGCCGCTTTTTGTGGATTCTTTCGCAGATCCCAAAATTCGAATTAATCGATTATTTAAAAATTTTAGAATATTCTCGTTTAAAAATATTCTAAAAAGTCAAAGTCGATTGAGGGCAGAAATATAAGCCCTCGAACATGCTTCTATAATATCCGTGGAACTTCCTTTTCCAACGACACGTTCTCCTTTATATTCTAAGGTTACAGAGGCTTCGGCCATTGCATCTTGACCTTCGGTAACCGGAGAAATTACGAGTCTGGAAACTTCTGGATCCATTCCAGTCGCTTTTTGAATCGCTTTATAAATTGAGTCTACGGGACCATCTCCAGTTGCAGATTCCTCTCTTACGTGACCGTCGATTGAAATTCTAACACCCGCAGTAGGAGTACTTTTGGTTCCGGTCGAAACCGTAAAACCTTCCAACTGAAATCGATCTTCAGTAGATTTTCTAGTTTCTTCGGAAAAAAGAGCTCGAATATCTTCGTCGTAGATTTCTTTTTTTCTATCTGCAATTTCTAAAAATCTTTGATAGGCTGCTTCTAATTCTTCTGCTTGAGGAGAAAAACCTAATTTTACAATTCTATCTTTAAAACCCGCGCGACCACTGTGTCTTCCTAAAACCATTCTATTAGAAGAAAGACCTACAGTTTCCGGTTTCATAATCTCGTAGGTTTCTCTATGTTTGATGACTCCATCTTGATGAATTCCAGATTCATGTGCAAACGCGTTTGCTCCTACGATGGCTTTATTCGGTTGAACGAGCATTCCGGTAATCGTTTTTACAAGATAAGAGGCGCGAGCAATTTCTTCAGTTTTAATTTGGGTTTGAATTCCAAATGTATCTTTTCTAGTACGTATCGCCATGACAACTTCTTCCATAGCGGTATTACCTGCTCTTTCTCCAATTCCATTGATAGTACATTCAATTTGTCGAGCACCGTTTTGAACCGCAGCTAAGGAATTGGCGGTGGCAAGTCCTAAATCGTTATGGCAATGAGCGGAGAATATAATTTTTTCGGCTCCTCTTACGTTGGTAAGTAGAAATTTAAAAAGACCTCCGTATTCTGCGGGAGTAGTATAACCAACCGTATCTGGAATGTTAATTGTGGTAGCTCCTGCGGCTATAACTGCTTCACAAAGTTCTCTTAAAAATTCTGGTTCACTTCTAGTTGCGTCTTCGGGTGAAAATTCTACGTCGTCTACAAATTGTCTGCAAAGTGTCACTGCTTCTACAGCCATTTTTAAAACCTCTTTCGGTTCCTTTCCGAGTTTGTATTTCATATGAATCGGAGAAGATGCAATGAATGTATGAATTCTTCTTTTTTTTGCGGGTTGAAGTGCTTTAGATGCGGCTTCTATATCCGCTTTCATTGCCCGAGCAAGAGCAGCAATCGTTGGTCCTTCGGTTTCTCTTGCAATTCTTTCTACGGCTTGAAATTGAACTGGAGAAGAAACTGGAAATCCGGCTTCGATAATATCCACTTTCATAGATGCGAGCTGGGAAGCGATTTCTAACTTTTCGTTTTCGGTCATCGCAGCCCCAGGACATTGTTCACCGTCTCGGAGAGTTGTATCAAATATACGAACGTAGTCTTTTTGATCCATTGTCATATCTTCTCGCAAAAAATTCTGCTTCCAGTTTTTTGGGTTTTATTCTTTAGACAATCAATTAAACAGACATTCTTTTGAAACAAAAATAATCGATTGAAAAATGACGATTTCTTTTTTATTCTTATACTATTTATAAAAAAATGATTCAATTCTACGCGTCTAACTTTCAATCTACAGATTGCACCGTATCCGCAAATCTTTATTCTGAACTTTTCGGATTCAAGATCGTAGTCAATTCAGGAACACACTCTGAACTTCTTTGTTCGAACAAAAAAGGAATTTTAATCTTTAGTAAAGAATCTAAAAATTGCCCGGTTAGCCCAGGAACTTTGACATTTCGGATAGACAAAGAAGAGTGGGACGATTTCAAAACCATTCTGTTTTCTAGAGGGTTTATAATGGAAGTTCAAGATTCAAGATATGTTTCCGTTTTAGATCCTTGGAAAAATAGAATTTGGTTTTACTTTTCTTAAAGACAAGTTGTCCCGTTTTGGAAACTACCATTTTAAAAATTTATAGTTTTTATTTTTTATAAGAAAAGTATCCGATTCACATTTTAAAAACTACTTTCCCTACAAATCCAGAATTTCGTAAAACCACTCACAAATCAAAAAGATACGAGGATGCCAAAAAAACATTAGGGCGAATCTTCCTCAGCGGATTTAGTTTTTTGATCGATCGCTGAGGAAGACCGGGCTCTTAGCTCCAGTCAAGTTATTGTGTTTTATAGTGTTATATTTAATTTTTGTAATTTCAATAACTTGACTCCACAACGAGATTCATAGAGAGCGTTGTGCTTTAGTTCATACCTAGATCCCTTTCGCGTTAAAAATGATCGTAAATTTAATAAAAATCTGTTTTATAAAAAAGATATTATATTTTAATTTTATAATAATCTCAAGATTAGATTTTGACAAAAATAGAATAGAGTTGTCAAACAATGAATTCTCAATCTGTTTTATGTAAACGGTCTATTGAAGCAGCTTTGTTGATCTGAACTATAGAATTTTTCAACAACTCTAATTTTTATTTTAACGTGAGTTCGGCATAACAAATGCGAAAGCGATTATTATGCTGCGATTCATAGAGAGCCATAACCAACCCCACAAGTATTTGGATCTCAATATTAAATCTGTGGGAATTACGACAAATCCTCTGTAAAACTGAGTTCCCACCCTTATTTTTGGGTGGGGGCGGAGGTGGAGAAGTTTGGAAGACTTTTCTCTATCAGAAAAACATACTTTTTGCAAGTAACAAGACTCATTCTTGTCGGAACACTTGAAAAATGTGTGTTTTTGAGCCTAAAACGCTTTCCTATGGGTCGGCGTTCAGGGAGTCGTTGCATTGAGTTTATTATTCGCCCCAATTTTCTTACGTCGAACTCACGTTATTTTAAACAAACTCTCGTAAAAAATTTAAAAGTTTTTTTTGAACGGATAAAATCGATTAGAACAAAATTATTCTTCAAATTTTTTCTTTCTAAGATCGTATACCAATTGATAGGTTTTATTTTTGAAAGAAATCAATTCTTCACAATTTTCCACATTCCATTTCATAGTAAGTATGATTTTATTTTCCACAAGAGTATAAGAATACTGATAAGGATCTATGCAATTTTCTTTATCTACTCGTTTTGTTTTTATATCCAAGTAAAACTTCCAATCTGGTAAATTTGAAAGAATTTGATTTTGAAAATGACCGTTAAGTTCTTGTTTAAAAACAGATTCATAGTTTGGAAATTCTTTGTTTAAAATTTCTTTTTGAATTTTGAAAAAACGCGACTTCGATACGGGGATAAAACGATTCCATTCTTTTTTTCCAAAGTATTGAAACTCTTTATCTTCAAAAAGTTTTTCAAAATTGATTCCCGCCATTTTTGGATATTTTTGATTTTGTAACCAAAGTTGAAAAAATTCATCGATAGAAACGAGAGGTATTTTTTCTAAATTCTTTCCTTTTTGAACCGTTTCAGAAGATATGTTTGGCTTCATACTACAGGAAATTAGAAACAAAATTGAGAAAATTCCTTTTTTCATATTTTTAAAAACTACTATATTAATTTTATTGAATATTTTAATTGTAACAAGATCTACATTTTAAACTACTTTTATTTAGGACGTGTTTCAAAATACATTCGCTTATTTTCTGATTTTTCTTAGATACTAAATCTAACTCTTTCTTAAAAATTAGGCAATTACAGTTCAATTTCAAGTTCCAAAACGACTTAAACATTAACTTTTTATTGATAAGAGAATGATAACATTTCTGTTCAAAGATTACGCCCTTCTTTTGAAAATAAGCAATTTCAATAATACAACCTAAATTTTTTTTAAAAATTTAAATGCCATTTAAAAATAACCATATACTACAAAAAAGTTTAAGGTCCGTCGAGCGATCATAGAAGCAGACGCTTTAGTTTCTCGAGCGTCAACAGAAACTAGACATTTTAATTACCCAACTCATTTAATCTTTTGGAATACACTTTGATAAAACGTAGTGATCTTCAAATTTTATTCAGAAATTTTTCCGCTGTTTAAGTCATAATGGATTTTATCTATTCTTCCTTGAAAAACGGACAATTTAGGACAACTTGAATCTATTTTCCAATGTACTTGTAGCATCACTTTTTGATGGATAATAGAATAAGTATATTCTGGTCCACATTCTTTTTGGTCTTTACTTTCTAATCCATTTAAATAATCGGAATCATTTTTAGACAATACGTGAGAGAAATAATATTTTTCTAAGTCTTCAGCAAAAAAGGTTTGATAATTCGGAAATTCAGTTTGTAAAAGATCTTTTTTAATTTTAAAAAAACGATTTTTCCAAGTATATCCGTAAATGTCTGTTTTTCCAAAATAAACATACTCCACGTCTTCAAATAGAGAACGTACATTCGTCTGAAACTTTAGTTTTTTTCGATTTCGAATCCAAAGTTGAAAAAATTCATCGATAGAAATTTCGGAAATTTTTTCTAGATCCTTTCCTTTTTGTACGGATTCAAATGTCATCTGGGGTTTAAAACAAAATGTAAAACTGAGAATGATTAAAAAAATCTTTTTTTGCATCTTTATTTTTAACCAATAAGTTGATCTTGATTTTTCTAAATAGAACGATTTTTTATTTTTTTAACGTGAGTTCGACGTAAGGAATTCATTTTTCTGAAAAAAGTTGGGATCTAAACTTTATGGATCAGTTCCTAAAACGCGGGAATTCATACAAAAAGTAAATGTTTAAAAATTTGTAATGTGACTTAATTTATGGAAGCTCTTACTTTTTGTGAGATTATAAAATTTTTGGAACAACTTGAGTTGTTAATCATAAAAGTGAAGTAGTTCCCACATATTTGTAAAACTCAATCTAGAGGTCGTCGATAGTTTTTGGAGTTTAAACCGTATTTTTCTAAAAATTTCTCATCCCGGAGAAATTGGCTCCGTGTTGGATTTTCCTTCTTTCATTGCAAACTGAACCATACCTTCCGCTTCTTTTCCTAAATACCAATCGATCAGACTATGAGCACCATAAATCAGAGGAGTAATTGCAATCGCCACTCCACATTTATAAAGAAAATTGTTGGTGGAAATTTGATTCAACTCTTGAATGCTGAGTTTGCCTCCTCCGAGGGCGATATAGATCACTACAAAAGAATCTACAAGTTGAGAAACGATTGTAGAACCTGTGGCGCGTAACCAAATATATTTATTATCCGTTTTTACACGTAAAAAATGAAAGATCTGAATATCAATCAATTGACCGATTAAATACGCCACGATTGAACCTACGATTACCTTTCCCGAATTTCCAAAAACTACGTTAAAAGAATGATCATCCACAGGAGAATTGGGTGCCGCAGGAATAGACATATCCAACATCAAAAGAAAATAAGCCACAAAGATCATAACCATTCCAACGAGTGTAGTAAAACGAACTCCCTTTCTTCCAAAATATTCGTTTAAAAGGTCGGTTACTATAAATGTTATCGGAAATGGAATAACTCCCATCGTAAGGGTAAAACCAAATGAGACAAAAAGTTTGGAACCGGTTACTTCTGCCAGAATTAAAAAAGATAAAAAGAACGCGTTTAAGATAATAAATAATTTCACAGACTTAGAAAGTTGCATAAGCGATTTTTTATCCTTATCACATGAATTCGTCAACTTGTAAAAAAAGAACCGTTTGACAGTCTCTTATTTAATAAATTTTTGGAAGTGGGTTTCAAGTTCATCGATTTAAGAAACTTCTTTATTTTCTTAGATTTTGATTCGATAATGAAATTATAAAACCAATGGCACACGAACAAGAAGACATACGATCCATTTCCAAAAATTCTATAAAACCAGAACCAAAATACAAAATCTTACTTTATTCTTTGAGTTGGTTTTTATTATCCGCACTTTCCTTTTTTTTAGGGATTCATCTTTTAAAAAAGGGGGATTCCACTCTTTCCAACGAAAACCTTCGCTCCAGTTCCATCGGAATCATAGACGAAATTCGAAACTTCTTTCCCAATCAAAAAACTACAAACGCATCTGAAACAGAAAATTTCTCTCCGACTCAATCTAATTCTTTTTCATTCGGTAAAGACGACCAGGAAATACCCGAAGCCACATTACTTCCAAAAGCGGACGAAAATACTTCGTTTAGAGCTTCCACTTGGTTTTCTGATTACGAAGCAATGAAAAAAACGGTTCATCTCTATAATGAAATCCATCCGTTTATTTATGGAATGAAAGGGCGTGAAACCAATAACGGAGACCTTTATTCTAGCTGGGGAAGTTCTCAAAAACACGAACGAGTCGCCGAACTTAGAAAACTCAACCCGAACGTAAAGATCATTCCTACGATCTTTCGTTGGGAAAATAAGTACGAAAAAATTTCCGAAAATATTGGAATGAACGGGCGTAACGATATTCGAGATAAACATCTTTCTAATGTTCTTTATGAATTGGACACATACGGCTACGATGGGATCGATATAGACTACGAAGGAATGAGCTGTGAAAAAAAAGAAAAGTTCGAAGAATTTATAATCATTCTTTCCAAGGAAATCCACAAACGAGGAAAAATTCTTTCGGTTGCGGTTCATCCAAAAACTCCTGCTAAAAAAGAATCAATGAAAGCCTGTAAAGGTTTAAAAGATAAAATTAAAATGGATTATGCGGAAAATTGGAGAGGGCCTATGACTCATGATTATGCCTTTCTTGCCAAGTATGCAGATCGTATTAAAATTATGGCATACGAATTACATCCTAGAAAATATAGAAATCCTGGTCCGGGTCCACAGGCTCCAAATACTTGGATCAAAAGTATTATTGAATATGCAAAAGCAAGAGTTCCAGCTAAACAATTATATATGGCAATTCCTACTTATGGTTACGATTGGGCTTTGAATTGTAATTCTAAGATTAAATCCGTTTATTATCAAGACGCGGTTCGTAAAAAAGAGTTGGGAATCCATAGACAACCGACTAACATCGATCAGATTCTTGCAAACACTAAGAATTCTAGTTCTTGGATCAATCTTTCCAAGTTTTCTTGGGTTCATACCGGCAAAACCTACGAAGATCCTAGTATATGGTATAAATCGGAAGGTTGTGATCGTGTAGCGTTTTATATGAACCGTAAAGCGTTTGAAGACAAGATGAATCTTCTAAGACAATATGACTTAGGAGGTTTTTCTTTTTGGCAGTTGATCAGCGATAACGATCCCGGAATCAACGATTATCTAGAATTATTAGTTTCTAATAAACTTCCTCCTGTGGAAAAAATAAAAGAACCGATTCAACCTAAAACGGAACCTACTAATCCAGAAGAAGCAAAGATAGATTCTCAAGATCACTCTGAAAAGTTTGTCGGAAAACAAGGTTAACACTTTAATTACAGATTCTACTTTGGAGGCGGCAAAGATCTTGCTGAAAGGCGGACTTGTCGTCTTTCCTACGGAAACGGTCTATGGAATCGGGGCTTCTGCTTTTGACATAGATGCTTGTAAACGGATCTATAAAGTAAAAAACAGACCTTCCGACAATCCTCTTATACTTCACGTAGAAAATTTTTTTTCTCTTAATAATTGTGGGGAAATAAATGATAAGGCTAGTCTCGTTTTCCAAAAATTTTCTCCAGGACCGATCACAGGAATTTTTAAAAAGAAAAATCAAAATCTTTTTACAGCAGGATTAGATTCGGTCGCGGTTCGAATTCCTTCCAATCCTACGGCTCTAGAGTTTTTAGAATTCTGTAAAGTTCCGGTTGCAGCGCCTTCCGCTAATTTTTCTGGAAAACCATCCTTAACAAAAATGGAATATATTTTGGAAGAATTTATCGGAAAAGTAGACTGTATTTTAAAGGGAGAAGAACCTCAGATAGGAATTGAATCAACAGTAATTGACTTTACTTCTGAACCTCCGATTTTACTTCGTCCAGGTTTTATAGATAAAAATGATCTTTTAGAAATTTTATCCGACCTGCAAGAAATGAAATCGTTAGACGAAACTTCTTATGTGACGCCTATAAGCCCCGGCCTTAAATACAGACATTATTCTCCCAATTGTAAGGTTACATTCAAAAATTCTTTAAAAGGAATTCCTAAAGAATTTGCTCAAATTGGTTTTCATTTTGAATCCGACTCAGCTTATCAGATTTTAGTTTCGTCTAACAAAGAATATATGAAGGAAATCTATTCTTTTTTTGTGGAATGCGATCGAAGAAGAATTACAGAAGCATGGTGTGAAATTCCAAAAGAAGGAAAATGGAAAGAGGTAATAATCAATCGTATTTCAAAAGCTGTTTCGAAATAAAAGGATTTTAAAAAGCCATCTCAAAAAATACTTTATCTTTGCTTAAAATGCTGAATTCTAAGATATTTTTGAGATAGTTAATAATCAAAATCTGAAAAAAAATTGACCATTCTGAACAAAACGTAGTAGTTCCCACATTCTTAAAAAATTCTATATTTCATTTGAAATAACTTCTGAATGATTGTATTTTCAGATTCATCTTAATTTTGTAAGAGTTCTCACAGTGAACGATTTTGGGACAAGTTCTAAATAAAATGAATTTCTCTTATCAGACTATATAATACCAATAAAGTGCCAAATTTCTGTTTTTTAAAACAGAAATTCATCTCAAAATCTATACTCTGTTTTATATAAATTAATTTTTTGCAAAAAATAAAATGTAGGAACTATTACTTATATTCATCTTTATAAAATTGAGTATCTACACTTTTATCCCAAAGCAAAAAATTGAGTACTTGTTAAGTTATGAATAAACACTCATAAAAAGCCTATTCCAAAACCCTAAAATGTGGGAACTCTTACAATAGAGTTGTTGAAAAATTCTATAGTCCAGATGAGATGCCCCCGTTTTTAGTGCCAGTGTAATGAGTTAAAATCCTCTTAAGCAGAGCACCTTAAATATACTTCGGGAGTTCGTCCCCCGAGAGAACTATGTGGCCTCTCAGAATTGTAGAAGTTCCTCCAATCTTCGACAAGGCGTTGTGCTTCTTCAATATTTTTAAACCAATTTTCATTCAAACATTCGTTTCGCATCTTACCGTTAAAACTTTCGATGAAAGCATTTTCAGTCGGCTTTCCGGGAGTCGTAAAATGAATATCGATTCCTTTCTCCTGTGCCCATTTCAAAAAAGATCTTGAAGTAAATTCAGGACCGTTGTCTACGACGATTTGTTTCGGAAGACCGTAAACTTCGATTACTTCATTCAAAATTCTTACAACTCTCTCGGAAGGAATTGAGAACTCCGGTTGAGTCGCTATTGCTAAACGACCATAGTCATCGATTATATTCAAGATTCTGAATCTTCTTCCTGAATAAAGCGAGTCCGACATAAAATCCATCGACCATCTTTCTCCAAACGCTCCCGGTAAAAGTTTAGGAACCGTTGGCAAAGGCAATCGTTTGCGCCTTTGTTTGATTCGGTATTTCAAGCCCAATTCTACATACAATCGATAGATTCGTTTGTGATTCACTCTCTCTTCTTTTCGTATAAAATCATGGATTTGTCTGTAACCCGCTCTTTTATATTTGTATGCCAATTCTCGGATGCGCTCTTTGAGTTCCTTATCTTTATCAAAGAATTTGAATCTGTTTCGAAAGCCGGTTCGAGATTCTTTCAGAAGACGACAGGATTTTCGTTCGCCAAGTTTTGGCTTAATCAACATGATCGCTTCCTGTTTCTGTTCCCGGCTTACCACTTTTTTTCAAGTAACATCTTGATCGCTTCGTTTTCCAAAGCCAATTCTGCGTAAAGCTTTTTCAGCTTGCCGTTCTCTTCTTCCAAGGACTTCATTCGCTTTAATTCACTCAGCTCCATTCCGCCGTATTTCGAACGCCAGCGATAAAATGTATTTCCGCTGATTCCATACTTTCGACAGATTTCAGGGGTCGAGACCCCTGACTCTGATTCTTTCAACACTTTGTGGATTTGTTCTTCGCTATATCGCTTCTTCATTGCTTCCTCCAAATTTATTATACATCAGGAGGATTTTCACAATTTCAGCTGGTCCTTAATTCGGGGGCTAGGTCACAGATTAACAAAACTGCTTCCATTGACTATTTCCATAAAACAGAAAAGATGGATAATTCATTTTTCAACAACTCCAATTTAGAAAAACGATTCAATCAACCTTGATTCCAAAATGAGGAACTCAATAAAGATTGGGCTTCTATGGATTGAAACTTTTTTTTTAACGAATTCTCAGATTCTAGAACATTAGGAATATAAGAAGTTAAATCTTTGCTAAAAGAGTTAGATAAAAAACCTGGCTTTAATGACTTTAGAAAACTTTGAAACGTAAATAAGGAAGGTAAATATCGAACTTGAACTTTTTGCACTTTCAAATCTTGTTTAACATCTTCTAATAAAGTTAAAAAGTCGGCGATAGAATCAACCATCCTTTCCTTTAAAAATTGACTCGAAGTAAAAACCTTTCCCTGTCCAAACCGTTTATCTAAATCAGAAATAGGAATTTTTCTAGAATCAGAAACCCTTTTGTAAAAAAGTCCTTCCGATTCTTTGATTTCCTGTTCCATTAGTTTTTTGGATTCTGGATGAATCGGCCCATATTCAGAAAGAAGATCTCTGTATTTATAAAATCCTACTCTGTCTTTAGTAATTCCTAATTTAGAATAAAGATTTTTTAAATCAAAACGAATCGATATACTTCCTATACTCCCCACAATCCCATAGGGGGAAGCATAAATCTTAGAAGCTCCACAAGAAAGATAATATCCTCCGCTTGCAGAAATGTTTTGTACATACGCGTATACAGGTTTCTTTTTTTTCAATTTTAGAATTTCTTGATATAATAATTCGGATACAAAAGCGGAACCACCGGGAGAATCTACTTCCAAAATCACCGCTTTAACGGAAGACTCCTTTTTTAATTCTTTGAGCGCTTCTTTGATCAAATGATAAGAAATACCGTCTGTTTTACCCTCACCCTTTCCAACTGTATCGTGGTGTATATTTCCCTTTAAAGGAAGAACGGCCACGACGGGTTCTTTTTTAGAGATTAGTTTAAAGTTTTTTAATTTAGAAAAACGATATAAAGAAGAAAGACTGAATTCTTTAGAAGAAGATTTTTGATTCTCGTTTTCGTTTTGATAATTTGTATAAAGGAAATTTTCTTTAAAATCTTCTTCATTTAAAAATCCAGTAATAAATTTTCTTTCTTGTAATACCTTTGCAGATAGAAAAGGTTCAGCAAAAATTTTAAGAGCAAATCCAGTATAACGTTTGAATATAGATTCCAAATCATCCGTCATTTGTTTGAGTAGAGAATTTAGATTTTCCCTCGCCTTAGATGAAAACTTATCTCTTTGAAATGTTTCTCCAAAAGATTTATAAGGTCCGCTCTGAAAAGTTTCTGCTTTGACTCCCCATTTTTTACCTGCGTTCCCAAAGAAAAAAGATTCGGCAGAAGGTAACACTGGAAAAAATTCAGAAGATTCGCTACTAAATCTTTCGTTACAAATTCCTAATAAAAACAAGGACTTAAGTCCGCCGGTTAGTGCAAATCCTTCCAACACAATCCCTCGTTCTTTCAAAATCCGTAATCCTTCCGCAACACTCAAGGTTTCACCGAATCCGTAATCCGGTTGTTGGATAAGTATAGAAACTTTTTTCAAATTAGGGACTTGAGAAAGTAATTTGAGTTCTAATAGAAAATCCGTAAAAAAAACTTCTTCTTCTTTAGAAGAGAGAAGTTTCATTAAAAAAGATTTTCGATAACTTGAAAATTCGGAAGGAATTTCTAAAAAGTAATGATCTCCAGAAAAAAATCGAAATCGAATCCAACGAACAAGTTGGAAAATCAATCGGAAAGGAATGAATACAATTTGTAAGAAATTTCGAAACATGCTGTCAGTTTGAAAACTAGATTCTTCCTGAAAAAGAAGAATTTCTTTTAGGAAAGGAGTTTTCAGATTTAATCACGCTGTAAATCCTAAAAAGCAAGAGGGTATTTCATTGCAGGAAATTAGGATTCGCGGAGCGAGAGAACATAATCTTAAAAATATAAACGTAGATATTCCTAGAGATCAACTCGTAGTCATTACAGGTTTGTCTGGCTCTGGTAAGTCTTCGCTTGCCTTTGATACGATTTACGCGGAAGGTCAAAGAAGATATGTAGAAAGTCTTTCCGCTTATGCGAGACAATTTTTAGGCCAGATGGAAAAACCAGATCTGGACCTGATCGAAGGCCTTTCTCCTGCCATTTCAATCGAACAAAAAACCACTCATAGAAATCCAAGATCCACTGTCGGAACAGTTACTGAGATCTACGATTATCTACGTCTTTTATATGCTAGAGTAGGAAAACCACATTGTCCCGAATGTAGAACCCCAATTCAATCTATGTCGATTGACCAGATTACCGCTCGAGTACTTGCGTTTCCACAAGGAGCCAAATTACAAATTCTTGCACCTGTGATTTCGGGTAAAAAAGGAGAACACAAGGACATACTCGAAAAGATCCGCAAAGACGGTTTCAATCGGGTAAGAATCAACGGTGAAATTAGAACTCTCGAGGAAGAAATCGTATTAAAAAAGAATTTTAAAACCTCCATCGAAATCGTAGTTGATAGAATCGTAATGAAAGAAGGAATCCGAAGTAGACTTGCCGATTCCGTAGAAACGGCTCTCAAACAATCAGAAGGACTTGTAATCTTAGACGACGGTTCTAAAGATCACGTTCTTTCTCAAAAGATGGCATGTCCCAACGGACACGACATTGGTTTTACAGAACTTTCTCCCAGAATGTTTTCATTCAATTCTCCTTATGGAGCTTGCGAAACTTGCGATGGTTTAGGAAGTTTATTAGAATTTGATGAAGATCTTTTAGTAAATGATCCCGAACTTTCTTTGGTAGATGGTTGTATCGAAGCTTGGGCGGGTTCTAAAAGTAACGGATTTTGGTTTATGGCCACTCTCAAATCCTTATCCGATTCTCTAAAATTCAAAATGAACACTCCTTGGAAGGATCTTCCTGAAAAAACTAGACAAACGATTCTTTATGGAGACAAAAAAATAAAAATTGAATACGATTTTAGAGGAGCCAACTCTCATTATGAATTTACAAAAGAATACGAAGGTGTAATTCCAAATCTTCAAAGAAGATATAAAGAAACGAAATCGGATTCTATGCGTCAGTGGTTCGAATCCTACATGACTAATCATCCCTGTCCTTCCTGTAAAGGTAAACGTCTAAAACGGGAAAGTCTTTCGGTAAAGGTGCATAACGTTACAGTAGACGAGTTTACATCATATTCAATCGAAAAGGCTCTCAACTTTGTTCAAAATCTCAAAGTGACAGGTTCTGAAGAAATCATCGCCAAACCCATATTAAAGGAAATCCACCAGAGACTTTCTTTTTTAAACGATGTTGGTGTAGGTTATCTGACTCTGGAAAGAAGCGCGGGCTCTTTATCAGGAGGAGAAGCGCAAAGAATTCGGTTAGCAACTCAAATCGGTTCAAGGTTAATGGGAGTTTTATATATCCTAGACGAACCTTCTATCGGCCTACATCAAAGAGACAATACCAAATTAGTTTCTACTCTCAAAAATTTAAGAGACCTAGGCAACACAGTGTTAGTCGTAGAACACGACCAAGAAACTATGGAAGAATCAGATTGGTTGATAGACATGGGACCAGGTGCAGGAGTTCACGGAGGTTCTATCGTTTGTGCGGGAACTCCTGCGGAAGTTTCCAAACACAAAGATTCTCTTACTGGAAAATATCTTTCCGGAAGATTAAAAGTTCCAGTTCCTGCAAAACTGAGAGAAGGAAACGGGTCCAAACTGCAAATTATAGGAGCTAAGGAAAATAATCTTAAAAACATAGACGTTAACATTCCTTTAGGAAAGTTAGTCGTCATTACAGGTGTATCTGGTTCCGGAAAATCTACCCTCATTAACGACATTCTATACAACGCCGCGGCCCATAAGGTAATGAAAATGAAAACTTTGGCCGGGAAACACAAAACGATCAAGGGATTTGAAAATATAGACAAAATCATCAACATAGATCAATCTCCGATCGGAAGAACTCCTCGTTCCAATCCAGCCACTTATACAGGTTTATTTACTCCGATTCGAGAAATGTTTTCCGGACTCGAAGAAGCAAAACTACGGGGTTATGGTCCGGGTAGATTTAGTTTTAACGTAAGCGGTGGACGTTGTGAAACCTGCGAAGGAGATGGAATTCTCAAAATTGAAATGCACTTTTTACCGGACGTATATGTGACTTGTGAAGTCTGTAAAGGAAAAAGATACAATCAAGAAACATTAGAAGTTCGTTATAAAGGAAAAAATATATTTGACGTGTTAGAAATGACCGTAGAAGACGCAAATCAGTTTTTCGAAAACATTCCGATCGTAAAACGAAAACTGGAAACTTTATTGGAAGTGGGGCTTGGTTATATTCGTCTAGGACAACCAGCGACCACTTTTTCCGGAGGAGAAGCTCAGAGAATCAAACTAGCAACTGAACTTTCTAAAAGACCAACCGGAAAAACTCTCTATATTTTAGATGAACCCACTACTGGACTTCATTTTGAAGACGTTAGACATCTTTCAGAAGTACTTCATACGTTAGTCGATCGTGGAAATTCTATGATCGTTATCGAACACAATCTAGACGTAATCAAACAAGCGGATTGGATTGTGGACATGGGACCAGAGGGAGGAGATGGAGGAGGACTTGTTATTGCGGAAGGGACTCCAAAAGACATAACCAAAATTAAAAACTCTTATACTGGGCAATATTTAAAAAAAGTATTCACGTCTCAGAATGAAAAAACTTCTTTACACAAAAATGAAACCGCCATTAGAAAAACAAAATAAAAAACGATAGAGTATTATGAGTTTAAAAGAATTTTTATCTTCTATTCCGCCTAATGAGTATCGAAATGTTTTCAGAGATTCTTTTCCTTATTTGATAGAAGAAGGATATTTAGATGCCCTTGCAGGTGGGTCTTTCGAAACGTTTCATCAAAAAATTTTTCAACTCGGTTCTTATCCGAGAGGCATCGGACTTGGAATCGCGATAATGGCACAGACCAACGTCGCGGGAAGAATTTTAAAATTCGTATCGGACGGTTTTTTAAACGAAAACACAATCCATAAAATATTTCAAAAAGAAGAAGTGCTCGAAATCGGAAGAAAACTTTTAAATGATGTAAGTTCAGGAAAGGACATTATTTCCATGGGTGTAAGTGAAGCTGGATGGAAAGGAAGAATTTCCAACATACTTACCAATTATAAAATTGAAAACGAAAGAATCATTCTAAGTTTATCCAAATCTTTTTTAACCAATGGGGCAAATTGTAGCGGATTTTTGATCGTAGCAAAGTCTATCTCCGAAACCTTCGACGTAATTTATTTACCACGAGATTCTCAGGGTCTTGATTTGGAAATTTTTGATTTGGAATATGCAAAAGAAGCAACTCACTGCAGACTCAAAGGAAACGATTTATCTCTTCCGCTTAAAAATTTAATTTTTTTAAACTATCAAAATTTTGCGCCCGAAATCCATTTATCCGAAATGTTATCCGCTTCGGCACTTTTTTGCGGTTACGTGGATCTGATTGTAAGAACCCTTTTAAAAGAAAAAAAGGACGTGGACCCCAGAATCGCTGGAAAAATATTAGATATTCAACAATTATTATATTCTAAAATTCTTGAAATATCTAGAAAAAAGGACCAAGATCTAAATTTCAGAATGGAAGAAGTTCATCCCTACGGTTATGAAACAGCTCTGGATTTGATTTATTCTTGGCTTACAGACCTTATTAGTGGAGTAGAATTATCTAATATGTTTCCAGATATTGGACTTTTTTATTCGATCCATCCAGGTAAAACACCTATTTATCAAAAAAATATTTTGAAAAAAATCAGAGCCTTACGTTAAAATAGTCTCAAACTGTGGGAACTATTACAAATCGAAGTTTCACTGTTAAATTCTCAAACTGTGGGAACTATTACAAATCGAAGTTTCACTGTTAAATTCTCAAACTGTGGGAACTATTACAAATCGAAGTTTCACTGTTAAATTCTCAAACTGTGGGAACTATTACAAATCGAAGTTTCACTGTTAAATTCTCAAACTGTGGGAACTATTTACAAATCACAGATTCTACGGATAAATCTTGAAAACTCAATGGTGATGATGTTGATTCATTTCCTGATAATTCGCAAGAGGCAAATCTTGAATTTTTTCGGTTAAATTCGGCACTTCACATTGAACTGTAACAAAATCAAATCCAAAGGAAGATTTCAAAATCTGATTGAATTTAAATACGATTTCTTCCGCAAATTTTAAATCTACAATTGAAACTCTCAAAGTACAAGCATAAATTCCTCTTGTAATCGCCCAAAAGTGATAATCTAAAATTTGACTTACTCCTTCCACCTTACGAACGTGTTCCAGAATATGAGTAATTTCGAATGTATTGGGAAAAGATTCCAAAAGAACAAATATTGTTTCCTTAAAAATTCCCCAGGCGGAACGTAAAATCAAAACCGAAATCAAAACCGAAATCAAAGGATCGATCCAGTTCCAACTCGTAACATAAATCAAAACGGAACCAACTAAAACACCTACCGTGGACAGAAGATCACTTAAAACGTGAACGTAAGCGGATTTGATATTTATATTTTCGCCGCTAAAACGAAATAAAATCCAAGCGCTGATCAGATTAAAAATAATTCCAAAAGAACTATAAAAAATCATCTGAAAACTCAAAATCTCTTTCTGATTCTGAAACCTTTCTATACTCTCATAAAAAATATAAAACGAAATTCCAAAAATTAAAATAGAATTCAAAAGAGAAGTCAAAATTTCGATTCTATAATAACCGAATGAAAATTTATGATTTGGTTTTTTAGAAGAAAGTAATACAGCAATCAAAGACAAGGACAAAGCAATTGTATCCGTAATGATATGTCCCGCATCCGCAAGAAGAGCAATACTACCACTTTGAAATCCTCCAAACAACTCTACAAAAAAGATGGAAAGAGAAACTAAGATCGCAAGAAGAATGGATCTTTTCAGACCTTTCTCCTGACTTCTTTTTACGTGATGAAGTTTAAAAAAATCATCCATCAACGTGGAACAACCACTATATCCACTCTTCGATTGAGCGCTCTGTTTTCGGGAGTATCGTTAGAAACGATTGGCTGGAATTCACCATAGCCCGCGAGCGAAAAGTTTCTAGGATCTAAAATCTTACTTTCTAAAAAATAATGAAGTACGGAAAGAGCTCTTTCTCCGGAAAGTTGCCAATTATCTGAAAACTTTTTAGTTCGGATCGGAATATTATCTGTATGTCCTTCTATGATGATTAAATTTCCAGGATAATTTCCTAAAATTTCTTTGATCTTATCCAGTGCAGGAAAAATTTGCTTTTTTAAATCCGCAGAACCAGAATCAAATGAAATCTTATCGTCTATATTGATTACAAGTCTGTTGTGAAATCGTTTAAGACGGATCTGTCCTTTTTTGATTTCATCGGTAAGTTTACTTTCCAATTCATTTGCTTGGTCTGAAAGACGATCCAATTCTTTTTTCTGATTTTCAGAAAGATGTTTCAATTTGGAAATTTCGTCGTTTAAAATTAGAATCCTACCTTCTAAATCCGAAATTTTTTTTTCGTATTCTTTTTGAAGAGCCTCCGTTTTTTTCTGACAATTTGCTCTTTCTTTCTCGAGATCTTCTTTTAAGTTATCGATTAGATCTCTAAACTTTTTAGATTGTCTTTCGTTTTCATCGATCAGTTCTTTTTCTTTATTAGAACTTTTTGCTTTTAAAATCGAGATCTGATTTTCTAAAACTTTAATTTTTTCTACATTTAGATCGTTATCTTTGTCTCTAAATTCCTTTTCTCTGGAAAGTAACTCTTCCAAAGAACGAATTTTAGAGTCAAATTCTAGACGTTCTTTTTTGGAATTTTCAGTTTCATTTCTATATCTGGTTCTCAGGGAATCCAACTCAATTTCCAAAGTGATTTTCTCGTTATACACTTTGTTATATTCCCAAGGATAATAAAATACGTCCGCAGAAACGGAATTTAAAGTTAAAACGAAGAGAAAATAGAATTTCAGAAATGGCTTCATCTTGATCACTTTCTTTCTAAGATGGAGCGCTTTACGATCGGGTCACTCCTTTTTTAAAGTTTGTTTAGAAATTCATTGATCGATCGCTTCTGTTCTCAATCCTGTTCACTAAAAACCGTTTTTTCTTGGAGAGAAGTTTATGGAAGAAAGAGGAGTGGGACACGAACTATTTTCGGAAAAGGCAAATCCCTCTTCTCAGGAGTGGATCGAATTTTTCTCCGAAAAAATCAAAGCCGGAGAAAACTCTTTTTTAGATTTTTTTCTCAAACAGAATCACCCTGCAGACATAGCGGAAGTTCTGGAAAAGTTAGAAGAAGACGAAGCCTTTTATGTATTCAAACGATGTGATTCTGAATTACAGAGTTCTATCTTAGTAGAGTTTGACGAAGAATTTCAAGCAGACTTAATCTCTCGTTTCCAGATGAAAGAAATTTCTCCTATTCTGGAAAATTTAGAAACGGACGAACTATCCAGTCTCATTTCCGAATTTCCAAAAGACAAGGCAGAAGAAATTTTAAATTCGATCGACAAAGAAGATTCTTCTCAAGTTAGAAAACAACTTACGTTTCGAGAAGACTCCGCCGGAAGATTAATGAACACCGTGTTTGCTTCCGCAGTAGAAACGGATACGGTTCGAAAGGCAATTATCAAACTTAGAAAAATCGCAAGAGATACGGATGATATATATCACTTATATATCACTGACGAGAACAACGTACTAAAAGGATACGTAAAACTAAAAAATTTATTCCTCGCTCCTCTCAATACAAAAGTACACCGTCTGATGAAAACTGGATTTACTTCGATTCACTATGACACGGATCAGGAAGAAGTCGCTAAAATTTTTCGTAAGTATGATTTGGTTTCTGTGGCGGTGCTCGACGATTTAGGAAGAATTTTAGGAAGAATTACCGTGGATGATATTTTAGACATCGTTCACGAAGAAGCTTCGGAAGACATTCTTCGTTTAGGAGGAGTTTCCGAAGAAGAAAAATTATCTTCTTCCGTTCTTACTTCTGCAAGAAGAAGAATGGTTTGGCTTATGATCAATTTGGGAACCGCTTCTCTCGCGGCTTCTGTTGTTTCTTTTTTCGGAGAAACGATCGAAAAATACGTGTTACTCGCTTCTCTTATGCCTATCGTCGCCGGAATGGGAGGAAATGCAGGAACACAATCAATTACTTTGATCGTTCGAAACCTAGCAACCGGAGATCTTACAACTGGAAACTGGAAATCCGCGATTCGAAAGGAAGGTCTTGTAGGAATTCTCAATGGTTTTATGGTAGGAATTATCGCTGGATTGATCGTTTATTTTTTTACCGGAAATTTTATTCTTTCAATGGTTATGTTTATGGCGTTACAAGCCAACTTGATGATCGCCGCGGTAATCGGAACTTCGATTCCTTTGTTTTTACGAGCTTTGGGAATTGATCCGGCAATCGCGTCTTCCATTTTTGTGACTACATTTACGGACGTTTTCGGTTTTTTCTGTTTTTTGGGATTGGCTACTTTATTTATTCAAATATTATGATATTCTCAACTAAAAATTTTTCTTGCGACGTCTATAAAATGGATTTTTTATTGAATAACAATCATAAAATTACGAATTTATTAAGAAGATTGATATTGAGAACATCGTCTTAGGGTTTTATAGAGCTTCCTTTTTTAAAAACCATTCTACTTTGGAATTTTATATAAGTTTTCATTTTTTAATCAGAAATCAGTTTTGGAGAATCAACGATCAATGTCGGGTATAAAATCAAAATCCATTTTTAAACATACATTATTTCTTTTAGGAATAAGCGGATTGTTATTTTTGTTATTTTCTTGTTTCAGTACAAAAAGTACAGATAATGAATCGATAAAACACGAATCGGTTCCTAATCCAGCAGGGGAAAACGAAATTGTATTGAATGAAGAAGGCCAAGAAGTAACTTTGAATACGGGAGATCCTGCTTCTTTTTTAAAACCTTCCAAAGATCCTTTAGAATATTTCAGAGTTCATATTTCGAGCGACGGTTATCAGTTACGTCAATTGAGAGGTTCCAAATTTATTAAAAGAAAAGTAGATAAAGGAGGTGACGCTTTGATCAGCGAGGAATTGGCTCGCTTTAACAAAATCAATTTTATAGACGATGGAATTATTATCGTAGTATTGAACGGAAATACGGGAGCATTCGAAACGATTCGTTTTAATACAAGAGTTCCCAGAATCAACGATCTCGCTAAAATCGTTCAAAACGATGTAACACGTTGGTCTATGGAACATTCCGAAGAAAAACCGGTCGTGACCAAATTTCAGATCCATTATTCTTTAGAATTAAAAAACAAGGTCGGCAGCACTCGGGACGCCGTTAAGGAAGAATTGAAAAAAGAAGTGATCCGCCGCAAATAATCATTCATAGGCGGAGTGTTTAAGATTTTTATAAAATTCTTAAATTGGATCGACTTATACTCAAACACATAAAAATAATACTAAAAATAAATGGGCTAGATACAAAGTTCTCAATAATTGCGTCTAACCCAAAATTATTGACTTTTTTCAAATTTTAAGTTTCTAAACAAATTAGAATTGTTAAAAAATGAATCTCCATCAGTTTCCGTTTTATGAAAACAGTCGATTGAAGCAGTTTTGTTGATCTTGAACTATGTAATTTTTCAACAACTCTATTCAACATAATATTATTTTCATGTGTTGAGGATAGTAGATTACTTAAAAAATCTAGAATATTTTTTTAACTTAACGTAAGTTCGACGTAAAAAAACTGAACGAATGCCATAAATAGTCGGTCCTCAGCTTTGGTAATAAATTGTATATAGAAACGTTATACGATTTATCTTCGTAAATTTCAATTTAGAATGCGATCTGTCGAGCGACCGTAGAAGCGAAACGCTGAGTTTTGAGAGAGTATTCTACTGAGTTCCTGCGCATCAATCCCTTCCGTGTTCACTCACGTTAATTTAAAATTATTCATAAAGAAGAAGCGATTGAACTATCGTTCTCGTGTTCTTTCGGAAAATAACAATAGATCACTGTTTTAGAGAACACTAATAGACTAGTTGACATTTTTAAAAAATTTTGCTCTCTGCGTAATAAACAGTACAGAAAATCCAAAGTGAAGATGTTCGATTGACAAAAAGACTGGCGTAGTAATGATACTTTTAAAAGGTTACGCTAAATTAAAATTTACATTTTTTGAGTTAGGCAAACTCTATTTACTGGAAAAAATTATGGAAATTGAAAAAGAAAACCTTTCTCATTTTTGGAGCTTAACTTCTAACGAATGTATTATACGCACTAAATCCAATAGAAATGGGTTATCAGAAAAAGAAGTAAAAAAACGTCTTCTTCAATTTGGTGAAAATAAACTCTCTTCTAAAAAAGAAACTACTGCAATTGGTTTATTTTTTTCTCAATTTAAAAGTCCGATCATTTTACTTCTGTTATTTGCTGCTGGGTTATCCGTAATTGTTCGAGATTCTGTAGACGCTATCATCATTTTAGGAATTGTTTTTTTAAGCGGTTTATTAGGTTTTTGGCAAGAAAAAGGAGCAATAAACGAAGTCCGCAAACTTCTTGCGATGGTACAGATTCAAGTTTCTGTGATGCGTAATTCTTTCATTCTAGAGATTCCATCGGAAGAAGTAGTGCCTGGAGACATTTTAAAATTGAGTGCTGGAGATATGATTCCAGCGGATTGTATTTTACTTGAATGTAAAGATTTATTTGTCAATGAAGCTACCCTTACCGGAGAAACCTTTCCCATAGAAAAATCCACAGAAACAATTTCCGAAAATTCTTCTCTTTCTCAGAGAACCAATTCTCTCTGGATGGGAACCCATGTCGTCAGTGGGGAAGCGATCGCACTTGTAATCAAAACTGGAAAAAAAACCGAATTTGGAAAAATTTCCGAAAGATTAAAATTACGTCCCATGGAAACTGAATTTGAAGCAGGAGTTCGTAAGTTCGGATTTTTTTTACTTCACGTTACTCTTCTTTTAGTCATAACCATTTTTATAGCGAACGTATTTCTTCATAAACCAGTTTTAGAATCTTTTTTATTTTCTTTGGCTTTAGCGGTTGGATTAACTCCTCAACTTCTTCCTGCAATTATCAGCATCAATCTTTCTCACGGCGCAAGAAAAATGGCAGAAAGAAAGGTAATTGTTAAACGACTTGCAGCTATAGAAAATTTTGGCAACATGAATATTATTTGTTCTGATAAAACTGGAACCTTGACCGAAGGAACCGTAAAACTACAATCTTCTTTGGACATATACGGAAACGAGAGTCAAGAGGTTGCATTTAACGCCTTATTAAACGCTTCTTTTGAAACTGGATTTGTAAACGCTATCGATCAATCTATTCGAAAGGATTTAAACTTCAATCTTTCCGGTTTTGAAAAAAAAGACGAAATACCATACGACTTTCAACGAAAAAGGCTCAGTATTTTAGTCTCTCATTTAAACGGACATAGAATCATAACCAAAGGAGCCCTTATAAACGTATTAGAAATTTGTAACTCGGCAAAATCTGAAGATGGATCTCAAATTGAAATCGAAAAAGTAAAAGACAAAATCCTACAAAGATACGAGTCCCTGGGAGCCAAAGGATATAGAGTTTTAGGAATAGCAGTTAGAGAAATTGGAGAACAATCCAAAATAGACAAATTAGAAGAAAAGGATATGGTATTTTTAGGAATGTTATCTTTTTATGATCCTCCTAAAGCAAAAATCAAAGAAACAATTACAAATTTAAAAAATTTAGGCGTTACTCTCAAAGTAATTACAGGTGACAATCGTTTTGTGGCCATGAGTTTATGTTCTCAAATTGGATTAGAAAATCCGAATATTCTTTTTGGATATGAACTTGAAAAAATCAGCAATGAAGCTTTGATCCATCAAGTTGATAAAGTAAACATATTTGCAGAAATAGAACCAAACGGGAAAGAAAGGATCATAATTGCTCTGAAAAAAGCAGGTAATGTAGTAGGTTATATTGGGGATGGAATCAATGATGTTTCCGCCCTACATTCTTCAGATGTTGGAATTTCTGTAGAAAAGGCAGTGGATGTTGCAAAAAACGCTGCCGATCTAGTTTTACTTGAAAAGGATCTAGACGTTCTTGTGGATGGAGTTAAAGAAGGTAGAAGTACATTTGCGAATACTCTAAAATACGTGTTTATGGCGACAAGTGCGAACTTCGGAAATATGTTTAGTATGGCAGGAGTTTCTATATTTCTTCCTTTTTTACCTCTTTTGCCTAAACAAATTTTACTCACTAATTTTTTGACCGACTTTCCAGAAATGACGATTGCAACCGATCGTGTAGACTCAGAAATGATTTCTTCGCCGAAACGTTGGGATATTTCCGCAATTCGTAAATTTATGGTAGTTTTTGGAATTGTAAGTTCATTTTTCGATTATCTTACATTCGGAGTTTTACAATGGTTTTTAAAAGTAAATCAAGATCAGTTTCGAACCGGCTGGTTTATAGAATCCATCGTCTCCGCTTCGTTGATCGTACTCGTAATTAGAACCAGAAATGTATTTTTTGTGAGTAAACCCAGTAGGTCTCTTTTTTTAACAACTCTTTGTGTGATTTGTTTTACCATATTTATTCCCTATACTCCTATTGCAGATTGGTTCGGCCTGGTTCCGCTTCCTCTTTCATTTTTGGGAATTTTGGTTGGGATTGTGCTTATCTATGGAATGGTTGCAGAAATAACAAAACGGATTTTTTATAAATTAGTCCAAATCTAATGCCGTATTTATTAAATACGTTCGTTTTTTAGAATATTCTAAAAATATAGAAATAACTTCTGTTTTTTCGGATTCGTCTACTATTTTGTCCCTATTTAAAAATATAGAAATTCACAATTTTATGAATAACTTGAAATTATAAAATTAGGATAAACCTTAGAGTTAGTTGATTGAATAACGTAAGATTTAATCTTTTAAAAAAGTATACTAGTATACTGTAAAAATTATTTATTTTTGTCTACTCCAAGAAGTCACGTAAAACACCTCATTCTATCTCAAAACGCTTCGGTCTTTTAATAAGAGTAGACAAAATCTTGGATTTTTGACGATAAATTCCTTCTAAAAAGCACATCTAACTGAATAAATAGAGATTCATTTTTTATTTTAGAAAAATCGATTTCTTTTTAAATAATTATGTTACACTTTTTTATTAAAACGAATCTAGCTATAAATTTCGTAAAAAGAATTTGAAATTCTATTTATATTCTGTTACTTTTATGTCTTGCAACTTGAAATCAAAGTAAACAATATCTTTGACACGATTTCAAAGCATAATTAGAAATTTATGATAAATTCAATCGATTTAAAACACAATGAATACCGGCTCATTTTCGAGTCTCTTCCTGGGCTTTACCTCATTCTCTTTCCAGATCTTAGGATCGCCGCGGTAAGCGACTCGTATTTAAAAGCCACCAATACAAAACGGGACGAAATTTTAGGCAGAGGAATTTTCGAAGTTTTCCCTGACAATCCTTCGGACCCAAATGCGGATGGTGTGGGCAATTTATATGCCTCTCTTGCATTCGTTTTAAAAGAAAAAATTCCGAATACAATGGCTGTTCAAAAATACGACGTTAGGCGACCAGAATCAGAAGAATTTGAAGAAAAATATTGGAGCCCTATGAATTCACCGATTCTAAACGAAAAAAGAGAAGTCATATACATCGTCCATAGAGCAGAAGAAGTCACAGAGTTTGTTCAGCTTAAAAACAAAGGAAAAGAACAAAACAAAATTACAGAAGAACTTAAAAATCTAACCGTATCTATGGAAACCGAAATTTATTAAAGGGCTCAAGAGATTCAAAAAAGCAACAAAGAACTTCTCAGACTCAACGAAGAATTAACTGAAAGGGAAAGGGAAATCCAAGAAGTATATCAACGTTTATTCAACATAGATCAATTAAAATCACAGTTCTTTGCAAACGTGAGCCATGAACTCAGAACACCTTTAACATTGATACTTGGTCCAACTAGAACATTACTCAAGGATCAAGGAATCAATTCTACACAAAGAGCATTTTTGGAAACGATAGAAAGAAATTCTTACACTTTGTTGAAACACGTAAACGACCTTTTAGATCTTTCCAAACTAGAAGCCGGAAAAATGACATTAAAATATTCGAATGCAAATCTTTCCGAAGTCATTCGATATATTGCGTCCCATTTCGATTCCATAGCAAAAGAAAGAAATATAGATTTTGTTTTGACGATTCCCGAAAATTTTCCGATTCAAATAGACATTTCTAAAGTAGAACGTATCATTTTGAATCTTATATCAAACGCTTTTAAATTTGTTCCAGATTCAGGCAAGATCCATTGTGCGTTAAAAACGGAAGGTGCGATGGCTTCTATTTATGTAGCAGACAACGGCCCCGGAATTCCAATACATTTAAGAGATCAGATCTTCGAAAAATTCAGACAGGTAGAAGAGGGAGATTCCCGTTCATTCGGAGGAACCGGACTCGGGCTTGCCATTGTAAAAGAGTTCGTAGATCTACATTTGGGTTCTGTCGGAGTTTTTGATTCTCTTTTAGGAGGAGCCCTTTTTAAAGTGCAAATTCCAATTTATGCATCTATTCATATAGAAGAGACAGAACAATCGGCCGAAACGGAAGAATTTCTTCCCGCTTTAACGAGTAGTATCAACGAATTAAAAAAGAATACAGTCGAGACAAAAGAATTATCCAATTCTTACAATCGTTCTAAGGTTCTAATCGTAGAAGATAACGTAGAAATGCGGAAATATATTTTTAACACGTTATGCGATGATTTCAATCTTTCTGTGGCGGTGGATGGAAAACAAGGTTTGGAAAAGGCGATTCTTGAAAAACCGGATATTATCGTCACAGATATTATGATGCCTGTGATGAGTGGGGATCAGATGTTAAAAGAAATCAAAAAAATTCCGGAACTTTCAAACACCTATATACTTTTTTTAAGCGCGAAGTCGGATCAGAACTTCAGAATCAAACTACTTCAGGAAGGAGCTCATGATTATTTAATTAAACCTTTTACTCCCGAAGAATTGAACGTAAAAGTTCATAATTTTTCCATTCTGAAAAAAGCGATCGAAACCTTGGAAAACGCAAATGCAGATATGGAATCTTTCAGCTATTCAGTATCACACGATCTTAGAGCTCCTATATTAGGAATCGAAGGTTTTCTCCAAATCGTTTTAGAAGATTTTTCTGAAAAGATGGATTCGGAACCTCTGAGATTACTTAAGATTGTACATAAAAACGTAATCTATATGAATCATCTTATCCAAGATCTTTTGAATTTTCATAAGGTTTCAAAAATAGATCTGCCAAGTAGAGTTGTAGAGATGAACAAAATGGTACAAGAAGTAATTACAACTGTTCTTCAAAATTATCCTAAAAAAAATTATTCGTTTCAAGTGGACAAATTGCCAAACGCACTTGCAAACGGAGCCGCTCTCAAACAGGTATGGATGAACTTGATTTCAAATGCAGTCAAATATTCTTCTACGAAAGAAGTTCCATTTATCAAGATCGGCTGCGAAGAAACAAACGGATTTAACAACTATTTCATAGAAGATAACGGTGTTGGTTTTAATAAGGCTTATTCAAATAAATTGTTCAAAGTATTTCAAAGACTTCACACACAAGAAGAATTTGAAGGAACCGGAGTAGGTTTAGCGATCGTAGCTAGAATTGTACAGCGTCATGGAGGCCAAGTATTTGCAGAAGGGGAAGTAAACAAAGGCTCTAAATTTTCATTCACTCTTCCTAAACTTTCAAGAAACGAAAAGGTTTAAAAAAGCGTCATAAAAATATAGAAAGTGGGTACAGCACAAATGAATAGATGGAAATTCCTGTTTTTAGAAGATTCTTTAGTCGATTTAGAATTGATTCAAAGACAATTAAATCGAGCCAAGATCGATTATTATCCCATTCATGTAAGCGATTCAGAAGGATTTTTGCAGGCAATCTTGGATCAAAAACCTCATCTAATTCTATCCGATTTTAGTCTTCCAAAATACGACGGATTTTCCGCCTTGAAGTTGGCTAAAAAAATCTGTCCTACAACACCATTCATATTCGTTTCGGGTACTTATGGAGAAGAAGCAGCCATACAAACACTTACGATGGGTGCTACTGATTACGTACTGAAAGATAAAATCGAAAAACTTCTTCCTGCAGTACAAAGAGCCTTACATGAATTAGAAGATCATGAATTACGAATTAAGGCTGAAAAAGAAAGATACGAATTAGAAGAACAACTCAGACAAAGTCAAAAACTCGAGGCAATGGGAGTGATGGCCGGAACAATGGCACATGAGATCAACAATCCATTGATTGCAATTTCAGAATATGCAGCAATGATAGCAAGAGGGGAAGTAGATTCGGACAAGGCGAGACAATTAGCTTCGAAAATTCGGGACGAAAGTGCACGAATTTCTACCATTATGAAAAACCTTCTTCGATTTTCCAGAGACGATAAGGGTTCACTTTATCCGGTAGAAGTGGGCGAAATACTTGTAAAACTGGAATCAATTACACAACAAATTTTTAAAATGAATCGGATAGACGCTTCTTGGAAAAACGTAGAACCGGGATATTCGATTCAATGTAGAGAAGGACAGATTCTTCAAATTCTTTTGAACCTAGTCAATAACGCTGTGGACAGTTTAAACCAAAAGTATCCAGAATATGATTCTGAAAAAAGAATCATTTTAGAAAATTCTATCGTAGAAGAAAATCATAAAAAATACGCTGAATTTTCGGTTCAAGACTTTGGCACAGGAATTCCGATCGACATTCAAGAATCTGTATTTAAAACTTTTTTCACTACTAAGTCTGCTGACAAAGGAACTGGACTTGGTTTGTCGGTTAGTTTAGGAATTGCAAAAGAACACGGAGGAAACTTAAATTTTGAAAGTGAGCCGGGAAGATACACTCGTTTTTATCTGAGAATTCCTATCTTCGACCCAAGTGTTCAATAGAGTTGTTGAAAAATCCCATAGTGGCAATTAACAAAACTGCTTCAGTTGACCGTTTCTATAAAACAGAAACAGATGGAGAATGAATTTTCCAACAACTTTAATGATTATTGCCTCACTCAAAAAATGATGACATTTTTATAAATTAATTATATTTGCAAATAATAGAATGTTAAAGAAAACATTCCCGAACAATTTCATATAACGTATCAAGAATGTTTTTCATTTCAGATTAAGATTTTTTAGGGGCAAACTTTAAGAAGTGTTCCACTTCCTTTTTACTTCCCACAACTAAGGTCGTACGCTCATGAAGTTCTTTAGGAGTAAGATCCAAAATTCTCTCCCCATAAACAGTCACAGCCATACCACCCGCCTGTTCCGCGATAAAAGCCATAGGAGCTGCTTCATAAAGAAGTCTTAATTTACCGTTCGGATATTTTGTAGACTTAGTATCGTTTGGATAAAGAAAAATCCCTCCTTTTAGAAGATTCCTATGAAAGTCTGCAACTAAGGAACCAATGTATCTACCTGATTGAGGTTTTCTACCTCCTTCAATCGATTTGATGTCACGGATATAATTTTTTACTTCGTCAGACCAATAGTTATAGTTTCCTTCATTGATGGAATAAATTCCACCCGTTTCCGGAATTTGCATATCCGGATGAGAAAGTATAAATTCACCGCAAGAAGGGTCTAACGTAAATCCGGAAACTCCTTTGCCGGTACAAAGAACAAGCATCGTAGAAGATCCGTATAAAATGTAACCCGCGGCTCTTTGTCCGGAACCTTGTTGTAAAAGATCGCTTAACGTTCCCGGGGTTCCACCAGGACTTTTTCTCAAATGAACAGAAAAAATAGTACCAATAGAAACATTCGCGTCTATGTTAGAAGAACCGTCTAACGGATCGATTGCAATTGTATACTTGCCGATTTTATATCCGTTTGGAACTGGAACGGTTTCTTCGTGTTCTTCACTTCCTAAAATACAAAGATGGCCCGAACGTGTCAGTGTATGATTAAAAACCTTATCTGCATACTCGTCCAATTTCATCTGGGTTTCCCCTTGAACGTTGACAATTTCCGTAGCGCCTAAAATATTTTCTAAAAGCCCCGCTTTTCGAACCTCTCTGGAAACAATTTTAGCCGCATAAACCAAATGACTCATCAAAGCGGTAAAATCTCCAGTGGCCTGGGGTAATTTGAGTTGTTCCTCGATTAAATATTGAGAAAGACTCAATGTTTGTGTAGGATGAACAGACATAGATTCCTCTAAGAAAATGATTTCAACAGAGTTTTTTTGTGAGCCTGCGAATTCAAGCGAAAAGATTCTGTAAAAAAGTCCAAAAATGAAAACTCAAAAGAATCTTACGATTTTTTAGAAGATTCTTATCCGATATTTGTAAGGAAGAAAGGAGTTAAGGATGGAATCCTCAATCAAACCGATCACACACAAGTATAAAATTACGGAAGATCCATTTGAGGAATTTTCAGATCAAATCATTAGAGATATTCGAAATTCTTTGAGTAACGAAATTGTAATCACTCATTTTTATTTTCAGGATTTATATTCTTATTTTAAACTTCTAGGAGAACAAAAATCCGGCGAAATCATGAAAGAGCTTAAACTCATCATACAAGCTCATCTTCGTCCATATGATAAACTATACGTAGTCAATTCTAGATCGATGCTTACCTTGTCTCCGGATTGTAAAATTGAAGTTGTACAAGGAAGATTTAATGAAGTAGTATTTCAAGTAAACCATCTCATTGTAGATTATGAAATTCAATTTATGGAATTGGATTCTCCGATCGATTCAATCGAACCAATTTGGAAACAATTGCTCGTTTCTTTCAAAAGTACCTGACATTTGTTAAACGAATTAGAATCGATATTTTAGCATCTAATTGTTTTCTTTGAGAAACTTAATCTTTTAGTAAAGTTGTAAAACCATCTAAATTCTTGAAAAGAAGAGGTATAATAGAACCATTTAATATTTTGCATTTAAACGGTTTTTGCGATAGAGATTTGTCTTACTATAATTCTAAGTAAAATAGTGTGTGGAAATTACTACGAAAATGAAAGTATGCAAAATATATAGATCTTAATTTTTGAATACTATTCTTAAGATAATAAAAGTAGTGTGAATTTTGAGGTAAATAAACCGCACAGAAAAATAATCTTTTATAAAAAATTCTTCAGAGAATGAACATTTGTACCGTAAATTTTCACGAGGAAATCAGAATGGATCAAACGGAAAAATTCAAAAAAACCCTGGCTCGGTACATTGATTACAGAGGAATCGACATCGTACTTCATCTTAAAAATGGAACTGTAATCGAACTAGATAAAAACAGAAGATTGAACGGAGATGTAGTCATTAAAAATGGAAAATCGGGAATTGTGGCAGAAATTGAAATTTCGGAGATTCAAAAAGCGGAATTTTTTGCTGCCTAAATGTCTTTTTGAGATTTTGTCGTAAAACCCTTGACAGAATCCTCCCTTTTTCTGGTATCGTGTATCTTGTCTATTTATTTCTACATAAGAAATTGGATAGTTATTTTTTCACGTATTTTGTCTCCAAGTGCTCACTTGGAGAATTGCAACTAAAACAAAGGAACCTAAAAATCGAATGGTAGGAATTATTGTAAAAGACGGAGAATCGATTGAATCTGCTCTAAAACGTTTCAAACGTGACTGCGCAAACGCAGGAATTATGAGCGAAATCAAACGCAGAGAATACTTCGAAAAACCAAGTATTAAAAAGAAAAAAGCGATCGAATCCGCAAAAAGAAAAGCAGAAAAGAAAAAACGCCTTTTCTCTAAAAAAGACAAAGCTTAATTTTTGACTTCATCAAACTTGGAATCGATTGATTCCGCTCGAATCTAAAAAACCTATGTCCTTGCAGATAAAAATCAACGATGATCTAAAAGAAGCGATGAAAGCAAAGAAAGAACCTCATCTTTCTACGCTTCGGCTTCTCAAATCGGATATTCAATATGAATTGACTAAAACCGGAGCGAAAGAACTTGCGGACGATCAAGTAGTTTCCGTGATTAAAAAAGCATACGCAAAACGTTTAGATGCGATTCAAATGTATCAAAAAGCGGGAAGAGCCGATCTTTTGGCTCAAGAAGAAGGTGAAGCTTCCGTTCTAAAAGAATATCTTCCTCCTGAAATTCCAGAATCTGAGATGATTGCAACCATCGATCAAATTTTTGCAGAATTACAGCCAACCGCAAAAGATATAGGAAAAGTGATGGGGCGAGTTATGGCCGCGTTCAAAGGAAAAAGTATCGACGGTACTAAAGTTTCGGCAATCGTTAAATCCAGGCTTTCCTGAGTACTAAGTGAGCCCCCGTTGTCCAACAAAAAGGATTTCATCGATCGAATTCACCGGGAAGTTCCCATCGAGTCCTATATATCTCGTTTTATTCCTCTTAAAAAACGTGGCAAAAATTTTATAGGCCTTTGTCCATTTCACCAAGAAAAATCTCCTTCTTTTAACGTTTCCGCAGAAAAACAATTTTATTACTGCTTCGGATGTAAGGCATCCGGAGATCTCATTCGTTTTGTAATGAGTTACGAACGAGTGGATTTTTCCAGATCTCTGGAAATTCTCTCCGAATATTCTGGAATTCCACTTGAAGAAAAAAGTTCTAAAAATTCTGAATTTTCAGACTTTCTTTATAAAATAAATTTAAAGGTTTCTGAATATTACCAACACCTGTTACATACTCCTACAGGTAAAAACGCACTCGATTATCTTAAGTCCAGAGAAATAGAAGATTCAGAAATTCGTTTATTCGGTTTAGGTTATGCCCCTGAAGGTTTTGATACACTCGCCAAAGAAGTGTTAAAGACTAAGGAAGAAATCTCGGGAGCAATTCAACTAGGGCTTCTTAGAGAAAAAGAGGCCGGAAATGGACGTCCTTACGATTTTTTCCGGGACAGAATTATGTTTCCAGTATTGGATCTTTCCGGCAGAACGGTAGCATTTTCAGGAAGAATTTTAGGTCCGGGAAAGGAAGCAAAGTATATCAATAGCCAAGCCTCGTTGATTTTTGATAAAAGTAGAACGTTTTATAATTTTTTTAAAGCCAGAGAAGGAGTTCGTAAAACGGGGGAAGCTATGCTCGTCGAAGGTTATCTAGACGTAATCGGGCTGGTTAGGAGAGGTTATGAAAACGTAATCGCTTCTATGGGAACCGCAATTACTGAAAATCATATTCGAACTCTTAAAAAATTTGCGGAACGGATCGTTTTCGTTTTGGACGGGGATATAGCAGGTAAGAAAGGCGCTTTAAGAGCCGCCGAAATTTGTCTAAAAGAAGGAATGGAATGTTCCATCGTTTTACTTCCAGAAGAAAAAGATCCTTTCGATCTATCTAAATCACTTACCAGACCGGAATTACACGAAATACTTTCCGATCGAATTCAGGGTTCCGAATTTGTTGTAGAAGAACTGCTGGAAAATGCAGATTCCCGCACGCTGCCGGAAAAAAAAAGAAAGTCACTTCAAAATTTATATTCCTTCATCCAAACCCTAGGCCGGGAAACGGACAAACAATTCTTGCTCGGATTGGGTGCTAATAAACTCGGAATCAGTATGGAGGCGGTTCTTAGAGATTTTAAAGGCGGAACCAGTGCAAA
This sequence comes from Leptospira noguchii serovar Panama str. CZ214, assembly GCF_000306255.2. Lineage (GTDB taxonomy): Bacteria > Spirochaetota > Leptospiria > Leptospirales > Leptospiraceae > Leptospira > Leptospira noguchii. The sequence goes on from NZ_AKWY02000034.1 coordinate 631,380, forward strand.
GAATGGACCTTCCAATGCCGATACTAGTTCTAACTTAAAAGAAGTTCAGGAAATCTCTGGTCCGGCTTTAGATTGTGAAAGAAAGATCGTTTCTATGCTCGTAAAACATACTGGATTGTTTTCCTATTCGGAAGAAATTTCTTCGATGGAATTCATGGACATTGCAAGTTCTTATCTTTGGGATTATTTATACACAATCTACACGGGAGAAGAGGAAATTTCTCCAGTAGGGATTTTAACCTCTGAACTTCCAGAAGATCTAAAACAAATTCTGGCTCCTTATCTTTTAGAAGAAGATTCTGAAAAAACAGAACCAGGAGAACTACATAAGGTTTTTAGAATTCTTTTGTTACAACAGAAGAAGTTTAGAATTGATGAAAAAATTCGGGAACTCGATCAAAAAAGAGAACGTTTTTTTACGCCCGAAATATTTACGGAACTGAGTTTTTACCGTAAAGAAAAAGAAAAGATTCTGGAACATATCCGGAGTCAATCAACCACATAAATTTAGAGGGGTTCGAATGGAAAATCTACAAAGTATGCCCGAGGTTCAGAAAATTATTTCCCTCGGAAAGGCAAACGGTGAAGTTTCTTACGATGATATTAACGAAATACTTCCCGATAAAATTCTGAACTCGGAAAAGATAGACGACTTTTTTACACTACTGCACGAGATGGGAATCGAAATCGTAGAAGAATATACCAGAAACACTCTGGAACCCGCTTCCACTCTCGTTCCTAAAGACGATTCTAAACCAGCTAGAAAGAAAAAAGAATCCTCCGCTTCTACAAGCGGTTCCGAAGATCCGATCAAACTTTATTTAAGAGAAATTGGTAAGGTAAGTTTAATTTCCGGCGAAACAGAGGTTTTTCTCGCAAAAAGAATTGAGAAGGGAGAAAAGATCATTGAAGAGACGATTTTAAGTTCCTCCATTCTCAGAGCAAATTATATTAAACTTTTACCTAAGATTCGAAGTAAGAAGATCAAAGTTTATGATCTGATTCGAGTCGATAAAATGTATGCTCTCAACGCAGAAGAAGCTCATAAACTAGAAGAATTATTTTTTAAAAACATTTTAGTCATCCAAGAACAGGAGAAGGTCCTTCAAGAAGCAATTTCTAAAATCAGAAAGTATTCTGAAACTTCTAAAAAGTATAAGGAATTTAAAGAGAAGATAGACGCTTCTACAGAAATCATATACAACGCAATCCGAGAACTTGGAGTTTCTCAAAAAGAAATTCAAAAAATTTCTCAAAAGATCAAATCCATGGTTTTTAGAATCAAGGAAATAGATCGTCATTTTTTAAAGATCAAAGCTCAATATGGTCAAGATGTCCGAGACATTAAGGCGTTTAACCGATTTATCGAAAAGAATGAAAAGTTAGACGACATCGAAGTTAAGATGGGCGTCAACATAGACGAAGTTCGAGAAGTCATTAAGGACATCCGAAACAATGAAAGAAAACTTCGTCGTATGGAACAGGAAGCAGGTTCTACGGTTCAAGAAATCAAAGATTGGGGCGAAAAAATCATCAAAGGAGAAAGAGAAATCTCCCAAGCAAAAAAAGAACTGGTCAAAGCAAATCTTAGACTCGTAGTTTCCATCGCAAAACGTTATGCGAATCGTGGTATGCACTTCTTCGATTTGATCCAAGAAGGAAACATTGGACTTATCAAAGCGGTGGATAAATTCGAGTATAAAAAAGGTTATAAATTTTCCACATACGCAACTTGGTGGATCCGTCAGGCAATCACACGCGCCATTTCCGATCAAGCAAGAACGATCCGAGTTCCAGTTCACATGATCGAACAAGTCAATAAGGTAATTCGTGAAACTAGATTGTTTATTCAAGAATTCGGGCGCGATCCAAATAACGAAGAGATTGCGGAAAGACTCGGTTGGCCTGTTCAAAAAGTGAAAATGGTTAAGAACGTTGCCAGAGAACCAATTTCTCTGGAAATTCCTGTGGGCTCCGAAGAAGACTCAGAACTAGGAGATTTTATTCCGGATACGGAAGTAGAAACTCCTGTGAATGCTGCAGCTTCTAGCATTTTAGCAGAACAAATTCGTCAAGTGTTACATACTCTTCCGGCTCGAGAACAAAAAGTAATCCGTATGCGTTTCGGTTTGGACGACGGCTATCCTCAAACTTTAGAAGAAGTAGGTTATCAATTTAAAGTTACAAGAGAAAGAATTCGTCAAATCGAAGCGAAGGCCCTTAGGAGACTGAGACATCCTTCTCGTTCCAAGAAATTAAAAGACTATATTGACGGTTGATTTTGTCGGAACTCCTACAACGGACATTAACATCATTTTTATATACTTTGCCAATTTCTACGGTTGTTCCTAACGAAAAATTTAAATATAGGATCAGGTAACTATGTGGCAATTTCTAACTAAATTTGGTTTTATCCCTTTTTTCTTTTTTGAATTTATAGGATTTTTCAGTTTGGGAACGATGGGACTTGGATTGTACTATTTGGTATTTCCGATTTCACAATCTTTGTTTCCACACCCAGATTCCTTACACGGAGATAACGTCTGGCTTGTAGCAATGTATGCAAGCTTGTTATGGCCTTTGGGTTTTATTTTTGGTGCAATTCTATTTCATTCTCTTAAAAAAAGAGGATGGTCGAAGGGAATATTATATTTTTTGTATATTCCTATGTTTTGGTTCTGGACAGCGCTTCTGTGGCTTTTCTTAATTAAAAGCTATTTTTAACGAGTTAGGAATCGATATTAAATTTCGCAATGACTCGGTATCAAATTGAATGGTTTTATCTACAAGAATTACCCGCTTCCAAGGAATCTCTAGACCCTGGGAAAGAGGCGCATTGTTCTTTCTTACTGCGTTTTCCAGACATTCCACAAGGGAAGGGACATTGTACTTTTTTCGCAATAAATCTTATTTCAGAAGAAGGTGCAATTCGACTTGGTATTCCCTTAGAAGGAAAACGAGGTTATTGGGTAGTAAACTCTATTTCACAAGATGATTTTAAGAAAATCGTCGAACAACGTATCGCCGAAGCTTTTAACAAAGGGGATCGATCGAAAGCGTTGCAAGACCTCAACCACTTCTTTATCGATACGACTCCTGATTTTCGCGATGAGTTTCGAAAAGACTTAATTCCTGTTGAAGTGTTGCGTATTCTAATCGATTTCGCATTTGAAAACGTAGTTCGCGGGAACGGCGTAACGCTTCACGAGGCGGTGGCAGAAGACGATTATCTGAGCAAAGAAGAATGCCTTGCGGCTCGAAAAAAAGATCCTGACGTTCACTGGCGCGATGTGCCAACGGAGCATCTTGCAAATCATCCTGAATTCCTAACTTACCTCGATTCCGAAGGTCTTCGTTATTATTTACCCGCAGTTATGATGTTTGCTCTCAATTTCAATGATTACAAAAACATGAGCGACACTCCTCAGCGCGCTTATTGGATCCTCCTACCGTCTGTGGCTCCTCGCGATGTCGGCAAAGGTTACGGTGAAACGTTCGATGTTGCTGCTTATGCAAAGGATCTCAACTTGACACAAAACCAAATCCTTGTTTGTTATCGATTTGTATGTTATATGGCTATTGAAGCGGACGAGGGTGTAGATGAAGATCAATATCCGGCGATGTGCAAGTGGCGGACCTTAGCGGGTTTGCATTGAACTTAAAAAAAAGATTGATTGCGGTTTTATTAAAAAGTTGTCGGAGTTCCGACCAAAAGACGCGTGCAAATTCTTCTTGCGAGAATTAGAATTTTCTGATATAGGAGAATTTGCCGGAATTTTTTCCCACCACCTCCACCCAAACGCGGGTGGGGCTCATTTTAGTTTCACAAAAAATCCATCGATGTTCCGACAAATTCTCATCGATAAGACTTTCTTAAACTCTCGATCAAATCGATCACAGCCGTTTCTTCCGACTTTTTTGTCTTTTCTTTCCATTTCAACTTTTTAGCAAGAATAGTTGCTACAGGAGCAACCATTTTTTGCGTTAGAGTTAGATCTACAAATAGAATCCTAAATCTTCTTGCAAGAACATCGGTGACGCCTAACGCAAATTCTTCGTTAACCGCAAATACAACTTCTTCTTCAAAATACGGAATTCCCTTTCCTAAAAGTTTTGGTTTTTTACCTAAAACTTCGAAAACCTCCGTTCCATAATAATTTTGAAGTCTTTTTGCAAAAACAGTATCGATCTTATACGTTTTTTCGATTTCCTGATAAAGAGATTCCGAATAGTTTGCAGCTCCGGGATAAGTATAAAATTTAGTAGAACATTCTTCTTTAATTTCTAAATTTCCAACTTGAATGAGCCTATCCACCAAATCCTCAGCCATCTTCCTATATGTAGACCATTTTCCTCCACCCATAGTAACAAGGCCCGAGTTAGAAACTAAAATCACTTCCTCTCTCGAAATATTTTTAGTATCCTGATTTCCTTCTGGTGAAATCAAAGGACGAATTCCTACAAACACAGAAAGAATGTCTTTTTGAGTGACTGGATTTTCTAAATATTCGTTTCCAGTATCTAATAAAAATTGAACCTCATTTCCTATTGGAAGTGGTTCTTCTCCAGGATTTTCAATCGGAGTATCCGTAGTTCCAAGAATTACGCGATCTTCCCAAGGAATGATAAACACTACTCGTCCGTCCTTTGTTTTCGGGATGATCATAGCAGACTTACAAGGAACTTTTTCTTTAGAGAATACTAAATGAATCCCTTGACTGGGAGAAAGCACGTTAAACGTCCTTGGGTCGTCTAACTTACGAATGTGATCCACCCAAATTCCGGTCGTATTTGCAATTACCTTTGCATAAACCGGAAAATTTTTTTCTGTCTCTAAATCTTTGAGATTGGCCCCTACAATTTTTCCATTCTTTTTGATAAAGGAAACGAGTTCGACTCGATTGGCAACTACGGCTCCTTCTTGTTGAGCAGATCTTGCAAGAAGAACATTCAAACGAGAATCATTAAACTGAGCGTCGTAATAGGTTATTCCGCCAAATAGACCGTCCTTTTTAATTGCCTCAAATTCGGAAACCGCTTCGGATTTAGAAACCGTTTTATGAAAAGGAAGTTTTCCTTTAGAAGCCAAAAGATCATAAAGAGTAAGACCAATTCCGTAATATGGTCTTTCGTAAAATCGATATGCGGGCAGAACGAACTTAAGAGGTTTGACTAAATGAGGGACGTTTTCCAAAAGTCTTTGTCTTTCTGTTAGAGCCTCATGAATCAATTTAAAATGAAACTGAGCCAGATAGCGCACTCCGCCATGAATCAGTTTGGTGGAACGGGAAGAGGTTCCCGAAGCAAAATCTTTTTTTTCAATCAGAGCCGTTTTATAACCTCTTTTTGCCGCATCGAAAGCAGCTCCGGCACCTGTAGATCCACCTCCGATTACTAAAATATCAAAGGATTCTTTTTGTAGTTTTGAAATTTGTTCGACTCGTTTTTGTTTTTCCATTTTGAGAACTCTTCCTGCTTTACAGGTTTCTTTCTCCCTACAAATTTGCATTAAGTTTCACAATTCAATCCAGATTTTCTTTCATGGACATTCAAAAACAAATCGAAATCATCCGTCGCGGCACCGTTGATCTAATTAGCGAAGAGGAATTAAAATCCAAACTTCAAAAGAAAAAAACTCTTAAAATCAAAGCTGGTTTTGATCCGACCGCTCCCGATCTTCATTTAGGCCATTTTGTTCAGCTCAAAAAATTAAAACATTTTCAAGACTTGGGTCATGAAGTTTCTTTTTTACTAGGAGACTTTACCGCAATGATCGGAGATCCTACTGGAAAGTCTGAAACCAGAAAAAGACTTTCCAAAGAAGAGGTTCTAGAAAATTCAAAAACCTATCAAAACCAAGTCTTTAAAGTTTTAGACCCGGTTAAAACCAAAATTATCTACAATTCAAATTGGTGTTCTAAAATGAATTTCGAAGACGTTTTAGTTCTTAGCTCTAAATATAACGTTGCTAGAATGCTTGAAAGAGACGATTTCAGCAAACGTTACAAAGCGGGGCAACCCATCTCCATGATAGAATTCTTATATCCTCTCGTACAAGGTTACGATTCTGTAGCAATGGAATGCGACGTAGAGTTAGGCGGAACCGACCAGAAATTCAATCTTCTCGTAGGAAGAGACTTACAAAGAGAATACGGAAAAGAGGCACAGTGTGTTTTGACTCTTCCGTTACTTGTGGGACTGGACGGATCTAAAAAAATGTCCAAATCTCTTGGAAACTACGTAGGAATCACTGAAACTCCGATCGATATGTTTGGAAAACTCATGTCGATCAGCGACGATCTGATGTGGAACTATTTCGAACTTTTAACCGATCTTCCTCTGCCTGAAATCGAAAATCGAAAGAATGGGATGGCGAAAAAAGAACTTCATCCAAAAGAAGTAAAAACAGAACTTGCAAAATTAATCATGGATCAATTTTCATCTACTTCTGAAAACGAAGAAGCAATTCAGGAATGGAAAAAAATTCACAACCCTAAATCTAGAGCAGTTCCGGATGACGTAAAAGAAATCAAATTAGGGGAAGAATTTTTTGCAGAAACTCCAGAACCTTTATTAGTCTGGGTATTAAGTAAACTTTCTTTTTTACCTTCTGTTTCTGAAGGAAGAAGACTGATCAAATCGGGAGGACTTTATCTTTCTGAAGACAAGATCACCGACGAAAAACTTTCGATTCAAAAAGGAAAAGAATACTTAGTAAGACAGGGAAAAAAAGGGAAATTTTTAAAAATTATTTCCTAAAAATGATTTGAAGAATTCAAAATTCCTTCTTTCAATCAAATCTTTATGTTAAGTGAAGAAGAATCATCGGAACTTTCCAAAACTATTTCTGAAATTAAAAAAAACGGAATTGAGTCCGAGGTAATTGAACGAAAATTCAAAACGATTCGTATTATTTTTTCGATTGGTTTTTTTACATTTTTAGGCACTGTCTCCGCGCTTACTCTAACCAACAAAATCTTCAAATTAGAAGCTACCGTAGAAAAACAAACTCTTCACATTACTAATTTGGAAGAAACATTAACCTCTCTTCGTCTTGAAGAACAACAAAAAGAAGAAGAACTTCTGAAATTCAAATCGGATCTTTATGATTCAGTTCTAGATGGAGATCTATCCGATCAGGTTGCAGCAAACAAAACAAATTTAGAAACACTTGCGGGTTCAGAAATTGGAAAAAACATCAATCGGGGAGATACACGTTTTAAAGAAATTGCACTTACATTTGATCTTGGAACTGGAGAAGACTTAAAACTGATCTACGAATATCTTTCCCAATTTCCGATTAAAATCACTTTGTTCGTTTCAAATGAAAATCCGGCTCTTAAAAACGGTTCTTTTTTTAGTAATACTAATTTATACTATTTAAAAAAATTATCAGAATTAGGAAACAGAGTCGTTTTTGGAAATCATACTTGGAGTCATTATAATATTCCAAAAAGTTTATATGAAACTTCTCTTCGTAGAAGAGCGTTATTGAGTTACGTTTCCAACGAAATTCCAGATGCAAATTTTCTACAACAAGAAATGAGAATGGTAGAGGAAAAATTTGAATCTATTACTGGCAAACCATTGACTAAATACTACAGACTTCCCTACGGAGGGTTTGATCCTTTGGTCATACAAACCTTCGGAAAACTAGGTTACACACATCATATCTTTTGGAGCAACAACTCGGAAGGTTCTTTAGATATTCCAGATTTTGTATATAAGAAATTTATTTATAAAAAAGATCCTCAGACCGGAAAAACCAGAATCGTACCCAATCCAAACTATAAAACCAAAGCGGAAACTCTCGATTTTCTATACCGTTGGGAAGAAGCAGATAAAAATGGTATGAACGGAGCTATCATTTTGATGCATTTAGGTTCTCCTAGACAATCGGAAAAACTGATTTATATTCTTCCCGATTTTATCCAAGAAATGATTTCTAAAGGATATAGTTTTGTAACCGTTCCGGAAATTATTAATAATCGTCAAGATTGATTACCACTTACTGAAATTAAAAACAAATCTATGTTCATTTTTAAAGAAAGGAATTTCCTAAAATTCTAATATGATTCGATAGCTTAAGGGAATCAGATAATTCACAATAAACAAATTTGCTTTTTGAAATTCATTTAAAAGGAAACTCTTTTCTTTTTTATCTACAATAAATCAGACTTTACTCTAAATATTGCTTCAAATCTTTATTTCCTTGGGGCAAAATAAAAACCATAGAGACGACTACAATATTTATCACTTAACCTCAAGGAAAATAGATTCACTTCAATTATTCAAAAAAATATTTAAATTATAATTTTCTAAATTATATATAATTTAAATTACTTTTATTCCCAACACTGTCCTGGTGCCAAACATTTATAATGAGTTGCATGTCCAAAACTCTGAAGATTATTACAAAGCTCTTTTCCAGAGCTACTATTTCCGAAATCAAAATTATATGAATTCCAAATAGGTACAAAATATTCTCTTTCTCCAGCATAGGAATATACATTTGGTACAGGCTCGTTAATACCCATAAAACCTTCGTAGTTACAAGCAGCCACCTTATTAGGAACTACACAAGGACCATCGATAATATCGTAAGCCATATCATAGTCATATACTTCTTTCATTCTCTTTACAAAATTTTGAGCAGATTGATTCCAAAGTGCTTTTTTATCAAAAAATGCCTTTGTCCATTCATGGCAAGAAAGGATTTCTCCATTTGGTTTTTTAAACCTAGTACTAAACATAATCGTAAGTCCTAAACTTTGTCCCTCACTCTGTGAATTTTGTTTTAAAAGTAAAATCCCAAGAATATCGTTTACATTCACATTATCTTCTTGTTTACAAAAAGCTAGATTAGCTATCATCAAAACAATCGCTAAGACTACTCTTATCATTTTTCTCATTGAATTTAAATCTCCTTAAACTTAATTTATATTTTGTAATTTACAATGAATCCATAAGTCCGTGGTGCTCCTGGGACCGCTTGAAATGTCCCGTCTATATAAGAAGTAAAGTAATATTCATTATTTATGTTATTACAATAAAGATAAGCGGACAAACGCTCTTCTTCGTATCCTATTTTCAGATTTGTGATGGTATAAGGGCTGCTATAAATTGTATTATCTGCGGCAAAATACATCTTACCTACAACTTGAAATTCATATCTGAAAAACAAACCAGGCGACGAACGATATTGCAGATAACTGACTAGGTCATACTGTGGAATAAAATGTACATGTTTACCATCAAAGTTCGTATCTAAAATCCGATCATAAAACTTATTAAAAATCCCTTCCGTATATCCTGCTAAAAAACCGAGCTGTAACGACTTATAAGGTTTTAGATAGGCTTCCATTTCGGCCCCGCGAATTGTAACTTTTTCGGCGTTTAAATTGATAGCTTCGGCTATAGAAATAGCCCTGATTACATGGAAATCCGCAGTTTCCGTATAAAAGTAGGCGAGATTAATTCCTAAGTTTTCGTTGAAATATTTAGATTTGATTCCTACTTCTAGTGTATCGTTAACCTCTGGTTTAAAAGCGGCTAATGATGGTTGATTAACAACGGTACTAAATCCTCCATTTTTATATCCGCGACTTAAACCGATAAAAATCATCAAAGACTCTACAGGTTTATAATCAAAAATAATTCTAGAAACATTATAACGATAAGAGTCATTTCGAACATAGTGGGGAGATAAAATTCTTACGTCTCCATAAGGATTATCGAATAAAACACCTCTCGCATCACGACTATGACCTATACCAATCTTTTGAGTTTCGACCCTGGCACCTAAGGTAAGAGTAAATTTTTCCCAAAACGTATAACTATTATGAGTAAAAAAGCTAAAAGACTTATCTACAACTCTTGAATGATGTATCTCTCTAGCGGGAGCGTTTAATCCCTTAAGCACGTTATACGTATATGCTTGCATTAAACGCTCTTGAATAAACTCTTTGTCAGATATTTTATGATAAAATAATGTTCCGATTTTAAATTGTAACGGCTCTTTTTTATTTTTTGATTCTATACTCGTCTCATGGGTTCTAGTAGTAGAATGTTCTATATATTCCGATTTAATTACCGGGCTTCTTGTAAAATCTCCATCTATACTTAAAGGATCAATTTCCATTTTTCTAATGCTAGAAATTGTCTTTAAAACCGCTTTAGGAAATTTATAAGTAATATTACTGGAATATGTTTTCCCGGTTGTATTTGAAATACCTTCATAATCCCAAAACACTTTTCGAACTGCTTTCGTACGATTAATATAAGTTCGAATATTTTTATCACAAACTTCCGGACTAACCACACATCCTTTTACTAGACTTTTTCGTCTTTCTGTTCTTGAAGCAAGGTAATTGACTATGTTCAAAGAACCATCATCGAAACTTTCAGCGTTTGCTTGTAAATCTACTTCTAAATTTTCTAAGGGAGTCCAAAACAATCTGAATCTTCCAGATTTTCCTCTTCGTCCATCTGGATGTGTTTTGCGAATTTCAATCGGTATATCAGAAACTAAATTATTAGGGTAATTAAATCCGCTTACGTTATTTAAATACCCACTTCTTTGGGTGGATTTTCCGGAAACAGCGATATAAAGTTTATTTTTGACCAGAGGCATATTATAAAAAAAAGAATATTCTTTTTTTTCATAATTTCCCCAATCGACCGTAAATTTGCCCTGAGGCATATTATTTGGTTTTTTAGTATTAATTTCTATTATGCCTCCTTGGAAATTTTTTGCAAAAACAGTCGCTTGAGAACCCCTATGAACTTCAATACTATCCAGCGCAAATAGTTCTGTGTTCAATGCAACGTTATCTGCAAGAGGAACTCCATCTACTATCAATCCAACGGAAGGATCGCTAAAAAGAGTACTTCTCATTCCTCGAATATTATAATATGTGAAGTTACGAGCGCCCGAATCTATAATTGCAAAATTTGGAACCTGCTTATCAATATCATTGGTTCTAGATATACCCTTATCTAAAATATCCTGTTCATTAAATCTGGAAATACTACTCGGGGTTTTAAATATTTCTAAATCCCTTTTATCCTTTCTACCTTGAACTATAATTCCGTCTTCCTTTTCAGAAGTTTTTTTATCTTCTTTTTTTAAAGTAGGAAGAGTGGCTTCTTTCCCATCAATAGTAAATGTCACTATAAATAATAAAGTTGTAATATATAATTTAGAAAAATAAAAAATAATATTAGAATTTAAGAATTTTATTTTTAAAGTTATGCGCCGAGTTGTGTTTTTTAAAATTATAAGATAAGTTTCAAGTACATCACTTAAGAAACAAAATAAAATAACAAACTTATAGAACATGATCATATTGGAAATAAGTTGTTTCATTTGTAAAGAGGATAATTGATTTCAGGACTCAAAATCAATTATGTTAAAAGTAGATCAAATTTAAATTTTCAATTGAGAAAAGGTCATTTCCATAAAATTGAAACTCAATTGACAATTTATTGTTTGTATAAAATCACCATTTAAGAAATCAAAAAGTATGCCAATAAAACAATCATTTTATAAATTGAAATTTGTTTAAACGATTCAAATAACGTGGGTTTGGCGTAAGAAAATCTGGGTGAATAAAAACTCAATGAAACGACTTCTTAAAGGCGTCGTTGCAACTCGCATATTTCAAAGCTAAAATAGCTTCCGACCTGAAACTCTTTCGTAAAAAGTGCTTCAATGAGTTTTTTTCACTCCAATTTCTTCAAAATTTCCAAACTCAAATGCTACTCTCTATGGATCGCAGCATTAATAAATCGCTTTCACCGAACTCACGTGAAATAAAAAGCCTAATTCAATGAAGTAAGGTGTTTAATTATTCATATAAAAAAATAGAAAGACTTTTTTAAAAATAATATTGGAAAGACAAAATTAACTAACACGACGATTAAACATTTTAATAACAAAAGCATCAGAATTCTGATGTACTTTTAAAATGAATTATATAAGAATAGAAATTAGGATTTTTTTTTAATATAAGAGCTTGTATTTTTTGTAAATTTGTTTTTTTGCATATCTCGTTTCTTTAAGTTATAAGCAATTTTTTGAAATCTGTTGCATTTTCGATTTCTGGAAAATTACAGAAACATTATATTAAAGTTCATAAATTTACTTTTGAAAATTAGAACTTTTAATATATAAGATAATTTGGTTCGTAATTCGTAGGCTTTATATTTTTTAAAAACTTTGTACATCTACCAAAGTTTTATAGAACGTTGCATTCTCTTTTCATGATTGCAAAATCAAATTCTATAATATTACAAGATAACGAACGATTCTTAAATTCAAATCAAATTACGATAAAGATTTTAAATAAAATAAATTTTTTTAAGGAAAAACTGTATTTAAAATTTCAAGTTCTTTCTTGAGATTTGCATCCTTTCCAACAATCATAAAAATCGCTCGAATCGGAATACTGGAAACTTCTGAAACTTCGTTAATCGTAATTTTTGTTTTGTTTCCGTCAGGCTGCAATCTATAATCCCAAGATCCTTTCATTCCAAAACTACTTTCTTTCATCTCTACTCGAACCCGAGAGTTTTCTTCTCTTTCAGTCATTTCGAAATGAATATATCCTCCCATATCCACTTCTTCTTTCCAAATCGGATATCCTTTCGTGTTCTTTCCTTCCAGAGTTACATGTATCACTTCTTTTCTATATTTTGGAATTTCTTCCAAATTCAACAGATGTTGAAATACCCTTTCTACAGGTGCATTTACCGTTGCAGAAATGTTACCTTCAAATTTCGGATTTGCAAAAGCCCCTAAACCAAAAAATCCTAAACCAAGAACACAAATTATTCCTAATAAACTGAATAATATTTTCATCACTTTTTCCTTTATTTGTTTTAAAACTTTTAAAATTTGAAATTTTACTCTATAAAATAGATTTTTAATTTTTGTTCATGATCGCCAAACGACGATTTGATAGTTAATCATTCTTTTTTGAATTTTATATAAAAATTCCTTAAAGTTTTTCCCTCTAAATTTTTCCAAAAGCCATACATTCCTTAATGATCTATTAAGTAAATCTTATAATTTGTATTACTTTGATTCCATATAAAAAGTAACATACATTTTGAGACAAATCCCAATTTAAAAGCAGAATTTTTAACAACTCTATTCAAACTTATAAGTATTTCTATAAAATATAAAAATTTATTTTATAAGAATTTTTTATGATCTATTCAAAACTATATAATAGATTTTGTAACCAAAATGTAAACTTGGAAATTATATTGAGAATTGTATAGTGGGTTATCGAAAGTTTAAATTCTAACGGCGATTTATCCACAAACATCAGTAGCTTTGTATAAGTAAGTACAAATTTTATAGAATGAATAATAGAGTAGGGGTTTCTAAACTCATTCGAATTTTAAGTTTATAAAAAACTTTCAAAAATGAAATTGCTTCTCTCTTCCTCAAAATTTTTTTATATTGTATAAAAAGAAAATTTATTATTACAAATTAAAATAAATACTTACTTTAACATTTTTCTGTTTTAGCAAGTATTTTCAAAATTTATTTATAAGTTGTGTTTATTTCTAAAATTATAAAGTTTACTGTTTAAATGACAAAAATGTTTCAGATAATTTTTGACTTAAAAAAATACAGTTACAAAATTTAAATTAGAAATTTTTTCGTTATAGTCTTGTAAATTCTTTCAGAACGGAAATATCCGAAAAGATAGACGTTCTTTTATTTTTTATTTAGTACTGAGAATATTACATCCTTTGAATTTACTTTTTTACAAATGACTCCCAAATAAGATTTTTTTATTCCGAAGTTTTTGCTTTTCTTTTTTATCCACACTTTCAAAATGAACTTCTTCGTAGGAGTATTCTCATGCAGAATCTGATCCAATCCGAAAAATCTTCTATCCATCAAATTTGGAAAGAAGGCGCCGTAGTTATCAATCGAATTCGTTTCGGATTGGTCATTCTTTTTTCCCTTACACTAATCAGTGTTTCTAAAACGAATCATCCCATCCAAGTAATAGCACACGTTGCCGGTACAACTTTAATGGGACTTTATTGTCTCTTAGAATTTCTCCTTCATCGAGCTGGTAAAGTAGGGGTTCGATTTCAGAAAACATTAGTTCTTTTTGATGTGAATATTCTTTCTTTAACTCTGATGGTAGATTGTTCCATTGAGCCAGAAGTATCATCCGGTATACTTGCCAATATGCTCATATTCTTTATCTATTTCTATATAATGCTTTATTCGTCTTTTTTAGGGGAAAAAAAATTCATTCTTTTGATTGGTGTTTTTTCCGCGTTAGGCATCATCTCTTCGGTTTTTGTGGCTTGGAAAGGTGGTATGATTCTCACAGAAGATCCAGAAATAGGTAAAAAACCAGGTAGCCTGATCTTTTCCGTCCAGATCATTAAAGTTACTTTTGTGTTTACGGCCAGCGTGATTCTTTTTCATTTGATGAAACTTTTTGATAAACTTACTACAGAAGGTTCAAGACTTTACGAGGATTCTCAACATCTCTTAAAAAAACTTACTCAAGATCGTGAGGTATTGGAAAATTCAGCTGAAAATTTAGAATCTTCAATTCGGAAATTTGCAGAATTTATCAATCGAACCGGAGAGAAAATGGAATCTCAAGCCGCCGCCATCGAAGAAGTCAACGCAGTGATCGAAGAACTTTCCGTTTCTTCTTCAAACACCACTCATTCTATCGAAACCCAAAATTTGAGTTTGAGCGAACTTGTTGGAAATTCAGAAAAGTTAGATGAAATCTTAAAAAACAGTGCTTCCTTAAGCGAAGCTCTCGCCGTTTTTGCTAAAGAAAATAAAATAGATATGGAAAACGTAACGATCGCTGCAGAAAAAACAAAATCTTACCTCATGGACATTTCGAATTCGTTTAACAAAGTAGATGAAATCAATCGAATCATGAGTGAGATTGCGGATAAAACCAATCTACTTGCTCTAAACGCTTCGATTGAAGCGGCAAGGGCAGGTGTAGCCGGAAGAGGTTTTGCAGTAGTCGCAAATGAAGTAAGTAAACTTGCAGAATTTACTTCTAGCAACGCCAAATCTATTTCAGAAATTGTCAATCAGTCCAGGCAATTTATCGAAGAAGCAAGAATTGCTTCTACAGAAACTGGAAACTTAACGGAAAATCAGAAGATGAAAAATTTAGATACCGCAGATAGAATCGATAAGATGAATCAGTTTTATCTGGAACAAAAATCAATTATCCAAAAGTTCGTCTCAGAAGTGAATCGAATTAAATTGACTTCTGAAAAGATTCTCAGATCCACTCAAGAGCAAATGTTAGGACAAAAGGAAATGGTTCAGACGATGGGAAATTTAGGTTCTGAAATCAATCAAATCAACGAAGATTCAGGACAACTCCAAGAAGAAATCGTAAGAATCAAAACTCAAGCTTCTGAACTTAGACTTTTAAGTATTCAATCTGAAAATTAATTTCGAAATTTTAATAAATATTTTCTACCTTTTTTAAAATCTATTCTAACGTTAGCCCAGGTAATAAAATGAGAAAAATTTTCTAAAAGTTATAAATTCCTACAATTTTAAAATTTGTTTGTAAAATTGTGACTTGGGTAGTTCCTGCAAAATATGTCTCTTTATTATTTGGCTTATTACTTTTTAGGAATTAATAATTTTTTCATAAAAAATAAAATGTGGGAACTACAACAAAATTCCACGGTAAAGTCTTTTAAACTCGAACTCTTTCCACACAGAAAAATACGAATTGACTATGGAATATTATTTCAAACTCAATAGGACTCAAAATAGTCCTTTCTTAGATAAACCCGCTCATCTTATTTCATAGACTACAAAGAAATTATAACATTAGAGTTGTTGAAAAATTCCATAATTCAGATCAAAAAACTGCTTTAATTTACCGTTTCCATGAAACAGAAACTGATTGAGAATTAATTTTTCAACAACTCTATTATGCTGCGATCTATATAACAGCATTTAGTTCTTATTCGTCTAAATTTTTTTACGCCGAAGTCACATTTAATAGAAAGATATCTAAAAATTTTTCAAAAATTTATTTTGAAATTCATGATTCTCTCTTGAAATTTCAACAAAGTGTGAACTCTTTTTTTCTTCGTAAAGAGAGGAATTTTTAGTGATCCAAAAATATTTTCAAACAGTGCTATTTTTAAGTTTAGTTTTAATCGGAATTTTATTGCCTGGAAAAATATTTTCCCAAGCAAGTGATGCTGCAGCTGCAATTCAAGAAGCATGTAATCGTTTAGTAAACGAGGGAATTTACAAAAGTTGCAAAGCCGCCCCAGGTTTTTCTGCACATCAAGGTTATTATAGTCAGTCGGCTCAAGTCAAATGCGAATGTATCAACAAAAAAGATAACAATAAAACTATTGTTACAATCACTCTCGGTCAGTATTACTGAAAATTTTTAAATGGCGTTCTATTGTTTTTGGTTTTATAAAATGGAACGTCATTTATTTACTTTTAGGAAATTTAAAGATAACGACATTCCTTCAATCAAATTTCTACGTAAAATCACTGTTAGATGATAATAATATCATCGCGAAATAAAAAATTCTCCCTATAAAACTCTCCAGTTACCAGAAAAGCATCCTAGATAAACTATCAAAACTCTCGCATATTATCTCGATCGGATTGGCGTAAAATTTTATCATCCCCAGAAATGAGACATAATATGTAAAAGAGGAAGTCCAATTATGTTCACATTAAAGTGATATAAATTTAAAAAATTTATCACTTTTTGCATTTCCGTGTAGTATACTAAGGTAATAATAATGAATTCCTCAAAAAAAACACCTCAAGAACAATATTCACAACTTATTAACCATTTTGATACATTACGCGAAAATGCTTTATTAAAGCTTGCGAGCAGAGAAGAGGGCGACTTTGAGCCTGGATCTCTCAACTGGTGGTCCGGCAAAGTCAAAGCAATAATTTCATATGCTTCGGAGATTGAAGATAAGTTCGCACGTGGACGTTATGTTTTAAAGACATTCGATGATCACGATTCCACCCAAGCGATCGGTAAATCAATCAAGCAAACCGCAAGAAAAAACTTAGAAGAAATCATGAAAATATCCGCCCGAATGTATTATCAATTTTGCATAGATCTTGATGACATCAGAGATAAAGGAAGAGAATGAATCCATGAGGTTGAGGTATTTTGTTTATTTTAGAGAACAAAATGGATACGAAAGGGTATTCGGAATAACGTCTCGGAGTCTTCTCGGCGCAAAACAATATGCAACGAAACTCTTAAAATCCGATATGTCAAGGTTTGCTATCGAAACAATAGAAATAGAGGATAGAAATTTAACAGTTCCGTTTTGGATAGCTCACAAATTTGTTGGATCGAGGAAATGGAGTTCGTTCACATGAAAGCTGAAAACATTTCTTTAGAAAGGAAAAAGAATGCGACCTTGCTTAGAAAAGGGACTGATATATACATCAAAGGTAACCGTTTGAGCCTTAAAGACGGATTTTTTTGGGCAACAATTAAAGCTTATCCAAGCTTTAATTTCCGGATAACACTAAGGGGCGCAAAACAATTTTTAAGAAACGGTAAGGCAATATGAAGTATTCTGAATATATGATATTTGTCTTTTTTGGAATGGCTGTTGCGTTTTTTCTATCATTTATTTTTGAAGCTTTGAACCCAGAACCACATGAGGGCGCACTATTGTTTAATAGTTTTGGCTTTGGGGTATCTATGTATTTATCTTTAATTCTGGTTCATTTTGTAAGTAGAAAGGGAGTGAAATGAAGCTATCCGAACTTATGACCGTAATAGGGGATTTAGTGACTAAAGGTCAGGTCAACGTGAAAAGCAGAACTACGTTACGCGACTATTCCTTCGTAATCATAAACGCAGGCGACTACAGGTATATTGCTGAGTTAGATTCAGAGCAGAACGTAAAATCTTTAGAACGATTGAGTGACCTTTACGATCGTATCTATGGAGTTATGGACGAAAGTTGAAAATAGGAACGGAAGTAATGATTTACGAAAAAAGAAAACGAATTTTGAAACTATTAAGACGCGGTTATTGTTTGCAACGAGTTAATTTAGAACTTGTTTTGACCAGAGAACGGACATTCCAACTTAGAACTCCATTTGCCAGGAATAAAATCGATCAGGTTCCTTTGTTCATTATTAAAAAATTTGTGGAAACTGGAAAAGTCGAAAAATGAATAAAGACTTAATCGAAACCATGAATGAGCAGCTTCGCGCGAAAGGGCTTCCTGAAGTAAAGCCAGGTAGTCAAACACAACGTCTAACGTGCGTAAATTGCGGACGGGCGACTACAGTATTGTATAAGCTTGGTCGCTGTCGGACATGTGTAACAACCGGCCATAAGAATCGGCTTTTACCACCTAATCGGATTAAGTTTTTTTAATATTCAATGAGACATAAATAAAGGAAAATCTGTATGGAATTCTATCTCTGCCTTAGCTTTATCACGGGAAATCTGGTGGCCCTTTTGTACATTTTCATGGAAAGGGCTTATTCTGAATTATCATCAAAATCAAAATCAAGAACAAGAACAAAAGAAGATATTAAGAAAGAAACGATACAAGCATTTAGTAAAACAAAAACGATCCAAACAAAATTAGAGGTTTTTCTTGAGGGATTAGAGTTCAAGCGGGAAATTTTAAACAATATATTTAGTTCAGACGACCCTGATTTTGTTCAATTGGATTCTGAACTAAAAGATTTAATCGAATTAGTAAAATCTAAAATTATAAAGTATAGGTAGAACAATGGAACTAATATTAATCATATCCGGAGGGACGTTAGTATCATTCGGCCTTTTCTATTTCGACAACCTTGCAAACAAAAAGGAACAAAAACTTTGAAGTTTATTGATGAATTGACTGAGGAGGAAGTCGAAAAGATTTTCGGGATTATAAAGAAAAGGTTAAACGATGAACTCTCGAACGCAATCAAGAACGCTTCCATGAAAGTTCATAGATATTTAAACAAAGAGAACAACGAAGAATTACTGTATTTTACACAATGCAAAAAGTGCGGAAGCCACTACCTTCAAGACGAAAAACATATTTGCGAACAGGAAAATCAAAATGCCTAAAACGATACGCACCGTAGATTTTGTAGAACGTGTAAAGGATTTAATCCGCAAGGGATACGACAAGTCAGAGGTAGCTAGACGCCTCGCGAAAGAAGACGGAAGAGAAAAATCGTATTCATATAAGCTAATAAACTCGTGTATTGAGGAAGGTCCGTTTAAGGCGGTAGGACAGTGATCGACTACAATCAAGCAAAAAGACTTTTAACCCAGGTCGGTGTAAAGTCTGCACCGGGAACAAAATATAAAGTTCGTTTCGAAGATATAAAATCGGGGAATTACTTTTTTTCTCAAAAGCTCGCAATCCCAAAAGAACTTCCTGCTGGAAAAACATACAAAGCGATCGTATTAGAAATCGTAGGAGAGAACCCAGAAAAAGAAGTTTCCAGTTTTGACTTTTTAATTCCTGGAAGGGAAGTTCCTCCACCCCTACCGGAAAAGGAAGAAATCTCACCTGTCGGGTCCACAGATTTAAATCTGAAACTACTTTTACAGCTACGTGAGCAAGATAGGATTTCTCACGAGAATGAAAGACTCTTATGGGAAAACAAATTAGATCATCAAAAATTATTTTACGAAAATGAACTCAGACGAAAAGACGAAGCTCATATAGTAGAGATTAAAAGAATTCTCGCTGACTGTGAATCTAAGATTGATTTAATCCGAAACAATCATATCGCCTTAGAGTCCGAACGTTTGAAAATGCGTTCTACAATTGAAAAAACGGTTCGAGCAGAATTGAAGGTTCCAGCTCAAGAGAGTATGGATATAAATTCTTTATTAAGCAATCCGATTGTTTACGGCCTTGCTTCTTCGTTTGCAAAAACGAAAGGAATTGATCTTCCGGCACTCCCCAATGTTTCGGGCCTGGATCTAAACTCACTTCTTCAAGGACTTCAAGGAGTGATGGGAGCAGAGGTGGGAAAAAGCACGGGCGGACTCTTGGAGTTACTCAAAAAATAAGGAGAATTAAAAATGGAAGAAGAGATTCAAATACTGAAAAAGAAATTAGAACTCATAACGGAGATGATGAGTTTTCTATTTCAAAAACTGTCGAGCTTCGTAACGAAGGACGAGGCAAACACAATCAAACAAGTATTAGAAAAATTGAAAGAGGATTAAGAAAGATGGATATAAGTTCAATTAATATTATATTAAAAGATGGAACCATGGTCATCGCACAAGTGAGCGAAATGGCCGTAATCGATTCCGGCGCGGTCAACAAAATCAAAGAAGCGGTCGAGACTTCCGGAGTTGGACAAACGATTAAGGAAAGTGTAAAGGGTGGGTAGAGCCTACTACTATAATCCGGGAAAACAACCGCCAAAAAAGTTACGTTATACGCCTAAGCACGACGGACGTGACTGGCAACGTGAACTTTGCGCGGTGTTTTGCGGAACTCTGGTTCCGCCAGAAAAGTGGAAACCTGAGTGGATCGAATTACACAAACAATTTGAGACTGCCAAGGATGGTTTCTCTGTAAATCCCGAGCGGTAGCGAGAAGCATTTTTTAGAAAAAAAGGAGAAACTAAAATGATAGAGGCACAAACGGTTAAAGTGACGAGAGAAGAGGGTAACGATGGAGTAAAATACAACATCGTAATTCCGAACGACGAAGCGAACATTCATCTGATCTTAGAAGAGGATAAGTTCATTTCTCTTGTAAAAGGGATCGGAGCTTTGGAGAAAGAAATGGAGTTGAAGGATGTCTAAGACAGTCGGCTTCATGGAAGAGAAACAGAATAAGGAAGGAAAAAAATTTCTGAATTTAGAAATTAATTTTCCGTTTGTTCCAAGAATGGAGTTTTTTGTAGCGCAAAACGGAAAGAAACATTCGCCGGATGCCAAGGACTCCGCACCTGACTACTTAGTTTACTACGCAAAGAATCAGGCGGGAGCGATCTGGAAAAAGATTTCTAAGAGTAGCTCAAAGGAATATCTTTCTTGCGAAATATTCGCTCCATTCTCTCCAGAGGGCAAGCTCAATTTTGCCCTTTTCCCAGATCCGGAAACATCGGGACGATACAACGTATTGTATTCGGAACCGAATGAGAAAAAATCAGAATCGGATGTTCCATTCTGAAAATCGCGGCTTTATTTGTAAGGCGGGGACGCTAAGGGAATAAAGCCCAACTTAGGCAGGCCGGGGGACGTGCGTCCCCCGGTTTTTTTATGCCCGTTTTTTCGGGGTCGAGGGGGGAGAGTAATACCCCCCCGCTAATCAAATGGGAATCCAAACTATCTGGGAAAATCAAACTTATGAGTTCAGAAATCTTTTCTCAACCCACAGAAAATCAACATCCGATTCCAGAATATTTAAAAACTCCGTTTATTGACTGGCTTTCTTTTTCGATCGAATACTCAGATGAGTCTTGGAACTGGCTCCACGCGACCTTTGGAGAACTAAAAGTTGAGGAAAAAGGGGCAAATACCGGCCACACACACACTTTCCGAACGACTGCGGATGTATTCGGTGCATTTTCTCCAGAACGGAAGAGCCAAAAAATTTACATCTCACTTTCCTCCAAAGCTCTATATAATTTTGGAGCCTCGAAAGAGACTCTTACGACACTCATCCAATCCGCGATCAAACTAAACGGAAGATTTACAAGGATCGACTTAGCACAAGACGACTACGAAGGAAATTTGAACCTTGTGAATATCTATGAAAAATTGCAGAGAAAAGAAGTCGCGACACGGTTTAGAGGATACTCTAAATTCGAAGCTCCTTTTGACTTGGTAACATCCGGATCTTTATTCAAAGATCCTAAATTAGGAAAGTTAGGATATACGATTTACATCGGAGCGTTTCGAGGAAGTAACGTATTCGTTCGGATCTATGACAAAAAATTGCAGACTGGACAGGAATGCGCTTGGCCGATTTGGAACCGAGTCGAATTCCAATTGAATCACGACGCTGCCGACCAATATTGTAACCCGAGCTGGAACGTAAGTCCGGAAACGGGCGAAATTTTAAATACGAGTGAGAAGTTTCCAGATCCGCGTCGAGCAAAATTCGAAGATCGGAGTTTTCCGAAAACCGCATACTACTACCTGAAATTTTTAGATCCAACGTATAAACAAAAAACAAACGAATTTGGTCATTATTATTTAGAAGAAAACGGAAAACAAATGTGGACACCGTGCAAGTGGTGGACCGAATTCTTGCGAGCGAGCGAATCCGAACCGATTGGACTTCCCAGAAATCAAACCGGCTTGCAAGACATAGACAACTGGTTAAAGAATCAGGTTTCGGGAGCTGTATTTTTAATGTCCGATCTTTATGGAGACAAATACTTTTCTGAATTGAAAGCAGAAGGAAAAGAGAAGTTCGAGAAAAACAAAAAATACCAAAGACTCAAAGAACAATTCAAGGAAAAGAAAAGATTACAAGAGGAAGATATTCCGGATGAGGTCGGATTTTGATCTTGTCCTTACCCTGTTCTTAAAAAAAAGAAATAAAATTCAACCTGTTCTCAACTTATTCTGAACTTGTTCTATACCTATCATTCACCAAAAACTCAAAAAATTCTCATTGTATGCTAAAATTCATTCGTGAATTCAGTATTTGAGCTACTTAAAAAACTACCAAACGTAAATTCTCCGGCAATCCAAGCACTTCTAACGCATTTGGAGAAAAATCCGCAACGTTACAAAAATCTAAAATCAAACTTAGATCCGTTGGAATCTTTCGTGGATACGGTCTCTGATGTTTTTCGTTATGCGTATTTGTATCCGGATGATTTAGGGGAATATAAAAACAAAAGTATATTCGAATTGTATAATTTTGTAAGATTGCTTCCGTATCATGCGGACCCGAAAGGGCTGGAAACAGTGAGTCGTTTTCTTTACACAAGGGAACTGGATTTCCCGATTCGGGATTGTGACGATAAAACCGTTCCTATACTCGCTTGGGCGATATTTAACAAAGTGCCTTGCCGCGCGGTTGTTTGTGGAGAAGGGCAAACTCCTCATCATATTTATCCCGAAGTAAAACTTTCCGGAGTTTGGTATTCAGCGGATGCAACTTACTTCAATCGATGTTCCTTCGGAATGAAACTCTACGGAGAGAAGTTCAGAAAAGAATACTATCTCTCAAACTTCATAAAAAAATTCTAATTTTTTAACCTGTCGTTTACCTGTCTTTAACCTATTAGCAGGTAGTAAAAATTCAGAGCTTGTACTTTTTTTCAAAGACTGTTATCCTTTGAAAACAGTATGAGTTACCGACTAACGTTAGAAGGAGATAAAAGCCTTCCCGAAGACTTCCAAATTATCCGGGCTTATGGAAAATTTATTCCTACCGGAGAATTACAAGGAGATGAACTTTTTGGAGATTTTTATTTAGAAGGATTCAATTACTATTCTCCTTCCGTAGCTCAACTTTCCGGACCCGAGGCCGCACTCGATACAGTTCACCTCGGAAGTTTTTTTCATGATGACGCCTATTCGGTTGCACTGTCTGGGGATGAGTTAGGAAGGTTTGGTGCACTTTTTCGGGGAATAAAATTACCTTCAATCAAACCGATCCGATTTCCTAACGTCCGAATCAAAGCGCCTAACTTGAGTAAGTCGTTTAAAGGTATATCAAAAGGAATTTCGAGTGCCGGAAAATCCGTCATGAAAGCCGGAAAGGACATTGTTAAGGCTCACGGAAAAGCGTTTAAGGATGCCGGAATGTCCCCACCCACAAGTATACTTCCAGAAACGCATCTAAAACGAGACTGAAAAGTATAAAAAAATACTAAAAAACATTCTTTTAAGAATCTTTTTGGTTCAAAGTTGAGAAGAATTTCTAAGGTTTGTTTCTCTTTCGAAACGAGATTTCATAGATTTAAGAGCTTCAATAAGTGATTGATATTGATGAAAGGAGAGTTTTTCGGAAGGAATTTTGAAGGTTTTTTGAGCCATCGATTCCAAAGAAATCTGATACGGTGCAATTTTATTCACTTGAGAGAGAAGTATTTTGGTCATTTCTTTCTGGTCTATTGAAGGAATTGAGAAGACCTGAGATTTTGGAATGGATCTCTTCTTATCTCGTCTCTGTGATCTTCTGAAGACTCCTGGATGTGCTTTTTTTAATGAATCGATAATCTTTTGAATTTGGCTTTCGGAAAGAAAACTTAGTCTTTCACCCATTGCCAAAGACGAGCTAATCTCTTGAAGAGTTTCCTTTGAATACCCTATATTTCGTCCAACAGCAAAAAGCTGTTTCAAACGTTGCTTTCTTTTCTCTTCTTCAACTGTATCCTTCATATAGTTTTTTTGAGAAATGGTTCGATTTGATCCTTCAAATTCCTCTTCAAAATCCCGGCATTTACAAGACCCATTCCGATAATATCCCATACACCCCGTTTGACTCGGTGCATCCATAGTATCTCCATTTACTTCCGATTTCTATCGAAGCATTCAATCATCGAAATAGATACAGCGGCAACTTGTATCAGTTCGTTTCTATACTCAGAGTAATCATGATTTTTACCTTCGTATCTAAAGTAAGATTCAAGGGCGGCTTTTTGAACTTCGCCAACTTCCTCTCCAAGTATCATACACCATTCCACAGGTTTGTGATTTTGTGGACCGAACTTTAAATCTTGTTTATCGCGTTCTTCGGAGATCTCTTTAAAAATGTTTTCTCTCACTTATTATCTACCTCCCTATATTCCGCTACATGAAATCCGCTTTTGATAAACCAAAGTGCTACACGAGATCGATGGCATTCAACCGGATCTTTTTCATAACAACACAATGCAATTGGATTATTGTTGGAGAGTGTTTTGAGTTGATCAATTATTTCCATAACATTCAAATTTTCTAAAATAGAATCGAATTTTTTCCAGTCATATCCTTCATTTAGCATTTCTTTTGTGGGAGCCAGTATTTTAAATTGAATTTGTTTCCCCTTTGCAATCCAGCGAGGGGAAAATCTTGAAATATTAAAACAACGTATCCGGCTGCCAGCAGTTTATCGGTTTTATGATGATAGGATGTTACGATTTTCATTATGCCCCTCCTGACCCTTCCTGTGGTGGAAATTTATTTCCGTTGTTGTTTAAATTTTCTTGTGGTTGATAACCACTTCTTTCGATTCGGATCGGTTCTTTGAATAGAACTCGAAATATAAGATACCAGAGGAAAAGAGCAAAAATTCCAACCAGTAACCAGATAGTGAGAGTTCCCATGACCGTATACATAAGAACCAATTCAAAAATTTCTAATTGACTCATGCTGATCTTTGCTTCTCCAAGTATCATTCTCGAATTCCCACTCTTCAACAGACCAACCCAGCTCAGTGAGTTTCATAATTGCGGTCTCTGAATCCGAATCAAGAAGGTCGTATGCTTGATGGAAATCGATAGAGTTTTTCAATGCGACTCTCTCAGGTTCGAGATAGTTTTTTGATCTTCTAATGTTTCTCTTTCATGCTTTTTTAGATCATCAAAGAAGAGAGATTTTCGAATATTATACAAAAGTTGAGTCACTTCTTCGTATCTTTGGATCGTTTTAATTTGAATGCTCATTGCTTTCTGTTCTCCTTCTTAACTCGACATAGTATTTTCGCATCCGTTCAGTTTTTAAGTAGTCTGGAAGATCCTTCCAACGTCTTGGAGTCCAACCGCGACGAAGGAAGTTTTCACAGTGATTATCCAAAGATCCTCCGAGCGTTTTAAATCAATGGGATCCTCTTCGTGGCTCATAACTAAAGTCCTGACTCAGTCGGATATTTATCCAGGATCCATTCCACGAGATAAAATATCTGATCAACATTGTCGCTTTGGTTTGAATCTGTTGCTGCAAGGTCTTGGATGGTTTCCAAAACCTTGCGAACTTTTAGCGGAAGTTCGTTCATGCGGCGTCTCCGATCGCTTCGATTTCTACATCCGTTTCGGATGGAGAGATGTATAAACGCTCGGATTCTTCGTTGAGTTCTACCCCGATTTTTTGCATTGCCTTCAATGGTTCCGCAAGGATCTGTTCTTTGTTCAACTCCAACTTAACTCGAAGGAAGACACCGCTTAATCGAGAAACGAGACTGTTAAACTTTTGAGAAGACCATTCTCTGAAAGAATTCTATCAAAGAGTTTTTGCGTTGCCCGTGTCTTGACACTTGCCGGAATTCTTCTCAACTTTAAAATACCTGTGGTCAATTTGCAGGTTTTATACTCTGGATCAGGAAAGAGATCTTCCTTATGATGATCCACGAAGTGCTTTATCCCAGCCGCAATGTGTTGGATTTTTAAGTCCAATGGGGAAATCTTTTCCTGAAGATCGTTTTGGAGCTTGCTGATTTGGTCGTCTGTCTCGCTCGTGATTCGATCTCTCTGGCGTTTGAACTCCCCAAGCTGTTGCACACGGCTTGGGTGAGGTCATCGCGGTTTACGTAGTTGTTATCCGGTAAATCAACTAATGTATTTTTACTCGTCTTTTCCTTTTTAGCCACGATGACCTCCTATTCTTTCGGTTCCGAATTCTCAGGAGTCATGTCTACTGCGACTCCGCTTGCAGAGGAAGGAATGACTTTAGCAGGTGGAACCTGATTCTTTAGCTTCTTCTTCTTTCCCGTTTTTTTGGTAGCGACTTTCTTCTTCGCAACCTTTTTCTTCTTTGCAATCGCCATACGTTTCTCCTTCCTTTATACCGCGACTTGATCCACGACGAATTCACCCAAAGCAGATTGAAGATCCTTCAATTCACTTTCGAGTGACTTGAGATTTTTCTTTTGCTCTTCCTTTGCGGTTTTCAATCGATCTTTTACGGTTTTGATTTTGTCATCGATCGCTTGAATCTTTACTTTCTTTTCCTCTTCTAAAAGCTGGATCGTTTCTTTCTTCTCCTCCTCTAAAAGTGTAACCTCAGTTTCAAGATCTCCCGAATTCGTTTTAAATTCAGAGATCTGTTTTTTGACTTCAGCTACTCTTTGCAGAGCGTTATTGTGTTCTTCCTGGTTTGCGATTTTCATGTTACCTCTCAATATTAAAATATTGCGTTATTCGTTTGCTGTTCTTAGGAGGACTTCCGCAGACTGAACATCACCCGGTGAACGATCTCTGATTAGATCTATAGCCGCTTCGAACGTCATCTTTTGACCGTCAAGACTCAGTCTTGATTTCTTAATGTCACTTTCGTCACCGCTTAGATATGTAGAGATTGCGGCTTTGCTTAATTCTTTACCCGTAATTTCTCGAACTCTTCTTGCTACTTCACGTTGAGTGATCTTAAGTTTTTTGAGTATTTCTCCAAAGGATTGTGGAAAGATGATCTTTGCTTGATCATAAGTGAGAACTCGATTCCATCCAGGGAATGTTCTCTCGATTTTTTGGATCTGATGTTTCACTCCGAGTGGAGTCGGGAATGTGTTCTGGATAAAAATCTGACGAGACTTTTGTCCATTCTGTCCAGACTCGAATTTGACTTCGAAAGCTCGCTCTGCGAATGAAAGAACTTCGTTGTCTTTAAGCGGTTCCAAATTCGTCTTGCGAATTCTCCATCCAATCTCTTGAGTCTTAATCAAAGAGCGAAGCCAAGGGCCTTCGTTTTTTCCAAACATGACGATTGAGAAAAGATTTTCTTTTTCGGGAATGCTAATCTCATGAATCTTTTTTAGGTCTCTAAGAAGTTTGCCAGAGAGAGCCTGTGACTCATCGAATAATAGAACGATCTTACGCTTTCGTTTAAAAGCGGCAGTAAGGATCTCTCTAAGAATCAGTTGTTTCGCATGAGCGTTTCCGGGAATTTCTCTATCCGGACTAAGTTCAGAGATCATCACTTTCATAATCTGATTGATGTTGTAATCGAAACTTTCATAGCATCTTCCCATTTCAATTACTTGAAACCTATTCGGATAATCGCGCCAAAAATGTAGCATGTGTTCGTATAGAAACGTCTTACCTGCGCCAACATGTCCGACGACGCACTCCCAACCGGAACTGTCGACGGCATGCTTGATTGCTCTAATTACCCTATTTGTGTTTTCCGTATCTACAAAACTCATTCCGCGTTCTCCTTAGAATCGTTAGATTCAAAATCAATGTTATTCAGAATATTCAAAAGTTCATATATTTCTTGGTTAGTAATCGAGCCTTTGAGGGCAAGGCTTGAATTCAGTCGTCCCTGGACGGCTTCAAAAAGTTCAACTGGCATTTCGGAACGATAGATTAAAAGACGTCGTTCGATGTAGCTCCACGCCGATTCCAATTCGGTGAACTCACTTGGTGCCATCGTTGCGGGAGTTTCGACAGGGACTGAATTTGCAGGAAAGTATCGTAGGTTTTCCATTTCTGCTTCTGGATAAAGATCTTCGATCGTAAAAATTTTACGTTGTCTCTTGGCGCCATCACGGATATCTTCACGTAACTTCATACGATCGGTTTTCAGCCATGTGTCCGATGATTGCGTTTGGTATCCTGTATGTTGCGATATACTTCTTGCTCCGTCCGGATTGCAAATATAAAGATTTCCTAATTTATCCTCTGCTACGAGATTTCCTTCGCGGTCTCTGAAGAGAGTGACGTTTTGGCCTACCAAATCCAAAGCGACTCCATAGGAATGATTTCGATATTCGATACAGCCGTAATTGTTGACGACTCGATTATCGAATGTTACTGTAGCGTCGTAAAAGTTTTGCTCTGTAATTCGCCTGATTGGTTTGTCTTTTGTTCCTGCAAGCCAGAGATCAAATCGTCCACTGATTTGATTTTCGTGAATGGTATATAACGTTAGAAAATCATTCAATTCCTTGAGGTCTGCAAACTTCTTGCCGTCGATCGCGGGTTCTATGATGTTTTTATAAATTCCGATTCTACGTTCGACTGGACCTTTTGCTTTGGGCCGCCCTGGTGTGTGTGTTTTAACGATGATTCCACCGAGTCGCGTAAGTGCGTTTTTAGCACCTTTGAGTCCAGACCCCTTGTCGTTATAAAGATATTCTGGAGTTCCTTCAAATGGGTTCCGGCGATCGACTTTAGGCATCCAAGCGCGCTTGAAAAAATCAAAGTAGTCCGCCGTATTCTCGCCCCGATGTTTCGCTCCTGGCGTAATCGCCTTTCCGCCATAGGCCCAAAGATAAAATACTTTTGAGTAAACATCTACGAGAGAATAAATCCACACTTTGATCAGGTTGTCTTTGAGCATTGCGGTCTCTTCGTCTTTGTCGTCCAGAAACCAGCGGCGTTCGATTTTACCGCGTGGGTTTAAAAAATACCTGGCTGCAACGGACGCGTCGACCATGTGCGTAGAATTCGAATACGGTTCTTTCCACGTTCGTGATGCCTCTTCCGATTGCATTTCATGACGTCCGAGACCGAGACGGTTCAACCACCGGTTTGCGGTGGATTCGGTCCAAGGCAGTTGTATCTGTCCGCTGTTTCGTGCCCTCCTTAACGCAAGTTTCATTGAGAGTGGTTTCGGATTTTTGCCAGACAGATTTGAATAAACAATCTCGGCAATTATCTTCGCTTCAGTTTCCCGGAGATCCATTCGTTCAGGATTTAGATTTGATTTTCGCTTTGATTTTATCTGACCTGAGACGACGGCTAACTCTGATCCAATATTAAATTTTTCGAATCTTCTACGGATTGCGTCTTCCGACAACCCAAAGGTGGCGGCTGCTTTACGCATCATTTCACCTTTGGAATGTTTTGACGGAGCCTCTTTCCAAGCCGAATAGAATTCGTAAAACAAATCTGGATCTAATTGTTTCACTCTTGCGTCTCTCCTTGAAAAATATGGCTCGACCACGCCATCTTTAATGTTTTGAGCGAGATTTCCATTGTCGCGATTGTTCGAGATAGATAGATTCCTAACCCACCGTTTCGAGATTCTTCCGGGATGGATTCAATTCGTTGCAGCGCGTCAAGGATCGATGCGTTACACTCATCGATAATTTTTTCCGCCTCTCTTTGACTCTTGATTTTTAGGAGTTTATCCGGATCGATGTCCTTGGATTTCCGAAGAACATCAATTTGGTCGTCTTTCTTCTGGATCGACTTTTCCAGGGTTGCTTGTTTTTTTCGGAGGAGTTCCGCTTCGGCCTTTACGGTTTGATTTTCCGTTTCCAGGGATTTGATTTTTTTCTTTGAAGAATTTTCTAAAGAGGAAATCCGCTCCTCTAAAAACTCTTCCGCGGAAACGACTGTTCCGTCGGAAAGGGTTAAGGTTTCCCCTTCGAGTTGTTTGAGTCGGACTTCCTTGGCAGCTTGCAGGAATCGTTTCGGAGATGCTTCCATGAGTTGTTTAACTCGGTCACCCAGTCCAAACGATTCGATCGCATTCACATATTCTAATGCAACTCTGCCGCTCATATCGAGTTCTTGCTCTACGCAGTCATGAAATCCGGAATATCCAAGCTCATGAAACAGTTCGAGGTTGCGAATTGCTGTTAATGAGAGAGCGGTTTGAAAGATGTTCACCCTGGCTTGAGTGATATACAATTGAGCCAAGGCCTTTCGCTGTTCCGGCGAGAACTCTCTCGCCTCGCTTGCGCTCGGAATTGTCAGGGCCGTTTCCGGTTGCGATACGTTGTTGTCCGAGTCTTCTATTTCGTCTTTGTATTCGTCTAACGCTGATTTGGTTGTCATATTCTACCCATTTGATTAAGTTTGATCTTTGAGTTCGTTGGCCGTGTTGCCTAACTCTCGTTTTCGTTCCGCATCTCGTTTCCAGATTGCTCGGACTTCTTCGATGGAGATTCCAAATTCCATTTCTAAAATCTGAATATGAGCTTTTGTGTTTCGCTTGCCGGATATAACACGGGATAGGTCTCCCTGGTTTACGTTATATGCCATCGAGATTGCACGTAATGTATTCCTACCTTCTCTAATCTTACAGATTTTCAATAACTCTAATGGCAAATGTCTGCCTCTGGGAATACGTGCCATCATTAGGCTTTTTTTTAATGATGGCATATTTTCATTTTCCATAAATC
Organism: Leptospira noguchii serovar Panama str. CZ214; assembly: GCF_000306255.2. Taxonomy (GTDB): domain Bacteria; phylum Spirochaetota; class Leptospiria; order Leptospirales; family Leptospiraceae; genus Leptospira; species Leptospira noguchii. The sequence goes on from NZ_AKWY02000034.1 coordinate 662,424, forward strand.
CTCCTGAGGCTCCGTAGGTGGCTCGTAGCTTGTGCGAGTTTGATTTGAATTTTTGGAACAAGCTGCCAGCGAAAACTTTCTGAAAAAAACAAACCGTTCTCTTGGTCTGGCAAGATTAGATTTGTTTGCAGTAACTTGCGCTTTGCACGTTCGAGGGATTGTATCCCTGTCAGGAGTCTGAATTCTCCAGAAAAGAAGCTTTTGCCCGGAAGGAGGTGGATCAATATGTATACGGCTCCGGTTCCGTTAGCTTTTTTAATTTGGCTTTTACCCTCAATCGTATCGGGGTTGAGAATGTAGATCCCGTTACATTCCTCTATGAATTGCCAGGACATTAAAATTTGAATCGTTCGGTAGATTGTTTTTTCCGAACGCTTAAGGTTTCGTGCAACGTGTGTCGGACGAAATCCAACATTAGGATTTTCTAAAAAGAATTTTGCCACCGTCAGGAGAGTCATATTCTTACCGAATCGATTAAGGGTCTCAGTTTTACGAAAGACAAATTCAAACATGTCTTACAGAGTTTGAACTGGTAAACTGTTACTGAGGACTGTCCGCATCCGGAGCATCGTGGAATATTTGAAATAGCAATAGTATCCGAAAAAATGCCCTCGATGGAGTTACCTCCACCGAGGGAAGAGGAATTGCCTGGGTTGCAATCAGACAAGTCGGATGTTGGAAAGATTGGATTAACAAATTTCATGCGAATTTTTCTACCGTGTGGCTTTTTGGATTTTTCGTTTTATACCCTTCTTTGTTTTGAGGGGCTTGGGTGGAAAGTTCCGTAGGCAGAATGTGCAGACGAATGTATTGAGATAGCTCTTCTCCGTTGAGCTTTTTGATGAGGGCATCCGGGACCTTGCTCCAGCAACGATCAAAAACTGTGTAGACGTTTAGTCCGTGGCCTTTCAACAGTTTAACGTGGTCGCAAAGGAAACGGCTGCGGACGCGATCATATTTTCTAAGATTAGCCATTTTGATTATCCTGAATTTTTTTCTTTTCTACCCACTTGGTGAATTGTTTCTTTAGTCCGGCATCATCGATGAAATATTCATAGATTGCACAACGAGAGAGTAAGATTTCTATTGGACTTTTGTCTGATGTGTTCTCGATTTTGAGCACCGAGTCAGCTACTCGTTTGCGATGTATTTTGATTCCGAGCGTTGGATTCATGCCGCGCTTCCTGTATCTTTAGTGAGAACCAGTTGGATATTTTTGAATCCTTCTGTGTTGAGTGCGGCGATCACTCTGCGATTGTTGTTTCGTCCGGCAAAAAATTCATACGTTAATCGCTCATTTAGATTATTATGTTTTGCGAATTTACTTACGTATTTGTAACGATATACAATTTCGCGCTGAATCTCTTCCCGTTGTTGGATCGCGTTCATGCCTTAACTCCAAGGACATGAGCATCGGCTTGAATATAGAAGCCTTCACGCGAATAGATGTTTGTATAAAAATCAATGCTTATGATTGTGATGACTACGTGTAGGAATTGCCGTGACGAATCGTATTCACTTAAACCCTTACGCATTTTTAGATTTAAGATTCGCAATCCATTTGCCTGAATCTCTTCTATGTAATTCCAAGGAATGAAATACCCAACCGCGATCCAATGGAGCGAGATTTTAAAATACGAAGGCATCCAATTTGAGAACTTCAGAAATCGGTGCATCCAATTCAGTTCAATATTCCTTGCGCTCATTTGATTTGATTTCTCCTTGATTTTATGGCCTATTTTTCCGATGCTTTCTCTATGCACGGGGTAGCCTGTAGGTTAGCATAATACCGAATACGGTATTTGTCTATTAAAATTTTTACCGAAATCGGTATTTTTTTGAAAAAGCAAATTGAAAAATTACTACAAGTTCTAAATATGAATCAAAAGGAATTGGCCGACTCTTTGGAGTTATCGCCAGGGAGAATTAATGATTTAATTAATGAGAGGACTAAAGACCTTTCAGCCGAAGCAATTCGTAAGTTAAAAATTAAACATAATGTAAATCCGCTCTGGCTTTTGACTGAAGTTGGGAATATGTTTTCTGATCCCGAAGTTGAGAAAGGGCGCGATGATCAATTGAATGCTGAGTTTCAAATAATTCAGATCCTTAGGAAACGGCCTGTTGCCAAGAGTATCGTGGACAAAATTTTAGATCTAAACCGAGATTTAACAGAGAGTGAATCGAGTGTAATACGTGCAATACTGGATAGCTGGAAAAAGTGATCAACTATCACTTTTATTGATCCATGGTTTTAGAATAATGGAAGTCTCTACTGCTAAATAATGCGCTAAAACGTCGAACCTTAAGCCTGTATTTAAAAATTCGTGAATATGAGTCTTAAAAAAATCAGTAAGGATGGGGACAGACGGATGCTCGTCTTTATCGTCCAGTTTAAAATTACTATTTTGAATATCCATCTTCCAACCCCAGTTCCCGGAATTTTTGTTGTAGCGTTTTAGTATATTAACTGCTATAGACAAATCATGACGTCTCAGCAAAAATAATCCTTGATTGACACAAAAAAATACCGATAATAAAACACGATTCACATGCGCGAATGATTCTGTGTTATTTTTAAAAGTCAATGATAAATTCTCAACAAAAATATGCCAAAAATAATAATCCTTCCGATCGAATCAGGATTATTTTATCAGAGACAGGGTTTCGGCAAAACCAATTGGCTGAGGCGGGAAATGTCAAGCCTCCCACGTTAAATGGGTATTTATCAGGTGCGAGGCCCGTAGGCTTTGACTTTGCGTATGCGTTAATGAAATCACTCGGATATAACCCCTTTTGGATATTATTTGGGGATGGAGAGAAAAAGGTCCCAGCGGAAATATTCTCCGAACTGACTCCGGAAAATCATGATCGGTTTGAGGAAATTGAACGGGATAGAGTTTTTATCAGACAGATCGATGAATCGGGGATAAGAAAGGATATAGAAAGAATTTTGGAACTCAGTCGATCCGACTCAAAGCTGTTTAAGATTTTTTTCGACCGACTTTTTCCTGAAAAGCATGACTAATTTTTATGTGATATATCTCGATCAGCTCTTTGAGCGAGGCTGTTTCTTTTTTTAAATCTCTTGCAAAATTATAAAGAAGAGTTTTTAATTTGTCGTCTGTAGTTTTCATAATCGTCTCACATGAGATGAGACGATTCATTTTCCTTTTCTCTTCATTGCACTTTGTCAACGTATATAACAGGATAACGTTTTTCTGCATGAGCTACGGCGATCGCTCTTCCATGAATTTGAATATCTCTCGTCCGCGCGACAAGTTTATCAAAATCTTTGCTCATCCCTGATGGAATAAAAAGCAGAAATGTGGCAATCACGTTTTTGTCAAAGTATTCGGCTTCGGCAATTGTGTAACCGTTCCAATCGTCGCCGACCTGGATTCCCTCCCAGTTTTTTAAGTTGGTTTGTAAATCATTTGCGTTCCGCATGATTCGGAACTTCAGTTTTCCGTTTACGGTTCCGCCTTCCCACTTGTCTACTCGTTGGAGCGAGCGACATACAAAGTCGAGTTCAACTATAAAATATTTTCTGTCGTTCTTCCATTCTCCGGATTCGGTGGTTCCGTCTTCGCATTTGATTTTTCCCTGGCCGTGTTTCTTGCCATTTACAAAAGAGCCTTCGTAAACACACTGAACACTTCCATCCAGATACGTTAGCTTCCCTTTTCCGTGAGGATCCATTTTAGAATCAAAGAATCCTTCGTAATGATCTCCGTTATCAAACCAACTATAAACCAGTTTAGATGTATCGATCTTTCCATTGATAAAATACATCGTTGAAATTCTTTCGAGGTTATTTGCTTCATACACTTTTATTAAACCATGAAATTTTCCGTTCTTAAAATTACCTTCTCCGATTACACCTTCTTCATTTTGTAATTTCCCTTTTCCGTTTTGACAATCTCCTTCTATACACATACGGGTTTTCTCTTCCGCAAAAATCGGATTTAAGAAAAAGATAAATAAGATAATTGTGATACTGATTGATTTCATTTTTTACTCCAGATGAAAACAATCAATATCCAACCGGACTTGACAATTCGAAAACTTAGTTTTGGTCTGCCGTATGGCCAAAAAAAGTAAGACCTCTCAGAAATCTAATAAACAAAATATTAAACAAACTGTAACAGGATATACGACCGAAGGTTCTTTGTTTAAAAACATACCGATCCAAGAGTTAAAGCAAAAACGTTCTGCTACTTTACAAACGAATCCAGCAATACCCAAAGATCCGGAAGATACCATGACGCCGCAACAAGTTGCAGCTCTACTCAAGCGAAGCGTGCGAAGAATTAGCTATTATCGCCGCGAAGGACTCTTAGGAAAATTTTGGAAGTTTTACGATGGAACGGTTCTCTATTCTCGCATTGGAGTGGATGAATTTTTTCAAAGTCGTTTTTGCGATCGAGAAGAATCATAAACGAGCGGAAATCGCGGCACTTAGGGGGCAATGCCGACGTTGTGCATTCGATATTTCCCATGTTAGCATTGGTGACATGGATGAATTAAAAGCACTTCTACAAATCGATCATATCTCTCTATTTCTTGTTTCCATAATATTATTTTTTATGGTCCTTCTGGTTTATCGAAAGCCGCTTGGATCCATTTTCGGACTTCTTTCCAAACTCATCACAAAACGACTGGATTCAAAAGATACAATCTCTGTCGTTCAAATTCAGACGAACTCTCTTCCGGGTGCGCGGTTCATTCAGGAACACGTAACGTCTATACAATTCATAAACTCACTTCGAGTCCGCGACACAGAAATGTTTTATGACTTTCTTTTTAATCTTGTCAGCGAAGTCCGGGCAAAACTCGGTAACCCGTATCCGAATGTAAAGTTGACGTTCTCTCTTTTGAATGTTGATTACATATCCTCTGCGGCAGTTAGCGCACTCTCAAAAATCTTAATCGATGTAGTTCAGAAAAACGGAATTTTCTTGAACATAAACTTTCCGAAGGATCGATTCAAAAATCACGCCACCAATTTCCGAATACTCGCTGGGGATGCTGAGCACATTTCAATTTCGACCAAAGATCACGGAGGAGCAGGATGAAAAAGATTTCAGTTATAATTTTGCTTTTAGGTGCGTGCGCGGTTTTTCAAAAACTTCCGCCAACCGTAAGAGAAGACAGTAAACAAATTAAAGAAACGAAAACGGCTTTGATCGAGGATCGTCCAGGTGCAACGGAACGAGCAATGTCAGAACTGGATCGATGCGATGCGCGTAACATCGAAAACGCGAAAGAGATACGACGACTAAACGAAGCGTTGAATCGTTGTAACGTATCGAACGAGAAGAAGGACGTGCAATTAACTAAGGTATCTAAAGAAGCCGGAAAGGGTGAAGGAATTCGTTGGACTTACTACGCAATCCTTGGGTTTGGAATCTTTCTGTTGCTCGTTCTTGTTTTGGTTGTAGCGGCAATTCTGGCCTTGAGGCGCAACGGGCTTCCAGTTGTTAGTAGCCTTTTGGGAGGAAGAATCGTATGAATCCAATATTAGATTTTTTGAAATCCGCTTCATTTAAAATACAAAAACATTTTCTTGATTTCGACGCGATCCAGAAAACACAACACTACTGGAACGATTCGACTCTATCGAAAGCAAAAACGAATCGGATCGGTTCGGAAGCAAGTCTTCCAACATTTCCTCCAGTTTTCGGTCCGGTCTTTGTATGCCCAGTCGATGAACCACACATAACGTCTCCGTTTGGTTGGAGAATTCTGAGTATAAACGGAAAACCTTCGAGACAGTTCCATTTGGGGATCGATTTAGGAGGCGAAAGGAAAATCAAAATTCCTGAAGACTGTATTATTAAAACAGTTCTCAAGAAAGACGAAAAGTATCCGGTTCGATTTCGTTATGATTACGAATCCGGAACCTGGATGGATTTGATTTCTAAAAATAAGATTCCTAAAGGTAGAGCTTGGACTCCATACATAATCGCTGTTGGAATCCATACCAGAAATCAATACAAATTCAAACATGTCGATTCCATCGTTTCCGAGGGACAAAACGTAAAGGCCGGAATGATCATCGGAAGATCTGGAAATCTCGGTTATTCCATGGGACCACATTTACATTTTGAAGTTTGGCCTTGGAATAAAAAGGAACAGTCCTGGCCCAAACCGATGGACCCGGCGAAGTTTTTAAAATCCAAAAATCTAATATAAGGAGAGTATAATTATGGAAATTTTAACTCAGGCTATCATTGGATTATTCATTCCGCTCTACGTGGCTCTCGTATTGTTTTTGAGCCAGTGGGCGTTTCGTTTTTTCAACTCCGAATTTGTCCGCCGTGATAAAGCTCGGTTTGTTCTGATTCTTGCAACTGTGATAGCGCTCGTGTTCGAACTTGTAAGATTTGCATCTGGGGATTCCATTCCCGAACTCGGATACTATGCAGTGATTCTGCTTCTTAACTTTTGTTTCACGACAACGTTTTACGAAATTCTGATGAAGCGAGTATTCGCGGCAATCAATTACGCTCACGACACTCCGGTTGCATCGGAAGAACAACCAGATTAATCGTAAGAAAATAGAAATGAGCACAGAACCAGCTATAAGAGAACGCGCTTTTTTCCTCTATGCTATTTCCGGCTCTGGGTCTTCTAAAAATAGCGTAGCGAAACAAATCCGTTCTGAATATGGAACGAAGACTACCGCAAAAACTATCGATGAATGGTCGAAGGAAAAAGACAGGGATGGTTTAACATGGGATGATAAACGGAACCGTCTCGTCGCGAGGGCAGAAAAACAAGTAGAGGCCATCGTTGAAAATCGAATGGTAGAAATTCAAAAAAGAACTAAGACGATTGCAGACTTGTTGTATAAGAAAATTACGGAAGAGACTCCGAAACTTACGAGTCTTGATAACGCTATCTATGCTTATAAAGCAATCTCAGAACTTGAATTGACGTTGCCGCAAAAATATGGAGCACAACTGAATCCAAGTGAGATAATTGGAATCGTTTTAAAAATCTTTAAACGATGTGAACCAGTTGGAAGAGCAATCAGCGACCACTGGGAAAAGAATTTGGCTCTCGAAATTCATCAAGAAATCGAAGCATTTAAACTTTCTAAAGTAAATCAGGTTCCATGATGTCTTCGGGTTTAGAAATATTAGAGTCGATTCATGAACTTGGAACAAAAGAGTTTTCCAAAGTTAAGAAGAAAGATCGCAATTTATACGGAAAAAAGTATGGCAAAGAATCCTTAGCAGCTTTCGCACGCTTTATTGATCCAAAATTCGAAGACCCTCTCCACATAAAATCGATCATTCACCTTCTCGAAAAAATGGAGAAAGGGGAAGTCACGAGAAGCATTATTAACATGCCACCACGAAGGGGCAAAAGTCAGATTTGCACTCGAATCTTCCCTGCTTGGTTTATCGGTAGGCATCCAGATAAAAACGTAATATTACTTTCCTATTCAGATGAGAAAGCCGCGCGTTTTGGTCGTTGGGTTCGAGACTGTGTAGAATCAGAACAATTTTCTCAAATATTTCCAAAAGTAAAAGTTCGTCCTGACATGAGAGCGGCTGCTGAATGGGAAACGACATCTGGCGGACTCGTCTTGAGTGCAGGACTCAAGGGAGGATTCAACGGAGACGGCGCAGATTTGTTAGTTGTCGATGATCCGTATAAGAATCGAGAGGAAGCGACATCGGAGGTAATCTCTGAAAAAATCATCGAGAATTTTATGTCTGTTGGAGAAACGCGTCTTTCTCCTAACGGGATTATCTTGATTCCTCATACTCGTTGGTTGCGCAATGACCTTACCGGAAGATTAACCGGAGAAGATAAGGAGTCCGAAATTGAAGCTGTTTGAGCCTGAGATAAAAGGTGAATGGCATGTTCTCCGTCTTCCTGCAATTTTAGAAGACGGGACTTCTCTTTGGCCTGAAAGATTTAAAATTGAGAATGTTTTGAAACTGAGGTCTCGGATTGGAGAAACCCGATTCAGTGCTCTTTATCAACAAATTCCAATGGATGTTGCCGAAAGAATTTTCAGTGACCCGAAATATGAAGAAACTCCAAATGATGTAAAGATATTTGCGTTTTGGGACCCGGCGTTTCGTGAAGCGAATAGGAAAAAAGACTTCAATGCATTTTCTGCGGGTGGACCGAACGGAGAGAAGTTCTATGTTTGCGCTGGTGAAATATGGCGTGCAGGACTTTTAGAATCTTACGATCGAGTTGAGAAGCTTTGTAAACAACATAACGTAACTCGCCTTTTCATAGAAAACAACAAAGGGGAAACAGCATTAGAAATAGAAATGAATAGGCGAAACATTTCCAGTAAGGGAATTATGAGTTCCGGTTCGAAAGAGTTTAGAATTCAACAATACGTCCGAATGAACTGGGATAAAATTCGATTTTCTCGTTTTGTCTCTACGAAGTATATCAAGCAGATTTTAGAATATTCGGAAATCATAGAACGCCACGACGACGCCCCGGATTCGTTGGCTGGTCTCATCAAAGAAACAAAATTCGGCCCCCAGGCGGAAGGAATGAAAAATCGGATCGGATTTTTTGAAATGCTCCTAAACGAAGGAAGGTGGTAATGGCTCGTAAGCGTCGCAATTATTATAAGAACTTAGGAATCGATACATCCGTCCGCGTTGCAAAATTGGACGCATCTGAATCCGTTGCCCGACTCGATACCCTGATGCACATGGCATCCGGTAAAGGCATTACAGGAAGAGATAAACTACGAGGTGTTGCACCAAATCCCGAACGGATTTTTCCAGTGACTGCACGCGCGCTTTACGAATCAAACGGTTTCCTCGCCAACATAGTTGATTCCGTCTCGGAAGATGCAACCCGCGCATGGATCGAAATCGAAACAAATCGAGATAAGGATGATCCGGACTCAGGTATCAAAGGCCTAAACATATCCAGAATTTTGATGAATGAAATGGAGGAGTTCAAGCTTCAGGAAAAAATTACAGAACATATTCAAGGCTCTCGGATGAATCACGGTGGCTCTCTGCTTTTTTGGGGAATTAAATCGGATATTCCACAGACCGATTTCATGCTTCGTCAACCAATGCCCGAAACGATTCGGAATCTCGAATTCATAAACATAATCGATGCGAGTCGCTTTTCCGTCAGGAGAAAAACGAGCGATCCGCTTTCTAAGTTCTATAACGAGCCGATTTGTTCTGTATCTGGCGTAGAGTTAGATTCTTCCCGGTCACACTGGTTGGTCAATAGCTGGAACTGGGATTCTCAGAGGGGCATTTCCTTAGTAGAAAAAGTCTACGATGGGATTGTTGCAATCGATACGGCCCTTTGGTCGACGACTTCCATGATTTTTGAGATGGCCGTAAAGGTTCTTACAACGGACAAATTGGACTCTGCTTCTCCCGAAAAAACGATGGAGTTTCTTCGGCTGTTACGACATACGCTTTCCACTCAGTCCACTGCAATGCTCGGAAAAGACGAGACTCTTACTCGTCTTGGAAACTCGGGGATTTCTGATTCACAACTCGAAACTCTGTTTTCATTCATTTTTAAAGTCTTGTCAGGTCTCTCAAAAATACCTATTTCGAAAATTTTAGGGCGAACACAATCCGTAATCAATATTGGGAATAGTGATCCATCGGACGACGTAAGTTATTTCGAGGATGTTTCTCGCTTTCAGGAACTCAAAGTCCGTCCCATCATAGACCAATTTATCAAATTACGAATCCGATCGACTGAGGGACAGATTTACAGACTTCTAAATGGCGATTTCGCATCTCTCGACTGGAAGTTTAAATTTAAAACGTTGTGTAAATCTTCCCCTGCATCCGAAGCCGATACAAACCTCAAGAACGCTCAAGCGGATCAAATCTATGTAACAATCGGTTCCCTTTCACCTGGGGAGGTTAAGCAAAAGAGATTTCCTGAAATGGAAAATTTCGATTACTCTCGAGATGATAGCGGCCACTTAGATTTTAGCGAACCGGGTCTTTCAAACCCTGAAGAATTTAATCGTCCTGTTTAACAGTAATTTTGAATGTTCCAAGAATCGAATATAAGGCCATTTTCCGGGGTTTTTGGACTTTGGGGGTATCTTTGGCCAACTTGCGGTTTGCTGAACAATGCTGAACAAGTCCTATTTAAAAATAACAACCTGCCTTTTGCCGTCGTAAACCCATTTTTCCATCCTGCACTGAAAAAGGGGAAAAAACCGTGTATCCGCTAAGTTTAGAACTACAATATTCCAAACTTTGGAGAGATGAGGTTTCCCGTTTTGCCAAACAGGTAAACTCTGTAATCCTCAACGGTGTTCAAACCTATTCTAAAGAGGCACGTGCGGATGGCTATTTCTTTGAGCCTGTTGTTCGGTTGGATGTTTCCGATCTCCGAGTCTTGCTCAACCAACTCAAAAATCAATATGGGGATTTCGCTCCTCGAAAAGAATTCGAATCCCAGATCAAACAAAACGTTCAAATGATCGATGCGTGGTCTCGGGACAAAACGAATTCGTTCATTAACAAACAATATGAAAGTATGAACTTCCCGCCTCGCGCTGGGGTTGTAGGAGGTGATCGATCGTTGTTTCGCGTTCCTGGAATTCCAGTCTCTCAAAAAGAGTCCGGCGAAATTTGGGACCGAGTTAACAAGATGATAAAGGAACAATCGAGTCTTGCGTCCAACGCTTTCCGAGACCACTTCGAAGCTGTTCAGAAAATCGTAACCGATGGACTTACCAAAAGATTGAAGTATCAGGACATTGCTACCCAAATCCAAAACGCAACTGGAGTTTCCGAACGTCGTGCGGAGTTTTGGGCGAAAGACCAAACCGGAAAATTTTTCAGCCAACAAAACAAACTCAGGCAAACAAATGCCGGATTTCCCGGCTTCGTTTGGAGAACTCAAAAAGACTCTAAGGTTCGAGATTCTCATTCACATGTCGCAGATAAATTTTACAAGTGGGGAGAACTTCCCTTTGTTAATCGCAAAGGTGGGCTGCCTGCTCGACTGGCTCCCGGTGACGATTATCGTTGTCGGTGCTGGGCAGAACCTTCATGGGGACCACAGGGATCTAAAAAGAATAATCCGAAGCCTTCTGGTTCTTCCCCCAAAATTATACTTCCCCCACGTCCTCAAACTCAATCAATCGTTCCGATTTTACATTCAGTAAATCTGAATCTTCCCGATCCGACAGTTCACGCCAACATTCAAAAAACGATTTCCGATCTGGATTCCATTTTGAAATTTCCAAAGGATCGAACCAACATCGGAGTCCATTATCTCGCCGGATCTAATTTAAAGAAAAACATCGCGGGCCTTTTTAATCCGAATACGAATCGAATTGAAATCAACAGCGGATTGAAATTTAAAGACACATACCAATCGACTTTTGTTCACGAGTTCGCGCATGCAATGGACTATCGTTGGTTGGGTAAGGATGGACGATATGAAAGTCATTCCGGGCCTGATTTCGCGGAGTTTAAAAACGTAGTTCAAAAAACGGAGTTGTATAAGCGACTACAACAAATCGGTAGAGAGGGGCGAACAAAAGTTCCCGGCCTCGATGTTCCTGTTGCATTGAGCAGAACTCAAAAAAGCTTGATTCCTTATTTTCTTACGACGGAGGAGCTCTTTGCGAGAGCGACGGAGATTTGGACAGCAGAAAGAACCGGTTCTAAAAATCTCCTTGCTCAAATTCAAAAAAAGAATAGTATGAATTTCGTAAATCATTACTGGGATGAAGACGACTTCAAACCTGTCTTATCGGTTCTTGATAAGATATTTAAAACGATGGGTTACTTGAAATGAAACGAGTTTCAGATATACTTCCAACTTTAACACCGGATAAGGTCGCTGAACTTTATGGAAAACTGGGCGACCCCAGTGCACAAAGAAACGAAGTGGTCGCAGCAATTATGAAAGTTAAAAACGTTTCCGAAGACGAAGCCCAAAACATTTTTGATTTCAATCTCTCAATGGTATCTCAGATGGAATCGGATCTCGATTCTCGTAAGTAGTTTCCATCTCTAAAAAATCTTCCTCACCTCCACTAAAAACGTCGGAAATTGCGGTCTCTTGTGTGACCTTGCGACCTTGTTTCTCTGGTAGGTTTACGTTATTATTCAATGCGTGAAACCGGAAAACGGAATTCGTTACGATTCTGCAACTGTCGAGCTGGAAGGACTTATAGAGGATGAAGCCGTTCTTCGGTGCCCTCTCGTCCTCGCTCGTGTCGGTGTATTCCCTTATACTCACTCTGATGGAAGAATTGTTCGAGAGGCAAAATTACCGGAAGAACTTTTCTCTCCGGAAACTCTCGCGTCTATACCGGGGAGACCCATTACTAAAAATCATCCTCCTATTTCAGACAACGACGGGCTGATCAACGATACGAACTATTCGTTATATGCGAAAGGCTCTCTTGGTGACTCTGTAAAAGTGAAGGGCGACGGAATTTGGGTCAATGAAACTATCTGGGACGCAAAATTAAAAGATTCGTTAAAACGACGTGATAAGGTGCAAATATCGTCGGGCTTTCGTTCGAAACTCGATTGGACGCCAGGCACCTTCAGGGGACAACAATACGATGTAGTTCAGAGAGATATTCGTTTTAACCACGCCGCTCATGTTGACAAAGGCCGCGCGGGTGATTCCGTTCGCGTCTACCTCGACCATGCCGATTTTCCGGAAGATATAAACTTTGCCGTCATTGCGACGGATGAAAATCAAACAGGAGAAAATATGTCTGAAAAACGAGACCTGATAAAAGAATTTCGTAATTTTCTAAAGAACTTAGGAGTCGCTCGAAATGATTCCGAGCCTTCTACGGCAACAACTGAACCCGCACCGGAACCTATCGATAAAGGTAAGCAATCGCCTTCACAGGAACAAGAGCAAAATAAGACAAAAGATGATCTTATCAAATCTCTAACAGCACAAGTTGCAACTTTAACCGATGCCCTTGCGGAAATGAAAAAACTTCTGGCTTCCGCAATGGCACCAGCAACTCAGGACTCGATTGCTCAGAGCCGGATAAAGTTGATCGAGACTGTTAAGTCGATCAAGCCGGACGCGACGACGGACGGGGTTTCTGCAAGAGATCTAAAGACGCTGGTCATCAAAGAAACGTTACCTTCTGCAAAGCTTGATTCAATCGACGATCAGGAATTGGACATTCGCTATGAATCTGCCGTAGAGCTTGCTCGCGAAAAAGCGTCTGTTCGAGGCGGTTCGAATAACCAGGAACAACAAAAACCAACTCCAAGGCAAGATGCTGATGATTTGAAGAAAATTCAGGAAGCACGGCTGAAAATGAACAAAAGAGGAGATAAGTAACATGAATCTGAAAATTTTGTTAAGTTTTCTAACCTTGTTTTACATTGTGATTTTCGGGATTTCATATTTCGAAGTAATTCCGTCCGAATTCCTACAAGTATTTTTCCCAATCGGTGCATTATTCGCTCTCATTGGAGCTCCGGTTCCTGAAGGCGGATTGTATAACGAACAACCCGGACTATTGGGAACCTCCTCCAGAGATTCGAAAGACGAGCGTAAGCGAGGAAGCGTTGTTTCAATCGGCAAATTACCTTTTGGTTCCGCAGTGATGCTCGTCTCTGGCGGAGAAGGTATTTCTGTTATAGGTGCTGACGCGGTTCAAGTCTCTTCCAATTTGCGATTTGATGGGGTGACATCCTATTCTAATGCCGCAGGAGACCTGAAAAATCTTTCTTACGACGACGGTGAACTTTGCACCTTCTTTGATAAAGGATACGTTTGGGTTCCTTGCGAGGAAGCAACTACGGAATTCGATACGGTTCGTATTCGAGTTGTTCAAGAAGGCACAAATGTCGTCGGGTCGTTTCGTAGAACCGCTATCCCTGGAAAGACTGCCGTTATCACAGGGGTTAAGTTTGCATCAAACCAAAATGTCGGAATAGCGGAACTGAACCTCGTGTCAGGTTTCACAATCACATTGGATAACTAAGGAGATTATCGATGCCTGAAGCAATATTTAGAAAAGAAGACTCAGAACACATTAAGACAGAACTCTTGACTCCAAGAAAAAACGAACTTGTAGCAAGAAATGTTTTCAACGTGAATTCAGATACGCCAACCTACTCACATGCCTATTCGGCTGAAGGTGTAGAGGATACCGGTTCAGCAAGGATCAGGGAATCCGGTTCGGATTCAGACGGTTTGCCCTTAGTTGGAGAAAAAGCCACAAAGGAAACTGACAAGTTGTTGGTTATCGAGGCCGGCTTTCGGATCACACAGGATGATTTAGACGCGGCGGAAGCGCGTAGGCAATCCGGCAAAGGTAGCGAATACCCAGTGTCCGAAAAACGACTCAACGGAACGAGACGTTATATTGCCGAGAAGGAAAATCGGGTTATTTTTCACGGCTGGAGTCTGGCTGGTAAGAAAATTAAAAGCGGTCTTTTTAACTGGCCTGGAATTCAGGAAGATCAGATTTCTGAAGTAGAAAATGGCAAGACTGGAGTTTCTAAACGCATCTGGAAATATAAGACTCCAGAGCAGATCCTTGCAGACATCGTTGATGCTAAGGCGGAGTTGGAAGGAAGTGGTAAATTCTCAGCAGCAGGAATCCTGATCGATGATGAAGATTATCTTCGTCTACTCATGCCGGTTTCTAGTAGCTCAAACGTAACAACGCTGCAGTGGCTTCTTCAGAATAAAGAACTCTTTTTTCCGCGTGGTTTTATTCGAACGAAGGATTTGTCCTACAACATCCTGAACAAAAAAATCGGGAACGACTCCGTCGGTGGATTTTGCGTTTTCGACGATGCTTCCGATGTTGCGGAAATCATCATCGCAAGAGACTTGGAAGTGGCAGAAGAACCGTTCAGTTCTTACGCCGGACAAATGAAAGTAAGGGCCTATGAAAAGATCGGCGGAATTCACGTTTACCAATCCAAAGGTATCGTGATGCGCTATGGAACTCATACGGTTAAAACCGTATAAGGATCGTCAACCATGCCAAGAGCAAGTATAGCACAGCTTAGAGCGTATGTCGGAGATCCAATCGCGGACTTAACAGATTCAGAACTCCAGTTGTTTCTTGATGATGCTGTCGCAAGCGTCATTGGTAACACTACGCTTTCTGAATCTCACCCGCGATTCAATGAGCTTCAACGTGCCCGAGCGGCTTACTTGCTCTTCAATGCAAATCGTATGAAGAACGAAGTGATGGCAGAATCGGCGGACGGAATTTCTCGTAACTACGATACGAATATTTCACCGGGTATGCAAGTATCTTGGCTGGATCTATATAACCAAAAACGAACTGAAATCCTTGGATTCAGGGGACGAATCGGATAATGCCAGCGATAATTGAAGATAATACGAATCTGGATCAACTCATTAAGGATTTGGAATATATAGAATCGGCAACGATCACAGTCGGCCTTGTAGGTTCCGTTGATAGTGATTTATTGAAGAGTGCCGGGGCCAATGAATTTGGCGCAGTGATCAGGCCAAAGAATTCAAAATGGCTGACGATTCCTTTACTTCCGGAACTTCGCGGAAAGAGTCCTCGGAGTATCTCAGGTCTTAAATTCATTCCTCCGAAAAAAGGAAAATCATCGGCAATGCTCGCAAAGTCGGAAGGTGGTCATTTGGTCCCTCTCTTCATTCTTACTAAAAAGGTCGTTATCCCGGAAAGATCCTGGCTACGCGGAACCTTTGATTTGCAATCCTTCCAAGACGCTGTGATGGCAGAATTTGAAAAAGGAATTCAAGATTTCTTAAATGCGGAAATTGAGGCAATACAGGTTTTGCATCGAGTCGGGCTTAGAGCCGTTTCCGAAATCAAAAACCGAATTGTAAATAATGATCCTCCGTTCAAAGACCTTTCTGGATTGACTACAAATTTAAAAGGAAACGCAAAACCTTTGCGAGATCAATTAAGATTATTTAATGCGATCAACTACGCAATAGATGGGAAGGTGGCTACATGAGTCTTACGGGTGTTTCCGAATCTCTTAAACCGTTCATACGGCCGGTTGTGTATTACAAGAAGATGAAAACGAAGAACGCAAAGGGAGAAGTCATCACTACATACGAAAGCGGAGTTCCTTTGGATTTACCAGTGACCACTGTGAGCACAAGACTACTGATTGCGATGTCGGAAGGATCATATACATCGGAAGATAGAAACTTCTATCAGCTTGGGAACGCTCTTCCAATTGATTACGAGGATAAGTTCGAGTTCAACGGAGTAAAATACCTCGTCACGATGATTAAGGATATGACGTTTGAAGCTGGATACATTCGTTACGTCTGCAAAAAGGAGATTCGTAAATTATGAAATACGAATATATACGATCCGTGATGGATAAACTTCAGGCAGTCTTGGAAGTATCCTATCCCGGAATCAAAATTGAGTTAGGTGATCAGAATGTCGATACGCCTGAGTATCCTTTCGGCTCATATAAGATTCTTGTTTTAAATCAAGATCCGACAAAGTCCGCGTCTTCCTGGATAGAAGCAACGAGCGCGGAAGACTTCAAACAGGCCTTTCGGAAAAATCAAACGGCATCGATCAGTCTCGCATTCCTGCACAACTCATCGATTTCTACATGTTGGGATTTGTGCCAGATGGCTGTTGATTGGTTTGATTCGATTCAAGGGATGACAGAATGCGAAAAGTTTGGAATTACTCCGCAACTCATAACCGGAGATGTCCAAGACAGAACCACCGTTTTGGAATCAACGCAATACGAATACAAGGCGGGATTTGACGTTATGTTCAGATCCAGGAAGTTCAACGAAACACAGGGCAAAACAACCGCAAGCGCGCCTTCGGTTGAATTTCAGGAGGAAGCATGAGCGCACAGACCATTTCCAAAATCGATCCGATTTCAATCAATATTTTTCTTAGAAACACCCCCGTTTCTCAAATGGGATTCGGACTACCGATGATTTTGGGGATCAAAGCACCTATCTATTTTCTTCAAATCGGAACCGCTACGAGTGGGCTCGTTTGGAAATCCGCAACGTCGGGCGTTGTTTTTATCCAAGTAAAATACGTCATCAACGGAAACAATACGGCTCTCAGCGTAGTTCGCTCCGGAACCGGAACGGAAAACGATCCGTATACAATTACGGTCAACGTCGCAACGAACGGAAGCGGAATCGCAACCTCTACCGCCCATCAAATCAAACTCGCGGCGGAAGCAGTCTCCAACGTGGCAGGTGCGACAAAGATCGTAGACGTTGTAGAAGTTGCCAATACCGGAAGCGGTGTTGTTTCAGCGTTTGCTCAAGCACCTCTCTATTATGAAAGATACATGGAAATCACTTCCGCGGATGATCTTTTGGGACTCGGCTTTCTTTCTACGGATAAGGAATACATCCAAGCGACGCAGGTCTTTCGACAAACGCCAAGGCCAAAGACAGTCGCTGTTTTACTTTTGACTACATGGGCGAATGCGGCGACTGAGATCGCAGCTCTCAGAAACTCAGGACAAGACGCTTGGTTTAAAACCATTGCGACTACGCATAACAAAAATGAAATATACACGTTAGGGGACTATCTCGCCTCCATCGAGAAAATGTTCTTTGCTTGCACAGATGATTTGACCGCACTCGTGGGAAGAAATTCGATTTGGGAATATTTGATGATTCACAAGAATCCTGATTCTTTCCCGGAGGCCGCATGGGTTGGAAATACAGCTCCTCGAAGGGTTGGATCGTATAACTACGCATATTTGCCGTTGGATGGCGTGGAGAATTCCGGATACACGAACTCTCAAGCGAGTTCTATCCTTTCCGACAAGGGAAATCTGATCGTTGATTTCGGAGGAAGGCAAGTTCCCTATCCAGGAATTTCGACCGCTCAGGTTTATGCAGATGTGGTAGAAAATCGAGTTTGGTTGAAAGCACGACTCCGAGAGAACATCACAAGTCTCTTCCTAAACTCCGACGTAGTTCCTTACACGATTCAAGGAATTCAAATGATTGAAGCACGGATGCGAGAGGTTTTCGTTCAAGCCGGTGTTCAAGGAATCATCGCGCCTGTCGAAACGGATGCGGACAAAGCGCGCTCCGATTTAGGAGACTATCAATACAAAATCAACTTACCCGAAACGATCGATGAGATTCCGACGAACGATCGGAACAATCGTATTTTGCCTAACGTCACTTTTTCGTGTCGTTTGAGAGGAGCAATTAACGAAGTCGATATTGACGGTGAACTTACCTAAAAGGAGCAATCGAATGAATGGAATTTGGGACCCAAAGAAACTAAACGTAAACTGTAACGGACGTGAAGTTTCCGGAATGAGCCAAGCGGATGGCTTCTTTAAAATCGAACCCGTAACCAAAGAATACATCCTATCTCAAGTTGGCATCAAGGGCGATTGGAATATCTCAGAGGTGTATGACGGACGGGCCAAACTCACGATCGTCCTCATGGGAGATTCACCTGAGAATGAGTTCTTTTTCGCAATGGGAGAAGGAAGACTTCCATGTGTGTTTACGATGAAAGACCGATCCGATGGCGGTATGCTCGGCTTCTCCGCACAAGGGAGAGTTTGGGAAAGACCTACAATCGAACGCGGAAAGGAGTATAAGGATCGGACTTGGGTTTTTCTTCTTCCGGATTATAAAGGAGTTTTAACAGCATGAACAACGAACGAGACCCCATAGCAAAACGAAACGTAGCGGAATATACAGGTCAGACGGTTCAACGAAAATCCGAATCCAAAACAGAATCGATTCCGTCTGACGACCCAATTCTTGTTGAAATCGACGACGATGCGAAAGTCGCAACGATTCAATTCGTTGACGGACATAGTTACAAACTTCAGCATCCTGGAAATCGAAAAGCCCTTCGTTGGAGACAAGAATCGATATCCTTAACGGACGGTTTGAATCAAGACAAACTTCTGGATAAGTTCTTTAAGTTTTGTGTAAAACCAGTCTCACACAATTTTGAACCTACGTTAGACAACATCGAACCGAATCATGTGGAGGTGTGGCTAAGAATGGCTAACCGATTTCTTAAGTGGGAGTTGGAATAACCGGTTCCCAAATTTTGAAGAGGTCCCTTCGATCGAAGAATGGTTAAAATGGATAGACGAAGAAGTCGATCGGGAATTACAAATCTGGAAACCGTTTATTTTGGGAGCAGCACAGTTTAGCCAAAGCGAGATCGAAGACGCACCTACAATTCTATATGCGAAGATCATGGAGGTTGTGGATCGAAGGAAAAAACGAGAAGCGGAAGAGAAGACAGAGGAATTGAAGTTTTTGGCGAAGTTGATCAGAGGAGCCTGATCTTAATCGTATTAGAAAATTCGAATGTATAAAGGAAAAGTAAGAATAAATGGCAGTCAGAGAACTCAAGATAGCTCTTAAAACAAACCAAGGTGATGCTACAGACGCCCTGAAAGAGTATAAGGAAGAATTGAATACTGTAAAAAAACAATTCTCTGATCTGGGTGGTTCTCTCGATTTGTTCACGGATTCCCAGGCCGCCGCTTTTAAAGAGTTCGGTGAATCCATTGGAGACAGCCTTGCCGGAAAAGCTGATCCCGCAATTTCCGAACTCGCCAAAAAGTTTAAAACTACAGAATCAAACATAGAGCGTTTGATTTCAAAATCCCGTGAAGATTTAAAACTGGATTCGGAACTGATCGCAACCGCAAAAGCTGCAGGACTCACAGACAAAGAACTCGAAAAGCTTAATCAGGAAATGTCTGATACGGCGAATAGTGCGGGTTCCCTCTCCGGAATGCTCAAGCAAGTTGCGGCAATCGGAATCGCTTTCGCCGTTGGATCATTTGCTACAGCATCGATCGAAGCGGCTACTGCATTAGAAAAACAAAATGGAATTCTTCAGACTCTTTCTGGCACTCAATATCCAAAGCTACAATCTGCGATCACACAAACGATTCAGAATTCAAAAGGTCTGGCCTCGGAAGGGGGTCTTTCGCAAGTTGCGAATGACGCGATGAAAGCGGGGATGTCCGTTGATTTCATTTCCAAGAATCTTTCCGGGCTCTCGCAAGTTGCGGAAGTAGCTGGCAATGAACTTTCCGCTTCAATGAATGAAGCCTATCAATCTATTCAAACCGGCTCCGATGATTTTCTGAAAAAGAATGGTGTGCTTTTCTCTTCATATACCAAAGAGTTTAATCAGATCAACAACTCTGCAATGACTGAAGTCTCGAAACGTCTTGCCAGAGAAAGGCTGATCTCTACCGCACTCAAAGAAAATTCTGCGCTTCAAGATGCGTATGGATCACATCTAAAATCAGCCTCGGCAATCTTTCAAGCCTACAATCAAAGGATGGGAGACCTGAAGGCATTGTTTGGAAAAGTCCTTCTTGAAGGAATGAAGCCGTTTCTGTCTACGTTCGTTAGTATATTAGAATATTTTACTGTTGGAGAGGACGCACTCAATCGAGTAAAAGGAGCGTTGGTCATATTTGGTTCGGTGTTTACCGGAGTTTTGGTAGCCATTGCCGCGAAGATGGTTGTTGCAGCTTCCGCAACTGCCGGCGGAATGATTCCTGCACTGTATGGAATGGCAGTGGCTGGTTGGGCGGCTATTGCCCCTTGGCTTCCTTTTATAGCAATCGGCGCGGCTGTCGCGGCAACTATCGCCGCAATCGTTTTGATTGTAGACGACCTTCTTGTTTGGATGGATGGAGGCGAATCGATCATAGGGGATTTTCTCGGTCCATTCAAAGATTTTGATATTAAAAAAATATTTGGACAAGCATTTGATTATTTAATCAACCTCGCCAAAAAATACGGAAAGTTTTTGATCATGGCTCTCTTTCCGGTTAGCACTTTGTATTTTTATTTTGATGAAATCGTTGAGTGGTTTAAATCACTTCCCGAAATTATCGAAAACCTATTCAAAGGCATCGGCCCGAAAATCAAAGAAGCATTTTCTGGAATCTTACCTTCCGGGATCTTCAATTTTGGAGCACCTGGAAAAGCGGATAACGCGACAAGTGTTCAAGATGCAATCATTACAAAATCCGGAAAGGTGATTCACACACATCCGGACGACAACTTGGTTGCAGTAAAGGACTTAGGATCACTTGGAAGATCCAAATCTTCCGGAGGAATCTCGGTCAATATTGCAAATGTTACGTTAGGAGCGGGTTCACCACAGGAAAACGCTACGATCTTTGCAAAGTTTTTAGAGAGAGAGCTGGAAAAAATCGCAATCAAACTCGGTCTTTCCGCTGGACTCTCTCCGGAGGCGTTATAATGGAAAGCCCCTTAGCCCGAACTACAATCGCATTAACAGACGGCGACGATGAAATCGAACTCAATGTGTCTCTTGAGATACAACATTCGTATCCCGCCGAGATAACCGGACACCCGATCGAAAAAGAGAAAGGAAAGACCTCAGTCACGGATCACGTAATTCCAGGTCAAAGAGGAATCTCACTCAGTGCGATCCTTTCAAATTCTATCGCAATATTTTCTTTCCGTCGAGTGACTGTAGACGAAAAATTAGAAACGCTCATTCGTTGGCAAACGGAGGGAACGTTTCTAACAATGCTTGGTTATACAACCGGCGGGATTTTCACTAAAATCCTATCGATGCTTCCGTCTTTTTTTCGATACGTTCCGCCGGATGATCCAGACAAGCGATACTTAGGCAGATCTATCGATGAAATTCCAAATCTCTTAATCGGAGATATTACGTTTTCTGAATCTAAAGATATTGGAAATGATATTAGTATAACCTTATCGATTTATCCGGTCCAAATTGTAGAGGCAAAGACCAGGAATTTGAATGCTGTGAAATCAGGAGGGAAACAGCCGATCAAAGAAGTGAACGTAGACCCAAGTAAAAGAATCCTGCTAAAACAAAAGCCATTGTTAAATCATTCTTTTAAGGTTAAATCTTAATATGCCAACGTTTAAATACTTACAATTCAAACCAAACTCTTTTCCAATTCGAAATCAATGTGAAATTGAAGGAAAGGATTATGAGTTTGAGTTCAACTACAATTCAGTTGGTGATTTTATTACGGTTCTTGTAAGAGACTCGGAAGGTAATATTCTATTTTCAACAAAGCTTGTCTACGGAATTTCCTTGAATCACTTTGTAGTGGATGGGTTTCCAAACAATGTCAAACTCATCCCTTTAGATCTGGATGATCTGTATCGAGATGAGTTTGTGGAAATCTCTGTCAACAGAGACACGCTCGGATCTACGGTTCAAATTTATATCATTGAGAAAACGGTATGATCGGAAATCCGAAACTTTACGGCCGTGTTGTTTCTTTGGAAATTCTTCCGAAGACAGGTCTCGGAAAAGAGTTCACCTATCCTCCGTTTGACATCGAATTCGAGTCTGATTTAGAGAAGCTGAATATAACGAAAGTTTTAATCTATAATGTCAACGACGACACGATGGAAATGATAGGAGCAAAAGCCAGGGGAAAAGAATTCCTATATCCCACTGCGATGTTAAGCGCAGGGTATAAAGATGAAAACGGTTTGGTCGTGAGCGGGGAAGTTATTCTTCCCAAAATGAAACAGGAGGGGCCGAATAAGATTTTAGAATTCACTATCTCATCAAATGCCGGTTCCTGGAATAGTTTCTATATTATGAAAACGTATAGTAACCTTCCTGCACAAACTGTCATACTCGATATTCTAACTCAAGGCAACATCAAACCTGGATCTATAACATTAGGAGAAGATAAAGTAATCAATTTTAGCGCAACAAAGTCTTTAGGAGAATGCGTTAAAAGTTTCTGTGAGCTAACAAAATCTCAATACTGGATGCAAGACGGACTTTTACACATCTCCCCGCTCGATCCTCCTTCTAAACCAAGCACGATCTTCTTAGACAATCTTCCGGGCTTATTGGAGTTCCTGAGAAAAATCAAAAAACCTGGAAGGTTACAAGCCTTTTCCGTCACAAGCTCAAATTAAATCAGGTGATTGCAGTCAAAGGCGGAAGTTTAGATGGAGAATGTAGAATCGTAAAAGGAAAACATCGCTTCTCTACATTCCAACCTACGAACTATACCGAACTTGAGGTCCTTCCGTTATGATCACTCTGGACGACGTGATTCTCAAAGCGATCAAAAAGCAACTCGCAAACGTTCAGGTTGGACTTCCTGGAACGATCGAATCGTTTAATCCTTCGTTGATGACGGCTAACGTAAAACTTCTTTTTAAACAGATCAATGGACAAGGGGAAGAGATCGACTTTCCGGTTCTCTCGAATATTAGAGTCGGAACTCTTTGGGCGGGTGATTTCTTTATCAAGCCAGACTACAAACGTGGGGATAAAGTTTGGGTTTCGTTCTCGACGCATGATACGTCAGACGCAATTCGTGGAATCTCAACAGTAGCTTCTGAGTCTTTATTCGATCTTCAAAGCGCCTGTGTGCAATCCGGATTCAAAGGAGATCTTGACGCTCCGGCATTCACAGCAAATCTTCCAGGATTACTAATCGGACACAAACAAGGTCAATCTTTAATTCAATTGGATGACGATACGATCAAAATTCGAGGTGGGCTTATCGATCTTTCAGAGTCAGCCGTATTGGGTGAAACTCTATCACAATTTCTTAAAATGATTCTGGATGTCTTTATAAACAACGCGTCTGCATTTACAACGAATACGGTTCCTGGTTCTCCGGCGGGCCTATCGCCTGTGATCGTTGCAGCATTGACCGCGCGTAAAGCGGAAGTCGATCAGATTATTTCTCACAAGGTGAAGATCGGATGAAGGGCTTGATGGTTGAGAACAACGACATCGTTCGCATCAACGGAAAGCTGGTTGTAATCGAAGGTTTGGAATACTATTCACAACGTATCAGGCATTCAATACGACTGTGCCTCGGAGAATCTGTTTACGAACCATTGAAGGGCGTCGACTGGAATACAATTTTCTCAAAAAAAGTTCCAAAGGATAGAGTCCTCTTCGAAATACAAAAAATTTTACAAAGGGATCCTGAAACCGTTTCAGTTGAAAACATCGAAATCGTAGAAGAGCCAAGTGATAGCAGGAATCTGAATATTCATTTTTCTGCAATTACAGTTTACGGCTTAGTTACGGGAGCAGTATAATGTCCGGAGTTACTTCACAGGGATTCATACGCAAAACGAGGGACGAAATCATCTCCGATCTGGAAGCTAAGTATCGGACTGGGCTTGGATCTGACATCGACCTCTCAATTTTAAGCGAGGACGGAATCCGCATGAGAGTCCTCGCGGATGAGTTAGACGAAATTCATAAGCTTGCGGAAGATATTTTCTATTCCAACTTCGCTCATACCGCAACCGGCGTTTCGTTGGATCGAGTTTTGAATCCTCTCGGTTCCGAACGGCAACCAGCCAAACGGGCAATCGTAGGTTTGCGTTTTTCCGGCGTAAACGGTTCGTTTGTGAATATAGGAACAATTTGTCAAACTGGTAGTGGAATCCAGTTTATTACGATCGAATCCGGAACTGTCTCCGGAGGAAGCGTTTTACTCAACGCACAAGCTCTCAATATTGAATATGGTATCTCGGGTAACGTAAGTGCAAATTTGATCACGACGATCAATACGGCTCTTACCGGAATCGACTCTGTAACAAATCCAGAACCTGCAAGAGGTGGCAGAGTGATCGAAACAGATTCAGAATATCTAAATCGATTTATTGATTCCGGAATCAACGGCGGAAGTTCGGCTGCAAACGTTCAAGGCGCATTAAATAATATTGAATCGGTTTTGTCCGCAAAAGTTTACGAAAACGTTACTGATTTCGTAGACGTTGAAGGCCGAAATCCTCACTCTATGGAAGCAGTCATTGAAGGTGGAACTCCTACGGAAATCGGAGATTGTTTTCTGAAAAACTGGCCGGGTGGTATCGAGTCGTTGGGATCGAATTCAACAACTCTCATTGATAACAAGGGAGTTGCGCGCACCTATTATTTCAATCGACCAACTGACGTTCCTATCTTCGTGAAAATCGATATTCTGCGAGACCTGACTCTTTGGGAAACCGGTTCCGAGACAATCGTAAAAACAAATTGTATCAAGGTGCTCGGTGGCGTTGATGCGATCGGTCCGATTTCCACTTCTTACAAAGGTGACGGAACCGGCGAAGATGTTTTCGCATGGAAACTGATCGCCGCACAAAGCGGTCTGTCCGAATACGATTCCGTTAAAGTTCATGGAATCAAATCTATGGCAGTTAGAGTCGGTCTGTCTGCTCCTGCGACGTTAGATGAACTTGTTATTAGCAGTCGACAAAGAGCAAAACTTGTTACCGCAAACATTCAGGTAAACTTTCTATGAAAAGCATTGATGCGATTCTGCAAAAATATCCTACGTCTCTCTTTAACCGTGATCCTGATTCTGAAATCGGTAGGAAATGGAAAGCGGATCTTGAATTGTTAAACGAAGTTCGAACAACACTCGAATCAATCAGAGGTGTTTCGGATTATAGAATTCAAAACGGAGCGATTCTCGACCTGATTGGTAAAAATCTCAAACAGCCTCGGAACGGAATGGATGATTTTCGTTATCGCATTTTCCTTTCCATAGCGAGACAAAAGCAGAAATCAAAGGGTGACATCTATTCGATGAACGAAATCGGTTCTCAGATTCTTGCGGGAACTGGAACGTTATACGAAATTCAAGAGCTTTGTTATTCAGGTGTCCCAATGTTCTTGGACGGTTCTCTGACACTCAATGGAGAGTATCCGCTTTCGGGAAGTTCTAAAAGACCGGCTACGATTCGAGTCATATTTTCAGGTTCAATCGATACAGTCGTTGTAAGTCCAGAATTCAATAAGGCGATCGCACAGATCCGCGCCGGTGGGGTTCGTTCGATTATAAACTATCGCTTTGAAACATCTACCTTATCAGGAAAATTATATGGCTTTGCTCTTCGTTCATCCATGTTTGACGGGACGTGGCCGCTAAACGGTTTCACAATTCTTTCCGGAGACAAGGTGGGAATTCAACCGTATGAAATCGCGTTCGGAACAGGTGGATTAATTTCTGGAATTCCTCGACCTCCTCAAGATTCGGATACGGGTTTGCAAAATGAAGTTTTTAGAAAGCTCGCCGAGATTCAAAACAATCCGGATGGGACAAGAAGTTTTAAAACGACAATCAAGCAATCCGAATTGATTGGGCAAAGTATCAACGAACTTGCACTTTTTGAAGAAGACGGCAATTTGCTTTTTCTTAAAACCTTCCCTTCTAAACCAAAAGACAATCTAATAGTTTACGATTTCGTAATAAATGAGGAATTCCAATGATTCAAATTCTTGTCAGAGAGACCATGATTGAAATTGCAGGGAAAGATAAAGCAAGAATCGAAATGATTCCGGTTGCAGTGTTTTCGGATCATTCTGAACTCTTGCAATATTGTGAGAAGAAAGGTTTTCAAAAAAATGGAAACGGACTTGAGTCTGAATTCTATCGGGAAATGGATTTGAGACAAATGAAAGAGCAAGTTCGATCCTATTTTAAGATCGAACAACCTTTTAAATTGCATGAACGATTTGTAATTTTTGAACAGGAGTTAAAGTAAAAAAATGGCAGTTTTTAATCCGACAAAAACAAGAACTTGGTCCAAAAATACACCAGCGGACGGGGACCTAATCGACGACGAACTAGATCGTCTCTACGAGAACGATCAGTATGCAAAGGATCGCTCCGATGCAACCGATATGAATATATTGAATTTGTTGATTCCGCTGGGAAGTGTTATAGAAGACAATCTAAACATTGCTTCCACATCTATATTCAAAGATGCGAATGGACAATCTATTCCAAGAACTACTTTTTCAACCCTTTGGAACTTGGTTCATAAAACGGTAACTGGAATCGTTCCAGCAACGGATCGAATCACTGTAAATGCTCACGGCTTCACGGAAGGTCAGCTTGTAAAGTTTGCCTTTACTGGAGGAGGAATCACTGCATTAGTGAATTATTATGTACGAAATCCGACGACAAATGACTTTCAGATTTCTGTAATGGTGACTGGTTCCATACTCGATCTTACGTCTTCTCAAACTGGGGATATGATTACGAATTTGGAATATGGCTTTGGGGACGGTTCAACGACGTTTAATGTTCCTGATCGACGCGGTATATTCGTGAGAGGTGCAGGAGTTCATGGGACGAGAGCAAAGGCTGCGGGCGGAAATTATGACGGTGGACCGGTTGGGTATGCGGGACAGGATGCGATGCAGGACCACCGTCACAATTTTTCCTATAACAATCCAATGGGAATTATTGGAGGAGTCGGGGGATATTGGTTAGCCGGAGGCGGGACAAACGCAGGCAATACAAATTTAGTTATATTAGAACCAATGACCGACGGGGTCAACGGGACGCCACGCCGGGGGAATGAAAATACTCCAGCATATGTAGCAGTAAAATACAAAGTGAGGGTAGCATAATGAATTATATTATCGATAAACATTCTAAAAACGTAATTTGGATTAATACCGACCCGAATTCATTGGCGGGTAAAGACGCATGGAACGATTTCGACCCAAATGCCCATGAAGTCATTCATGCCTTGCATTATAATCCGAAAATCGGAGATATATTTCGAGCCAAGGTGGAAAATGAAACCGCACAAGATTTCGTTCCGAAAAAAGTTTACAACAAGACGACGATGTTTGAAAGGACTCTACAAAATTGGGAAGACGAAATTGATTTGGAAAAAGAAACGGAACGGGAACCGTTGAAAAATCCGAGCGGAAACTTTTTACCATATCAGAAATATACGAACTCGGGTTGGGTGATCGACTTGGAAGAACGAAAAGCTGGTCTTTTGGCGGAGAACCGTCTTATTTTTAACTCAAAATTAGAATCCTATCGGGGGAAAGTCGAATGTCGAAATTCGGTTTGGGATTCCGGAAAAAAATATTTGGAGAATATTCAAAAAACATTGAGTATCTACTCCAAGCAAAAAATTCAAATTCTTCCGGAGTGGAGAGACGCAAACGACACATTTCATACTATGAATGTTGAAGAACTTTCGGAACTGGCCGATACCATTGAAATGGATATTTTCGACGTAGGACGCATGCTCTATGCAAAAAAATGGGAACTGGAAATCAGAATTCAATCCTCTTCTTTAGAAGAATTTTTGGACTTAGCTACAGCTTGGAGCTGAAATGTTTTCAGTTGCGTCTTGCGTGCGTTTTCGCAATTTAAAACGCGCGCGCAAACAAAGATACAACGTACGTAAATGTTCTGAACGACCTGGAAA
>NZ_AKWY02000033.1 GCF_000306255.2 Leptospira noguchii serovar Panama str. CZ214
AACTCCTCCGGATACGAATTACGGAATTTGTTTTCCTGATCCGACTCCTTGTATCAAACAGGGATCAGCGTCGACTCGTTTTAGTGGAGTAAAAACGATTACGACTTGGACGGCAGATGAAGAAAATCATTATGAGTTGAAGGATTATTCCAGAGGTAAGGGAATTATTACGTATTCTTGGGAGTTTGTAGAAGAACCATTCATGGATATCTATTTTGCGACTGTTCCTATTGTTGATACTAGTAATAGTTGGACAAAGTTTGAATATCATGACGACTACAATCACGATGCGTTATTGGATGCACATTGGGGAATTGAAATGACTTATGATTATTTCAAATCCGTTCACAATTGGTTGGGTTATGATGGAGATGATAGCAAGGTAGTAAATAACGTACATTACATAGATTTGTTTGCTGCCAATAACGCGTTTTGGGATCCTACGACAGAAGAAATCTATTACATTTACTGTCCTCATAACAGCATATGTAAAACTTTTGGTGTTCCTAGAATATTAGATCCTACGTATGAAGACTTTACATCTTTGGATGTTACTTCTCATGAATTTGGACACGGTGTCAATGGAGCTATTGCAGGTCTTAATTATGATCCAGAGCCTTATGCATTGAATGAAGGTTTTAGTGATATTTGGAACATTGCTGTAAATAACTACGTAAACAAAGTTTTAGGAATGCAAAAAAATCTTTGGTTAATAGCGGATGAAACCGTTCCGGGAGGTGGTATGCGTTCTGCGGAAAATCCGAAATCTACTACAGTATTGTATCCGGGACCAAATACGTATTACGGAGATCTTTGGGATTTTGAAAATAATGAACCCCATACAAACAGTCTAGTCTTGAGTCATTGGTTTTATACTTTATCTAAAGGAAAACAAGGAACCAACGATCATCATTGTGGATATAATGTTTCGGGAATCAGCGTCGAAAAGGCGGAAAAAATCGCCTATAAGTCGCTTCATCAACTTTTCCCTACAGCGGGTTATTCTTCTGCAAGGACTGCAGCTATTTATTCAGCTAAAGCCTTATATGGTAAGTTTTCATCAGAAGTAAAAAGTACAATCGATGCTTGGGATGCAGTAGGTGTTCCGGCGGAGACAACTTCTCGTGGGGGACAAGGAATGGTCAAACCACAACACTATATTACTTTTGTAAAACTTTCTGATTTAGAAAAAAGCTCCGGAAATGATTGTGGGTACAAGGACAATTCATACTTACATCCGACTATATATCTAGGGGCGAGCTATAATATGCTGTTGTCGAGCGAAGGTTCGCCAAGTAATCCACCTAAAGCACATAGATGGAGAGTATGGATCGATTTCAATCGGGACGGTAGTTATGATTTTTCAGAAATGGTAGTTCAGGATTCTATCATTGATACGCTTGGAGGAACGCTTCAAAAAACGATAAAGATTCCATCGACTGCACTTACTGGGGATACTAAAATGAGAGTTTCTATGAAGGCTGTTGAAGGCAATGAGGGTTATCCACGTGTTGATGAATCCTTTTCCGAAGGAGAAGTTGAAGATTACTCAATAACCATTAAAAATTTCAGTTTTTAGAAATCTCTAATATAATTGCGAATTTGATTATAAAATCGGCTCAAATACAAAACGTTGAGTCGATTTTTGCAAAAATGTCTGAATTTTTTTCACGTATAAAATTTTCTAAGGTTTCTCTTTTAGAAAATAATAAATTAAATTTACTGAATATTTTTAAAATATAATTTAATTATCAAAATTAATAAAAGTTGTTTCAGATTTTGATTTGAGTCAAAGTCGGTAAATTTGTTTCTTTTATGATCCGGTTTTGATCCATTCCGAAATTTTACGTAGAATTAAAATCATTGCGTAGGTATCCAATTTACAGTATTCGATTAGATTTTTTTCTACTTCTTTTTTTTCGTTTTCGGACATAGGTTCCGTTTTGGCCCTTAGAAATTCAGAGTTTGCCATTTGGCCGGATTGTATTTCCAAGTTTTTATAATTTCGACCTGTAATAATCGGAAGAATTGTTTTTAAGGACGTACTTCCTTTTTGATCTGGATGATAGTATTCGTATCCCCAAAATGGCGTAGCTAAGTCTAGAAAATTATCTTGAATCGACTTAAGCCAATCCTTATATTCTGGAAAAATCGCTGCCGATTCGTCTAAACATCTTTTTTCGAACTTATCATTAAAACAAATAATAGTTCCTTTCGGCGAAACCCACTCTTGCAGTTTTTCTAATATTCCTTTTCTTGGATCTACAATTTCATTGTCTATATAATAAAAATTTTCCGGTTCTTGGAAAAGATCCTTACGAATTACGTGTAACGAAAATAAAAAAGGAACGTGTTGGAATGGATAAGTTTTAGGATAAACCGGAATTGGAGGATTGATCGATTCAAAATCTAAAAAATGGATTGGATAACGTATTTTTTCAAAAAGTTCAATAAAAACTTTTTGATTTATAAACGGTTTTCCAGTCTGCATCGTTTGAATCTGTATTTTTTGACGACTGGTTAAACTTTCAGTTTCTTGAATGTCTTTTAGATAAAGGATTCCTTGTTTGTAAAATTTTAAGGATTCGATCTTTCCTTCTCTAAGTGTGAAAATGTCTCCTGGAATTTTTCGTGCCAGACAAATTTCTGGATACGAACAATCTCTAGGGTGAGAACATAGATTGCTCGCGAAACGAGGTGGAAGATTTTTTCTCGAAATAAGTTCAAATAAAGAATAAGCGTATTCTTTTGTTTCTTTTTCTTTAAGAAAAACTTCGTTTGTAACGTCTTTACGAACAAAAAAGGAATCGATGTGGATTTCATCCTCAAATTGAAATTTAGAATTTACAAAAAGAAGAGAACATTTAGAAATCCGAAACCCGGCTTCCTCCGCTACAAACCTTTGAAATGCAATTTCCGGAATATGCTGTTTTTTGAATGAACTCGAAGCTTTAAGAGCAACGATTTCAAAAGTCCCAGGTATTTCTTTGTTTGGAAGAATATATTCTGTTTTCATTATGAACTTTTCAGTTTCCAAACAAGCAGATCTGACGCTTTTTCCAGATTTTAAAAGTTTTCTCGTTTCTATATCCGAATAACGGACGTTTTTAGAATTAGGAAAAAAGGAATGAGAAAAATCTCTTAAAAGTGATTTTTGTTTTGGGGAAATGTATTGATGTTCAAAAGGATTATAATCTGGATGAGGTTGATACGTGTTTAACCAGAGAAGATACTCACACTGAAGTCCTGTTATAAAATCCGATTTGGTGAGTTTTGAAATTGCTCCTTTGGATCTTTTCAGAGGGAGATTTACCCATTCCGAAAAAAAATTTCGAAATGAGTAAATCCATTTTAGAATTAAAACCCTTTGGTTTTTCAGGCCAATAGAACCTTGATATCCTTAGGACTGGAAACCGCGTAGATTTTATTTTCAGAAGTTCCCATGTTTGCTTGAGTCAATTTCTGACTTACCACACTTGGCCCAAAATCGATACCGGTAACGTTTGTTGCGGTAATAAAAGGTTTAACCGCCTTGTCCCAATAAAGTGTTTTAATCAACATCTCTCTAAAAAGTGGAATTCCAAGTTCAGAGTCGGATTGCATGTTTCTTCCATCAAAGATAGAATAAACTGGAATTTTCAAATCGGAACCTTTAAAATTAAAACCGATTCTTTCCATATCCGACGGAATGGTTTTGTTTGTATCTTCCATATGAGGAGAATGGAAAGGGGCGGTAGTTCTCAGGTAAACGAATTTCACTTTTTTTTCGTCCATTTCTGATTTGAATTGTTTACGAAATTCTAATAGAGATTCTGGACTTCCGGAAACAATATTAGAATCGGGAGTATTGTAAAGGCTCACATAAATCGCTTTGCTTCCATTTAAACCCAAAGAGTTGTTTGTTTGTTTAACTCTATCTTCCAATTCTTTTTGAGAGTAACCGATCACTGCAACCATAGGAGCTGGTTGTTTGTCGCCCACTTCTTCGTTTGCTTTGAGAAGTGTTTCGGAAGGATTGTAAGTGCCTACAAGTTCTTGCGCTCTATAACCGATATACAAAACAAACTTTAAGAATTTGGAAAATGCAGAATAAAAATCCGAACCTTCTTTACCAAGCGCGATTAACGCAGAAGAGATAACTCCTTGGCTATGTCCGGTAGCGCCAATCGAATTAGAGATCAATTCGGAAACTGGAAAACCTTTGTTTGTGAACGCTACGTAATTTCCCATTTGAGCCAGAAAAATTCCTACGATAGAAACGGGCGCACTACAGAGATAGTTTTCGTCCGGAGCCGAATCTGGATTTTTAACCCAACTTTCAAAATCGTAACCGCTGTAGATGATTTTTTTATCGAGTTTGGGAACTTCTTCTGCGATGGCTTTAAAAGAGACATCAAAGAATTCTTTGAGAGAAGGTTCTGACTCGTAAAGTTTAGAGATTTCTTTTAAAAAGGGGGAACCTTGTCCTCCGAATTGCAAAAAGAGTTTTCCTCCACTTGCTTTGACTTGATTCAAAAAGTTTGCGATTGCCATGAACTTTTGTTTTCCTTAGGTGTTTAAGGATGGATCTCGTTTTATAAGTGGTTCCGCAATTCTTTTTTATCTTTTGAAACCAGCAGATATTTTACTGGCGGTGTGGAAATTAGGATCGTTTTTTGATAGTAAGTGAGTAATAAAAAACTCTGCTAATAAAGATAAAAAAGTTTGAAAGAGGCACTTTTTAAGCGACACCTACAAAAACAACATACCTCAAAAGTGACCGTAATTTATAGGAACTCTTACGTCAAATTTCCGTTAAATCAAATTTTTGCATAGAATCTCTGTTTTGGGCTATCTCTAATTCAAAATTCATTTTATAGAAATTTACTTATGAATCGGCACATAAAAAATAATACTATTTTTACGCGTCAGTAGTATTTAGAAGCTTGTTCGTTTCGTT
The DNA here is from genome assembly GCF_000306255.2 of Leptospira noguchii serovar Panama str. CZ214. Classification (GTDB taxonomy): domain Bacteria; phylum Spirochaetota; class Leptospiria; order Leptospirales; family Leptospiraceae; genus Leptospira; species Leptospira noguchii. The sequence continues at coordinate 4,940 of NZ_AKWY02000033.1, forward strand.
GAACAAGGATTTGATGAAGAACTTTCGTTTTATAATTATAAAATCCTAATTTTTTAAGATAAGAATTCTGCAAAAATTTTAGGGAACGAATGAGCCAATTGTTTTGGTCTAAACATTTAACTTCGGGTTGATTCCGTTTTGCAAGTTTGGAAAAGTTCTATCGTGAGAAAATAGGTTGACCCAATCTCCCAAAGCTTTTTCTATTTTTTCTAAATCCTACTATAAAAGTAAGATTTAGAAATTCTATCAAGATCGGATCTCCTGAGTAATGGAAAATATACCGATAACAGTTGAAACAAAATGATCAAAGTTAAAAACCTATCTAAATTCTATGGCAAAAAACTTGCTATAGATCGTCTGAATTTTGAGTTGGGAGAAGGAGAGATCGTAGGTCTTCTCGGTTTGAACGGAGCCGGAAAAACGACTACGATTCGAATTCTTACCGGATATTTGATCGCGTCAGACGGGATTTGCGAGATCGATGGAATCAACACGTTTGAGAATCCACTTGAAGTAAAAAAGAAAATCGGCTATTTACCCGAAACACCGCCACTTTATCCAGAACTTTCGGTTCAAGACTATTTAAAGTTTGCTGCAAGAATCAAACAAGTTTCTTCCGAGTTAATCGATTCTGAGATTGATAGAGTTTGTGAAAGAACTTTTTTAACCGATGTTCGTAAGAATGACATCGAAACTCTTTCGCTCGGATTTAGAAAGAGAGTCGGAATCGCACAGGCCTTACTTGGAAATCCTAGAATCGTAATTTTAGATGAACCTGTTTCTGGACTCGATCCAAAGCAGATTGTTGAAATTAGAAATCTAATTCATTCTTTGAAGGATGGGCATACAATTTTACTTTCGAGTCATATCCTTCCCGAAGTTTATAAAACCTGCAACCGTTTCCTATTTTTGCATCAAGGTAGAATGGTATATCAAAGAGATAGAAAACAACTCGAAGAAGAGATGGAAAAAGTTTCGGGTCTTGAAGTGACTCTTTCAGGAGCGGATTCTGAATCCGGTAAGAAATATCTTTCATCTTTTCCTGGAGTAAGCGCGGATAAAATTCAACCTATTGGAGAAGATTCTAGAGGAAACACGTTTTTAGTTTCCACTTCTACTGAAAGGGAATTTAAGGAAAAACTTTTTGCATCCGCTTCTTCTTCTCCTCGTTTGGAATACATTCGCAAACAAGAAGTTACCTTAGAACAGATTTTTATGAATCAGGTTTAAAAAATTATGTTTCAAAATATTAAATGGATTTTTTTCAAAGAAGTAAAGGTGTTCTTCGGAACTTTTATGGCTCCGTTGGTTTTTGGCGGGACCGCCTTTTTAAATTCTCTTTTCGTATTAATTTTAAATTTTAATTCGGGTACAAACTACGTCGATACAACTGTTATTACCTTTCTTTCCTTTATGTCGACGATCATCATTTCAATGTTGATACTTGCCATGGGAAGTATCACAGAAGAAAAAAATCGGGGAACACTTGAATTTCTTTTTACGGCCCCAGTCACCGATTTGGAAATTGTAGCGGGTAAGTTCGCGTTCGGAACTTTGATCTGTTTTTTAATTTCTGTTTTTGTAAACGGATTGTTTCCTATATTTCTTTATTCTTTTTGGAAGGCTCCAATTTATATCGTTGTTTCGGGAACGATAGGAGTTTTTCTTTTAGGAATTTTTTCTTTTGCGGTAGGGCTTTTTGGAAGCAGTTTAGGAAAAAATCAAATGATCTCTTTATTGATTTCCATTGTGATCATTTTAACCCTTTGGGTTTCTGGATATTTTTCGTATTTATTCGATTCGGTGACTAGAAAAATTCTTTATCACCTTCATATATTTTCGCATTTTATCGCGTTTTGTAAAGGAGTTCTACCTTTGAATGGAATCGTATTCTTTGTAAGTGGTGCATTATTCTTTCTTTATCTGACTGTAAAAGTTTTGGAATCTAGGAGATGGAGAGGATGAAAACCATATTGTTAAGAATTTTTCCTTGGGTTTCGCTCGCTTCTTTATTTCTCTATTTTCCGATTAGGGACAGTATACAATTACCCGCCAGTCGTTGGCTTTGGTTGGGTCTTGTATTAGCAATTTTAATATTAGAACCTGCTTATAGATGGCTTCAGAAAAAGAATATTCAAGAAGAATGGAATTCTTATATAGCTGCAGGCTTGGGCTTGGGTGCTTTCGGGATTTATCATCTTAGAGTATTTTTAGAAGAACTTGCGTTGAAGTCCAATTCTGTCGGATCCGGAAACGAAAGAATTCGAGAAATTCTTTTGGTACTTTTGATACTTTCTCTGATAGGATTTTTAATTCTAACTTTGTTAAAAGAATTAGGAAAAGATTCCGCGGGTGCTCAGAGTGTTTTAAAAACTTCAAAACAAGCGTTAGTCAGATATTTTATTATGAACTTGGCGATCGTTTTTGTAGTTCTTGTAATTGTAAATTACATTTCTGTAATGCGAAATCACAACTTTGATCTAAGTTCTAAGGGACAGTATTCCTTTAGTCCGGCCGCGATTAAAATTTTAAAGAACGTAAACAAAGAAGTAGATGTAGTCGCTTTTTATCCAAGACCTTTGGAAAACTCTCCTTCGAGCGAAAAGGCAAATTCTTTTTCTTTAAGAAGAATCCGGCCCGATTTAGAGATCTATTTGGATCAACTGAAATCTTTAAGTCCTCAGTTTAAGGTTCGTTTTATAAACGCAGATGTAGAGTTAGACGAACTCGCTGAGTTCGGTCAGGTTTCTAACGGAGTCATTTTGTTAAGAACTAAAAAACCTTTGGCAGAGGCAACGGGAAAACAATACGCAGAACAAAGGCTTTCCGTCCGAGAAAAAAACGATCTGGAAGATTTAGAACGTAAGATAGTACAAGCGGTAGTAAATATAACAACCGAAGAAAAAAATATCTATTTTACTCAATCGAATGGAGAAAGATTTTCACCTATCTTTCAAAATCTTCCAAATGAAAAAGTTGGAATTTTATCCAACTCTTTGAGTTTTTTAAACTTTAAAGTAAAAGGGCTTGGAATTGCAGAAGGCTGGCCGTCTCGGATTCCGGAAGATGCGGACGTTCTGATGATTGCCGGACCTACGGTTGCTTTTTCGAAAGAGGCTCAGAGTTCTCTCATCGATTTTATAGAAAAGAAAAAAGGAAAAGTTTTAATCACGATCGATCCAAAAGGAACCGAAAATTTTGGATGGCTTTTAGAAAAATCTGGATATGAGTTTGTAAAAGGTCCACTTTCTCAAGTACAGGGACAAGCGGGGATGGTACTTGCAAAGTCTTTTAAGAAACATCCGATTGAAGAGGCGTTAACTAGAAAAGACACGGGCGCCATGTTTCCGTTTACAGGTTATTTTGTTCCGCAGACAAACCAAGGACCGGGCGGAAAAAATCTAGAAGCGTATTCTTTGATGGAATCTGGTGGAGACGCTATATTAGATAAAAATAATAATGGAAAGTTGGATGCAGGAGAGGAAAAAAGAAACGTAATATTAGGAATGGTTTTAAAAACGGTTCTGAAAGTTCAAAAAGAATCGGCCGCAACAAACTCAAAAACGGATGAATCAAAACAAGATCCACAAAAAGATTTGAGTTCTATGGGATTGAATCCCGAGCAAGAAACTGTTTCACAAAACTCCGAAATCCAAAAAGATATTTCTCAAAATACGAATGTAGATTCAAAGGAAGAAGGAAGAGTAGTGATCTTTTCTGGAACTTCTTGGATCACAGATCAGTTCATTTCTTACGGAGTGAATTATGAACTTGCAACTTCTTCGATTACTTGGATGTACCAAGACCTTTCTCTGTCTTCTATTCAACCGAAAAAAGAAGAAGTAAACACAGTTTCCTTGACCGAAGTTCAAAAACGAGTTGTTTGGATTTTAGGAATGTTTATTTTTCCAGGGTTGATTGCGTTTGTTTCTTCGGCGATGCTCATTCAAAAACGTAGAAAAGAAGGATAAGAATCTTGAAACGTTGGCTTTTTTTACTTTTCGCGTTAGTCGCTCTTGTTTTCATTTTTTTCTTTTTAGAAGAAAAAAAAGAGGAACGTTCAGAGGTTTCCTTTTGGGAAATTGATATAGACGAAATTGAATATCAACCGCCTACAAATTCTTGGGACGGAGACGACGTTTCCATGTTTTATAAGTCTCCTATTTTTCTTAAAAAAAGAAAGGGAATCAGTGAAAGTGGAAACTTTCTTACGATCGAATCCAAGGATTTAGAAACGGGAGATACGATCATATTTGAAGGTGGGTATAATTCTGAAAATATTTTCAGAGAGCTTTCGGTTTTAAAAGTAAAAGGAGTGGAACCCATTCAAGGCGAAGAAATTCCCACCTCACTCCAATTAAACGAAAACTCCCCAAAGATCTTTTTAAAATCTTCCGGTAAGACTCTGAAAAAAATTTGGATCGGAAAAAAGAAAACTGGAGATTCCACTAGAATCGTAAAAGTAGGAAACGAAATTTTAATCATCCAAGCGAATACGGCAGATCGTTTTACAAGAGGAATTGGAGAATTTAGACAGAAACAACTCATAAATTTAAAAGACGAGTCAGTTGTTGAAACGATTTGGGAAGAAGAAGGAAAAACCATTCATCTGGATAATCACCCGTTTAAGGAAAAGACGATAAAGAAAAATTTTTGGAGAAGACTTTCCGGTAAACTCATAACTTTGGAACAAACTTTGGGAGATTCTTGGAACAGCCAAGTTGTAGGTCAACTCGTGGAATTGTATCCAGACGATCCGAGTGGAGCTGGTTATGCGGTCGCCAAACGTCTGACTGAGGTTCCGGCGGAAGTTTCACTCAAAATTCGAATTTCCAATGGAGATTGGATTACATTACGTTATTATCCTAAAACGAATATCAATTCAATCGAATATCGACCTGCGATTCGAATCATAAACGGTAAATTTTCAGAACCTCCTTTTTATATTCGAGAAGATAGTTTCTTGCGATTAAAAGAAGTTGTGGGGAATTTGGAAAAAGCGGAACAGAAAAAGGAACCTCTAAATCAGAATGATCAGAACAGGTTTCCTAAAAATTCAATCCCCAAAAAATGATCGCAGATAAAAAACAAGATTTCTCAGACGTAAGAACCGAACTACTTCAAAAAGTTTTTAAGTTTCCTGAAGACGCTTTTGATCTTTATCAAAAGACGGAAGGATTTGGTTATTTTGAAATTTTAAGAACTCATTTTCTACTTTGGGTTCTTGCACCAACTGCAAAAATACTATCCAATTTCTTTTTTTCGATTCTTTCTTTTATTCGATACGAAGAAGGTGAGTGGAGTTTGTTTTCGGGAGTTCTATTTTCTTTTGTGATGTATCCTGCGGTTTTGTTTTTGGTTATTCAGTTCGACGTGTTTCGGGTTTTTATAAAAAAAGTTGATCGAACCAAAGGGGAAATTCTTCCACCTGCAAATATATTACTAATTTCTTTTATACCATTTAGCGCTTCTTCGATATTTTGGATTTTACCTTCACCGTTACAGGCCGTATTGATCTCGACTTCGTTTTTTTTATCTTGTGCGCTTTCTGTTCGCAGTTTGAAAAAAAAATTAAATTGGGATAATAAAGAAATTCTAATATTCTTTTTATCTGGATCTGCCTATTTTTTGACAGGGATATTGTTTTTAACCGTTATCTATAATCTAATCAGGACAATTCTCAATTGAAGATTTATTTAATCGGAATTGGTGGTATTGCGATGGGTAACCTCGCCTATATGCTTCAAAAAAGTGGGTACGAGGTTTCTGGTTCGGATGCGGGAGTTTATCCTCCTATGTCGGATAAATTGAAAGAATGGGGAATTCCGTATTTTGAAGGCTTTAAAGCGGAGAATCTTAAAGGCCAGGATCTGGTCGTAGTAGGAAACGCGATTTCCAGAGGAAATCCGGAAGTAGAAGAAATGCTCAATTTAGGAATGGATTATATTTCCATGCCAGCAGCAATTGGGAAATTTTTTCTCAAAGGAAAAAAAGTAATTGTAGTCGCCGGGACCCACGGTAAGACCACGACTACATTCTTAATTCATCATATACTAAAAGAGAATGGAGTTGAACCCGGATTGTTTGTGGGAGGAATTCGGAAAGATGGTCTACCCGGATTTGAATTGGGAAATGGATCTTATTTTGTAATAGAAGGAGACGAATACGACACAGCGTTTTTTGATAAGTCTTCTAAATTTTTACATTATAGGCCCACCTATGCGGTGTTAAACGCATTAGATTTTGATCATGCGGATATCTTTCCGGATATTACAGCAATCGAAACTATGTTCAAACGTTTAATCAATTTAGTTCCTGGAAACGGAAAAATTTTTTATTGGAGTGGTTCTGGTTCTCTTAAAAAACTAGTTCAACACGTTTCGTTTACAAAGGTAGAAGGATTTGAATGGAATCGTAGAGATTCCTCTCTTTCTTGGAAAAAACACGAACTTTTTTGGGAAGATCAAAAATTAAATCCGTCTTTATTCGGAGACCATAATTATAGAAACATAGAAGTTGCAATTCGAGTTTGTTCCGAAATTTTGAAAAATCAAAACCCTTCCGGTTATAAAGAAGGGATTACAAAGGCGATTGATTCTTTTCCGGGTGTTAAAAGAAGACAGGATATACTTTTTCAATCTTCGAACGCGATTGTAATGGAGGATTTTGCACATCATCCGGTTGCAGTACACGAAACAATTCATGCAGTTAAAAAAAAATTTCACGGTTATAAAATTATTTCTTTGTTTGAACCTAGAAGTGCAACCTCTCATCGAAATGTATTTCAAAAAGAATATTCATATTCCTTTATAGGTTCCGATTTAACTATTCTTACTGAAATCCATAATCTAAAAAAAGTATCCAAAGATATTCGTCTGGATGTAAAAAAGTTAGTTCAAAAACTTTTAAAAAATTCCAAAACAATTCCAGTTTATGCAAAGGATCCTAAAGAGTTACTCGTTAAACTTGAGAAAATGATTTCACAATTTACGGGTCAAAAAATTCTAATCTTAGCCATGTCCAACGGATCTTTCGGAGGTATTTATCCAGGGCTTGTTGAATTGGCTCGGAAACACGTATGAACTTGTCTGAAGAACTCGATTTTATCTATAAAGAAGCGATTCAAAAAATCGGTTCTTCTATATCCGAAGAAGATTTAGATAAAAATAAAAATGATTTTATCGGAAAAAAAGGAAAGTTAACTGCTGTTTTAAAGAACGTTGCTTCTCTTTCTATTGAAGAAAAAAAAACGGTCGGACAAAAAGCAAATGAACTTTCTAAAAAACTAGAAACATTCGTTTCCGAAACTAAAACCTCTTTAAAGAAAAAACTTTTTGAAAAGCAGGCAGCTTCTGAGTTTTTTGACGTTCTTCGCCCTCTTTCTAAACCTTCGAATGGCAGTTTGCATCCAATCACTCAGATTCAATACGAAATAGAAGACATTTTTGCTTCTATGGGTTTTAGCATAATGGACGGCCCGGAGATCGAAACCGATACTAATAACTTTGGGGCTTTGAACTTTACGGAAGATCATCCTGCTAGAGAAATGCAAGATACGTTTTATCTTGAAAATGGAAATCTTTTAAGGACTCATACTTCAGCGATCCAAGTAAGAACATTAAGAAAATTGAAACCTCCTTTTAGGATTATTGCACCTGGTAGAGTCTTTCGTTATGAGGAAGTAGACGCTTCTCATGAACATACTTTTTATCAGATCGAAGGAATGGTCGTAGGTAAAGATATTTCTGCGGCGAACCTGATTGATACGATGCAGGTTTTGCTTTCTAGAATTTTTGAAAAGGAGATCAAAACTAGACTTAGACCTGGATATTTTCCTTTTGTGGAGCCTGGTTTTGAATTGGATATAAATTGTCTTGTTTGTGACGGAAAGGGTTGTCCTGTTTGTAAACAATCCGGATGGTTGGAGCTTTTACCTTGTGGACTTATTCATCCTAACGTTCTTTCTCACGCTGGATTGGATCCAAAAGAATGGACTGGTTTTGCGTTTGGCCTTGGGCTTGATAGGTTAGTAATGATGCGCTATGGAATCCACGACATTCGTTATTTTCAATCTGGCAATCTGAGGTTCTTAAAACAATTCTAATATGATTTCTACACCCATTCAAACTCGATGGATGGATATGGACCCGTTTGCTCATGTAAGTAATTCTGTATTTGTAGCTTATCTTGAAATTGGAAGAGTCGATTATTGCAAACGTCGTTTGAATGTAAAAGAGATTTTTGAAGTCCCGTTTATTTTAGCGAGAATTGAAATTGATCTTAAAAAATCCATCGAGATACATCATCAAGTAGAAGTACAAACTTCGGTTGTTCGGATCGGAAATAAATCTTGGGATTTTCAGTCAGTAATTTTAGAATCGAACACGAAAGAAATTTTTGCTGTGGCAAAAACGGTTCAAGTCGCTTTTGATCACATGAACAAGATCAGTATTCCAATTCCGCATAATGTTCGAGCAGTTTTGGAAGAGGATTTGAAAGAGTTCTAAAAAATGTAATTTGTGATAATTTCCACGCTTTAGGAAACTTCAGATTTTAACTTTTTTCAGAAAATGTATCGTGAATCCCTTACGCCGAAGGTATATTGAAAAACTTGAATTCGAAATTAAGAAACAACTAATGTCTATTCACTGTCAAAGCTTTAAATTGTAGCAGCAAACAAAAGTTAGGTTTTTTTACCTCGATACTTTTGAACCAATTCATTAAACGTAACAATATATTTTTCGAGTTTAATTTTATCTATATCAGAATTTAGTAATGGTTTTCCCTTGCCATTAACGATTACGTCTAAGGTTTTTTCTCTATTATCAACTATAGGATTTTTAAGTTTTATAAACGGTTCCAGTGACGAAGATTCAATATCCGGTCTAACTGCTCGCAACCAAGCAATTTGTTCAGTTGTAAATAGATTAGTGTTAAAGTGAAGAGATTTTAATTCTTTTGTCTTTTCCAAATAGGAGATGTCATTATCCTTTAGTTTTTTTAGATTAAAATCTAAGAATTTTAATTTTTTACAATGTACTAAAGGTGATAATGACTCTACAACGAATTTCGTCCATACTTTGTTCCCAAAATGTATTTCTTCAATTGTTTCCGAAGATGCAAAATCGGTAAGTTCATGTATACGCGTGAAATCATCTAGGGCAACTCCTTTAAGTGAAAAGTTCTTAGACATATTCCATAATCGGACTGCACGTTGATTCCAATAAAATAATATATATTGAATACTTTTAAGCTTACTTAAAGTGGAAAGGTCCTCGACTAAGGGGCACTTCCAAAAGTAAATGGCTTCAAATTGAGATGCGTAATTTTCAATAAAATAATCGAAAGTATCTTGACGCAATCCGCTAATTTGAATTGTTTTTGCGTGTGGATTGGATTTAATTGTGTCTATCCTCTCTTTTAAGATTTTTCCTCCGGAAATATCATCTTCAATTAAGTTAAGAACACCATCATTATTCTTATACACTTTTTCCAAATAGTATATTAAGGATTTATTTTTATCGTAGTTCATAATAATTTTCTTAATGTCTGAAAGTTGTCAATTTTTATCTAACGACTGAATTTGTTGATGACGCGCTTCTATTTGGATACGCAGATGCTTTGTAAATCTAAATTGCATGTATTAATTAAAAATTTTTAATATTATTTAGTAATAAAAACGTATATGATTTAGCTATAATATTGAAAATATCATCGTACGTTGATAAGCAATAATGTCTTATTTCTCCCCAATCTAACCTTATTGGTAATTTTTTTATATAATTTGAATTTTCTATTTCTTCAAATATACTTGCACTATCTTCAGCTTTAATAAATTCATTTTCAATTGCACAATATGTATCTAATTCTGAATGAAATAGTGAGATTACCTCATTAAAAACAATGTTAAAGTTATATTCTTGCCCTCTATCTATTTCTCCAATGATTGAATTGTCCGTAATATTACACAAAAACGTGATTTTGGAACTTTTCCATTCAATTCCATTTAATATTATACCGTCTCGAAAATTTTTAAAAATTCCAATAGGCGTTTTTATAGCTATAGCTTTTTCCATTTTATCTTTCCATTACAATTTATCTATGTAAGTTGTACATAACGATTATATTTTGATTCTTTTGATATGTGAGAATGAAAGTCCGATAAACTGAAAATATAAAAGTTGAATATATACTTTGTGATTGAGAGACGATTTAAAAACTTCCGGTTGTTACAGCGCCTGCACGCTCGTAATTCACGATAATGATACCATTTGGAGAAATTTGGCTATCTGTCACCTTGAACGCAGCCGGGATTGTACCATCAACAAACAAGCGTTTCCCTCTGCCCAAGGTAAGAGGGTATATTTTTAGCCAGAATTCATCGACTAAATCGTGTTTCATGAGAGTCTGAACGAGATTAGCACTTCCGTAAACGTGTAAATTTGGCCCGTGTTGTTGTTTGAGTTTATTGATTTTTTCGACAATGTCTCCGCCTAAAAACACCGAAGGCTGCCATTTGCTAGAAATCATAGTATTTGAGACTACATATTTGGTCGCTGACATTACGCCCGGCCAAACGTCTGCATGTTGCGGCCAGTAAGGTGCCCAAATTTCAAAAGTTTTGCGTCCTAACAACAGATCAAACGGCATGTTCATCTGCTGCTTCATGACCGTTCCAATTACATTGTCAGAATACGGAACTTGCCACCCACCATACGGGAAGCCACCGCTGGTATCTTCCTCTGGTCCGCCTCCGGCTTGTATAACACCGTCAAGTGTGAGGAATTCAAGTACAATAATTTTTCTCATGATCGGGTTCCTTATAAGATTCATTCCGACTTAATTAAGAACAAAAGTTTGTATTTGTCAACGGTATTTGATTAGACTCACGCAGTTCATTCATTCGAATAGAATAGAACCGTTTCCAACGCGCGCATATTAGTTATTTCTTTTTTAGCATATTTCTTATCTCTCAAGATACTTTGAATAATATTTGTTTCTGGCTTTTGAGATAAATCACGTAGCAACGAGTTATAATGATGATAATTCTCTACGCTATTAATGTTATGATATGGCCTATCTTTATCAAAAAGGGTTTTGTACACATTTGAATCCCATATTGCATACATTTTTGGATTTAAGAAATGCAAAAATTTACTTCCACCTACAATAGAGTTATTTATTCTTTCTTTAATTAAATTAAGAAATTCTATAGAATCATTTCCAGCCTTTATATTTTTTTATAATACTCATAATCATCTTCATTTGAAAATTTACAATGCAAAATAGTTGGCATCCAACCATACACGATATGTGCAATTACTACGACTGTTTTTCTGTCAAATTCTTCTATACTATGGATAAATTCAAGTATATCATGATAAACTGATATATATTGATCATCAGGATTAGTGTGTAAGTTATGAGCTCTTGAAACAAAAAATTCAATATTAAATTGTTTAAAATTTTCCATGATCTTTAAGATTTATTAAAATAAGAGACAATTACCAACTAAATTTCCAAATTACGGATGATCAAAATGAATTTCGTCTAACAATTAATATTGTCAGTGTTAGGCGCTGGACACTTTGAGGTTTGGCACGAGGTTCGCGAACAAAGTGGTGGAACTTCGCGACATGGAGGTCGCTGAATTAAGTTTTGTTTTTTTCTTTAATACTTACTGCTCGGACACATAAATAACGTGAGTTCGACATAAGAAAACCGGGGCGAATCCGGCTTGCCACAGGCGCCGGTCGGGCTCTCAGCTCTGGTCAATAAATTGCATACAGGAAACATAATACAACAATTGTCTTTAGATTCAATTTATTGACCCCGCATCGATCCCTTTCGCGTTAGGCCGAACTCACGTTAAATAGAATACTTGGGTTGATTGTTTCAAAAATTTGAATGTTTTGGTCTTGCTCTAAAATGCCGTAAATCGCGAATTTGCAGCATTTTTTAATTACTGCTATTTTTTTGCAAATTCGGTCGTTAATAACTTGGTACTATCTTCATACGTCCGAATAGTAAATATTCGTCTGGAGTAATAACATTAAAATTCTTAATCCTTAATAAATTTTTGTTTTCAGTTATCAATTAATCTACTTTGGCTGCAAAGGCAGATTCTAAAATATGATAATCATCTCTATTTCTTAATTCCAAATAGGTTTATTTTTAATGAATGTTGTAATATCTCTAATTTAGGATAAGACAATCTGAATAAAATTATCATTGAATTTAAATTTTGACTTAGAAAGAAGTAGATTCTATTTCATTTAATATTTCTTTCGAAATATATCCTGTAAAAACCTCATCTATTAAATCTTGGAAAACAAGTCTAGGTTTTCCTTTAAATAGAATAACAGAAATGTAAATATTAGTGTCTAATAATACCTTCAACATTAAGAAGCGTTTCTTCTAGTTCTAACAGATTTAATTTTATTAAAAACATCTTTTTCGGAAATGTCACTTTGCCTAACTCTTCGTCATACGGATGTGGCGCTTCCTCCACAATTGCGTCTAACGAAAGAGTTTCCTCGACATCGCGGCCATGAGAAGTGGCAAGCCGAAGTTATCTGCTGTGCCGATGAGTTATTAAAAAACCTTAATGTTTAGTAGCTTCAAGATGGTTTGCAGTTCTTACCAGTTTCTCAACTAACTCATCCAACAAATATTTTTTCATTTGATCAATAGATTCTGTTTTACTTGATTGTTTTATTTCTTTTGCCATGTCAAGTAATGCATTCTTTTCATTATAGTATACGGAGCCAGCGTTACTAATTTGTAGGAACATCTCATCTAAAATACTGGAAAATCTATGAATGCCACTGTTTCTCAACTCAATAATTTTACTAGAATACCCATATTTATTAAGAAGATCAAACAACCCTTCATGACGTAATGAAGAATAGGTTTTCGAAAATTCATAAAACTGATTGTCATTCAGCTGAGCATAGAAATTCTTCAGTTTACTTGTAAGATTTTTTTTACGAGTAACACTTTCGATTTCCTTAATTTTTTCAATTGCTGATTTTATCGCTGGATCTTTTGAATCAATATAATATTCGGGTCTAAACACTTCTACTTCGCTATCCGTGACCTTAATTTTTTCCAAATGTTCGTGAATTAAAATTTCGATTTTATTTTTAATTTGCTCATAGTCGAATTCTAAATATCCAAATGAATTAATATTTGAAATGATGTATAAAATATTCGGCAATTGAGCGATTTCATATTTTTCAGCATCAATATACGTATTAATCAATAAATAGTAAAGTTTTGCTTAGCTCGTAGATTTCGAAAGGCGAGGATTGAGTCGAATCTAACACAAACCTAAGTATCTGAGAAATTAAAAAAGTATCAAAGTTGTATGTCAAAGATTGAATCTGGTAAGAAGAAATAGTTTATCGAGGATTTTATTAGATTATGCGAACTTTATAATAAACCTCTGAGTATCTCTATTCCGTATTTTCTAAGTGATGGGTTTATAAGATCAAAGAGTTACGTCCAAGTAAAATCTGCGAAGTAGTTTTAGCGAAGAGTGGTAATGAAAAATTCTTTAAAATAGTAACAAAATAGGATTCACTTAAACGTTCTATAATATGTTTAAATTAAAAATATTTATTTTATTTTGTGTTGGTTCTTTTTCCATTTTTTCGCAAACTAAAAAGAAATGTTTATCCGGAGATTGTGAAAATGGAAAAGGCATTTTGAGAGACTCTTTCAGAAACGAATACGCAGGAACCTTTGTAAACGGTAAGTTAGAAGGATTCGCAGAAGTGAAGTTTAAAAATAACGAAACGTTTTCCGGGATTCGTAATAATTCTATGAGAAGAGGAAAAGGGCAACGGGCTGATTCAAATACAGGGAAAGTCGTATATGGAACTTGGATTGAGGGCGGATCTTGCGATGACGACGGCTGTGAATCTTGGCATGAGTTTATATCCGATTCAAATGTAAAATGTGTTTTTCGAGGAACATTTCTAGAGGGAAAAAAGACCGGAAATGGTAGTTATACTTGTAACAACGGAGAAAGTTTCGAGGGAACTTACTCAAACGATCTGGCCAATGGACCAGGAAAGCTAATCTATTCTGACAGAGTCGTTTTCGAAGGAGAATTTAAAGACGGCCGTCCGGTTCGGAAATAATAAAAGCAAAAGAAGATCGAAGGTATTTTTATCCTATTTGAATCTTTAACAAAATAAGTTCCCACCCAGGTCCTTACAAACAAGTAAGCTCCACATCTTAGTTTATTTGTATGCTTTCCATTCTATTGAAATATTTTTATATTGATTCGGAAGATTTTTAATGGCATCTTCTATAGTATTATAATCTGAATCTTGTTCTACTTCCCAGTCCTTATTACAACTAAACCTATAAACTTCTTTTGATCCTTCATATTGGCATATAGCTAAACCAAATATTTCTGATGTTATGGTACCGTGAGTATAATAAAGGTAGCCAAATGGCTGACCATCTGACCAATCCCACAATAACACTTTTACACCATCTAAATATGCAGGTGGTTTCATCAAATATGGCTGTTGTTTTACCCGATGTCATTGACAATACGTTTTTGATACATCACGCACCGAGAGTTATTACGATCGGAAAGAGATAATCTGCTGCCTTGGGTAATTAAAGTTGTTATTTCTTAAAAGTAAAATTACTTGAATCCCCTGATTCATATTTACTTTCCAAATTCCTCTGAAAAATTCATCTTATTTTCAAAATCGAAAACTTCAGAACCTATTTATATCTCTGGTTTTTTGATCGTCGGTTACATTAGAAATATGAAAGATTTTTAATATTTTGGTAAATTAACGTGAATTCGGTGTAATAAATGTGAAAGCGATTATTATGTTGCTTTCTATGGATTACAATGCGGGAAACTCAGCAACTGTTGCTCACAGCGTTAGGTCAAAAGTTGTTTGAACAATGAAATTTCTTTTGGAGCTTAATTTGTTGACCGAAACTAAGAGGTTCGATTGGCGCTTCCTAGTTTAAAACTTTGTTTTTACAAATTATTGAAATGTAGGATTGTTCGGATGGTTTTACCACATCGATGGAATGAATTTATTTATCTAAAATACTTGATAAAAATCTAATATAAAATTTGAGACTTCGATTTAACTTCAAAAAATTCTATGAGTTAAGAAAGATTTAGAACGAAGGATATTTCAGGCTTCTTCTTCGGCGATATAAGTTAAAATTAGAGAAGCTAAAAACGTTAGTAAAAACTGAGAAAACACCCAGAGCCAAACGACCATACTCGGTAAAACATTCACAAAGTTTAAAATAGAAATTGCAGGACCAACGTACGCGGCTAAAGAAAAACAGATCGCAATGATTAAACCGCCTACGATTCCAGTAGGTAAAGAGTCTTTTGCAAGTCGAATGATAATCCCTAAAAAGAAAACCTGTATAAGATCAGCTACGATAGGCCCTACCCATAAAATCATTCCCACAGATTGAAAAAAATTTTTATAAGTAGGATCGTAGTAAAAACGAGAAAACAAAAGACTACGAAGAGGTACGGAGATCACTTCCCAAAAGCCAAAAGCGATAAATAATCTTAAAAGAAATTGATTCCAATCTTTCGCAGTCTTTAAACTCATTTTTATTTTCCTACGATGAAGACTACGTTAGTTGTTGCGGACCCACCGATGTTTAACATAAGCCCATTTTTAACACCTTCTACTTGATAGTCTCCGGCGATTCCGGTTACTTGTTTATAAAGATCGAGCATCATTCGAACTCCAGAAGCACCCACTGGATGACCGACTCCAATCAATCCACCGGATGGGTTTATTGGCTTCTTTCCTTTAAAGTCAATCATACCTTCTTCGATTGCTTCGTGTTCTTTACCTGGTTGAGAAATTCCAAAAGCGGAAATAGCAGCATATTCGGAAGAAGTGAAACAGTCGTGGGTTTCAAAAACGTCTATGTCTTTGACTCCGAGTTCAGCTCTATCGTAAGCGTCTTTTACGGTTTGTCTGGTCCAAGGTAAAATGTATTTGTCTCCTTTGGATTCGGCTACCTTCGCTTCGAAAGTGATCGGAGCCACTCTGTGTCCCCAACCTTTGAGTTTTGGAATATTAGAGAGTTTTTTCCCTCTTTTTTTAGCGTATTCTTCGGTGTAGGACTTATTAGCAAGGACGACTAACGCAGCACCGTCGGTTACTTGGGAGCAATCTGTGATACAGAGTCTTCCTCCTACCGCCATATTGTATTCTCCGCCGCGAGCGTTCGCGTGTTCTTTGTTCATGAACCAAGAACGAGTTTGTGCTTTTGGATTTCTTTTTGCGTTGTCGTAGTTGATTCTTGAAATTTCGGCTAACGCGCCCATAAATCTTTGTTCTGGAAGTTTGTATCTTTCGAGAATTACATCCGCAAGTTTTCCAAAAAGTTTAGGGAAAGGAAATTGAACTCCTTTTGCTTCTTTTTCGTAGTAAGCGGCGGTTCCTAAAAAATCCCCACCTACGGAAGAACTTACAGTTTTCATGATCTCGATTCCAAGAACGATGGCAACGTCGTAGTCTTTTGCGCGGATTTTTGTAGCCGCCGCATCAAGTGCAATGGAACCGGAAGCGCAGGCTGCTTCAAAACGGCCGCCTGGAATTCCATAGAAGGCAGGGTCGACTTCGGTTAAAAATGCCCCCAAATGACCTTGGGTTGCATATTGTTCCGCATCAAAATTTCCAACGAAAATTCCGATTCTATTTTGTTTGTTCAGTTTTTTGATTTCATCGGGAGTAATTCCGACAGCCTCGAGCCCGTCTTGAACGGCTTCGCGCATTAAGGACATGAAAGTTTTACCTTCCTTTGTCCAGTTTCTTTGAAAGTCAGTTTGTTCCCCGCCGAGAACGTAAATTTTATCGCTCATGATGATTCTGCCTCCTAAATTATCCTTTGAAAAGTGAACGAGCATCCAGCTTTTCTTTTAGCTCGTAAAAAGGTTTTCCTGGTTTCGCTTTTGCTAATGCGTTTGGAACCGGAAGTTTTGCTTTTTCGATCAATTGGATCGTATCCTTAGGACCTCCTAAGAAATCAACGAACGCAGAAGCAGGGGCCCAGTTGAATCCGGTTCCCATTGCGAGGTCTGCCATTTCTTTTGTGTCTACTACTTCGCCAACGATAGATAGAGAGTAACTAACGTATCTTGCAATAAAGTACCTTGCAAGGTCCGCTTCAAAACCTTTTGCTTCTTTTACGATATTCATTGCACCCGTATAGTCCGCTTCGGAAATTCTTTTATTCGCCTGGCGAATAAAATCGATGTCGAACTTGGGAACCGGTTCATACAAATCGGCGCCTATATTATAGACTAATTTTTCTTTCTTACCATCTGGAGTTTTAGACATCTTGTAAAGTCCGCCGCCCACTTTTCTTCCTAAATCGCCTTTATCGATTAACTTTTGAAAGTAACCCGGAAGTTTAAAAGTAGAATGAGCCGCATCTTTTGTCATTTCATAGAGATTATCTACGATTGCTTTGTGAACGTCTAATCCTACAAAATCTGCAGTGTCCAAAGGGGCCATCGCTCTTCCAGTGTAACCACTCATGATCGCGTCCATAAGAGCGATCCCACCTTTATCGGAATATTTTTCAGCGATCTGTGCGACTTCGTTAATAAGTTGAAAACCAATTCTGTTTCCAGCAAATGCGGGAGTATCATTTGTATAAACAACAGCACGACCTAAAACCTTATCCAGATATTCACCAAGTTGTTTAAGAACTTTTTTATCTGAACCTTTGTGAGAAACAAGTTCACACAGAATCATTTTGTAAGGAGGATTAAAGAAGTGAGTTC
This sequence comes from Leptospira noguchii serovar Panama str. CZ214, assembly GCF_000306255.2. Classification (GTDB taxonomy): domain Bacteria; phylum Spirochaetota; class Leptospiria; order Leptospirales; family Leptospiraceae; genus Leptospira; species Leptospira noguchii. Next base: position 22,752 of record NZ_AKWY02000033.1, read on the forward strand.
CAAAATAATGTTTTTGCCCGTCTTCATCAAATGCTTTGGAAAGTCTTTCGATAGAAAGACCGGATGAAACTGTAGAAACGATCGTTCCCGGTTTTCTTGAACTTGAAATTCTTTTATTGATCGGTTCTTTTACTTCGTAACTTTCTGCAACGAGTTCAAAAACCCAATCGGATTCTGAAACTGCTTTTTCTAAATCTGCATCATACGAACCTGGAATCAGTCTGGGACGGATTGTATCTGTTTTAACCGAGCCGATTGCTTTTTCGATTCCTTCTTTCGCTTTGTTCGTATCTCTAGCGAGCATGTGAACTTTTGCCTTTCCGAATGAGGCAACAATTGCCGCAGATCCGGCGCCCATGGTACCGTTCGCGCCCAATACTGTTACTGTTTTGATTTCTCTCATGAAACTATACCAAATCTTGGATTTCCCAATGGAATAGGACTTGTTTAAAACAGCCGGGCGGGGAGGAAAGTTTTTTTCATCCCTGGACGGATAGAGAATTAAAAAAACAGAACGAATGTTCTGTTTTAAAAGTAACGGAAAGTAAAAAGGAAAGGATCAGAATGATTCAAAAAGGATCTTAAAATTTTCGAAGATTTCTTGCGGGGGCGTGCCTCTGCGAAACGGTTTGGAAAAAGTGTAATGATTTGTAAATGCGCAGAGTCGCGCTGTCCGCTTCAGTCAAGTTATTGAATACGAACGAAATTCAGGATGGAGATCGAAAAAGCCAATAACTTGACTCCGCATCGATCGCTCACGTGCCGAGCGACCCGGAGATCATTACAAAACAGAATGAATGTTTCGTTTAAAACGCTTAAGGCGTCGTTTGTCTATAATTTTGAAAGCAGAGATCCAATCTGAAAAACATCTACAATTCTTAACTGAAACACCGGACTGTATAAAACTATTACACTATCTGATTGGTTTTGTCAGCAGTAAAGAGAATTCACATTAGTCGTTTAGAGTGCGTCCTAAAACTCAATTTTACTTTATTGAAAAAATTAAACCATAAGAATCTGTCGGGACGGCAAACAGATCCTTATAATTTTTTTAGAATATTATAATATTTTGAAATTAGTATTCATAATTTAAAGTAGCGCATCGAGCAGAGGCTACTGTTTGACCACCGTAGGTACAGATTGCCGATGCAGATCCGTTATTGGAAATTCCCGTAATTTTTGCCTTTGTATTTGCATCGGGATCCAGACCGTAAAAACCGGGAAAAAGTCTTCGGTTACTATCGGTAAGGGCATTACTACACGTAGTATCAAGGGTTTCTTCTGCAAATGCTGCCAAAAGTTCTCTGTATCCGGCGTTTTCCCCTTGTTCAACTGTCAATCGATTTAAAGCTTTGATTTCCTCAGCCGAGAAACCAAATGAAGTTAAAGGATGGGTAGAGGAAGAGAGTTGGGTGATCGCTTCCGTCCGAAAATCCGAAACCGGAAAAAATCTGATTTTTGCTCGTAGATTATCATATTGTGTCTGGGTGATTGTCAATTCGTCATTTTTAAAATCCGTAATCAGAGTTTTCGTAGCTTCAGAACAATGTAAAGTATTTGCAAGTTCGGTGATTTTATTGTAGTTGCCTTCGATGATTTTTTTACGAGATGCAAGATCAGAACCCATGATTTTATTAAAGTCGCAGTCTTTTTTCGGTTTCGTGCTGAAACTTGTATAATAATAGAGAAAGTCTCCACCGCTCCAAAATAATTTCTGGACGAAAGCACAATTTCCGCTGCTTTGGTCAAGGGAATGGACCAAACTCAATGTTATTATATCATCTTCTTCTTCGTGGTCGTTGACTTTGCAAACGTTGAACGCAAGAATGATCATGCAAGTAGTTACCAATTTCAAAATATTCTTTCTCATAAGAAATTTCCTAATGTTTTTTTAATACACTTCGCTTACGATTTTACTTTAATTTGAGTGACAGCGTTCCGAGTGAAAATTTTCATCTGTATTCCATTAAAAAATGTATCTGAAGTTCTTTTTTATAAAGAGTGAACTACTAAAAACCTATCAAAAAGAAGTACCCGCCATAGAAGTGAATGTTAAGGGTAGTAGTATAATGAAGAATATAGAATTATTTGAAACACAGAATCGTGAAAAGAAGATAGAAAGCTTAGAAGATCCATAAAAAAAGCTACAAGAGATATTGGATTTTGAAATCTATCGAGAAGAATTAGAAGGTATGAGTCGAAGTGGAACGGAAAATGCGGTCGACCACCTTATGATGCGGTTCTGATGTTTAAAATTGTAATATTACAAAAATTGTATAATCTTTCCGATCACCAAACAGAGTATCAGATCAACGATTGTTACTCGTTTCAAAGATTTCTTGGAGTTGGTCAAAACGAGAAACTACCGGATGAGAAGACGATCTGGGTATTTCGAGAAAGATTAATACGAGAAGGTTTAGATAGAATTTTATTTTCAAAGTTAAGCTATTGGATTCAGAAATCAGGGTTTGAATTAAGAGAAGGAGCAATTGTGGATGCAGCGATAATTAACGTTCCCATTCAAAGAAACACCCAAGAAGAAAATGAAACGATCAAACAAGATCAAATACCGGATAGTTGGAAAGAAGATAATCACAAACTTTGTCAGAAAGATACGGATGCGAGGTGGACAATGAAATATGGGAAATCTTACTTTGGATATAAAAATTATATCATGATAGATCTGACTCACAAGATTATCAGAGATTATACGACAACGAACGGTATCGTTCACGATTCTCAAGGTTGTATTCAATTAATGGAATTCATGCGAAGAGGCGAACCAATCTTTGGTGATTCAGCATATCCAATCCCAACCGTATTGCTTGAGGGAAAACAGAAAGGCCTTCTCACTCTTTTCTGTGAAAAAGAAAAAAGAAACCAACCTCTTTCCAACGATTCAAAAATTCTTAATAAACATTTATCGAAAGTTCGTTCAAGAGTAGAGCACGTCTTTGCAGACATTAAATCCTTTGGTGGAAAAAGTATTCGATGTCGAACGAAGGTTTTTAGAGGTTCCCAGAAGCTACTGTGTTTTTGCAGAGATTTTTTAGGGTTTTGAAAAAACTTTTGGAGAAGTTTTTAAACATAAAATTTTATGATTCATTTGTCCATGTTTATTCTGATATACTGAAATGCTTTTGAATTGTTTAATTATCCATCTCAAAAATATCTAATTAATGTAAGTTCGGCGTAAGAAAAAATTCCTGTACGAAATTTAATTACTAGGCAGCTTAGATTTGTAATAGTCAATATATGACACTCTATTGGAATTCATTACAAAAATTGTAAGTTATCGAGATACTTCTTTTTAGCTAATTCCTTCGTGCCAAGGAAAGTCTGCGTTGGAGTTTTACTAAAACAATACTTGCTTTGATATGTTCGTAGTTACATAAATTCATCCACTGATCCAAATCCTTTTGTAAATCTTCAATAAAGTTGTTAAAAAATTGTATAGTTCAATTTAATAAAACTTCTTCAATCGGCCGTTTCCATGAAACAGAAAGAGAATTAATTTTTCAACAACTCTAATCAAAAGAGTGGAATGTGAATTCAGAATATAAATAGCAAAATAAAATGCTTAAAGTATGAAAGTTGATCAGTCGATCTATTTTAAAACGGAAGAGCTGAGAAATCGAATCTGCATGCTATGACATCTTTTGATACGACTTGGGCGACTGCAATTCTCGAAAGTAAAAATCCAACCATTGAATTGGAAAAACATCTACAATTCTTAACTGAAACGCCGGACTGTATAAAACTATTACACTATCTGATTGGTTTTGTCGACGACCTGGCATTGGTGACTTCCCGTCCTTCGGAAACTCCAGTGCCGCGATTTTATTCTCCTCAAGGCGAGCCCGTTCTACGCGTGCGTATGTTTGCCGGTAAGAAAGAGTTGCTGATCAGCGGACCGAACCCGGATGCCGAAAGCGAATTTCCTTCGCTTGAGAAAGTTTGGAAACACGCCGGGCGGCTTGAAATCAATACTATGGAAGGAAGTAATCCGATCATACTGCTCGGTGAAAACGAAGACGATCCCTGGTATGAAAACGATCCACTTGCGGACGAGGACGATGAAATTATTGAACAACTTGCAGACTGGGGACCTGCTCCGATTTGCAATACTTCTTACGGTTTGAGTAATGGGCCTTTTTATGTTTATGATACTTCTTCAGGTGAACAAGGGTATGCAGGAGAACCGGCGATTAAAAAAGTCAGTCGACCTTCCTGGGACCAGGACTTTAGAGATGTCGGTCAACGTGGTGTGAGTATGGTCGTCGGTAATCAGTTGAATTTAAAGTTCGGAATCGGAGGAATTTTTCTACGTATCCTAACCCGTGAATTATTAGGAGGACACGTAAAGTTAGATGATCTTTTTGTATCATACGAAACTTTCCGAACAAAAATTAAAGAAACCGGTCCTTGGTACTTGGTCGATCGTTTCGAGAATCGTTACGTCGAGATAATCAGTAATCCGAACCAGAGAAAAAATAAGTTATTATTCCGCGAAGGTCTGCTTACTGAAATACCAGAAAAATTTGGAAATACTCGTTTTGTGAACGGAGATACGGCGGTTGCTCGAGAAGAAGTGAAAAAGCTTGAGAACGAAGGTTATGTTTGTATCACATAAATCGTCAGTGAAAAGTAAAAATGATCAAAGACATTAAGGAAAAATTGGATAGTTCTGATCTTGGAATCGTTCAACAGGGAATCAAAGAACTTGAAAGTTGGGTAGTCGGGAACGGAGAGAACGCAAATTTATCTGCGTATGGAGTCGGTAAACGCGAGTCGATATTCGTAAACCTTTGGGAACGTCACGGGAAAAACCTTTCTGTAAATGACTTACTCGCGATCGTAAACATTCTCTTCGATAAAAATGGACGGTATCACGATTTTCGAGATGTCAATCCGTTTCTGCGATGTCTCGCCAAAGACCTATTAGACGATACACAAAAGCACCTCATTGAAATATATAAGAACGGTTCTTCGTTTTATGACGACGCTCATCTAGACGATGGGGACAATCCGAGAAGAGTTTTCATCGATGAAATTTTTCCAACATTCTCGATCGATAGATTGATCGAACTTTTACATTGGGCGGACGAATGTTATCCGCAAGATTTTACTCCACTTTTAGGTGTGATGGTCGGCAAAACAAAGACGCAAGAACACGCCGATACAATCGTAGGTCTTTTTCGCAGGAGGTTCTTACGCGTGCTTGAGGGAACAGGAACTCTCAACGACAATGAGGCAGGCGAATCTTTTTTCGTACTTCAGAAAGCGGTGAAAAATACTCAGATTCAAAACGCTTTAAAACAAAGGCTGGTAAATTTGATTTTGGAAGTAGAACAAGCCAATGAACTTGCGGAGGAGTTTGAGGAAATTCTTGAGGATGGAAGCGCGGAAGAACTTACAGAGTTATTGGTTTCAGCCTCGGCTAAACAAATCATGTCCGCTCCTAACCGGTTGGAAGAAGCTTTAATCAAACACCATGGTAAAATTCCGGCGTCGACTCTTTTGCAAACATTTGCGGCATGTCTCGATGCACATCTTAAAACGGATTCTGCAAGAGATCGTCATTGGATTGATCGCTTTCCTGGTGCCTCCATTTTATTACGTCTTGCTTTTGATCTTGAAGAGGAATCCAGTGAGCTTGTATGTCGTCGTATTGCGGGCGAATATTCCGAAGAGAAAACAATTTTACACGAACTTTTTGTGTACGCTTCTCGTAGCAAAATTCCCGGCTGGGACAAAAACGAACTAAAAAAAAGGTTACTCTATTCTAGAGCAACGAGCATAAACAAAATTGCTATCGATTTGTTGCCGTTAAACGAGAAGGATTTGCTTTTAGAGCTTACTGAGGCGTTGGAAAGGTTACGGAATCGACTTACGAACGTCGCAGTACTTGCACTTAGAGACGAACCGGAACCTACTTTGGCTGCTTGGACAAAACGACATTATGAAACTCTTTACTTGCCGGTTGCTAGACATTTTGTCATCGATGTTCCATCAGAAGCCGAAGAGCGACTTTCTGCGGGTTTGCCGGAAAGTATGGAGGCATTTTATCGATTGAAGGAACAGATGTATCACATTCCTTCAATGGCCGAACTTATATCCACAGATTATATTCTTTTTGTGCAAGAGAAAAACGGGAAACAAGTCCATTTCGCGCTTATTAATTCTAAAGAATATTTAAAGTAAGATCTTAAGTTTAAGAGTCGCTTATGGCATAAGTTTTACGCAAAACTTCGGAATTAGAATATAAAATTTCCGCAAAGGAGGTTCATTTCATTCGAAGAAAGAATTTTTTAATAAATTTCGAAATCAAAACAACAAAAAATACGGTTTGTATTTGATTGTCGTCTTGTAGAAAATCAGTAATAGAGTTATTAAAAAATTCCATAGTTAATATTAACAAAGCTGCTTTAATCAATCATTTCCATAAAATAGAAACAGATGAAGATTCATTTTTCAACAATTCTATTATTCTTTGGTTTTCACTAAAAACTAAATGGAACTTCTATAAAATTAAAAGATAACCATCTTTAATTTTCTGCAGAAATGTTTTGCGATCGAATCATTAAATAAAAAACCTATTTTTATAGAGTTTGATTAAATAATAGGTACCATATTCGAATTTCTTTCAGGAATGTAAAAACGATACCAAAAATTAATGGATGATTTTGTAAAAGTACAGAAGTTGTTCTTTATGTTTTACTAAATTAATCTAGTATAAATTTATTAATTGTTATATAAAAGAATTTTGATAATTTATTTTCTAAACGAAGACATGCAAAAAATTTTAAGGTACCTATTTTATAGTAATCTGCAAAAAACACCTATTTACCAAACGTATGAAAAAAAGAGTTCATTCTTTTGTTCTTCTTTCCTAAGGAGACTTTAATGTTAAAATATATATTCAAAAAAATATATTCTTATTTTTTTATACTTGTGGTCACATTTTTTGCGGGATGTGGGGGAGAAAATTCAAATTCATTTGGAATTTCTTCTTTAAAAAATTCATTTTTGAATTTGATCAATTCACATTCTAACAATTTGACTACGATTCCTTCCGGAGGACTTTATGTTTTCGTAACTAGTTATACGAATAGTACTTCGGTTTCACCTCTTACTCACAATGGAAACTTCGCGGGCATTTCTGGTGCGGATGCCTATTGTAATTCTCATATTCCTTCTAGTTTATCCGGGACCGGATCTTACAAGGCAATGCTTGTAGATGGTATCAACCGCGTTGCGACTACGGTAGGACCTAATTCTTCGTCAGGACAAAAGGATTGGGTCTTAGTAAAAAATACATCTTATTACAGACCAGATGGGAAGATGGTATTTACTACGAATGATTCGGGGCTTTTTGATTTTTCGGCTGGAAATCTAAATCATCCGTTCGCTGATTCTTTTTATATCTGGGATTTTGGAATTTGGACTGGACTTCAGTCCAACTGGAAAACGATTCCATCTACACAACTTTGTTCTTCCGGATCACAACCTTGGACAAACGGAAACGCATCCGTTCAAGGAAGGATTGGATATGCAAATTACAACGGTGGGACTTCTATTTCGGCGGGTTCTATTCCTTGTCAATGGAAAGAAACTCAAGACCCGAATTCTCAAGGAAGTATGGAGATGGGGATTCTTTGTGTACAAGAAAAACCTGTCACATTGAAAGCAAAGATCGGTTTTTTAGAAGATTCACAGTGTTATGGTAGTAATACTCAAAGTTCTCCTTTTACAATCCCTTGGAGTCAATGCCACGAGTTCAAACGTCATTTTGATCCCGCTACCGGAGTTGCCGTTTCGAGTGATGTTGCAAGTCCTGGAAGTTACAGACCAGTTCCCGGTCAGATTCATTTGAATTTTTTCAACAGCACTCAGACAAACCCGGCGGGTTGTTACGTATCTAATTTACAAAGTGGTCTGGATGGCAATGTAGTCGCAAAAGTAGATAGTTGTCTTAAAACGACTCCTACACCGGATCGGGTTCGAATTACGGTTGTACTGGACTATAAAACAAATCTTGCATATAACAATTCGATCGGTACGATCCGTAGTGTCTGGGAGAAGACAACGATTTCAGCTCTTAATTATTTGCCATACGACCAGAGTAAATTTTTCCAGACTCTATTCGTGGACCCGAATACACAACAGAGCCAGGTGGAGCCTTACTTTGAAGTAGTGTTGCCATTGAGTGGATATTGGAATCCAACTTTGAAAACGTACGACTTAGGGACCGTGGATATTTTGAGTTCAATCCCTACGAGCCTTATGAACAGTATGAAGTTGACCCTTTCGAGTTGGCAGGGAGTGGTGGAATTGCACAATCGAATGGAAGCTCCATCCGAATCCGTGGAAAAGATTCACTTTGATATGTTTATCAACAATCCAGCTCGCAATTGTGTAACTTGTTATACAATTAATTTTAATAGCACATACGGTTCCGGAGGTTATCCTGGAAATCTTTCCTTGAGCGCGCCACAGGCAAATATTAGCATTTCATCAGAACTTTCGGTTGATATTCCCTTGGGTCATGAATTTGGACATACCGTAGTACAATCTGCCGCTCCTTGGACATTAACTACGACTAATAATTGGGCGGGACAGTTTAGAGATTCTAATAACCAAAACTATGGACGACCGCACTATATGTATGAATACCAAGATATGAATATGGCACTGACGGAGGGGATTGTAAATCCTATCGGTAGATATTTGATCAGCGGAAATCGGGGGAACTGGGTACAAGGAAACTACTATCTGGGTACATACCAAAATGGTTGGCAGTTGGATCCAATCGTGGACCAGACGTATTCCGATTACCAAAGGTTTCGGTATGAAATGTGGGCCCGAGGAATCTCAGAAAATTCTCCGGAGTGGAACTCCAGATTGCAAAATATCCAAAGCATCAATTCTACTTTTACGGATCGTAACACAAACTCAAACAATGAATATCGTTATGACGGCTTTGTTCACTATCTCTTGCAAGTGCCTCCGTATCATGTGGATAGTTATTACGCAACGGGAAGTTATGCTCCTTATGTAAATCAATTTCAATATCGATACGATCAGATGAAGTTACTGGGAGAAATATTGGACGGTGGGCCGGTAAATTTCAAGTGGGTCTATTATGGAGACGTAGTTCATCCTAAGAATTCTCGAGTGAGTTTGAAAGATTTGTTAACCACTTTGAACGAACTCTACGACGGTTCTCCGCTTCCTGCGAACGGAAGTCCAGGATTCAACGAAAAATACCTTTCGATCAAAAGTCCATTTTCTCCCCAAACTCTGGGATGGAAATTGATCCAGAAAGGACTTATTTCTAAGAGCGAAGTGGATAATTTATTTCGTGCCGTGGGAATGGATCAACTCGCAAACATCTGCGGTTATCCTTGGGCTTTATCGGATTGTCAATGAGGGTAAATCGTTTCTAGTTTAACATGAATTTGGCGAAGGAAAATTAGAGCCTGGTCCGGCTGCTATAGACAGCCGGATTTGCTCTCAGCTCTGGTCAATAAATTGTATATAGGAAACGTTATATAATAATCTTCTTTAGTTTCAATATAGAACGCGATCCATAGAGAGAGCGTTCTGCTGAGTTTAACGCGATCTGTCGAGCGACTATAGAAGTGGGTGAGACGTTTGAGTTTGAGCGCTTGATTGCATCGACCTCTTTTGAGCTATACTAAACTCACGTTAGTTTAAATGACCGATCGCGAGAATAATGTTATTTCTTGCGATCGTCAATGCCCAGTTATATTTGTAAAAAAGACGCGACCTATCAGACTATTGAAGGATGATCTGATCAACTTTGTTCTTTCTGTATTTAACAAATGTGTTTCCGTTTTGAGAATACCCGAAATATGGTCCACTTTTTTGGAATTGTTTACCAAAAACTTTTTCGGCAATCCCTCGATCTGAACCAATCGTTACACCCTTATCGATACCAGGGCTATTGTCTCCGTATGCATTGACTTGAAGCACCGAACCAATGTTTAATAAAAAGGAAGTTTCTTTGTTACTATAAATATAAAATTCACTTCCGGAAGATTTATCGATTTGGATTTTATCCGGTTGCCCCCATAATTTTAATAGATCTTCTAGTTTATCACCAGGGCCAACTCCACCAACCTTGAAAACATTTTGTTTTGTGTTTTGCGATGGTTCTGGTAGATTGATTCCTTGAAGATTTGCGAGATACTTCGCCCATCCAGAAGAAGAATCATAATTTTCTAAATAATATAAAGCTAATTGTTTCGTTTTTGGAGTTTTTTCTTTATAAGATTCTAAAAGGGCGTAATTTAAAATAGGAGTGAAGTTTTCGTAAACATAATCCGGATCTAATTGTATTTTTTGATGAATTGAATTTCCAATTCCTTGTAAATAAGCCTGAATGTCCGGATTGGATTTAGATTTTTCACTGAAACTTTGTACTCTCTTATCCACCATATTTGCGACCGATCTAAAAATTTCCATAGCCTTTTCCTCATCATCGGTCCAATATAAAACCACGCCTAAATTGTTTGCCAGAGGAATAGAATTTTCAGCTCTTACCGTACTTCCTGCAAGAGACTTTGCAACGTTCATGTCGTTTTCTTCGGTGGAATAAGAGAGAAGAACTGCGTAGTTTGAAATAAAATAAGGATCTTCTGTTTTTATAATTACTTTTTGATAAGCTTCTTTCGCTTTTGTATATGCTGTTTGATTGCCAGGAGTTGTCCGCATAACAGCCCTTTTGCGAAGTCCGCCTGGAAATAACATTGAATCTCGAAAAGAAGGCATATCAATTACCGGCTTAACTTTTAAATCTTCATTGCTTGCGGTTGACATCCAAACTTTATGAAGACAAATTGCATAAGATTTTTCTAAATGAGTATTACCTGGAAATTTAGAAAGAGCCTTTTCTAAATTAGATTTAGCCAGATCTAGATTTTTACCAAATTGAATATCATCAAAGGTTTTTTCTAATGTTGCAAGTAAAGAATAGAGTTCTTGTTTGTCGCTGCTAAATCTAGAAAGTCTATCGTTTGGAGAAGGATGGCTCGTAAAATATAAAGAAGTCATGGATTCAGGGCTGGTTTTATCTAATTTTTTTTTCGCAATATATTCTTTATATTGGTTATCTATATCGCTCATCAATTCCAAGGTACGGATCATATATTCTCCGCCGTAACCCGCTTTGTTTAAAAGTTGAAATCCGGTTTGGTCTGCGTCTACTTCCTGATCCTGAGAAAATTTAATATTTTCTAATATAATTTCTCCGGTTGGATTTCCTTTCAACTGATAGAATTTTTTTACGGAATTAAAAGTGTGTTTGTTATAGTAGTGTGAAAGTTCGTGCGACAAAACACCCGCAATGTATCGTTCTCTATAAAAATTTAGTTTATCTTTTGCATCCGGTTCTGAATTTGTAATTACTTGATCTAAAATATCTAAAGTACCCGAATTGATACAAAATTGACCACCCGCCATAGCGAAGGCATTGAAAGAATTGTCCTGAATTAAATTATAAACGATCGGAAAAGTAGGATTTCCTGAAGAATCAGCCAATTTACGAAATGCGGCATCGATTGGTTTTTTCCAATGATTATGATCTTTGAGAACTTTTCTGGATTTAAGAATAGTTCCGTATTGGTATACACTTTGACGAACGATTTGAGCATACAACTCGGCGTCGAAATCAATCGTATTATTCTTTTGAGCGTTAATAGGAAAATAAATTGATAATGTTCCAGCGAAGAGAATGAATTTGAAAAACCTTTGCATTTTATTGAAACCTTTAGAAAAAATATCGATTGAGACAGTATAAGATGATCAAAAAAATTTTATTGTCAAGCTTGATTCAATTCAATTTTTTTTCATAGAAAAATCGTACATATATGATCACTTACTACTATATTCATTTATCCGAAGTTGAAAAAAACGCGGACTTTAAAATAGAATTTCTTAGTTCTTCTCCGAAAAAACATTCCGGTTAAACAAAGTACGATACCGATCTTCTTTAATTCCTAAAAGATGAGTAAATGCAGATTCTGTTTTTCCACCTTCATTTTAAGAAGACGGATTTTTTCTTTAAATTGTGAACCGGCAAATTTTATTTGCTTTAGTACAAGAATATCTTGTCCAAACACTTCATAAAAAATTTTTCCGTTTTAAAACGAATTATGATTAAATTTTTATTTTGAAGAATTCTTATTCGAGTTTAAATTCCAAAAAGTTAGAAAATAAGTTTCTTAATGTTTTTGAGAAATTTTCTATATTGGAGAAAATGGCAGAGATATCTACGTCGCTAAAATTGTGATCTATATTAAAAGGAATGGTTCCGGTGATAACGGGTTTAAATTTCGAAATTTTTTCAAAATCAGATGTTTTTGTATTTATGTTTTTTAAATAGTCCACGGATAAAAATGAAATTTCAAAATTCATAAATAGAGTTATTGAAAAATTAATTTTCAATTAGTTTCCGTTTTATGGAAACGATTGATTGAAGCAGTTTTGTTGATATTAACTATGGAATTTTATTCAAAGAATATCAATCTCTCGCAAATTTTTAACTAAGAGCCGGTCTCAAAACTACCTATCAAAAAAGTTAAAAGCAATGATAGAGCTTGCGAGATAAAGAGATGCAAGATAATTTTCAGATTTTCTTTCCCAACGAATTAGGATAGCCCTGAATCGATTGTGCCAACTGTTAGTTCTTTCAACGACCCAACGTCTAGGTTTTCCTTTATATTTACCGATGAGAGGCTTTTCACCTTTTTTCCGAATATGAGATTGAATGTTTCTTCTTTTGATTAAAACTTCTATATCTTTGAAATCATAACCTTTATCTAAACAAATATGTTTTGGCTTCTTTCTTCTTTTTCCGGAAAATATTAGGATTGAATTCAACGTATCTTTTACACCGTGTTTGTCATGAACGTTAGCTCCAGTCAATGTAATTGCCAAAGGAATTCCATTTCCATCTGTAAGAATATGCCGTTTAACACCTAATTTGGCACGGTCTGTAGGGTTTTTCCCAGTTAAGCTCCCCCTTTGGGAGCTTTAACCATTGCCGAATCCATCGAAGCCCAGTCCCATGCTATTTGATTCTTTACATCATAATATTTTAAAATAGATTTATAAATCTTTTTGAATACTCCTGCTCGTTCCCATTCTTGAAATCTTCTGTGACAAGTTTGGCCTGATCCAAACTCATTCGGAATGGCACGCCACTGACAGCCTGTTTTCATTCGATAGATGATACCTGACATTACTACTCGTGTTGGTACTCGATTGCGACCTCCTTTCGGATTTACATTTTCTTTCGGGATTAATGGGGCTATTTGTTTCCAAAGTGCATCCGGTATCTCTGAATAATATTTGTCCATTTCACATTGATATTATTACCCTTTCTCTCTACAAACAGTTTTGAGACCGGCTCTAAGATCAATTTTGTAAATAGGGTAAATTACACAAAACTAAAGTTATTTATGAGAAATCAATCGGGCAACACGGGAGAAATGAAATACGCAATGAATTCCAATCTACCAGTAATTCACGATTTTTGATAGATAGAAAATGTTTGGTTCTCGATCGTTTTCAAATTTTTTTCTCGAATAGCGGCGATTTGATGATCGACATACCTCTTAGAAGTAAAAGGGTATTTTTTTCCTTATCGGAAAGGTCCCATACTTCCAATTGTCTTTGAAGAGATTCCTAGAAAGACTGATTCTTCTGAACTAAAAGTTGATTTTTATTTTTAAGTCCTTCGATCATTACTTTAACGGATTCGATATCAGTTTTTGTGTTTCTAATTTTTTGGAATAAAAAGTAAATTCCTATAATAGATAACAAACCAAATGCAGCTTCGATTGTGGTGAAATCAGCCTGAGATCTTTTTATCTAATTAATATCGAACGCGAAGGTCAAAATTTCTTCGATGATTCAAAGTAAAATTAAAAAAATATATATCGAAAAAAAATAAAATATATCTATCTCGTTTTCGGTGCCAGTCTATTTTTTAAAAATTATACTTCTTTGATGATTGCCGCCAAAGAAGGGGAATATCTAATTGCTGAATATCTGATTCAAATTGGAGCTAACGTGAACACAAGGACAAGGGAAGGCCATACGGCTTTAATGATCGCGTCTTACAGTCGTTATCCGGAGATTGTAAAACTTCTCATTAGGTCTGGTACAGACCGCGTGTAGTAACCGTTCAAGGACATACTACTTGGTCTGAATGTACATTAGAAAATTTTAAAATAATTTAAGAGATTTTTTTTACAAACTGGCGTGAGAAAAAAACGATGAAACGATTCTATTATTTTTTACTTGGGGTTTTAATGTTATTATTTGGGTCTTGTGCGAGTAATACAACCAGTTGTGAAAAAAACTGTGAGATTCAGCTATCCACTTGTTTACTTTTATCGACTGATTCGCAAAGCGGAAACCGGTCTGCTGCGGTACCGTTTCTTTGTTACCAAATGTGTGACACCTGTAAAGACAATTGTAGACTTAGGACTTCTTCCAGAAATGGTAACGGATCTAATAATAGTAGAGGTAGTGGTGGAAACCGGGCAAGTGGAACAAGTTCTTCTAACAGCGGTGCTAGCAATGTGGGAGGAGATAGTCATAGTATTTACGGAAGTGATACGTTTTAAAAAGATTTAAAGGAATTGTTCTCTTGTTTAGCAGCGATTATTCGGTTGCCATGTTTTCTGATTTGTATATTAGAGTTGCTAAAAAGTAAATTCTCCATCTATTTCTGTTTTATGGAAACGGTCGATTAAAACAGTTTTGTTAATCGGCATTATGGAATTTTTCAACAACTCTCTTCTTAAGAGATTCGGAAGTTTCAATTTATCATTGATAAGGATTATTTGATCTGGTTTCGTTATAAGATTGAAAATATCATTTCAAACTATTTTTACGGGATAGTTTTTCAAAACGATTCCGGTCAAAATAGGAAAGGATTTTGAAAAGAACAGCTTTAAATTTGTTTTAAATGGAATTGTATCTTTTTAACGAATTCCGTCTTATTATTTTAGAAGAAAATAATACTTAAAAAATTTCTTCTAAGCGGAGTTAAAAAGTGAAGTCATTCTTTGGTTTGATTGAACGAATTTATAAAGATAGAGATTATTTAACTCGCAAACGAGCTACTCATCTTTTTGTTTTTAATATTGCTGCATCACTCTTGGGGTTTTCATCCGCAGTTTTCCTATGGTTTGCCAAAGGAGAACTTTTTAGGGTGGGGTTTGCCGTTATGACTTTTGCATCTTTGATTTCTTTTATACTATTGTTGCGAAAAAAAATTGAGCTGGCTTTAAATATAATCTTATTTGCAAGTATTGTTTCTGTAACTGCGGGTTGGTTTTGGGGAATTCCTAATGCGGGTCCGGACGTAGGTAATAAAAATATCATTCTGAGTATATTTATTATGATTTTCTTATTTTTTACGGATGTTAAAAAAACCATCTTTGTCATGTTATACTGCCTTATTTTGATTTTTATAGATGAGTTTTATCTTAAAGAACACGACGTCGTTTACACTGCGGATAGAATCGGATTATTTTTTATGTTTTCAGTGATTTTAATTCTTACGGTAAGAACTCTATATAGATCCGTTCAAGAAAAGAATGAATTGATACAAGAAATTCATCATAGAGTTAGAAATAATCTTCAGGTTATTTCCGGTTTGGTGGAAATGCATAGTGGATCTGGTAAGGAGAATCTGCAGATCATACTATCCGATTTTCAAAATCGTATATTAGCAATATCTGAAGTTCATAATTATTTGTATAAATCTGAAAATTATTTCGAAATCGATTTTGCGGAGGTAATGGACAAGATTATTTTAAATCTTTCACATAGATTGGGAAAACGTTCTATCAACATAGAAACCGAAACTGAATCTATTTTTTTAAGAATCGAAAGTGCGATTCCTTGTGCTATGATTTTCAACGAATTATTATCCAATTCTTTAAAACACGCTTTTCATTCGGAAAAAGGAACCGTTCAAATTTCGTTTCGAAAAAAAGGAGGTAAATATTGCCTTCAAGTTTCTGACAACGGTTCTGGAATCAAGGATTCTAAAATATGGTCTAGGCCGAAAACGGCTGGTTTCACTTTGATACAAATATTGACAAAGCAGATCAAGGGTCGTTTTCAAATTTTCTCCGAAGGTGGTTTTACTACGGTTTTAGAATTTAACACGATCTGAAGAAGACTGAACAAGTTATAATTCTATAATAATTGAGTGATGTTAGAAAGTATAATCTAACTTTTCAAAAAACTGTCGTTGTGTTTGAATTCACTATACTTTACAAATTGTTTTGTAAAAAAATATTTTCTCTTCAAGTCTGATTAAATAGAGTGAGTTTTTTGTTTCTCGAGCGGGTGGAAAGAAGAGGTAAGCGAATGAAATTTTCAGGATTGACCAATCATATTTATAAAGACAGGGATTATCTTACTCGAAATAGGGCGTTCCATCTTTTCATTTTTAATGTGGTATCGATTTTATTAGGTGTATCTGTAAATTTTTATGTTTGGTTTGTGAAAGGCAATCTATTACGACCTGGTTTTTTGATCATCATGATTGCATCTACAGTGTCCTTGTTTTTTCTATTGAGAAAAAAGTTTGAATTGGCCCTCAAAATTGTTTTGATTGCAAGTGTAATTGCTGTTAGTATTGGTTGGTTTTTTGGACTTTCGCAGGGAAATTCTCCTTTGGACGAAGGTAATAAGAATATTGTTTTGGCTATATTTATTATGATATTCTTATATTTTGCAAATGTAAAACGAACTCTTTTGATCGCAGTTTACTGTTTTGCTTTGATTTTTATGGAAGAGCTTTTAATGCAACAAAATCACGAATCTATTCATATGGTCGATCGGATCGCTCTATTTTTCATGTTTTCTGTAATTTCGATTATCGCCGTAAAAACTCTCCATGGATCCATTGAGGAAAAGAACGAATTAATACAAGAAATTCATCATAGAGTTAGAAATAACCTTCAGGTTCTTTCCGGTTTGGTGGAAATGCACAGCCATTCTGACCAAGGTAATATTAGAAATATACTATCTGATTTTCAAAATCGTATATTAGCAATATCTGAAGTTCATAATTATTTGTATAAGTCCGAAAATTATTTTGACATAGATTTTTCAGAAGTGATTGAAAAAATAGTTATAAATTTAGTTCATAAATTTGGTAAACAATCCGTAAAAATAGAAAATCTAACAGAACAGGTTTTTTTAAGAATCGAATATGCGATACCTTGCGCTATGATTTTTAGTGAACTTTTATCTAATTCTTTAAAACATGCGTTTTCTTCGGATATGGGGAAAGTTGTCATTCGGTTTCATAAAGAAGGAAATAAATATCGTCTTCAAATTGAGGATGATGGTTCTGGAATATCCGATTCTAAAACTTGGTTGAAGCCAAAAACCTCTGGCTTTGAATTGATTCAACTTTTGACCAAACAGATAAAAGGTAATTTTCAAATTCTTTCAGATTCTGGTTCTACAGCCGTGCTTGAATTTAACGTTCAGGCATATTAAAAATTACAAAAGTGGATATTCAAATTTACGATTTTAAAATCAAAAAATAGATTCAAAAATTTTAAAGAACGGAACCTTTCCAGGTTTTGACCCCGCTTCCTTTGATTGGAAAAGGGTCCCCTAAAAATTTAGGGTTTGTTTTGAATAAATTCATGTCAATCCAAGCTAAAGTCCTTGCAAAAAATTCTCTAAATCTGCTGAAAGGTCCACTTGTATAAATTCTTCGATCAGATTCGAAGGCCTGAAATTTAAGACCGATTTTTTTTGCAAGAAACGCTGCTCTAGGTTGGTAGACTCTTTGGCTGACAAAAATCAAATCTTGAATTTGAAAAATTTCCTTTGCACGGATCAATGTGTCTAACGTTCTAAAACCCGCATGATCCACGAATATATCTTTTTCGTTCACTTCATTTTTAAGAATGTAGAGTAACATAGGTTTTACTTCGTTGTAATAAATAGAGCCGTTATCTCCAGAGAGAAGGATTTTTTTTACCTTACCTTGGTGATACAGTTCTAAAGCGCAGTCTAATCTGTCTTTTAAAACTGCGGAAGGTTCGTTTTTATAAACGGAAGCTCCTGGAACTACCGCGACCGTTGCGGGTTTTGCCGATCTGTGATTTTGAAATCTTTCTGTATGAAGATATAATTCTTCAAAACTGAAATCGATCGTAATGGGAATGGATATAAGGATACAAAAAAAGAAAAAACTTCGAGTGTAAAACTTGGATTTTTTGAAATAACCTAACTGAAACACGGAATTTTGGAATCCTTCAAAATCAGTGATTTTTTCGTATAAACTTACAAGCGAAATTTTAATAGAAAAAGTCCTTTTTTACTTTTCAGCGAATCTGAATCAGGAAAAATTTTCGAAACAGGAAACAAAACCTTGAGCCACGGGTCTTATCTATTGAGTAAAAACCTAATGAATCTCCTGAGTTCGTTTGTCAGAATTACTGTCGCCGGTTGTTTTTTAGCTCCGGCGGTTGTTTTTTCCCAGGAGTTAATGGGATTACGTTCCGGTGTGGATTCTAATTCTACTCCGGTTCGGCAGTTGGCGCCGATTAAGCAATTGAGAAGTTTTGGTTTAGTTTTTGGAAATGTAGATACTGTAAGAGAAAGGTTTGCACTTTCCGAAAAACAATTGGATGAGATTTCTAAGATCAATGAGAAACATAAAAAGGAACATCTTAGGTGGCTCCAAAAAATTTCTCCTATCGAAATTGAACTGGAAGGACTTTTAATGAAGCCTAACGTGGATCTTGTAAAAATCAGAAAACTACTTGTCGAGATAGGAAAATACTCAGCCGAAATTCGGATCAATCAAATTTCGCACCGTTTGGCTATAGAAAAAATACTCACTCAGGATCAAAAGTCCAAAATCAAAGAACAACGTCCGGAGCCTAAATTCCCTGTGAATCTTTTTTCTCCGGAGAGAATCATCCTTCCAATACAAGGAATCTTACACTGAGGTATTCATGGAGCAAAAAGAATTTACCGAATTAATCGATTCAACGAAACATATTGTACTTTCGGCGATTAAAAAGAATCTGTTCGAGGAATTTCACGATTCCATTGATGACGTAGTACAGGAAACTTATTTCCGGGCTTACAAAAGTCTTTCTGCAAATAAGTTCCGAGGAGATTCTTCCATAAGCACTTGGCTTTATACCATTGCAAGAAACGAATCTTTGAGAATGAATCAAAAGAGATCCAGACAAACGGCTCTTGCGAGTAAGTTAAAAGAGAAAGTGATCTTCGATAATTCTAATCAAGAAAAAGAATCTATCAGTTTCACTGATTTTGAATTGAAGGATCTTTTAGCAATGCTTCCTTGGAAATATAAATCTGTGCTAAGTCTTGTAGGTGAAGGATATAAGGAACAACAGATCGCGGAAAAACTAAGTATTCCGGAAGGAACCGTAAAATCTAGAGTATTTCGTGGAAAGCAGATGTTGAAAAAGAACTTGGTAGATAAGCAGTGATATAGGATCAAAAGCAGAATGGAATCAAATGGATTCGACAAAGAAATTTCGGACAGACTTTCTAGTAAAGTTTGGAGTTCTAAAATCTGCGACGCGGTTTATAAAAGACGTCGCTGGAAAATGATTCAATTTGGATTGATTGCATTTTTATCTGCGTTTTTTTCCAGCTCGATTGTTTGGTTGACTTTTTTTGAAAACCAAGAAGCTGAACTTGCACGTAATGAACTTCAGTTTTGGGTTCAGGAACAAATTTATGGAACGACTGTAGAGGCTGAATCCAAAGTTCAAAATAAGATTTATAATCAAGAAACAATGAAAAAAAATCCAGTTTCTTTAGATGTGGATACTTTAATTGAAGCTTCTTTAGATCGTAGATAATGTAAAATATATTATAAAATAATAATATTTTGAATAGGTTCTGATGGTGGCTTTTACTTTTTAATTATAGTGTGTCTCAAAACTTAATTTTGCCTTATCAAAACGTTAAGTTACAAAAATCTGTTCCGGTTTTGGGACAAATTCTTATATCGAGTTCACGTTAAGTTCACTCTAAAGTTTTTAGTCTCATTAGATCTACATAAGTAATACTTATGGGCTTGGTTTCCACTTGACCTGTATTTCACCTAAGTAGACTCTTAGCCAGGAGTCTTAAATCCTATGGAAAAACAAATCCGCAAACGGTTGGATCGGGTTAAAGAGAAAGGTCATCAAAGATTGACCGTACTCCTCATTCCTCATGGTTTTGATAAATCCTTTCATTTTCAAATATCAGTTTTTACGATTTTTTTTCTTTTTAGTCTTTTGGTTTCCATTTTGGGAATCGCTGTTTTCGGAATTGTAAAATACAATAATACAAGAAAACAAATCAACGCACTATCTCAAATTTATGGGAAATATTTTGACGAATACATTGAATATTCGGAACAGTTAGAAGGAGTTCAAGACGACTTTCTGGCTCTTACTGAAAATTTAGAGGAAATTTATTCTCTAATCGACGGACACGGAGATGAGATGTTAAAACTTCCTGATGAGTCTGATATAGAAACGATTGCACTCGCGGAATTAAAAACTGAAGAATCGGCTGACAAGGATCTTATGTTGGGAAGAAGTTATCTTTCCGAAATCTACGGATATAGAACCGCGCGGGTTTATATGGATAAACATCGCCCTTTGATGGATAGCGTTTACGATTTTTTAAACCTTAGATATGATGTAATGGATGCGATTCCTTTTGGAGAACCTTTGTATTCTTACAACCTTACTTCTTATTTCGGAACCAGAAGATCACCTACTACTGGTTATATGGAATATCACGATGGGATTGATTTAGCAAACGTTCCCGGAACTCCGATTTATGCGACTGGTAACGGAAAGATCCATCGAGTCATTTATTCCAACCGAGGTTATGGAAATCATATCGTAATTCAACATGCAAACGGTTACTTTTCGCTTTTCGGACATTGTACTAAAATTTTCGTAAAAGACGGTCAGCAGATTCGAAAAGGAAACTTGATCGCCACAGTCGGCTCTACTGGAAACGTCACCGGACCTCATTTACATTATGAAATTTGGATCGGAGAATCCAATCGCACCGATCCGATGGAATATCTCAAAGTTCCAGTTTATTGATCTTAACCCGGACACAATATGCCAAAGAAAAAGGAAGATTCTCAGAAAACTCTTTCGGAGAAAGAGGCTAAAGGACTTATAGTCAAACTCTCCGACAAAATCCGTCATCATCAATATCTCTATTACGTAAAAAACGATCCGAAAATTTCTGATTTTGATTTCGATCAGTTGTTCAGACAACTTCAAGATTTAGAGGAAAAGTTTCCGCAGTTTAAAGATTCTGCAAGTCCTACCTTGGTGGTGGGTTCTGATCTAGATAAGGATTTTGAAAAGTTTCAACATAAACTTCCGGTATTGTCTCTTATCAATACGTATAACGACAACGAGTTATTAGAATGGGTCAATAAAACTGGTCCGGAAGAATTATACTCAGTAGAATGGAAAATAGACGGTGCTTCTATTGTACTATATTATGAAAATGGAATTCTTAAAAACGGAGTCACTAGAGGTTCCGGCGGAATTGGGGACGACGTTACTGACAATATTCGAACTATTCGAAATATTCCTCTTCGTTTGCCGGAGCCTATAACGGTTTATCTTCGTGGCGAAGTTTTTATGA
This sequence comes from Leptospira noguchii serovar Panama str. CZ214, assembly GCF_000306255.2. Classification (GTDB taxonomy): domain Bacteria; phylum Spirochaetota; class Leptospiria; order Leptospirales; family Leptospiraceae; genus Leptospira; species Leptospira noguchii. Next base: position 44,484 of record NZ_AKWY02000033.1, read on the forward strand.
CTTTTAAGGATTTTGAAGAATTTAATGCACTTTCTTCCGGCAAATATGCAAATCCAAGAAACTTATCTGCCGGATCTATTAAACAAAAGAATTCCTCGGATACGGCAAAACGTCCTCTTAGAATTTTTACTTACGACGCAACCTTTCCGAGTCTGGAAAAAAAATTTAAAACACACCAAGAGATTTTTTCCAAACTCGAAAAACTTACATTTCCAATTCCACCTAACACGGTTTTTGTGACTGGATCTAAAATTGCGAAAATCATCCAGGAATTTAAGAAACAAAAAGATTCTTTGGGATTTCCGACTGACGGCCTTGTAATCAAACTCAACGATATTTCTAAACGGGATGCACTTGGTTATACTTCTCATTCTCCTAGATGGGCAAGAGCGTATAAATTCGATGCAATTATGAAAGAAAGTAAAATCGTAGATATAACTTATGCGGTTGGTCGAACTGGAAAAATTACTCCTAGAGCGGAAATAGAACCTGTGAATCTTGCAGGGACGACCGTTACGTTTGCGACTCTTCACAACCAAGATTATATAGACGAGCTTGGGGTAGGGATTGGTGCGATTGTAAGAGTGGCAAAACGTGGAGAAATTATTCCTGCAGTGGAAGAAGTGATCACTCCCGGTAAAGACGTTTTTAAAATTCCGGACCGCTGCCCTTCCTGTAATACTCAAACGATTAAAAAAGAAAGTTTAGTCGATCTATTTTGTCCTAATCCAGATTGTCCCGATCGTGTGAAAAATGGAATTATCTTTTACTGTCAGAGAAAACAGATGGATATTGAAGGACTCGGAGATAAACAGATCGAGTTCTTGTATGATCACGATTATATAAAGTCTATTGCGGACTTGTATGATCTGAAAGATCAAAAAGAAAAGCTAATGGAGGAAGAAGGTTTTGGAGAAAAAAGTGTAAACATTATTCTCAAAGGGATAGAACAATCCAAACAAAAGGATTTTCGTTTTTTACTTCCTTCTCTTGGGCTTTCTGAACTCGGTCACAAAGTAACAGAATTGTTAATCGAACATGGAATTGATTCTATGAACGAAATTCTTTCTATTGCCAAAGATCAAAAAAAGATAGAATCTCTTTTGGAAATTCCTGGAATTGGACCTTCCACGATCCAAGCCTTTCAGGAAAATTTTTCTGATCAAAGAGTTTTAAAACTTATAGAACGTCTTAAAAAAGCGGATCTTAAAATGAAAGCGGATCCTGTTAAGGTTGCGGATCAACAACCGTTTGTGGGACAATCCTGGTGTGTAACCGGTTCTTTTGAAAATTTCCAGCCAAGAGATAAAGCGATGGATCTGATCGTTTATTATGGAGGAAGGAAGGTGAGCGCTGTAAGTTCAAAAACCACTCATCTTTTGGCTGGTCCAGGTGCCGGATCTAAATTAGAAAAAGCGAATGAACTTGGAATCACCGTATACGACGAAAAACAATTTTTGGACTTGTTGAAGTCTTTGAAAATCGATTTCAAAAATCTTGTTTAGAGTTTTTTGTAAAACAGATTAAAAGTATTTTTTATTATAAAAGATTACTTTTGAAAATAATAGAGTCATTGAAAAATGAATCTCCATCTGTTTTATGGAAACGGTCGGTTGAAGTAGCTTTATTGATCGTCACTATGAAATTTTTCAACAACTCTATTATTTTGATCGTAGAGAATCTCATGGATTTGGGTTTTTCGGTAAAATGTATGAACTCATACAATTTTTAACAGAGAAAAACATATTAAAATTCTATAAACTATCTTAGAGATGTAATTTGTAGGAACTACTTCGTTTTGCTATAATCATGTACGAAGAAAAAACATCAAAAATAAAAAAGGGATTTTGCGAAAATGTAAAAATCCTAACAAATTGAGCCATTCTAAAATTAGAGGATTTTTTAAGAGGGCTAAATATTTAACTTTTAAAACAAACTCGCAGTATTATTTTATACTTCTTTGTAGTGACAAATATGATTGTGATTTTTGCAATCACTATAAATTAAAATTTTATAGAGTCAATATATTCTTGATTTATAATAAATAAAATTTTAATTTGATCAATATTTTAAGAGTTAAATTTATCTGCAAATGTTTTCTTGAGTATGTTTGGGTTGTTTAAAAGTTATTGGCTCCTTTAAGAATTTGTTTTTATAGAAATTTTAATTTAACTTCTTATGGATCTATCATAGGCAAGTAAAATAAATTTTCTATTTGGATGTAGAATTGATGGTCCTATTGTGAACAATTTAATCAAACAAAGTGAAATACTTTAAAATATACTGGAGCTAATGAACTGAGATGTTATTTTTAAATCCATATATAAAAAATGAAGACCTGGATTTTTACAATACGGTCAAAGAATTTGCAAAAGAAAGGATTCTCCCTTCTGTGGAACAAAGGGACGAAGGTTGTATTTGGGATAATGAACTCTGGAAAGAAATGGGTTCTATGGGATTATTAGGAATTCCTATTCCAGAAGAATACGGAGGTCAAGGAGGAAATTGTTTTCAATGTTGTCTTGCACAAGAAGCGTTTAACGCGGGTTCGTTGGACTCTGGGTTTGGGCTTTCTTGGGGAGCGCATATGATTATAGGAAGTCTTCCGATTTTATTTCAAGGAACTGAAGCTCAAAAAAATAAATATTTACTTAAGTTAGCAAGCGGAGAATGGATCGCTGGTTTGGGATTGACCGAGCCCGATTCTGGATCGGACGCCGCTGGAATGAGAACTTACGCGGAAAAGACGAAAGATGGATTTATTCTGAATGGAAGTAAAACTTTCATAACTAACGGACCGATTGGCCAAGTGTTTATCATTATGGCAAGAACTACAAAGTCTCGTGGACCGATGGGAATTTCTGCGTTTATCGTAGAATCTAAAAACAAAGGATTCAGTGTTTCTAAAGTTCTAAAAAAGTTAGGACATAACACTTCTACAACTGCGGAACTTGTATTCGAAAATATGCATGTTCCAGATGAAAATTTATTGGGTCCTTTGCACTCTGGATTTTTAAGAATTGGAAAAGCGACTTTAGAATGGGAACGAACCGTACTTCTTGCTGCTTTGATGGGAGGAATGGAAAACATATTAGAAAGTTGTATTCGATATTCATGGCAAAGGCAACAATTTGGAAAACCAATTCTGAACTTTTTTGCAATCAAGGAAAAAATTGCGAGAATTTGGGTTTATCTATGTGCAGCAAGAAGAATGACCTACTTTGTAGCACGTAAAAAAGATTCTGAACCTAACGTAAGTTTGCCGATGGAAAGTTCTATTCTGAAAGTATTTGCTTCTGAAGTAAGTGAAGAGGTGGCTTCTGATGCGGTTCAGATTCATGGAGGAATGGGTTATATGAGAGAGGTTCCAGTAAGTCGATTTTACAGAGATGTAAAGTTGGGAACGATTGGGGGAGGAACTTCGGAAATTCAAAGAAGTATTATATCCGCGAGTTATGGAGGATACGAATCTTATCAAAAAATAATCCAAAGTATGTCCACGGAAGAAGTAAGAAATTTTTTCGAAGAAAAAATGAAAGATGCTCCGATTGGCAAATTGATACAATCTTTAGATATTTTAATTCAGACCGTGGGAGAAAATTCAGAAAGAAAAAAAAGACAAGCCTTTGAGTTTGGATTTGCGGATCTATTGACTTTGACAACGATTTTAAAATTAAGTTTATGGGATTTAACGAAAAATGACGAGCATTATAAAATTAACGATAAAAAAAGGGATTTTAATATACTCGTATATTATCTCACTGCCAGATATATTAAGGGAATTGTATATTTAAAGGAATTAAATGAAAGAGAAACCAAGGAATTATTGCGCGCATTTGGAAATTTAAATCCACCCGAAAAAGAAATAGAAGAGAGTATTGAATATTTAAAGGCCGGATTTTAGATAACGTATCATTCCGGTGTCAGTTTTTTGTATAGAGAAAAAAATATATTCATAATTTAGAATATAATTTTATGAATTATATTGAGAAAAGCTCCTAGGGTTTTACCACTTACTGTCGCCATCTGAAACTAGGTAGATCTTACTGTAAAAATTTGATTTGTGGTAGTCTTATATTCAAAGAATATAAGTGCTCTGAAAAAATAAATGTAGAAACACAATAATTTTTACCAGAGAAACGTATTAAAAGTCTATAAATTACTTTAAGAGACGTAATTTGTGGGAACTACCCATTTTATGATTATTTAGAGTTATATAATAGAATATCTGATATTTGTTCTAACAAATAGGATTTCATTCAAATAAATTTATATAACCAATTCAAATTGATTCAAGGACTTACTGATCCTTATATGGTAAAATATCTGGATTGTAACTAAATTCTATAAAATAGTTTTTTTATTTTTGTAACGATCGCAAAACAGCAATTTTATGAAAAAATTTGATTGGACTACAATTTTATAGAGGTTTTCTTACTGGTTCGGACGTATAAAAATAGTATCAAAAATTAACAGTTGATTTTATAAAGATGCAGAAGTTCTAGAAAATTACATTTAATTCGGAGTTATTGGCTTTTTGAGAGAGATACTATATTCTAAGTTTTAAACAAGTTCAGCATAGTATTATTTTTATACGTCCGAATAATAAGAAAAATATTTCATTTATATAATCTCAACTTACGTAACGCTAAAAGTAAAGATTCATTTCAAAAATATAAAATAAGACAATCGGAGAAATTAAGAATGTATAAAAAAGGAAAATCTTATGAAGAGATTGAAATCGGAGAAAAAGCGAGTTTTACTAAAACGATTACGGAGACTGACATTTATCTTTTTGCCGGAATTAGCGGCGATTTTAATCCACTTCACGTAAATGAGGAATATGCAAAAACCACTATATTCGGAACCAGAATTGCACACGGAGGACTTGCAGCGTCGTTACTTGCGCCTGTTCTTGGAATGAAATTGCCCGGTCTTGGAACCGTAGCCTTGGAAACTGTAACCAAGTTTCGAAAACCAGTTTATCCTGGAGACACAGTCACTTGCGCCGTAGAGGTAAAAAATAAGATTGAAAAAATGAAAATAATCCAAATGAAAATACTTTGGACCAATCAAAAAGGGGAAACGATCGGAAAAGGAGAATGTAAAGTTTTCCCCCCTGGTTTCAGTCCAGAAACAGTAAGTTATGATTAGAGATGATCGTATTAAAAATTTTCGATTTATTTTTAAACATTATATAAGATATTACTTAGCACTATAAAATAGAATATCTAAAATTCTAAATACATTTTAAACTTTATAATGTTTTGATATAAATATAGATGTTTTTAAACCTATTTTAAGAAATAAAATTTAAAAGGTAAATCTATGAATCCTGTTGTATTAGGAGTAAGCGATTCGATAGCGTCCGACTTTCCAGGGGAATATAAAGAATGGACTGGGGAAAAAAAAGTATTAGAACATTATAAAAAATCAATATCAGATCTTTTAGAGTTTTTAGAAATGAAACCGGAAACTCTTAAAGAAATTCTCACCGATTTTATAAGTATAGAACCGGCGTCTTTGGAAAAAACTGGATACGGACATAGTGCGCGGATCGCAAATGAACTCGGTTATACAGGATTTCGTTCTCATCTTATAGATTTAGGAGGAGCTAGTGTTACAGGCGCTCTGGGACAAGCGAAAACAATTCTTCAATCTGATCCGGAGGCAGTGGTATTAATTGCGGCTGCAGACGTTCCAAAATCCTCATTTAAACAAGTATCCGATCTAAAACGTTTAAACGAAACAGTATGTCATCCGTTATACGAGCTTAATTATGGAGCAACCTTGATTTCTATGTACGGGCTTTTGATGAAAAGGATGATGTATGAAAATAACATTACTCAAAAAGATCTCGAAGAAATTACAAAAAAATTTAGAGCGAACGCTATTATAAATTCTAGAGCGAGTGTATACGGACAAGAAATCACAGAAAAACAAATTACTAGAAACGTTGTCGATCCATATTCAGCACCTATGATTGCAGTTGTAACCGATCATGGATTTGCCACTTTGTTAGTATCCGAAAAAAAAGCAAAAAAATTACAGATTCAGGGAAAGATCAGAAAAGAAATCACCCCAATGTATTTGATTGGAACTGGGCAAGCAGTACATTCAGAATACTTTATATTTAAAGGAGGTTTTGACACACCTGCCGGAAGAGCAGGGGATCTGGCTTTTTCCTCCGCTGGAATTGAAAGAGAGGAAATTGATTACGCTTGGATTTATGACTGTTTTACCGGAATGGTAATTCTTCAATCGTCTGAATACTTCGGAATTTCCAAAAAGGAAGTTTCAGAAAATCTAAAAAACGGAATTATAAAATTCAAAAATGGTAAAACAATTCGGATTAATCAAATGGGGGGAATTTTAAATTATCAGGCTGCTATGTCTATTTCGGCGGCGACAGGTTTGGTAGATGTAGCGGCGCATTACGGATTGTATTCTAAAGTAGCGCCTAACGTTTTAATTACACGTCCTGGAAAAACTTTATTGGGAGGAAACGGAGGAATTGACAGTATTAACTCGGTAGCAATTTTCTCATCCGAACCTTCTAAGTTAAAACCGAAAAAGATAAAAACAAAACTGCTTTTTTTAAATCAAAACTGGGCAAATGACAATGAAATCGGAACGCTTTATTCTTCTACGACTGTAAATTTAAATCCAGGATTTATTACAAAAACACCTTATTCATTAGCACTCGTAAAAATGAAACGGGGTCGTTATGTAATGGTAAATGTATTCAATTCAAAAGGAGAACTTTTAAAAACGGATCAAGGCCTTCGGTTTGATTCTTCGAAATTAAAAATCCAAAATGAAAACGGCATTTTGAAAGGAATTTTAGTATAAGCTGAAAGAAATTTTTAAAATGATCAGTCAGACATCTTCCAAGACTTCGCAAAATTTAGAATTGGATCGATTTATGCACATAAAGGCTGAGAATGTTCGAACCGGGCAAGTTCGGGTTTTTAACGGTTCCGACTTAATTTTGGTTCCTGATTCTTCCCATGAAAAAGAAGGAACTATGTTTCTTCACGGAAGAAAGGTTGAAAATTGTCTCAATCTTAGAAAATATTCTACTTTTTTTGTAGTTGCAGATTTTGTCTCTAAAACAGGATTTCCGGATAAAATTAAGTTACAGGAAATCGGACCGGATGGGTCTGTTTTTGAAATTTCTGAAAGTAAAATAGATTGTTACCGGGTTATGGGAATATTTTTAGAATAGAAATTACTTTCTGCTGGATTTGAACTCCTATAAAAATAGAATCCGTAATGAGACATTCTTTCCTAGGGGAATTTAATCATGGTCCAAAAGAAGAAGACCAAAGTTCAAAAAACTACGTCTAAAAAAAGTAAAGGCTCTGTAAATTCTTCGATTACAAAAAACGATATTCGACTTACTGATATGTTGGATCTTGCCGCAGAAGAGTTCGTAAAAACGATTGAAATTATGGCAAAGCTGACTTCCGGAAATAGGACGAAGTTAAAAAATTCTATTAAAACTGCAGCTAAGAATATTCTAAAAGATTGATAAATAATTTTTTAAACGATTCGTTTTCTAATTCAGTCAATTTTTTTCCAAAAAGTCAAAGCGCTTTATAAAACTTTGGAAAAAAATTTCCAAAATTGATTCGATTTTTTAAAAGAATTGTAGTCAACTATAAGTATGGAAAACTTATTTCTGATCACTCTACTATTCTTAATTTTATTTGAGCAGTATAAAACCAGGGTTTCCCGGGAAAAAGTTCCGATTCGTGCTTTAAAACAGTACGTCCATCGTTAACATTCAATTCTTGATAGAGACCGGGAAATTCCCGGTTTACTATTTTTATTTCATTTTAAACTAACATCAATTTGATGTACGAATTTATGGTTCGTTTTGTTATAAAAAAAATTGGATGTAGTAACTCTTTCATAGAATCAAAAATGAATATTAAAGATGTTGAAAAATAATTTTCTTCTTTTTCATTACTCAGAGCTATAAGAATACTTCAAAATCTCTTCCTAAACTTTTCTGAAAAATTCATCAACGGCGGATGAAACTGTTTCTATGGAAACTACATTTTAAAGTCTTTGATTTGGTAAAAATAATAATGTCTGTTGCAGAAGTTGTATAACAGAATACCGTTAATTTTTGGTACTATTTTCATATTTTAGAGAGTTGAAACATTCCCATTCTATTGAAATCTTGTCTTAAGTGCTATGTATAAAAAACCAATGACTCCTATTCGAGCTGTGGAGACTTTCATTCTCTGCAAGAAAAAACAAGAATCGGTTTTGGAAGAAGTGATTTTAGTTTTAGATTCTTTTCAATCTTGGAACGAGATCGAACTTACTGGTCTTCTCAATGCTTCTTTTTATTTTCCTGAAATATTAAACGAAATTAGATCTGAACAAGCAATTAGATCTCTTTTAGAAAAATTTAAACAAAGGATTGTAGAGATTCCCATTCGATGACTTCCTTTGCAGAACCTAAAGTAATTTACCAAGAAGCCAATCCGTACGGAACGTTTACCGCGTATTTAGAAGACGACGGAAGAACCGTTTATCTTTATCTTCAAGCGGAACAAAATCCCGAATTTGGAATCAAATCCGTGTGGGTTTGTAATCGAGCAGAAGCTCCCGAAAAAAGAAGTATTGAAGATCTTTCTAACGGTTTGGCTCCGATTCTTCTTCGCACAGAAGTAAACGAATCAAAACCACACCCTGCTTTAGAAGAAAAGGACCTTTATTTTATTTGGACGGAAGAAGGGGATGGAGTTGCTCTTTTTTACAAAGAAAACTTGATCGCCTTTCTTCCTCCTTGGTCTGGAATCAAGGGGTTTCATGGATATTCTATTCATGCCAAAGTAGAAGCGCTTACTGCATATCCTTTGGGCAATTCGGAGTTTGGAATAATTCCGGACCGTGTCAATGTTTCTAGAAATTTTTGGGAAGTTCGTTCTAAATCAGGGACGTGGAAGGAAATTCAGGAAAGAAGGCTTTTTTTCTTGGAATCTATATTCGGAAAACATGATAAATACTGGTCTGCAGACGGAGGAAAATATCCTCAATTAGGAATAGCACGTTTTCGATCGGAAAAATATCCAGAAATTCTAATATATTCTACGATAGGAATGAGCGCTCAAAATATGCCCACTGTGGAACTCTTTCATAAGGATTATGAGAACTACTCAAGAATTGAACTGATTTTTGCGGTTAAAATTGGTTCTGAAGGATTGGAAAGATCAGAATCTTGGGTTCCACATTTACTTGGAGAATTGATTCGTTTTCCTTGGAATATGGCTAAGTGGTTTGGGCATGGACATACAATCACCATGTCTAGAAAAGATCCAGAGGCACTTTATTTGAATTTTACTTCCATTCTTTTTAGAGATTTTACCACTTTTGCAAATACGCCCGATTTAACGGAGTTTGTTTCCGAAAACGGAAAACGGGTTCGGTTTTTAACCTTATTACCGTTATCCGAAGAAGAAAAAGAATATGCGCAAAAAGACGGAATTCAATCTTTCGAACGTATATGGAACGAAAAAAGATTCCCTTGGTATCACGACTCCGAAAGACAATCCTTAATATAAAATAGGAATTGTCTCTAACTCGATAACAAGAAGCTAACTTTATCATTTTCAAAAAGTATGATTGTTTTAGGATTTAAAGTTATGGTACTTAAGTTATTTAAAGCAAAGTTTTTGATGAAGTAAAAATGAAACTCATCTGTTTTTATGATCGTTTAAATGAATTAAAGTCGCTTTGTTCTTTATGAATCGTTTTGTTGTATAGGTTATAAAATGATTTTTTTAGAAGAAATGATACTTTCTATCAGACGTTACACCACTCATTCAGCATTTTTATTGGCTTTAGTTTGTACGACTTGTATATGGATTACACTTCCTTTATCTATTTTATCGGAAAGTACAGAGACACAAGTACGCGAAAAGATCTGGCAAGAGATTTATAATCAAGATTTTCATTCTTCTAAAAGATTAGTTCAACTTGAACTTGCTAAAAGTGGTAAAAATGAGACGATTTCTTTGTTATCTTTTCTTGAAATTTCTTTAAACGGGCTTCAGAGACACAAACAAGCGAATGATGTTCGTAAAAAAATCTTATCTATATGGGAAACTAAGTATAAGAAAACCTTTGTAGAAGAAAATTATCCGATCAATCTTTCTACTTGGGCTAGGATGATAATCGTAAAACCGGATATTATGTTAGTTGGAGCCGAATATTTTATACCTTACCCCATCAATTCAAACAAAGACGGATTTTATTATCATAAATTTACCTTGTACAACCGTTTCTCAAAGAAGCCAACTCGGTTCTTTAAATTAGAAAAATCATCCACAACCAATCAAGAATATTGTCTTTATGAGATCAATTCGGATGGAGAATCTAAACAAATTAAGAATTACGGTAATACTTTACCCGAGATGAAGGATGAGATGAGCTTTTTAATGGAATTTTTAAGTATTTAAGAGTAATTGATAAGCGAAAACGTGTATTTAAAAAGAAAAACCCGCTTCTCAAAGCGGGTTTTAAAATTTCATCCCTTCTTTAGAATGAAAATGTGTTGCTAGATTTACTTATTTCTTCTTTGCAACTTTCTTTTTAGCTGCTTTTTTCTTTGCAACTTTTTTCTTAGCTGCCTTCTTTGCTGCTTTCTTTTTTGCAACCATTGACTATTCCTCCGTGTTACTAACGTTGAGTTTTAAGTAATCTTAAAGCTTAACGCCGTGATTAGAGACATAATTAATGGATCAAGATAAAAATGTAAAGTGTTTTAATATTTTTTTACATTTTTTTTTAATTTATTTATCTTACCGATTTGAATCGTGATTTTTATTCACTTCAATACAGATGAAAGAATAATCATCACTAGGATCTTTCTTACCACGAAACTCTTGAATCGTTTTTAGTACAAGATCTGATAGATCTTGTGGATCTAAGTGATGATTATTCTTTAAAAGATTTAAAAAGTTTTCATCTCCAAAAATTTCTTCGTTATCGTTGAACGTTTCTGTAACTCCATCTGTGAATAAAATTAATTTATCACCAGAGTAAATCGGAATCGTTAAGTGTTTATATTCTGTATGTAAGACGCCTAAAACTCTTTGAGTTTCTGATCTTAATTCTATTTTTCCATCTTTTCGAATACAAATCGGAGAAGAATGACCTGCATTGATGTAATGAAACGTTTCTTTTTGGGAATTATATTCTCCACAAATGAAAGTCATGAACTCACTTCCTCTATATCTTTCAATTAGAAACGAATTAATTACTTTGAATATTGTAGATAAGTCCGATTTTTTTCGAATTTGATTTTGTATGATACCTCTGATTGCACTGACTAGATAACCAGTTCCTAATCCATGACCTGAAACGTCTCCTAAAGCCAACAACATCGTATTTGAATTTAATTGTTGAATATCTAAGTAGTCGCCTGAGATTCCTACGGCCGGTATGGAAAAAAATCCTATCTTAACTCCTTCGATATGTCTACTTTCAGCTACATGAAGTGTTTTATCGATGATCGAAGCCATATTAAGATCACGAACGATTCTTTTTTTCTCCACTTCTTCCGCTAATAAAGTGTAGTTCTGTAAAAGCATCGAAGCCATTCGAGTACATTCTTTTAAAAAATGAAGTTCTCCTAAATTGAAGTTTTTTCTGTTTTTCTTTTCTCCCACAAGAAATACGGCTAAAACTTCTTTTCCTCTGGAATAATTGAAAATTGGATATGTAAGTTGTACTCCTGAATTATGTAGAAACTTGTAAACTGATTCTCGGATTCCGAGTCCATAGGCAAGATGTGTAGTGACCGTAACTTCCGTATTTGTCGCAAAATACTGCCATATTTCGGAATTTGAAGAGATTCGGATGAAGTTGATATTTTTCAGATCGGTTCTGGGGAATTTATCCGCAGGTATTAAAACTAAGATTTTAGAAATGTCCAGAGCTTCCGAAACTTTTCTCATCATGTTGTTGATGGTAGCTCTCATTGAAATTGGAGCACTAATCATAGCGGAAATAGTTTCCATGGCGGAATGTAACCTTTGATTTCGTTTAAAACTCCAAGTATCTACAAGATTAGAAAGACGTCTGTTGATAGAACTCATCGTGTAAATACTGGAACAAAGAAATAAAACGTTAAATTCTTCTAAATACTTATCTGTTGCGATCGGATCGAATTTAAAAAACGCTCCTAGTAAAAACAAATAACCACCCGCTAATATAAGAATTAGATAAATGGAAGTGAGAGAAGAACTAAATGCGATTTGAACGGGAACAATAGAATATGTAAAGGTTCCGTAAATAATCAATGCGGGAAAGATCAGAAACGCAAATAAAATCATAAGTTTAGAAAAATCGGGAGAGATGAACTCCGAAAATTCTACGGAAATAAAAGGTAGAATAGAAATTGCACTGAATGCTAAAATCAGACTTAACTTTTTAAATAAACTCTGAATTGGAAAAAGATTTCGTATCGAATCCGTTATAAGAAAAAAAATACAGATCACGGAGCTAAATAATATAAAATAAACTCCGTTTGTGGCGAGTATTCCAAAGATATGCGGATCAGCTTTTTGTGTTCTGCCCACAAAACCGGCAATCAAAGAAAAAATAATTTCTGGCGCAAACCAACGGATAGGAAGTTCCTTTCCTCTAAGCCTGAAAGATATATTCAAAATTACGAATGCGGTAAAATAAAGAAAAAAGAAAAATAAGAAGTGAAACTCGTGAAATCCAACCAAAAAGAAGTTGAATAAACTCAAACAAGATAAGGACCCAAACAACAAAAGCATGTAAAGGTCTCTTGTATAAAAGAAAAACCAAATCGCGACAGATAAATATAACAACGATATAAGAATGTCTCTTGTGAATTCCTTAACGACCGAATAATAAGATTTAGGTGCTAGAATTACTGGAATCGTTTCGCTTACTCCTTTATCGTAAACGTGTATTCCATTTTCATAAGATTGTCCAGACTCGGCCATCTTGATTGCAATTTCCAGTTCTAAAAGATCTACCTTCTTTCCTAAAATACTTGGAAACTCTTCGCTGCTTTGAATGATCGTTCCGTTTGGGTAATAATAAAAAGGTGGTTTTAAAGTTTCAGAAGAAGTTTGTAAAACTCCGATCAATAAAACGATACTAAGTAGGATCAGTGATATAAAAAGTAAAAGTATATTTCTCACGATGGAAACCTCAAATCGTGAATCGAAATCATCGTGCGGTTTTTCCAAGTAAGAACCAATGGATCTGTTTCTATACTCTCTTCTACTTCCCAACCGGTTGAAAGTAAGTTTTTACTAAAGTCTGAATTTTTATGAACTTTGAAATTTTTTCCAGAGGCTTTTAAAGAAATTGTACTTTCGCTTTTTCTAATGACTCCTACTAATAAATCGTATTCTTCGTTCCAGGAGATTTCTTTTAAATAGGATTCCACCAGATTTTTGATATTGTTTAGGCTTTGAAATGACCTCGAGGTTCTAGCGGAATATAAAGTTCCTAATATATAACAAAGAACTAATACAGAAACTTGATTTGTAACTCCTAACTTTAAAATGATAAAAAACGTTTCTTCTCCTTCCGAATTCAGAAATTCAACAAGTTCCCCAGGTTCTCTGGAAAGAATTTCGATACGGATCGTTCCGATCATTGGCGGTTCTGCTGCTTCTAAAAATTTTCTAATTTTGCCAGCCGTTTCCAATTCTTTCCTGTATTTTTTATTTTCCGCAACTTGAGAGGAAAGAATATGATTGTGGACCGCGATCCCACATTTTCCAGAAAGAAAACTTAGATCTTGCTTGACTGAATCTTTGGGAATGTTAGATACGGCCAAAAAACCAAAAAGAGTTTCTCTATAAACAAAAGGTAATATAAAATTTGCTCTGAGGCTTACAAAATCCTCGTTGATTTCGTGATTCTGGTCCGGTTCTCCAATGATAACTCCGTTTTTTTTGTTCAAGATGTATTTTAAGAGTTTTGAATCTGGATTGATTCCGTCATGAGTGATTACTTTTCTTTGTTTCTTTTTTGCATAAGTATAAAGTTCAAAAGTTCTTAAATCGTTGTTTAGCAATGCTAACTTTCCGTAATTACTTTCGGTTAATCTTACTAAGTCTGGAAAAACGTTCTTAATTAAACCTTCATGATCAAATTTTCTATAAGCCAATCGGGAAGAGCGTGGATCATCGCTTAAATATTCAGAAATTAGAATAGACTTAAGTTTACCGCTAAGTTTTTCTTGGAGCGGGAATAGTATAAAAACCGCAAACATCAAAGTAGAAAGTAGACTTACTTCCATGTAGTATTCGATTGCGCTCGGAACCGTGGAAAGAATAAAGAAATAAATTCCCAACGCGATCAGAACCGAACTTCCTTTTGCGAATAAATTGATAATTGTGGAAATGAGATAATAATCTGTAATTAAAGAACGGAATGTTTCTTTAAATCCTTTGTTGGTATTTTTATTTTCAGGTAGTATAGTAAGCATTTTCTTCTATGTATTTTTCTGTAAAATCACAACCCCAAAATTTCATGGAAATCGTCCCAACATTCAACACTACATTTAAAGAAATTTCAGTATTATTTTTTAAATATTCAGAAAGCTTTTTTAAAGTTTCTGGATTTGCTTCTTTGACCGGAAGTGTTCCGAAATAAATTTGAAGACCTTCGAATGGAATGGGTTCGTCAAAAACCTTACCCACTGCCATAATCAATCTTCCCCAGTTAGGATCTCCGCCGTAGATCGCAGTTTTAACCAAAGGAGAATTGAGAATGGATTTGCCGATTTTTCTTGCTTGTGTTTCACTTTTAGCGTTTGAGATCGTAAGTTCGATCAGTTTGGTTGCACCTTCTCCATCTGTTGCAATAAGTTTAGTAAGATCGATACAAATTTCGGTAAGAGCTTTAGAGAAATTTTCAACGGAACTTTCTCCAGATAAACCGTTACAAAGCAATGCGACCGTATCGGACGTGGAAGTGTCTGAGTCGATTGTTAAACAATTGAAACTTTGATCGACCGAAGATTTTAAAACGGAATAGAGATCGGTTCCTTCCGGAAGTGAAACGTCTGAAAGAATATAACAGAGCATAGTCGCCATATTTGGTTCAATCATTCCGGCGCCTTTTGCAATTCCGTAAATTGTTCCTTGTCCAGACTTCGTTTTAATATTTCGGAAAGAAATTTTTTTCCTAGTATCGGTGGTCATAATCGCTTCGGCAACTTCTTCCAAGTTCTCTTGTTTTAAAAGAGATTTTGCTCTTTTGCAAGCGGGTAAAATGATTTCCATTTTAAGAGGAACTCCGATTACACCCGTAGAGGAAGGAAGGACTAACGTTTCTTTGATACCAAGGGATTCTCCAATTGCCTTGCAAATTTCTCTCGAGTTTTGGATTCCTTTTTCGCCGGTTGCTACGTTTGAATTTTTAGAATTGATAACAATTGCCTGAAGAACTCCGGATTGAATGTGTTCTTTGCCTACGATTACCGGGGCCCCTGGAAAATTGTTTTTGGTGAATACGGCAGTTGCCCTACACGGAACTTCGGAATAAATTACGCCGAAGTCTTTTGTATTGTCTTTGATACCGATATTAATTCCAAAAGATAAAAATCCTTTAGGCATGGTCATGAATAAGATCCTTCAGTGAGTCGATTGGATCTATATTTGGAAAATTATCTCTGTCGAAAAGAAGAAATTCAGGATGTTTCGGTTTGGTAACGTGTGGGAATTGTAACTGAAAAAATGGTTCCACCTTCCGGATTATCAAAAACTTTAACAGAACCGTGATGAAGCCTAACGATATGTTTCACGATAGAAAGACCTAAACCCGTGCCACCTTCTTTTCTAGAACGATTTTTATCGACCCGGAAGAATCTTTCGAAAATTCGAATCTTATCCTCGTCTTGAATACCAATTCCTTGATCGATTACTTGAAATTGAACCTGATCCGATTTGATGGGTAGAATTTTGAGAGTGATTGTTTTTCCTTCGGGAGAATAAGACGATGCGTTTGAAATTAAATTGAGTAGCATATGTTCTAAAAGGATCCAGTCCGCAGAAATCATCAAAGGATTGGGCATCTCAACTACAAACTTCTGACCTTTGGATGAAACAACTCCTTCTACTGTATAACTTAAGTTCTCTACGAGAGATTTTAAAGAGAATTCTTCTTCGCTTGAAATCTTGGTTTGGTTTTCGATCCGTGTAATTGTGAGCATGTCTTCCACGATCCGAACCATACGATCGGTGTTTCTAGAAATTGCATCTAAAAATCTTTTTTCGTGACTTTCGGGCGAAAGACGTAGACGATCGAGTAACGTTTCCGTATATCCCTTAATGGATGTAATGGGAGTTTTGAGTTCATGAGAAGCATTTTGAACGAATTGTTCTCGGATGATGTGAGATTGTTTTTCTTCTGTGATGTTTCGTATCACTCCAATGTACATTAGAATTTTACCATTTGTTTTGAGAGGATACATCTTAATCGTATAAAAATTCTGCCCTAGATCTAGTTCCATTTTAGAATCACCGGAACCTTTAAGATGATTCAATACAAACTCTAAAAGTCTAGAATCTCTAGTTGCATCGGTTACTTTTCTGGATCTTGAATTTGGTTCGATTAAAGATCCTGGAACACTTTTATTTTGAAAAAGAATAGAAGCGTTTTCCGGATCGATTGCAAAAACTCCTTCCTTTAAATTTTGTAAAACGGAATCGAATTTTTCTTTTTCTATCGTAAGGTCCACAAATTGATTTTTAAGTCTTGTAGACATTAAGTTGATTGAAGATGCAAGGTCTGCAAGTTCTCTAATATCGGAAAGTGCCAACTCGGAACCGAAGTCGCCCGCGTTAATTTCTCCGGTTTTTTTTTCGATTCGATCTAATGGTTCAACAACACTTTTAGCGATTGAGTAGGACATGTAAAATGTACCGAACATCGCAAAAAGTACATAAAAGGAGAACAGAAGAATTTTAAAATCGGAATGAACGAACTTCTCTACAAAAAGAGCAATACCTGCGACTACAAGAAGTACAAGTAAAAGGAGCCAGTTGCTAAGAAGAAGTTTTGAAAATAAACTACGCCTCATTGAATCTATAGCCGATTCCGCGTATCGTTTCTAATCTTTCCTTTTCGTCTCCGAGTTTATCTCGTAATCTTTTGATATTTACGTCTACCGCTCTATCGGTAACGTAAATATCTTTTCCCCAAACCCTATCCAGTAGTTTGTCTCTGGTAAAGGCGACTCCTGGATTGGTCATAAAAAGGTTTAGAATTTTATACTCTATTAAAGTTAGATCAATTTCGGAGTTGTTTATAAAAGCCTTATGTGCTTTCAGATTGAGAAAAATATTTCCAATCGTAATGTTTCCTTCGAACTCATCTTGTTCTTCTTCTTTGATTCTTCTTAAAACGGAACGTACTCTGGCGATTAATTCTCTTGTACTAAATGGTTTACGAACATAATCGTCCGCTCCTAGTTCCAGACCGAGAACCGCTTCGGTTTCTCCAGATTTTGCGGTAACCATAATGATCGGCATAGAATATTTTTCTTTGATCTTCTTACAGAGATCCATACCTCCGATTCCGGGAAGCATAAGATCTAAGATGATTAAGTCAGGAGTATT
The DNA here is from genome assembly GCF_000306255.2 of Leptospira noguchii serovar Panama str. CZ214. Classification (GTDB taxonomy): domain Bacteria; phylum Spirochaetota; class Leptospiria; order Leptospirales; family Leptospiraceae; genus Leptospira; species Leptospira noguchii. Next base: position 62,120 of record NZ_AKWY02000033.1, read on the forward strand.
TTTTTCCAATTTTGGAAGTACTTCTAATCCGTTTTGGCATGTATCTACTTGATAGCCGTTTTCTTCTAAATGAAATCGGATCAGCTCGGCTATATCTTCCTCATCGTCTACGACGAGAACTTTTTGCCCTGGGTTCCCTGATTGATTTTTCATGATTCCTGTACTTTTTTGACGGTGTATCACAGTTCTTTACAAATTGATTTTCTTTTTAAAAAATCGAGACTGTACCGGGTAAATTCTATCATCTTAATATTCCAGAAATTCGTTACAATTGAAATACGAAAAAATTACAAACTACAGAAATTGAGTCGTTTGAAAACGGCTATATGTTATAGTTTTATGTCTATCGGGCCTGCCAAACACGTTTATACATTTTTGAACAAAAGAATTTACTTTAAAACCTGTAGAAGCGATTCATAGGGAGCGATGCATTGAGTTTCCAGAAGCGAGACGCTGAGTTTCCTTGAGCGACTAGATTAAGTTTCACAAAAATGTGGGAACTACTACGGAAGCTACAATAACAAAAGAATACTAAAAAACTATAAATCATACAATACGACAGTTGCTGTTGGGAGTCCTTATATTTGTTTTTATTTTTCACTGTAAAACAAACTTTTAGGAAATGTTTTTTACACTGAACTTACGTTATTTAGAATTTTTTTGTAAAATAGAGTTGTTGAAAAATTTCATAGTCTAGATTAATAAAACCGTTTGAATTGACTGCTTCCATAAACAGAAATAGATGGAAAATTCATTTTTCAACAACTCTAATGCAGTTCTTTTAATTTTTATCATCTACCTGAGCGTTGATTTTTCGAATGAGAGTACGTTGACGGAAAATGGAAAAAACCAAAAATCCGCCAAGTAGTAAAGCGCCTATTAAATAAACTTCATTTAAACTCTTTAATCTTTCGTGTTCTTCTTCGATTGCTTTGATACTTTCCAAATGGGAAATTAAAAAGTAAAAGTTGTCTGCTTTAGGCCATTCTTTTTTAGATTCTTCTCGGATTTGACTGATTAAAACTGCGGCTTCCTCTTTTTTCATTTTCTGGAGAAAAGGAAAAATTCGGTCAAGGTCCGAATTGAGATATTCTTTCGCGCTCATTGTGGGTTTTGAAGTTGTATCCGCAAAAGCGTTGTTTGTTGTGGCTAAAACGAAAAAGATCAAAAAGGAAAAAATAGAAGTTTTAAAAGTAATTGGATTCATTCAAAAAAGCCTAATTTATTTTTCCATTCTTTAGTATATGGATTTCTATAATGGACAAGATAGATTCCGGTTAAAATTGCGAAAACACAAAAGAGAATACTACTCGTGATTAAAATAAAAGCGAGCATACCTGTTTGTATCAAAAATCCAATATCCAGAAAAAATAAAACGGATAGAGGAGAAAATCCAAGAAGGAACAGACCGGATAATATGATTTTAATATGGCGTACTGGAACAATGTGTAACATTACTCTACGCTTTAAGTCTGGTGGAACGGGAGTATTTGTTTGAGAATTTAGAGTTTCGTCTTCGAAAAAATGAAGTTTTTCCTCGAGTTCTGCCGGAACGAAATCATTCTTTTTTTTCATTGTTTAACCAATCTTTCATGATTTCCTTACCCCTGAAAATATAACTCTTTAAAGTGTTCATTTTCAAGTTTAATTTTTTAGAAATTTCTTTATAAGACATATTTTCAAAATAGTGAAGTGTAATCGGCTTTCGATAAAGTTCTGGCAACCTTGCCACTAGGTTTCTAATTTTTTCTGAGTTTTCCTGTTTTAAAAATTTTGATTCCTGTTCGGAATAAATTTCACTTTGTTTTTCTTTTTCGTTTTCTGCCAAAATAAGCGCGTCTAGTCCAGAAATTTCCGGGTGTTCTTTGCGGTATTTTCGAATAATTTCATTACGAGCGATTACAAATAACCAAGTAGAGAATTGGGATTTACCTTGAAACGTAGATAAACTTTCAAAGGCTTTTAAAAAAATGTCCTGCGTAAAGTCTTCGGCTTCGGTCTCGTTACGAAATGCTTTGATCGCTTGAGAATAAACTAAACCTTGATAACGATTCATCAACAGTTCGAAGGAATTGAAATCGCCGTGTAAGACTTTTTGAATGCAGTCCCAGTCTTCCTGGTTGCATAGGATAGGCTCCCCCATCAGGATCTAGAAAATTTATAATAACAAAGTAATCCCAGACCGGTTCCAAGCGGTACAAGTCCGCCGAGCATTGCAAGTGATTGTCCTAAAACGGAAATGAATCCGATGGAAAGTGCAATTCCTACAAAGGTAAGAATTAAACCTAAAAAGAAAGAATAGGTTCTAAGATCGAAAGTTTCTTTTTTATAAAGTCCTGCTTTGATAATTTCGATTCTTTGTCTATACCACCAATAAAAAACAAAAAACAATAAAGCCGATCCAAATACGATTCCAAAGATAGGAACTAAATAAAGAACTACTTTGTAGTCGGATCCGGAATTGGAACTTTGACTCTGGAGGTGTTTCAGAATCAAATCCAGGGTTTCTAAGAGTTTAGCTTTTTCTTCCGGGTTCATCTTACAACGACTGCCGCTTTTTTACTTTCAGCTTTAGTCTTAAAATAAGGAATTCTTTCTTCGATTCCAGGACGGTTTACCAAGGATTGATACCATTCTTCTTCTTGAAAACTTTCCTTTAAAAACGAACTACGCATTTCCTTTTGAAATAAGTTTTTGATAATCTTCATTGTTTTTACTTCCTTTATGATTACAGTATTAGAAAAATTTAATTTTTCTGTTGAGACTTATCTTGAAATTTGGTGATTCACAATTTTATGTGAATTCCTACGTTCTAAGATTTTCAAATCAGTTTTTTTAGAAAATGATTCAAAGTGACTTATATTTTCATTTGATATAAAATCGGATGATTTTCTATTTGATTTGCCGATTTTATGTCTTATTAAAATGATCGGCAAATTTGAAATTTTTCGAGAATCATTTTATCCACAATTTCTACGCTGCGTACTAAGATGAAGAAAAAAATGTTTTTAAGTTTTTATTTCAAAATATGTTTCTTTTTGAATTTGTGAGTGAAACATTTTGGGTTCATTGCAGTAGTTCCATAAAAACCGTCTCTTTGTATTTGCCGTTTCGAACCTCATAGAAACGAGACGTTTTAGTCCTACAAAGTGTGGGAACTCATACAAAAACTATAATAACAAAAGAATGGTACACAACTATAAATCATACAATACGACATAGTTTGTGGGAACTACTGCAAATCACGGTTTTACAAACAGATAGAGTTTTTGAAAAATGAATTCTCCATCTATTTTTGTTTCATGGTCGCTTGAAGCAGGCTTTGTTAAGCTGAATTATGAAATTTTCAATAGCTTTAATTTTAAAATTGTAGGAGTACATACTTTTAGAAAAATTTTTTTTATGTCGAACTCTAGCACTTTATTAAAAACTTCTAAAAAATTATCGTTTAGGCCTTTCGAAGAAACTCTTAATTCTTTTTTGAAAATTTGCGAGATGGGTCGAAAAAGGGTGGGCTGCTTAAATTCGGTTCTACAAAAATAGGCTCTCTTTTAAAGTTCGCGTGTTCTCTCAAAAAATTTACGATGATTCTTCCGGTGGCTCCCCAAAGTAATCCTTCTTCTAAGTCGAAATAATAAATTTCTATTTCATTTCCACCGGATCTTCGAATTCGAATCGAATAAAACGGAGAACTTTCCAGAAGATTTAGATCCAAAAAAATGGAACTTTCCACTTCTTCCGGGTTTGTATTAAATAGAAAGGATCCTTTGTAACGCGCGATAAACGGAGAAATATGAAACCCAGTAAAAGTAAAGATTCCATGATATTCTCCTAAAACTTCCAGAAAAGAACTGGATTCGCCCATCTCTTCTTCCCATTCCCTAAGTGCGGTATTTAAAAGATTTTTATCTTTTGGGGAATAAGCTCCTCCCGGAAAAGAAATTTGTCCTGGATGTGCTTTTAGATTGGAATTTCTTTTTTGAAGTATAATTCCCTGATTTAGATTTGGTTTTTCATAAATGGAAAGAATAACTGACGAAGCCCTGGATTTTTCTTGTCCGATCGGCGGAACCGGAATTCCTATAAAGTTTTCCTGAGGTATTATAAGCCGTTCTTTGAGTGATTGAAAATCCAATCGCATTCTTAAATTATATTCAAATATTAGAATTTATTGATTCGAACTTTTTATTAATCGGAATCAAACCTTTGATATTCGATTCGTAAGGTACGTTTTCTAAAGCCGCTAATATAGACGGTCCATAGTGTACCACTTTCCATTCGGAAAAAAGATTCATTTCCCTCAATTCGTCTAAAGTTTTTGGATTTTTTTGAGAGAGTTCAGCGATCATCTTATTAGAAGGTAACATTTGATGACTCATTCTTCGTATCGACATGATTGTCTCTCTCCAAATTCTTAGACGTTTGAAACGTTCTCCTTCTTCGTTTGTCAGATTTTCTCCCGGTTTTTTAAAAAGTTCTGACTTTTGGATCGGAGGTCCACTTGGATTTGTATAGATCTGAAAGAGTGTTTCCGCGTCTTTTTTACCTACAATTTCGGTTAACTTGTTCATATCTCTTCTGGACTTTACGAGTAGAACTACTTTCTCATTATTGAATACTCGAAAAGGTGCCTTATTTAACTTTCTGGATTTATCGTCTCTGAAAACCAACGTGTCATATATAAATCTTCTTTCGTCCGCGCTATATTCTAAAATCTCCGGGAACTTATCCATAGAGATCGAATTTCCTTCGGGGCCTGGTTCTTCAGTGGCGATCTTTTCAAACTCAGAAATTGCTTCTTCATAAAGATTTCTTTTGATAAGCTCTTCCCTCATTTTTTCCCAAATTGTTTCTAGATAAACCGTATCTAAGGCTGCGTATTGAAGTTGGCTTTTTTCAAGGGGCCTTTTTTCCCAATTGGATTTTTGTTCTTTTTTGGAAAGTTTAATCTTGTGATAGTAATCCACAAGATACGTTAGGGAATATTGTTCGTGATCTAAAAGACGAGAACTGAATCCTGTATCCGCGATATTTTGAAATTGAAAACCAAAATCTTTTTTGAGGGCTTTGATGTCATCGATAGCAGAATGAAATATTTTTAGAATTTTTTTATCTTCAAATAAGTTTCCAAGACCTTCTAAATTTTGTAACTTTAAAGGATCAATGATGTAATTTTTTCCTTTTGCGGAAATTTGAATCAGACAGACCTTGGAAAAATACGTATAATAACCTGAGGACTCTGTATCTACAGAGATAGAGTCTGCCTGACTCAAATTAATGAGGACTAGTTGTAGGCTTCGAGTTGTGTCAATGACTATGTAATCGGAATTTATTTGCATGAAAAACGCGACCTGAGATTTTAAGCTTAAGAAGGCAGAGAATGAGTCGAATTCCCGATAAATCCAGAATAAGAAGACAAGCCCAGGATGACAAACCAAAAGAGGAATGTGCGATTTTTGGTATATTTAATTCATCAGAAGCCTCTAATTTCACTTATTTAGGTCTTTACTCGATGCAACACCGGGGTCAGGAATCGAGCGGGATCGTTTCTTCAGACGGGGAACATCTATATCGTTATGCTGGAATGGGTTTGGTGGCTCATATTTTTACGGATACTAAACTAAAGGAACTACAAGGAAACGCGGCTATCGGTCACAATCGATATTCTACAACCGGTGCTTCTTTTTTAAGAAATGCTCAACCTCTGCGAGTCGAATCCCACTTAGGAGCCGTTTCTTTGGCTCATAATGGAAATTTGGTCAATTCTTGGGAACTTAGAAGCCAACTTGAAAAAGAAGGAAGTATTTTTCAGACCACGATCGATTCCGAAGTAATCGTTCATTTAATGGCTCGTTCGGGAGAAACGGACTTTCTTTCGGCGCTTTCTTCCGCTCTTAAAAAAGTAAGAGGCGCTTATTCACTCGTAATTCTTACAAAAACCCAATTGATTGCAGTCCGAGATCCGAATGGCTTTCGTCCTTTGGTGATGGGTCGTCGAGAAGACGGATCGATCGTGTTTGCTTCGGAAACCTGTGCGTTTGATATTACGGATACAACATATGAAAGAGATGTGGAACCGGGCGAGATGATCGTAGTTGATAAAAATGGAGTGAATTCTTACTATCCGTTCCCAAAAGCTTCTCCGAGTCTTTGTATTTTTGAATATATCTATTTCGCAAGACCTGATTCCACTATATTTGGAGAATCGGTTTATAAAGTTCGAAAGAACTTAGGAAGGTTTTTAGCCAGAGAATTGCCCGTTCCAGCGGACGTGGTAATTCCGGTTCCGGATTCGGCCAATATAGCCGCGTTAGGCTATGCAGAAGAATCCGGAATTTCTTATCAGTCCGGTTTGATTCGTTCTCATTACATCGGTAGAACTTTTATTGAGCCCGATCAAAAAATTCGGGATTTTGGAGCTAAGATAAAATACAACGTTGTTCGAAACGTAGTTGAAGGAAAAAGGGTGATCGTAGTTGACGATTCGATTATGAGAGGAACCACGAGTCGAAAGATCATTAAGATGATTCGAAACGCGGGCGCTAAAGAAATTCATCTCAGAGTTTCAGCGCCCCCTACGATTTCCCCTTGTTATTATGGAATTGATATTCCAACTCATAATGAATTGATTGCGGCGACACATACGATCGAAGAAATTCGAAAGTATTTAAGAGTGGATAGTATTGCTTATCTTTCAGTCGAGTCTATGAACCGCGCGGTAATGGATCATAAAGGTGGAGGGTTTTGCAACGCGTGTTTTACGGCTCAATACCCGGTGGAATTTCAAAGCGAATTAGGAAATCAGAAAAGTCTTTTTAAAGAATATCAAGTAGAAGAAAGAGTCGTTTATTGAGTTTGTTTCAAGACCTCAAGGAAATTTTACGAGATAATTCTTTAGAAATTTTTAATAAAATGCAGTAGTTCCCACATTTTGATTTTTTAGGACAAGTTCTTAGTTTGTTTCAAAGTTATTGAATAGGACTTGGCTTTGGACAAAAACAAATTTGAATCAAACAAGTGGAACCCGGTTCTTAGCTCTGGTCAATCAATTGTATGAAAGAAACTTAATACTTCGTTTTTAGTTACAATACATTAGAGTTGTTGAAAATGAATTCTCCATCTATTTCTGTTTTATGGAAATAGTCAATGTAAGCAGTTTTGTTAATCTGGACTATGGAATTTTTCAACAACTCTAATGTAGAAGTGAGACGCTGAGTTTGAAAGATTGCTCTGCTGAGCTTTTCCGCATGATCCATTTCGCATTGAATTTATATCGTTTTATGTTTCTTGAATATACAAATGATTATAAATAAAAGTTTTATAGTTGTGTCTTGAAAAAATGGGAACTGATACAGAAATTATAATAACAAAAGAACACTAAAAACTGTAAATCCTACAATACGACAATTTTAGCGGGAATTCATACAAAACCTAACAACGTAAGAAGCTGCTGGAAGCGCATAAATTACTGTAAGTCGCTTAAGAAAATGAGAAATGGTTTTTCAAAAATGTAAGTTTCTACAATTTAAGAATTTGTTCTTAAAATCACGGTTTGCGGTAGTTCCCACAAATTAAGTCACATTACAAATTTTTAAACAGTATGAGTTCCCACATTTCAGGAATTGATCCGTAAAGTTCAGATCCCAATCTTTTTCAGAAAAATGAATTCCTTACGCCGAACTTACGTTAAATTAGCGAAAGAAACGGTTTTTGTAGGAACTGCTATTTTCACGTTTTTTGTTAAAAGTTTGCGAAATAGATTTCAATTAATTTATTTTCAAACTCAAATGTTATACCGGAGCGCTTCAAGACCGTTTTTATGAAACTTAGAATACAACAAATCGACTCGTTTGCGGAAAAAGTTTTTCAAGGAAATCCTGCAGCCGTTTGTCCATTGCAGGAGTGGATTTCGGACGAATTGATGCAAAAGATTGCGTCGGAAAATAATCTGAGTGAAACTGCCTTTTTTGTATTCGAAGGAGAATCGTATAGGATTCGATGGTTTACACCTTTAAGTGAAGTGGATCTTTGTGGTCATGCTACTTTGGCCGCGGCCTATCATCTTTTTCGAGAAGGTGAAGTGGTGGGAGATAAGTTAAGTTTTCAATCCTTATCCGGAGAATTGAATGTATTCAAAAAAGAGAATATTCTTTATTTAGATTTTCCTTCTCGAAAACCTGAAAAAGTGGAAACTCCAAAAGAAATTTTAAATTCATTTTCTATACCTCCAAAAGAGGTTTTTAAATCTAGAGATTATATGCTCTTGTATGAAAATGAAAACCAACTTAAAAAGTTAAAATATTCCGCGGAAGGAGTTAAAGAATTAAACACGTTAGGTATCATTGCTACTTGTGTGGGAAACGGTTCTTACGATTTTTTGTCTCGGTTTTTTGCTCCAGCTGTGGGTTTATATGAAGATCCTGTAACCGGTTCCGCACATTGTACTCTCATCCCATTTTGGTCCGAGCGTTTGGGTAAAAAAGTAATGAAGGCGTATCAAACTTCTGCTCGAGGCGGAAAACTTTTTTGCGAAGATTTAGGAGAAAGGGTCCGTATCGGAGGAACTTGTATTTCCTATCTGGACGGATGGATTGAAATATAAAGGAATTTTTAAGTAATTTCACTTCTTAGGTGTTTATGTTTGAAAAGAAGTTCTTTGATAAGATTTTTTTCCGACCTTCCCAAAATTCCTTTCTCTTCAAAAATTCCTAAGATCTCCATCGAAATTTCGGGTTCTAAGACGGATAAATCTCCAAATAAGGATTGGTGATTGAGTTTACCGGAATTGTATTTTTCAAGAATTGCATGAGAGGATTCTATGATTTGCTGTTTTCTCAAAACTAGCTCCTCCATGGTAGATAGGATCAAAAAAATTTCTGGGTCGTCTTCGAACAAACTTAGAATATGTCGATAGATTCCAGGGATTTGAATCGGTAGTTCGTAGATTCCATCTTTAAGAGAAAGATAAAGTTCTTTTTCTTCTTCGACATCTAAACCCGCTATATTTCTTAGATCAGAAACCGCTTCTGGTGGTAAGACGGTTAAAAATTGAGAAGCAAACTCCGGGTCTTTCGCTTCTTTAAGACAATATGCTATAAAACTACATATTCTTTGAGGAGATAAGGAACCCCAATATGCGTTTTCCCTTAAATCCAAAAAGGAAGCGTTCTTTTTTAGGCTTTTTCTTTCGTCTTCGGTTTGTTGGTATATATTATATTCGTAAATTATAATTTTATAGAGTAATTTATTGCTAAATGAATCTATAACTTCTTTTACTTTTTCGGGTTCTATGATGGAAAGGAAGTATATTAGAATTTCTAAATAAACTCTTCCCTTAGAAATGAATTCTTCCAAAACAAATGGAAGAGCCTGTAAAAATGCGGAAGTTCCTACGTTAATTCCAGCTTTTCCTTCCGCAAAAGCGTTCATTTTTTCGCCTGCGATGCAGGACTCTCTAATTTTAGAACTCCATTCGTTGTGAAGTAGATTTTGTCTACAATTGGCAGGGCATGGCTCTCCAAGTGAGACACCGATTTTACAGCGAGTTTTAATTTCTTTATCCAGGCAAACTTCCACGTTTAATGTACTAGGTCTCCACAATCTCTCATTTCGGGAGCATAAGGGTTTTGAATTTTAGTTCCCTGACTTACCCAAGTTTTATTTACCATAGGGCAGTAGAAACGATTGAAAACTCCGGTTCCCCCTGCAAGTTTTAGACTTTCCGCAAGATTTTCGGAGAAAGAAGAATAGGCTTGGAAAAATTTTTCTATGTCTTGTGTCTCTTTGTCTTTCAAAGAATTCTGCATTTTTTCGGCCAAATGCTTTAACCCTCCGTTTAAAGAAACGAGTTCTATTACGCGGGCGATTAATTGGCTCGTGTCTGGAATTTTTTCTTCTTCCTTCATTAAGAATTTATGAATGGATTCGTTTTCCATAAGAATTTGCTGTAATATATCCTTTTCTCGTTCCGTCACAACGGGAGCGAGTTTTTTACAGGACGAGAAAAAGATAAGAATACCAATTGATAAGATTAAAAATTTTTTCATTCTCCCAATCTCCAAGAAAGAAACTTATAAATTTAAGTCTATGATTCCTGAAAAAATCTTGGTGTAAATACGGAATCGTTTTAAATCCAAAAAATACGTTTTTGAAAAAACAAATCCTAAGTTTGTGGAATTTCTTGAAAGACGATTCTTATCTTTTCTAAGTATTGAAAAGAAGCAAATCGTATCAAAATTATTCAGAATGACAAGTTACTATCATAATCCTTTTTGGTTAAAGAATTGATTAAAAGTTTCTTAAAAAAGGCTTACAAATTTTTGGAAAATATTTAAATATAAAATAACAACTTTTTAAAATTGTTTCTAAATTATATCTGTATGATGTTTTTTGAATGGTTCTTTTTGCTATAGCGGATTATGAAATCGTTCTAAAATCGAATCGTATTAAAAATAAAAAATCGAGGTTATTATTCGATGACCAACTTTTATACTAAACACGTCTTTGTATGTGAGAACGTGAGAGCCGAAGGGGAAAGGGTTTCTTGCGGTCGTTCTGGTTCCATTCAATTGTTGGCTTCGCTCAAGAAAAAAATGAAAGACCTTTCAATCGAAGGTAAGGTTCGAATTCAAAGAGCGGGTTGTTTAGATCGATGTGAGTTAGGTCCTGTTCAAGTAAGTTATCCGGAAGGCAGATGGTTTTCTTTAAAAACCGAGGAAGATGTAGATACATTCTTAAAATATTATATACAATCCGAACAAATCCAAAAGATAGAACATTTAATCATTAAGGAAAACCAATGAACCTTCCAAAAACGTACAAAGCATTAGAACTTAGGGAATATAGCGAAAATCGTAACAGAGCTAATATCGTGGAAAAAACGATTCGTCCTCTAAAAAAAGGAGAAGTGTTGATTCGTATGCATTCTGCTTCGATCAATCCTTCTGATTTGATGTTTATGAGAGGTCTTTATGGAATCAAAAAGAAACTTCCGGTGGTTCCCGGTTTTGAAGGAAGCGGAAATGTAGTTTCTTCCGGAGGGGGGTTTTACGCGTCTTATCTAAAGGGAAAGAATGTTGCTTGTACCGCTTCCGGTAGAGGAGATGGGGTCTATGCCGAATATATGATTACAGATGCATTCAATTGTCTTCCGATTGGAAAAGATCTTTCTTTAGAGCAAGGAGCTTGTTTGTATGTGAATCCAATTACTGCAATTGCAATGGTGGAAAGAATACAAAGCCTAGGAGTTAAAGCTTTAGTCCAAACGGCCGCAGCGAGTGCTTTAGGAAAGATGGTGGTAGGGATTGCTGCTCGTAAAGGAATGAAAGTGATCAATGTTGTTCGTAAGCCGGAACAAGAAGAGGTCTTAAAAAAGATTGGTGCAGAATATATTCTAAATTCAGAATCTTCTAACTTTGAAAGACAACTTAGAATTCTTTCTAAAGATTTAAACGCTACCGTATGTCTGGATGCAGTTGCGGGAGAATTAACTTCCAAAGTTTTATTAGCAATGCCTTATGGAAGTAGAGCCATCGTTTACGGCGCGCTTTCTGAAAAAGAGATTCCAATCCATGCAGGAATGATGATATTTCAGGATAAGAAGTTAGAAGGATTTTGGTTATCTACTTGGGTTCCGCAACAAACCCCATATAAGATCTGGAAACTTTCAAAAGAACTGAGATCTTTAGCAAAAAAGGAATTAAAAACGGATATAGCTTCTCGATTTCCTTTGGAAAAAGCGATCGAAGCGATCGATCACTATGCCGTGAACATGACCAAAGGAAAAGTATTGATTCAAACTACGTTTGCGGAAGGGAATTAAAATTTTGAAAAGCTCTAAACTCCGTTTGATTTTTTTATACTTAATTTTGGTTTGTTTTTATTCTTGTTCAAGTTTACAAGAAAATTATAAAGCGCTTCAAAAATGTAAATTTCAGGTATTATCTTTAGAAACTCAAAAGGCGGAATGGATTTCTTTTCCATCGGTTCCGAAGGTCGTTTTTTTAACGAAGATTGAAATTGAAAATCCTAATGAAACTGAGGTAACTCTTCATAAGTTTGATCTTTCTTTTATAGTTCCTGATAATTTTGAAAAAGAGTTCTTATTGGCTAAAATACAATCCGAAGAAAAAATTATCATTCCGGCTCTTCAAAAGAAAACTGTAGATTTACAAGTAGAAACTCTTTTTGAAAAAAAGATGGATCGTAATCTTTTACAAGTCGTTTTAGGAATTTTGCAAGCGGGGTTGGCGGGGAAAGAACTTGAATTTAAAATTCAAGGAAACTTTGAATATGATACAATTTTTGGTTCAGTTCGAATTCCTGTGAACGAAAAGATTCCTCTAAAAATGAGAAAAAAGATAGGTTTTGAAATTTGAAACGGTTCTTTACGATTTGATCTTTTTTGAGATGTGGAAACTTACACAAAATACATGTCTTATGGACCATTTCAGAACTTGTAAAATAAATCATAACCGCAAGTTTTGAATAAAACAGAGGGTCTGTAAAAATTCTCTCGTTTTAAACAGTATAGGTTAGGCTTTTGAGTTTTTTATTCTAAGAATTGTTAATTGATTGGTTTGCTAAAAATTACGAAAAGGAACTTCTATAAAATTAGAAAATTTTAATCTTAAATTTTTGCATGAAATTGTTGTTTGGCGACTTTTTTCAATAAAAAATTCATTTTATTAGAAATTCCTAAAATACCTAGGAAATGTATGATACAAAAAATTCGGTTCAAAACAGAAATAAAAATTCGCTTGGCCATTCTTATTTTGATATTATTCTTAAGTATTGGATGTTATCAAAAAAATACAGATGCGGATTTTTATTCGTTTGAAGATGCAAATACTAAATTAATTTCCGCTTATGAATCAAAGGACGTAATTTGTAATTCAAACCGGAGGCTTACTGCGTTTGTTCCAGGACGTTCTAGAAAAAAAGATATAGATTTTTGTGTGAATGCAGTCCTTGCTGTAAGTTGTGAATCTTGGGCTTCTACTTCTATCGATGCTACTCCGACTACATGTAAGTCAATTGAGTTTAGATATTGAGGCAATAAAATGAAACCGGCAGAATGGTTTTTTGTATTGAGTTTTTTATTTGCGGGTTTTATTTATTTGTTTCTTCTTTTTGTAAGAAGAAAAGAAAAAAACACTGGTAATTCGATCGTAAAATACTCACTTCCTAAAGAAGATTTAAATTTTTCTATCAATCAAATTTCTGATTCGGAAGAAAGTAAAAATTCCAAAACGAATGTTTTAGAAGTATTCGACTATAATGGAATTAAGATTATGCACGAGAATGGAATTTATACAGTAAACGCAGGCGGTGAAATTGAAGTTTATGGTTCTTGGCAGACTCTTCCCTCCCGTTATCAAAGAATGGTCAAAGAAATGGATCACAGGGCCACAGGTGAAAAAAAAGCAGGGAAATATTATATGGAAATTTTGAATGGAGTATATTACGTAATTTTTCCAGACGGAAAAAAACATAAATACAAACGTTTCGAAGATATTCCCGAAAAGATCCGAAAGAATTTAGGTTACTAAGCAATTTTATTATAATATGCTAATGTATATTAAAAATGATTGGCTATTTTGTGGGCTATATTTTTATCCTTTTGCACGACTTTGTCCACTATTTTGAAGGAAGTTCAGGGACGTTGAAATTGTTGTTTTGCATTTTAATAAAACCATTTCATTGTATGAAAAACACTTTTTATATAGTGATCATATTTTATTCAATAAGTATTTTTAGCAAGGACGAGAGAGAACAACGTGGGGAGAAAGCAAGTGAATGTATTTTATTTGTTCATGGATTTTTAAGATCATCGTCTCAATTGAAAAGGATAGGAGATTATTTTTTAAGATACGGTTATTCGGTTCATTATATTGATTATGTTTCTCGAGTAAATCGGATTGAAGAAATTTCAGATATTTATGTTTTGCCAGCGGTCAAATTGAAATGTGTTAATCATGATAAAATTCATTTTGTTACTCATTCTGCAGGTGGAGTGATAGTTCGATACTTTTTAGGAAAGTATCATTTAGAAAATCTTGGAAGAATTGTTATGCTTGCTCCTCCAAATAAAGGTAGCGAGGTTGCAGATTTTCTTTCTCAGTTTTCTTTCATTAACTGTTTATTGGGTCCAATGTTAAAGGAGTTGAGAACTGATAAAACAAGTTTTGTAAATTCTCTTGAACTTCCAAATTATGAATATGGAGTAATCATAGGAAATTCAACGTTAGATCCGATTTCTTCAATGATTATACCCGACGATGACGATGGTAGGGTTTCGATTGATAAAAGTAGATTAGCTAATATGAAAGATTTTCTTTTAGTGAATAGAACGCATACTTTTATAATGGATGCTGCGGAAGTACAACAAGCTTCTTTAAACTTTATTCAAACTGGTAGGTTTTTAAAATTCGAATAAAGAACAGCGGTATGTAGTATGATTTTTGAATTACTACAGCATAACGAACTTGTCCGAAAACTTAAAAACTATTATAAATCTATATTTTGAAGTGAAATTTTTAATAATCAAGTTTTCTCAACTTGTACCGCTCTAACTTTTCTCAAGGGAAGCAGTAGAAAAAAGTTAATATATTAAAATTATATTATATTTTGTAAATAGAGTTTTTGAAAAATTCCATAGCGACAATTAACAAAACTGCTTCAGTCGACTGTTTCTGTAAAACAGAAACTGATGGAAAATTCATTTCTCAACAACTCTAATATAGATTTACAATTCTATCTAAGGTAAATGTTTTTGAATCATTTCTTTACAAGAATTAGAAAGAGACGATTCATGATTCATTAGACAACGTAAAATCCTACCTCCGCCCGGAATTACGAACTTACAGAATTTATTTCTATCTTCGGAACATTCTTCTGAACTTTTTCTAATTTCTTCTTTTTTGAGTTTTAACCAATCGGAACAAGTAGATGAAAGATCTGATTCTTTTTCCATCAAACATTGCATTTGAGATAAACGACCTTCGCTTTTACGATGATCGCAGAATTTTTCCATGTCTTTAGAACAAGAAGTCATTTTAGAATTTGATTCCGCGAATAAACCTGACATAGAAATCAAAACGAACGGAATTGATAAAAAAAGAAATTGTAAGTTTTTCATAAATTTTAATATTCTTATGTATTATTTATTCAATTCGAATTGCCCTAGGAAAAGTGGGACAGGCGCTAACACACTGACCACAACCGGTGCAATTTTTAGAAAAAAAGGGTTTGTTCCCTTTAAAACTGACCACTCCTTCTATGGGACAACTGTCTCTACAATTGGAACAAGTGGATTCTCCAGTTTTAGAATTGATACAATATTCGAAAAGCCCTTTTGCTTGGCCGAACTTAGGTGCACTTTTCAAAGGAATAAGAGCGCCTGTTTTGCAAGAATTGACACAAGGCCAATCCTTACAAAGCATACAAGAGTTTAGATTGACATCCATTCGCGGAATATGTTTCTCCGAAGTTTCGTCGAAGACCGGAAATAAAACGCTGTAAGGACACGCATAAATACAATCGCCGCAGCCCGTGCATTTTTTTAAAAATGCAGTTTCGTCTAACGCTCCCGGGGGAGATTGAACATTGCGGATTTTTCTTTTGCGATTGGGTTTGATTTGTTGAGGAAGAATGAATCCGACTTCTTTCGAGGATTTTTTCGATTTTGTTTTTTTAGAAGCAGGGTTCGTTTGTTCCGATTCGTCTTGAGTTCGTTTATTTTGTGCAGACTTGGAAGAAGAGGAAGAATCTTCGGAAACGATTTCTTGAAAACCGGAAACGAGTTCGGTTGCATTTTCCTGTGCGAAATCTAACATTTTCGCCAGTCCTTTTTTAAAAAAATCTTTTCGATTCAATCTGAGTTTACTCTTTCGATTCTTGCACCTAACGCACGTAAGCGGGTATCTATGTTTTCAAAACCTCTATCAATTTGACCTATGTTATGAATGTAACTCGTTCCTTCCGCACAAAGAGCCGCAATGATCATTGCCATACCAGCACGTATGTCTGGACTAGCTACTTTTTGGCCGTAAAGTCTAGAATGGCCGATAACGATTGCACGATGTGGATCACAAAGAATGATCTGTGCTCCCATTGCAATGATGTTATCCACAAAAAAGAGTCTGGATTCGAACATTTTTTCGTGAATCAAAACAGTTCCTTTACACTGAGTTGCAGTGACGAGCGCTACCGAAGTCATATCTGCAGGAAAACCAGGCCAAGGAGAATCGTCTATTTTAGGAGTTGCTCCGTGATAATCCGGAATGATTTCCATCTTCTGATCGGAAGGAACCAAAATTCCGTTTTCATGCGGACGAACTTCGATTCCAAGACGAGAATAAACCATTCGAATCATACGGATGTCTTCCAGTTCTACGTCTCTAATCATAATTTCTCCACCTGTGACTGCGGCCAAACTAATAAACGAACCTACTTCTAAATAATCCGATCCTATCTTATGTTCTTTGGCAGGGGGGGTTAAAGAAGTTACACCTTCGATCGTAAGAATGTTAGAACCGATTCCTGAAATTTTTGCCCCTGCAGAATTTAAAAAATGACAAAGTCTTTGTACATGAGGTTCGCTTGCGGCGTGACGCAGGATCGTAGTTCCTTCTGCAAAAACTGCAGCCATTACCGCGTTTTCTGTTCCAGTAACGGAAGCCTCGTCCATAAGTATGTCTGTTCCTTTTAGTTGATTCGCTTTGATTTCATAACCGTCTGGAAATACTTCTATATTTGCACCTAATGCTTGTAATGCGAGAAGATGAGTGTCTAATCTTCTTCTTCCTATTTTGTCTCCGCCAGGTTTTGGTAAAAAAACTCTTCCGGTCATCGCAAGAATTGGACCTGCTAAAGTGACCGCACCTCGAATGCGAGAACAAAGCTCTTCGGGAAGTTGATTTTTTAGATTCCCGTCGTGTTTAAAAATATAAGTTCCTGGTTCTTCTTCGGTAATTTCCATACCAAGATGACGAAGAACTTCCATAAGCATAAGTACGTCCGAGATTACTGGAATGTTACTGATACGAACGGTTCCTGGAACCATACAAACTGCGCCAAGTAACGGTAAGGCCTCGTTTTTATTTCCTTGTGGAACCACGGTTCCATGAAGAGGGGTCTTTCCAATGATCTTAAAATATGAAGATCTCATAGTGATAAACTGTAGGATAGGTTCTTTCTGGCAAATCGAAATGTTAGTAGAATGTTATTTTGAATCGTTCAGTTTGGCTTTCGAATGATAGTTCTTGTTGACTTATAGTTCTAAAATCAAGATAAACGTTTTATTCATGGACACATTACACCATCGTTTTCAACAGTTTCAAAAAACAATTTGGTTCAACATATTCTGTTATCTTTGGACTGGAGTTTTTTCTTTTTTAGCCTTCGCTCCTATTTCTCTAACTCATTTTGTATGGATCGCACCTTTTGGATTTTTTTGGTTGAGTTTAAAATATCATGGAAAGTATAAAAAATTACTCTTTCAAGGACTGCTTGTAGGAGTTATTTTTTATGCAATTTCTTTCCATTGGATCGTTCATATGGCGATTACTTTCGGAAATTTTCCTTATGTGATTGCGATACTCATTCTTCTTTTTGCAGGTCTATTATTCGGTTTAAAATTTCCGATTTTTATGATGAGTTTTTCTTTTCTTTCGGGAAAGATAGGACGTCATTCTGTTTGGGTTGCGGGCTTTTGTGGACTTTTGTCCGAGTTGATTGGTCCTCAATTGTTTCCTTGGTATTGGGGAAACTTAGCCGCTGGAAATATACTTCTTGCACAGAATGCAGAAATTACGGGAGTTTATGGAATCAGTTTTTTAGTCTTTATAGTTTCTTATACTCTCTTTCAGTCTAATCCTTGGCATTGGAAAGAAATTTTTCATTCTAAAGAAAAACGAAAACAATATATTCGTTTTATTACGTTACCCGCTCTTTTACTTTTAACGTTTATCGTTTCAGGGTTTGTTCTTTATAAAAAATGGGAAAGTGTAAAACCGGTTAAATCTTTAAACGTATTGATCGTCCAGCCGGACGCTCCTTTGAGTTTTAGAGATGGAAGAGAAATTAAAGAATCTATAGAGGCTTTAATGTCTCGGATTGAAAAGCTGACCGAAGACGGTATAGTAAGAATGGGAAAAAAACCGGATCTTATCGTATTACCCGAAGCGGGGGTTCCGTTCTTTTCGGCTCACAAAACAGAAATAACTACGAAGGTTCGTAGAATGTATTGGGATCGATTTGATTCTTTGATGTTTTTACTTGCCAATCGATACAAGGCAAACGTGTTCTTTAATGAAATAGACGCAGGATTTAAAGGAGCCCCTAATCCCCGTAATTTAAGATATTATAATAATAATGTATTATATGATCCGAATGGAGATCGCAGAGATTCCTATCAAAAGAAATTTCTTTTGATGTTCGGAGAATATATGCCTTTCGATTTTTTATATGAACTCAGTCAACAAACTGGAAGATTTGAACCGGGTCCGACTCATAACCTGATTCGTTATTATACTCCTACAGATAAAAACAAGTCACCTAAAGGTTTACATTTAGGTTGGCGCGATACTGAAAATTTAGTTCACGAAGCGGTTCGTTCTTACTATGAGCCTGCAAAAACTGAGGTTTCAGAATCTGGAAAGTTTCTTCCTTTGATTTGTTATGAAGTGATTCTACCAGAATTCGTTAGGGAATTTAGAACCGCCGGAAATCCCGAATTTATAGTCAATCTTACCAATGATAAATGGTATGGAACAACAACGGAAAGTGATCAACATATGGAACTTGGAAGATTACGCTCCATCGAGTTGAGAAGATGGATGGTTCGTTCTACCAATTCTGGAATTTCCGCTAACATAGATCATTTGGGAAGGATTGTAGGAAATAAAAAAACAGGATTGATGACGGCGGAAGCGCTTTCTGAAACGATAGACGTAATCGATTCTCCACCTACGTTTTATACTCAATATGGAAATCTGATTCCTTGGTTGATGCTTTTTTTAACAGGAATTTATTACCTTAATCTTTTAATCGGAATTCGAAGGGGAAAAAGGTTTAAGTCTGCCTAATTGAAAAGTTTTTTACTGATAACTACATAATAGAATATCTAATATTTTGCATTCAAATAGGCTTTTCGATAAAGATTAGCGTATTCTATTATGTAATCCTAAATAACGTGAGTTCGACGTAAGAAAACCTGGGCGAATCCGGCTGCCATAAGCAGCCGGACCGGGCTCTCCGCTCTGGTCAATAAATTGTATACAAGAGAACGTTATACGATTTATCGCCTAGACTTCAATTTAGAACGCGATCTGTCGAGCGACTCATAGGGAGCGAGACGCTGAGTTTGAGAGAGCGTTTTGCTGAGTTTCCCCATACAAAAATATTTTTGAGATAGTTTGTAAAAAGACTAAAAAGCCTGTTTCAAAACCTCAAAAAATTTGTATGATCATTCTTTAGAAGTTTTTAATAAAATGCAATAGCTCCTACAAAAATTATCACATTTGGAAATTTTGGGATAAATTCTAATTACCCCAGTCAAATTTTTACATAAAATAACCTAGTTACGTAAAAACGGACACCTTTTTCTCAGCAAATGAGGTAAAGGTGAAAATGAATAAAAAAGGAAAATACTCTCCGGAGTTTAAAGAACAAGCAGTAAAGCGAACGCTTTCAGGATCGTTTACGATAAAAGAAGTCGCCGAGTCCTTGGGAATCAGTTATTTTGTGTTACGACAATGGAGAACAGAAAACTTGAAGAAGTCGGAACAACAAAATCCACCAACGGATAAGCAGTTAAAAGAGATCGAAGAACTGAAAAAACTACGGAAGGAAAATCAGAAACTCAAGGAAGAGAACGCTATCCTAAAAAAGTTTGCAGCCATGCTTTCGAGAGAACAAAATCCCGATTGATGTTCATGGAAACTCATCGATTTGAGTTTCCGATTCGAAGCATGGCTAACGTCTTAGGAGTATCTCGTTCAGGATACTATCAATTTCTGAAACGAAGCAAAAACGAATTAGAAAAATATAATCCCGAACTTGTAGAGTTCATTAGGGAAACGTGGTTAACAAATCGCAAAAATTACGGTTTGGTTCGGTTGCTTCGGGAAGTGAAAAAAGTGTATTCAATTTACGGAGCAAGAACGGTTCGAAAAGTGATGAAACTTTGTGAAATTCGTGGAAAACAAGAGAAGCGCTTTCGGATTGCCACGACAAATTCTAATCATGGGAATCAGGTTGCTCCAGACTTAGTCAGGCGGAATTTCAAAGCGAATAAGAAGAATCGAATCTGGGTTTCAGATATTACTTTTTTGAGATCCTCCTTAGGTTGGATTTATCTTTGTGTAATATTAGACCTTTATTCTCGGAAAGTAGTAGGTTGGTCGATTTCGAATACTAATGATTCCAAATTAGTCTGCAATGCTCTTTCCAAAGCGATCGAATTGAGAAATCCTCCCAAGGGTTTGATTTTTCATTCTGACCGAGGATCCAATTATTGTTCGAACGAAACTCGAAAATATTTGCTCGTCAACAAAATTCGCAGGAGCAATAGTAGAAGGGGAAATTGTTGGGACAACGCGGTCGCCGAGTCCTTCTTTGGTTCTCTGAAAAGAGAAATGGAATATGATTACTTTTATAGAATTCAAGAAGCGGAAGAATTACTTTTTGATCATATAGAAGTTTATTATAATAGGCAGAGATCTCATTCGTACTTAGACTTTGTGAGTCCTGCAGAATTTGAAGAAAATGCTGCGTAAAAAATGTGTCCCTAGGCTAAAATCACTGTTTTACGGTCATCACAAAAATTAAAAATCTATTTAACGTAAAGTTTCCTTGTAATAATAATTCTAAATCAGGAACTCACACGAACTTACTATTCGGGCGCATAAATAATACTATGATGAGTTTGATCTAAAAGTGGATGATGTGGGAACTCCTTCAAAAAATAAATATACGTTAGGCGAAATATTTAGCGAACTTTTGCATCTTTGGAAATCAATCATTCATTTTTTAATACTATTTATACGTCTCAAGTAGTATTATAAAAATTGAATGTTTAAAGATTCGGATGTCTATTTGCAGGGACTCTTACAAATTTGAGATTTCACACTGAAATCTTAAATTTGTGTGGCATACCTTATAAAATTCTATTTTTCCATTCCGATAATTCATAAACATATTTAGTTCTACAAAAAAGTAAGTAATGCTTAAAAGTATTACTACTCAGAACTACATAATAAAGTATGTATTTAATACTTTAATCATGTGAATTCAGAGAAAGAAAATCCGGGCGAATAAAAAACCTCAATGCAACGATGGGTCGCAACATAATAATTACTTTCGTATTGGATTCTATCGAATTTACGTGAAACGACACTTTATGATAGACATTTAGGTGCTAATTTTATAGAAGTCAGTAATAAGCAAAACAGAAACGTTAGTTTGCGTTAAATGAATTGGAAGGATTTTTTAAAATATTAAAATTTTCTAATTTCATAAAAATAAACTCTTCTGCCTAATTCCTTAATTTTTAAGGACTAAAAATAATACTTCTTATTTTCCGATTTTGTTTTTTCAAAAAAATTAATTTTTTAAAACAGGTTCTTGTTTTGAATTTGCGTTAACCGTAATCTAAAGTTATAGTCAAAAAAAATTATTCTGCATTAAATATGTAAAATAATAATTATATTTTAAGTTTTTGAAAAAAATAAAATCTAGTTTGTTAAAAACTCAAAAGATACGATAAATATGGATCTTTTATGTTTTTTAAGTCAATGGATGCTTATACATTAGATTCAGTGTTTCTCGTAATTTTAGGAGAAAATTAAAGATTATGAAGATTAAATATAAATTTGCGATTGTATCAGCTTTTACACTGGTATTTGCCGCGTGTTTAAATAAGTCATCTGGTAACAGTGATAATACGGTTTTAAGCGGATTGATTTCGCTTATCTCTAATGAACAGGGATGTGTGGGATTGGATTGTTCAAAGAATCGAACATTAAGAAGTAATCAACTTCAAAGTGCACAGGCTGCTTTTCCACAAGGATATGTTCCCCATATCTTTACAACATCGTCTTCTGGTGTTGTTCACAATGGAAACTTTGGAGGAATATCAGGAGCGGATGCGTTTTGTCAGAACAACATTCCTTCGAGCGTTCCTAGCACAGGAATCTACAAAGCGATGATAGTGGATGGAGTCAATAGAGTGGCTACTACAGTAGGTCCTAATTCCACTGAAGGACAAGTGAACTGGGTGTTCCAACCGAATCAGCAATATCGTAGAGCTGATGATGGTGCGATTATAATGACTACGAATGCTTCAGGTTTGTTTGATTTTTCAAATGGTGCAAGATTGGAAAATTCGTTTGCACTCAAAGGGGAGTCTGGTCAGTGGACTGGTTTAAATTCAGATTGGACAACTTGGACATCCGGAGGTGTACCGATTACTTGTAGTTCTTGGAATAGTTCTGCTCTTAATCTTTATGGGCTGTTTGGAAGTTCAAATAGTACAGATTCAGAAGCTCTTAAAACTAGTAATTCTACAGGGGGAAATACTACATCTTCTTGTTCTAGCGTTCGCACAGCCTATGGCCCGTATAATTTAGGTTTGGTTTGTGTGGAACAGCCTCCTCCTCCTAAGTATATCTTTACAACATCGTCTTCTGGTGTTGTTCACAATGGAAACTTTGGAGGAATATCAGGAGCGGATGCGTTTTGCCAGAGTCATATTCCTTCGAATATTCCTAGTACAGGAATCTACAAAGCGATGATAGTGGATGGAGTCAATAGAGTAGCGACTACAGTAGGTCCTAACTCTACAGTAGGACAAGTGAACTGGGTGTTCCAACCAAACCAGCAGTATCGTAGAGCCGAAGACGGTGCGAACGTAATGTTTACAAATAATTCAGGTATGATCGATTTTCAAAGTGGTAAAAGATTGGAAAATTCGTTTACCCAAGTTAAGGAGTCTGGTCAGTGGACTGGTTTAAATTCAGATTGGACAACTTGGACATCCGGAGGTGTACCGATTACTTGTAGCTCTTGGAATAGTTCTGTTATTAATCTTTATGGACTGTTTGGAAGTTCGACTAGTACGGATTCAGAAGCTCTTAAAACTAGTACTTCTACAGGGGGAAATACTACATCTTCTTGTTCTAGCGTTCGCACAGCTTATGGTCCGTATAATTTAGGTTTGGTTTGTGTGGAACAATAAGTATAAATTATAATTTTAGAATATTTAATTTTGTAAAAATACTACAAAATCAAATTCCTAAAATTAGTTTAGATAGCGGGACTATAAAAAGTTCCGCTATTTTTATTTATCTTTTAGATTTATATTTTTTGAATATTCATTTGAATAAGTGTGTGTTTACGTGAGTTCGGAGTAAATGAATTTTAGCAAATCCAGCCACTACTGGCAGGTCGAATCGGATTCTCCGCTCTGGTCAATAAATTGCATGCAGGAAATTTTATACGATTGATCGCTTTAAGTTCCAATTTATCGACCCTAAAACGCGACCCTTAGGAGAGCGTTTTGCTGAGTTTTAAACGCGACCCTGCAGAGCGACCCTTAGGGAGCGATGCATTGAGTTCAGGAGAGCGTTTTGCTTTAGTTCATTCATCGATCCCTTTCGCGTTAATTTACGGTAAATAAAAAAAGTTTGATTTAACTTTGTTTATATTCTGTTTAAACAAATATCAATTTGGTTAATTAACGTGAGTTCGGCGTAAGAAAATGAGAAAGGATTTTCTAAAAATGTAAGTTTCTACAATTTTAGAATTGGCTCATAAAATCGCGATTTGCGATAGTTCCCACAGATTTTGTCTAATTCAGAATGATTTATGAATTTTTAAATATTCACTTTTTATATGAGTTCCCACATTTTAGGAATCGGTCAATAAAGCTCAGATCCTACTTTTTTTCAGAAAAATAAATTCCTTATGCCGAACTCACATTAATTAGAATTATGGAATTTTCAAAAACTATCATATTGAATGAAAAAAATATTATTTTTATCCTTATTACTCATAACTATATAATAAAGTACCTAATATTTTGCATGGAATCAGTGTTTTGTGATAAAATTAACGGTACTCAATTTTATAGAGATCAGTACTAATTCAAATTTTTTCTAAGAATTTACTATCATAGGCAGAGGGTATTCTTACGATCGAAAAATTACCGGATTTGGAACACTTTATAACCACCTGAAGGCTATCATTTTGACGATAATCTAAAAAGTGGAATTCAAAAAGAACGTAAGGTTTCTTTGATCATTGATAGAAAAAAATATTTGTTGGATCACAAAAAAAATAGAGTAGAGTTTTTGAAAAATTTTATAGTGAAGATCAATAAAACTGCTTCAATTGATCGTTTCCATAAAACAGAAATAGATGGAGAACTCATTTTTAAACGACTCTAGTAATTGTTCCCATTGATGTTTTTATGGTTTTTATAATTTAAAGTTGAATACAGATTTTTATTTTCGATATAAAAGCTTACTGTAAATACAAATAAAAATGGTACTATAAATGATTTATTTTTACCAAAAATAATTAAGGGGCCGTCTCGAAAAAATAGACCTCTTTAAAACTTTTATTCTTTTAGAATTTTATGGGTTTTGGGACAGCTCTTTACGGATTGATCAAATAATACGAAAGAATCCCGCTAAAAGTCTCGAGGGAATCAGGGGATAAATTTTTACCGGGACACTGAATATTCAAATCTGCTAATAAATAAATTTGATACGGTTTGGCAAAAAATAAACGAATAAAAAAGCGAAGAACGGAAGAAATATTAGAAAGAACGTATATACTACCCACCGATTGTTTTCGGACAATTTCCGCAGAACAACCATCTTCAAAATAAAATTTTTCCTTAACTGGAAGATCATAACCAGAAAAAGGCTCTTTTTCTGTTTCCAACACTTCAAATTTTGTAACCTTTCCGGAAAGAATCGTTTTGCCCTCTGGATTTAAAAGCGCCGCGGTTCTAAAATAACCACCTGGAAAAGAATCATTTCCTAAAAAACCACCTGTATAAAAACGAAACTCCTTTGAGTTGATAGATCGAAATAACTCCCATCTTTTGCTGTACTTATATACCTCATAGTTTGTAAGAAGGTGTTCTAATCCGCCGGTTCCGAGAAGCTCTTTCTTTTTACCATCTAGGATCAAATAACCCCATACAGATTGAAACGAAAACGCCATATCTGCTTGAACAAACCCGCCAGGATCTTTGACGGTATGTTTACCACCCGAAAGAGAAACTCCTTGTTTCAAATCAGATTTAAAAGATAAGAATAATTTAATATTCTCAGTATCTTGTTGAATTTCAATTCCTTCCGGATTTAGAGACATACGATTGTTCTCAATTTTGATATCAAATTTACCTTTTTCGGCGGTTAATTCTTTAACGGAAAATTCTTTCGTAATAAATTTGGTTCCTTCTCCCAAGGTATGAATGACTAAACTGATTCCACAGTTTTTAGTTCCGGGACCTAAGTTACTTATTAGAAAAGTTGCATAAATAAAAATCTTATCATCTCGATAGGAATAGTTCCAAGCTTGAAAATAACCTTCTTGTGTATAAGGTTGAAAGGTATAATCTTTGAGGGTTGCACTTTTTAGAGACGTGGAATCTTCTGCATTGAGAGTAGAATACGAAACGAAAAAAAATAAAAATAAGAAGGTTCGAAATTTAAGAAAGATCAGGGTCGAATTTTTTTCCAAGCCGGTTTGGTTGAACATTCCGATGATCCTTAACTTGGAAAAAAAATGATCAAGCAGAATCTTTTGTGTTTATAGTTTTCATTTCGTTTTCTTTTGCAATAGAACAGTGTTTTTCATAAAGATCTCCGATACAAGGAAACTCAAATACAAGATGATCGGTTTTTCCTTCCATCAAGAAACGTTCTTTGGCTTCTCCGATTCCGTCTTGATGAATCCAAGATTCAAATTGGTCTTCGACTTTAAGAAAAATTAAGAACTCATGAGCGTTTCTTTTTTTGAGAAATACTTCAAAATCTTTCGACTTCTTTTGAACCAAACGAACTCTAATTTGTTGACCTTTATCCAGTTTTGAAAAATGAACTTTTGGAATATAAAATTCGTTTAACGTCGATACTATTTTTATAAAGTCATCTTTTTTTGAAATGAGTTTCATCCATATGCCCCGATTTGGATCGATTGTGTTTTTCATTTTTTCCTCTTTGAAAACGGTTCCGAAAAGGAGAAGAAGAGAGAAATAAATCCGATTTTTTTTTCGAAATGAAAAAAGAAAAAGCCCAGATTTGAATTTTGAAGTTCAGAACAAAATCGTGATTTTTGGAATTTTTTTTAAAAAAGGTTTTGGGTTTTAAAAAAAAGGAAATTGTAGTTTGGTTAGGTGGATTGGATATACTTTAAGGAATTTTAGTTATCGGGTACTAAAGACTTCCTTTTAATAAATCTTGCTAAAAAAGCGAAAATCAAAATAGTATCATTCAGAACTATGGAATCCGATTTATTGGCTATATTTTGGACTGAGAAAATTAAACTCACTCAATATATCATTCAAACCACCAAAAATTTTAGTTCTAAACAACTTGATTTTTCGGTCGCGCCCCGCGAGTCGGTTCGTTCTTTTTTGCAGGGTATGATTGCGGGAGATTTTTTTCTTCGTGTTTCACTTCCGATTTCTGTTGGAATCAGTTCCATTCTTCCAATTGCAAGACAATCCGAAGAGGAAATTGAAAAAGATCTTGTTCGTTTTCGGGATCAACTAGGTTCTCCAGCTTTACCGATCGGTATTAAAGAAATTATTACTCAAAGTGCAGATGAGCTTTTTTTCGAAGATTGTAATCCGGAATTAAAACCGCTTTTTATTCGTTGGAAAAAAATTCTTATCCGACTTGAAAAGACGATTCAGGGACTCAGTACAAAAGATTCTTTAAAATATCGTTATTTCTCAGTGATGGGGATTGTTTCACTTCCAGTTGCGATTAATTATTTTGAAATGCAAAATCTAGCTTGGCTTAGAAACGGAATTATGAAAATCACGGAGAATCCGAATTTTCCTTCCCAATAACCTTTGAAACTTTAGAACAGAATTATATTCTATTATTATATCATTGTAAAATATTAAAGGAGAATTCAATGGCAAAGATCAAGGTAAAAACCCCGCTCGTGGAGCTTGATGGGGACGAGATGACTAGGATCATCTGGAAGGAGATTAAGGATAGGTTTATTCATCCGTATCTCGATATAGAACTGGACTATTATGATTTAGGCGTGGAATACAGGGACAAAACGGACGATAAAGTAACTGTGGATTCCGCTCATGCGATTCAAAAATACGGAGTAGGCGTAAAATGTGCGACGATCACTCCCAATCAAGACAGAGTTAAGGAATACAATCTCAAACAAGAATGGAAATCTCCAAACGGAACCATTCGTTCCATTTTAGATGGAACCGTTTTTCGTAAACCAATCATTGTAAAAAACATTCCACCTGCGGTTCGTTCTTGGAAAAAACCGATTACGGTCGGACGTCATGCTTATGGAGACCTTTATAAGGATACCGAACTTTATATTCCCGAAGCGGGAAAGGTGGAGTTAGTTTATACCGGAAAAGATGGAAAAGAAAAACAAAGAGCCTTGATTCACGACTTTGAAGGAGCTGGTGTAATTATGGGACAGCATAACTTAGATAAGTCGATCTTAAGTTTTGCTCAAGCCTGTTTTAACTACGCGATTTCCGAAAAAATTGATCTTTGGTTTGCTACAAAGGATACGATCTCCAAAAAATATCACGCCAGATTTCGCGCTATCTTTGATGAACTGGCAAAGGCTAAAGCTGCGGATCTCAAAAAAGCAGGAATTGAATATTCGTATTATCTAATAGATGACGCTGTCGCTCAGTTGATGAAAAACGAAGGTGGAATGCTTTGGGCCTTAATGAATTACGACGGAGACGTTATGAGCGATATGGTCGCTTCCGGATTCGGATCTTTAGGACTTATGACTTCCGTGCTCGTTTCTCCCGACGGAAAATTTGAATACGAAGCGGCACATGGAACCGTGACCAGACATTATCGTAAATACCAACAGGGTGAAACTACTTCTACAAATTCAGTCGCTTCTATTTTTGCTTGGACGGGTGCGTTGATTAAAAGAGGAGAATTGGACGGAACTCCCGACGTGGTCGCATTTGGGCAGAAGCTGGAAAAAGCGGTGATTGATACGATCGAAAGCGGAGAGATGACTAAAGATTTAACTCTTCTTTGCACAGATTCAAACGCAAAAGCTTTAGACACTTTTCAATTTATGGAAGCAATTCAAAAAAGACTTTAATCGTTTTGAAATAAAAATTCCCGGCGGGGGGGGGACTGTCGTCGGGAATTTAAGATCAATTCATATAACTCGTGTAATTCGGAATTTTAACCGCAACGATGAAAATCTTGAAACACAAAACTTTAATTCCCAACCGAATTCTATTTCTAAGTTTGGAATGTTTTTTTACGTTTGTATTTCTGTTTTTCAATTTCTCCGTTTATTCACAAAAAACTCCTAAAGAACCTACACCTCCCGTGGAACCTACGGTCGGAGATTCCCGCAATTCGAGAGGGGAAACAGAAAAACAGACTGGAACAGGAATGAATGAAAAAGGAGAAAAAAAAATCAAAGCCGTTTTTTGTGATGGGCGCGAGGTAGAAGGTTTTTGGAAAAACCCTCCGCTTGAATTTAAGTTTCGACATAAAAAAAGTAATATTACATATTCAAAATCCTTAAAGCTTGAAGAGATCGCCAAAATTAAGATCACAGGTTGGAAATTAAAATCTTCTAATAAACGAAAAGAAGGAACTCCTTATCGAGCCGAACCGTATCAAATCCAAATGATTTCCTTTTCGGGAGAAAATTTTCTTAAAGAACCTTCACCGACTGGAGAAATTCAACAGATTCAATTTAACAATCAATTTGGAGATACTACTTTGTTTCTGTTTTGGAACGATTTGCAGTATGAAAACGGACAATGGTTTTCTGGTTTAAAATCTTTTTCGGGAGAATTTAGAACGGACTGTCATCCCGACGTGATTCGGGAAATTCAATTTTTTGCGGTAAATTAAACTTTTCGAATGTATTCTAAAATTTTTCTTTCAAAATACGGCTTTTGAAGTAAGTAAATGTTTTTTTGAGGAATAGAGATTTTAAAATCTTCCTTTTCTTCAATACCGGTGATGACCGCAATCGGAATGTTGTTGAATTTTTCCTGTTTACGGATCGCTTCTACAAGTTCCTCCCCTGAAAAGTCCGGCATAATCCAGTCCGTTAAAATATAAGAGACTTCGTTTGAAGATTGAAGATATTCGTAGGCTTTTTTTCCTTCTGTAAACGCTTGAAAAGAATAACCGTTTTTTTCTAAAATTTTTCCCAAAAGAAGCAAATTTAATTCCGAGTCGTCTATGATCAGAATTTTTCCGGCCTTTTTAGTTTCGATCGAACTAGGTTGATAAGCTAGTTTTATAATTTCTTCGATTACTGTTTTAAATTCTTCAATTCCAGTAGGTTTTGGAAAAATCCCGTCAAAGCCGGATTCTACTGATTTTTTTCGGTTCGTTTCTATGTCTCCGGAGGTTATTAGAAATATTTTAGAATTTTTGCATATATTTTGTTTATCGTCACGTAAACCATTTCGAATGGTTGTACAAACCGTAAATCCATCCGAGTCCGGAAGTATCATTCCGATTGTAATTAGATCAAAATTTTCCCGAAACGTAAGATCTAATCCTTCTTTTGCTGTACCCGCTTCGAAAATTTGACAATCCTCTGTAGGAAAAAAAGAGGATATAATTTTTCTGACGGTTGTACCAGAATCTAAGACGAGTACTTTCAAGTTCGTTTTTCTCTCAGGTTTATATTTGAAATCGAAGTTTCAAAAATTTGAATGTGTTTTTTTAGTTCTTTGAAAATTTGTTTTAGATCTTGTATTATTTCTCCGTCCGGTTTTGTCCAAACGAGTTGTTGATTGGAATCCGTATCTAAACTTAAATAATAAATAGGAGAGGTTAATCTTGGATCGTTTGGAATTAAAGTAAAGGAACCGAAAATGGAAAACATCGCTTTGTAACTTTTTTCAAGATGTGTCAACTGATACACTCGGGGCCATTCCTCTAAATTAGATTCTACCTTCAAAAAAAAATCTTTAGAAAGAAAAAAAATCAGAGATTCAGTTTGTTGGATTCTATTTTTGAAGGAATCGTTCCCATTCATTTTTCCAACTCTTTTGCTTCGTTCCAAAGATGGTCCATTTCTTTTAAGTCGGACGTGTTCAGACTTTTACCGCGTTCTTGGAGGGCTTTTTCTATGTATTGAAATCTTTTCTTAAATTTTACATTTGCTTTTGTAAGTGCGGACTCGGAAGAAATTCCAAGATGTCTTCCAAAGTTTACTAAACTAAATAACAAATCTCCAAATTCTTCTTCGATACGGATTTGATTGTCTTTGGGACGGTTCAATTCTGTAAGGAATTCTTCCATTTCTTCCCCAACTTTTTTCTGTACATCTGAAATATTTTCCCAATCAAATCCTACTTTTGCTGCTTTCTTTTGGTATTTTTCTGCTTTTAAAAGAGAAGAGAAATTTTCGGGAACGTTCGAGAAAATAGATGAATTCTTTTTTTCTTTATCTTTAATTTTTTCCCAGTTTTCTAAAACTTCTTGAGAAGTAGAAAGAGTGATTTCTTCCGGTTTGAAAACGTGAGGATGCCTAAAAATGAGTTTATCGGAAATTCCTTTTGCTATGTCTCCTAAATTGAATGAATGCCTTTCTTCCGCGAGTCTTGCGTGAAACACTACTTGAAATAGTAGATCTCCCAATTCCTCTTTGAGAAGGTCATCGTCTTTTTTTAGAATTGCTTCGATCACTTCTTGGGATTCTTCGATCAGATAAGGAACCAAAGTTTGATGATCTTGTTCTTTATCCCAAGGACACCCGTTTTCACCTCGGAGAATAGAGGTCACTTCTTGGAGTTTAGTGATTTCTTCTAGGGTTGATTTTGTTCGCATACCATCCTCTTTAAGAACAAAGAAATAGTCGAAATTTGTTCCATTTTTTATCTACGAAGCGAGAGTGCACCCTTTTTCAATTAGGGATTGGATTGACGGGAACCGTAAAATTGAAGTATAGTTCAAAATAATAATACATTCCAGGCGCTTTATGATACATTCCAAAAGTTTTATCGTTTTTTCACTCATTTTGATTGCGGTTGCAAGTCGTTATCTTCCCCACCCGGCTAATTTTACGCCGATTCTTGCGATTTCTCTTTTTGCAGGGGCTCATTTTGTTTCTAAAAAGTTGTCTTTGTTTCTTCCTATTTGTGCTCTTTTGATCAGTGATTTATTGATCGGGTTTCACGATCAAATGCTTCCTGTTTATGGGATCTCTTTACTGATGGTTGTGGCTGGATGGCAGTTAAGAATTTCTTCTTCCGTTTCTAAAATTGCGTTTTGGTCATTGGGTGGATCGATTCTTTTCTTTTTAGTTACCAACTTTTACGTGTGGCTTGCGGGGTATTATTCTTACGATTTTAATGGGCTCGTTCAGTGTTTTATCATGGCTATTCCGTTTTTTCAAAACTCTCTTTTGGGAGATTTATTTTATACGACCGTTCTTTTTGGTGGTTTTGCTTTAATCGAAAAAATGGGTTGGATGAAACTTTCAAACGTTCCTATTAAATAATTTTTTTAAACGAAATTACCTTCGACTTAAGATAGTTTAGTCGAGGGTAATTGATTCAATTTAATCTCGTTATTTATAAAATCTAATTGTTATTTTCTAAGTTTATTTTTAAGAGTTTTGACTCTTGTTTCGTGTAAGAACTTATACAATTCGTATTTCCTAAAATGTGGGAACTCATATAAAAAAATAAAAGTTTGTAATGCGACTTAATTTGTAGGAACTACTGCAAATCGCGATTTACGAATCAATTCTAAAATTGTGGGAACTCATATAAAAAAATAAAAGTTTGTAATGCGACTTAATTTGTAGGAACTACTGCAAATCGCGATTTACGAATCAATTCTAAAATTGTGGGAACTCATATAAAAAAATAAAAGTTTGTAATGCGACTTAATTTGTAGGAACTACTGCAAATCACGATTTTACGAACCAATTCTAAAATGTGGGAACTCATATAAAAAATAAAAGTTTGTAATGTGACTTAATTTGTAGGAACTACTGCAAATAGCGATTTTACGAACTAATTCTAAAATGTGGGGACTCACATTTTTAGAAAATACTTTCTCATTTTCTCCACGAACTCACGTTAATTCCGCATTTTTGTGAAACTCAACAAACTCAGATCCAACCAAAAACTCAGCAACACCTCTCTAAACTCAATGTATCCTTCTATGGTCGCTCTGGGAAACTCAATGCATCGCTCCTATGGTCGCTCTGCAGATAGGTGTTTAGGTTTTGGGACAACTTTAAACTTAATAATAGTAAATCTAAAAAATTCTTATTTAAAGGGTAAAAGAAACTCCAAAATAAAATCCGTAGTAAGTATCGATCACTTCTTTTTGTAAGGCGGGTCTTGTGGAAATCAAGTCTACCGTTTTGGTAACTGTGTTCAATGCGGTAGAACCAACCAAATCGGGAAATAACAGGTTTATGTTATAGTTATATCCAGTGACGGAAGATCTCATTTCTGTATATTGAAAACCGAACGTAAATTTGAGCCAGCTCGTTCTTAAAAAGGAAAGCCCGGTATCAATTTGATAACCTCCTCTTTTGACTAAATTTTCACCCGCTGAACCAGAAGTTTCTGTGATTAAAAAATTTTGAGCTCCATTATAAATTGTAGCCCCGTTCGTTTTTAGATGATATTTTCCTAATGTTCTAAAATAGTCTGCGTTTGCATGAAATTGAAAGTAGTGATTCAGTTTTTTGATAATTCTAAATCCAATTTGAGGACCTAAACCTCCCGCTTTTTCTTCCATAGTTCCGAAGCCGAGCCCTCCTGGTAGGTTGCCGTATTCTTTGGAATAAATGTCTAAATTACGAATTCCTAATGAAGGTCCAATTTTAGTTCCAGACCCAGTTTCAAAAAAGTAAAGAAAATTGAGTTGAATATCCGTTCTTCTAAGTTCGGGACCGTAAAAACTATAGGTTTGATTTAAATTGTTGGAGGTAGGATTGGTATTGATAGAAGAATAAGAAGGATAAATTCTAAAATCCAGAAACGTCGCCTCTACACCAAACTTTTTAGATTCTGTTAAGAATAAAAATCGAATTGGATAAGCGGTTTTTGTATTTCCTTGCGGATTAGAATAAAAACTTCCGGTGTTATTGATGACGTGTGCGTCGAAATTTCCGTTTCTTGCAATCGTATCTATATTTTGATAAACTCCGTTTGTATAAAAAAACGTATTTGTCTCGTTAACGAAAACGTTTTGTTTTCTTGCTAAGGATTCTGGAATCCAACTCGTTTGGTTGAATAAAAACGTGATTTCAAAGATTGTTCCTTTCGGTGTTTTAGAAAGTTCTTGTTCGTGAAGTTTGTCTCTGAGTTCGGAAGCTTCTTTGCGTTTTTTCTGAATCTCTAAAATCATCCTTTTTCTTGTAACCGGATCTTGTGCCTTGCCGGCTTTGATTTCGAGTTCGTTGGCTTCATTTTCCAAAATTTCTGGATCTGAATCAGACAATTTTTTTTGTCCGATTAAGTTCGTTTGGAGTAAGACTAAAAAAGTAACAAAAAGGAATATGATTGAACTTTGAATTCTTTTTTTCATAGGCTCTAAGGAATATGAGATAAATATAAGACGAAAGAATTCCAACTTTTTTTCCGAAGTCCTAAACAAGAAAAAAGTTACAAAATTATATTTGTTGTAAATAACGATAAAATGATTTTATTCCGATCTTATTAAATAGAAGTAAATAAAAAGAGAGATTATGGATTTAACCAAATTGGCGGTTTGTGTTTTTTGTGGTTCGCGTTCTGGAAACAATCCGGTTTATACGGAAGCGGCTCAGAACTTAGGTCGATTGCTCGTTGAAAAAAATATAGATTTGGTTTTTGGAGGGGCTTCGTGTGGCATCATGGGAACGATTGCAGATGCGGTAATGGACAAAGGGGGGAGTGTGTCCGGAATTATTCCGGATTTTCTTTCTATCAAAGAAGTTAAACACGATCGTGTTAAAGATTTGATGATCGTTTCTTCCATGCACGAAAGAAAATTTAGGATGTATGAAAGATCTTCGGGTTTTATTGCGTTGCCTGGTGGGATTGGGACCTTGGATGAGCTCGTGGAAATTACTACTTGGAATCAACTTAAACTCATTTCAAAACCTTTGGGTTTACTCAATGTAAACGGTTATTTCGAATATTTACTTAAACAATTGAGTAGAATGGTAGACGACGGTTTTTTAGATTCGGAAACTAAAGAAAGTCTGATCGTTTCGGAAGATCCTGAAGAATTACTCGATTTATTGAGTAGACGTTTTGTTTAAAATGCCGATTCGATTATTCTAAGATGTTTTTGAGATGGCTTCTAAACAACGTGGGTTCGGTTGAGATTCATTTTTCTGAAAAAAATTGGAATTTGAACTTTACTGATCGATTTCTAAAATGTGGGAACTCATGCGAAAAATAAATGTTTAAAAATTTGTAACGTGACTTAATTTGTAGGAACTCCACAAATCACGATTTTACGAACAAATTCTAAAATTGTAAAAGTTCATACTTTTATAAATTCTTTCTCATTTTCTTACGCAAACTCATATTATATAAAGATTTTTTAATCTTTTTCTGGTTCAGGTTCTAATATTTGAACGAATTCTATTTTCTCTTCTTCTTTTGCAATGTCTAGAGGAGACTTTCCATTTAGGTTTTTTAAGAATGGAGATGCGTTCCATTGGAGCAATAACTCAGTAGTAGAAATTTGATTATAAATGACTGCGACGTGAAGCGGTGTATTTCCTTCTTGGTCGATGGGGTTTGGTGAAATTCCAATTTGAAGAATATTTCTGCAAAGATCATCTTTTCCATGTTTGGTGGCAAAAAATAATTTTTCAGTAAGAACTTTTTTAAGAATTTTGGTAACGTGATGATATTTTTGTCTTTCCGCTTCTTCCAATCCAGTTTTTCCAGATGCGTTTAATTGTAAAAGATCTGCTCCAAGTTGAATCAGTTTTTCTAAACATTCCACACTATCATGAGAGGATGCAAGAAGTAAGGCGGTATTTCCATCCGCATCTTTATCTTCTAATATGATTTTTGTTTCTTCTTTTTCTAAAAATAAATCTAATATTTCAAAATCATTATGTAGTGCTGTAAGATGAAGAATGGTTCTTCCTTCTGAATTTTTCTTTAAAAAATCTGCACCTTGGTCTAAAAGATATTCCACAATTTCTAGATGACCTAGATCTACTGCCAGAAGAATCGGAGTATACCCTTCTCCGTTTCTTTCTTCTAAATCCGGAGTTGAATATTCGTTTTCCAATACCATTTCCACGATTGAAACGTTTCCGGTGCTTACGGCTTTTGTCAAAGGAGTGTTTCCGGCAAAATCTTTTTTTTCCGTGTCTGCGCCTGCTTCTAAAAAAATTCGGATCAAATTTTCGTTATTTTGATCCAAAGAGTTTAAAAGTGGGGTTTCTCCTCTTGCGTTGATTTCATCTGGTTCTGCTCCG
Source organism: Leptospira noguchii serovar Panama str. CZ214 (assembly GCF_000306255.2). Classification (GTDB taxonomy): domain Bacteria; phylum Spirochaetota; class Leptospiria; order Leptospirales; family Leptospiraceae; genus Leptospira; species Leptospira noguchii. The sequence goes on from NZ_AKWY02000033.1 coordinate 97,814, forward strand.
GCTTCGAGTAAAAGTTCGATGGTTTCTTGATCTGAATTTTTTACGGCCCAAGATAAAACTCCAGAACCGTAACTGTCTCTATAATCTTTCAGCCAATTGATAAGGGTCTCTTCTCCTTTTAAGGAGTTTAGAAGTTTTTGAATTTCGTTCGTTTTTCCGGTTTTGACCGCGGAAAATAGATCGATCAGTGATTCAGAAAAGTCAGTCAGAAAAAATTCTCCAGAATAAAATAAAATAACAATAAGGTTGGAATCGAACATAAGATTCCTATCCCAGGAAAGGTTGCGGAAAGATTAGGCCTAAAACCCATTTGAATAGAAACGATAGACGCAGTGATCATCGGGGCCATTCCCGCCTCTAAGATCGCTACCTTTAAATAACTTGGGTTTATATTTAGAAAAATGTAAATTAAAAATATCATAATAGGGGAAATTAGCAATTTATAAATAAGTCCGATAGATAGAGGTTGTATAAAATTTTCCGATTTTTTAAGTTTAGAATATAGAGTCGGAAATTCCATTTGAAATCCTACTGTAAACAATGCGATTGGCACTAAGGTTTCTCCCAAAATTTTAAGTACAAAATAAAACAATTCTGAAAGGGGGAAAAATCTAAGAAAAAACGAAAAAAGTAAAGCAAGAAAAGGTGGAAAAGTAAAGAGCTTTTTTAAAACGGAAGTGATCCGATTTCCGTTTATCTTGGGATCTTTTTGGAAATGTAATGCAAGAATAAATCCTGGAATGGCTAGACAAAGAAAGGTTCCCAATTGATCTACGATTAACACCGAGTTAGTGACTTTCTCTCCGTATAACATTCTTAAAATGGGTAAGCCTAAAAAAGAGGTATTTCCCAACCCACAACAAAGTATAGTTGCGATTTTTGTTTCCCAATCCCAACGAAAGAATTTTCCGATCGTATAAAAGAATACGACTGATACTCCGAAAATCAACCAAGGTACAAATGCCAAAAAAAACAGAGAGTTTTCTAGTTCTATCTTACTAATTAGAATCAGAGATGGTAGAGAAACATAAACTACGAAGTTTCCGAGTACAATTCCTGAATTTTCAGGAAAAATTTTTACTCGTTTGAGTATCCAACCACCTACAAGACAAATTGGGATGAGTATTAGATGAGGCACTCAGTACAGAGTTCATACCGTTTAAGATAGGGCAAGAGATTTAAGATTAGCCCGCTGCCGGAATTGAACCGGCGACCTTTTCATTACGAGGGAAATGCTCTACCCCTGAGCTAAGCGGGCATTAAAATTGACAGAAGTAAGAAACTTTAACTTTCGAAAAAACGAAACCTTATGTCCTTTTTACGAAGATAATAACGTTAGGCGTATCTTTAACGTGTTACCTAAGTGTGAACTTAAAGTTTTTCTTTCTTCGATTTCTTAAATTCTTTTACCATCATTGCAGTAATACTGTCAAGATGTTTCACTTGATCTTTGAGTTCCGGTTTTTCGTGACGTGTGGAAAAAGAATAACAGGAATTTTTGACTCCTCTATCTTTCATCCACCAGTGTCTTCCTATTTCTCTTCTTTCTCGGGCGGGGAGGTTTCCTTCGTACATTTTGTATTCGTCTAGTTGGGCCGGAAAATTTCTTTCTTTAAGATAAAATGCGTATGCGGAATGAAAATTCATAGCTGCGTTTTGAATCAGTTCGTTGATATGAAGACAACCTAACGTTTTGTCCGTTGGAAAACGATTCATCAATTTTACGTAGGACATTTCTTCTCCTACTAAATAATCGTATGTTTTGATTGCAGCCGGACAAGTTTCATAAGGAACCCTTTTTTCTTCTACCCCGGACTTTATGATTTTTAATGTGGTGAGGTCTACTTCCAGATATAAAGTCATATCGTGATAAGGATCGTATTGATTTACTTCTATGATACAAAACGGCGGAGATTCTTCCGGAAACCAATAATATCTACTTTCATAGTTTCTTTGAAAGTTGGTATTTCGAAAACGAATCCTTTCTTTAAGTTCTTGCAACTTACTCATTCAAACCTCTTATTTAAAAGAAACCTTTTTCAACAAAACATTTTCCGTTTCTTTCAGGATCATCTTTTAACTAGACTCAATTCCCTAAAGGATTTTTCCGTTTATTTTCATTTGCTTTTTTGAGACTTTCAAATATCTTCGGTCCGGTCTTATGATTCATTCTTTCTTTTTAGAAAAGTCTTTTTTGGTTACAGGGGCTAGTTCTGGTATCGGCAGGGCTCTCGTTTTAGAACTCAATCGAAACGGTACCATAGTAGGGGCTATCGCTCGAAGAAAGGAATTGTTAAAAGAATTAAAAAACGAGGCCAAGTTCCCGGATAAAATCATTTCTTTACCCGGAGACGTTTCCGACTTTTCTCAGCTCAAAAAGATCACAGAGGAATTCAGAAAAAAAGTCAGACGTATCGATGGAATGATTCATAGCGCTGGAATTAGTATGCGCGGCCTTGCGAAAGAAACTGACATTAAAGTTTACGAAAATCTAATGAACATAAACTTCTATCCTTTGGTTCATTTATTCAAACTTTTAGAATCGGAGTTGAGACAAAATCAAGGTCATTTTATTGCGGTGTCTTCTTTACAAGGAAGGTTTGCAACTCAATATCGTTCTGGTTATGCGGCGAGCAAACACGCAGTTCAGGCGTTTATGGATAGTATTCGACTGGAAACCTGCGAGAGTGGTATGCACGTTATGACGGTTTCTCCGGGTTATGTAAAAACGGATATTTCTTTGAAAGCTTTGTCTGGAGACGGCTCCGCTTACGGAATTATGGATGAAGGGATTAAGAACGGGCTTGCGACGGAAAAGGTGGCTACCATCATTTTGAAAGCGATTGAATCCAAAAAAAGAGATGTATATCCGTCTCAGTTCAGAGAGATGTTGGCTTATTGGATCAGCCGATTTTCTCCTTCTTTATTAGATCGACTTTTGAGAAATGCAAGAGTGACTTAACTATATAAAAGCACTCAATCCAATAGTTTACATTTAAATAATGTGAATTCGAAGAAAAAAACTAAACGGAATCTATCTCTGCCGGACAACGCTTTCAGTTATAGTTAATAAACTGCATTATATAAAACTAATATAGTATTTGCCTTTAGTTTCGATTTATATGATAGGAACGATCATTTCTAAGTTTTGTGGTAGTTCCGCAGATCAAGTCTCTTTGTGTGATATAGTTTTTTAAACACTTTTTAAATTCAATTTCTGTATTAGTTTCTTGAATCAAAAAGTTTTACTGAATTGTATAAAGAGCTTGTCTCAAAACCTGTCGAGCGTCAATAGAAGCGAGACGCTGAGTTTCCACCGATCCATAGAGAAGGTGTTTGCTGAGTTACTTGGAGCGCCAATAGAAGAGAGACTCTGAGTTTTTCAAATGGCCTTGAGATTGAGTTTTACAAAAATGTGGGAATTATTACGAAAATTTAATAACATTAGACGCTTGAAAGTTCGCAAATTGTCAAATGCGACCTAATTTGTAGGAATTACTAAATTTTATTAAAAATTTCTAAAGAAATTATCGCGTAAAATTCCTTGAGATTTTGGGACAATCAAAATTAAATACTAGAAGCTACTATTGCAAAGCGCTGGTTTAAACGCAAAATATTTGGTACTTTATTATAGTTCTGAGTAGTTTAAAAAAATCGAATATTTTTTATTTTCCAGGAAGATCCCAGACGAGTCTAAATCCGGCTCTGCGATCCGTTTTTAAATTTGGAATTCCTCCGAAAGATCTAAAGTAAGTAGTAGATTCTTCCTTTGTAGAGGAAAACGAACCACCTCTAATGACTTTATATATTTTTCCGAATGCGTTTCTTTTGAGAGAATGTCCTGGATAGGGAAGATAATCCGAGCTTGTCCACTCTGCTACGTTTCCGCACATTCCAATGGCTCCGTAGGGACTTGCAGATTTTTTTGCAAGTTCGTAAACTGAAATCGTGTTGGTTTGTTTACTTTCTAGAGTATTGCATAACGTAGGATCAAAATCGTTTCCGAATGGATATTCCAAAGGGTTGGGAAAAAAAGAATACGATTCGTCTCGATTGATTTTCCAAGTCATTCCGGTTCCGCGAGCCGCTTTTTCCCATTCCATTTCTGTAGGAAGTCTTTTACCAGACCAACGCGCGTAAATTTCAGCTTCTCTGTAAGTGATCCCGTTGACTGGATGATGTTCTTTTCCTGTAGGGAAGTTCCCACCTTTCCAATGAGGAGGAGGAGGAGTGTTTGTTTCCTTTAAGAATTTTGAATATTCTTGATTTGTAACTTCGTACTTATCTATGTAAAAAGAAGAAACATCTTGAAGATTACCACGCTCCGGTTTGAAGTAAAACGGATTATAACTGTCTTCGGAAGGATCGTTTCCTTGTCCGTGAATAAAAAATCCCATTGATTCGTAAAACGGTTCTCCGTTTTGTTCGTAACCTCCTGAAACAAGAACCATTTCCTTACCGTCTTTGGGATGCCTAAGTTGTTTTGAAGGTCTGGTCCTTCTTCTGTCTTCGGTGAAAAAAGCGCCCGGTTCAATATAAGCAATTTCTTGTTTATAATCTTGGATAAAAGTTCCGGCTGTGAGTAAACTTTCAGGGACACCTGGGATTGCAACAAATGAACCGTAAAGTTCAATTTCGGAAACCTTCTTGCCGTCTGAATTATTTTGATAAACCACCGAGATCTGACGGATAGAAAAATGACCGATTTCTTTTTCGGGATTTTTTTGTAAGACGGAATACTGAGATTTTTTTTCCAGTATGGCTTTGATTTCCTCTTCTTCCTTACCGTAAAATATAGAACCTTTTCGGATTCGAATTTTTACTTTACCTTTACCACTATAAACCGCTTCTACTTCTCCTTTCCAAAGTGGGATCATTCTCGTATTAAGAGAAGAATCTTGGGTTTGTGCGAATAGGAAAGTAATCGATCCAAATAAAAGAAAAAAATAGAATCGTTTGAGTTTGATAGTAAAATCGAAAATCATAATGTTTAACAGTCCGTTTTGTAAAGAACGGTTTTTCTATCTATTATTCATTTCGGCATAAATTTCAGGATTAGAAAATAAATTTCCCGAAGATTTCAAATTGGATTCTTAAAGTAGTTTGGATATTGTTACTTTTTCTTTTTTTTGAAAGAAGTTGCCCCACCTTGTTTTTTATCTCCTTTGGAGAATTTAGAACGAGAGCCGTCTTTGGAATTATTGCCGAAATGAGAATTCGAATTTGATTTGGATCTAGACCCAGATCTACTAAAATTCCGGTCTCCGTATCTTCCGCCGCCGGATTTCTTTTTAGAGGAATGTTTTTCTTCGTATTTAAAATCAGATTCAAATTGAACGGAATCGTCAAATGTAACGCTATCTTTTAAAATTGTCATTTTAAACAAGGCAGCGGCGATGTCGAGAGCCGTGTAATCGTCTCCCATTAATTTTTCTACTTGGTTTACGTATTTGCCAATATGCCCGGCGTCTACGATGGATCGTACTTTGGAAGTGTAAGAATGAATTTTTGTTTCCTCTAAATCGTCTAACGTTGGAATTTTGCCTGCTTCGATTTTAATTCCGTTGATACGTTCTATTTTTTTCAAGTTGTAGATTTGTTTTCCTACAATAAAAGAAAAAGCGATTCCTTTTTTACCGGCTCTTCCGGTTCTACCAATTCTATGAACGTAGTCTTCTCCGTCTCTCGGAAGGTCGTAGTTAAAAACTGCTTCTACGTTGTTGACGTCTATTCCTCTTCCGGCCACGTCGGTTGCGACTAAAATTTCGATACTTCCTTTCCTAAAACCGTTCATTACCTTGTCTCTTTGTTTTTGGTTTAAGTCTCCGTGGAGCGCTTCCGCAAAGTAACCTCTGGATTTCAAAAGTTCTACGACCGTGTCTACTTGTGCTTTTGTATTACAAAATACTAATGCTAGTTTTACGTTTCTATATTCGATCAATCTCGCAAGCGCTTCTCCTTTTGCGTTTTCCTGAATTTCGTAGTAGATCTGTTCAATTTTAGGAGCGCTCAATTTTTGATGAGTAACGTCTATGATTTGAGGATGATTTTGAAACTTCTTCATCAAAGTAAGTATGTCTTCCGTCATCGTGGCGGAGAACATGACCGTCTGACGATCTGCGGATGTATCTTTTAGGATGAATTCCATATCTTCCCTAAAACCCATGTCTAACATTTCGTCGGCTTCGTCTAAAACTACGATTTTGATCTCGTCGAGATGGATAGAACCTCTTCTCATGTGGTCCATCATTCTACCCGGAGTTGCAATTACGATCTGGGGATTTTTGCGAAGTGCCCTGAATTGTCTTTCAATTTCTTGGCCGCCGTAAATTGGAACAACTTCAAAGTTGCCTTTGTATTTCATCAATTTACGAAATTGTTCGCTGACTTGTATCACCAATTCCCGAGTAGGACAGAGGATCAATGCTTGTAAATGTTTACTTTCTACTTCGAGAAGTTCGATCGTAGGAATTGCAAAGGCTGCGGTTTTACCAGTGCCGGTTTGAGCATGTCCGATAATATCTTTTCCTTTTAATATAACCGGAATAGCTTCTGACTGGATCGGTGAGGCTTCTTCAAAACCCATTTCTAAAATTGCGTTTTGGATTTCGGCGGATAAGTTTAGTTCGCTAAACTTGAGTTTTTTCATAGATGTTCCTTTCAAAACAATAAATCGCCCGCTTCCGGGAACCTCTAGTGTTTTGAATTTTCAAGATAACTTATCCGGAAGATCAAAAAGTGAATCGAAGAGAGGAAGATTGGAATCAGGAGAAATTTTGCGTCTTTATGAATAAGACGTTTGTTTTACAACGATTTAAGGGTCGGTTATTTATACAAGGATAAAAGAATAAAATGACTTTGGTGTAAAGTTTTTAGAAACGTTTGAATGTTTCAATTTAAGAAATAGTTCGGAGAAATTTAAACTTCAGTTCGTCAATTTTAAAACAAATTTTATTTATAAAAAGAAAGGTTTCTATAAAACCAAAGATAAAGATTTTAGGATTTAGGTTTTACACAAAATCATTGTTTGGTGACTAACGTCTGATAAGAATTCATTTTATGGAAGTTTCTTTATTTAAAACTACAAGTTATCTCAAGAATATCTTAGAATAATCAGAATTGGCATTTTAAGCAAAAATAAAGTATTTTTGAGATATCTTGTAAAATTACCAGTCAAGATTAAACTTATGCGTCCAAAAATATTTTCCTAAGATGTATTCAGAATACTTAAAGTTATTTTTATTTCGGTTTAAAATTGAGCGGTCATCATTAGATAACCAAACTGTGCTTGAGGAAGAAATTGTGTTTTTCTAAATTCTGGAGAAATAGAATCGTCATTGAGTTTACGTCGAACTGCGTCGCCCGCAAAAATCCAACTTCCGCCTAACGCCCAAAATACGCCCTTATATTTAAAAGAGTATATTAGATCAATTTCTCTAAATAAGTTTTTTCCGAGAGTTATAACCGATCTTTGGTCTAAAGCTCCTTTTTCTGTTTGAACGTAAGGGTCTTTAAAACGTTCGTTAGTAATGGATTCTGTACTGGCACCTTCTTTAAGTGCTCCCGTAACGTCATACCAACCATCTTGTCTTTTGTGTTTGTCAACGATCCAATAGGCGATTCTCAATTTACCGAATTCTTTTCCGTCCCAAGTAAGATTGACGGATTTACCGACCATATTTACCCAACTTACTTGATCCGCTTCTCCAAAAAAACCGTGATTGGAATGGAATAAATTTGAGAAGGTAGTGACTTTTCCGTCTTTTCGATTTGGATCTCCGCTGCCAAGATCATACTCGCCACCTAATCGAAAAGAACCAATTGTATAACCTATGTCGAGAGCGAACGCATAAGCGTCGTAAGTTTGTCTTTCTTTATAAACGTTATTGGTTATTGTTTTGCCGGTAAGAGGATCTACCGTATAAATGTTTGTGTTAAAATAATCCCAACTAGGTGTAATGTTTATTCCATTTCTTCCGGTTTGTCTTGCGTATTCAATTGAAAAGTCGAAAGGGATTTTTGCTTTTTTATCCGGTGTGGTTCTATTAGAAATTCTGAGACCGAAAGTATGTAGTTGGTCGTATCTGGAATCTCTAGGAATCGTTTCCGGATTAGGAAGAAGTAAGATTGTAGAGTTATTTTGAGGAAACCATTTTTTATACAATCCTATATAATAGGCGTCTATATGAAGTAAGTCGGAAGGTTTTAACGTATTATAAAAACCTGTAAAAGTAGAATCTCCTTGTTGTTGTTTGGAAAGTTCTGCGGAAAAAGTACACGTAGAAAACGAAGTGGAATTTGGAGGACAGTTATATTGAATCGGAAAGGAATTTTTTTTTCCTAAATTCGTGGAATTTCCTGCGACGTCCGAATCTTGTTCACCTACGATCATTGCCCAAGCGTGAGAAGAAAAAATTTCTTTATCGATCTTAAGTCGAAGTCCGTTAAAACTTCTTCCGACGTTGTTCCATTCCAAAGCGCCGACGAGTCTTTCGTCTCCGTATTTTAGGATTTGTCTGCCGGCTTGTAAAGTAATTGGACCAATTAATTCTTTGGATTCTATCCACACTTCTCGAATTCCTACGAATTGTCTCGTATTGTCGTTTGCCGTATCGAGTCCGTTAGGTGAACCTTTTTCTCCTCCCCAAATGGTGGAATCTTGTAAGTTGATTTTTACTTTTGTATTTTCGGTAAACTCTTTTTCTATCCATATTTGAGCCTTGGAACCGACAAAAGAAATATTATCATTTTTGAATTTATCAAAATCGTAATTATACTTTGCTTCGGGACGAATCCGAATCATAGCACCTAACTTAACTGATTGATACCAAGGTGTTTCTTTTTTAGTTTCTTGAATTTCGACCGGAGTTGAGGTTTTTTGAGGTATTACTTCTTGAGTTTGAATTTCGATCGATCGTTTTTGAACTATACGGGTTGTGTTATGGCGTCTGATTTTATGAGGTTTGAATCGTTTTGTTTTTTTAGCGTTGATTTCTGTAAGAGAAAAAACTACTAAGATAAGTAAAAGTTTAATGATTCCCAATTTGCAAATTTTCAATTTGATCCCCTTTCGATTTTACTTTTTCAAAATTCACAAGAGATTTATTTTTTACTGATCCTTATAAAATTGAGTACTATGAATTTGTATTACAAAGTTCTGTTCCAGTGCAAAGAATTCGGCACTGTTCTATATAATTTTTAACAAAAACGTTTCTAAATTAATGAAGTTCAGTGTGAAAGATTTGTGAAACTCTATTCTTCTATTCTTTCATTACTAATTTCTAAATAATAGGTAACTTAAATTTTAAGACGAATTCTGGTTTCAATTTAGAATTTTAATTACCATTACTCAGTTTTAGTAAAATCGTGTGAGAGTTTTCAAAAAACTTTGAAATTATAGTTTTTAACACCTCGTTATAATTTCTATTTTTTCTAATTTTCTTATACTGAATTTACGATTTCGAAACCGTTTTTAGTATCTATAATTAGAAGATAATATATTATAAAAAATAAACGTATTTTAAAAAATTAGTAGCAAAATGAATTACTTTAGGATAATTTTTTTCATTATTGACTTTTTTTAAGGAAAGTCCTACATTCTAAGTCTCTAAATAAACCCGCCATAATGTAATTTTCATACATTTTGAGTGGTAAATCTCCAAGGAATCATCCAATTCAATTTCTGTATGGAATTGTTGTTTTGCGGGCATCACAAAAATGAAAGTTAAAAGTTTTAATCAACGTAAGTTCAACGTAAGAAAACCTGGACGAATCCGGCTGCCATAAGCAGCCGGACCGGGCTCTCAGCTCTGGTCAATAAATTGTATACAGGAACGTTATACGACTTATCATCGTAGTTTTCAATTTATCGACCCTAAAACGCTTTCGTAAAAAGCGTTTTGCTGAGTTAACGCGACCCAGGAAACTCAGCGAATGCCTCTCTAAGGATCGGCATTCAGGAGAGCGTTTTGCTTTAGTTCATTCATCGATCCCTTTCGCGTTAAATTATTAAAAATTTGAAAGTATAATTGCTTTGATGTATTGGACAGGTTCTCTATTAAGAGCTTGTCTCAAAGAAAATTGTATACGATCATTCTTTAAAAGTTTTTAATAAAATGAAGTAGCTCCTACAAATTAGGTCGTTGGCAATTTTCGAACTTTCGAGCAGTTCTAATGTATTAAATTTTCATAGTAGTTCCCACATTTTTAGGTTGAGAATGGTTACATAATTTTTTAAAAAGTGAAAATTCTCATTTGTAAATTTCAATCGATTCTGATCAGATTTAAATTGTAGTAGTTTATATATTTTAGAAATTCAGAATTGAATTTGGCAGATTGTTCCACAATTGTGAGGAGAATTTTTTTAGAAAAATCAGAACTTCTTCTAAAATTTGTAATAGAGTTCTTGAAAAACTTCATAGTTAAAATTAATAAAATTGCTTCAATCGACCGTTCCATGAAACAAAAACTAAGTGGCGAATTCATTTTTCAACAACTCTAATATTTATTTGTCATTGAAACGTTACTTTATTCAGAGTTATATAAGAGAGTAAAATTCTACAGATTCTAATCGCAAAATTTTGTTAGAGTATAAAATATTAGGTAATCTGTTCTGCATTATTAACATGCATTAGGTGAAAAAAGAAAAAAATTTCAGAAGAAGTTTCTATAAAACTCAAAATAATAGAGTTATTGAAAATTTAATATTATAAAAATGGCATAATTTATTCGTTTAAATGAAACAGAAAAAAATTAATTTTTAACAATTCTGATAATTTCAAAGATTAAATCTATTCATAAAATTGTAGCTTGGTGATAATGAAAAATTTTCTTTATAAAAGTTTTTACATTTAATTTTATTTTTTCTTTTGGATTTTTATAAAACTTATTGCTTGAATTAATTTTTGAATTCGTTTTAATCTAGTTGCGGGTGACTTCGCTTCTAAAATCGCTTCGATATGTTCTCTTTTATGAGACCAAGCTAAGGATTCAAAAAACTTTATTGCATTTTTATCTTTGGAAAGAAAATTTTTTACGTCTTCAGGAAGTTTTACGGTTTTTGTTTTGTAATTAATGTATTTAGAAAGTTCAGGACGTTTTTGTTTTTCTGCTTTAGAACCTCCTTTTTTGACAGCATTGGTTTTTTTAAAACGAAGTGCAGACCAAATATCGTCTAACGAAATCAATGCGACACCTTCGTATCCATTTTTGGAAAGAGATTCCCAGCCGTGGTCTCTATCTAAGTCTGTTTTTATTCCAGAAGATTTTTTGGGATATGCAATCCATAGAATACTTTCTTTACGAATCGATTTTAGGATTTTTAAAAGAGAAGATTGGAGAGAATAAGCCGAATTCGCAAAAAAAAGAATTCCTTCCGCTTCTGAAACCTCGGTCGTAAAAATGATTCCTTCTATGGAAGAGGGTTTATGTACTTTTTCTTGATCAAATACTATCAATTTATTTCCTGCTTTCAGTCGCATCTTTTTCATTAAGTTTGGATTCCAATCTATCATAAGGCGTAAAGAAAAGCGGGTTTTTAAAAAATGCAAATGAAAAAACAGAAATTTTACAAATAAAATCTTAGTCAGAACATTCAAAAAATTTGTTATTTTTAATTCTTAGATAATAGAATTTTTGAAAAATTAATTCTGTATCAGTTTCTCTTTGATGGAAATGTTCAACTGAAGTAGTTTTGTTAATCTGAACTATGGAGTTTTTCAACAATTCTAATGTAGGAACTATTGCTTTTAGAAAATTATCTCTTATATCAGATGTTCTAAATTACTATTTACATGTGGAATTTTAAATACTCTAGTTTATGGCTTTTACTGATCGCTATAAAATAAATTATCTTAAAAGTTTATTCAAAAATTATACTTTAAAAATATTTATATATTATTATATAATTATTCACTTTTATTGTTGATCAGGATTATGTGATAAGGTATTGCTCTACGTTTAAATGAGGACTTAATTCAAGATCTATTTTAGATATATAACAATGAGCACAAATATCTGAAAATGTAAAATTAATTTGACTTCACTTCTTTAGCTTTTAAGATGCTTTTGTGGAAAACTATATTCAAAATCAGTTGAGTATCAATTATTTAATATGGGAACGAGAAAATAATGATCGCCATCCATTGCTTGACAAAAACGATACATTTGAAAAAGCCCAATTATTTGCATATTTATACTCTGATAACCACGAACGTAGAGAAAAAGCTTTCTCTGCAAATTTATCTTTGAAACTTCGTATCGGAAAGCCAAAGCCAAAAAAGTATTTAATGGTTGATCATCATTCGTTACCTCAGCCGGTAGTATCAAAAAGAATAAAGGATTTATTAGAGTTACTTTTACCAAATAAAATACATTGGGTTCCGGCGGAAATTGATACGGATAAAGAAGTATATCATTATTTTATTATGATCCCTCCAGAAATCAATTGTTTAGATTATAAAAAATCTAAACTACATCTGCAATCAGACGGGCAAATTTTTGAAGTACAAGAAATGGTATTGGATCCAGAAAAGTTAAAAACATATTCCTATGAAGATCGTGGGATTTTCCGATTTACAGCTGGAATAACATATTATTTGATCGAGGAACAAATCGTTTCTGCAATTCAATTATTAAATCCGCTAGGAGTTCGATTTATTCCACTTGCAGATTGGAATTTTAAAACTGCATTTCATTAAAACTTTAGAATCAACTTCCATATAAATAACTAAATGATCATTGATTGATGAAAATCACCTTGTAAGAGATATTATATCTTTGAAACTGGCCTAATGATTTCACCGTTACGTTGGTTACTTCCTGCAAAAGCAAAACCGTTATTATCAAAAGAATTAATAGACCAATCTTATCCTCGTTTTCGATGGAGAATTTTAGAAGCAACCTTTATCGGTTACGCGACATTTTATCTCGTAAGGAATAATTTTCCAGTTATTTCCAAAGAAATGGGAGAAGCGCTTCGTTATAGCCAGGAACAAATTACAAATATTTTAGCGGTGACTGCGATTACATATGGGATCGGAAAATTTTTAATGGGAATCTTATCCGATCGTAGTAATCCAAAATATTTCATGCCGTTGGGTTTAATTTTAACGGCGGTTTGTAATTTGTTTTTCGGAGCATCCAATCAATACGAAGTTCATTTTTATCTCTGGGCACTCAACGGTTTGATGCAAGGAATGGGATGGCCTCCTTGCGGACGTTCTCTTGGTCATTGGTTTGGAGTTTCCGAAAGAGGATCTAAATTTGCAATTTGGAACATAGCGCATAACGTAGGAGGTGGTTTAGTGGGAATTGTTGCGGCTTACAGCGCTTCTTGGTGGGGCTGGAGAAATGCGTTTTATATCCCCGCTTCGATTGCGATTGTGACTGCGATCTATCTTTTATTTCGATTGGTGGACACTCCTCAGTCGGTTGGTCTTCCTCCAATAGAAGAGTATCAAAAAGATCCAGAAAAGGAGCTAAGACTTTCTATACAAGAACAAGAAAAGGAACTTACTTTTAGGGAAATAATTCTAGGATCTGTATTAAAAAATCATTATGTTTGGACTTTTGCCTTTGCTAATTTTTTCGTTTATATAGTTCGATACGGTTTGACGGATATAGGTCCTACTTATTTAAAATTTTCTAAAGGAGCTTCTTTAGAAAAAGGTGGGATCAGCACGTTTATCTACGAATTTGCCGGAATTGCCTCTACTCTTCTTGTCGGGTGGGTTTCTGATAAATTGGGAGGTAAAAGAGGAATGGTAAGTCTATTATGTATGCTTCCTATTTTGTTTGCTTTAATCTCATTATTATTTACCCCTTTAGGTTCTCTTTGGTTGGATCTTGTGTTGTTCGGGATCATTGGTTTTTTTATCTATCCACCTGTTATGTTGTTAGGTGTTGCCGGGCTTGATTTTACTTCTAAAAAGGCTGTTGGAGCCGCTGCCGGTTTTATAGGTTTATTCGGTTATTTGGGAAGGACGATTCTTTCAAAATCGGTAGGATGGTTGAGTAAACAAACAGGATTTCATTGGGAACAACCTATGTATTTAATGATCGGTGCAACTTTAATTGCGATTGCGTTACTCGCCATTACTTGGAATTGGAAACCCAAGACATAGGCCAAAGTTTTTATTTTACACTTGCTTTTCCTCTGAAGATTAAAAAAGTTTTCTGTTATGGTACATCCTTGGCATGATATTTCTCCTGGCGATCAGTGTCCTGAAATTGTAAATGGCGTCATAGAGATCAAACGCGGCAGTCGCGCAAAATATGAAGTGGATAAAGAATATGGAATTTTAAAACTCGATAGGGTTTTATATTCTTCCTTTTATTATCCTGCAAACTATGGATTTATTCCTCAATCTTATTGCGGAGATCAAGATCCTCTTGATATTTTAGTTCTTTCTCAGGTAGAATTGGAACCTCTTTGTTTGGTAAAGGCAAAAGTTATAGGTGTGATGAGGATGTTGGATTCCGGAGAGGAAGACGATAAGATCATCGCAGTTGCGGCTAACGATATGTCAGTCAATCATATCAATGATATTTCGGAGCTTCCTCCACATTTTACTTTGGAACTAAAACACTTTTTTGAAGATTATAAAAAATTGGAAAACAAAACGGTGGTTATCGAAGAATTTCAAAATGCAATTTTAGCGCAAAAAATAGTTTTAGATTCTTTAGAATTATATAAAAAAACATTTCCAAAAAAATAAAAACATCCTATAATATATGTCTTGGGGATGGCTAAATATATTAAGGAATAAAAATTGAGTATATTCTAATTTTATAAAATATATTTAAAAGGAAATGTCTTCTGAACGGAGCCAAGGTCTTCGTCCACTTTTGGAATGTTATCCTTAGAAATGTATTTGCTGAGTTTTCCGGGCAAATTTTTAGACTTCAAACAACCTGGGTTTAAACGCGTTTTGTTGGACGACTTTTAGGAAGTGAGATCTGAGTTCAGAAAAGCGTGAATTCGATATAATGCGAAAGGGATCGATGCAAGGTAAATAAATTGAAACTTAAGTCGAATATCGAATTACATTTCTTTTATGCAATTTATTTACCAGAGCTGAGAGCCCGGTCCGGCTTGCCTATGGCAAGCCGGATTCGCCCAGATTTTCTTTCTCTGAATTCACATGATTAAAGCGTAATTGCCGTGAATCGGCATAAGAATTCATTTTTCTAAAAAGTTGGGATCCGAATTTTATTGATCAATTCCTAATATGTGAGAACTCATACTGTTTAAAAATTTGTAATGTAACTTAATTTGTAGGAACTACTACAAATTGCGATTTTATGAACCAATTCTTAAATTGTTAGAAAACTGACATTTTTGGAAAACCCTTTTTCATTTTCTTATGCCGAACTCACGTTAATTAACGTGAGTTCGGCGTAAGGTGGGAAAAAAGAGAAAGATCTTGTACTCAAAAGCGCCAGATCCATATTGAACCAAACTTTCAGCAAAAAGGAGTTCAATATGGATCTGACATCAATATTTTGTGCAATAGACGATTATTGTACACAACAAAAAATAAATTGGAACGGGAAAATATTGAGTCCCGTGGCAGGAAAAAGAAATCGTAAATTTCAGCTCAGCCTGAGTGAGGTAGCAACAATCGTAGTTTATTTTCATCTTTCTCATTATAGAGAATTTAAAAATTTTTATTTGATAGAAATAAAAAAGAATCTGAAATCCGAATTCCCAAAAGCGGTAAGTTACAATCGTTTCGTTGAACTGATGCCTAACGTGTTAGCTGTTATAGCTTCCTTTCTATCCAACACTTGTATGGGAAAATGTTCCGGAATATCGTTCATTGATTCTACAATTCTCAAAGTATGCGACAACAGAAGAATCCATTCTCATAAAGTATTTAAAAACATTGCACAACGAGGGAAATCAAGCACAGGCTGGTTTTACGGCTTTAAATTACATTTAATCGTAAATGATCAAGGTGAAATATTATCATTTATGGTCACTCCTGGAAACGTCGACGACAGAAACTCGAAAGTGATTTTCCCACTTGTTAAAAAGATTTACGATAAACTTTTCGGAGATAGAGGATACATCAGTCAATCTCTATTTGAAAGTCTTTATGAAAAGGGAATTCAACTCATTACAAAACTTAAAAAGAATATGAAAAATAAATTAATGCCCTTGGTTGATAAAATTCTTCTAAGAAAAAGAGCTATCATTGAATCGGTTAACGATGAACTTAAAAATATCTGCCAAATTCAACATACTA
>NZ_AKWY02000032.1 GCF_000306255.2 Leptospira noguchii serovar Panama str. CZ214
TTGAAGAATTTGATCGTTATGCTAAGAACGTTCTTACTTCTGTTAAAACTCAGGAAGAGAATACTAAAGAAATTGCACAAAGTGCTAACGAACTGATGACCTTTAGTTTACAAATTGAAGAAGCGGTTTTAGAACAAAAGCGTGCTACGGATGAAATTACAAAAACGATCATGAGCATTTCTGACGGTACTCAAGAAATTGCTTCGGGCGCGGATGATCTTACTTCATTCTCCGGAAACATACACGGACAAGCACGAAATCTAGGTCAATTGATTGGCAAATTTAAGACTCATTGAACTTGATAACACTACATACAATCTGACTACTCATTTTTTAAGAGAATTTTGAATCAGATGATAGTCACAAAATAGTAATTTCATTCAGAAATTTGATTTTAAGATCATTAGAGTTGTTGAAAAAATGAATTTCTTCCGTTTTTTCGCTCAAATGAGTCGATAAAAAATTTTGTTAATCGTAAATATTGAACTCTATTTCTTTTTAGATTTGATAGAAGTTCCTTCAAATATATTTGAGAAAAATAAAATAGAGTTGTTGAAAAATTCAATAATCCAGTTTAACAAAACTACTTCAGTCGACAGATTTCATAAAACAAAAGCAGATGGAGATTCATTTTTCAACGACTACTAATATTTAAACTTTGTTTTCTATTAAAATAATTCAAATCAGATTCTTATAAATGATATTGCTATTTATAATTCTTCTTTAGAGCGTCTCTTTAAAGATGAATATTTAATTGATGAATTCTTATTTTTAGATAAAATAACTTCTCCTCGGTTTCAGATTCAAAAAGGTTGAAAAAAATAACATGAGCATTCGGTTTCGAATTTCGCTTTATTTATCCATAGTTTTATTTCTTGGGTTTAGTTTCCTTGCTGTAGTCAATTCAGTCATCTCTTATGATAATTTAAAATCGGAAGTAGAAAGTAATTCCGCTATCACATCCGAACGTTGGTCCTTAGAAGTAAAGGACACTTTAGACTCGGCTATGTTCTATGCGAGAGGTTTTAGATCTCCTTTAATATTCACTTCACCACCTAGAGATACGATCATCACTTCTATCAAAGAAGTCATTGAAAGAAATCCTAACTTTTTTGCCCTTTGGCTTGTCTTTGAACCAAACCTATACGACGGTAAAGACTCTCAATATCAAAACGCGTTTGCACACGACTCCACTGGAAGATTTATTCCCTACGTATTTCAATCGGGAGAAAAAGGGAAGGCGCTGATTAGATCCAGCATCGGATACGAAAATCAGGACGGAACCGGAGACTTCTATCAAATGCCTAAAAAGAAAAATATCTATTACGTTTCGGAACCATATCGTTATAAGTCCGAAAGTATAGATACGATGATGATCTCCATCGTCGCTCCAATTAGTAAAGACGGCTTCTTTAGAGGAGCTTGTGGAATTGATTTAAAAGCAGAAGAATTACAAAAGAAATTTGGAGAAGTAAAGCCGTTTCGCAATCAAGGATATATGGCTCTCATTTCTCCGAGTGGACTTTACACAGTAAATGGAAAAGATCCTTCTTTGATCGGGAAAAAAATTACAGATCCTAAAGAATTGGATCTATTTTTAAAACAAAGCCAAGAAGGAAAAAATTTCACATTCAACTCGGATGAATACACTCACTACTACTTTCCGTTTCATGTAGGTAAAGACAAACGTTATTGGGTCATGCAAGTAAGCGTTCCGGATTCGATTTATAAAGATGAAATGTTAAAAACCGTTTTGACAAGGGCCTTAACCGCAATTTTGATTTTAGTTTCCGTTCTGGTTTGTTTGAATTTTATATTCCAAAAATTGATTACTGCCGGTCTTCTCAAAGCCATTGGTTTTTCGGAAGAAATCGCTGACGGAAACTTAATCGCCCAAAGTTCTCACGATAAAAAAGATGAAATCGGAACTCTTCTCACTTCCATGAATAAAATGAGAGAAGATCTCCTCAAAGTTCTAAGAGAAATCGGGGGTTCCGCAAACACTCTCAGAGATACTTCAGAAAAAATGGCCGATTCTTCTAGAAACTTTTCTGACGTCGCTCAAACACAAGCTTCCGCTGCAGAAGAATCTTCCGCTGCTGTTGAAGAACTCGCTGCTTCCGCTCAAAACGTTGGTAAGTCCATGGAAAAAGCTGTTTTGAGTATGAAAGAAATCGACGGGAATGTAATTCGACTAAAAGAGCAAATCGTAAACATCAACAGAGAAATGCA
>NZ_AKWY02000031.1 GCF_000306255.2 Leptospira noguchii serovar Panama str. CZ214
CTCAATTCCTTCAATAGACCAGAAAGAAATGACCAAAATACTTCTCTCTCAAGTGAATAAAATTGCACCGTATCAGATTTCTTTGGAATCGATGGCTCAAAAAACCTTCAAAATTCCTTCCGAAAAACTCTCCTTTCATCAATATCAATCACTTATTGAAGCTCTTAAATCTATGAAATCTCGTTTCGAAAGAGAAACAAACCTTAGAAATTCTTCTCAACTTTGAACCAAAAAGATTCTTAAAAGAATGTTTTTTAGTATTTTTTTATACTTTTCAGTCTCGTTTTAGATGCGTTTCTGGAAGTATACTTGTGGGTGGGGACACAATCGATGTATTTCTTGCGGACAAGAATCTAAGGAAAAAATATCAGAAAACACAACCCCTCTTCCCCCACAATGCCAAAATTGTAATTCTTTTTTAAGACCGGGAGTGGTTTGGTTCGGTGAAAGTTATGACGATCGAAAGTTGAACACTTCTATGTTAAGAATGGAAGTCACAGATCTTTTATTGATCTTAGGAACGTCCGGTTCTGTCAGTATGCCTGTTCATCTAGCACAAATCGCAAAAGATTCCGGCGCTCTTATTGTAGAAATCAATCCGGAACAGTCTTACTTTTCATCTTCCGTAGACTTGTTCCTTCAAGGTAAAACGGGAGAAGTTCTTCCGTTATTGGTACGGGAAATTTTAGATAATCCATCTTAACGCCTGCTTTTATATTATTGATGAATGATTATTTAATGTGAATTCGTGGAGAAAATTTTGGTTCCGGATATACAAATCATTTCGGCAATCTTTTGAATATGAAGTCGGCGTAGTCGTTAAAACAATTCGGAGACATATGACCAGGATCACTAAAATCGTCACAATGATATTCCTCGTCCTCGTTCATGTTCCAAAAAGAAGTCCCCGTAAATTCATGCAATTTTTTTAAAATAGGAATCATAATTTCATAGGGAGTTCTTTCGTCTTGATTGTTGGTCAAAACTTTTTTAGTTTTATAAAGTTCAAAGTAAGGACGAGCAACTCTTACCCAAATCATAGCATGGGAAATTCCCATTTCTTTTACGATTCGAATCGCGTCTTCTTGGTTTGCAAGCATCTTTGGATTGAACGTAAAAGTACCTAGATAAGATTTAAAATCAGTGTTCGATCTTTTTTTAAGAAGCTCCGCAGGCAACACAACTCTAGGGCTCGAATCTGAAGTAGCACTACCTTTTTGTCTTTTAAGATTCTCCCAAATTTCGTAACGTAGTTTACTATAACCTTTTGCTAAAATTCCCCCATCTTTAGCCCGTGCACGAATTACACTCCATCTAGGACGATTTTTAACCGTATGAAATAATTTTTTGACTATGTAACCAGTAAGATCCGAATAAGAATATCGATCCAAATGTCTCAATACAAAAAGAGGACTCAATCCGTAAAAAAGAACCTCGTCCAAGGTTAAAATAGAAGAAGAATTGAAAATTTCAATTGATTCGTCCATCAAGATAAAATCCGGTTTTACACTATCGGATTGAAAACGTTCCAACCAATACAAATAATAATCGGGAGATCCTCCTGGAACGGAAAAATTAAACAATACCCAATCTGGATATTTTTTTTCTATATAATCATTTCTGAATAAAAGCGCTCTGGAATTTCCAAAATAAACCAAAACTTTTTTGCGATTTTCTTTTTTAAGATAATCTTTCAATTCTTCAAAAAGAAATTCCTTATGTCTGAAATTCAAATCGGAAAGACTTAAAGAATAATAAGGTTCTAAAATCGTGGAGCTGATCAATTTATCGATTCCGAACGAGATCACAAATATGACAAAAGGAACTAGAAGA
The DNA here is from genome assembly GCF_000306255.2 of Leptospira noguchii serovar Panama str. CZ214. Classification (GTDB taxonomy): domain Bacteria; phylum Spirochaetota; class Leptospiria; order Leptospirales; family Leptospiraceae; genus Leptospira; species Leptospira noguchii. The sequence continues at coordinate 1,834 of NZ_AKWY02000031.1, forward strand.
AATCGATTTCGAAACATTCTATTCTCCTAAAATTTATAATAGATAAACGCGCTCGAATCTTCCGAAAACAAAGCAAGTAAAAAAACGGAGATAACACCAACTAACGTAAGAAGCCAAGGATCGTATTTTCTAAATTTTTTCCAAAAGCCCGGAACATACTGAACCCAATTGAAAAACACAAGACCCAAAAAAAGATAAAAGAATTTTTCTAAATTTTCCATCTGATTGAGCATAAAGAAAGAATTCCCATCAATCAAACTTCCTGCACTTCCAAGCCAGGATAAGGAAGAAAAAACAAGTTCAGTTTCAATTTTATTTGGAACGTTTTCGAAAATTCCAAATACGTGTTGTATCATTGTTTTTGCATTGTTTGCCCTAAAAAGAATGGCTCCGAAAGAAAAAAGTAAAAACACAATCCAAACCTTGGATATCTTCAAAACAAAATTTTTATCTGGAGTCAGTTTCCATCCTAAAGAAGTTTCCAAATATCTTTCTACAGCAAGTAAAACTCCCCAGTAAAAACCCCACGCGATAAAGGTATAATCCGCACCATGCCAAAAACCTCCGATTGTCATGGTTAAAATCAAGTTTAAATGTGTTCTCCAAACCGCTACCTTACTTCCACCTAACGAAAAGTATATGTAATCCCGAAGCCAAAATGACAACGTTATGTGCCATCTCTGCCAGAGTTCTCTTCCGCTTAAAGAAAGAAAAGGAGCCCTAAAATTTTCAGGCAAATAAAAACCCAACAATGCACCTACTCCCCTTGCCATATCGGTAAGACCCGAAAAATCACAAAATACCTGAATCGAATACCCAATCCCAGCAAGAATCAAAGAAGTAAAATCATACGTTGCAGGATTGGAAAATACGGGAGAAATCAGCCCAGCAGCAGGGTCCGCAATCAGAACCTTTTTGATCAATCCGCCTAACATCAAATAACAACCATTATAAATTTTATCTCGATCTGGTTCTAAATGATTTAAGTTCGGAAAAAAGTCTCCAGTCCTCATAATAGGTCCTGCGATCAAAACAGGAAAAAACAATACAAATAAAAAATATTCTTTGAGAGAAATCGTCTTTCCTTCCGGATTTCTTCCAGCGTCTACGGCAGTGGCGATCATCTGAAAACTATAAAAACTAATCGCAAGAGGAAGAACAATATGAACGATTCCCTGTATCTCTGTAAAAAAAGGATAACCAGTTAAATCCGCTAAAACCCTAGAAAAGAAATAAAAGTATTTAAAAAATCCCAGATTGATACAGTTAAAAAGAACCGACAAGATCATCCAAGACTTCGGACTATTTTGGGAAGTTTTAATACGAATATAAAAGAAATAGTTGAGTAAAATTACAAAAAGGAAGTGAAAAAAGAAAATCCAAGAAAACCAAATGTAGAAAAAAGCGCTAGAAAGAATCAAAAAATCGGGACGTCTTTTTTTAGAAATCGACCAGTAAATACAATAAACGATTGCAAAAAAAATCGCAAAAGTAATCGAATTGAACAGCACGTTATCTGCCCTTCCTAAATAAATTTTTCCAATATTCTAATTCTTGGGAACTCAGCTTTTTATCTTTGAATTCTTCTGGACCTTTTTTTTGTTTAGAAGGGAAAATCTCAGCAGTGACTATGGATGCAAATTCTTCCGAAGTAATCGGGTGTGCACCCCATTTTTTTGCGTGATAAAAAATCTCCTTATCCGAACTGACTACTTGAACATCAGCCGGACGAATTTGAGTTCGAACAAATTCCTTAATCAAGTCGTCTGCTTTTCTATCTCGGCTATAATATACATTCAATTTTCCGAATGTTTCTTGGAGAACTTCGTTTCCTATTTCTTTTTTTCCGTCAAAAAAAACGTAGAAATTTTGTTTTTTCTTTTTTTTGGAATACAACTCGATCCATTCCAAAAGAGTTCGTCTAGCATCAGAAAGTCGATTGTGATACATGGATTCTTCCAAATCTGGAAATTTATAAATCAGATTAAAACCGTCAATCGCCACTTGAGATGACATGGAATTGTAGTGACCAGAATCCCATTCTCCTAAATACTGTAAACCATCCTTTCTTGAGAGATTATAAGTAAAATGGATGATTCAGAACGTTTTCCGGTCAGGATCAACAAATTCAACATCTGGCATTTTTATCTTTGGCTCCGTGCCCTTCCAGGTTCAGGAAGAGACGTCTTTTTACTTTCTTTCGCCGTTTTAGACGTTCTCCTTCTTTTAATTTACAATTCATATAAGGAAATCCTCCCAAAAGAATTATACGTCTATGTGATCGGTTTCGATTTTTTTGTTTTAACGATTTGGATTCTGGAATTAATCGCAAAATTCAGGAAATCCAAAGATCCAAGTTCGTATTTCTCTATGAATTGGTATGAAATGATAGGAGTGGTCCCATTTTATTTTCTACGTCCTTTTTTAATTCTAAGAGGAATCAAATTACTGATTGCATTCTACAAGTTAGGTCAATCGGGACAAAACCTAAGCGATATTGTCACCAGAGAGATTACTTTCCGATTCAGAGATGTGATCGTAGATACAATCGCGGACGCAGTTTTTCTACATTCCTTGACAAGAGTAGAAGAAGTGATGATTCGCCTAGACTATAATGAACTCGCCAAAAAAGCGTTTGAACTTCATCAAGATCGATTCCACGCAAAGGTAAACGAATCTCTCCAATCTAAATTTTTATTGGGAGAATTATCTAAAATTCCATTTATGGGAGAAATTTCTAAAAGATTAGGAGAAGATATAAGTTCTATGATTACAGAAATTTTGGAAAACGAAGTTACCGGCGAAATCATGAAACAAGTTACCGAAGGCATTTTGAAAGAAATGGCAAATCACGTAAAAAAACTTCCTATCGAAAGAATTACAAAACCTTTGGAAACAGAGCCTACTACTACCTCTGAAGAGTGAAAAATGAGTGGTCAAATTTTTATAAAATGAGTTTTTAATTAAATAACACTTGGCAAACGTCGATTTTACGTAGGAATTTTATATGGTTTTATCTCGAATTTAAATTGTTTTGAAGTTTCTAGAATTCAATTATACTTTTTGAAATTGATAACGTTTCCCGAAATCGCAACTATTTAAAATTTTAGTCAGAAAGTTTGTCAAAAAAAACTTGCGGTCCTATTTCGAACGTTTAAAATTCTTAAATCTAAAGGAGTTGTTATGAAATCTGTAGAAACCTGGTTAGACGAGTACGGGGAAAGTCATCAAAATCCTATCAATAAAAACATACATTGGATTTGTGTTCCTTCGATTTATTTTACGGTCGTTGGACTTCTTTGGGCAATCCCAGTTCCTTCCGTTTTTCTATCCGTACCTTACTTAAATTTTGCAACGATCGCTCTTGTTTTGGCGCTTGTATTTTACATACGACTTTCAACTACATTGGCTTTTGGAATGTTGATTTTAAGTTCTTTGATGATGTATCTGATCGTTCTTTTAGAAAGAACCGTTCTGCCAATTATGATCGGAAATTATTCGTACGGAATTTTGGAACTTTCGATTACGATTTTTGTTTTGGCCTGGGTCGGACAATTTATCGGTCATAAAATTGAAGGTAAAAAACCTTCTTTTTTTAAGGACCTTCAATTTTTAATGATCGGTCCGATCTGGTTACTTGGGTTTATCTATAAAAAGATGAAAATTGCTTATTGATCCTGCAAAAGAAATCGGTTTTTCAAATCAATCGACTTCGATAAAAACTAATTTGCATAATACAAATTACCAAGAAAAAATATCCGAGGGAATTCGATGCCTAAGATAGTAAATCATGAAAAATACAAAACGGAGATACTAGCCAAGTGCGTGGATATTCTTGCGAGAAGAGGATATTCCGCGGTTTCTATGAGAGAAATCGCGGCGGAGTTGGACGTTTCTACTGGAACACTGTATCATTATTTCGCCACGAAAGAAGATATATTTAAGGAATTGGTTAAGTTCGTATTAAACAAAGACATTGAAGAATTACAAATTCACTCTAAAGGAGATTTAGGACAAACTTTAGAAACCAGAGTAGAATCCCTTTTTCAAATGGTTCAAACAAGAGAGACCTACTTTCAAAATTTACTCTATATCATTTGTGACGTTTCGAGATTAAAAAATCATGAAGAAGAAAAATCTTTGATCGCAGACACCATCAAAGAATATGTTCATATCATAACAAAACATTTAGGAATTACAAACCCCGCCCTCAACCGAATTTTAATCAGCGTAATTTTAGGAACTGTGGTTCAAAGGATCCTAGACTCGGAAGCGATCAGTCTTTCGGAAACCTCGGATCTTGTTAAAGATTTCTTATCGATCCTTCTTTCCAATTCGTTTACATTCTGATTTTTTAATAAATCTTATAACGATCCTTTACCGTTTTGATTTCTTGACGGACCCTACTTTGGTTCCAACCTAGATGTTTTCCCAATGATCCGAAAAGTCTGTTCATCTCTTTTTCTTCCAATAAACCTGGTACACCCACACCCGATCTACGAAAGAAAAAATCAGTCGCAAACCGTATGTCTTCTCTATTCGTGATAAATTTTACTTCGCTTTCATAAAATTTTTCTCCGTTTTGAAGAACATAAAATTCTTCTTCTGGTTTACACTTTTCAAGAATTCGATACGACTGAGATCCATAACGAAACGCTAAAGTCTCAATCATTTCTCCGTTAAATTTAATAAACTTTTTTTGCAGATCCTTAACGAGTGAAACAAGGTCAGAATAATGTCCGGTAGAAGGTGGAACCGATGAAGTTTCACAAACTCGAAAATTTCCCGGAAGATAATCGGCTACCTTATTAACTACCTCTTCCGCTACACCACGACTCGTAGTATATTTTCCCCCCATCGCCGTAAAAAAACCAGGAAAACCCAATTCTTTATGATCGATAATTTCCGTCTTTCTGGAAGTGTTGTATGTAGATCTGCCCTCGCCCGAATCTTCTACAAGAGGTCTTAAACCTCCGTAATAAAAATCCACATCTTTTAAAGTCAGATTTGTATATCCAAAGGAATTGTTGATTTCGCTTAACAATTCTTCTATATCTTTTTTAGTAACTCTAAATCGATCCGGATGATCCGCGTATTCTGTGTCCGTCGTTCCAATAATCGTTTTGTTTCTCCAGGGAATTACAAAAAGATGTGTGCCGTCTTTTTTTTTCGTTACTAAAATTTTATCCCCGCCGATTTTTCTGGTAACTACGTGTATCCCCTTGGATCTTACAAGGTGTTTATCAATTTCAACTCCTGCAAGAGATTCTACAAAATCTGCCCAAGGTCCCGCCGCATTAATAACCGCCTTAGTTCTATATACGATTTCCTTTTCTGAAATTCTATCTCTTGCAATGATTGTGTATAAAGAATCGTTTGAACGGGTGATGGAAACCACTTCCATATAATTTTTCGCTTCTGCTCCTCTTTCTCTTGCAGAAAAAATAAATTCACAAGTATGTCTTTCTGGATTGATATTTAAATAATCATAATATAGGTAAGCACCCTTTAGTTTTTCGCGTTCAATCGTAGGAGATTCCAAAAGTGTTTGTTCTTTGGAAAGAAAATCATATCTAGGAATCAATCTATCTTTACATATATTTGTGTTTCGGTCATAAGAAAGAGAGTCATATAAAATCATTCCGAACTTCAGAACGATCCGATCCATGTTCGAATAGAGAGGGACCAAAATCCCCATTGTTTGAACTGCTTGTGGTGTAATCCTAGCTAATGTAGCCCTTTCTCTCAAAGATTCTCTGACAAGCCCTAACTCTAAATTTTTTAAGTACCGCAAACCTCCGTGAATCATTTTAGACGTCGCCTGACTGGTTCCAGAAGCGTAGTCGTTTTTTTCCAAAAGAATCGATTTCATTCCTCTCAAAGTGGAATCCCAAAGTACATGTGCGCCCGTAATTCCACCTCCGATCACTAACAAGTCGTAGACGGAAGTTTCTGAGTTTCTAGATGATTTTGTTTTTGAAGAAGATAATTTTTTATTGGTTGGCATATTCATCTCGATTTTTTAGAAATGAAACGGATTCTTCCGATTTTAAACCCGAAAGGATTCGATCATTGGTTTATATAAGATATTTATTTTTTCGATTTGTTTCAAAATATGATCTTCTATTTGAAAAAAATTGAACGTTAATGAGCGTTATCACTGGAGATTTTCAAGCGTTATGTTTTATAAGGAACTCAATTCTAAGATAGATTATACAAGAGAGAATTTAAGATGGAATTCTTGGGGAGCTTACGGTCAGGACTTTTTTAAAGTTGAGCAGATGCAAGAAATCCTAAAATTTTTATCAGACGAACTTCAAATTTCAAAAATACGAAAAACTCCTCCAGTCGCTCTAGAAGAGATTACTCTTCCTAAATCTTCTTTTACGCCGACTCAGATTCGAGATTTGAGTAAAATCAGCGGAGTAAAACATTTTTCAATCGAAAGAAGGGAAAGAATTCTTCATTCCGCTGGAAGAAGTTATTACGATGTACTAAGACTTTCGTTTAACTCTCTTAAAAATTTTGTAGACGGAGTGATTTATCCTGGTAAGGAATCTGAAATTTCTAAAATTTTAGAATACTGTTCTAAAAATCATATCACCGTAATTCCCTATGGAGGTGGTTCTTCTGTAGTGGGAGGTTTAGAAGTAATCAAAGGTAAAGGACAAAAGCAGGTCCTTTCTTTAGATACTACTCGAATGAACTCTATTTTATCTTTAGATTTGGAAAGTCATTTAGCCACGTTCCAAACTGGAATCTACGGACCTCATTTAGAAACATCCTTAAATGAAAAAGGATTTACCCTAGGTCATTTTCCTCAGTCTTTCGAATATTCTACGTTAGGCGGTTGGATCGCAGCTCGAAGCGCGGGTCAACAATCAAATCGATATGGTAAGATTGAGGAAATTCTTACTAGTTTAAAAGTAATAACCCCAACAGGCACGGTAACAACTCTGAGAGAGCCTGCTGCTTCCACAGGTCCGGAATTGAATCGAATTTTTGCCGGAAGCGAGGGTCTGCTCGGAATTATCACAGAGGCTACGATCAAAGTTCATAAACTTCCTGAAATTAGAAAGTATTTTGGAATCCTATTTCCTAATTTTGAGTCAGGGGTTAATTTTATCCGAGAAGTTAATCATAAGGAAATTCCAACTTCTATGATCCGTCTTTCCGATCAAAACGAAACCCGTCTTTATCAAACGTTAGGCACTCTTGGTAAAAAAAATACACCGATCCTCTGGCTCAAGAACCGGATTCAAAATATAATTTTAAAATGGAATTCCTTGGGCAGAGATAAATGTGTAGTTTTACTTGGATTAGACGGCCCTCAAGAAGAAGTATCCCGAAACTTTTCAAGGATCAAATCGATTCTTCGCAAACATAGAGGACTTTACGTAGGTACTCATCTAGGTGAACAATGGATTCATTCCAGATATAACATGCCTTTCCTTAGAAATCATTTGATGGAAAACGGAATTGGTGTGGATACGATGGAAACATCCACTACATACGATCGAGTTCTTAAACTTCATAAAGAAGGAATTGACTCTTTGGAAAAATCAATCCCGAATTCGATTGCTATGTGTCATATCTCCCATAGTTATCATGAAGGGGCCTGTTTATATTTCACCATTCTATTTCCTATGGACGAAAAAAAAACTGCAGAACAGTGGTTCAAAATGAAACGTTCAATTTCAGAAACTTTTTTTCTAAATGGTGCTCCTATTTCCCATCATCACGGTGTCGGTTCTGATCACAAAGTTTGGTATGAAAAAGCAACTTCCAAACCTGCCTTGCAAGGTCTGAAAATGTTTAAAAAAGAAGTAGACCCAAAGGAAATCTTAAATCCGGGAAAAGTATTTCACTAAAAGTAGGAGTTCCTACATTTTTTTAACTTAAAAATGAACTTTCTTAAAACGAAATTTTTAACCCTGAGCTAGTTGAACATAAATTCAGCGCAAAAAATTCATCTTTCTAAAAAAGTTGGAATCTAAAATTTACAGATCAATTCCTTAAATGTGGGAACTCATACAAAAAGTGAATGATTAAAAATTCGTAATGTGACTTAATCTGCAGGAACTACTCCAGATTAAAATTTTACGAACGAATTCTAAAATTGTAGGAACTCCTATTTTTAGAAAATCTTTTTCATTTTCTTATACCAAACCTCGCGTTAATTGAAAAAAGTTGGAAAAAATGTAAGTGAAAGAAACTGTAGCGCGGGTCTTGATTGTAAATAACGTGAATTGTGAATTCGGTATAAAGCAAAAGAGGAACTCGAGTTAGATATTTTTGAAAATGTGGGAGCTACTGCATAAGTTTCGTTGCAAAAAAGAAATAATTTAAAATTACAAGAACGATAAAAAGAGAGGTAATTTGTGGGAACTACCACATTCAATCGGATCTTTTAAAAAGGATTTAATCTAAAATTTTAGAACAAGTTCCGAAAATCTCTAAAATCCTAAAAAAGGTCCGCCAATTAAATTTCTAATAAAATCATCGTTTGTGACATTACAAAAATCCAAATTCATCTTATAGAAGTTCCCTTACAACAAACCTCTTTCTAAATTTAAAATTCAGTTTCCTAATAAATAAAATAAATTTAATTAATTATTTTATTAAAATATTCTAATCTACTGAAACACGGGTCTTCTTTTTTCTAAAATGGACCTCATACCTTCCTGACCGTTTTTAGAAAAAATCGCTTCCGAGATCAACTTAACGTCCCTTTCAGCGTTATGTTCCGCAAAAACACGAACCGGATCACGCAAAGAAACTTTAATTCCAATTACGGAACCGATCGCCATATCCTTGAACTGATCACAATATTTTCGAGCACGAGTTATCAGATCGTCCAAAGAAGAAACAATCTCATCAATCAAACCAATTTCTAAAGCCTCTTCCGCTTTGAGAGCCTTTCCAGAATACAAAAGATCTCTCGCTTTTGTAATTCCAACAATTTCTTTAAGCATAAAACCAGGAACCGCAGGGAAATTGATCCCTATCTGTGATTCTGGAAAACCGAATCTTCCCTTTTTTTCTACCATAATTCTATAATCAGAAAAGACCGCAAAGACCGCTCCCAAACCCATAGAATGCCCGTTCATTGCGCAAACAACGGGTCTATCCAAAAATAAATATTTGGATGCAGTCTCCAAAGCAATACGCATAACGTTTCGGATTTCTTCCGAAGATTTACCCACAAAAATTTCGGGATTAAAGCCGTTAGAAAAAAATTTTTCATTTTTAGAAGTTAAAATGACTGCTTTGATCGACAAATCTTTAGCGATCAAATCCAGTTTTGCAGAGAACGTTTTGAAAAATTCTACGTTCAAAGAATTTACTTCGTTAGTTTCAATATAAAGCTCTAAAATATGACCATTTCTGGTTTCGGAAAGCATATTCATTTCTCCTTATTTAAAAACCCACTCTATAATTTTTTTATAAATCTTAAACAAATTAAAGAACATATTTCCCAGACCGGCTTATTACACTTAATATATTCTAAAAATTGAATATTCCATATTTACAAATCTATTTATAATTTTAAAATCAACCTTTGAATTCATTTGATAGGAATTATAGATTTTGTATTTTAAAATTGAAATTTAGAAGCAGAAATCGTTTCGGAAAGAGAAATCTTTTTCATTTTAATCTCTACCTTATTCTGATCTAAATTGGTTTTCGGTTCTACGATTCTTGTAATTGTGATTTTTGGAGGAAAAGAAACCGTCCCTTGAACCTTTGTGATCGCCTTGAGATTACTTTTTTTAGAAAGTAATTCCACAGAAGAAATTCCAAAATCGGTCGTCCAAAAAGTAATGTCTTCCCCAGTTTTTTTTACAAGAATCGCCTTTTCAGAAAGATTTACATAAATTGGATCTGTTCCCGCAAGACCGGAACTATTATTGGATAAAAGAGAATATAAAACCGGAAATGGAATCGTAGATTGTTTTTTACCGCTTGGATCTTTAAGAAGAATATCCCCCATCGGAAGAACCTGCATCCCTCCGTTTGCGGTTTTGATATGAATCGAATTTCCATCCGTATATACTCTAGATACAATCATTCCAAAAAAAGGATCGGCAAGTTCTATGTACATCTTCCCGGAAGGTTTATCATAAAAGATCTTTCCATCCGCAGAAAAAGTTTCCTTTTTAGGAACAAAGTTCTCTATCCGCATCGAAAACTCTCCCGAATAAGAAGAATTTTTAGCTTCTAAATCTCGGACTGCTTTCAGAATTTTAGCCGCTTCCGGATTTTTAGAAGACAGGAATTTTAGATTTCCTTTATCTGAAAAAGAAATCTCCTCAATTTGAGTAGTGGCGCAATTACCATTACTTAAAATTGAAATTAACATTAGAATATTAAAATATAATTTAAATCTCATGATAGCTCATTTTTTATTTGTTATTTTGTCGAACACCAATTTGTATTTTTTTTTGAATTCTGGAAATATCTTCCTTCTTTTTAAAAAGTTTTAAACTTTTTTCCCAATAGGCGACCGCGTTTACACCTTGGTTTTTTTCCTTATAAACGTCTCCTAAATGTTCTAAAATAACTGGATCCTCTCCTCCCTTGTCCTTTAAAATTTGATATGCAAGTTGAAGGTGCAAAAGTGCTTCTTCGTGATTTCCTAGTTTGAAAAAAATCCAACCTAAACTATCTTGATAAGCCTCGTTGTCAGGAGCGAGTTCTACAGCTTTTTGAACGAGAGAAAGAGATTCTTCCAAACGAACCCCTTTTTCGGAAAGATAATACCCCAAATAATTATATGCGATCGGATTTCCTGGATCAATCTCTATCGATTTTTTCAGATCCTTTTCCATAAATTCCTGTTGTTCCAACCTTTCATGAACCGAAGCCCTATAAAAATAGTAGATTGCATTTTCTGAATCTGTTTTTATTGCTACATTCAATTCTTCTAATGCTTCTTTATATTTTTCGTTGGAAGCCAAAACAACTCCGAGTAAATATCTAGCATAGGACAATTCTGGACTAGTTTGTAGAACGTTACGAATGAGAGTTTCTGCTTCTTCTTTTTTATCAGGAGGATCATTTCTAAGTAAATACGCAAGATGCAACTGAAACTTAAGTTTTTCCTCTTCCTTTTTAGAACTTTCTACCGCTTTTCTGGACATCAAGATCGCACGATAAATATAACCTGATTGTTCATTACAAGAAGCAAGAAAATCATATATTTCCGCCTTACTCCATTCTGTAGATTTATCGGATACGATTAACGCCTTTTGTGCGATTCTTTCCGCAAGTTCAAATTGCTGCATTCCGAACACAAGTTCTGCTACTTCTTTGAGTTCTTTTAGAAATAAAGAAACGTTATTCTCCTTTTCATATACGTCAAACATAGCCAGTCTGACCGCTAAACGACCCGGAAATTTTTCTTTTATCGGCAAAAGTAAAACTTTTGCCTGTTCAGTTTCACCCTGAAGAACTAAATAAAGCCCTTCTAAAACTCCTCCCTTAGGAATTTTAGAATTTCTGTTAAGAATATTAAAATATTCGAATGCGGTTGCCCTACTTTCTATAAAATACATTTCCGCAAGAAGATGCTCCACAGAGGAAAGATTTTTTTTCGTCTTTAAAATTCTGTTTAGCTCTTTGCGAGCAGAGGAAAATTTACCCAACTGATTCCAGATTTTTGCAAGAGTCAGTCTTGCAGAAAGATCGACTGGATTTTGATGTAGATACGAATTTAAAAAATAGAGCGCCTTTTTAGGTTGTGCGTTTGCAAAATAAATCTCACCCAAAGACTTATCCACAAACGATCTATACTTTGGATTTCCTTCTCGATTTCGGATCGTATCGCTCAAAGACGTCAGATAAAGAATTGCTCTCGGATAATTTTTAAGTTCCTGGTTGAGAGAACCCAAAAGATAAAGAAAATCGGAATCTTCCGGAAAACGACTTAAGTTCGTTTCTAGAAAGTCGCTCGCTTTTTGAAATTCACCAAAACGAATTAAAATCCTAGCCTTTAAAAGGTAGCCATCTCTAAAATTCGGATCGGAAAAAATAGCTGCATCCACTTCTTTAGAAGCATTTTCCAACTGTCCTAAGAAAAAATGTACATTTGCTTTTGCAACTCTGGAAACCGGAGAAACTTCTTTTTGTAGTTCTTCGGAACAACGAATATATCGATCGTAATATTCTAAAGATTCCTCGTAAATCTTTTTGGATTGTTCCTGAGATTGAATTCTTGCGGCATTCGCTTGTCTTTCAAATGCAAGAGAAAGAAAATATTCTGGAGGTGAGTATTCACATTCTGATTGAGAAAAAACGGATATTGGAAAAAAACAGATTCCAAAAATTAAAAACACAAAAAAAACGAAATGAAAACCGGTTTTAATATTTGCTTGATTCATTCAGGTAACGAAACAGATTTGAAAAGAATGTTCCCTCTATCAGGAACCACCTGTCCGGAATTTCATTCTGCGACCGATCCGTTCAGGAGTCGAATCAATTTTCCAATCTCGGAGAGTTCTAAACTTTGTTAACTTACATTCGAGAAAACCAAAAGTATATACTATTCCTAATTTTTGTTTGGATCATCGCAATTGTATGGATTCTTCCCAATCGGTACCAATTACTGAACCGGCTCGCGCTGATAATTCGACCTCCCGGTTATGACCCAAAAACTGCAGAAGAATTTATAAAAAAGGGAGATTCCATTTTAGAAAAAGAAGTCACCTATCAAGATTTAGGCGAACGGGTTCCAGATTTAAATGTGATGCGAGAAGCTTGTTTATATTACTATTCTTTGAGTGAAAGAGATAAGATTTTATATAGACCTTCTTGGACCGATTCTATGTCAATCTGGAGATTTAAAGCCGAGGAAAATTCCGAAGATAAAAAAAAATCAATCAAAACACAATCCAGAAGCCCTATCACTGGGAGTTTTAATCCGGGAGATTATTGGAAGGTAGTATCTCCCAACGTATTAGAAGCTTTAGATTATTATAAAAGGGCTTTGAACTTTTCAGGACCAGATCTAAACGTTCCTAAAAAAATTGAAAAAACCGCCCTAGCAGTTTGTCGCCCGGAAGAAGTATTGTTAGCATACGCGGATTACATTCGAAATACGGAAGAAGCGGTTCGAATCGTAATGGAAAAAACTCAAAAACCTAAATCTTTTTTTTCTTGTAATCAAACAGAAGAACAACCAAATGTATTGACTGAAAAACAAAATCTAATGAGGGTTTGGTCTCAGATAAAGTCCAATACGTTTGTAATCGATCCAGATCGAAATCTAAAAGTTAACGCAAACGATTTTAAAAAAGCGCTTAACATTCTTGCATTTGGAATTTATAAAACTGGACTCAATTCTATTTCTCCTTTAGAAGCGGACGGAGTTTTAGAAAAATTACTTTTCTTTTCCGATCCAGGTACAATAGAATATGATGAATTACTAATGAAACGAGGAATGTTAAACTATCAATTAGGAAAACGAGATCCCATTTTTTTTGATAAGGCAATTTTTTATTTTAGAGAATCTTCTAAATCGGCTTACTTAGACAAGGGTTCTATTTTTGAATCTAGACTTATGATTGTACGTATAGAAATTCGTAAAGGAAAACTCGATCCTGCTCTGTTAGAATTACAACAATTAGAAACGGAACTTTATACGATCGATAAGGCTTATAGAGTCACTGGCAGAGGAAGAAGTGATCTATTAGAAGATCGTAAAAGACTACTTAGATACATTTTGAGAAAAAAAGGAAGATACGAAGAAGCGGACGAACTTTATGTCGAAGAAGATTCGATACTTTGATTATAACGCGACTCATCCTCCTTTTACGGATGTACTCGTAAAAATTCAAAATGATTACTTCTCTGATTTTTACAATCCTTCTGGAGTGACTCGGTTTTCTTTAGCCCGTCAAGGAAAAATAGAAGAAGCTCGTAAAACCTTAGAATCTTATACGGGTAAACCCGCAAAAGAATTCGTTTTTTCTTCTACGGGAACCGAAGCCAATCATCTACTTACAAAATCAATTCGAGGAAAATTTTCGAGTTCTGCGATCGTTTCCTCTTTAGAACATTCTTCTTTATATTCTGCTTTAGAATTTGCTGGATTTGATTTTCAAAAAATCCGTTCTCTACATTCCGGTGAAATTGATTTAGACCATCTGGAAGAACTTTTAAAAATAAATCCTTCTCCAATTTTTATATTACAAGTTGCTAATGAATCGGGTGTAATTCAGCCTTTGGAAAAAGTTCATTTACTCGCACTGAAATATTCAGTCCCACTCTTTTCGGATTTAATGCAATCCTTCGGTAAAATTTCAGTTCCTTTTGAATTTTTAGACGGTTTTACGTTTTCCGGTCATAAAATTGGAGCGGGAATGGGGGTTTCCGGAACTTGGGTTCGTTCCGATTTGGTTTCAGAAAAAGAATATGCAATTTTTAGAGGAGGAAATCAGGAAAATAACCATAGGGCTGGGACTGAGAATTCTCCCTCAATATTAGCACTTTCTGAAGTACTAAAGCAAAGAATTTTAGAACAAAAAGAAAAAAACGAACTTTTAAAAAATTTTCAAACTCAAATTGAAAACGTTTTAGAAGAATGTAATTGCAAAATAATAGGAAAAAACGCAAATAGAATTTCTTCTACTTCTTTTTGTATTCTTCCCACCGACGACGTTGACTTTTTTATGATGGGACTGGAAGAAGCTGGTTTTGTGGTTTCTACAGGCTCTTCCTGCAAGTCCAGATCCAGAGAACCTGCAACGTCCCTTTTATCTATGGGCTTTTCGAAAGAAGAAGCGTTACGTGCAATTCGAATCTCAACCGGTTGGTTTACAACCCAAGAAGAAGTGGACGAACTTTGTAAAAAAGTTATAGAAGTTTTGAAAGCTCTCGACCCCTGCGATTAGAATCGAATACGAATTATCCACAAAACGATTTCTTTTAAAATATAATTGTTGAAAAATTTTATAGTTCAGATCAACAAAGCTAACCGTTTCTATAAAAGAAAAACTGATGGAGATTCCATTTTTCAATCACCCTAATGATCATTAACGTGAAAGGGATCGATGAATGAACTCAGCACAACGCTTCCTATCATAACCAACCCCACAAGTATTTGGATCTCAATATTAAATCTGTGGGAATTACGACAAATCCTCTGTAAAACTAAGTTCCCACCCTAGAACGCGATCCGTCGAGAGCGTTCTGCTGAGTTTTCCCACGTTTTGGGTGGCAACTCAATGAATTACTTCCCATGGGTCGCAATTCAGGTGGAGAAGTTCGGAAGACTTTTCTCTATCAGAAAAACATACTTTTTGCAAGTAAAAAGACTCATTCTTGTCGGAACACTTGAAAAATGTGTGTTTTTGAGCCCACAACGCGATTCATAGAGAGCGTTGTGTTGAGTTTCAAACGCGATTCATAGAGAGCGTTGTGGATCAAGTTATTGGTATTTTATAAAAATTGAATCTGATTCTGAAATTTCACAATAACTTAACCAGAGCTAAAGAGCCCGGTCCGACTGCTTAACAGCCGGATTCGCCCAGGGTTTCTTACATTGAACTCACACAAAATTTAGGTTTTTCTATAAAATGTGTTTTTCATTGAGTGAGAATCACCAAACTGCAGTTTTACGCAAAAATTTGATTTTAAACCATTATCTTTAAATTTCACAGAGATTCCCACAACTTTATTGACAGTCGCGCGATGACGTTCAATTTTTGAACATCCATGTCTATAATAGTAAATTTTTCTAATATCTTTATAATTTCCTGTTGTGTGTTTGTATTTAACTGCGGTTTTGCTTTAACACCAAAAGCAACCATAACAATTCCACGAAAAACGGATATAGAAGTTTTAAGACTCAACTTGCTCTATGGCGAAACATATAACGTTTTCGGATTGAATTTAGGACTATTTAACTTCATTAGAGATAATTTGATAGGAGTTCAAATTGGAATTGTAAATGAAGCGGAAAATGCCTCAGGACTACAAATTGGTTTACTGAATAATTCGAATCCAACCTACGGCGCTTTAAAAGTCGGATTTCTCAACACAAATTTTTTTCTAGATCGTGGAATGCCACATCCTTTTCATGAAGACGAAAAGGTAAAAAATCAAGCCGTAAAAGATCTCGCACTTTCCATCGGAGCCGTTAACATGATGAGTGGAAGGTTTAATTTAGGACTATTCAATTGGGGAGAAGGTCTAAATGTGGGACTCGTCAACATGAATGAGGGCAACTCCCTTAATTTAGGAATTGTAAATATAGGAACGACTCTGGAACTGTCTCCTAAAGAAAAACAGGCTATTAGTTTCGGAATCTTCAATTCGGGATCTCATAAAGAAGAATTCCAAATCGGAATCATCAACTATTGTCCTAACAATACAATTCCGATCATGATCGTCGCAAATTATTGTTCCAGTCCTTCTTCGAAACCGCAGCCGGAACAAAAAACGGAAACACAATCAGAATCTACAAAATAAACATTCAAAAAATAATATATTCCTATACTACATTTAAAAAAAGAGAAACTCTCTAATTTTTGAATATTAAGGAAGCGACTGATAGGTCTTCTCCGCATATCTGTCGGTCATACCCGCGACGTAATCGCTGATCACTCGATGCAAAGATTCTTCTTCAATCCTTTCTTTATAAGTTTCCGGAATTTTTTCAGGATGTTTTAAAAAGTAATGAAATAAGGATTCTATAATTTTTTTTCCATAGTCACTCATACGAATCAAATCTTCATGACGATATAATTTTTCATATAAAAAAGACTTTAGTTCTCTAAATTTAAGATCTACTTGATTCGAAAAAGAAGCGATTCGAATATCTTGTTTCCAAAGAAAAGATAGGTCTTCATTAGATTGAATTTGATTTTTTTCCAACGCACTGGAAATACTCTGAATCAGATCCGAAACCAAAAAATTAGTGAGAGTTCGAATCGAAGTTCTAATCAGAATTTTTTCACCTACTTCCTTATACTGATCCTTACATTCTTCGTAGACCTCTTTCCAAAAAGGATTCTCCAATAAATCCCCTAAATGAAGATAACCCATTTCCCAACCGTCTTCGATGTCATGATTGGTATAAGCGATCTCATCGGAAAGATCTGCAATCATTCCTTCTAAAGACGGACCATTTTCCTTTCTTTCTAAAAGTATAACAGAAGAATCATAATCTGTTCCGTGTTTCATAAGACCTTTTAAAGTTTCTCTACATAAGTTAAGTCCAGGAAAGTTAGGATATTTTTTTTCAATCGAAGTTACGATTCTTAAAGATTGTTTATTATGCTCGAACCCTCCGTAATTCTTCATAAGCCCGGACAAAATTTCCTGACCTGCGTGACCAAAAGGAGTGTGAC
This sequence comes from Leptospira noguchii serovar Panama str. CZ214, assembly GCF_000306255.2. GTDB lineage: Bacteria > Spirochaetota > Leptospiria > Leptospirales > Leptospiraceae > Leptospira > Leptospira noguchii. The sequence goes on from NZ_AKWY02000031.1 coordinate 19,188, forward strand.
CTAAATCATGCGCCAAGGCAATCGATTCCGAAAGAAGAGAATTGAGTCCAAGTGTACTGGCGATCGTTCTGGAAAGCCCCGCAACTTCTAGAGTATGAGTCATTCTATTTCTATAATTCTCTCCAACGGAAAAGATAAACACTTGTGTTTTGTATTGTAGGCGTTTGAATGCGCTGGAATGAAGAATCCTATCTCTGTCTCTTTGAAATGGAAGTCTATAAGAATGTTCCTCTTCTTCGTAAATCCTGCCTCCGTTATTTGCGTTAGAAATAGCATAAGGAGCCAACGTTTCCGTCTCTTTTTGAAGCAAATCGTCTCTGGAAAAATACACGTTTTACAAAATTTAGAGAGTTTTCTGAAAAGTCCCTCCACTTTTTTTGTTTGTTTACTGCTATTTTACCCTCATTCCATTTTATTGACTTTGGAATCCTAAAAAATAGGATCTGCTCAGAAGATGGAATTTTTAAATATTCTTGTGAACGTATTTTCCGAATACGGATATATTGCCGTTTTTTTAGTATTGATTCTTTGTGGATTTGGACTCCCTGTTCCAGAAGATATTTCTCTCGTTTCCGGAGGGGTAATCGCAGGACTTGGAAAAGCAGATCCTCATTTTATGTTCCTAATTGGAATGGCGGGAGTACTCATTGGAGACAGTTCCGTTTTTTTAATCGGTAGAATCTACGGAGTTCGTGTACTTCAAATCCCTATGATTTCTAGAATTGTCACGCCTGAAAGATTTGCCAAGGTTCAAGATAAAATTTCTCGCTATGGAAACTGGGTTACATTCATGGCGCGCTTTATGCCAGGCCTCAGGATGCCTATTTATCTCACTGCAGGTACCTCAGACCGAATTTCGTTCTACCGTTTTGTAATCTTAGATTTTCTAGCAGCGGTTATTTCTGTTCCGGTTTGGGTTTATCTTGGATATTTCGGAGCTTACAACTTTGATATTCTAATGAATTGGGTTCACAATGGACAACTTTTAGTATTTGGATTTTTAGGAACTGCTTTTTTGTTATTCGGAATCGTTTATTGGATTCGCAAGAAACGTTCTTAAACCAGAGAATTTCTTTACATCTTCCGAGTACCGAATATTGTTTGACCAGTTATGGACATTCTTGCGCAGCCGGTGCTTGTGCTGAATGCCGGTTACGTCCCCATTGGGATCCGGTCGGTCAAAGACGCCCTCATCCTAATTATTCTTGAAAAAGCGCAACTCATCAAGGATGATAAAAACCTTTTCATTCGATCCGAAAAACTAAGATTTACAGCACCTAGAATTATACTTTTAAGAGACTATTATAAAGTCCCTCCCAGAAAAGATAAAGTTTCTAGAGAAAACATATTCCAAAGAGATAATTATCACTGCGTCTATTGTGGTAAAAAATTTCCAAGTTCTAAACTTACATTGGATCACGTAATTCCTAGAAGTAGATGGGAGAACGTTCCCAAAAAAGAAAGACCCAAAGAATTCAATTCTTGGGAAAATTTAGTCGCGGCCTGCAAAAATTGCAACACCCGGAAGGGAAATAAACTTCTAGCAGAATTGAAGTGGAATTTACCGGAAGAAAATCGGGTGACACCTAAACTACGATTTCCACTCTTTTCAATAACAGATCAGCAGGCTGAAAAGTTTGGCTGGAGGGAGTATATTTCTTTTTGAAACGACTTTATTTTTTACTTATATTTACGATGTTTTTTCTTTTTATCGGATGTCCTCATTATTCTACTACACGTCTGATTTCCACTCCACCTACTTTGATCAGTATTGTACCTATTGCAACTGGATACGAACTCAGACTGAGAGCTGGAAACCCAGAACTTCTATTTGACGGTTATAAATTGTATGTGGGCAATACGGAATACAATTCTAGATTTCCAGCAGATCTAAATTCGGGAATCGAATGTATGAATGGAATTCTAAATATTTTACCAAATCAACCATTGGAATATTCTATCGAGTTGAGTCCCAACGAAGGTCCTTTAGCCGCAATCGGAACCGGAGAAAATACAAATCGAATCTGTAAAATGCAAGTTTCAGTAACTTCAGGTCAATATCTAACTCTACGTTCTCAGGTTTTGGTAGTCAGTATCACAAACGGAACCGCTACCGGTTTTGTTTTTTCCATGCCTTCCAATTCGCTCAGGGTTCCTTAAACCAAATCTCTATTTTTTCGAGGGTACGTTTTGAGTCAGCGACCCAAATACTCTGAGGATACAAAACGATCAATTCCTCAAATTTAGATTTGGAAATTTCAAGAGATTGTCTTAATTTACGCAGAGCGAAATTTTCATTTCCCTTTAAAAAAATAGGGTTTCCTTCAGTAATTTTATAATATTCGTGAATGGCAAAATCGTAAATTTCTCTAGCGTTCTTATAAATATTATAATCTTCTTGATTAGAATTTTTTGGCCCCGGAGAAACATTTGATTTTTGGAATGTTTTTTGTACTAAATAAGATTGAAGAACATCTCTGTATTCAATTAGTTCTTTAAATAGAGAATCGTTTGAAAATTCTCCCGTATCGGGATGGTATTTTTTAGAAAGAAAATAAAAACGTTCTTTTAGATCCTCTTCATTGAACCCAGGTTTTAAACCAAAGAACTCAAGCGCTCTTTCTAACAAGTCCCCGTTTTCCAATAGTCCTGTCTGAGATGGCGTTTTAATTGAATCTGAACTTGTACCTGATTCAATTCTTTCTGATATTCTTTTAGGGTTTCTTTCATCTTTTTTTCGGTTTGAGAATGTAGAAACCTGGACTCTTCCATCTTCTGGAATAGAACTTCTGTAAGTTCGATTAGTTGAGAAGTTTGTGGAACTGCCTCTTCCATCTTTTCTATCAAACGATCTAAAGAACAAAGTTGCTGGATCACTTTTAGATTAGAGTCTTCAATTTTTGTCGCACCTTCTCCGTCTCCAAAACCAAATACTTCAATTTGTCTTTTCTGGTTAGAAATCAATTGGTCTAAAAGTAAAATCTTATCTCGGTAAAGAACGATTAGATTTTGATCTGGATAATCCGACAAAATTCACCCCTGAATAGATAAGCCACTTCCACGATTAGAACTTTGGAAAGGCGCCGAAACAACATTCGATTTCTCTTTTTTCTCTATTTCTTCCCAAGCGGATTTTAGATCTTCCATATATTTAATAATTTCCTGGATGATTTCGGAATCCTTCTTCATATTTGCTTCTAGAAGGCGTTTTTTAATATAAACGTAAATTCCTAGGAGGTTGTTAGCCACTTCCCCACCTTGTTCTAAATTGAGCGCAAGCATAAGTTCGGTAACGATCTCTCCGGCTTTCAATATATGATTGTTTACCACATCGTATTTCCGGGGAGTATTATTCTCCAGAGCGATATTTAGAAAACGGATCGCACCGTCATAAAGCATGACGATCAGTTTTCCTTGACTGACAGTCGAGATTTCGTTGGATTTATATTGTTCAACGGTCGCTGTGGATTTTCTGGCAAGTGACATGTATCTCTCCTGAAATACTTTTCGACAAAAATGTTTGGCTCCTTAATGCTGGGTCTGAACATTCTTGCGGTTTCTTTCAAAACTTTAAACGGTTTTAAAAATTCGAAAACTAAAAAAGCGTAGAATTCATCCAAAAATCGTAACCAAAACCGTAAAATGTGGGAACTCTGAAATAATAAAAAATAACACCAAAACGTCTAAATCCTCCAAAGAGACTTAATTTGTTGGAACTATCGCATATTTTTACAAAGTTGCCGAAAGATCAGATTCAATTTCCTTTAACGTTCTGGGGCAAATTTTAACATCAACAATTCCATGAGCTTTTATCTCATTTGGTTAGACAAATTGTCGCTTAAAGTTTTCCAAACTGCATTTTTTTACGAATTCGAAAACGATTCGATTTTATACGGATAAAATTCTATTGGCAACTCTGTTTACAAAAACTAAAAAAAAGATCGTATTTTTAGCTTCCGGAAGAGGTTCCAATCTCAGAGCGGTTTTACAAAACATCAAAACGGGAAAGATTCCAGGAACTGCACAAACACTGATTTGCGACAATCCAGATGCCAAGTCTTTAGAAATTGCCCAAGAGTTCGAACTTACTTCTCAAGTCATAAACTTCTCTTCCTTTTCAGATAAATCGGAATATCATACAAAACTTTTTCAACTTCTTTTAGAAATCAAACCAGACCTTATCGTGACCGCAGGTTATATGAGGATTCTTAAGAACCAAATTGTTCAAACGTTTTCAAATCGAATCATCAACATTCACCCATCTCTCTTGCCCGCCTTTCCAGGTTTAAACGCACAAAAACAAGCCTTGGAATATGGAGTTAAGATTGCTGGTTGCACCGCCCATTTTATAGATGAAGGCGTAGACTCAGGTCCAATCATTCTACAAGGAGTCGTGAAAATCGAAGAAGGAATGACGGAAAGAGATTTGACTTTAGAGATTCTTAAAGAGGAACATAAAATACTACCACTCGCGGTTCAATACTTTTGCGAAGATAGACTTACGATTCAAAATAGAAAGGTAAAAATTAGATAAATAATGATACAAATCAAAAGAGCCCTCATCTCCGTCAGCGATAAATCCGGTATAGTGGAATTTGCACAGTTTCTCAATCAAAACGGAGTGGAAATTATCTCCACAGGTGGAACTTTAAAACTTTTTAAAGACAACGGAATTGCAGCCATAGCAATCGATGATTACACAGGTTTTCCAGAAATTTTAGATGGAAGAGTGAAAACCCTTCATCCTAAAGTTCATGGAGGTTTGTTAGGTGTAATTTCCAATCCGGCTCATAAACAAAAAATGGAAGAATTAAAAATTCCTAAAATAGATTTAGTCGTAGTCAACTTATATCCTTTTTTAAAAACCGTTTCTAAACCAGAAGTTCAACTCGAAGAAGCAATCGAAAACATAGATATAGGCGGACCTTCTATGATTCGAAGCGCCGCTAAAAATTATAAACATACTTTAGTGCTCACCGATCCGAACGACTACAAAGAAGTTCAAAATCTAATTTCTTCCGATGGAATTTCTGAAGAAGTTTCCGCGGGTTATATGAGAAAAGCGTTCTCTCATACTGCAATGTATGATACTGCAATTTCTTCTTGGTTCCATAAACGATCTGGAGAAGTTTTCCCAGATGTTCTCAATCTTTCTTTTATTAAAAAACAAAAACTGAGATATGGTGAAAATCCCCACCAAGCCGCAGCGTTCTACGAACCACTTTTTGTAAAAAGCGACTTTTCGCCTTTGCAAGGAAAAGAGTTATCGTTTAACAACATGTTAGATTTTGATGCGGCTTTTCATATTTCTAGTCTTCTTCCAGAAAATACAGTATGTATCATTAAACATCTCAATCCATGTGGAATCGCCTACGCAGACGATCCATTAGAAGCCTTTCAACTTGCAAGAAGAACTGATCCTATTTCTGCATTCGGAGGAGTCATTGGAATTAAGGGACAAGTAAACGGAGAACTTGCCACTTTGATCACCGAAAACTTTGTAGAAGGAGTGATTGCTCAAAAATTCACTCCAGAGGCTCTTGAACTATTTTCTAAAAAACCAAATATTCGTTTAATAGAAATTCAAGATTTCAAAGAAGCTCTTGACGAATTAGATTTAAGACCGATCCATCACGGTTTACTGATACAAGATAGAGACTATACAACAATCACCGAAAAAGATTTAAAAGTAGTCACTAAAAAACAACCTTCTCCCGATGATATTCGTGGTTTGATGTTTGCTTGGTCTTGTGTTCGTTTTATTAAGTCCAATGCAATCGTTTATACAGAAGAAAACGCAACTCTCGGAATTGGAGCGGGGCAAATGTCCAGAGTCGACTCAGTGCAGTTAGGCGCCAACAAAGCATTGAACGTAGGTCTTTCCGTAGTAGGTTCTTATGTTGCAAGCGATGCATTCTTTCCATTCCGAGACGGAATTGATGCTTTGGCAAAAGCGGGAGCAAAAGCGATCATCCAACCCGGTGGATCTGTTCGAGACACAGAAGTAATTCAAGCTGCAGATGAACACGGATTGATTATGGTTTTTACTGGAATGAGGCACTTTAGACACTAATTATGGAATTTCTACTCTATCTAATCTTTTTCGGAATCGTTTTGGTATTACTCATTTTAGCGAGTTATTACTTTAAACTTCTATTTCTATCTGGAAGAGAATCTTTCGATAAATTAGAGTTAGTCGACTGGATACGAATTATCCCGGACGAGTTTATTAAACTTTTGGAATCCGATGGAAGTCTACAATACGCTGCAATTGCATTTTTTGTTTCTGCATTTGTTTCCTACCTTTGGACACTTTTAGGAGGAATGATAGGCGCACCTCATTACGCGGACTCATTTGGAAATTATTTTTTTCTATCTTTTCTATTACCTGTGACCCTACTCACTACGTATGGAATTCTTGTAGAGCTGATTTTGAAAGATCTTCCTTCTACAAATCCAAATCATTTTTTAGTTCGATTTTTAGAACAGGAAGTCGCCATTTTAAGCGGGTGTTCTATTTCGGTAATTGCGTCTAATCTTGCGGTTTATGGATTATTCCATGAAATTTCGTTTTTATTCGTTTTTCCGAATATATCTATCATTTCTGTTTTACTCGTTTTACGTTGGAATGGAAAAGTAAAGATTGGAGGAATCCAATTTTCAGGTTCGAAAAACCGTTCCTTCCAAGAAGATTCTGAATGAATTTCCCTAAAAACTGCCGATAGGTAGAATATGAGAATTTTTGCACTTCTACTTTTTTCCATTCTGATTCCTACAACTGTACTTTTTGCACAACTTCCGGACGAAACCTCAACGCCAAATCGGAGACAACCGACCAACACAACACAACAAGCAATCAATTTATTAGAAGGGTTCGCAGAATCTTCGTGGGGAGAAAGTTATGCAAACTTACGCGAAAAATTTTTATCTCTTTCCACCAATCCGCAAAACGACGAAAAGGTGGAAATCGTCTACGAAGACAAAGAAAAAACTCTTCTGATTCGTAGAAATGGAATTTTATATTCTTATCGTTTTTATTCTACTCCTAAAATTGTAACCGAATCCAGACCCAAAGACCAAAGACAACCAGTCACTACTGAAAATAAATCAGAGATGGAAGAAGAAAATCATTCTTCTCCTGGAGTTTTATTTTCCGTCGGAGTTTTATTTCGTTATCTTCCCGGCAAAGAAGTGCAACAGAAACTAGAACAAAAATACGGAAAACCTAAAAAAGAATCTTTGGCAGAGAATAAAATCGGAGGAGCCGTTCTTTGGGAAAAAACAGATGAAAAACAATCCCCTCCCAAAGGTGGTTATGTGATTCAATGGAAAGAAGCATATAAAAAAATGCCTTTTACCAGAAGAGTAGATTATTTCAGTTCTTCTATTAAATTTCAGATTGAAAAAGAATACAAAGAATTTTTCAGTGCGGAAGAAATCAAAACTCTTCGAGATTTGATTCCATAAACTTTTATATAACCGTAAAGAATAACACTGAACGATTTCAAATAGACTCAATTTGTCTGTAGTATAATAATTCTATTGACTCCACCTAGCTTTCCTCAAATGTTATAAGCACATTCTATTTTTATGGAGCTTATATATGGAATTATATCTAGATACGGCAAACGTAGATGAAATCAAAGAAATAGCATCTTATGGACTTGTAGACGGAGTTACCACCAACCCTTCTCTGATCGCAAAGTCTGGAAGAAGTTTTAAAGAAGTAATCAAAGAAATTTGTTCGATCGTTTCCGGTCCGGTGAGCGCAGAAGTGCTTTCTACAAAATTTGACGGTATGATGAAAGAAGCACTCGAACTCGTGGAAATCGCTGAAAACGTAGTGATCAAGGTTCCTTTAATTCCAGAAGGCCTTAAAACGGTCGTAGAATTAACAAAAAGAAATATTCCTACAAATGTAACCCTTTGTTTTTCCGCCCCTCAAGCTTTACTTGCAGCAAAAGCGGGAGCTACTTTTATTTCTCCGTTTATCGGTAGAGTAGACGATACGAGTTGGGATGGAATGGAACTCATTTCCGAAATCAGAGAAATTTACGATAACTACGGATATGATACTAGAATTTTAGCTGCCTCCATTCGTGGTCCAATACATTTAAAAGAATCCGCTCTTAGAGGAGCCGACTGCGCGACTATGCCCCATTCCGCATTTTTACAACTTTTCAAACATCCGTTAACCGACATCGGATTAGAAAAATTTTTAGAAGATTCTAAAAAACTAAAGTGGTAATTAAACAAAACGCACGATTTTAAAATTTTCTAAATCGTGCGAATTTTACGGTCGTTATTTTTATCTAATAAACAAAATACAATATCCATTTTTGTTTTAAACCAAAGCTGAGTTCCCAAATCGAACTTTAGAATTTTAAGAAGAAAAAAGAACCGATCATGAGTATTGAATATAACTGTTTCACTCGGCTACAACGGAGCAGATGCAAATTTTAAAAACTTTCATTTTGAAAAATGGAAATTATAAACTTTCAGAAACGTCCCTGCAAAATGAATTCAATACGACGTTTTTTACTAACGACAAACTTTCAGAAATACAAATTCTTCAGACCGACCAACAACTCATCGTTTCTTTTCGAAATTCCACTCGCTCTATTCGAAAAGAATTCTTAAATCAGATCGCTTTTAATTTTAGGCAGCAAAAAATTGATTTTGCTTTTGAAGAAATTTAACAAATTTATACGAAATAATTTACTTTATATAACGTAAGAAAACTTGAGCAAATCCGGCTGCCAGAAGCAGCCGGACCGGGCTCTCAGCTATGGTCAATAAATTGAATAAAAGAAACATAATACAATAATTTTGTCTTTAGTTCCAATTTATTGACCCTAAAACGCGACCCATAGGAAGCGTTTTGCTGAGTTAACGCGACCCATAGGAAGCGTTTTGCTGAGTTAACGCGACCCATAGGAAGCGTTTTGCTGAGTTAACGCGACCCATAGGAAGCGTTTTGCTGAGTTAACGCGACCCATAGGAAGCGTTTTGCTGAGTTAACGCGACCCATAGGAAGCGTTTTGCTGAGTTAACGCGACCCGAGAAACTCAGCGAATGCCTCTCTAAGGATCGGCATTCAGGAGAGAGTTTTGCTTTAGTTCATTCATCGATCCCTTTCGCATTATATCGAATTCATATTATATAAAATTTTTTGTAAAATCATGATTTGCAGTAATTCCTACATATAAGGAATCGATTTGTAAAATTTAAATCCAACTTATTTCAGAAAAATGAATCATGGATTTTTTAAGCCGAACTTACATTAATTTAAAGTAATAAAATTTTTTATGTGCAAACACAGAAATCAAAATTTAATGTAATAATATTTTTTTAAAACCGTAATAATCGTCTATCATCAATTTCATAGATTCTAAAAAACACATAATCGATTGATGGGACGCATCGTAAAATAAATTACAAGAAGTTTGTGTATTTAGATCCACAGGAACGGCTGAATAACGTTTTGCAAGATTTTCAATTTTAGGCCACCAGATTTTTTCCATTTCTAATTCATAATAACGTTTTCGATACGTTTCATAAACCTTTGGCCAAATGAGATAAACTTTTACATCATTTTCTTTTGCCAGTTTCAAAAATTGTTCCACAAAAAAGAACTGGGTCGATCCAAGAATAAACGTAGAAAGATATAAATTTCGGATTCTCGCCGCGTCTTTTTCCAAACGATCAGGATCGTTTACAAAAGTAGTATAAGCAAATTGTTCCCCGCGTTTTAAATTCAATACCATATAATCAGTGTTAAATGCAGAATTGTATTCAGAAAGTTTTTTCTCCTGAAATCTTTTTATAAAAAGTTTTAGATCCGGATTAATTCGCCTAACAGCAAAAAGACGATCTAAAAACAACTTCTTACGATCTTCAAACGGAATCTGATCCATATACTTAAGTAAAAATTCGTCGTCCGCTCCGTATTTTAAAAACGGATCGTAAAAAATTCCCTTGGTATCGTCAAAACCTTCCGGACTCACTACATAAAATACTAATTTAGGTTTTAGGCCCTGTTTGATAATTTTCTCAAACCAATAAAGACCATAAGCCGGAACCGCTTGAGGACCCGAAAAATTATACAACACCCAATCTTTTTGCAATTTCTGTTCGATTCCCATAGAGGAATATGGATAAGCCCTAGAATCTCCAAAAGCAAGCGCCAAAGATTTACCTTCTAAATCTTTATCCAAAATCAACTTTTCAAAAAGCGATTTTCTTTGAGTATAATAGACTGTATTTCCAGCTTGAATAAAATTTTTTCGAAAATATTCGAGAGTAAATACTTTATCTAAACAAAACACAAACCCAAGAAATAAAATGGGATAATAGATATAAATTTTTTTCATCAATTAGAATCCGTTAAAATCTAGAGTAAAAAAAGTCTGCATTCCCTGCATTCATTCCAACCATAATAAAAAGGATCAAAAGTCCTAAAATCGGTAAAAGTCCAGCCTTCCATTTTTCTGGAACCGAATATTTTTCTGGCCATTCCTCTGAAACATGAAAGAAAAATAAGAAAAACAGCATATACATTCCGGTTTCAAGTCCAGTTAAAGATTGTCCTTTTTGGAACGTCAAAATTCTTACAATAGAAGAAATTGCAGAATTAAAATTCGGAGTAAAAAAGAAAGTCCAAGAAATGGAATATACTAAAAGCACAAATAGATAACGTAAAACCGGCTTTACATACGGAATTTCTGGAAATACCTTCCAGTTTCGAACCTCAAACAATCTTTCTAAAGAAAGATAAATCCCTGTGAGTAAACCCCAAATTAAAAAATTTAAATTAGCTCCGTGCCAAAGTCCGCCTAACATAAACGTTACGATTAAGTTAATTGAGGTTCTAAATTCGCCTTTTCTAGATCCACCTAACGGAATATAAATATAATCCCGTATCCAAAGAGAAAACGTTAAATGCCATCTACGCCATAAGTCTCCAAAATTTTGAAAGAAAAATGGCGCCTTAAAGTTTTCGGGTAATTCAAATCCAATCAACTTTCCGATTCCTCGCGCCATATCAGTAAGTCCCGAAAAGTCAAAGTAAAGATTAGCCGCAAAAAGAAAACAAGTCAGTAAAAGTGCAACCCCTGAATAGTCTTTTGGAGATAAAAATGCAGGCGCAATCAAAGGAAGAATCGCAGCCGATAACAGTCCTTTTTTAACCAGGCCTCTTAAAAAAAGCCATAAACCGTCTATCAATTTAGAAGAAGTCATTGTAGGATTTTCAAATTGTTTTCTAACTTGATCAAATCTTAGAATCGGTCCTGCAATCATCACCGGAAAGAAAAAGATAAAAGAAAAAAATCCGGTTATAGAAACCTTTCTATCAAAACCTTCCCGTTTAGAATCCACCGCAAAAGAAATCAATTGAAACGTGTAATAACTGATCGTTGCCGGAAGAATCACTTCGAATCCTGTTAAATTCAACAAGGCAGAAAATTTAGAATCCAGGGACGTTTTTTCTTGAAACAACGGAATCGAAAATACAAAACCTATAAACTCCATAAGTAGATAAAAATATTTGAATAAACCTAAATTCAAAAGATTGAATATAACGACAGATTTTACGTACCAAAATTTTTCATAAAAAAATCTGTACAAACACCAATTCATTAGAACGACTAAAGTAAGATGAAATAAAAAATTTAAACTGAATATGGAATAAAAAAATGCAGACCCAAGGATCAAAAGATACTTTCTACCCATTTCTGGAATATTCCAGTAGATCAGATAAAACACTAAAAAAAATAAAAGAAATTCAATGCTGATAAAGTTCATTTCCAAATTCCAGTTTCGGTCAGAAGATATTGCCCTTCTTCCAAATTAAATTTTTCTAATTCTAGTCGACCAATTCGAATTCTTTGAAGATCGACCACACTCGCCCTAAGACAGTGAAACATCCTTCTGATCTGTCTTTTTTTTCCTTCCTCAAGAATTACTCGATACATACATTTTTTTCCGGGGACTAGTTTAACCATCTTTGCATGTAGAATTTCCCCTGCATCCAAAATCCCTTTTTGAAAAGCGGCTTGAATCAACGTTTCTCCCGGGTCGTATTTTAAAGTCACGAGATATTCTTTTTCTGAACCGTTGGAAGGATGTGTAATCTTTTGGGCCAATTCACCGTCGTTGGTTAAGATCAAAAGTCCTCTCGAATTGAGATCTAGACGTCCTGCAATTTTAAAATTTTTATAAGTAGAAGGCAAAATGGAAAAAATCGTTTTTTCGTGAAAACGATCTGCATGAGAACAAAGATACCCGATAGGCTTATTAAAAATTAGAATCTTTTTAGGTTCTACAATCGGTTTTACTACATCTCCTAAATAAGAAACCACGTCCGTTTCAGGATCGATCTTGGTTCCCAAATTTGTCACTCGTTTGCCGTTGATCTCTATCAAACCCTTTTGAATCAGTTCCTCCGTTTTTCTACGAGAACCAAGACCACAATCCGCAAGAAAACGATTCAATCGAATCTCTAAATGCCGCATATATTCTTCCATTTCAGAAAGATTCAAAAAATCTTCTACCTAAAACTTTCGTTGACCGGTTTTACAAATATTTAAGGATAGAAGCAAAGACTTTGCCGTTTACCAGGCAAAAAGTATTGAATGTATGAATCCTCTTAAAAAAAAACCTCGTACTCATTCTTTTCAAAATGCTCCTGAAAAACCGGATTGGCTCAAGGTAAAACTTAGTTTCCCCGATCCAAAAAATAACTCGGTCGCAATTGTAAGAGATTCTCTAAAAGAAAAAAAACTCAATACGGTTTGCGAAAGTGCTTCGTGTCCAAACCTAAATCACTGTTGGTCCAGAAAAACGGCAACTTATATGTTAGGTGGAGATATTTGTACAAGACGTTGTTCGTATTGTGATGTAGCTTCTGGAAAACCTTTTCCTCTTGATCCAGAAGAACCTAAAAGAGTGGCAGAATCTTCGATCGCTTTAGGTCTCAAACACGTAGTTATTACCGCAGTCAATAGGGACGATCTTGAAGACGGAGGTGCAACTCATTTTGCAAAAACAGTAAAAGAGATTCGTAAAGTACTTCCAGATTGTAAGATAGAACTTTTGATTCCAGATCTGAAGGTAAAACAAGAAGCTTTAGAAATCATCTTCGAATGTAATCCAGACGTATTCAATCATAACTTAGAAACTGTAAAAAGACTTTTTCCGGAAGTAGCTCCTCAAAAAAGATACGAACGTTCTTTAGACGTTTTGAGAATTGCTTCCCAAAAAGGTTTTTTGACAAAAAGTGGTTTGATTTTGGGTATGGGAGAAACTTTAAAAGAAGTAAAAGAATGCATGCAAGATCTTGCAAGTGTCGGAGTTTCCCTTTTGACACTGGGACAGTATTTACAACCGACCCCAACCCATCTTCCCGTAAAAGAATACATAGCTCCCCAAGTATTTAAAGATTTACGAATATACGGAAAGTCCATCGGCTTTAAGGGAGTTTTTTCGGGACCCCTTGTAAGAAGTTCTTATCACGCGGACGAGCAAATTCCATGGAACCAATAGAAAGTTCTCACTTAGGCCCACCTTCCGAAGAAATTAAAAAACTTATTTATCATTCCATAATTCGATTTCTTTCTAACAGAGAAACTCAAATCAGCAGATCTGAAATTAAAGAACTTTTAGAAAAAACAATCAATTTGATTCCAGATTTGAAAGCTCATTGGGCAGAAATCAATCGATTTGGAAAAAATAAAATGATCCTTTATTGGCAAAAAAAAGTTATGCTTATCGATATGGAAGAAATTCTAGAATCAATTGATTTTCTCTGGAACCAGAGATTCGAAGTTTAAAAGTTGAGTTTCATTTTTATAATAGAATTACTAAAAAATTAATCTTTCTTTTTTGATTAAAATGAATAGATGATACATTTCACTATTACATTCTCATAAAATTGAATATCTAAACGCTTATTATAAAACGTAGTCTAACGTAAATTTAATGTAATCCAATGCAAAAACTAACCAATTAAATTGAAACAAAGACGAAATATTGCATTACGTTTCTTTCATACAATTCATTCACTGGAACTAAAAAACACGCCTCGGCAATACCAGATTCTCTCCAATTTTTCTTATGTTGAATCCACATTGCGAAAGTGTAAACTATTTATGAGCACTTTATGATGTAGTTCTGGAATAACGAATCAGCTCTATAAAATCAAAGAGAATTTTCGTTCAATTTTATTGTATGATATTTTTGAGAAGAAAGAACGATTCAAAAAATTGCAAGTGGACAAAAAATACGCAAACAGCGGAAGTTTTTGGTAATACTTCAAAAAGGATTCATTCCAGCAAATTTTAGAATAGAGTTAGCTCAGATCAACAAAACTACTTCAATCGATAGTTTCCATGAAATGGAAACTGATAGAGACTCATTTTTTAACCACTCTAATGTACAAAGAAAAACTCGAGTTTTTCAACCCGAGTTTTTTCCACCAGAGTAAATTTCAGTCTCTGTTATCAGAATTTAGCTTTTGTTTGGAAGTCATAAATTACTTCTTGAACATCAGCTTGATTGATCTTTTTGATTCCTTGTTCTGTATGAACGATCATTGTTGATCCTTGTTGATCTACAATAGCACCGATCATAGAAGATCCATCCATCATAATAATCTTTTCGATTCTTTCGTAATAGTTTACGATATCTTTGCTGGACTTCAGTTCTTTGGGAGCAGAGATCAATACTTGTTTGAATTTCTTAGCCTCTTCTTCTTGACGAGCTGCTACTTCACTTTCTAATTTTTTTCTCTCAGCTTCTAAGGCGGCGGCTTTTTGTTCGTCAACTTTTCCTGAAGATTCTTCATTCAGTCGAACCATCTTTTCCGTAGTATCCTTATCTACGGTTACAATCGTACGAATTTCTTCTTCTTCCTTCTTAGAAATCCCAGAATTATCCAATTTTTTCACAACGCTGGTAATGTTCTTTTCACTGATCTTAGAAGTATCTTTTACATCCAAAGATTTTTCATCCGCCTTTACTACGGAAGCTTGGTTTTTCTCCAAAACGATCTCTGAAGAAGCAACGGTTTGCTGGATCTTTTTCAGTTCGTCATTCTTTGCAATTTCTTCATCGCTCAATCCTTCTAAAACCACAACACGTGGAGCCACTGCCACTGCTCCGTCTAAAACTTTCACAACTGCTTTGTCTGATTTAGATCTGTCTACGATAAAGGAAGTTCCCCTCACACCAGCGATGGCAGTTGGAGTAACCACCGAAAACTGATCTTCTTTCGAAGCCTTGTTAACTTTTGCAAAAACTTTTCCAGAAACAAGTGCAAGTCTTGTATCTGAATTGCCGTGGGAATTGATGGAAAGCGCGTCAAAGTCGATAACCGAATTTTCGGAAATTCGAATTGCAGATCCATCCGCAAATTGGATGTCAATTTTAGACTTTTGTTTTGTACTAACTTTATCCCCAGTTTTTAAACTCGCGCCTAAAGCAGCTTTTTCTTCGGTTAAATCCGCGTGAAGAATTTTAGCTTCTCCTACGCTGAATACAACAACGGCGGAAGGACTATTTCCTTTACTAGTAGCAGCTGCCTTGGAACTTTCGGTAGGTTTCTTACAAGCGTTAAACACGAGAAAACTAGTGGTCAATACGCTTGAGAAAACGATTAAGAACTTCTTCATACCCATTTTCCTTAAGATTGGATTGATAACAGAACTGCGGTGGGGCAGCCTCTATCTATTGTTTCTCAACAAGCAATAGAATCATTTTTCGCAAATCTTTCAATTTTTTTTTATTATACGAAAGATATTTCCTGAACCAAAGTCGGTAAAATATACCTCTCCGGATATATCTTGACCAAAAGTACTGATTTGAAACGGAATCTGCATAACCAATTCATTAGAAATTTTTTTACCGTTTTTTTGTTTTAAAGCCCAGATTTTACCGGTTACAAAATCTCCGTATAGATAGAAACCTACAAGTTTTGGTATTTCCTTTCCTCTGTACACATAACCACCCGTAATCGATTGACCTTCCTCTCTAGAATATTCATGAATTGGATCGATTAAAGAATTTTCTATACAATCTGGGTTGTTTTTAAAACAATGAAACCCTTCTCGAATGTTCCAACCATAATTACCTCCCTTTTGAATCAGATCGATTTCTTCAAATTCGTTTTGTCCTACATCGGCTAAATACAGTTCACCGGTAAGTTTATCGAAAGAAAATCTCCAAGGATTTCGAAAACCATAACTCCAAATTTCGGGTAAAAAACCGGGACGATGTACAAATGGATTGTCCTCCGGAACTTTATAAGCAGCTCCTGAGTCGTGTGGATTAGGAAGAATTCGTAATAATTTACCTAAAAATGTACCTGGATTTTGTCCGTTTTTATACGGATCGTTTGCCCCTCCTCCGTCTCCAAAACCTACGTACAGTTTTCGATCTGGACCAAACGCGAGTTGTCCTCCGTTATGATTCGAATAGGGTTGTTCCAACTTTAATATTATTCTTTTTGAATGTTCAATTTTTTGAACTAAATGATCTTTCCATTCAAATTCTAAAATTTTAGAATAATCTTTACCTCCTTCTTTTACGATTACATTTACAAAAAACTTAGAATCCGTTTGAAAATCCGGAGAAAACGCAAGACCTAAAAGTCCTTCTTCAGAACGAGTTTCTATCTGGCCCGTAAAATCGGCTCTAAGAGTTTTGATCTTTGTAGTTAAATCAATCTCTATCAACTTTCCTCTTTTTTCCAAAACGATCATTCGTTTTGAATCTCCCGGAAAAAATTGGATATCCGTTGGTTCCTGAAATCCATCTGCAACCAGAACGTATCCGATTTTCGTTTTTACGATATTTCCTTTAAATTGTTTATTCTTTGCGATCAATGAAGAATCAAACGTAAAAATAGAAACAACCCAGAATAAAAGAATCGTTAAAAACATTTTGAAACAGAAACCCAATCGGATAAAACGAGTTATAAAATTTTCAAGATTGTAAAAAAATTTAAACAGTAACGACAACAAGATCGATCGGAACTTCCATTTTGAGAGAAAAAATTTAGAAGAATCAATTCTAAAAAAATCAGAAAGAAAAGAATCACCCATCTGAAACATGATATTGATTCGCGTATTTTTCTACAAATGAGTCAATTTGAATTTAGAAAATTAGTCTTCATTTCGCGGGTTTTAAAGTTTTAATAAAAAGTGTGAATGTGAGCTTTCACAGAAACCGTTATATCGAAGGATCTATAATTTTTTAGCATTCTTTTATTATTATCACGAGCCTACGTTTAAATTATAAATTTGTGAGAGCTCCTAAAAATTAAGTCGCATCATAAATTTTTAAATTTATTTTTTGTGGTTCGAGCCGGGGAGTTACATTTATTTCTTACGGAAAAATCAGGTTTTTTATAAAACAAATCTCTTACGCCCTTGCTCGCGTTATATCATAGGAATTCATCTAAATGATTGCCTTTTGAAGAAAACCCACAACTCACCACTAAATATAGTAGTCAAAATATCCAGTTTTGCTCAAACGAAATAGACATGTGGAAACGGTTCAGAACTATACAACAAAAATACCTAATCTTTTATTCTAAAATGGTTTTTGGGATAAAAGCTGAAAACGCTTAATTTTATAGAGATCAGTGATAAAGCTCCTAAAAAACTGCGTGTCATTTCAGTATCTTCAGGGAAAATGTCGAATCGAGATGGAAGTTACAAATTCAGTTCGCCAAGTTTCTACTATTTCGCTTTTAGAAGAAATGGAAAAAAAATATAAATCCATTCCGATCGAAGCAATTGTTAAACAAGATATTCTTAGACAAGGAATTCATTTTCTCAAAGAAGTTTTTGAAATAACCGATCCTTATAAAACCAAAGATTATTTTATATTCTCTTTTGATCATATTCCTCTTTCCGAACTGGGAGAAGTAAAAGCTCCCGAAGAGATCAAAGTTTCTGGTGGTCATTTTGATCTGCTTCCTACAGTCATCTCAACTCGGAATAATCTAAATTCTCCTTACAAAGTAAAAAAATCTTCAGATGGCAAACCGGCTCTTTATCTTGGAGAAACTTTTTTAGGAGATTTGGAATTTCCTCCTCTTCCTGCTTGGTATCGTCATAAAACTAAAAACGGAAAAATCCCGGGAGAAATTGCACCTGTAATCGAATGGGGTTATTTAATTTATCTTACGGTTTTTAGAAACTGTCAGTATTTTGGTAAGGAAGAAGAATGTGCTTACTGTGACATTAATCATAACTATCGTCAGCAAAAAAATGCCGGGCGCCCTTATACAGGTGTTAAAGATATAGAAGATATTTTAGAAGTTTTATCTTGGATTGATTCGGAAGATGATACAGCAAAAGTTTATACAATTACCGGTGGAAGTGTGATTACTTCCTTAAAGAAAAAAAATGAAATTGATTTTTATCTAGATTATGCACAAGCGATCGAATCTAAATTTCCGGGCAGATGGATGGGTAAAATTGTTTCTCAAGCTTGGGAAATAGAAGACTGTAAAAAATTTAAAGATGCAGGAATCCAAGTCTATCATCCTAACTACGAAGTTTGGGACAAAAATTTATTTCAAAAGATATGTCCTGGTAAGGAAGCTTATATTGGAAGAGACAATTGGATTCGCAGAGTTGTAGATTCTGCAGAAGTGTTTGGTCCTTCTTACGTGATTCCAAACTTTGTAGGTGGAGTAGAACTTTCTAAACCGTATGGATTTTCAACTGTTGCGGAGGCAATCACCTCTACAGGCGAAGGTTTGGATTTTTTTATGTCCAAAGGTATCATGCCTCGATTTACAGCTTGGTGCCCCGAACCATATACAACGTTAGGAACACAAGCAGGCCCTCCTTTAGAATATTTTTGCGAACTTTTGACCGTATGGAAGACTACATTCGAAAAATATAATTTACCAGTTCCTCCAGGTTACGGCGAACCAGGTCCCGGAAAAGCGGTATTTTCCGTTTCTGCTTTTATGGACGTAATCGGCTATCCAGGTAGAAATTAAAAACATACGAGCCTGTTCCAAATTTAAGATTAGATCCTAGAACAAATCCTAAACTCAAAAGCATTCATAAATTTGAATATTCTATATCGGCTTTATCTACTAAGAACGGATTTTTAAAATTTTCTGAATCTTTTTTATGCCTGATTTACTCAAAGATTTATATTCAAAAAATGTGTTAGAAAGAATTGCAATTTCTTTTTCACAAGAAATTCCTTCCGTTTCCGAAAGGGAATGGATTCAAAAATTTAAACAAAACGATTGGAAACAACTCGAACTAAAACAAAGGATTCGAAGAATCGGAGAAGTTTTAGCGGAAGTATTACCGAAACCATTTTCCAAAAGTCTTCTTAAAATTACGGATTCTCTTGAAAAGTCTTTTGAGGGAAAGGAAGTTTTTCTTACAATTTTTTTGGGGGACGTAGTTGAAATACTTGGGATCGATTACCCCAAAGAATCAATGCAAGTAATAGAAAGAATTACGAAATTAGTCTCTTGCGAATTTTCGATTCGTCCTTTTTTAATCCGACATCCAGAACTCACTTGGAAACAAATGTTGGAGTGGTCCTCTCATGAACATCCGGGCGTTCGTAGATTGTCCTCAGAAGGAAGTAGACCAAGACTACCCTGGGGAATGGGAATTCCAGGTTTAAAACAAACTCCTGAAAAAACATTTCCGATATTGGAGAACTTAAAAGACGACAAAGATGAAGTTGTGCGAAGAAGTGTAGCAAATCATTTAAACGATATTTCTAAAGATCATCCAGATTTAGTTTTAAAAATCGCACAAAGATGGATAGGATTTTCGAAAGAAAGAGATTTACTTTTAAAACACGCGTTACGCGGTCTTTTAAAATCTGGAAATTCAAAAGCCCTTGCAATTTTTGAATTTAATTCCGACGTAAAAGTAAAAATTTCAAATCTAAAATTAAAATCTAAAATTGTCAAAATCGGAAAAGACCTTTCTTTCAGTTTTACTGTCCGATCAGAACAATCAAAACAAATCCGTCTTAGGATCGAATATAAAATTCAATACGCAAAAATTTCCGGAAAAACTTCCAAAAAAGTTTTTCAAATAGAAGAACGACTTTTTCAACCTAACGAATCCGCTTCTTATCAAAAAAAACAATCGTTTAAACAAATGACAACTAGAGTTCACATTCCTGGAAAGCACGTTTTGGAAATACATATCAACGGAGTTGCTAAATCTAAAATCGATTTTCAGGTAATTGCTTAATATAGTTAACGTGAGTTTGGTGTAAGGAATTTATTTTTCTGAAAAAGTTGGATTTGGATTTTATAGATCAATTCCTAAAATGTGGAAACTCATACAAAAAATAAATGTTTTAAAATTTATAATGTGACTTAATTTGTGGGAACTATCACAAATTGCAATTTTACGAACTAATTCTAAAATTGCAGAATTTCACATTTTTGAAAAACCCTTTCTCATTTTCTCCATGAACCTACGTTAGTTAAATGTAAGAAAATGAGAAAAGACTTAACTAAAGAAAATAGTTCAAAGGAATCGGAATAAATTTAAAAATGAGATCTACAGTAACGACTGCAAATTTACTTTCAAATTTAAGAATAAAAGAATTTTCTAAACATTAGAATTATTGAAAATTCATTCTCCATCTGTTTCATGGAAACAGCCGACTAAAAAAGTTTTGTTAATTTGAATTTTTCAACAACTCTATTAAAAATAAAAAATCTCACATTTTTTATTTAGACTTGTACCAAAATCTCAAAGAATTTTACGCGATTATTCTTTAAAAATTTTTAATAAAATGCAGTAGTTCCTACAAATTAAATCGCATTTGGCAATTTGCGAACTTTAAGCAGTTCTAATGTTATTCAATTTTCGTAGCAGTTCCCACATTGGATGGTCTTGCTCTTAGATGAAGAAAATCAATCAGAAGAAGAGGACTTTTCCACTCTTCTCCATTGATTGGCCCAAGCCACAAATGAATTTTGATTTCTAGATTGAATGTATAATTTGCCACTTCCGGAAAACACCGCTACTAAACCTTCTCCACTGAGAAAAAGAGACTTTAGTCCTCCTACTTTTTGAATCGTATAATCCAAAGTTCCTTCAAACCCTACAATATGTCCGGTGTCCACTACATACTGTCCGTTTACGTCGATTGTATGAATTGCGCCAAAACTTGAAAAAAACAAATCCCCAGCTCCGCTAACTTTTAAAAAGAACAGACCTTCCCCGGAAAAAAAACCTTTAAATCCTCCCCATTTGCTATCAATTGAAAGAGACTCGGAACCAGCTACGTAGGCTCCTCGGCTCAGGATCAGATCTTCTCCGTTCATTTTGCGGTATTCAATATCTCCTTGAGTTGAACTTGTCAAAAAAAGGGTTCCGGTTCCACCTTCCGATTTAAACGTATTTTGAAAAAAAGATTCACCACCCAATAACGCTCGTTTTGCGGAAGCAAAAATTCCACCTTCCGCTTTTGTAACCATTTTGACAGTGGGGCTCATTGCAACCATCGCACCTGATTCAGCGCGTATTGATTCTCCGTCATTCAACTGAACTTGAATGATAGGAAAATCAGGTTTTAATAATATTTCGTGTTTCAAGATTTTTCTCCCTTATCTTTTGATCGGAGGTAATTGATTTCTAAACCAACTTCCCAAAGAAGGAACGTTTCTAGACTGAATCCAAACCTTTCCTTTTCCTTTAAAACGCGCCACAAATCCCTCCCCACCTAAAAAGAAAGACTTCCAACCGCCAAACTTAGTCATCTCGTAATTTAAACCTTCTTCGAAGGCTACGATATGTCCGGTGTCTACGATCATTTCTCCATCTATATTCAACAAATCGATTCCGCCATAACTCGAAATTAAAAGAAGACCGTTTCCGGAAAGTCGAAGAAAAAATAAAGATTCTCCGCTGATAAACCCTTTGAGTCCTTGGAACTTTGTATCCATTTCAATGTTCGGCGAAGATGCAAGAAAAGAACTGGATTGAACATAAACCGTTCCGGACAATTCAATTCTTTCCACGTCGCCCGGAAGAGTTGGTGCGAGTAATACTTCTCCACTTCCTGAAGAAGCAGTAAAAGTATTCATCCAAAAAGATTCCCCACCTAAAAAAGCCGTTTTTAAACTTTTAAAAAAACCACCTTGTTGTGCCTTATGAGTTTGAATCGTAATTCCGGAACTCATAGACATCATCGAACCGGATTCCGCTTTGATGGATTCTCCTCCATTTAAAAGAACCTTTGCAAAACTATAGGACGGTTTACTAATAATTTCAATATTCATAATATTCCTTTTTATTAATTAGGAAGAAGAGCTGTAAGCCAAGATAAAAATCCGGAAGGAACCCTTGTTTGGATCAAAACTCTTCCATGACCGGTAAATTCCATAACCAACCCTTCTCCTCCAAAAAGAGTGGACTTCCAACTTCCTCCCGCCTTTGCAATTTTATACTGAAGACTTTTATCGAATGCAACTATATGCCCCGTGTCTATCGTATAAGATCCTTGAACGTCTATCGGTATAATTCCACCATATGCGTTTAAGAATAATTTTCCATTTCCAATTGCTTCTAAAAGAAAAATTCCTTCCCCACCTAAAAAGGAACGGATTCCTCCGAACATAGGTTTTATCGAAATCGTTTCATCCGATGCAAGATACGCACCTGATTCTACAATGAGTCCAGTATCTGTAAGATCCACTCCGACCAAATCACCTGGAAGTTCAGGAGCCAGTCCAATTTCTCCTCCCGTCACAGTAGCTTTGAAAACATTAAAGAAAAAAGATTCCCCACCAAAAAATCTTCTAGAGATTGCAGATAAAAAACCACTCCCCATCTTTGTTTCGACATCGATTCCAGGAGTCATATAAACCATAGCACCTGCTTCTGCTTTGATAGTTTGACCCGGTGATAGTTTTACTTTTAAAAAAGAATACGAAGGTTTGTGAATGATCTCGTAATTCATAGAAGCAGTAATGTAAATAAATTAAGTTAAACGTCAATCGAAAAGTACTTTTAGAACAAATCCATATTGTTAAGTTTAGAATATGACTCAAAGAAACGTTTTAATTACTGGCTCTAATCGAGGAATTGGTTTGGAACTTACTAAACAATTTCTTTCTCAAGGAGATCAAGTTTTTGCTTTGTGTAGAAAATCTTCCTCTGATCTAATCCACTTAAAACCGACACGCATCATCGAAGGTATGGACGTTTTAAATTCCAACTCGATCCAGGATTTACCTTCTAAACTTTTAGATACAAAGATAGATATACTTATAAATAATGCAGGAATATTAATCCCGGACAACTTACAAAGCTTAGACGAAGAAAACGTTTTCACTCAATTTTTAGTAAACGCTTTAGGACCTCTGAAAGTAGTCAAAGTTTTGCTTTCTTCTTTGAAACAAAATGCAAAGTTAATTTTCTTAACGAGTAGAATGGGTTCGATTGCAGACAATAGCTCCGGATCTTATTATGGATACCGTGCTTCCAAAGCAGCACTGAACGCAATCGCAGTCAGTTTAGCTAAAGATTTAAGTCCTCGAGGAATTTCGATTGGAATCTTTCATCCTGGAATGGTGGCCACTCGGATGAGCGGCGAACAAGGAATCTCTACAACCGAAAGCGTTGAAGGTTTAATCAAACGAATTGAATCCTTGAACTTGCACAACTCAGGAAAGTTTTTTCATCAGAATGGAGAAGAACTTCCTTGGTAAAATGGGAAACTCTCACAATTTCAAGATTTTACAGATTCATTTCTGAAAATGTGGGAACTCACAATTTGAGGTTTATACTTTGGAAGAATAATTTCTATCTTTAAAAACCCATAAACTTATTTAAATCTCGGTTTAGTTTGATAAAATCCAGATCAATGCAATGAGACTATAACCTGTGGCCCTTGAGCTACACAGTTGTAAAAATGAGACAGAATAAAATAGATGGGACCTGAATTATGTCTGATTGGGCCCAAATCAATGAGTAGAAACACCTAAAAAAACCAATTTTCATAGATCGTTTGGCATAGAGTTTGCTTAATAGTAAATTGAGAGTTTCGATTTTCTCTCTAAAAACAGGGTTAAAAACGAACTTCGAATCCTAAATAGGCCGTCTTTTAGATGGAACATTATTGGAAATCGAGAATTTAAAACTATGAAAGAAATTCTATATAGAAGATCAATACAAGATACAGTTAGAATCAAAGGAATCGGGCTTCATTCCGGCAAAGAAGTCAATCTAATCGCCCATCCCGCTCCGTCTGGAACAGGAATCATTTTTGAATATCGAAAAGGTTTAGAAAAAGCATCCATTTCGGCCGAACTCAGTAATGTAGTAGATACCAGCAACGCTACCACATTAGGAGATGGAATCCATAAAATCCAAACCGTAGAACACCTTTTAGCTGCGGTTTATGCACTTGGTTTGACAGATTTAATTCTGGAAATAGACGCAGTAGAAGTTCCAATCATGGACGGTTCCTCCCTTCCCTTTCTACAAGCACTTGAATCGGCAGGAGTCATAGAATACCCCGAAATCGTAGAACCTATTTATATCCAAAGTCCTCTTTGGGTCGTAGATGGAGACAAATATCTGGTTTTGCTTCCAAGCGATGAACTTAAAGTAACCTATACGATAGACTTTAATCATCCTCTACTCAAAGGACAAAGTATCACGGTTTCTTTAGATAGAGAAAAAATCAAACAGGAGATCCTACCTGCAAGAACCTTTGGTTTTTTAAAAGACGTAGAAGCGCTCCAAGCCAGAGGACTTGCCATGGGTGGTTCTTTAGACAACGCAATTGTACTAACACAAGACGGTTATTTAAACCAACAACTCCGTTTTGAAAATGAATGTGTTCGTCATAAAATCCTGGACCTTTTTGGAGATATTTCCATCGCAGGCCGTCCGATTATAGGACATTATTTAGCTTCTAAAGCGGGACACGCATTGGATATTTCTATGGCTAAATTGGTAATGAGCAATGTTACCGGAGACGAAATCAGCAAATACAAAAGCCGTAGAATACCATTATTCAAAAGAAAAGCGGTCGTTGTTTAAACGTTGTAATCTAGTCACTCCAATATTTCATCGAATCTAAGTCTTTTTTATTCATTCTATTTCTGACTCAGAAAAGAATTGTCAGATTCGTCTTTTGGTGAATTCTGTAGTTGAGTTTGAAACTCGTTTTAGAATGATCCCTTCCAAACGTACAGTTTTTCCAGGAATCACAGCCTTTCCGGGGAAACTATACGGTAAGGTCTTAAAAACCGGAAAAAGAAGAAATACCATTCTTACAGGAACCTACGTTCACGAGTCTGAAAAAGAAACTGAAGTAGAAAAGTTCTCTGTCGCTTTAGAAGAAAGTCTTCATAGTTTAAGAATTTTGATTACCTCTCTGGAAACTTCCGGACCGGATCAAAAAGAAATTCAAGAAATCTTAGAAACACAGGCTATGATTTGTTCGGATCCTAGTCTTGCAACCTCAGTTCGAAAAAGAATCTTAGAACTTGGAGAAAATGCAATCTTAGCGGTTCAAAACGTCACTCATGAAATTTCTGAAAAATTCAAAGCCATGGAAAATGAATTCTTCCGAGAAAGAGTAGATCATTTTCAAGACGTTTCTAATCGATTGATTGAATTTATCGCAGGTAAAAAAGAGGAAGATTCTTTTCTATCCGGTTTAAAGGAAGATTTGATCTTAGTCGCAAGAGAACTTACACCTTCTCAAATGATTCTCATGGATAAAACTCGGATCCGTGGAATCGCAACCGATTTAGGTGGAAAAACCGGGCACATGGCAATTTTAGCCAGGAACTATGGAATCCCTACGATCGTAGGGCTGAAAGATTTTTCCTCTCACATCAAAGATAACGAATTCATATTTTTAGACGCAGAATCTGGAAACGTAATTCGTTTTCCTACCCTTGAAGAAGTAAAATACTACGGGTTTTCTTCTTCTTATCCCACAGAAGAAAACGAAACCAAAAAAATAAGAGCTGTAACCAAAGACGGAATTAGAGTTAGAATCAAATGTAATTTAGAAACAGAATTAGATTGTGAGCAAGCAATCAAGTCTGGTGCAGAAGGTGTAGGACTTTTTAGGAGTGAGTCTTTATTTTTAAAATATCAGGATAGTAACGTTTCCGGAGAAGAGCAGTTCCTTGCTTATAAAGCAATTGCGGAAGGAATGCAAGATAAACCTGTAATTATCCGTACGTTTGACATTGGAGCCGATAAATTTTCAACGGGAGAACTGGAAGAAAATCCTTTTTTAGGAAATCGAGGAATAAGATATTCTTTATCCAACCCAGAATGGTATTCTGAACAACTAACGGCGATTTTGCGAGCATCTGCTTTTGGAAATGTAAGTATATTACTACCTATGATTACCGGTCCTGTAGAAATTACCCGCACACGAAAACTTTTAGAAGAATGCAAACGTAAGTTGAACTCAAAAAAAGAAAGGTACAATAAAAAAATTAAAATCGGTGCCATGATTGAAACCCCTGCAGCAGTTGCAGCCTTAGATCTAATTGCAAGAGAAGCCGATTTTTTTTCCGTAGGAACAAACGATTTACTTCAATACATCATGGCGGTTGACAGAAACAATATTCACGTTTCTTCTCTATACAATCCGTATCATATCTCTTTTTTAAGAGCTTTGATTCGAATCGTGGAAGTTTCGAGAGATTACGATAAACCTCTTAGTCTCTGCGGAGAACTCGCGTCGGATACTGATTTTACTATTTTTTTAGTTGGGATCGGTATCCGTGAACTTTCGGTTTCGATTCCTTTTTTAAATCCGATTCGAAAGATCATTCGAACGATTTCATTACATCAGGCTGGAATCTTGGTAAAAAAGATTTTAGAACTTTCCGAACAAGAAAATTATGAAAGTATCGAAGCGTTCCTTTTTAGCAAACACTTGAGTTAAAACTTTTCAATTTCTAACATCAAAAACACAAAAGAATCCCAAATTCTTTCCTTCCCTTGAAAAAAAACCGGTCCCAAACTTTCTTTTTCTTTTTTTAAACATAGATAAGAATGTTTCCCAGTTCTTAAGTAAAATTTTCCAGCCTTTCCAGAAAGAAGTTGTATCAGATGTTTTAAAAGTTTTGGAAGATTTTTTTCTTCTTCCGGAAGAACAACCCCCGCGATTAAAATTTCTCGATTCTCAAAATGACCTTCTAAGGCAAACGCTTGCGGATTCCATTCTTCAAATAACATCTTTTCATACGTAGCAAGGACTGGATTTAAAATTGGATGAATTATAGAATTTATTTTCATCGGAAATTCTTTTCCGAAAACTTTCGGAATGAAACCCTTGGTTTGAAATAAATTTAAATGTTCAAATTCATCGATTTTGGAAAGTCCTAGAACAAATCCTGGGCTGAATCCTTGTGCAATAATCTTTTGCTCACAACGAACTGATAACGCGGCCCTCATACAAAAAAAACCCAAATTGAATGGCGAAAATTGAATCAATTTGGAAAAATCCCAAACCTCGTTCTCTCTCAAAGGGGAAAGATATAGATTGTCGAGAGCATATAAATCTCCGTGTCCGGAAGGCGAAAATACAGAATGCTTTTGGGTTTCTTGTTTGCCGGTCATACAAATTTTATCGGTCCGATGACAAATTCTCCCAAGAAATAAAAAAGCCGACCAAAGGCCGGCTTTCAAAAGGAAATGAAAAATTAGAAAATTCTAATCTTGATTTGTAGAATAGATTTTTTTAATCTTATCGTTGTATTTTTCGGTGATCACATGACGTTTCATCTTCATCATATTGTTGAGTTCGTCTCCAACTTCAAAAGGTTTAGAAATCAAAATGAAAGGAGTCACTTGTTCGAAAGATTTAAATCCATTTTTAGTATTGTTTAAAGCTTTGATTTCTTTTCTGTAAAGATCGTAAATTTTTGGATTTTCGATCAACTTCTCGTTGTTAGTTTCGTTGATCCCGTTTTCCTTAGCCCACTCCTGAAGTTTTTCGAAATCTGGAACTACAATTGCTCCTAAATTCTTTTGATCCTGGCCAATCACCATACACTGACTAATGTATGTGGATTCCTGAAGTTTATTTTCGATAGGAACCGGTTCTACGTTTTCTCCTCCTAGAAGTACTACAGTGTCTTTTGCACGACCGGTAAGAGTCAGGGTCTTTTTGAAATTGATCATACCCATATCCCCGGTGTTCATCCAACCGTCTGTAATCGCTTTGGAAGTGGCTTCTTCATTTTTAAAATAACCCTTCATAACTTGAGGGCCCTTGATAAAAACTACTCCTTTTAGTCCCATTTTACCTTGAGCGATATTTCCACTTTCGTCTATTTCGGTTAAAACTGCATTGTTATCGTTACGGATTTGAAGTTTCGTTTTAGGAACGATCACACCCACCGAGCCGATAATAAGCTTCTCAAAGGTTCTTACAGAAATCACTGGGGAAGTTTCAGTCATTCCATAACCTTCCAACACATTGATTCCGATATTTCCGAAAAATTCATCTACGTGTCTTGGAAGCGCCCCTCCTCCAGAAATGGAAGCTTTCAATTGCCCGCCAGTCGCTGCTCTGATCTTAGCAAGAACGATTTTATCCAAGGTAAAACTATTTAAAACAAGCGCCAAACCAGAGACGATGTAAAGAGGTGACGTCAAGAAATACAATTCGGTTCCAGCAAAATAAGCGCCTAACGCACTCGCCAGAACTGTTAGAGTAAATGGCCCTGTTAGTAAAAACTGAAAGAACATTAGAATTCCGTAAAAGAAAGATGCGATCGGATTTCTTCCTGTATAATCCACTTCGATTCCTTTTAAAAAACGAAGCGCTTGATTTTTCTTTCTGGAAAAGAAATAAGCAAGTTTAAAAAGACCTCTGCGAAGCGCTGGAGTTTGGGCCGGATCGTTGATTCTTGTATAAATTCCGTTATAGATATTTTCCCAAAGTCTTGGGGCGGAACCCATAAAAGTAGGTTTTACTGTAGCCAAATCCTGACGAAGATCCCTTACATTTGTGTAATACGTAGCCGCTCCTAAACCAATACAAACATACTCTACTACCCTTTCAAACACGTGCCAAATTGGAAGAATCGATAGTAAACGAGCTCCCGCTTTAATATCCAACATAGGACTTACGTAGTTTACCTGGTGCATCATATTGGAATGTTTGAGCATAACTCCTTTGGGAAGCCCGGTCGTTCCGGAAGTATAGATTAACGTAAAAAGATCCTCAGGATGAATTGCAGCGATTCTTTCTTCCGCCTTTTTAGATCCACCAGCACGAAGCGTTTTTCCCCTTTCAACTAACTCCTGCATTTTCAAGACTCCAGGAGAATTACTCGCAGGATCCATCATAATCAACGTTTTTACGTTTGTAAGTTGAGACTTGTTTCTGTTAAATTTTTCTAACATTTTATCGTTTTCGATAAAAACAACTTCTACTTCCGAATGATTGAGAATATAAACGATTTCAGAATCTGTAATGTCGGTTCCACGAGGAACATTGGCCGCACCCGTAAGAATCACGCCATAGTCAGCGATGATCCATTCGATCCGATTGTCTGCTAACAAACCAACTTTTTGTTTCTGTTGAACACCCAATTCAATCAAGGCTTCCGCAAGTTGAATTCCCTGCTCGTACAGTTGACCATAAGTTGTTGGATAATAATTTTTTTTAGAATCCTTGGAAAAAAAAGCAGGTAAATCTCTGTATTTTTCCACGGATTCACGAAATAGCTGCGCTAAGTTTTCCGCCATCAAACTTCATTTAACTCCTGGTATCTTTCATTATTAAAACTTAGGAATTCCGACAAAGATCTTTGTCGGCAAGGATTCAAAGGTAAATAGGGAACCTAAGAAATAAACCTTTTTTTTCAAAATGCTTTTGAGAAGGTTCTCTTTTTATTCGAATTGTTATATAATATACAAATTCAAAATCAATAAAAGTATTTTATCTGCGTATTGTTTACAAACGGGACATCTCAAGTGACTCTTTTTTTGAATCTAGAAGTTTTTCACATTTCAGCATAAACGATCCGTTTTAAAAATGAATTCTTTCTATGTGGGAACTATTACAAATTTTAATTTTACAGTTTCATTCTCAAATCAAATTTCTACGCAAAATCGTTGTTTTGTGAAATCATTCATTTTATACAGTTAAGGCGCAGAAAACCAATTTGAAAAACTAGCTCTGAGTTTAGGATAATCTTTTTCCCGAATGCCATATTGAATTTTAAGAAGAGTTCCAGACTGACTAAAGACAATTAAAGCAGGTTGACCTTCCACATTATATTGATTGATCAAAGTAAAATCCCGATCTACAAAGAACGGATAAGTCATTCCAAATTCTTTAGCCGCTTTTAAATGCTCTTCTTTGGAAAGTTCAGGTTCTGTATTAATTCCTAAAAGAATCCCATTTTTTCCATTTAAGTCTTTAGAAAGTTTTTCCAAAACGGGAACCGCATCTTTACAAGGCTCACACCAAGAAGCCCAAATATCTAAAAGTAAAACCTTTCCTTTGTTTTCTTTTAAAGAAACAGAATGTCTATCCAAATCGTAAAGGGAAAGCTGATAAAGAATGGATTCTTCCTTGGAAAGATTACAAGAAAATAGCAGAAAAAAAACAAATAAAAAAATTAAACGCAAATTCCACATGATTTCATCTTATTCAAAAAAACGAATAGAAAGCAAAAGGAAAAAATCTTTTCAGCAAAATCTATTCGCAAAAATTGGGAATCACTCCAGTGAATCCTGTTTTTTATAATTATTTTTCGGGTCTTGAAGAATTTCTGTCCTATCTCAAAAAAGATCGATTTGTCGGCTCCGGAATCATTTCTATACCCGCACAAAAAGAACCTTATTTATCGGAAACGGATTGTAAAGCAAAGTTAGAATGGAAAGAAGAACAACTAATCGTCTTTCTCGAAGGAAAAAAAAATTCAAAATCTTTTTTGGTTCCTTTAAATTCTACAGATACAAATGGAAAGAAAAGAAACAAACTGGAATTTTTTCCGGATTTTTTTCGTTTTCAAAACGGAGAAGAAGGATTTTCAGTAAGACTCCAACCTCTGGATTTGGAAAGAATTCATCTTCAAATCGATTCTAAGGTCGGCTTGGAATTCTCGGGTACATTGACTAGACTTTCGGGTTGGAAAAAATGGTTCTAAGTTCATTTTAAAAATTTAAAATTAATTTCACAAGTTATACCTTATCAAGGAAGACTTACACCCTGCAACGTGATCTGTCGAGCGCCAATAGAAGCGAGACGCTGAGTTTGAGAGAGTGGTACATTAATTTTTCCTAATGTTGGGTGGTGGGTGAAAAGGTTTGAGAGACTTTTCTCTATCAAGAAAATATAATTTTTGTAAATAAAAAGACTTATTCTGTCGGAGTACTTGAAAAATGTGCGTTTTTGATCCCTCTAATTCTAAAATCCTCTTCAACTATGGATAAGGTTATGACTTTCTGATTTTGTAGGAGTTCTCACATTCATTAAAAAATCAAAATTATTATTCTCAAATTTTGACCAAACGAATTTAAGACAGATCCTTCTTCAAACTTAAAACTTCTCGGATTTGACCCGAAATCGTCTTTACAGCTGCGCTTCGATAAAATTTTCGAATGTCCACTTTTTTTCCAGAATATGGTTTTTTGGAAAAATCCAAAAGCGCCGAAGTCCATAGATTTTCTTCTAATTCCAAATATCGAATTTTATTTCCTCCAATCTCTCTAAACACTGAAAGATCAGTTACGATTGCAGGTTTTTCAAGACTCAATGCTTCTAAAAGAGGAATTCCAAATCCTTCATACAAAGAAGAAAATAAGAATAATGAACACTTTTTATACATGTGGGCCAGCTCAACGTTAGTCGGGCTTTCAATCCAAATAATTCCAGCGGCTTTACTTTCGGAACTTCTCAAGGTTTCAATAAAGGCTGGATCTTCCCAACCGGCTTTTCCACCAATTACCCAAGAAAACCTTTGATTATATTTTATATTTTTTGAATATTCAATATATGAGTTATATAAAAATCGGTAATTTTTTCTAGGTTCGATGGTGGAAACCGAAAGAAAAAATTTTTTTGGCAATAAATCCACCCTTTCTCCTGGTTTTTCTTTAAACAAACTTTTAAATTCTGAAAGTTCAATACCTGGATAAACCACCTGCATCTTCTCCAATGGTATATGAAAAAATTTAGCAATTTCATTTCGAGTCGATTCCGAAATAGGAAGTAATTTATCTGCTCGTTTGATAGAACGGGAAAGATAGAATTTTTGTTGAATTCGAGCTATAGTTCTCATCGTGTCTGGAAAACGATACGCTACTATATCATTGTATGTTAAAACAGTCGCAGTCTTTTTAGAAAGAAAAGGAGGTAGGACCTGCTGAGTTCCCCAAAATAAATCTAATTTGATTTTTCTAAGTTGAAGTGGAAGAGCAATAGCAAAATAAAGTCCTCCCTTTTTGGAAAAAAAACCTTCTCCTTTGATAAAACGGATTCCAGGAAGATTTAGAAGATTAGAATAACTAGGATGTAAATCCTTATGAGAAAAAAGATAAAACTCAAAACTAGAATCATTTCCCAAATCCAACAAAGCGCTATGGATCATTTTACCTACTCCGGAAACGGACGTGGAAAAAGGTCTTGCGTCTACACCGATTTTAATTTTAGAAATTGTTTTTTTTGAATATTCTATTTTTCTCATATATAAAAATGATTAACAAATATTTTAAGGATCTTTAAGAAAACAAAAAAAATCAAATGACAAAATACATCGTCAACTCCAATCTCGTAAACCGGATTGAAAATACGATTTAGAATCTTCCCAAACCTGTGTAAGTGAATGAGTATGTCCCGCGATAAGCCCCTCTCCTCTTCCATTTGAAGTTTGAAATTTATAAGGTTTACCAGTTCTAATTTCCAAATCGGAACCTCCCGAGGAATTTATAAGTGCAATTCCCGCACAAATGTCCCAATCATTTTTTGGTTTTAAAGAAATAGAAAGAGCCGCTTTTCCCGCCGCCACCAAACCGAGCTTATACGCAATAGAGCCCATTGCCACAAATTCCCAACCCAAAGGAACCATAGAAGAAGAAAAAAGACCTTCCTTTTCTTCGGTTCTAGAAATAAGAACTTTCTGAATAGGTTTGAAATCACTTAATATTTTTGTAAAGTTCTGGAGTTTAACCGAAAAAGAATCTGGTATTTTTTCTAACTTTTGATAAACTACTCCTAAATCTTCCGCTCCGTAGATCAACTCTAAAGTAACCGGGTTAAAAACCACTCCTAAAATTGCTCTTCCAAAAACGGATAGCCCGAGACTGATCGCAAACTCCGGATTTTTATGTACAAATTCTCTGGTTCCGTCTATGGGATCCAAAATCCAAACGGTTTGTAATTTGGAAACGTCCTTTTTTTCAGAATCCTCTTCAGAAAGAATCGGAATATTCAAAAAACGTAAACTTTCCGAGATATGAGAACTCGCTTTTAGATCCGCTTCAGTTACTGGATCGTTTTTTCCTTTATCCTTGACCTTAAAATCAGAATGATAAATTTCTAATACGATTTTACCAGCTTCTAAGACAGAATCTACGGCAGGTTGAAGATACTCAATCGAATTCAAAAAAGAGAATACTCTAAATAAAAATTATTTTCCGCTCTTACCATCCGGTGCCGAAGTATTCTCTTTATGAGGATCATCCAAATTTTCGGGACGAAGATAAAACACTTCGTTTTCTGGAGTCTGGAGATAAATTTCCGGGTCCATTTTAAAACTATAGAAAAACAGATACTTTTTAAATTTTACATAAACCGTGTAAGTTCCCTTTTGTGGTTCGTAAAGCATGGTATCCGCATTCAAATCTTTAGTAATTTCTTTATATTCTAAATACCTGTGGTGAAGAGTATATTTTACCGCAGAAAGAAGGTTCTTTTCGAGGGTCGCTTTTTTAGTCGCGTCCGAAAGTTTTACATTCTTATTGTACTCTTCTACTTTATTAAATTCCTCTACAACACCTTGCGATTTTCCGGCCTGAAGGCTAAAAAAGGCAAAGAAAAATAAAAGACAAATTGCGAGTGATTTCTTCATCTTGAGTTTCCTGTTTTTCGTTATTAATATCGGATTCTAAAACGACAAACTTTCCACTTTCTTATAATTTCTCAAGGGGGGTGTAGGCAACAAAAAAGTTCTTTTCGACGTTTCCAAAACGGATAGCGACCTTTGTATTTTTTTCCCTACCGGAAATGGTCAAAATCGTTCCAACTCCGAATTGTTTGTGTTTTACCCGATCTCCCGGTTTAAGATAGAGATTATTTGGATCTGGTGTGTTCGGTTCAAATTCTTTCTTCACTTGTCTAATTTTAGAAGCCATTGGGGGGCCCTGTGGTTTTCTAGCAGTTCGTTCTCGAATTCCATAACCTCGATTCCCAAAACATTCCCTTGGAATTTCAGATAAAAACCGAGAAGGAATTCTATCTTCCACTTTACCAAACTTTCTAGAAGTCCTACAATAACTTAAGAATAATTCTTCCCGAGCACGAGTAAGGGCGACGTAAAAAAGTCTTCTTTCTTCTTCATCCCCAAAATGAGATTCTTCTAAACTCATACTATGTGGAAAAGTGCCCTCTTCCAATCCGGAAAGAAAAACGATTTCAAATTCAAGTCCTTTCGCGTTATGCACCGTCATCAGATTTACATAATCGGTAAGTTCTTTAGAATCTTCTTCGCTTGTAATTAAACTAATCTGATTTAAATACTCCTCCAAAGAGGGAGAATCCGAATTCTTTTCGTATTCCTCTATCGAGTTGACCAATTCTTGAAGGTTTTCTAAACGAGCTACGGATTCTTCTGTTCCTTCGTCCTTAAGATGAGACATGAGACCAGAACGATTCAAAAGTTCTAATGCGATTTCGGAAGGAGACAAACCTTTTTCTGATTTTTCGATCAAATCGCAGAATAAACTATAAAGTTCCTTACCTTTAGATTTAGCTGCTTTTTTGAGAGGAATGTCTTCTTGACCCAAAACTTCCAAAAGGGAAATTCCTTTTTCGAGTGAAAATTCTCGAATTTTTTCAATTCCAGAATCTCCAATCCCTCTCGGTGGATAATTTATGATTCTAAGCAAAGAAACGCTATCCAGAGGATTTGAAACCACATTTAGATACGCGATCAAATCTTTGATTTCTGCCCTATCAAAAAATCGAAAACCTCCGAAAATTTTATACGGAATCCCCACATTTCTCAAAGCTTCTTCGAAATATCTAGATTGAGAATTTGTTCTATAGAATATTGCAATATTCTTATATTCTGTTCCACCTGAATACGCAGAGCGTATCCTAGTAATTACTCCATGAGCTTCCTCGGATTCGTTTTCAAATTCGTTTAACACTACCGGAGCGCCTTCCGGGTTATTTGTAAATATTTCCTTTTCTTTTCTCTGACTATTATTTGAAATTACATTAGAAGCCGCTAATATAATATTAGACGTAGAACGGTAGTTTTCTTCCAGTTTAACTACAACGGATTCTGGAAAATCCTTTTCGAAGTTCAGAATGTTTCCTATGTCAGCCCCTCTCCAAGAATAAATAGATTGATCGTCGTCTCCAACGACACATAGGTTCCCTTTTTCTCCTGCAAGAAGTAAAACAAGTTCGTATTGAACCTTATTTGTATCTTGATATTCATCCACCATCACGTATTCCCATTTGTGACGGTATTTAGAAATTACATCCGAAGATTTTTGAAAAAGTTGAACCGTTTTCCATATCAGATCTCCGAAATCAAAAGCATAGTTTGCGTCCTTTCTCTTTTCGTATTCTTTATAGATCGCGGATACGGCCTTAGAAAAATCGTTGCGGCCTTCTTTTTCCAAATAACTTTCAGGAGACAACATCTTGTCTTTCAAACCGCTAATATAGTTTCCAAGTGTGGAGGGTTTGTAAAATTTAGGATCCAAAGAAAGATCCTTAATCACTTGTTTTAAAAGTGATTCTTGAAGAGTAGTATCATAAATTGTAAAACCGTTATCAAATCCGAAAAAGGAAGCTTCTCTTCTCAGAATATACAAACAAAGAGAATGGAAAGTTTTGATCTGAACGTTTGCAGGTAAAAAAGGAACTAATTTTTTTACTCTTTCTACCATCTCCGCTGCTGCCTTATTGGTAAAGGTCACTGCACAGATACGATCGATACAATGGTTGATTAAAAGATTTGCAATTCTATGAGTAATTACCCTCGTTTTACCGGAACCTGCGCCCGCCAAAATCAAAACCGGACCGTTTACTTGTAAGACAGCTTTTTTTTGTTCTTCGTTTAAATCTGATAAAAATGAAGAGTCCACAGACTAAAACCTATAGTCCCCAATTCCAAACACAAACTGAAATGCATTATCAGATTCAAATTTAGTAAAAGGATGATCTGCAACCCCAGTATACTTTAACTTCTGAGCAAAATAAATTCTAAGTGGAAGAACCGGGATTTGAATTCTAAGTCCGATTCCCCAAGAAAATCGAAATCTATCCAAGGCAATATTATTTCCGGAAAGTACTAGGTTAGCTGGGTTGTTCAGTTCTTCAAAAGTATAATCCGCTTTTCTAAGAGCGGTTAAATTATAATTATTAGCAAGGTAATAGCCCACAGGATCTTTCATTTGAGCTTCTCTGACTCTTTGGTCATAAGTTTCAAAAAGATCCTTTCTTACTCCAGTGGCACGGTTTACTTCTTCGTACAAAGCGCCCGCATCAAAAAAAGCGACTAACCAAAGTAAGGTGGGTTCAATCGGAAAGCGAAGTTCCGAACCGAACATCATTCTGGTTGCGGCACCGTCTCTCCATTCGGTAGGATATTTTGCATCATTATAAAACCATCCGCGTAGAGATTCATATCCACCTAAGAATTGTAAATCTTGTAACTGAATATAAGGTTTTTGAATTGGATCTTGTTTTCCATAATACGGAACCCTTTGATACGTAAAAAGAGAAGAACTTCTAAATTCCTGAACGACTCTCCAACGTCTGAGAGCATTGTTTCTAAAAAGTCCAAAAAGACTATAGTCGAACCAAGTGTGGTAATATTCCGCAAGAACTCGATACTGATCGAAGTGAGACTGTCCACCGAGTGCCTGACCCACGTTATCTATTTGAAAGAGTAAATCGTAACCCTGTGTAGGATTAAATACGTTATCTCTAATATCATACGCAATTCCATTTGAAATTTGAGAACGGAACTGCCATCCTCTACGAACCTCAGCAAGAACCTGATCCGATACAAGAGAAGAAGGATTTGTAGAAGCATAAATACTAGGGGAATATCTATGAAAATGAGTCCAATTGATAAAAATCCTATGACCAATTCCTACCGTAAAACCTACCCCGTCTCTGGAATAGATAGCTTGCTCTTTGATAGATTGTTGATTATTGTTTTCGGTAATTGAAACTGCTCCTACGTTGTAAATTCTAGAAGAATAAAAAAGAGAAAGTGAAAGAGACCAAGGTTTATTGTAAAGCCAAGGTTCCGTCCAAGTAATCTGAAATAGTCTTCTAAAAGGACCGAACTCTAAACGACCTGAAATTTTTTGACCAGTTCCGTTTAAATTGTTTTCACCTACTTCCGTAAAGATAGAAAATCCAGTGATCGTACCGTAACCACCTCCCATAGAAACGGTTCCTGTCGGTTGTTCCACAACTTCTATAATCAGATTCATTTTAGTCTGATCGGAACCTGGTCTCATGTTAAAGTTTACTTCTTTAAAATAACCTAGGTTAAAAATTCTTTCTCGGGAACGATTGACTAAGATGGAATTAAACAAATCTCCCTGTTTAAATAGAAGTTCTCTTCGGATCACACGATCTTGGGTTTTTTTATTACCTTTGATGACTACGTTTTCCACATAGGCGAGATTGTTTTCTCGTATATTAAAATCTACGTGAACAAATTTCTTACCGTGTAACTCAGGTTTGGTATTGTAAAGTTGTCTCAGACGTTTGATATGAAGTTGAGAATATTCGTTTTCACAAATTCTTCTTTCTTCTTCGGATTTACGGCTATAACAATTTTCATAATATTCTAAATTTTCACGATCTAAAGATACTATTTTTCTACGCGGAATTACCTGAGCAAAAAGATAACCTCTCGAACTGTAAAGTTCGTTCATCGTTCCACGATCTCGCATAAAACGAGTTTCGTCAAAAATCACTCCTACGTCCGCATCATTGTAATCTAAACTTTTTTCGATCTCTTTAGGAGTAAATAGAGGTTTTAATTCTTCTTTTGTGGTTTCGGGAGGATTTTTTTCTTTGTTTAAAAAGAGAGGTCTGCCTTCTCCATCTAAAGACATGTCATGGTTTAAATTATAGCCGTTGAAAAAATAAACCTGGCCTTCGGAAATTTTAATGTTTACGATAATAACTCTTCTATCTTTTTTTTCTGGGTTTTCCCAGTGAATCTCCCAATTGGTTCCCTCTCGGATCAATTCAGCATCCAAATAACCTTTACTTTTAAGATAAGCGACAATCATATCCTTATCTTTTTCAAAGGAAGATTCTTTAAAGTTTCCACCTTCAAAAACCCCTTCCTCTTTCATCTCCATAATAGAAAGGATTTCGGACGTTTCAATAGATTCGTTTCCGTAAACGTTGATCTTAGAAACTGGAATCTCTTCTCCTTCATCTATGATAAAGCGAACTCGAACCAGATTTGTTTTAGGATCTGGTTTACCCAATTCCACTTTTACATAAGCCAGGAAAAATCCCTCGTCTCTGTATTTTTGAAGAATTAAATCTCTAGACTTAGTGATCTTTTGAGGTGTGATCACTTCATTGTCTTTGAGAGGAAGTTTATCTCTTAGGTCCGCAGGAAAAACTTCATCTGCTCCTACAAATTCAATTTCTCTAACTCTAGGTCTTTCTTTAAGATCAAATATGATTCGAATGCCGTCTTGGAAATCTTCCGCTTGAATATCTACGAAATAAAAAAAACCAGAATTAAAAAGATTTTTTAAATCTCTATCTAGAATTCTTTTTGTAAGTATTTTACCAACTTTTATCTCGATCATAGATTCGAGATCCGCGTCGGGAGTATTTTTATTTCCTTTGAATTTAACTTCTTTGATTGTCTTTCCTAAAAAGTCATTTCGTTTAGAAAGGATCTGAGTTAGTTCGCCTGAATAGAATAGAAGTCCTACAAGGACCGCAAATAAAGTTCCTTTTAAAATTGGGGAGAATATTCTTCGCTTCAACGTAAAACTAAAACCACCCGGATATTTGCAATGAATCAAAACCGCTCAAACCAGAATTTATTTTTCTCCGGAACCAGTTTGTCTTACCATAGCCAGGTTAAATTTGCTTACTCCTGCTTCATTTACCTTATCAATTACTTTGATCACGGTTTGATAACTTGCAGTTCCATCCCCTCGGATGATCACTCGATTCTTCCCTGGTTCTCTCTTTTCCAAAGGGCCTAGGAAAACATTGATTTTTTCGGTTAGCTTTTCCACAGGAACCGGTTCTGTATCCTTATCCAAAAAAACTTTTCCATCTTTATTTACAGTAATTACAAGTTCGTCTTTTTTCTTTTCCTGCGCAGTGGAAGAAGACCTAGGAAGTTCAATTTTCATTACGGTTGATTTTTCCAAAGTCGCATTCATCAAAAAATAAATGACGATAAATGAAATTACATCGATCAAAGGAGCCAATTCAATTTGGCCAGTTCTATTTGCAGAAGATCGAAATTTTCTAAATTTCATATTTATTTCATATATTTGAGAGCCTGACCGGAAAGATTTTCCATTTCAGCAATCGTGTCTTCTTTTTTCTTTTGAAAATAATTATAAGCTACGTAAGCAGGAATCGCAATTGCAAGTCCCATTGCAGTAGTAATCAGCGCTTCACTAATTCCAACTTCTGCCCCTCTAGTTCCAGAACCTTCTTCAAAAGAACGAATAATTCCAAGTACAGTTCCCAAAACTCCCAAAAGAGGAGAAATAGTTGCAATCGTACCTAGTCCGGAAAGAAATCTTTCCATTTTTAAGATCTGTGCAAAACCAGCTGAAAGCATTTCTTCTTCAGCTGCTTCTAAATTTTTAAGGGAAGATTCAATACCTGCTTGGAGGACTAAAACAGAAGGACCGCTTTTCATTCCTTTTAGAAAATCGATTGCGGTATTCCAATTTCTTTGGCGAAACAATTCTTTCAAAGAACGCCAATCTTCTTGAGAAATCGGTTTCCATTTGGAAAAATAAATCAGTCTTTCTATGATAATTGTAAAACCGATGATGGAAACTAAAACGATAACAATCGGTACAGATTCCGGAGGAATTGCGGAAATTAGAGAATCAGATTTAGCTAAAAACATTTGAGTAAAATTCTCCTATAAGTAGAGTTTAAAACTCTCTTGTAGCTGCCAAACAGTTTTCTAATCCGCATACCTCCTTTTTACAGAGATTCTAAATCGGGAAATCTGCAACTAAACCGCCTGTTTTTTGAGCAGTTCTTTTGCATGTTCAAGAGCGCCTTTCGATACTCTCTGACCCGAAATCATTCTAGCAAGTTCCAAAGTTCGTTCCTCTAAACTTAGAAATTCCGCTTTAGAAAATGTACGTCCTCCTTCCACTGATTTAGTAATTTTTAAATGATCGTTGGCAGCCGAAGCGATCTGCTGTAAATGAGTGATCAAAATCAATTGATGATTTTCCGCTAGATTCTTCAGTTTGCGAGCCACATCCATAGCAATCTCTCCACCTAAGCCAGAATCAATTTCATCAAAAATCAAAACTCGTAAATTAGATTGTCTGCCCAAAATGGAACGGATCGCCAACATGACTCTAGAAACTTCTCCACCCGAAGCAATTTTACGAAGTGGTCTAGGTTTTTCTCCTGGATTGGGACTAAAATAAAATTCAAGCTGATCAAGCCCAGACTCGTTTACGATATAACTTTTACCGGAAGCGGAAACCTCTCCTTCTGGATTAGGCTCCCAACGTAATACAACTTGAACCGCAGCCCCAGACATTCCAAGTTGTTCCAATTCTAATTTCAGAGAGGATTCAAAACGAATCAGAGATTCCCTTCGCGATTTGGAAAGTTGAATTGATAGAGAAGCAAGTCTAGAGGCGACCTTTTCTATTTCTACTTCCATAGATTCCTTATTTTTGGAATTTTTTTCCATCGCTTCTAACTCCTGTTCTGCTTTATTTTTGCAGTCCAGAATCTCTCCCAAATCGGAGCCGTATTTTTTTTTCATTTTAGAAATCAGATCCAACCTAGATTGAACAAACTGAAGTCTGTCC
Source organism: Leptospira noguchii serovar Panama str. CZ214 (assembly GCF_000306255.2). GTDB lineage: Bacteria > Spirochaetota > Leptospiria > Leptospirales > Leptospiraceae > Leptospira > Leptospira noguchii. Next base: position 60,473 of record NZ_AKWY02000031.1, read on the forward strand.
GGAGAAAAGAAAATTTCTTCCTTTTCATCTAAAATGGAAGAATTGATTTCTTTGAGTTGTATATAAATTTCCTGTAAAGAATCCAAAGTTTTCGAAAAATCGGGTTGAATGGATTTAATTTTTTCCGCCGCACTCAGAAGTTTTGGGAACAAAGGTAAAATGGCCGATTCGTTATCCGCCAAATAAGAAGATAAAATTTCATAATTCTCCGCCAGCAATTCTCCGTGTGCAAGAAGATGTTCTTCTTGGGTGAGTCCTTCTTCTTCCCCTTCTTTTAGATCCACCTCTTTAATTTCCCGAATTTGAAAGGTAAGAAATTCAATTCGTTTGGATTTTTCTTCCTCACTCTTACGTAATTCTTCTAGACGTTTTTTCAAACTTCGATAGGTAAGAAAACATTCCTTCACTTCATTTCTCAAAGGAACAAGACCTGCATGCAAATCAATAATGTCTAACTGTTCTCCTCTATCCAAAAGTAGAATCTGATCGTTTTGATTATGCACTTCGGCGAGTAATTCCCCTAATCCCCGAAGCGTGGTGGAAGAAGCTAAAGACTGATTGATTAAAATTCTAGATTTTCCGTCCCGCCCACACTCTCGGTGTAAGGTGAGTTCTTTGGATTCAAAAGGAAAACCTTTTTCTTTGAGCCATTCCATCGCGGCTGGATTTTTGGAAAGGTCGAACACACCTTCTAAGACATATCGAGGAGCGTTCGTTCGGATTTCCATAGGGCTGCTTTTTCCGCCTAACAAAGAAGAAATGGCGTCCAAAATGAGAGATTTGCCAGCTCCAGTCTCTCCGGTAATTACGGTCATTCCTTTTTGAAAATCTACACAAGCTTCTTCAATCAGAGCAAAATCTCTTATATTCAGGGTCTTTAACATACTTACCTCAAAATACTAAACAAATTATACCCTTTATTTAATTGCTATACAAATGATTGCAATCTTTTTTTATTAGAAAAAAATTTTTGTATCTCTTTTGGGATAATCCATTCTCACTCACCCTTGAAAATCCTTAAGTTTTATCTTGAAACCTGCACTCACTCTTTTGTTTTCAAAACTCAAAATATGATTTTTTGAGTAAGTTTATTTTTTATAAAAAATAAAATGAACGTTATATCTTTACTCTTTAGAAATCAAAAGATTAGTCACAAAGTCCTATTCAAATAAATCTTAGAACGAATCCTTTTTTAAATTTTTTTAATAAAATCATTCTTACGATTTTATATAAAATCTGTAATCGTTTAATTCCGTTAGAACTTATTATGATAAACTCCGATTTCTTTTTGGGGAATATATCTTAAAAACTTACTGATTCAAAAATTAGAATTCTCAAAAGAAAAAAGATTCCCTTCTTATAAGATTCAATCCGATAAATCTTTAAAAGAAAATATGAAGAATTCAGAATACAAACTTTTCTGAAACTTTGAAAAAAATCGACTGACGATAGGTTATCAAATCCGATGACCTTAAGTTTTTTAAAGAATAGAATTTTGAATTTCGTGTTTTAGATTAGAAGATTTATCCGATTTTTAGAATATCTTAATTCTGGAATTTGATTGATTCCATCTCTTTATAATCGAAACTGACAGGGAAATTTTGTAGTGTCTGGCTTATTTATATTACGGGGATTTTAAGAAATATGGCAAAAAGTTTTCAAGACTTAGATCAAAAACTAACCGAACTCATTCAAACTCGTTCTCAAATTACGCTACAATCCTCTCGAATGAATTCCAAACTGGAACATTATGTACTCAAAGTCATTACGGAAATCTTAACCAAAGTAGGCCAAACCCGCTATATAGAAATGTTATATACGATTACAAAAGAGATGTCCATCAACGGAGTCAAAGCTAACCAAAAAAGGGTATTTTTCGAAGATGAAGGTTTAGATATTCGAAATCCAGAACATTATGAAAAAGGAATTACCGCCTTTAAAGCTAAGTTCTCTGAAAAAATGGTGGATGAATATGGCAAAAGATGTCTTGCCCGTGGAATTTCAGTAAAACTAAATATTACGTATACAAACGAAGGACTGATAGTAGAAGTAACGAACAATACTCCTGTAATACAAGAAGAAGAAGAAAGAATGCGGGAAAAAATGAAAAAGGCAATGTCATACAACGACATTGCTGAATTTTATATGGATAACATGGACAATACCGAAGGAGCAGGTTTAGGAATCGCGCTCATTATGATTTTATTAAAAAGTGAGAATATAGATCCTCAACTCTTTCGAATTATGACTCGGGAACATGAAACGGTCTCGAGGGTAGAAATTCCGTTTTCTGAAAATTATATCAGTATTAGAAGTAAAGAATTAAAGGAAAATAATCTTGGATATTAAAGGTAAAACAGTGCTCATTACCGGTTCCGCCAGCGGTCTTGGAAAGGCAATGGCCGAGCATTTCGCCAAAAAAGGGGCAAAAATCGTTCTTTCGGACATATCTGAAGAAAAACTGAAAGAAGCTGAAAAAGATATTAAAACTTTAGGAGCCGAAGTATTTTCTTTCAAAGCTGACGTATCCAAAGAAGAAGATGCAGAAAAGCTTATGCAGTCTGCAGTAAAACAATTTGGAAGTTTAGACGTAGCCATATTGAATGCCGGAATTTTAAGAGACGGGTTACTAATAAAAACAGACAAAGAAACTGGTAAAGTGATTTCTAAAATGTCTCTATCAAACTGGCAATCAGTCATAGACGTCAATCTCACCGGAGTATTTTTGACCGGAAGAGAAGCCGCAATCCAAATGATAGAAAGTAAAAGTAAAGGTGTGATCATTCCGATTGCATCCGTAGCGATGCACGGAAACCCAGGTCAGACAAATTACTCGGCTGCAAAGGCAGGAGTTGCCTCAATGACAAAACTATGGGCAAAAGAGTTAAGTAGATACGGCATTCGTGTGGCAGGGATAGCACCTGGATTTATAAAAACAGAAATGGTAATGAAAGATATGAACCCCGAAGCGTTAAAAAAATGGGAAGCTCTTATACCAATTGGTAGATTAGGAGAACCTTATGAAATTGCCCTCTCTGCAGACTTCATTGTTAGCAACGATTTAGTGTCAGGTGTTATATTAGAAATATCAGGTGGAGTAAAAATTTAATCGGAAATCATTTTTTTAAGAAAAGAACTTTACATTAAGATAAAATTGTAATAAAATAGTCCATAATTTACTGAATTGAGATTTAGTAGTTTACTAAAATTGAATAAACTTAATTTAGTATTTTGGTCTAAAAAGAGAAAGCATCTTCTTTTAGAAATATAAATAAGAGTAAAAACAATGTCTAAAGAAAAATCAGCATTAAAGAAAAACCAGTTAGAATCAGCAATTCGTGGAATCAAGGGGATCGCTCACCCTGATCGTTTGCAGATTCTTTTCTTCTTGTCTCAAAAAGAACACAGTGTAGGCGAACTTGTGGATTTACTGGGAATCAGCCAGTCAGCGGCTTCTCAACATCTCAGTAAAATGAAAATCAATGGAATTCTATCTAGCAGAAAAGAATCCAACCAAGTTTTCTATTACCTAAAAGACGGGAAGTATAAGGATCTAATTCGTACGATTGTTAAAATCTACGGTTAATCTTTAAACGACTACTTTAAAAATTAATTATGTACCCTCTTCTTGATCGAGGAGGGTTACATATTCCCTGACTGCCTCTTTCAATTGAGTAAAACCTTCTGAATAACCGGTTTTCAAAAGTTTTGTGGTATCTGCACAAGTATAATATTGGTATTTCGATTTAAGAGTTTCGGGCATTTCAATATATTCTATATTGATAGCAAGTTTTAAAGTATCAAAAATTGCGAATACTAGATCGTTCCAAGTTTCTGCAATTCCTCTTCCTAAATTGTAAATTCCATTATGATCACCAAATGCCAAATAGGCGGTAATTTTTGCTGCATCTTTAGCATATAAAAAATCTCTTTTTTGTTCTCCGTTCTTATATTCCGGTTTATACGATTTAAAAAGACGGATTTTACCTTCTTTTTTGATCTGTTCGTATCCTTTAAGAACCACACTTCTCATGTCTCCCTTATGCCCCTCCCCGTATCCAAACACGTTGAAGTATTTGATTCCTGTAATTCGATTTAAAAACCCTCGCCTTTGAGCGTATAAATCGAACATGTGTTTCGAATATCCATACATATTCAATGGTTTGAGCGAATCAATGGGGGCTTTATCGTCGTATCCGTTGGCTCCGTCTCCATAGGTAGCGGCGGAAGAAGCATATACAAATCGAACTCCATTTTTTAAAGATTCTTCGGCAAGAAGTTTTGTGTATTCAAAGTTATTTTCCGCTAAATAAGAAGCGTCTATCTCTGTAGTAGAAGAACAAGCTCCCAAATGAAACAATATATCATAATCTTTTAATAGAGAAAACCGAATCGTATAATCCAAAAAACTTTTTTTTTCCAGATAATCGGAATATCTTTTTCCGACTAAATTTTTCCATTTGGAAGAAGTTCCCAAATGGTCTACAACTAGAATATCATCGATTCCCAATCTATTGAGTTCTTGAACTAGATTGGAGCCGATTAGTCCAGCGCCACCAGTAACAATACATTTTTTTTTTGCCATAGAATTCAAATTTCCTAAAGTGAGTCTATCAGTCTACCAAATCTATTATCTACTCTTTGAATCGTTTTAGAGTCTGCTTCGGTCAACGGAGGATACCAGGTTTTCATTCTACAATCCACCACTATTGGAGGATAAAAAGCGGGGTGATTTCGAATTAATTTCGTATTCGCATAAATATCCCCCGCAGGCTCAAAACGCGTAAAAATGGACCAGATAAAATCGTGATCGGAACGGATAACGTCTTCGGAATCGTCAACTAGAAACACGAACAAAAAATCTTGGATCGCCTTTTCTTTTAAAAGTTTAGTAGGAACTCCGTCTTTTAATTTGTATTTAGGCCCGGATACTACTAAAACTCCTGGATAAGGAACTTTCGGATTTTTAAATAAAGAATTTCCAAACTTACCTTTAAACTGAGTTTTGAGATCGTTTTTCTTTTTACCAGAACCTAAAAAGATTGATTTACTTCCTTGATTTACAACAGGTCCAGTATAATCGAGAGTATCCTGAGAGATATTTGCAAAAATATGAAGATCCGTAATTGGATTCATTCTTTCTAATACTGTAATAAACGTTTCTCTAAAATTCTTTAGGTCCACGTCTTGGTCAGTCACGAGCAATACTTTAGTAAGAGAAAGTTGTCCTTCTCCTAAAATTCTAAGAGCTCCCGTAAAAGCCTCTCCTTGGTATCTTTCCTTTACAACGGCGGCTGCAAGAGAATGTACTCCGGATTCTTCATAAGCCCATACTCCTTTTACGGCAGGCATCACAACCGGAAACAAAGGAGACAAAAGATCTTGTAAATATTCCGCAATCCAATGATCCTCCTGAGGAGGACGACCCACTACGGTCGCGGGCCAAATTGCGTCTTTTCGATAATAAATCCGTTTTACTTGAACAATCGGATAATCATGTTTTAAAGCATAATATCCGTAGTGGTCTCCAAAGGGACCTTCCGGTTTTCGAATTTTTGGAGGAATGACTCCTTGAATTAGAAAATCTGCATCGGCAACAATCGGTAACGGAGAAACATTTCCTTTTTTTTGAATTTTTAATTTTTCACCTAACAATAAAGAGGCGAGGATCAATTCACTGATTTCCTCTGGAAGAGGAGCGATCGCTGCAATGGTCAGAGCAGGGGGGCCTCCCGTATAGATATGTACAGGAAGAGAACGATCTTCTTTTTCCGCTTCGTAATAATGATTTCCTCCTCCTCGGTGAATCTGTATATGCATTCCGGTTTCCATAGATCCGTGAATTTGAATTCTATACATTCCCAAATTACCTTTTCCGGTTTTAGGACTTTCGGTATATACCAAAGGAAGAGTCACAAACCTTCCACCGTCCTTGGGCCAGGACATCAACGTCGGAAGCTCATGCAAAGAATCTAATGTGTTTTCAAGAACAGGAGCCGAACCGACCTTTTTGAGGCCCACCTTCAAGGCTTGAAAGGCGACATTTCTTAAATCCCAAATTTTTGCTGGCGTTGGAGGAAGAATGTGTTGGATCGTAGTTGCAATTTTTTGCACAAACCGGATCGGATCTTCTCCGAAAGCTATTTTCATTCTTTTTTCGGAACCGTAAAGATTGGTTACTACGCTAAAACGAGAACCTTTTACATTTTTAAAAAGAACCGCTGGTCCTCTTTTGGCGACAACCCTCCTTTGAATTTCAGCTAATTCTAATATTGGGTCCACTTCTTCTTCGATAATTAGAAGCTCATTTTGTATTTGTAATTCTTTTACAAACTCCGAAGTAGATCTAATTTTCATAATTTAAGTTCCGGTTGTTTTTTATTTTTAAGTTTGATCAGTTTACCGGAAATGGAAGAAGGAAATTCTTCCTTAAGATCCGATTCGTGTACCCATTTAAATTCTATGTGTTTCTTTTGTTTTAGATTTTTTTCTATTTTAGAAACGTTTTTCTCTTCTAACTCGCTGAATTTCAATCGAATCTTGTGATTGGTGATCGAATGTTTTGTTTGAAGAGAATTGGAAACAATTCTGGGATCTTGAAATAATTCCTCTACCCATTCGTCTTCTTTATAAGGATGTTTTCCCTCTAATCGAAACGGTAACGAATAAATCGTTTTAAAAAATCTTCGAGTTGTATATTTCACCAAAAGAATTTTATCTTCCGATTTCAAAAAAAGAAAATTGAGATCCAGATCTACCCAATTTTCCACAGACTTAGAGATAGGGATTTCTTTTTCTTTCCCTGCGGCTCTTGCTTTACAATGATTTTGTAATGGACAAGCAAAACAATTTGGAATCGGAACACAAACGAGAGCTCCTAATTCCATTACGGCTTCATTATGATCTCCGGGAAACTCTGTATTTAGAAATTCCTGCGCTAAATCCGCAAGTGTTTGGTTAGTCGAAGTTAAACTAGGATCAGATTCGATCAAAAACAATCTAGATAAAACTCGTTTTACGTTTCCGTCCAAAACTGCGTGAGGTTTTCTATAAGCAATCGACAAAACGGCGGAAGCGGTATAACTTCCTACTCCCGGAATTAAAAGCGCTTCTTCATAATTTTCAGGAAAACGACCTTCGTATTTTTCGACAAGAAGGCTAGCTCCTTTTTTTAAATTTTTAGCCCTGGAGTAATACCCAAGTCCTTTCCAATATTTCATTACTTCTTCTTCCGAAGCTTCACTCAATGAATTTGGATCTGGAAATCTTTTTAAAAAAGTTTCATAAATAGGAAGCATAGCAGAGACTCGAGTTTGTTGAAGCATAATCTCACTCACCCAAATTCTATATGCGTTTTTATTAATTCGAAATGGTAGTTCTCTTTTGTTTTTATAAAACCAAGAAAGTAAATTTTTTCTAAGTTCTATGATCAGTTTAGAATCGATTGAGTTCGTATTCAATTTCACTGTAATCCTATTTTAAAAAGAATCGTTCTAAAAACTTAAAAAGAAAAACAATCTTCAACAACGTCAAAACACAATTTCTTCAGGCGTTGATTCTAAAATAGATCACGTCCCCATCCTGAACGATATATTCTTTTCCTTCAATTCTAAGTTTTCCCTCTTCTTTTACTTTTGTCTGAGTACCGGCCCTATTCAGATCCTCGTAACTCATCACTTCGGCCCGAATAAAACCTTTTTCAAAATCAGAATGGATTACAGAAGCTGCCTTAGGACCGGTGCTATTGAAACTAGTTGTCCAAGCCCTAACTTCTGCTTCTCCTGCAGTAAAAAAAGTGATCAAACCTAGAAGTTTATATGCAGTTTTGATCATACGATCTAAACCACTTTCTGTTTCTCCAATTTCTTTAAGAAATTCGAGTTGTTCGTTTCGATCTAAACCGGAAATTTCTTCTTCAAAACGACCGCAAAGAATTACAAGCTCTGCGTTTTCTTCTTTTGCCATTTGTCTGATTTGATTTAATAAAGGTGTATCTTTTTTGGCGGCGTCCTTGTCTGCTATGTTTGCCACATACATAACTGGTTTTAATGTAATCAGTTGAAAAGATTTGGCGATTTTTTTTTCCTCGTCTTTTAATTCGGCGAGTCTTGCAGGTTTTCCCGCTTTTAAAAGTATTAAGATTTTTTCAAGAACAGAAGTTTGTTCCTGCGCTTCTTTATTTCCATTTTTGGCATTTTTTGAAACCCTTTGAAACTGTTTATCCGCGCTGTCTAAATCCGCGAAAATTAACTCCATGTTTACAATGGCGGCGTCCTCTACTGGATTTACTTTTCCGTTAACGTGAGTAACGTTTTCATCTTCGAAAGCACGCACAACGTGACAAATCGCATCCACTTCTCGGATATGGGAAAGAAATTTATTTCCAAGGCCTTCTCCTTGGCTGGCGCCTTTGACAAGACCGGCAATATCCACAAATTCAATGATTGCAGGAACTATCTTTTGAGGTTTTGCAATTTCTGCCAGTCGATTCAATCGTAAATCCGGAACTTCTACAATTCCTTTGTTAGGTTCGATGGTACAAAAAGGATAGTTTTCCATCTGCGCACCCGCTTTTGTAAGTGCGTTAAAAATAGTGGATTTACCTACGTTGGGAAGACCTACAATACCGCAATTCAGACTCATGCGATCCAGATTTTCCGGAACAGGCGAAAAGTAAAATCGTTATTCCAGTTCCCAGGATTTACCAGAACCGTCGCTATTGAGAGAAAAACTTTCTTGTCTGAGACGAATCAATCTGTCCCCTCGAAAGAAAAAATGTAAAACCGAAATTCCATTTGGAATTTTAGCAGACACACAACCGATAGAATGAACCCCATCTTTAAATCTTAAATCCTGTGGAAAATCCAAGAATTGAATCCAAGTATCTTCTTCCTTTTTTCGTGAAAGTAAATCTTCAGGAGTTTTTTCTCCGATTAAAAATAGAATTGGATTGGATTCCAGAGAAATCGCCAAATTGACGTTTGTTGAAAACCAAAACTTTAAGGAATCAAAACTCAATTCAAAAAAGTCGTATCGAATCGGATCATTTACAGTCGTTGTTTGAGAAGTTTCCTTTGAAATGGAAGATTCTACTTTTTTCTTAGAACTGTAGATTGAAGTTGAATCTTTTTTAACAGAACCGGAACCCTTGTTTTTCTTAAAACTTTTGGAAGATTTTGTTTTTGGATTTTTATTCGATTTAGAAAAATCGTTTTTAGGAACAAGATTCTCTTGAGAAGTTTCCTTTGAAATTGAAGATTCTGGTTTTGACACACCTTCTTGTGCAGAAACAGTATTTTCTTTTTTAGATTGATCTTGTGTTTCGGAAATTTTAGAAGACTCGGTTTTTAAAATATCCGCAAATGAATCATCTGATTTTAGAGTTGAAGAAGAACTTTGAGAAACATTTTTCTTTGTTACATTCAAAAAACGTTTTTTGTTTTTTGTCGACTTTCCGGTTTTAGATTTTTGATTTGATTTCTTTTGAGATTTGAAGTTTTTTTTAGATTTTTCGATTTCTTTTTTCTCTTCTACAAAACCGATCCAAGGAACGGTATCGTTTAGAAAATTTTCCTGTACATTTTTTGGAAAAATATATAGATCGTATCCGTTTTCTCCGGCGAGTTTCAATTGTTCCGTAGGAGTTTCGGAAGAAAAAGCTCCGTAACCTACAAAATACGCGGTCCCACTTTCTTGAATTCGTTTATTTTTAAGTCTTTTAAAAAACAAAGAAGTAGATCTATAATAACGCGGTTTATCCGCTTGAGAAGAAGGTTTACAAACAAATACAACACTAATAGGACGATCTTTAAGTCCACCCGCTTCGGAAAATACATTCTGAAAACAGAATATACCTACCGTTAAAAAGATCGTAAAAACTTTTTTGAAAACGTTTTGAAACATCCTAAGTTAATCGATTCCTACGGATTTCAATAGAGTTTGTTCAAATTTCAGATAATTTTTTTCTTCTTTTTCTTGAAATAACGAATAACGTGTTTTGTATTCAGAATCTTCCTGATAAAGAGCATTTTTCATTTCCAAAAGATGAGATTCCTCTTCCTTCAGAATCGCTTTTAAACTGACTGGAATTCCGTTCTCTTCTAAAATTTGATCGTATTCTTGATAGAGAAAATCCGCTCTTTCTTCAACGAGGTGGGTCACATAAAGATAAGAAAGAAAGGATCGTTTTTTACCTTTGATACCGGATGAAGTTAAGTTTTTTAAAACCATTCCGTCCAGTCTTTGAAAATATAAGAATGCGGAAAAACCGCAGTGTAGATTTTCCATTTGATAATCAGGACAGGTACCCGGAGAAACTCTTTCACTCATTCTTTTGAAAAAGTGGGCGTGTCTGGTTTCTTCAGATGCGTGTCTCAAAATCATCTCTCCTACCGCAAATCCGCTTTGAGTCGCAAGAATTTTTCTAGAACCGATATGTTCTAAAAAAGAAATCGTATTTAACCATCTGGAATGTATTTTCTGGTCTTGTATAATTTTGTTAAGAAAAGAACGTATGTTTTTTGTGGATAAAGAAAGATTTGTCAAAGCGGCTGTCATAGACGTATCCTTTTTTAAAGGGCGGAAAAAATCATCGCTTTTTAGGCTTTCTTTCTGATTTTATGCAGGAAAAGAATTTTGGAATTTTAAAGATCATGAATCAAACTCTAACATCTCTGAAGCAATACGGAAGTCTTATTAAGTTTTCTCATACATTATTCGCGCTCCCTTTTGCTGGAATTGCGTTTGTTCTATCCTTTCTAAAAACACAAGGGAAATCTGTATCAGACTGGATTATTCTTTCAATTTTAATTTTGATTTCCATGATATTTGCAAGATCCGCAGCTATGGGTTTTAATCGAATCGTAGATACGGATATAGACTCAAAAAATGAGCGTACTCGAGACAGAGAAATTCCAGCAGGTAAAATTTCAAAACGTTCCGCGGTTTTGTTCGTTGTTCTATCCTCTTGCGGATTTTTAATCGTGAGTTGGTTTATCAATCCGATGGCGTTTCTACTTTCTTTTCCTACCTTGATCATTCTTTTAGGATATTCTTTGGCAAAAAGATTTACTTGGTTTTGCCATTTTATTTTAGGTTTTTCGATCGGACTCGCGCCACTTGCAACTTGGGTGGCAGTTCGAGGAGAAATCGTTTGGGAACCGATTCTTTGGACAATTGGTCTTGCATTCAATCTGGCCGGGTTTGATATTCTTTACGCTTTACAAGACCAAGAATTCGATCAAAAAGAAGGACTTTATTCCATACCTACAAAGTTCGGAAGAAAAACTTCTCTTAGAATTGCAATCGCGAGTCATATTCTTTGTATCGGATTCTTGTTTATGGCCGGTTTTGTTTCTGGACTTGGATTTATATTTATCATATTTTTAGTAGTTATCTCATATTTTCTTTTTCAAGAACACAAAATTGCTAGGACTTCTATAAATCATTTTTTTCCTCCAAAATTCTATCAGATTCATTCTTATATTTCTTTGATACTGTTTGGTGGTTTGTTGTTTGATCGAGTTTTATATTTTTATTTTTAGGAAATAGAATCTTATAAACTTCTCGGTAAATTTCGCTTAGAATTTGTTTCAAAACTCTAAAAAATGACAGCGATCGTTTTTTATGTTGGGAATTTTTATAAAATCCAAATGTAATATTCTTTAGTGCGTGTAACTACCGCTCAATTAAAAATTCATTTTATAGAAGTCCCAATAATTAGATGTAATAGTTCCCACATGAATCTAAAATAAACGTGGCCATTCTTTCTATCTCATAAACTTCTAATATAAAAAGGATTTACAATAATTTTATACTTCTAGAGACTTTAATCTTAGTTTGTAATAGTTCGGTTTCACTCAAAAACTATATAAAAGAATACCCGATCTTTTACAATAGAGTAAAACTTTACGATTAAGATTCCGATGTATGAAAAAAAAACTATGGTAAAAGTTAGAATCCTTCAAAAAAGTCAACAATTCCAGATTAGACACAACCTTAAGAACTTCTATATTTTTAATAAAATGACTGTTAATTTTTTGTATTATTTTTATACATCCGAGCATTCAATTTTATAAAGATCAGTATTATAAATTCTAAAAATTAAAAATGTAGACCAAAGAATTTTAAAATTTCTGTATATAATGAAGAGATAAAATGAAACTTGTTTTAGGAATAGCAGGAGCCAGTGGCTCTATTTACGTGGAAAGATTTATCAAAGCGCTTTTTACGATCGAAGGAACTACCTTTTTAGTCTGTAGTAATGCATCTCTTAGAGTTTTCAGAGAGGAAATGGAATGTCAGGTTTCTTCATCAAAAGAATTACTAGATTTTATCGTTTCTAAATATAAGATCCAAACTAATCATCATAAATTTGAAATCCGTAGTTTTACGGATATAGGAGCGGATATAGCCTCTGGTTCTAATTTTTGGAATGCGATGGTAATTCTACCCTGCTCTATGAAAATGATCGCTTCGATTAACGCCGGTTTGACGGAAAACCTAATTGAAAGAGCCGCTGACGTCACTTTAAAAGAAAGAAGAAACCTTATAGTAGTTCCAAGAGAAACCCCCTACAATCGGATTCATCTGAAAAATATGCTGGAACTTCACGATGCAGGTGGGATCATATTACCCGCTTCTCCAGGGTTTTATCAATTACCTAAAACTCTAGAAGACATAGGGGATTTTATCAGCGAAAAAGTTTTTAAACTTTTAGGTATGGAAATGAATCTATATCCACCATGGACCCCTAAAAATACAGGGGAATAATCCTGATTAGGCGAAGTATTCTATGTCGTGAATTTTCTTCTTAAGCGTGGATGCGTCTTCATAGTTTTCTTTTGAAATCGCGTTGAACTTTTGAAGATAAAGTCCGATCAATTCCTCTCCGGTTTGTCCAGGCAAAGAAAGTGCCTTTTTGAAATTATCTAAGTCGAACTCGGGATGTTTCGTCGAAAAGTTTTCTACTAGCTGATCCATTTTAATGAGAGATGCTTCTCTCGCAATTCCAGTAGATCTTCTGATTTTAAGAGAAAGATTTGCGAGCACATCTAAATATTCTCGAACACCACTTTCTTCCTCCGGAAAATTGACCTGTCCTCCGCCTACTTCCCGATTTTTACAAATCTCTACATATTTGATCACTACACTATTGAACTGATCCATTCTTTCTTGAATGTAATCGTTAGAAGCTTCTTTAGACGCAGGCATCTCGAAGTCTTTAATTTTGATCACGTCGTATTTTTCTATATTTTCCGATATGACCTTTTTTAATTCCTCATAACTTTCCAACGATACTGGAGGAAACGTTACGACAGGAAAATTTTCCCCAATTTTTAGAAAGCTAACAACCACGTTAGACGCGATGATCTTTCCTCCGGGGCTGAGAGGGTTTTCACCAAATACATTACAATATACGATTAAATTACCTGTTGGGTTTTTCTCGGATCCCTTTTCAAATTTCAAGGTTCACCTCCCGTCTCTGTCTCTCTATGTACAACAGACTCCAAAGCATGTATTATTCCCACTTTTTTATTTCTTCATTTAATTTATCGAATATGATTTTATAAGCTTGATACACAGGTCCGTTTTTATCCTTGAGTATTATAGGTTTACCATCTTCTCCTGCATTCATAATTTCCATTGTAAGAGGAATGCCACCAAGAAAACTTGTTTCAGATGATTCTGCCAATTTCTGACCACCTCCTTTACTAAATATGGCAGAAGCGTGGCCACACTTAGGACAAATGAATTCACTCATGTTTTCTACGATTCCAAGAATAGGAACTTTTACTTGAGAAAACATCGCGGAAGCTCTGTTCGCGTCTAACAAAGCAACAGACTGAGGTGTAGTTACGATTACAGCTCCATTCAAATCAATCAACTGTGCAAGAGAAAGTTGAACGTCTCCGGTACCAGGTGGAAGATCTATAAATAAATAATCCAGTTCATCCCAAACGATGTCGTATAAAAACTGTTCCACAGCTTTTCCAAGCATAGGACCTCTCCAGACCACTGGTTGTTTTTCATCGATTAAAAAAGAAAACGAAATCAATTTGAGTCCGTCTTTTTCTAAAGGATAAATTTTATCTTCTTCTGCTTTTAACGCCACTCTTCCATTGATTCCAAACATTTTTCCAACGGATGGACCATAAATGTCCGCGTCTAAGATCCCAACTTTGTATCCAAGAGAAGCCGCCATTGCTGCTAAGTTTACAGTCACAGTAGATTTACCTACCCCGCCTTTACCGGAACCGATCGCGATCACATTCTTAACTCCTGGGATTTTATTGGAATCATCCAGAATGAGTTTCGGATCTACTTCAAATTTAATCTTTATTTTTCCGACCCCTTCCAGTTTGGCCAGGCTCTGACGGATCTGTGCTTCCAGACCAATTTGAATTCTTCTGTCTTGGTTTGGAGTTTTTAAAAGTATATTTGTTTCTCCTTCTTGTATGTCGAGGGAACCGATCATACCTAAAGATACAATATCCTTCTTTAACTCGGGATGTTTGATTTTAGTTAATTCTCTTTGAATTTTAACTGCTTCGATTGTTGCCATTCTATTCCTTTTCCAAATAGGAAACCAAAGGGGCTTCCGTAAACTTAGACCTTTCTAAATTGTAAGTATATCTTTGAATTTTAACTTTCTGTTTTTGAATTTCGAGAAGATGAAAACCACTTTCGTGTTTTACATCCGGAAGACGAGTACTAGATGCAGAATTGATTACGTAATAGGGTAATTTTTCTCCAGGAAATTTTACCCAGTTCGTATGAACATGGCCGTGTAAATAAACAAGAGGAGGTTGTTCTTTTAGTAAGGAAACGATCTCTTCTCGATTTAGTAATTTATGATGTACTGTTTCTTGTTTATCACTCGGATTCCAAATTGGATGATGACATACTAGAATATAATTCGTAATTTTTTTTTCGGAAAGAAATCTTTTTGTTTGTGTGACAATTTCCGGATGGATCCACCCATGAGCATTTAAGATGGAAAGAGGAACACTTGAATCCCAACCCACAAAATGAAGATTTTGAATCTTTTTGATTCGAATATAACTTTTGTTATGCGAAATAGATTCGCCTGAAAGTTCAGAGAAATATCTTTCATACAAAGCGTTCTCTCCGGAAGATTGTTTTACATAACGGTCATGGTTTCCAGGAATATAAAAAACTTTTTCTAAAGGAAGTTCGTTTAATATTTTTTTGGCTTTTTTAAATTCCTCTTCATGAGATACATTGGTAAGATCTCCAGATACTACGATCGCATCCGGATTTGTCTCTTGAATAAAAGTTAAGATAGAATCTAAAACTTTTTTAGGATATTTACTCTTTCTTCTAAGATTATAATTTAAATATCCCACAAACATCTTACCCTTAAGTTGAAAGAATGGGAGAGAAGTCGGAAAGTGTAAGTCTGATAGATGAAGAATTTTCATTCGGATTCAGAAAGCTCTAAAATTCCCAACACTTCGCCTTTGCGAACAATAGCCCCTTTCTCTTTTATAATTTGCGTTAGTGTACCTTTCACTGGGGACTCCATAGGAAAACACGCTTTATCTGTAACTAGTTCTAAAACCTCTTGACCTTGCTCAACTAAATCGCCTATTTTCGAATTCCAGTGAACGAGTTCTATCTTGTCGGTATCTCCTAGGTCTGGCGTGATCAATTCAAAAATGTAGGATTTTGATTTCATAGTTTAAAACAAACTTGCGTAAAAGACTTTGTACATCAATGATACCTAAAAAACTCGGCGGGGATATATGGCAAACCAGAAAACGGCGCTTAAAGGCAACGAGATTCTGAAAAATATCGAGGCTCTTAAGAAGAAAAAATTCTTTCATCTTGAACTCAAAGGTCTCACTAAACCCACTCGAGACATTTTATCTGAACTCGTAAATGGAATTTTATCAGAGATAGGAGCCAATCCATTAGCAGGTTTTCACCTGTTCAGTGGGCTTATGGAGGCTTTGCTTAATGCAATTAAGGCCAACATTCGACATATCATCTTTAGAGATGAACTTCTTAAAAAATTAGAACAAGGAGAATCCAGTCGTCAAGACGCGGAAGATCTTCTAGAAATTATCATGGAAACTTCTATGCTTAGAGACGCAATGCATCGTTATATCGTTCCAGAAAAAGTGAAAAAACAAGTACAGAGTGTACTTTTTTTAGAAGATAAAATTCGTACAAAAAAGAAAGATCTTACAGAAACCGAAAAGACTTTTCTAACCGACGTTCGAACAAAAATCAAAAAGTACAACATGAATATTTCTCTGAAAATTCGTATCACCTCGGAAGATTTAAGTTTTCGAATTCGAAACGATTCTCCCATTCATCACTTAGATTTTCAGAGAATCCAAGAATCCAGACTCAAACACAAAGAACTTTTTGATCGTGGAAATTCCGCAGATTTTTTTCGTCCAGAATTTTTAAATGAAAAAGAAAGCGCAGGTTTCGGAATTGCTATGATAGACGAGGGTTTTTATTCTATCGGCCTAAATCCTCTCGATTTACTTACAATCACATCCGGTGCAAGGACTACTACAGTTTATATGAAATATCCGATTACCGGACTGAAAATGGAATTTTAATGTATTATAAAATTCACATTAGTCATTAGCAAATTATAAATTTATTATAGAATTCTCTTTACTCAAAAGTATAAAATGTTCTTAATTTTATAAGAGTCAGTAGAAAATTCGACTTAAAAGAAAATTTTAAAAAAACGTAGCTCTTTATTTGTAATGAAAACTATCAATTCATAAATATAATCTTTAAGTTTTACGAGTTATCCTTTCTTCTTTTATACAAATTCATCTACTAATTAAAGAGAAGTTCATTATTTTTAAGAATAAATTGTGTAGTGAGATCAAAAATTAATTGCGTTGGCTTCGTTTTTTATAAAAATTCGTAAAACTACGAATTGCTTTAAGATTTTAAAATAAGCCGACTTGAAGTTTAAACTTTCCATTTATATTTCAAATTTTATGAAAAATAAATTTCACAGATCAATTTTCCTTTTCATTATATTCAATATTTTATCTCAAATTACATGCATTGATTTGTACATAGGTGGTGCACATATAGACGAATCCGGAGTCGATTCTTCGTTAACCGTCACGAAATACGAATGGACACAACGTATGGTAGAAACTTATTCAATCCGATATACTTCCTGCGGGTTTGACGTTTTCAAAATGGAAGAAAATGAATTTTATACGCTCGTCACTTTATTAATTTTAGGAAGTAATGAAGAATATAATGGAACTTCGTTTTTTGACATGGGAAAAAATCTTGATGATTTATATCTATCCTATAGTTCATCTAAAGTACATTACTTTTATAAAGATTCTTTAGAATATTGTACCGAAACGATATTGACTAGCCCTTGCCAATCTAACCCGCAAGATCAAGCGAACTCTTTATATCTTGCGGTAATTCGAGGTTGTTGGTTAAATCCAAGTAATTCTGCAAATTTCTGGGAGAAAGGACAGGGAAATTGGTGATTTCATTCCATTCTCAGGGTATCTATACAAATTAAAAAATAACACAATTCTAAAATTCAAATTCTTGAATGAAATCGAAGAACAACAAGAATTTTGCCTCCAAAATTTACAATTTTTAACAGTAGGTCATACTCTAAATTAAACTCATTTTCAAACTTACAATCATAATCGCTAAATCATTCTGCAGTAGTTCCCTCCATATTTAAACAATTTATCCGCTTTTGAACCGCATATTTATTGTTAAGTTTTTTAATAGAGTTGTTGAAAAATTCCATAATTCAGATCAACAAAACTGCTCTAATCTACCGTTTCCATGAAACAGAAACTAATTTAGAATTAATTTTTCAACAACTCTAATGTGTAAAATTCCCGCACTGAAAAACTTTACTCAAAAATATATAATAAAATTCTAATATTCAATAATCAAACGCGTTTGTATGATAAAAATCCTTAGTAATCGTTCTATAATTCTCAAGTAGTGCAGGTTTTAATTCTTAGAACGATCAATTCTATAAATTTTACCGCTGCCAAAGTCGCTTAGATAAACTTTTCCAGACGCGTCCTTCCCAAAAGAAGATATGAGTAACGGCCATTTTCCTAGACTATAAACTTTTTTTGCAGATTGTGTGAACTCGTCCGGAAGATCCAAGGCCCAAATTCTACCGGATACAAAGTCTGCAAAAATATACTTTCCATTTAAATCGGATATTAGAGAATTAGAATACACATAACCACCAGTAATCGACTGACCTTCTTCTCGACCGTATTCGTAAATCGGATCGGCCAAACCTTCTTGTTTACAATTTCGCTTAGGATCAAAACAATGTGAAGCTTCTTTAATATTCCATCCATAATTTCTTCCTCGCTCTACGATACTAACCTCTTCCCAAAGATCTTGACCAACATCCGCAACAATCAGCCTTCCTTTAGGATCAAAACTATACCTCCAAGGATTTCTAAAACCGTATGCAAACGTTTCGGGAGCACAACAAGAATCATTTACAAAAGGATTGTCTTCTGGAATTTTATAACCCTTTCCATTTTCCGAAGAATTAACATCGATACGAAGCATACTTCCCAATAAAGTCTTAGGGTTTTGTCCATTTTTTTTCGGATCATCCTTCCAACCTCCGTCTCCCCAAGCTACATATAAATAATGATCCGGACCAAAAGCGAGTTGTCCGGCATTATGATTTGAATACGGTTGAACTACTTCCATGACAATTCGTTCAGAAGTAATTTTAGATTTTTCTAATTCTTTAGGAGAAGAAGCTATCCATTCGCTTACACGACTTGTATCTTTTCCGTTTACTTTTAGGACGTAGTTAAGATAGAATTTACCATTTTTTAAAAAATCGGGATGAAATGCCAAACCTAAAAGTCCCTGTTCGGATTCGGAAAGAACATTCAGAGTTAATAATATTCCGGTTTCATTTTTACGAACCTTCCCCCAACGCAGAGTGCCCGTTTTCTCCGTAACTAAAAAAGTTTCTGTTTCACCAGGAGGAAACTGAATATCTGTTGGTTGTTGAAACCCTGAAGAAACTTCTTGGAGTGAAATCAAAATTTTTTCTTTGGTCACGTCTTTACCAGAATAAATTGGTTGTAAAAGATTAGAATTCCCTTCCGCCTTATACTTGTCAGGCGCTCCTAAAACTTCGACGAGAGTTTTTTGAACCCACTCACAACCGTTGGAAAAAATTATAGACAGAAATAAAAGTAAATAAATGGAAATTTTTTTCCAACCAAAAGAAATCTTATTACTCAATTTAAACATTTCAATCCATCGAATTGTTTGGTGGGTTTTTATCCGTAAAAGTTTAAAACTTTTATTAAATGACTCACAGAAGAATATGAATTCTTGAAACATTTTTTGAATTTTAAACGAAAAACTTTCCAATCGCTTTAGACAAAATGAAAACCATCTAGACAATAAGTTTGAAATTTTACTTGCCTTTATTCTAATAAACCCAAAAACGCAAAATTGAATTTTAAAAAACATAACGTCATAGAATTTTATTTTTCAAAGAAGAGTCAAATCAAATTAAGAAACTTTTTTATTCTTAAAATAGACAAAGTATTAAAACCTAAAAGATTTAGAAATAAACTCTAAAAACCTCTTCGCGAGTTAGAAATCTTGATAGAAAATTATTCTAAGAAACATTGATAATAAAAAAAAACCTGTTTCATAAAAGTTCGCTTTATTGCAAAAAATGAATGTGGTAACTATCATATTTTGAAAAAACTAAAAGGCTATTTACAAAATTGTTAATCACTGAATTTCAGGATTTCTAAATGTGGAAATTCACACAAAACTTAAAAAGTATGAGTTCGTAAAATTGTAATTTGTGGTAGTTCCCACATTTTAGGAATCGATCTACAAAGTTCAAATCTTAACTTTTTTCAAAAAAATGAATTCCTTACGCCCTGCTCACTTTAAATTAAACTAACTTTTTAGATTCCATAAGATAATCACAAAACAATGATTTCATGCAAAATTTCTTTTTTACACAATCACTTCTCTGGGAACGTTATATTAAAAATTCAGTATATTCTAAAAGTTTATTTAAAGAATATATTGACTCAGATCTTTATTTTGAATAACACCCTGTAGACGATCGGTAACGTATTTACTGTCTATCCTTACCTTTCTCTGATTTTCCGGAAGATCAGGGCCCTCAAAACTTACTTCTTCAAGAAGACGTTCTAAAATAGTATTGAGTCTTCTGGCACCGATATTTTCGTGTTTTTCGTTCATGTCATAAGCAATTCTTGCAATTTCCTGAATTCCTTCCGAAGAAAATTCTAACTGAATTCCATCAGTAGAAAGTAATGCTTCGTATTGCCTTGTAAGAGAAGAGCGAGGTGCAGTAAGAATTTTTTCAAAATCCTCTCTCGAAAGTTTTTCGAGTTCCACTCGAATCGGAAATCTTCCTTGTAATTCGGGAATGAGATCGGAAGGTTTTGTCATGTGAAACGCACCTGCTGCAATAAACAAAATATGATCCGTTTTTACTGGACCGATCTTTGTATTTACAGTAGCTCCTTCTACGATAGGAAGAAGATCTCTTTGAACTCCTTCTCTAGAAACGTCAGCACCACTTTTTCCCTCTCTTCCAGCAATCTTATCAATCTCGTCTAAAAAGATAATTCCCATTTCTTCCACCCTTCTAAGCGCTTCTCTTTGTACTTTATCAGGATCAAGAAGTTTTTCTGCTTCAGATTCTTCTAAAGCTTTTAGAGCTTCAGGGATTTTGAGTTTCCTTTTTTTATTTTTTTTAGGAAGTATATCTCCTAAAACGTTTTGAAGTTGGTTATCAAGATCGTCCAAGTTTCCCGCACCAAAAACTTGAAGCATAGGAACCTGAGACACACTCGGATTTGGAAGATCTAATTCTACTTCTTGATCATCCAACTTTCCGGTTTTTAATTTTTTTCTCATAAATTCTCTGGTCTCTAGAAAATGAGTCTTTCTATCCTCTTCTTCCGTAAACTGAGAAGAACCCGTAATTTGATGAGTGGAACCGTGTTTGTTTTCTCCCGGAAACGGAAGCAAAATATCTAATAAAACTTCTTCTGCTTTTTGTTTTGCAGTTTCTTCTACTTTAATTCTAAATTCTTGTTTTACAAGATTCATAGAAATTACAGCAAGATCGCGAATCATAGATTCTACGTCTCTTCCAACATAACCTACTTCCGTATATTTTGTAGCTTCTACTTTTAAAAAGGGAGCGCCACAGAGTTTGGAAAGCCTTCTTGCAATTTCAGTCTTCCCAACTCCCGTAGGTCCGATCATGATGATATTCTTGGGATAAATTTCCTCTCTCATTTCCGGATCCAGTTTTTTACGTCTGGTTCTGTTTCTAAGAGCGATCGCAACTGCCTTTTTTGCGTTTTTCTGACTGATAATATGTTCGTCCAATTTTGCGACGATTTCTCTAGGTGTAAGTTCTTCTTCTGCCTGTGATAAAAATTCCTGGTCTGTTAGATGATTTGTCATGTTGTTATTTTAAAGGATTTCTTCTAAAGTGATATGATCGTTTGTATAAATACAAATATCTGCCGCAATCTTCATCGAAGACTCTACAATCTCTCTGGAAGAAAGATTTGTATGATCGTAAAGCGCTCGAGCAGCGGCTAACGCGTAATTTCCACCTGAACCAATCGCGATCACTCCTTCGTCTGGAGAAATCACGTCTCCCGTTCCGGAAATCAAAAAAGATTCTTCCTTATCGGCCACGATTAGAAGCGCTTCTAGTCTTCTAAGCATTCGATCCGTTCTCCATTCTCTTGCAAGCTCTACAGCGCTTCGAGAAAGACTTCCTCCAAATTCTTGAACCTTCTTTTCAAAAAGTTCAAAAAGTGTAAATGCATCTGCAGCAGATCCGGCAAAACCGGAAAGAATTTTTCCGTCATAAAGCCTTCTGATTTTTTTAGCCGTGTTTTTCATAACGGTGTTTCCCATAGAAACCTGACCGTCTCCTCCAATGGCTACTTTTCCGTTTTTTCGTACGCAGAGAATGGTTGTAGAACGAATTTTATTTTCTGGCATGTGGATGGGCCTTTCTATAAACCTCTTTGATTTTTTCCTTACTCACGCTTAAATAAATCTGAGTCGTGGAAAGAGAAGAATGTCCGAGCAATTCTTGCACAGCTCTAATCTCAGCGCCAGCATCGAGAAGATCGGTCGCAAAAGTATGTCTGAATTTATGGGGTGTGATTGTTTTTTCCCAGCCCATTTTTTTTCTTCTTTCATTCAAAATATATCGAACCCCTCGGGTCGTCAGTTTCTTTCCTCTTTGATTCAGAAAAATTTCCTCTGCGTCTGGAAAAGAAACCTTTCTATATTCCAAATATTGTTGTAAGGAATTGACTGCCTCTTTGCCAAAATACACAAATCTTTCCTTTCGTCCTTTCCCAAGAACTTTAAGAACTGTTAGATCCTTAGAAAGAGAATTTAGTTTTGCATTTACAAGTTCAAATACTCTAAGACCCGAAGAATACAAAACTTCGATCATTGCTCTATCTCTAATTTCCGAAACTTCAGAAGCATTTTCTGACTCAAATTCCAAAATTTCTTCTGTTTCGTTAATTCTAAAATTTTTAGGAACTTCTTTTCTAACTTTAGGAAAACTAAGTTGAGTAGCTGGATTGGATTTTACTAGATCTGCTCTCAAAAGTACTTTGTAAAAGGTTCTAAGAGAAGATAATTTTCTACTTTGAGATCTACGATCTATCTCGTGTTCTTTTGCGAGATACGCAAAGTAAGATCGGATATCCACCGGTTCAATCTGAAAAATATCCAGTTGTTCTTTTTCACAAAATTCAAAAAAAAACTTCAAATCAATACTGTAGGCGTTGATTGTGTTTTGTGAATAATTTTTTTCGATCTTTAAATAGTTTATGAATTTCTTAGCCGTTTCATTTAAAGACCCGGAAGAAAATTCTGGAAATTGGAAAGGATAGTCACCCAACGGAATTCTCCATATAATCATTTCTACAAAAGAACCAAACCCACTTTTACAACTTGATAATTCACAATCATAAAGATTTTTTTAGAAATCTCTACAACTTCTAAGACAATGATCTTACAACCAAATTTCACCATGAAATCGCCGTTTTGCGACTATCATTCTCAATTAAAAATTTTTTTTATAAAAGTATAAATCTTAGTTTCATGCCCAGTTTTCAAAAGTGAAACAATTCCTTCCTATTGATTATCGGAGAGTTTTTGAAATCCGTTTTTTCTTTCTCGAATCCAATCCGAGATTTTTTGCAAAGAGGTTTTTACAAGTTCCGGAATTTTTTCTTTTTCGTTCGGAAGAAAATTGGAAAGAACGTAATCCGGCACTTCTGAAGTGATGGAAGGTTTTCCGACCCCAAATCTAAGTCTAAAGAAAGTATTGGTTCCCAATTTTTCCACGATGTTTCTAAGTCCGTTGTGTCCCGCGTGACCGCCTCCGCCTTTCAGTTTCAATTTACCGAATTCGAAATCAATTTCGTCATGAATAACTAAAATGTTTTCAGGAGAAATTCCGTTTTTTTTAGCGATTTCGGCCACTGCCTTCCCAGAAAGATTCATAAACTCTAAAGGTTTTAGATAAAAAATCGTAACTCCATCCTCGTCTGTTCTAGCCAAAGAATATTTGGAATTGGTTTGATAATTTCCGGAAGAAGAATCTAAAAGAGAATCCAAGATCACAAAACCGATGTTATGCCGGTTATGAACATATTTTTGGCCTGGATTTCCAATCCCTACCAATAATAGTTTTAGATTTGCCATGGTTGCAGAATTTGATTGAGCATCTTTTCAGTTGCATGAACCGCAGCAACCGTTTGATCCGGATGAACTCCCATCGTTTTGAAAGTCTGATCTTCTTCCAAATCTAAGGACTTATTCCAAGTGATCCTAGTTTCTACAAGTGCATCCGTTTTTCCGCCGGGAGGAATTCTAACTTCGTAATCTACCAATTTAGGAATGCTAATACCAAGACGGTTCGTAATTTTAGTAAGAGCGTTCATAAACGAGTCATACCCTCCGTCTCCTTCGGAAATTTCCTTATGAATCTTTCCTTGATATTCTAATTCGATCTGTGCGTGAGGACGAATTCCAATTCCGGAATGAATATTACAAGATTTGATTGTAATTACTTTTTCTCCGGTTCTTCCGGAAACGTCCGCGATGATAAACGGAAGGTCTTCTGGAGTTACTAGTTTATTCTGATCTCCTAGTTCGATCACTCTTTCTAAAACTTTTTGTAAAACTACGTCGCTTAAAACCATTCCGAGTTGTTTTACATTTTCGGAAATACTCGCTTTACCTGCAAGTTTGCCTAACGCGTAACTTCTTTTTCTACCAAACCGTTCTGGCAAAATAGGATTTGCGTATAAATTCCCTTTTTTATCACCGTCTGCGTGTACTCCCGCGGTTTGAGTGAACACATCTTCTCCTACAATCGGTCTATTTGCAGAAATTCTTTTTCCGCTGAATACTTCTACAAGACGACTTGCTTCCGTAATTGCAATTTCGTTTATGTTCGTTTTAGAGTTAGACTTATCATGAATCGCAGTTACGAGAGCTTCCAACGGAGTATTTCCAGCTCTTTCTCCGAGCCCGTTCATAGAAGCGTGAAGGCCTTTGACTCCGGCACGAATTGCTTGAAGGCTATTGGCTACGGAAAGATCGTAGTCGTTATGTCCGTGAAATTCAAAATGAAGATCTGGATATTTTTGAACGAGAGAGTCCACTCCTTGAAACGTTTCTTCTGGAGAAAGAACGCCTAACGTGTCTGGAAGAAAAATTCTTCCTATATGTTCTTTACTTAGATGTTCTACGAACGTTTTGACATAATCTGGACTGTTTCTAAAACCGTTGGACCAATCTTCTAAATAAACATTTATTTTAAGTCCGTTTTTGATTGCGTATTCTATTACAAAAGAAACGTCCGTAAAAAATTCTTTTGGAGTTTTGCCCAGTTGTTTTTCTAAATGATGAAGCGATCCCTTAGTCAAAAGATTCAAAACCTTAGCTCCGCTGTTTTTCATCCAATCCACGGTTTTATTTCCGTCTACAAAGCCTAAGATTTCGATTCTTTCCGTGAGCTGTTCCGTTTCGGCCCATTCCATTATTTTTTGGACCGTTTCAAATTCTCCTTTAGAAACTCTTGCAGATGCAATCTCTACCCGATCTACATTTAATTTTTGTAATAGAAATTTTGCGATATTTAGTTTTTCGGAAGTGGAAAAACTGACCCCTCTGGTCTGTTCACCGTCTCTCAAAGTTACGTCTAAAATTTCCAACCGAGTTTCTACCTTTGTCATTTGAGATACCTTTTGAGAACGTTCTTATCGGGACCTAATACTTCGACCAACGTGGAACCTGGATTGGAAATCCCAAACTGAGAATAATCTACTTCCTTGAGAAAATCGTGTGATCGAATCGTATCCAAAGTTAGTTTTTTGAGAATTCCTTCTCCGATACCATGAACAATTTCGATTAGAGTTTCCCCAGCTAAAAAAGCTTCTTGAATTTCCTTTTCTAGTTTCCATTGTGCTTCTTCAAATCGAAGCTTTCGGATATAAATCGTTTTTGCTCCTGAATATCCTAATTTGACGGATTTTTTTTTCATACAATCCGAGACTCTTTTTAGGTACCAGTGTTTTTTGGTTGGAAGTACAGAAAACAAAGAATTTCATTTTTTATGCTTTCACTCTCCGAACGATTCGGTACAATTTTCAATCCATCCATTCTATCAAATAGGTAGGTTTTAGAACTTGGACGAACAGGCAGAATCCAAATCGGAAACGGCAAGGTTAGTAGATAAAAAAAGGATCGCAATTTGCGGAGGGACCCTCGGACGCGAAAATCGGTATTACGTTCGTGGTCAGGTCGTAGACGTAGGAATCACCGAAGAAATGAGAGACGATTCCCGTTGGGATTTGTTAAACGGCCTGTTTGAAGGTCAGGAAAAAGAAATCACTCCATTTTTAGATTATGGATTAGAACCGGTTCGAAAACCAATCTTAGTCGCAGAAATCTGGGACGAATCCGACACTTTAATTCATCAGTCTCCCGAAATCAAAGGGGACGAAGGTGGATTTTTTTTTCACGAGTTTACAAAGCCCCTTCCTCCCGGAAAGTATATCTTTCAGATTCGTTTTAGAAAATTAGATTCTTACAGACAATTTACAAAGGACATAGCCTACTTAAATCAAAAAGGAAAGAGTGAAATTTCAGGACAATCTTTAATCGGAAAAGGAAAACTCAGAATTCTTCCCGAAAATTTTAACGGTTACGTCACTACTTCGGATATAGATCAGACTTATCTCGCCACGGACATTCATTCTAACAAAGGAAAACTTTCCACATTATTCGAAACACCTGAGCAAAAACTTTCTCTTCCTGGAATGCCCGCTCTTTATAGAGAAATTCGGATGGCTACAGAAGATTCTCCTCTTTGTTTTATCTCCGCCAGTCCTCATTTTTTTAGAAGGACACTACTCAGTACAATTCAAAGTCATTCCATTGTCACCGAATCTTTACATCTCAAATATTTAGAAGGAACAATCAAAGGGATCGTCGAAAAATTTTGGGATTCAGTTACTCATCCCGCCAAATTTATCACAGATGGAATTTTAGGTTCAATGGAAAGAATCCGAAAATTTGCAGGAGCTTCCTTTCAAAGTCTTTTTGATCAGATGAGTTATAAACTTACGATCCTACTTAGAGACAGATTGTATCTTCCTACAAACGCAAAAGAAATTCTAATCGGAGATAATACCGAAAGTGATTATCTAATCTTTATTCTTTATCAATATATACTCTGCGGTAAAATGCAAGGGAAAGAACTGGAAGACTATCTATACCGTCTCAACTTTTTAGGAAGGGATGCTATTACAAGAGACGCCGCGAGAACGATCCGAGAACTCGGAGAGGAAAATAGAAACATTCATGGAGATTTAAACTCGGTTTCCTTGGTTCTTATCAATAAAACTGCTCATGGGCCGGATCAGGAGGAAATGCACTGGAACATTCAAAGTGCGCTCCCCGCCGGAATCGATCCTTTTAAACAAAAGGAGATTCATCCGTATATCCTAACCGAAGGCGCCCCGGGTTTTGCAGTAGTACTTCAAGATAATGGAATATTAGATACTTCTGCTGTATTTAGAATTGTAGCAGAAATGACAGGAGAATGGATGGAAGGTAAAGTGATTGATGCTACGGCGTTGATGGAGTGGATCCAAAATTTGACTCTACCGGGAGATTATCAAAACGAAAAAGATCTAATTTTAGAAGGTTTAAAAAAGGCTCTGAAAAAAGAAGAAATTTCCTAAAACCCAAACTTATATAAGTTTGTCTTTTTTTATCAATTTTAAATGTGGGAACTCACACGAAGATTTAAGAGTTTGTTCTATTCGTTTTTTGTTTTTGACGCCAAAAAAATAAAATCACTCCTAGGACCAACAAAGTAATGATGACTTTATTATAAATTTCTAAAAGACCGAGTAAGTCTTCCCAATGAGAACCCAAGTAAAAACCGGAAACAATTAAGATTCCACACCAAAGAACTACGGCAATGCTAAAACATCCGAAAAAAAGAACCGGACTCATTTTTACCATTCCAGCAACAATAGAAACAAAAAATCGAATCCCCGCCGAAAACCGACTGAATAAAACGACTAAGATAGAATTTTTTCGAAACCAAGTTAATGTTTTCTCTAAGGACCGTTCATCGTAAATGGAATTTTTAAAAGGAAATTCTTTTTCCCTGGCCCAATCCAAAAAAATTTGGCCGAAACGATACATGACCCAGGCCCCAAAAAGGTTTCCAGCCAATGTGCTCGTAATCAATTCTACCCAGCCGAATGTAGGTAAATTTCTTGCCACTAAAAATCCTCCGAAAGCAGTAACTGTATCACCAGGCCAAGGGGGGAAAACGTTTTCCGCAAAATTAGAAAAGGCAAAAAAGAGCCAGAGAAAAATAGGATTCGTTTCGGAAAAACGATTGAGAATTTGGAGCAGAGTTTCGTGAAAAGTCATGAAGTTAGAATAAAAGAATTGTCAATGATCAAGCATAAGGTTCAAGTAAAAAAAGTGAATCCTATTTATTTACAATTCTTAAACAATTCGAATTTAGATCAAAAATTTACTTTCCCAAAGTTTGACCTAACGTCCCTAACCATTTGGAAAATTGGTTTTACGATAATTTTTTGGCTTTTCTTTTTCGCAACACCCACGTTTGGCGAAACGAAGGATTCTAAAAAAACGGAACTCTATCGTTATAATAAACTTACATTACAAAATCATCCAGTTCGAAATCCTAGATCTCTTCCAATCGAATTCGTTCCCGAAGGCTCTGATCTAATTTATTCAACGGAACTCAAATCCGAAAGGGGTTATTTTGAAACAAGGGAATCTTTTCTTTTATTCACACATACATTTAAGAAAAAACAAATAGAAGTTTATTATGAATCCATTTTCGAGTCTCTCTATTGGAAAATTTTACAGGAAGAAATCACTGAAAACAAAACAGTGATCATGGTAGAAAGCCAAAATAAAAAAGTAGTAACGATTCAAATCGAAGCTTTGGAGAATGGAAGTAAAATCAAACTTTTTTATAAAAATTCAGGAAGCTAAAAATCTATGATCGAACCAATTCACGTCAATCCTGAACCTGGGAAGTATACCTTTCTCATCTTTTTTTCCATTTCATTCCTATTTGCAATCGGTGTTTTCTTTTTAGTATTTCGACCTTATCTTTACTCTTCCCTAATGGCACTGATTTTGTATCTCGCCACTAGAAGACCTCATAAACTTTTAAAAGGATATTTAGGAGAAAAACTTCAGTGGCTCGTACCTTGGATCATGATTACACTCGTATCTATGATCGTGTTACTTCCGTCCTACTTTGTAATTCGTACTTTGATCAGCGAGGCACTTTCTATTCTTTTTAAACTAAGAATTTCGTTAAGCGAAGATAAAATTATCGAAACTCTGATGAATTTTGCTCTTCTTACAGACTTTATTACAGACAACGAATTTTTCTGGGTTAAGGTTCCCGAAATCTACGGAGAATTTGCCGAAAGTTACGTGGATATTCTAAACCTGGACAGTATCTATGGAATTTTGAGCAACGCTTCTTCTTTTATTTTAGGAAATATAGAACTACCTACAGGAATTCTAATGAATCTTTTCTTTGCTTTATTAGTTTTATTTTTCCTCTATCAAGACGGAAAAAAGGTAGAACGATTTATTTTGGATAACCTTCCCTTTTCCAAACAATTGGAAGAACAAGTCGGAAGAAAATTAACCGCGGCAGTTCAAACCGTAATACGAGGAAATCTAATCATATCAATTCTACAAGGAGCGGCGATTTATATTCTTTTATGGATCGCTGGAATTTCTAGTCCGTTTTTATATGCGAGTTTAGCCGCTTTTTTTTCCATCATTCCAGTTGTAGGAACTTCCGCAGTTTGGCTTCCCATCGGTCTCTACATTCTATTTTTGGAAAACAATCCAATGATGGCTTTCTTTTTTATGGGAAGCGGATTATTCTTTTACATAGTTCTGGAAAATTTTGTAAAACCTAGAATGCTCGATAAAAAACTACAAGTACATCCACTTCTGATCTTTTTGTCTTTAATCGGAGGAATCAAGGAATTCGGAATTATGGGATTGGTCGTGGGGCCGATCACAGTCACGTTAGTCGTCATTCTTTGGGATTTTTGGAAATTGTATCGCAGAGAACTGATTTTAAACAAAGGACATAGATAGACATTGGAAGACTCCAAACCTCTTTCCGTTTCGGAAGTCACTAGAATTATTAAAAATCTGATTTCCAGTTCCAAGGACTTAAAAAATATCTGGGTCCGAGGAGAAATTTCCAACTATAGCAAGGCCAGCTCAGGACATATTTACTTTTCTCTCAAAGACGCCGGGGCTCTCATTCGATGTACTTTTTTCAATTACTCGAATAAAAATTATTCCGGAAAACCATTATCCGATGGAAAAGAAATCCAAGTCTACGGAACGATCACTCTATACGAAGCGGGAGGTTCTTATAATCTCAATGTAACCAGGGTAGAAGAATTGGGACAAGGAGATATTCTACTCCAAATCGAAAAACTCAAACAAAAACTCGCAACAGAAGGAATCTTTGATCCGGAAAGAAAAAGAAGAATTCCATCTTTTCCAAAAACGTTAGGAATTGCCACTTCTCCCACAGGAGCCGCAATCGAAGATATTATCAAAATCTCCCGTTCCCGTTTTCCGGGAATCAATATACTGATCGCTCCCTGTAGCGTTCAAGGAGAAGACGCCCCAGATTCAATCGTCGCGGCTATAGAGGAATTAAATCATCCGAACTGGAAAGTAGACGTGATTATTGCAGGAAGAGGAGGAGGAAGTTTTGAAGATCTAATGGCGTTTAACGATGAAAAGGTGGTCAGAGCCTATGCAAATTCCAGAGTTCCAATCATATCGGCGGTAGGTCATCAAACCGACGTTTTATTAAGCGACTTTGCCGCAGACTATTTTACTCCCACTCCTACCGCCGCCGCAGAATACGCAATTCCTAAAGAAGAGGACGTAATTCAATTTTTATCCCAATTAGAAGGAAGAATTAAAAGCTCTCTAGTAACAAAAATATCTTCCAACAAAGATAGACTCAGACTTTTATCCGGAAAGTTTATCTTTAAAGAACCGATGCAACTTCTAAATCAAAGAAGCCAGAGAGTTGATGAAATTGGAATTCGATTACAAAAGGCATTATCCAACAAATTAGGTTTAGCCAGAGTTCGATTGGAGAGATACCAAAATTTTACTTCCAGAATCCAGAACATTCTTTTTCATAAAAAACAAAAGGCTGAATTTTGGACGAGCAAAGTGGAAGATCTTTCTCCTGCGGCTACGATGAAACGAGGGTATTCAATTCTTAAAAACAAAAATGGAAAAATCATACGATCTCCGGAAGAAACAAAACCGGAAGAAGAATTGCAAATTTTACTTTCAGGTGGAACGATGCAAGTGATCAGAAAAGGAAAATAAAAATGACGGAGACAAAATCTAAAATTTCATTTGAAGACGCTCTTATGGAGCTGGAACAAATTGCAGAAAAACTGGAACGACAAGATTTCAGTTTAGAAGAATCCTTAAAAGCGTATGAAAGAGGAATGGAACTTAAAAAAATCTGTCAGGGAATTTTAGACACTGCAGAAGGAAAGATAGAAGCTCTTACCAAAGACGAATCTAAAAAAACGAATAAAACCGGTTTTAGAGGAGAATCTAAAACGACAGAAACCAAAAATAATACCACCCAAGAAGAAGATTTATTTTAATATGAGCAGGGCGTAAGAAAATCTTGGTAAATAAAGAACTCAATACAACGACTTCCTGAACTCAACAAAACACTTTCTTAAACTCAGAGTCTCACTCCCTGAATGCGATCCTTAGAAAAGCATTCGCTGAGTTTTATGGGACATTCAAAGTCTTACTCGTTCGACGAATCGTGTTTTGGAGCGTCGTTTCAGTTCGCAAATTTCATAGTTAAAAAGGCTCGCCGACCTGAAACGATTTCGTAAAAAGCGTTTCATTGAGTTCTTTTCGTTCCAATTCCTTCGGAATTTCCACTCATCAATGTTGCGGGCACAACATAATAATCGCATTCACATTGGTTATACAGAATTCACGTTATTTTAATGTAGACTTCAACTTCATAAATCCGTTTCTAAAATTTAATTTTTATCCGTGATGATCTTTAAATCTTACTACTCGGACACATGAAAATGATACTAAAGTTATTAACGGTCGAATTTTGGGAAAAAATAGAGTTATTTAAAAAATAACGCAAATGCGGGATTTGCGACATTTTAGAGCATGACTAAAACATTCAAATTATTGAAACAATCTAATCTAAGTATTCTATTTATACGTCCGAGCAGTAACTTCCAAAAATCTGCGAAATTTTATGAGTAAGAGCCTGTTCCAAGTTGTAGATTACTTATTCTTAGCTAATTCCTTAATATTAACGTGAAATGGATCGATACATTATGTTGCAACTGCAACATTCGAGTTCAATATTGCGATTCCATGCAATCATTTCTATTTACGATAACTTTATGTTACTTTACAGATTGAAGTGGAGAGCCGGTTGTACATGGCAGTCGGATTCGTCCAGATTTTCGCTAAGTCGAACTAACGTTAATATTAAGGAAAGTTATCATCGGAATTTTGCCAAAACAATTGGCGCTAAAAACGGGGCTCTCATAAGAACCTACCCAAAGTGATCATTTGAGTTTCACAAAAATATGGGAACTCATGCAAAAATGATAATAACAAAAAGAATACTAAAAAACTGTAAACCATACGATACGACAATTTTGTGGGAACTCTCACAAATTTGACTAAACCAAAAAGTTCGTAAACTTTCCGATAGTTCTTTATCATAAATCCTTTATACTCTTTAGGTTTTTGAGACAGATTCTAAAATCTATACAAGATGAATTTAATTTTAATTATCATATAACGACGATTTTATGTAGAAATTTGATTCTAAATACATTGTACTAATCCTAAATTTGTGGGCAAGTTACAAGTTGTAAGAGTTCCCACAAATTTAGGATTCACTGTAAAATCTCAAACCGTAAGAGTTCCCACAATCACACGAAAATTGAAAATAGTGAAATTGAATTCTGCTGAATTTTTTCTAAAACACTATACAAAAATTGAGTTTTTTTGTGAATTCGATTGTTAGAAAATGTCTAACAAGAACCCAAAAGAAAGAAAAATGGCTTTTAAATTGAAGAGATAAAAGAATTGGCTCCCCCTGCTGGGCTCGAACCAGCGACCCAGTGATTAACAGTCACTTGCTCTACCGACTGAGCTAAAGGGGAGTATCCTCGGTAGTGAGCCCATATTTTCAAAAAGGGGTAAGGAAGCAATCTCAATTTGTCTCATTAACATGTGTTTTTCTAACTTTTTTAAAGGAAAAATTTTAAATATAGGAAGTGGTTTGGTTCAAAAAACGCTTTGGATACAATTTCCTCTTCCTTAGAGTGACATAATCCCTTCTTAAGAGTGTTATGGAGTTAAAAAAAAATTATGAAGATGAATCGCCACTTTACGGTTCCTCAAAACAATGGGGCGTCCACAATTCAATGGACAAAACGAAATTCTAAAATTACCAATCCAGACGGATCGAAAGTTTTTGAAGCAAACGATATCCTCGTCCCAGAAAATTGGTCTCAAGTTGCAGTTGATATTTTGGCACAGAAATACTTCCGGAGAAAAGGAGTCCCAAAATATCTCAAAAAAGTACAAGAAGACGGAATTCCAGAATGGTTACAAAAATCGATTCCTGATACCGAAAAATTAGAATCTCTAAAACCAGAAGACCGTTTCGGTGGAGAAACCAGTGCATTAGAAGTTTTTCATAGACTTGCAGGTTGTTGGACGTATTGGGGCTATAAATATAAATATTTCTCCGACGAAGAAAGCGCCAAAATCTTCTATGATGAAATTATATATATGCTCGCGACTCAAATGGCGGCTCCAAATTCTCCTCAATGGTTTAACACAGGTTTAAATTGGGCTTATGGAATCGACGGAAAATCACAGGGGCATTATTATGTGGACCCTTCCACAGGTAAACTGATCAAGTCCACTTCTGCCTACGAACATCCCCAACCTCACGCCTGTTTTATTCAAAGTGTAGATGACGATCTTGTCAACGAAGGTGGAATTATGGACCTTTGGGTACGTGAGGCCCGTCTATTTAAATATGGTTCCGGTACTGGTACCAACTTTTCTAATTTAAGAGGAGAAAACGAACCTCTTTCTGGTGGTGGAAAAAGCTCCGGTCTCATGAGTTTCTTAAAAATTGGAGATAGAGCCGCGGGTGCAATTAAATCCGGTGGAACTACCCGTCGTGCAGCGAAGATGGTTTGTTTAGACATAGATCATCCCGATATAGAAAATTTTATTGATTGGAAAGTAACGGAAGAGAAAAAAGTAGCCTCTCTTGTAACCGGTTCAATGTTAAATAACCGGCATCTCAATGCAATTATGTCAGCCTGTTACGAAATGGAAGGAGAAGACCGTTTTAATCCGAAAAAGAATTCCTCTCTGAAAAAAACCATTCAGGATGCAAAGAGAGTTCTCATTCCAGACAATTATATTAAACGTGTAATCGATCTTGCCAGACAAGGATACAAAGAAATTCTTTTTGAAGAATTGACCACAGACTGGCAGTCAGACGCCTACAACACAGTTTCCGGCCAAAACAGCAATAACTCAATCCGTCTTACAAACGAGTTTATGACTGCGGTGGAACAAGACCAACCTTGGAATCTTTACTTTAGAACTGAAAAGGAAAAGGCAAAAACAGAAGGACGTAAACCAAAACCTTCCCAAACTCTTCGAGCCAGAGAACTTTGGGAAAAAATTTCCTATGCGGCTTGGGCGAGTGCAGACCCCGGAACTCAATATCATACTACGATTAACGAGTGGCATACTTGTCCGGAAGACGGTCCGATCAATGCATCGAACCCCTGCTCTGAATATATGTTCTTAGATAACACTGCCTGTAACTTAGCTTCTGCAAATTTACAAAAATTCATAAATTTAAAAACCCTAAACTTCGATGTGGAAGGCTTTCGTTATCTTTGTAAACTTTGGACAATCATTCTCGAAATTTCAGTAACCATGGCTCAATTTCCTTCCAAGGAAATTGCGGAACTTTCTTATAAATTCCGTACATTAGGTCTTGGTTATGCGAATTTAGGTTCTGTTCTTATGATTCTTGGAATTCCTTACGATTCTCAAGAAGCCATGGCTATCACAGGCGCCATTTCTTCTATCATGCACATGACTGCATATGCTACTTCTGCAGAAATGGCAAAAGAACAAGGCCCATTTGCAGGTTATGCTAAAAACCAAGAGCATATGCTTCGTGTTATTCGAAATCATAGAAGAGCTGCTTATAACGCTCCTTCTAGCGATTATGAAGGTTTGACCATCACTCCAATAGGAATCAATCCTGCCTTTTGTCCTTCTTATATGCTCAAAGCAGCACAAGAAGACGCGGATTCGGCTCTTTCCCTCGGTGAAAAATATGGATTTAGAAACGCACAGGTTACCGTAATTGCACCTACTGGAACCATCGGCCTTGTCATGGATTGTGATACCACTGGAATAGAACCTGACTTTGCTCTTGTGAAGTTTAAGAAACTTGCGGGTGGAGGTTATTTTAAAATTATTAACCAATCCGTTCCTTATGGTTTGAAAAAACTAGGTTACTCACCTTCCGAAATAGAAGCGATCGTAAACTATTGTAAAGGACACGCCACCTTAAACGGTGCTCCTGTGATCAACACACAAACTCTAAAAGAAAAAGGTTTTACAAACGAAATCTTAGAAAAAGTAGAAACGTCTCTTCCTCTTGCATTTGACATCAATTTTGCATTCAATAAGTTTAATTTAGGAGAAAACTTTTTAACTAAAAACTTAGGAATCTCAAAAGAAGTTTTTGACTCTCCCGGTTTTTCTCTTTTAGAACATATAGGTTTTACCAAAGAAGAAATTAACAAAGCAAACAATTACGTTTGTGGAACGATGACAATCGAAAACGCTCCTTTTTTAAAGGAAAAAGATTATCCTGTATTTGATTGTGCCAACAAATGCGGAAAGTATGGAAAGAGATTTCTTTCTTACGAATCTCATATCCGAATTATGGCCGCAGCCCAACCTTTTATCAGCGGTGCGATCTCTAAAACGATCAATCTACCGGAAGAAGCCGTAATCGAAGATATTAAAAACGCTTATTTTCTTTCTTGGAAGATGATGATCAAAGCGAATGCACTTTACAGAGACGGTTCTAAACTTTCTCAGCCTCTCAATTCCGTATTAGAACTTTTGAATGGAATTGAAATAGACGACCAAGAAGAAATCAGAGAAGCGACAATCTCAAAAGATCCAGTTCAAATTGCGGAAAAAATAGTCACAAAATATATTTCTCACCGTAGAAAACTTCCAAGTAGAAGAGCCGGTTATACCCAAAAGGCAATTGTAGGTGGTCATAAAGTTTATTTAAGAACCGGAGAATACGAAGACGGCCAAATCGGAGAAATATTTATCGATATGCACAAAGAAGGTGCCGCGTTTAGAAGTTTGATGAACGCGTTTGCCATTTCGGTTTCACTTGGATTACAGCATGGCGTTCCTTTAGAAGAATACGTGGATGCGTTCACTTTCTTCAAGTTTGAACCAAACGGTATCGTCTCTGGCAACAAACATATCAAAATGAGCACCTCCGTAATCGATTATATATTCCGAGAATTAGCAATTACTTATTTAGGAAGATACGATCTGGGACAAGTGGCTCCGGAGGATCTAAGAGGAGATGAAATCGGCTCTAAACGTGCTACTGAAGAATCGAATGTTTTAGAAAAAGAAGCGACGGTTTCTAGCTTACCTCCTAAGAAAGAAGTGGAAACCATTTCTTATTCTCAAATGATTTCCAAAGAAAAACCATCTTCTCCCTCTGGAATTTCTCTTTTAGAAGAAGTCAAACTCGCAAAAATCAAAGGTTATACCGGAGACTCTTGTTCCGAGTGTGGTTCTTTTGAAATGGTGCGTAATGGTTCTTGTTTGAAATGTATGTCCTGTGGTGCAACCACTGGATGTTCTTAATTGGATAAAATAAAACGAAAAAACAAATTCTTCTTCGAAATTTTTAATTAAATCTCGAGTGAGGTTTTGAAAAGGTCTGAACGGATAAATCCATTCAGACCTTTATTTTTTAAATTGAGTTTGAATATATACGAGTTTGAACGTACAACAACCGGAAAATCAATCAAATTCGTATAATTATACTTTGGGTTGGTAAGTCTTAGAGAGAATGCTCTGTCGAACTAGTACCGGCTTCATGGAAGGATCACGCAAAACTTCAGCCGCCTCATCAAACGGTCTTTCTTCCGTAACGATCAGTTCCGGTTTGACTTTCCCACTTATAATAAAATCCGTAGCAGCTTCAAAGTTGATTCTTCCTAAACCGCGCCCCGTATAAAAATGTAAACCTTTAGCATACATCTCTAACATCGGAAACGCAATGTTTCCAAAGTGGCCACCTATGCTAGAACAATAACCTTCTGGTTCCGTAGAACGAATTGCACATAAAAGACCTTCAGATGAACCGCTCGCATCCACAGTGATTGGGTATCTTCCAGGACGCCTACCAATTCGTTGTTTTGGAGGGCTCTCGATTGGATTTACTCCTAGTTTTTCAGCGACACCTAACCGCATTTTGTTTGTGTCAACATAATCGACAGATCCGGCCCCGCCCGCTTTTGCATAAGCAGCCGCAAATAATCCGATGGAACCCGTACCGCCCATAATCAATACGTCTGCTCCGCAATTACGAGTAAGGTGTGGTACTGTTAACTCGTAACCGAAAGGAATGTTATCACTTAAACTTGCAACGTGCGAAGGATTAATCCCTGGTGGTAAAACAAATAGTGTAGCATCCGCATTTGGCACACGAATGAAATCCGAAAAAAACCTCCCCACTTACCACCTATGGACATACCAAACATCGCCCCTTGAGGATAAGAAGCACATGTATTCATCAGTCCTTTACGACATCTGTGACACTGACCACAAGAAATATGCCAACTCACAACAACCAACTGTCCAGGATAAAATCGTCGAACTCCTTCACCAATCTCTATAATTTCACCGATACATTCGTGACCAATATCGAAAGGGCCTTTAAAAGGAGTTCTTCCTTGGATAATCATTATATCCAGATCGCAAGTTGATGATGCTACAGGACGAACAATTGCATCTTCTGGGTGTAATAACATAGGCTTGGGCATTTCACGCCAATCCAACTCTCCCGGTGAAAGATATGTGAGAACTCGGTTCATTGTGTTTTTCTTGGGTTTTACCCTATTCCATCGATTTCTTCATCGCATTCTGCGTGACTACTTTTCCAGACATTCCCCAACCACCATCTGGAACTTCATTTATATGAACCCAGGTATATCTACGAACAATTGGTTTTCCTTCTGCTTCGACAACTGCATCTGTAACCTTTTGAATCATATCGTACTTCATATCTGCTGACAAGGATCCGGCTGGTACAAAAATTTGAACAAGGGGCATAATCACCCTCCTTTGAAATAATAAATTCTATGACGATCATCATAATTTTCAATGATTTTTTTATCTGATTATATATAAAATTACGAAGAATACCGAGTTACTGAAGCGATTTTTACGGATTGAAAGCTGAGATGAGAAATTAAAATATGATCATTTACACAAAAAATTTATCGATAAAACCATTTTTAATTGTACATCGGCTTCATTTTAGGGAGAAAATGCAGAAAATAAACCGTACTAAACAAGAGATGATTACGGCTGCTCGTAAATTGATTCAAGCAAAAGGTGTGGCCGCAACAGGTCTTATGGAAGTTGTTGCAGTAGCTGAAACTTCCAGAGGATCGATATATCATCATTTTCCGGGCGGAAAAGACGAACTAATTTGTTTGGCAATCGAAGAAGCGGCTATTCTTGCGGAGTTAGGAATCTTACGTGCAGGAAAAAAAGGAAAAAGCGTCTCCGAAGTAATACAAAAGATTGCATCCGTTTTTCGACAAGTTCCCGAAAATTCTAAATGGCAGGTAGGTTGCCCTGTCGCGGCAACAGCTATCGAGGGACATTCTCAATCCCCAATCGTCCGAGATGCCGTCGCGGACGCTTTTTCGCGTTGGGGTAAGGCAATTGAATTTACCTTATCGAAAGCGGGGCTTAAACCGGAAGATGCAAAATCAATTGGGGTCGGTATTGTTGCGGCTTTGGAAGGCGGTTTGTTGTTATCTAGGGGTTTGTCTTCTTCAAAACCTTACGATACAATCGTTGATTTGATCATTGCAGGTGTCACGGCTAAAGATCAGTCAGAAAATAAATAATACTGAAAATAGGTACCTTGAATTCATTGTTACTAAACTATTATTCTTGAATATAATAAATTTATAATGATTCTAATAACAAAGCGCGTTTAAGTACGAGGTGGTTATTACAATTTCTAAATTAGAATTCAATATAAAAAAATCAGAACATACTTATAAATCTAAGGAGTAATCCCAGGAGACGCAGCTGGTGGTCCGGTCAAACCTGGAATTTTTACATCCGGTTTGCTAACAGTTCCCATCACAGGAATACATTTACTTCCACTCTGTTTTTCTAAAAGAGTCAACATATCCGCTATATCTTGTCTTTCCAAAGCGAAGTTACGATCAAGCTCTAGACAGATTCTAAGATTTAGTTGAGAAAAGGACATATTTTCAAATAGACGAATATTTCCAGTAATATCAAAACGTGCAATCGATGTGTCTAACGTAAAATCGTTAAAAATCAGATTTCCACCTTGAAGATTCACTTTCGTAAGAAATTTTTTAACCGTTATATTTTTCAGTTCACCTAAAAGTGGAATTTCTGGAAGTTCCTGAATCATTCCAGAAGACGGTCCTGCAGGAATTTCCAAATCCAACGTTCCGTTCATTCTGGAAATACCTTGATCTAAGTTATCAAATTTTCCTTTACCCTCAAAGTTACGTATCTTCGCCAAAGGTCCATTTTCGGTATCAATTTTTAGGGAAACCAATTTAAACTTCCCATCAAATTTTCTCTTAATCAAACCTAACAAAGAAGTTTTTAGAACCGCTTCTTCTGCTTTAATTTTAAGATTGGAAGAAGTTGTAACTTCAAGAGAATCTAAAGTTACATTTCCTAAAACGGAAATACTCAGATCTCTAAAATTGATAATCGTTCCGGTTTTTACGGATGAGGAATACAAAGAACTACGTACAATCTCATCCAGAGGGAAAAGCCAAATCGTAAAAATAAAAAACGAAAAAATCCCAGTGGCGATCAGTATTAATTTTTGTTTGAAGGTAAAACGAGAAACAACTTCTTCTTCCTCCTGAAGTTCAAGAGTCAAAAACTCTTCTTCTTCAGGAGTCAGCGTGGTTTCTTCCGGAAACTCTTTTTCTTTTTTCATCGTTTTGCGCCCGCCACTCGACTGTAGGTAGAAAGCTTTAGATTTACATCATATACTTCCTTACCTTGAAACGGTTTTTTAAAATTTAAATATTCAACCCTGGCGTTAATCATCTTATTCTTTTCTATATCGTAGATCAGTCTAAAAATATTATCCAAAGTTACTGATCTAAAATTAATATCGATCGTGATCCGGTTGTATTTTTTATCTTCGATCGAATTGAAATCCTTCATTGTGGAAATTTTTTCTTTCAAACTATATCGTACAAAAATCTCGTCTAACTTCGCGTAAACGGCGCTTACATCAGTTTCTCCCCCAGAAGAATCTAAAGATCTGAATTCGTTGAATTCTTGGATAATTTTGTCGAGTTTTACGGGTGCGGTTCTGGAATCCTGTACTCTTTCCGTCAGTCCTTGACGAAGGGTCACCACTTTTCTGATCGCCAAAAACACGATCAGCAAAAGAATCAATCCGATTCCTCCCAATACGAGCAGCCTTTCTCTTGGCTCTAATTTATCAAACATGGCGATCTTAAAAAGACTCCTCAGAGGTTGGCTTATTGGTGACTTTCATTTTAATGATAAAAGAAACTTTATAATTTTTGACACCCTGCATCAATTTTTTATCCACAATCTCTATATCTTTGAACATAGTAGATTTTTCCAAAGATCTTTGTACTACACCGATTTCGCTGAATTCGTTCACTCTTCCTCCGATCTTGACTAAATCCTGATCATAGTCAAATTGATCCAATTGAAACGGCTGCATATCTGTAGAGGGAAAATTCATGGAAAGTTCAAATAAAATATCTAAAATGCTAGGTTTACTTAAGTAGAGTCTGTAAATCTCCGTTTTTTTCTTTTCGTCGTTTTTAAGTTTAGCAGCATATTCTAATATATCCTCTTCTTCGGGAACGGGTCTGCCAAAACCTTTTTGAAATTTTTCTGCGAGCGTTTTATCGCTTGCGCTGAGTTTACGTTTATCTACTACGATTCCTACAAAAAAAACGGTAATTAAAATAAATAAAGAAATTCCGGAGAAGATCAAATGATGTCTGAACTGATCTAAATTTAGAATATTTTTATTAATCCGTTTTACGTGAGGTGTGTCGATAAAGTCTACCTTATCTTTTTTAGCAAAACCAAAATGATACCCCATCCCCAAACAAGTGGCAAAGGAATCCCCGTTTAAAGAAAGAAAATCGTATCTATGAGTGACTAAACCAAGAGAATCTGTAAAAAAAGATTCAATCCCGCGGATTTTACTCCCGCCTCCCGAAAGATATAAAACTTCCGGTCTTTCAGTTTCATTCATAGATACGATACTTCTTTGAAATTCGGAGGAAAGTTTTTCTAAAAATTTTTCCGCACTTTGAAATGCTTTTTTAATATCCGCTTCTTTGAGTTTAAATTCTTTCGCGAACAAATTGAGATCGTCTTCTTCTTCTGAAAAAGGTTCAAATTGAAGTGAAAGTTTAATCGCTTCCGCTTTTTCAAAAGGAATTTTAAGATCGGAAGCGATCTGATCCGTCAAAGTATCTCCTCCCATAGAAATGTATCTTGTATGTGCTACTTTTCCATCACTCAAAATATTTAATATAGTAACTCTTCCTCCTATATCTACTTGAGCACAGTTTTTACTTTGAATTTCTTTATTAGAATATTGTGTAATAATGGAAGAAAGACTGACCGAATCTACAAACAAACCACGAAACACTATGTTACTATCTAAAAACGGTGCTGTGATAAAATCCAATTCGCTATGATGCGCAGAATACGCGATCACGTCCGATTTTTCCTGGTCAATTCTCCAGATATTTCCAGTTACTTCCACTGTTTCCATAGGAAAAGGAATTCTACTTTCTACTTCAAATGGAATCACTTCCCGAATCGCCTTTACAGTTGTTAGAGGAATATGAAGTTCCCTCACAAAAAGACGGTCCAAAGGAAGATTCAAAACAATACTTGTTTCACCTGGAAAATAGGAATTGATAAAACGAAGAACATTATGCCTATACTCCTCTTCTTCTCCATGAGAAATACTCATGATTTCAGAACGAAGAATGGTCAACTTTCCTAGAACTTTTTGAAAAAGAACACCTTTGATAGTGCTCGTTCCATAATCGACTGCGAGAAATTGATCATAAATAAACATCTGATTTAGTCTTCCATATAATAGAGCATTTGGTTGTTGGTCAGATCAAAAATCCCGGTAATTCTTCGAATTGTTTTCCCTACTTGACCAACCGCTACGATTCTAAAAATTTCTCCTTTGGTTTTGACTCTTCCTCCGGAGACTTCGGTTCCTTCTCCAGCAAGTTCTTTATAAAGAGTCAACCCACCTGATGTAGGAATTTGAAATTCCTGAAATTTTTCCAGATCCTTCAGTTCTTTGATAAAACCGCCCTGCTCTAATTTGAATTTTAGAATTCTCATAGCGGCCTGTTTAGTCATAAAATCGGATAAAGACATCAAAACAAAATATGGTGCACCGTTCAAGTTGATTCTATCATCCGAATTTTGTCCCGAAGGAATGTATGCGGTTACGTTATTTGCCAATACAAAATCGCTGTCCCCGATCAATGCCTTTTCTTCTTCCGATTGAAACGCCTTGGAATATTTTTGATCAAAATCCGCTGGCTTTAAAGAACCGTAAACAGTAGCTCTGTCAAATCCCTTTACGGAAACCAGTTCCGAAATAGAGTACATAAAAGAATTCTTATTTTTCCTAGGAGGTTTTAAAGAAGAATAATATCCATCTTCCGCACCTCCTCCCGTTTCTTGAAGGTCTGTATCCATCCAATCAAAAATTGGAAAAATTTTTTCCCGTTTGATACCGAAGTGATCAAAAAGTCTGGAAATCATTTCGACGGAGCGAAGATTTTGCTGATTATCATCTTGGTTCAAAAGAGAATTCAAATTGATCTTTCCGTCTTCCGAACTGATCTTATAATAAATCGTCCCACCACCCAAAGGCAAAGGGGGAGGATTGAGTGCAATTCCACTTTTGTATAGATACTCCTCTGGTATCTTTTTAAGCGCTCCCAAAGCACCTTGAAAACCCGCCTTGGCAAGTAGAAGCGCTCTAAATCCGTCTGCATCTGCTTGTGCAATTCTTCTCTCACCTAAAGAACGTTCTCCAAATTCAGTAGCGGTATAAAATGAAGCGGTTCCGATCGCCATTACTAAAATTACGACCATAAAACCTTCTCTAGATTTTCTAAGCCGGTAAAATAAAATTCGCCAAGATTTCTTTTTTGTTTTAAAAGTAGAATTGTTCCGAACGTAACAGAGGATTTGTACTAAAAACTTAAACTTCATCAGTTGGTTATAAAAACGAAAAAACTGTAAACAAACAAGATTATAGGAACTGCCACAACCACCTAAAAACCGAAAAAAGATTTCAAAGAAATGTAATTTATAAGAACTACTATACTTTGTTAAAAATTTACAAATCGTAGTTTCTTTTGAAACTCTGGGTTTCGTTTTTAATAAAATTTGAATATTATTTAAAAAGAATTCCCGGAAACGCAAGGGTTTCATAACGGACCTCCTTTTTCCCTGAATTTACAATCAATTCGATCCGAATCAGTCTAGGAATCGCTTTCGTAAGTTTAGAATCCCATTCGTCTTCCCATTTTGTTCCGGTTCTAGAATACTTAAGTTGAAAACTTTTTACATGAGTCAACAAAGTATATTCCGTTCCGCCCGATTTCGGATAACGGTCCACCATCTCATCTTCTCTGCGTATTAAAAAATTGTAATTAGAATCATCCGGCATAGGTTTTAAATAAAAAGAAACTTCACGCACCTCCGGCAAGGAAACTTCCTCTGAATTAGGATGAGTGGCCGCAAAATCCAATCGATCCTTACGAATAGAGCCCCTACCTTCATTTTTACCGATAAAAATCAATCTTCTTTGATTTTGATGAAAATAAGTCATGGAAATCGTACTTCGTACATTTTCCAGTGCGAGTAAAATATCTCTTTTGGCCGCACC
This sequence comes from Leptospira noguchii serovar Panama str. CZ214, assembly GCF_000306255.2. Classification (GTDB taxonomy): domain Bacteria; phylum Spirochaetota; class Leptospiria; order Leptospirales; family Leptospiraceae; genus Leptospira; species Leptospira noguchii. Next base: position 104,544 of record NZ_AKWY02000031.1, read on the forward strand.
TCCAGGAGAAGAAGATTCTCTAGAAATTCTAAGAGAAGTATAATAGGTGGAAAAAATTCCAACAAAGATCACGCCTAAAATCATTACCACAATCGAGATTTCGATCAATGTAAAACCATTTCGTTTGGATTTGGCGTTTCTTAATTTCATTCAAAACTCTTAATATTGTGCAGACTTAAACGTCTCCGCCGTATAAGATTCTGTTCCGCTGCCCGTTGGATATTTGATCGTAACTTTGATTCTAAAAACCCGAATAATCCCCGCTGTGGCCGATCCTTGATTGGCTTGACCAGATCTTCTCATAATCAATTTATTCATCTCCGAATCTCTACCTCCGAGTAAATCTTCCGGCTTTTGACTGTCCTTTCCGGAAAGTTTTAAAAGGTCCATGTCTTCCTCATTGATGGAAGTTTCAAAACCGTAACCTGGATAACCCGGAATATCTCCAGAAGTCTTATCGGACTGAAGTACGGATACGGAATCGATCTGAGCCATTTTGATTTTTGCTAAATGAACCGCATTTGAGATCACCATAGCCATTCTCTGCTGCTTGATCCCGTTTGAAATTACCATGTAAGTGTATGTCATCGCAATTCCGGCTAACGCAAGTGCAATAGAAACTTCGATTAAATTAAAACCTCTTCGAACAGAAAATATAGAAACAAAAATTTTAAGGTTGTTGTTGTTCGTTCTCATCTTGTTCTTTCCAATTCTTATCGGTCGCCAAATTCGAAGAAGTATGAAACTGTTCTCCTTCCAAAACGGAAACCTTTCCGCCATATCTATAAAGAATCAGGGTTCTATAAATAGAAGGATCACTTCCTAGATGTACGCTGTAATCTGCCGAGATCCCGAGATAGGTATACGGAACTTTAATAATTCCTTTTGTATATCTAAAACCTCTAATATCAGTTATATCTATAATTTCGGAAGTATAAGGAAGTTTCTGAGGTTTAAAAACCAAAACTTCTTTAATTCCACTTTCGTCTCGAAGCAATTTTTTGACAGAATAGGTATCGTTGTCTATATCCAATTCCAACACCATCGTAGTGTTTGTAAGAATGGATTTTCGATAACAGAATTCTGCGGCTTGTTTTAAAGTTTGTGTCGCGTCACTTCCCGATGGAATGATAAAGTTTGCGGCGGTACTTGCAAGAATACTAATTAACCCTGCGAGGATCGCGATAACCACGATCAACTCGATCAGGGTAAATCCTTTCCGGATATTTTTAACTTTCATAACCGGAAAGAAGAGAGAAGTTATTTTCTACGGAAATCGGAAGGATATTCGTCTTCGTTGAGGATGTTAAAGTCGGCATTTTTACCTTCTCCGCCGTCTTTTTTGTCCTTACCCATAGTTACGATTTGAATTTCTCCATTTACGTCTCTTTTAAGTTTATAGGCAGTTCCCCAAGGATCGTTAATCGCGGTTTTTTTAGTCAGGATAGGTTTCCAGTCTTCAGGAACGTCTCCCGTAGTTGGCTTTTCCACCAAGGCTTCAAGTCCCTGTTCGTCGGAAGGATACGTTCCATAACGTTGTGCATATCTTTCTAAATGCGACTGAAGTTCGTAGGCGTCTTTTTTTAGTTTGAGGGCGGCAGTATCATCACTGATTTCACCCGGACGAAAATTAGAATATACGAGAGCGATCAAAGCACCTAAGATAATCACTACAACTGCGAGTTCGATCAGCGTTAGACCTTTTCTATATTTTCTTTTTAATTTGGACAGATTCAATTGAATTCTCCTTAATCTAAACTATATATTTTGAAGTTGTTGCGTCAAGTTGTACATTGGGACCATGATCGAAGCCATAATAGTTCCAATCAAAAGACCCATAACCACAATCATCAATGGTTCCATCGATTGGGTCATCGTTTTAATTGCGGTATCCACTTCCGAATCGTAAATATCAGCGAGTTTGTTCATCATTTCGGGAACCCGATCCGAAACCTCTCCGGCGGCGATCATACCTAAAACCATCTGAGGTAAAATCAGAGAACCGCTAAAAGAGGAGGAAAGTTTTTCCCCTTCTTTGATTTTTTCCACAGCATTTTTGATTTCCTCACCAAAGATAGAATGATCTACTATCTTTTCTACGATGACAAGAGTAGTGATTAAAGGAACTCGATTGCTTAAAAGAATTCCTATATTTCTTGCAAAACTACTTACAAGCACCTTACGAGCAAGAGACCCCAGTATCGGAATTTTCAAAACAAACTCGTCCCAATTTCGTTTTCCCTTAGGAGTGTTTTTATAATAGATAAAACCTACAATTCCCCCAAAACCCAAAGTAAGAATTAACCACCAAAATCCGATAAGAACGTCAGAAACTCCAATTACAATTCTAGTAATCAGGGGAAGTTTTGCGTCGAACTGTAAAAACAATTCCTGAATTTGAGGAATGACTACGGTTAATAAAAAAATCGTCACAAAAATAGATAAGGAACCCATAATAAATGGATACACCATTGCAACCTGAACTTTCGCTTTCAGTTCGCTGGATTTTTCTTCCAGTTCTGCAAGTCGAGTGAGAGTGGCTTCGTAGTCCCCAGTTTTTTCACCTACCGCAACGAGAGAAGGAAACTGACTCGGAAATACGTCCGGATGTTTTTTCATTGCTTCGGATAAGGAAGAACCTTCCGTTATGTTTGCTTGCATTCCGGTAATTACTTTTCTGAAATTCTGATTTTCAGTTTGTTCCACAATACTCGATAAAGATTTATCGAGTGGAATCCCAGCACCAAGTAATGTGGCCAGTTGTCTCGAAAAAAGACCTACTTCTTTACGAGGAATTCTATAAAGAAATTTTGCTAAAAACGGAAATAGTTCCCGATCTTTTCTTTCGGAATCTTCGGAAATACTACGTACATAAAGACCTTTGTTTTTTAACTTAGATCTTGCAGCTTGAAGAGAAGCGGCGTCTATAATTCCTTTTTCTTCTTTGCCCTTCTTATTAAATGCAACGTAAGAATAAATTGCCATAAAGATTAAGTTACCCTGAGAACTTCATCGATTGTAGTTACACCATCGATTACCTTTCTAATTCCGTAATCTTTAAGAGTTTGAAACCCATGTTCGAGAGCAATTTCATTTAACTGTCCAGCGTCTTTACCATGAAGAATCGCCTGTTTGAGCGGAGAATTGACAAGTAAAAGTTCATAGATCCCTGTTCTACCTTTAAAACCAGTCCCCATACAATGAGAACAACCCTTACCACGATGCAAGTTACCGTTCTTTAAAGATTTCTTAGAAATACCAATTGACTCTAGTTCAGAAGCGGTTGGTTTATACGTTTCCTTGCACTGAGCGCAGATGACGCGCACAAGTCTCTGCGCCATAAATCCGAGAACGGTGGAAGTAATCAGATACGGCTCGATTCCCATATCGTTCAAACGGGTTGCGGCGCTGGCTGCATCGTTCGTGTGAAGCGTGGAGAACACAAGGTGACCCGTAAGAGACGCTTGGATTGCGATCCTTGCCGTTTCTTCGTCTCGAATCTCCCCCACCATGATGACATCCGGGTCCTGTCTAAGAATTGCTCTAAGACCAGTTGCAAACGTAAGACCAATTTTTTCCTGCATCTGCATCTGAGAAATTCCTTCGATTTGGTATTCCACAGGATCTTCACAGGTGATAATATTTCTTTCTTCTGTATTGAGTTCGCTTAACGCGGAATAAAGGGTCGTAGACTTTCCAGAACCGGTAGGACCTGTAACAAGAACAATCCCATGAGGTTCATAGATCAACGAACGAAGAGACTGTATGAGTTCAGGATAAAAACCCATTGTATCCAAAGAATACTTTTGGTCCGTCTTATTCAAAAGCCTCATTACGATCCGTTCACCAAACTGACAAGGAATGGTGGAAACCCGAATGTCTATGTCCTTACCAGCAAGCCTAAGTTTAATCCTTCCATCCTGAGGAAGTCTATTTTCGGCAATGTTCAAATTAGACATGATTTTGATTCTGGAAGAAATACCTGCGTGATACGATTTGGGAGGACTAAGCACGTTATGCAAAATACCATCCACTCTATAACGAACTACTAGAGATTTTTCGTATGGTTCTATGTGAATGTCCGAAGCCCTTTCGTTGACCGCTTGAGAAAGAATCACGTTGACCATCTTGATGATCGGAGCGTCGTCGCTTAGATCTAGAGTTTCGTTTTCAAAGGCCTCCGCAAGTTCCGAAAAACTTCCTTCCATCTCGTTTAACATCTCTTTGGCGGCAGAAGACGTATTATCGAAATGAGAATGGATGATTCTCATAATTTCCGGTTCGGGAGCGAGAATAAATTCTACGTTGTAACCTTTTAAAAAGTTACGAGCGTCGTCCATCGGATGTAGATCGGAAGGATCGGAAACTGCGATTCGAATCGTTTTTTTAGAAAGTTGAAACGGAACGATTCTACTTTTCTGAATGAGTTTAAGAGGAACTTGTAAAAATATATCTTCCATACCCGTAAACTCTAGTTTTTCTCTGAACTCAAGTTGATAGAGTTTGGATAAGGCGCGGAGAATATCCGTTTCTCCGGCGATTCCTTTTTTTTGAATGATATGACTGAGAGGAAGGTTGTTTTTTTTCTGAACTTTAAGGGAATCTTCCAGATCTTTTTCGGATATGATCCCCTCTTCGATTAGGATATCTCCGAGAGTTTTCAAGTTTTAATCCCCTCTTTCTCTTACTTCTCTTTCTTTGTTGAGGATTCTTTCTCTTTCTAGTTCGTAACGTTCCTGTTGCATTTTTTTCTTCACGGTCATCTTATCCGCAGTTTCTCTGCTATCGAGTATATGCGGAGTAATAAAAACCATCAAGTTCGTCTTTTTAATTTTTTCAGTGGTTCGTTTAAAAAGATGACCTAAGTACGGAATGTCTCCTAGAAAAGGAATTTTAATGATTCTTTTTTGTTTATCATTTGAGATCAATCCACCGATCACGATAGATTGAGTGTTCTCAATCGAAATGGAAGTTTTAATTTCTCTTCGATTGAAAGTAGGGTTTCCTCCGGCAAGTGCAATCTCCGCAATATTTTTAATCTCCTGAAAAAGCTCAAGAGTGATCTTATTGTTTTTATTCACGTGAGGGGTGAACTTAAGTTTGATACCCGTTGGACGATATTCGTAGTTGTCCACTGTCACCGCGTTGGTTCCACCTGTACCTGCGTTCCTACTCTGAGTTCGAACGGGTACGTCCTGGCCCACACTGATTTCTGCTTCTTGGTTATCTACTGTAAGCACTTGAGGAGCGGATAACACGTTAAAGTTTTCGTTCCCTTGATTGGCGCTTAAAATTCCAATGATTTGTTCCGAACCTGCTTTTAAAAATCCTAAAGAGAAACCGCTCAAAGTGTTTATGTTCGGATTGACCTGTCCATTCGAATTGATGATATTTGCTTCTTTAGAAAGACCGGAATTGAACTGACCGAAAGCTTCTCCCTTATATCTCCAATCGATTCCGAAATCATTTAAATCGCTGGAAGTAAGTTCCACAATCAAAACTTCTAATAAAACCTGTTTTCTAGCCGAATCTAAAACTTTAATAATTTTGCGGATTTCGGCCCATTCTGCATTTGTGGCCGTAACGATCACAGAATTAGATTCTTTATGGCCGACCGCCTTAATCTTATCTACCTTAGGCATTGGTTGCCCCGGCGGTGGAGGTCTTCTTTCGGAACCTATATCTTCAGACTGAATCACAGGATTATCTAACTTTACTAAGGTCGCCGCAATCTTTTCAGCCTCACTGTACTCCAAAGTATAAATATGAATATCACCCGCCGACGAAATCGATCCTGGAGTTGCCTCTTCGATTTTGACGTCAAATTCGCTTACAAGTACCAGCAATTTATTGATGTCTGCGGCAGAACCAGAAAGTACAATCGTATTTGTATTCCTATAAACGATCACATCCGTATTCGGAGAAGTGAGACGTTTCAAGATAGGTTCTAACTCTTCCGGTTTTACATTTTCAATAGGAATAACCTGAGTGATCGTTCGATAGTCCCCAACTTCTTCTTCAGGAATCAATTCCTTTCCAACTCGTACGATAGGGGATCTGGCAAGTGCGTCTTTAATCTTAACAATCGAAATCAGATCGGGTTCTTCCACTACTCCAAAGCCTAGGGACTCTAAAACAGATTTCATAAAGATGAATCCATTTTTGATCGGAATTTCTTTTTGAGAAATAATCGTAATTTTTTTACCTTTTAGACTTTCATCTAAAAGAATATTTTTCTTTAAAATGGCGCTCATTCCTTTGAGAAAGTCGTTTAACTCTGTATCTCTCCAATTTGCATAGAAAGTTTTTTCCGAAGGTTCGTCTTGAGTAATCGATTTTGTCTTTGCAGAAGTTTTTTTCTTACTTTGAGGAAAGATTGGTCTGTCCCATACTAAAAACAAAAGTATGAGAAAGGAAAATATTCTAAAGATTGAAAGTTGGCTGATTGTTCCGGACATCTTTTTTAGTTTCTGATAATAAATTCGTAGGTGAGAATCTGACTACCTCTTTCCACATCTACTGTAATCTTATCGGCAGTTTTTACGGTTCCCCAGACCTCTAACATTTTTTCGGTTTCGGTCAACGGCATTCCGTTTACTCGTTTGATAATATCTCCGTTCCTAGCTCCTAAGGAATAAAAGATATGTTCCGGAGTAACACTATAAATTTTATAACCGGAAATTTTACCGTTGATCAACGCTGGACCAAATCTCGCATTTTTAAAGATAGCCGCTTGGTCTTTCAATTTACGATTTACGTCTTGTCTAGAAAGAACCTTACGAATCGTATCACCCGTCGCAGGCCCACCTTCCGCTTTTGGACCCGCGTCCAAATTCAATTTGGCCCTAGCTTCTCCTGGAGTTTGACCAATTTCTACTTTGAGAGAAATTCCACCTTTTTCCAAAATTATATAATTAAGAGAAATAGAACGGATTTTATATCCACCTACTGTTTCTCCGATCGCAAATTCTTGAGCTTCTGCTTTTCCTTTTTCTATAATCGTGGCACGAGCAAAGGACCAGTGACCGCTTAAGGTTCCGGTAATTTTCATTTCTTCTCCTTCTCCCGTATCCGGAGGTGCAGAAGCCGCGGAAATTTCTCCTTCTGTAGAAATTTCTCCTTCTTTAGGAATTACTCCACGAATTAAATTTCCTTGAACCATTTCTTCATAAGAAGAAAGAGATCGATTTGTAGTTTCCAGACCTATTTTGCGAATCGGATTTGCTCCGGAACTAGCGGCTTGAACGCTCGGATTTAAAAAAGCAAGAATCACAGCCCTTAAAAGATAAGAAAGTGAATAAGAAAAAAATAAAATAACTGGAATGAGAGTATAAAATGTATTTTTCCTGAGTTCTAAAAAAATCGCGTTCATAGGAATCCGATTAGAAAGTTTCTTTCTATTTCTAAGTAGTCAGAAAATCTCCGACTACTCACAATCTGGCAAATTTACCAGGGTCTAAAGGAGTCACAATCTTTAACGCTTTTTTCAAAGCGATATCTGGATTGACCCTATTTCCGTTTAAAAAGACCTCAAAATGAAGATGAGGTCCCGTAGCCGACCCGGTTCTACCAATTGCACCTATGACCGTTCCAGTGCTCACTCTAGTTCCCTGTTCAATTGTAATTTTAGAACAGTGGGCATACATTGTTTTATAGCCGTTATCATGATCTATGATTACAGTATTTCCGTATCCCCCATTTATCCCGGTAAAGGAGACTACCCCGTCGGCAGAGGCAAGGATCGGAGCACCTTGAGCGCCCGCAAAATCCAAACCGGTATGAAAACCACCTGAACCAGTATGAAACGGATCTTTTCTTCTTCCATAACGAGAAGTGATTCTTGCATTTAAAACGGGATGCACAAACAATTTATGAAATTCTACTTTTTCCCGACTTGCGTTACGAACCTGAACCGGAATGGAAAGATTCTGGCCCACTTGAAGAGTTGAATTCTTTTTCAAACCGTTGGCAGAAACGATTTTTTGAACCGAAGTTTTCATTTCTCTTGCAATTTTAGAGAAAGAATCTTTGGGTTTGACTACGTAATTTTTATAGATGGTTCCACTGTGGCTAACGATTTTAGAAGAGATAATCCTATTGACGTTGATAAAACTAGGAAGTTCTAAGTTGGATTTGTCTTTGTGATAATTGAGAGAGTATTTTTCTTCCTGCCAATTTTCAGGAGATTGAGAGAATAGTTGTTTAATTTTGCGTTCTTCCTTATCGGAAAAAAAAGAAGAATCCTTATTGGTATATTCAGAAATCTCTGCATCGTAATTTTTCAGAGGGTCTGCAAAAATAGAACCGAACACCAAGTAAGAAATCAAAAAAATGAAAAAAAGTTTCCCATTCACTTTTTTAGTATCGGACTCAGGTATATCCGATCTTGATCTTCCACTTCTCGAGGATTTATTTTTTCTTTTTATATTCCACAAGTTCATTGGCTATGAGTTTATCCAAATCTTCTACAGTAATTTTTTTACCACCGTATTCATCATTCAATTGATAAAGGATCATCCTTCCGATGGCATATTCTCTTTTATGATCCGCAGGGTAACATTTGATTTTCACCATCGAAGGAGTCGATTCTATGTAAATCCGAACGAGCATCCCTTTCTTAAAGGTTTCCGTATTGGAAACCTTTTTATCTTTTGTTAGGTAATAAATTTTTTCCGAATAATGCTCGTTAATGTGAGCAACCGCGTCTTTACGAATCAATCTGTTACCGCAACCTGCCAGGAAAATAAAAATTGTGGGAAGCAGGAAAACGGCAATACGAAACATTTCAGAGCAAAATTACAAAAGCTAAATGTATTTGAAAGGAGTTTTTTTGAAAAAGCCGAATTACGTTTTCAATTTTTCAAATAAAAAACACAAAATCTATATCACAATCGTTCCCCAAGTAAAAGAATAGGAACCGTACTTCCATAGGAGGGAAGTATGAAAAATTCTTGGATCTGTCTCACCGGGGCTAATTTAGAAGGTCTGGATGCGTTTGCGGTTGATGTAGAAATCAATCTAAAACGAGGATTACCCCGTTTTGCAATTACTGGACTTGCTGCTCAGTCTATCCGTGAATCTTCGGAAAGAGTGAGGATCGCTTTAGAAAACAGCGGTTACTCTTGTCCTCTTCAAAATATATTAGTAAATCTAGCTCCTGCAGGAAGAAAAAAAGAAGGAACTCTTTTAGATCTTTCCATTGCATGTGGAATTCTTGCGTTAACCGAACAAATTTTCCCTTCCGGAAAATTACAAAAAACTCTATTCTTAGGAGAATTAGGTCTGGACGGAAGTCTAAAACCTCTCAAAGGAGTGCTGCCAATTCTATCTGGAATTTCTTCCGAAAAATACGATACAGCAATTGTTCCATTTGAAAATAGAGAAGAAGCGGCCCTTTTACGAAAATTCGAAGTTTATGGAATTTCTCATTTGAGAGAACTAGAAGAAGTTTTAGAAAATCGAAGAAGCCCAGAGACAAAATCAAAAATCCAAATTCAAGAATTAACCATTTCAAAAAATTTAGAATTGTATAAAGATCAAATGGTCGCATTTAGAGCGATTGAAATCGCCGCTGCGGGATGGCATCATGTACTTTTATCCGGGCCACCTGGAATTGGTAAAAGTCTTTTGGCAAGAATAACAGGTTTTTTACTTCCTACCCCCGAAGAAAACGAAGCATTAGATATATTGAAGATTCGATCTGCAATTTCTCCATTGAAAGAATTAATTGCACAAAGACCCTATCGAGCTCCGCATCATACAACTTCTGACATCACTTTGGTGGGAGGTTCCAGAGATTTAAGAATGGGAGAAATCACTTTAGCAAATCGAGGAATTTTATTTTTAGATGAACTCGCGGAATATAAATCGGGAATTTTGCAAGCGCTTAGAGAACCAATGGAAGAAGGAAACATAACGGTTTCTAGAATCAGTGGAACCATTGTATATCCCGCTAACTTCTTGTTAATTGCTGCGACCAATCCGTGTCCTTGTGGATTTTATGGAAGTAAAGAGATTCCTTGTGCTTGTAATCCTCAAAAGATCAAAAAATATCAATCTACTTACTCTGGACCGTTTAGAGATAGAATCGATTTGGAAGTGGAAATTTTTCCCGATCACGAAAAAGAAAGAAAACGAATTTTAATTTCTCTAGAAGAGTCTAGAAAGAAAATTCAAAAAGCAGCAACCATTCAATGGGAAAGGTATCGCGGAAGTGGATTTTATTTTAACGGCCAACTCAGAGGAGAATACGTAAATTTTTATCTACAATTTGATTCCGCTTGTGAAGAAATTTTAGAAAACGAAGTGAAAAAAAGAAAAACGAGCATTCGTAAACTCAACCAAATTCGAAAAGTGGCGAGAACAATTGCGGATTTAGAGGAAAACACAATCGTAAAAGAAAAACATCTTCTAGAAGCCCTGAATTTCCAGAATGCCGGAAGATACGTAGAAAACAGGGCCAGCGCTTAATTCCCGTTAAGCGAGAAGTTTATTTTGCAAGAAAGTGAGAGATTTCCATAGCAATTTTATCGATCGCAAAATCGATATAACTAGGGTCTTCCAATTTCTTTTTATAATCTTCAAATTTTCGCTTTTTTACCGGCATTCCCCGTTTTCGGAGAATGACCGGATCCGGACCAAAATCGTCAGATTCGGCCAGATTTCCTAAAATCGTGATGCTCTTCATAGTTACTTCCTTGTAACGATTTAAGGCTCTCTTCCTTGAGAACCCGCAGACAGTTTAAAAATTCGGTGCTTGTTGGAAGTACCTAAACCACTATTTCAAAAAAGATCCGGATAATATTCACATCCCTTTTTTTCATTTATGGAGACAAGACAGAATGAGACAAAATGATTTTGAAAGGAAAGATTTTCGGCAAGAAAACCATTAGCCGCCTTTCTCATTCTCGTTTGTTTTGCAAGGTTAAATGTAAATCTAGGATCAAAAAACTCAAATTCTTTCCAAAATTTCACTTCGGAAAAATACAAAACTTCTTCTTTTACAGAGATTATGTCGATCTCACAATGAAGAAAACGATAATTTCGTTTTAGAATTTCATGATCTAGTTTGATCAAAAAGTTAGATGCTATAAACTCTCCTTCATTACCTTTTCTTTTTTTGAATTTACTCAAAAAGACCTCTTTAAAATAAATTTTTCATTTTAGGATGATCAAGAGACAAAGATTATGCAGATTTTATAATTAAAAAAATGATAATTTATCAATATACTTAATGCAAATTTAATATAAAGAATTCGTTTCTTAAAAATTTGTTTTATAGTGAAAAAATAAAAATGAGTGTAGAATCCCTTATTTTATTGATTTCTATAAAATTAATTGCCTTAAGTTTTTATTGCAAAATCAGATTCCAAAATAAAATGTTGAGTATTTACTATAACTATTAGCATTATTCAAAAACTAAAAAATTAAACATCTTAATATTTCCGATTATAAAAAAAATTCAATTTTCTTAAACCGAATTCATATTAATCTGTTCGGTAATATTTTTTAAGCTGAAATTTCCTGTAGATCTACGGGACGAGAAATAAAAAGATTTGTTTCTTTTAAAAGATCTACTAAGATCAAATTCCGGACCATTTTACCATATTCATCTTTTATAATACGAATAAAAGGGCGAATTGGTTTATCCAAATTTGGACCTAAAACGACACCTATTCTTTTATCAGATAACTCTATGCAGGAACCTACGGGATATAAAGAAAGATGATTGAGGAGAGTTCGAACCAATTTCAAATCGAACTTTCCTACGTCCATACTGATCATGGATTTGATTGCTTCGTGGGGTAAAATTTTCTTTCTATGAGGACGATTTGTGACAAGCGCGGAGAAGTTATCCGAAATAGAATAAATTCTGGCTTGTTCTTCAATGGCGCTACCAGCTAATTTTTGAGGATAACCGTTTCCATCGTAACGTTCATGATGTTGAAGAGCAACGATCGCAAGGTTATTTTTCAGTTTCATTTTTTGGGAAAGAATTTGATACCCTAAAATCGTATGTTTCATGATCGTCTTAAATTCCTCATCGGTGAGTTGTTCGTTTTTTTCCGAAATCACCGCGGGAACCTTTGACATTCCTATATCTGCAAGCAAACAGGAAATCCCTAGATCGACCATTTTTGGTCTAGAATATTCTAAAAGTTTTCCTAAAATTAAAGAATAGAAAGTTGCATTTGCAATCTGATTGTATAAATAATACCCAGGAGGATTGTGCGCTAAAATCAAATAGGATATATTCTGATTAGAACGTACAAAATCGGTCAACCTTTCAGCAATTTCTCGGACCGGGGTAACTTCTAAAGGTTTTTCATCCATTGTTTTCTTAAACACGTCTTGGATGACTTGAGTAGATTCTCTAAATAAATTTCCAAAAGTAATCTTAATTCGATTTAGATTATCGTAAACCGCTTTGAGGGGTTGTAATTCATCATCTACGACAGTATTTACGATCATGTCGTCTAAGCTCGTTTCTAAAACGTTTGGATCATATTGGGATTCTAATTGTAGAAGTTCTCCAGCAGTCATCACTTCTTGGATTCCAAATCGATTCAATCGATCTAAATCGCTGTCAGTGACCGGAGTATTAGAAGTAATAAATAAATTTTCCTTATCTAAATAAACGGGTTTGGAAAATCTCATTCCCGGTTTTAGTTCGGATACGGCAAATTTTCTCATTGTAACATTTCCCTTTTTCTGGAATCAGAATCCATGATCATCGAAAAAATTGCACCTACTGCCCTATATAGATTTTCTGGAATTTCTGAACCAACGGGTAATTCAGAGAGAGATTCTGCTAGGATCGGATTTTTTACCGTCGGAACCGAATTTTTTTGCGCAATGTTACGAACAATATCACCTAACAAACCGGAAGCGGTGGCCGTAATTACAGGCGCATTGTCTTTTTTAGGAATGAATTTAAGAGCCACGCTAATCATCTAAGCTTTCCATTCTTTTCTAATCAGAGATGGTTTATAAGATAAATTGTATCCCTGAAAACTCACCAAAGATTCGGCTAAAATCTGCTTAAATTTTTCCCTGTTTTGACAAGCATGCAAGTACATTTTCAAATTATCAAAAGTGACGTTGATTTGCAGATCTCCTCCTAAGTTTTCCTTCCAAAGAAATAGAACAACTGTTCTTCCAGTATTCTTCGTTTGAATTCGAAATAAAAATTTTTTAGTTTCTCCTTTCGATTCATAAACTCCTTCCGTATTTCCTCCATCAAACTCCCAACAAAAGTAAGGCAAATCCGAGGTCCATTCTAAAAAAGGATAATACGATTTCAAAATCTTGAATATAGAGTCTTCCGTAAAAACCTCTTGACGATCAGAGCCTGCAATTTTTTCGGAAAGTTCCTGAACGCTCATCCCCATACTCTCCAGTCTATAAGGAATATCTTCTTTACCTTTCAATTCGCGATCTAAAATACGTAACTCCATTCCTTTTGGGCTATGTTTTGCTACTAATGTAAGAGTTTCTCCCATAAACAAAATATTAGACTGTGAGTATGTTTTCAGTCTCTTACCTCCAATAGAAAGCCAAGCCCCGCCCGGAAAAACTTCTAACACTCTACTTTTAAAATTTTGGTTCAAAATCACATCTGCAAAATTGAAACGCCCTACTTGTTTTTCCAAAATAAGACTCAAATTTCGCGCAGAAAAATCAGTTGAAAGTTTCATAAGGCCTGCTTTTAAACTATCTCACTTAGACATCACTCTCACTCGAAAATTTTCGGATAATTTTACATCTTTTAAAGATTAGACTCTTAGATCTGTTCCAGAAACTTTCTGGTAAAACTTCTTCTATGAATATCGGAAAGACCATGTAGAAGAATCAATTCCTCGTGAAGTTTTGTACCGTAACCTTTGTGTTGATCAAAACGATAAATAGGATATTTTTTAGAAACGGAAATCATATAACGATCTCTGCTAACTTTAGCGAGAATAGAAGCGGCGGCGATACTTACAATTCTGAGATCCCCTTTTGTATAAAAAGTGGAATAACCTTTAAGATCAGCCCATTCAGGGTAACGATTGAAGTTATAATTCCCGTCAATTAGTAGTTTTAGAGGAAACTTAGATTGAGTAGACCGGTTTATCAATTTTGCACATTTTAGGATTCCTTCTAAAACGGCTCGATTGATACCTTCCCGATCGATATAATTCGGGCTTATAAAAGTTCGATACGAAAATTGTGCGGTTTTTAAAATTTCGGGATAAAGAGATTCTCTTTTTTTTTCGGAAAGTTTTTTGGAGTCGGTCAATCCTTTGAGAATTTTTCCTTTTAGGATTTGAGTAAGAGAATTTTGAGAAAAAGAAACTAAAGCTACAGAAAGAGGCCCCGCATAAGGACCTCTTCCTGCCTCATCGATTCCACATGGAATCGACTCCGAATAAAATCGGTATTCTTCTGGTTCAAAATAACTGGAAAGTTTTGGCTCCGGCAAACCGGATTATTCCGTCGCAGTAGTAGACTTTGCTGTAGCGGCCGCCGCTTGTTGTCTTTTTCTGTCTTCACTTACAAGAGCTTTACCACCTTTGAGTTCTTTGATACGTGCCGCTTTTCCGGCAAGGCTTCTCAAGTAGTAAAGTTTCGCTCTTCTTACTTTACCTTTACGAATCAGTTCTATTTTTGCGATTTTAGGAGAAAACAAAGGGAAAATTCTTTCTACGCCTACGTCATAGGAAACTCTACGAACGGTAAAAGTTTTTCCGTTTGCTTCGTTTGCAACGGAGATTACAACTCCTTCGTAAATCTGAACTCTTTCTTTTCCGGACTCAACAATTTTATAATGTACTTTAACGGTATCTCCTACCGCAAAATTTTGTTTTCTTTCAGCATCCGGAGTCAGCACTTCTCTTAAAAGTTGATTCATAATTTCCTCTTTCGATCTTCTTTCTATTTTGTTCTCTCCACGCTAAAATGGAAGCGTGATTGCCGCTGAGTAGTACGTCAGGAACTTTCCATCCATTGTATTCCGAAGGTTTCGTAAACTGTGGATATTCTAAAATATCCGGATGGTTATGAGATTCGTCCAGGAGACTTTCATCTGCCCCTAAAAATCCAGGTAGAAGCCTGGACACCGCATCCGCGATACAAATACTGGCCAAATCCCCGGCAGATAATACATAATTTCCAAGGGACATTTCCATGTCAACCAGATGTTCTGCAACACGATGATCCACACCTTCATAATAACCGGAAATAAACGTCAGAGGTTTTCCGTTCTCTTTTAACTTCATAGCAATACTCTGGTTAAATGGAATTCCAGATGGAGAAGTTAAGACTACAGTTCCCTTATTTTCTCCCAAAGATAAAATCGCTTTGTGAATCGGTTCGACTCGGAGAAGCATTCCCGGACCACCGCCATAAATCGTATCATCGACTCTGTTGTGTTTGTTTCCGGAAAAATTTCTAAGTTGAATTATATTTACAGAAAATACTCCAGACTCGATCGCTTTTTGTTGAAGTCCTTCTGAGAAATACGATTGAATTTTGTCTGGAAAAAGAGTGATAAAATTAAATCTCATTCCAAATCTCCGGTCGTATCAAAACGATTGTATTCTTTTCCAGGTCTAAATCACCTACAAAAACGTGTAGAAACGGAATGAGAATTTCTTCTCCATTTTCTTTTACAAAAGCTAAAATAGGATGTGCCGGATTGTCTTGAACGTCTTTCAGTTTCCAATCCAGTTTTTTTCCGGATTCATCAATCGCTTGTAAACCAATGAGATCAGTAATATAAAACTCGTCTTTAGTTTTGATTTTAGGGAGAAGTTTTTGAGGTAAAAAAAGAAAACCTCCGATCCATTTTTCGGCCGCTTCGGGCGTGGAAACTCCTTCAAAACGAAGGATAAATTTTCCACTGTGAGGGCGAATTTCTAAAAGGGTGATTTCTTTTTCGGGAAAATGCAAATCTAACTTATTGAGTTTGAGCGAAACCGGGGTTTTAAGTTCGCAAAGTATCGTTTCCCGGACATTCAGGTGCAACCAACCTTTGATTCCGAACGGTTTACCTAACTGCCCAAGTAAGATCCACTCTTTAGTCAATGATTTCTAAGGAGAAGTTTTTTCCTGCTTTTACAGACGCCGCAGTAAGAATCGCACGCAGAGACTTCGCAATACGACCGTTCTTACCGATTACCTTTCCCACATCTTTTGGGGATACTCGTAGTTCAATGATATTTTGTTCTTCTCCTTCAATTTCACGAATTACAATTTCTTCGGGAAATTCAACAAGGGAAGCAACGATGTACTTCAGTAATTCTTCCATTACTTTTTGAGAGTGGTTTTATATTCCGCCCAAATTCCTGCATTTTTGAACAGGTTTAAAACGGTTCCGGTAGGTTGGGCCCCGTTCTTTAGCCAAGTAAGAATTTTTTCTTTATTAAAAGTAGTCTGTTCTTTAATCTGCGCCGGGTGGTAATGACCTACGATATCTACAAACTTTCCATCTCTAGGTGCTCTGCTATCAGCAGCAACAATTCTATAATGAGGATCGTGCTTGGTTCCGGTTCTCTGTAATCTAAGTTTTACCAAGGGATTTTTTCCTTTTAAACCATTCTGACCTTTCGGATTTTATACGACCGAAAAAAGAATGTATGATTTTTACCAATATCGTGCCATATGTCCCACTGTCAAGAAAACATCAATTCAGAACTAATATTATAAAGGTTTGATATGGTATCTCTCCGGAATACTCAAACTTTTTGTGATAGTTCCCACATTTTAACAACTTAGACAAATGATGCCCCAATGTGAGAACTCCATACAGAAACTATAATTAAAAAAAATACTAAAAACTATAAATCATACAATACGACGGTTTCCGTAGGAACTTTTACATTTGGTAAAAGAATAAGATTCAAAAATAATGAATTTGTGAGAACTCCTTCAAAAAAACAATTCCGGGTTAGACGCAATTTTTGAGAACCTATACATCTTTATGAAATCGATTGTTAATTTTTAATATTATTTTCATACATTCGAGTGCAACTTTCGTGTAACCAATACGAAAGCGATTATCATGTTGCGTCTCACCAAACGACTTGCAGATTAGTATGCTTTTTGAACGTAAGACAGTTCGAAGTATAATATTCTTGATTCGTCGGAGCCAATAGGCCCGGTGACAGATTATCAACTGTCTTGGCGCTTTTGACCACAATCCAATCTAAATCGGCCATCGCAAACCAAAGTGTGGCGAGTCAACCAACCCTCTCGAATTAGTACAGAACTCTATGACCCGCTCTGTAGATCGACATTCAAAAAGTAGCATTGGTTTAAATTCCGAAAGAATTGGAGCGAGAAACGGTCGTAAGCAATTCGTCAAAATTTTCTTACATTGAACTCAAGTTAACTTACTAAAAACGAATGATTTAATATAGTTTTTTAAATCTTTGTCGCTAAGTACTTTAAATTTTTTGCATTTTCTACCGGATTTCCAGTTTTATAAAGTCCAGCTCCAACAACTACTATATCCACTCCGTTTTTTTTTAGTTCTTGGATATTGGTATCGTTGACTCCTCCATCTACTTCGAGTTCAATCGATTTAGAACCAATCAGTTCTTTTACCTTACAAATTTTGTCCATTCCATTTACGATGAATTTCTGTCCGTAAAAACCAGGCTCCACCGTCATCAATAGAATTAAATCCACATAAGGTAAAACGTTTTCCAAAGAAGAAACCGAAGTTCCTGGATTTAAAGAAACTCCTACTTTTGTTCCATGGCTTTTGATCTCTTGTGCAAGACGTACAGGAAAATCAGTCGTTTCGATATGAAACGTAATACAATAAGGATCAAGTTCATAGTATTTAGAAACATGATTCTCTGGTTTGGAAACCATCAAATGAACGTCTAATGGAATTGATGTGAGAGATTTTACTTCCTTAGTAAGAGCTTCTCCGAAACTAATTTGTGGAACGAAATTACCGTCCATAACATCCATGTGTATAAGATCTATACCGGTCGGATCGTAGTTAGGAACTGTTTTTGCAAGTTCTGTGAGTTTAGTTGCAAGTATGGATGCAGAAATTTTCAAAGCTCACTCTCATAAGATTTGGATTTTACTTTGGAATCGGACGCATCTAAAAGAGTAAGTTTTACACTTCCTTTTCGATAAAATACGGTTTGGAATTTTTCTCCGTCCTTAAGTGAAATAGGAAGAGTTAAAACATCCGTTTCTACTTGATTGGAAGATTTTAAAACCGCTTTGTAATTTCCATCGTTCCCTACTTCATAAGAAAATAATTCATAACCACTTTCTACTGCAAGTTCCGGTTCAAAATAGAATACTTTAAAACGAATCTCATCTCCTTCTAGTCTTGCGGAAGATATAAGTCCGTTTTCGGAACGAACTCTAGTATTTACAATTTCTTCTACCCTAGTTTTGATTCCGGAACGAATTAAACTTTTTTGAACAAGTGGAAACGACGCACCTTGAAAAGAAGTAGGAGAAAATTCTTCCTTAGTTTTACTCGGAACCTTAGTTACGAGTAAAAATACTTTTTCTCTTGCTGAAGTATTTTTTCCAGGTTCTGGAATTTGATCGATAACAGTATTTGGAAGTTGATCAGCTTGTGGCTCAATGTAAGTAATTCCACCGATCTGCATTTCTACATAGGTTTCTTCGGAAAGAACTTTCTGAAGATTTGCTTTTGCAGAATCAATCGACTGTCCTCTTACGTCCGGTACAATAACTCGATCCAGTCCGGTGTTTACGGTAAGTACAATTTTACTTCCCGCTTCTATTTCTTTTCCAGGTCGTATAGATTGATATAAAATGATTCCATCCGTCTTATCCGGATAACGTTTGTTTTCCAGACGCACTTTCAATTGAAGACGACCTAATTCATTATGAACTTCCGGATAAGATTTTCCGATCAGATCTGGAACAATTATCTTTGCGGTACTTTTGGTTCTTACGAATACTACCAAGAAGGCTGCGCTAAAAAATAAAAGAAGACCGGCCGCTAAAAATAAAATGTAACCTCCTATCGGAAGATACTTTTCTCTGATTTGTTCCTGATTCACCCGAATGTTTCCCCTTCTTGAATTCTGAAACCGTTGAGAAAATCGGATGCAGTCATCCTATTTTTATTTTCCGGTTGCAATTCCAGAATCTCTAGAAATCTACCATCACCACACTGTGTAAGAAGGCATTTTTTGTCCAACCGTTTCAATTTGCCTGGCGCAGGATTGGTTTCTAGTGATAAAGAAGAAAGTTTTGTTTTTAAAATGTTCATCCTTTTTTCTCGAAAGGTAGTAGTTGCAATCATATCCGGATACAAGGCTCGAACTCTATTGTGTAACTCTTCCGATTTTAAAGACCAATCTAAGATTCTATCTTCCGATTTAATTTTTCCACAATAGGTTGCTTTATCATGAACTTGTGGAATGGAAGGAAAAGGTTTTCCATCGTATGTTTTTAATAATTGAAGAATGGATTCGATTCCTGCTTCTGTGATTTTATCCATCAAAGTTCCTGTGTTATCTTCCGAAACGATTTCAACTTCTTTTGTTAAAAGAATATCTCCTTCGTCCATTTTCTCTCCAATGTATTGAATTGTAATTCCGGTTTTAGTATAACCTTTCCAGAGTGCGGTTTGAACAGGAGACGCTCCACGTAGATCCGGCAATAAAGATCCGTGTAAGTTGATCGAAGTCAAAGTTGAATGCGTATATACTTCCTTTGGAAGAATAGATCCATAAGCAAAAACCACATAAAGATCTGCAGGAAATAAACCGAAGTCGGAGAGAGCTTTTTCTTTTTCCTTTTTAATGGATTCGTATTGAAATACTGGAAGATTATATTCGAGAGCTTTCTTTTTTACTGGACCGGCTTCGGGAATTCTACTTCTGCCCTTGGGGCGATCTGGATTGGTGACTACAAATAATACTTCTACAAGTTTAGAATCGACGAGAGCCTGTAAAAGTTTTGCGGAATGTTCCGGGGTTCCAAAATATCCGATTTTCATGTTATACCAAATCCAAAGGGTCAAAATCTATTTCTAAATACACTTTTTTAGATAGTTTTAAAGTGCGAATTTCTTTTTTAAAAATTTCTCTCCAAACGTTCGGCGAAGAAGTTTTGAGAATGATATGATTTCTAAAATTAGAATCGATTTTATAAAAAGGACAAGGAGCCGGTCCAAGTAAAACCGTATCTTTAGAAGGAAAAAATTTTTTAAGAATCCCGAATGCTAACTCAATTGTTTCGAGTGAAATCTGTTCATCTTTAGAACGGGAAACGATCCGAATCAGTCTAGAAAACGGAGGATAAAAAAGTTCCTTTCGAACCGGAATTTCAGATTCATAAAATTGAATATAGTTTTGGTTCATAGCCATTTGAATGACTGGATGATTGGGAGTGTTAGTTTCTATCAACACCTCTCCTTTTAACTTAGAACGCCCCGCCCTTCCGGCCACCTGAGTTAAAAGAGAAAATACTCTTTCGTTAGCTCTAAAATCTGGAAGTCCAAGTCCGATTCCTGCATTTAAAACGCCGACTAATGTTACCCTAGAAGCGTCCAATCCTTTTGCAATCATTTGAGTTCCGGTAAGAATGTCTATTTCTCCTCCAAGAAGACGAGATATGACTTCATTTAACAAACTACGATCTTGAATAGAATCTTGATCAAGTCTTTCCACCCTAGTTTGCGGAAACGCTTCTAAAAGATTTTCTTCCAGTTTTTGTGTTCCGGTTCCTTTGAGGGTTAGACTTTCACCCATTCTTTTTTCCAAAGAATCTAAAGTTTCTGTATGTCCACAGAGATGACAAATCGTGGTTCCTTTTTTATGATAACAAAGATTAGTAGTACAGTTTGGACAAGGCACATAAGAAGAAGCTGACGGAGAATAGATCAAAGGACTATAACCTCTTCTATTTAAAAGTAAAATAATTTGTTCTTTTTTTTCCAATCTCTGCTTAATTGCAAAGGAAAGTTCTGAGCTAAGAACGTTAGACTCCTTTTGATTCTCCACAATTCGAGCCGTAGGAGGTAACACTCCTTCCGGTCTTTTAGTCAAAGTATGAAGATAAATTTTCCCTTCTTTTGCAAGATGATAAATTTCTAAAGAAGGCGTTGCTGTTCCCATCACAAGAACCGCTTCGTTAGTTCTACATCTCTGTAAGGCGATTTGTCTTGCGTGATAACGAGGATTAGAATGTTCCTTAAAAGAAGAATCATGGTCCTCGTCTATGATGACAAGCCCCAAATTAGAAACAGGTGCGAATACAGCGCTTCTAGTTCCGACGGCGATTCTTTTTTTACCTGTGAGAAGTTCGTTATATGCCTTAAACTTTTCGGAAACTTTAAGAGCAGAATGAAGCACCGCCAATTGTCCCGGAAAGATAAGTTCTAACTTTCGAATAATATGAAATGTTAAACTGATTTCTGGAACAAGTAAAATTACGGAACGATTTGGGGTTTCTAGAACCTTTTGTATAAGATGAATATAAACTTCCGTTTTTCCGGAACCTGTAATTCCAAATAACAAATGAATCGCGGCGGAACCAAAAGTAGAAAGTATATTTTGAGTTGCGACTTGTTGTTCTTCGTTCAAAGTAACCGGTTTACCTTCTGCGTCTGAAGGAAAGGTTTCTAGTTTTACCTGTCTTCTTCCTGCAGGGATCATTTTATAAATACATTCTCCAAGAGAAGCGATGTATTGATCTTTCATCCAATAGGCTAAATCGATTTGTTCTCTAAGAACGATCGGAGTTTTATCTATAATTTTTTCTATTTGAAAAACTTTATAATTTGGTTCGTTTTGATGAATCGAAACGATAATCCCTTCTTCTTCCCGGTTGCGTAGTTTTACCAAAACTCGAACACCTACCGGAGTGTTAGGTGGAACCTCGTATGTAAAAGTGTCTTCTTCGATTGGAAGATCAAACGCAATTTCTGCGTAATAAATCAAAGTATATCCTTGAGTCTATTTTGAAAAATTGCCAATTGAGAAAGAATACTTTCTTTGATCGAAATTTCTTCTTTTTTGATCGTCTCGAATTCAAAAGAATCTTTGGCTCCTTTAAAATTCATTCTTTTGTTTTCGATCGCAGAAATCGCTTCCGGAGATCTAAGAACGATCATTGGCACCCCAGGAAGAAAGTCTAACGTTCTTCCCATCATTTCGAGAGCTTTTTCTTTTCCATAGACTGCAATAGCGCTCGTTCCTAACAGAATAATCCCTTTGATCTTTTCTGATTCGATCGTATCCTTCACTTGGGTTTCACATTTTTCGGTTCTAATTTTCCAATCATCCGCTTTCGACTTTGAATGAGCAAAAATACAAGCGGGATATTCTTGATAATAAAATTCTCTATGACTGAACCCAAATTGTTTCTGGATCATTCTTCCAAAAAGTTCTTCCGCCTCCTTGGTTCTAAAAATCTGATCCGGAAAGGTTTTAGAAAACGCAGGTTTTCCGGGAACAATTTCTCCAGTATAATGAAGTACTAATATAGGCTTTCTACCCTTGATCAGAAAATTACGAACAGCGCTAATTCGATCGTTACATAGTTTACATAGGAAATTTCTTTCCGCTACTTTTGCGGATCTTCGAACTTGAATTCCTTCTGCTTCCAGTTCTAAATCATCCGACTGTCCCCAACCTTCCTTCCAAACAAGTTCAGTTGTCTCAGGAGGTTTTTCTCCAGAAAATTGTAAGATAGGGATCTGTTTTTTTTGGATCAAAAAGCGGAGATCGCCTAATATTCTTCCAAGTTCAGATAGTTTTTTTTTATCCATCTGTGTACTGATCCGAAGAAATGTTAAGCGACTTCATTTTTCTATATAAATGAGAACGTTCAATTCCTAAAACTCGAGAAGTTCTGGTCACATTTCCTTCGTTTGTTTGTAATGTTTTTATAATATACTGTCTTTCAAATTCTTCTTTAGCTTTTCTAAAATCACCCAATTCTACCATTTCGTTTGCGGTTTTAAAACCTTTGAGAGCATCTCTTGCGTCGTTTGCAGTGATTGTGGAACCTACGGTCATAATACAAAGTCTTTCCATTACGTTTTTTAGCTCCCGAATATTTCCCGGCCAAAAATGATTTTGTAAGATAGAAACCGCTTCGGATTCTATTTTTTTAGTAGGTAAATTATTTTCTTCCAAGGTTTTAGAAATATAATAATCTACGAGTAACGGAATATCGGAGGTTCTTTCTCTAAGAGGTGGAATCGTAATCGGAATCACATTCAATCTATAATATAAGTCTTCTCTAAACTTTCCGTCTCGAATCGCCTCTTCCACTGGAATATTTGTCGCCGCGATAATTCTAACGTCTACGGTGATTGTTTCCGTACTTCCCAATTTTTCGAATCTTTGTTCTTGAAGGATCCGCAAAACTTTTGCCTGCGTGGAAAGTGACATGTCACAAATTTCGTCCAGAAACAAGGTGCCACCGTTGGCGGCTTCAAATTTTCCAATTCTAGAATCGGTCGCCCCTGTAAAAGCGCCTTTTGTAAATCCAAATAACTCAGATTCTATCAGCTCCTCTGGAATTGCAGCACAGTTCATCTCTACAAAAGGAGAATCTTTTCGTTTAGAATTTTTAAATATAGTTTTCGCAACGAGTTCCTTTCCGGTCCCGTTTTCGCCGTAGATAAAAACTCGAGCGTTTGTAGACGCGGCTTGAGCGATTGCAAATTTTACTTTTTGAATGGCAGGAGAGTTTCCAAGAATTTCATCATATTCTAATTTAATATCGGAAGTCAAATTTTTCTGATCGGATTTGACTATACCATCGATCGCTTGTAAAACTTTTTCAATCGAAAGAGGTTTTTCTAAAAAATCCACCGCTCCTCTTTTTGTAGCAGTCACAGCAATTTCTATCGTTCCGTGACCCGAAATCATAAGTACAGGAAGAGTTGGATAGATTTTTTTACACTCTTCTAAAATGGTAATACCGTCTTCCTTGCCCAACCATACATCCAGAAGAATTAAAGAAGGTCTCTCGTTTTTGAGTTGTTTGAGTAAGGTTTTGCCAGTAGCAAAAGTTTCTACTTCAAAATTTTCGTCTTCTAAAATTTCTTTAAGAGACTTTCTGATTTCTGGTTCATCGTCTGCGATAAAAATTTTCATGATCGTTTAAGACACTGGAAGTTCTATTTGAAAACTACATCCTCTCATACTGGAAGAATCTACAGAGATATGGCCGTTATGGTCAATCACACTTTTCTGAACGATTGCTAAACCAATTCCAGAAGTATTGTTATTCTTAGTGGAATAATACGGTTCGAAAACTTTTTGTTTTAGTTCAGGTGAAATTCCGATTCCGTTATCTTCTATAGAAATCACTGCTACTTTTCTCATAATTTTTCTTGATAGAATCGCTGAGATCCGAATTGAACCTTCGTATTCGGGTGTTTCTTCTTTTTCTCTTTTTCTTTCTATGGCTTCGATTGAATTTTTCAGTAGATTTGTAAAAACTCTTAAAATAATTTTTTGATCTAAAAATAACTGCGGAAATCCTTTTGAGATATTCACAGTAATTTTGAGTTTAGGAGTATGTTCAAATAACTTCACCGCTTCGACAAGAATAGGTTCTAAATTTTGATTGATGAGTTTAGGAGCTGGCATACGAGCAAAGTCAGAGAACTCGTTCACAAGATGTTCTAACACACGAACCTGTTTGATAATCGTATCAGTCCCGCTAGAAACAATTTCACTAAATTGTTCTTTATTTTCAGAATTCATTTTTCTACGAATCCTTTCTGCGGAAAGTTGAATTGGTGTTAGTGGATTTTTGATTTCGTGTGCCATTCTTTGTGCCACTTCTTTCCAAGCTGCAATCCTTTGACTTTGCATAAGTTCCGCGTCCTTCGACTTTAAATCTTTCACCATCTGATTAAAAGAATCTATAAGAGCCCCTATCTCTCCAGCTTCTCTAATTTCAAGATTGATGTCAGTATCTCCCATAGAAATTTTTTGAGTCGCATTTGCTAATTCTATGATCGGTCTAGAAATTTTTCTGGCAAAAAGAAGGGAAAAATAAATGGCGAGTAGAAAGATAGAAACGGTGATGATACTAAACGTTAGACGAATTCGATAAGGAAGTTTTTCTTTGGTTAGATCGGCACGATCGTAATTTCTTCTCGTAGAAATTACTGAATATACGTTCCGCTCAGAATCTTTATGAATTCGAATTCCAGTTTGAAGATTATAATTCCCTGTTGGAAAAGGGATTTGAATAAAATACATACAATAATCGGGACGATAACTTGCAAATTCTTTCCAATTAGAAGTTTTTGAAAAAAGTTTAAAATTTTTTTCTAAGGGCCTGTATTTCAAAGCTCTATTTTCTAAAATCGGTTTTTCATTTTCATAAATTCCTACATAAAACTCGTCACTTTGAATCAAATTGAGTTTAGACGCGCCTGCAACTAAAGATTCTAAGTGGAGAGGTTGTATTCTTAAAAAACTTTCCAAAAGCCTGGTCTTTTCTACGAGTAATCGTTTTTTAGGTTTTTCCTCATTTAAGATCAAAGTTTCTCCGGAAGAAAGCGCTTCTTCAATATCAATTCCGTAAAATCTTTCGTAGAGTTTTCCGGTTACATTGGAAGAAAGAAATAGAATCGGCAAAGAAGGTAAAAACGCCACAAAGATAAAAGATAACGTTAGACGATATCGAATAGAACTTTTGAGTCTTCCAGTTTCTAAGTTGCGTTTGTTTCTATAAAAGTAAGAAATAAGAAGTGAAAGAGAAAAAAGCGGAATAAAAAAGAAAATATAAACTACAATTCTATCTAAAAAACTTATATCGTCCGGAATAGTTTTTTGATCCGAAAACTGAATCGCCTCGGCGAGAACCACCGAAAGTAAAATGATTAGACCTAAGATGAGTAAGTCTCTTAGATAATATCTGGTTTCGTCATTCATGGTTTCGAATTTATTAAACGAAATCGTTGTTTACGATATTGCTTAGCGCCTCCAGTGCCTCGTCTTCCTTTTCACCTTCTACTTGAATTTTAAATTCGTTTCCAGGCGCAAGTGCGAGCATCATAAGTCCCATGATACTTTTTCCGTTTACTACGACGTCGTCTTTGACAACAGTAATCTCGCAGGGAAACTTGGATGCACAATTCACGAAAACAGACGCTGGTCTTGCGTGCATTCCGGTTCCGTTTTCATTGATTTTGAGTAGGATTTCTTTCAACTTTACCCTGCTGTAAGTATTGACTTAACTTTTGATTGAATTCTTGCGCTGCGTTTTTGCCCAATTTACGAAGACGTTGATTCATCGCCGCGGTTTCCACAATAATCGGAATATTTCTTCCGGGTCGCACAGGAACTCGAATCAGTGGAATTTGGACTCCTAAAAGTTCTTCTGTAGGATTTTCAAGACCTGTTCTGTCAAAATCTTTATCTTCTGTCCATTCTTCTAAATGAATAATTAGTTCAATGAGTTTATGATCTCTTACAGATCCGATCCCGAATATATCTTTAATATTCAAAATTCCTAATCCTCTGATTTCCATATGATGTCTAAGTAGATCAGAACAAGTTCCAATTAAATAACTTTCAGAAAGTCTTCTGATTTCCACCATATCATCTGCAACAAGACGATGTCCCCTTTCTATCAACTCGAGAGCGGTTTCACTTTTACCTACTCCACTTTTTCCAGAAAGTAAAATTCCAATTCCAAAAACCTCGATCAAAACTCCGTGCCTCATCGTTCTTGGCGCAAGACTTCGGTCTAAAATACCAGAAATCAGAGTGATAAATTTATGGGTGGAAACTTCCGAGATCATCAGTGGAATTCCTAGTTTCTCGCAATTCTCCATAAAAATAGGAGGAGGCATATTTCCATGAGTGAATATGATACAATTGAGATGAAATCCGAAAAACTCCGCGGCTATTTTTTCTAAATCCTCCGGAGTTCTAGAAGTGATATAAGCCCATTCCCCCTTACCAAAAATTTGAATTCTGTCGTGTGCAAAACTTTCGTAAAATCCGGTAAGAGAAAGTCCAGGACGATTGATCTCCGACATATTGATCCGATTGATAAGACCTTTTTGACCCGCGAGTAAACGTAGACCTAATTCTTCGTGTTCGTTGAGAAGATTAGAAACGTTGATACCAGGCATGGACATGAACTATCTGGACTCCAAAGACTTAACTTTTTTTCTTTGGCTGGAAGGTAGAATTTTCAAAATTTTTCTGTATTTAGCCACCGTTCTCCTTGCAATTTCAATTCCTTGTTTTCCGATCGCTTCTACTATCTCTTGATCAGAAAGAGGATTTTCGGATTGTTCTTCTCGGATTAAATTTCGGATGAGATCGTGTATTTTTTTAGAAGATTCGATCCCTCCTTCTGTAGAACGAACTCCAGAAGAAAAGAACCATTTTAGCTCCATGATTCCGCGCGAAGTCTGAATGTATTTATTAGAAGTAATTCTGGAAATTGTGGACTCGTGCATTTCCAACTTTTCTGCAATGTCTTTAAGAGTCAGTGGTTTAATATGCTGAATCCCTTTTTGAAAAAATGCAATTTGCATTTCTATAATTGCTGACGTGACTTTAAACAAGGTTTGTCTTCTTTGATTTACGGAACGGATCAACCATTCCGCCGAACTTAGTTTTGTGGCGATATATTCCTTATCCGACTCTTTCGCGTTTTTTAGAATATTCTTATATTCTTTATTAACCTTAAGTCTGGGAATCCATTCGTCGTTGATATAAATGTCAAATTCACCGTCTACTTCCCTTACAATTACGTCTGGAATAACATAATCCGGCTTGTTTGGAGTGTACAACGTGGCGGGATAAGGTTCTAACTTTTTGATTTCAGACGCCAAAGATTCAACCGACTCGAGTGAGATTTCCATCTTTTTGGAAATAGACTTATAATCCAATTTTTCTAAGTCCTTGATATGATCCCGAATCAAAGTATGCAAATTTGAATCTTCCGGTTTTAGTATCTTAGATTGTATAAGAAGAGTTTCTTGAACGTCTTTGGCTCCGATTCCGATAGGGTCCAACCTATGAATCTGATCTAAAACCTTACGAACCTTTTTTTCGTTCAGCTTCATTTCGGTGCAAAGATCCGGAATAGGAATCGGAATAAATCCATGATCATCCAACATGGAAATCAAAATTTCTCCGATGGAAATTTCATCAGGTTTTAGATTAGAAAGTCTAAGTTGCCAAAGAAGGTGTTCGGGTAAGGAACTTTTTTCCGGAGAAGATTCTATGTATTTTTGATTTCGATCCGAAGCGTCAGTTCCTGCGCTCCCGGCCTTATCCAAAGAAAAATGATCCTGCCAACTCACGTCTGAATTTTTAAGAAAGTCATTCTTTTCTTTTCTTTTTAAATCGTCCCTACTATACAAATCAGGAGTTCTATTTCTTTCCGATGTATATTCTTCTTCGAGCATAGGATTTTCTACAAGTTCAGAATTGATTCTATCAGAAAGTTCTAAAGTAGATAGAGGTAAAAGTTCTATAGACTGTCTTAAGTCCTGGGTCATCACAAGTTTCTGGGTTTGTTTTTGAACCAGTGACTGACTTAGATTCACAGTGTAAAATCCTCGCCCAGATAGATTCTTCTTGTTTCAGGATCGTTCACAAGATCGTGTGTAGATCCGGAAATCAAAATTCTACCGCTATACATAATATAGGCGCGATCCGTAATCTTTAAAGTTTCCCTTACATTGTGATCCGTAATTAAAATTCCAAGTCCTCTTTCCTTTAAGGAACCAATTACTGTTTGAATATCTTTCACAGCAATCGGGTCCACACCGGCAAAAGGTTCGTCTAACAAGATAAAGTCGGGATTGGTAACAAGAGCTCTTGCAATTTCACAACGTCTTCTTTCTCCTCCAGAAAGTGTATAACCCTTTTGGTTGGCGACCCTCATAATCTGAAGTTCAATTAGCAGTTCATCTCTTCGTTTGATAATTTCGGCTCTGGAAAGATTCATCGTTTCTAAAATCGCTTCTAAATTTTCAGCAACCGTCAACTTACGAAAGATAGACGCTTCTTGTGCAAGATAACCGACTCCGAGTCTTGCGCGTATATGCATGGGAGAATCGGTAACATCTTGTCCGTCTATAAAAACTTTTCCGGAATCTGGTCTTACAAAACCTACGGACATATAAAAAGAAGTAGTCTTGCCCGCGCCGTTCGGACCTAAAAGCCCTACAACTTCTCCTTTTTTGATATTAAAACTAGCTCCGTCTACTACCTTTCTTTTGTTATAGACCTTGATCAAGTTGTCCATTCGGAAGGTTTTACTCATATTCTTAATTGTTTACTTTCCAGGAAGAATTCCATCAGTCAAAAGAGCTCTACCTTCTCTCGGAAAGAATATTATCTTTCCTGCATGAATGTCTCTTCCATTTTTTCTCAAAGTAGGATTTCCCTCAAGATACACTTTTTCCTCTTTTTCAAAATAAGTGGCGTATTCCCCTGTTGCGGAAGAATCCTTACCTTCTATAAAAACGTTTCCTCGGATAACGGTTTCATTTTTATCCATAAACCGTTCAAACTCTACGGCGGTCATTGTACTTGTGACCGCTTCCGTTTTTTTATCTAAAAAATCAATTTTTCCTGAATCGGTCAAATGAATGTATTCATCGTTTTTAAAGTAGTCAAGGACATTCCCAGAGAGGATCAATGCGTTTTCACGATCGTGAACCGTAATTTGATTTCTGGCTTCAATCTTAGAAGAATTTTTGCCGTAGCTTATCAACTTTTCAGCGTTCATTTTTAATTTGTGTCTGTAAATGGTTGCGTTTCCGTACAAACCTACTCTAGTTTCTCCGTTTTCATCCTTGTCGCTTACTACCTTGTCCCCTTTAAAAACTGCAACCCTAGTCACTTCCTTTTTGATCGTTTCCTGAGAATCTTTTTTATTTTTATTTTCTACGACTTCTTTATCAGTATAATTTTGAAAAAGGATACTATCTCCAACTAACTCTACTTTGTTGATATTTGTATAAAACGTAAGTTGTTTTCCTGTCAGATAACGATCTTTTGCAATTAAGATTGGATCTGGATCAGTGGTAATCTTGTCAGAATCTTCTTCAAAAACCGCATCTTTACAAAGAATTGTAATTTGAGGATGTGCGATAATTACATTTTCTTTTAAAAGAGTAATTTTATTAGAAAGATTTCTTTCGATAAATTTTGCAGATATAACCGTTTTTAATCCGCTCTTATCCGTATGAAACAATCTAGGACGATCTTTGATAGTTACTTTTTCTTCAAACTTATCGTATTCACCTACTCCAGCTCGTAAGGTCACTCCGTTGTCTCCGTCTTGAACAAAAACTCCCCCACGTAAAAATCCTTTAAACGCGTCTTTTCCATAAACCTCAATTTGATTTGCCGAAAGTTTTACCTTTTTGTGTTGAATCCAAGCCCCTCCCTCCAAAGTAAAAGAAGTGATTTTCAAACCGGAAACCGTTTTATCTTCTTGAGTTAAAGAAGATCCTCCCCAAAAAGTTGGAAAGTTTGGAGTTGAATTTTTCTTTTCCGTATTTTCGGGTGTTACATTTATAAACTTTCTATCTGCAGTTTCACTTCCTACGAGCAGAGGAGGTTTTACATTTCCATAATATGCAATCAATGGAATACATATAAAAAAGAATATTAGAACTTTACGGATCATGGGGAACCGGCCGCCTTCAAAGGATTCGTGCCGCCCTGAGTAATGGCGGTAGGTCTTAGAATCGTAAATTTATTTAGGTCCTTATCCGCTCTGAGTCCAATTCCTCTAATCGTAGTTCCGTCCGCGCTTACAGTCACTTCCGAATCGGATACTAATTTTTTAGTATCCATGTTGTATTCCATCGTCTTTGCAGTCAAAATTTTGTTATCGTCTGTTTTTAGTAAAATTTTTCCTTCCAAGAACATCAATCTTGTCTTATGATTGATTTCACCTTTTTCGGCCAAAAGTTTAGATTTAAATTTTCCTCCCTCATACTGATCAAAATCGATGTCGTAAAAGGTGGTTTTATTCTCGTTTACATAAACAAAAGACTCATTTGCTCGTAATTCCCACTGCAATTGTCCGCTTGAATCATAAGCCTCTCTTTTAAAGTTTCGAATCGAAATTGAAGAACCACTTTCCTTCTCCTTCTCCACTCTTTCATAATTTACTTTTTTACAATTTTCGAATGTGATTAGAAAAAATCCGCAAACAACCAAAATTAAAATCCGATTGTTACTTCTATTTTTCATGACAAAACTTGATTATAATCCACTTCTGGAAACTAAAATCTCTTTTTTAATATAACGATCTAAACCGATCATTTCTTTCAAAAGATTCTTAATCTGAGAAAGAGGATACTGAGTGGTCGCGTCAGAAAGAGCATTTTGCGGATCTGGATGTACTTCCATAAAAATACCTTCAATACCGAGAGAAACAGCAGAACGAAGAATACTCGGAATGAATTCTCTCTGTCCGCCCGTACTGTTTCCAGCGGCTCCGGGAAGTTGTGCAGAATGAGTTGCGTCAAATACAAGAGGTATATCAAATCCGTGAATGATAGGCACAGCTCTTCCATCGAATATTAAATTTCCGTAACCAAACGAAGTCCCTCTTTCGGTAACAAGTAATTTATCGTTTCCGGATTCATTCATTTTAACGGCGATATGGCGAGTATCTGAAGGCGCAAGAAATTGACCTTTTTTTACGTTCACCCATTTACCTGTTTGAGCGGATTGTGAAATTAGATCCGTCTGTCTACACAAGAACGCAGGAATCTGATATACGTCTATCACATCTTTTAAAGGAAGAATCTGGGATGTTTCGTGAATGTCCGTCAAAACCGGAATCTTATATTTATTTTTAATATATTCTAAATTTCTAATACCTTCCGCAAGCCCTGGCCCACGATAAGAATTTACGGAAGAACGATTGGCCTTATCAAAACTACTTTTAAAAATATAAGGAATTTTTAATTCTCCGCAAATTTCTATCATTTCGGCGCAGACCCGATCCAATAGGTCCCTGTTTTCCATAACACAAGGGCCGGAAATTAGAAAAAAAGGTTCGTCTCCTCCGATTTTAGTTCCATTTAAAAAATCTCTTTTTGTACAGGTATTGTCTTTCATGTTCATCCTTTTTTGGAGTATTTCACGGCGGCGCGGATAAATCCAGCGAATAAGGGATGAGGTAAAGTAGGTTTGGACTGAAATTCAGGATGAAACTGAACTCCTATAAACCAATTGTGTTTCGGAATTTCCACGATTTCAACTAGGTTATCGTCCGGCGAAGTACCTGCTATGATCATTCCATTTTCTTCATATTGTTTTCTATAACGATTTGTGAATTCAAATCTGTGTCTATGACGTTCATGAATGAGAAGCGATTTATATTCGGAATAAGAGAGAGTATTTTCTTTAACCTTACAAGGATAAGAACCTAACCTCATCGTTCCACCCATTTGTTCTATGTCGTTTTGTTCTTCTAAAAGAGAAATTACCGGATGTTCGGTGTCAGGTCTGATTTCAGTAGAATTTGCGTCCTTAAGTCCTAAAACGTTTCTTCCGTATTCCACAACCGCACACTGCATTCCAAGACAAATTCCAAAAAAAGGAATTCCTTTGGTCCTTGCAAATTGAATGGCTAAAATTTTTCCTTCGATTCCTCTATCTCCAAAACCACCCGGAACTAAAATACCGTGTACGTTTTTAAGAATCTCTACATAAGAATCCTTATTTAAATTTTCCGGATCCACTTTAACAAACTCTACTTTTGTATCGTGTGCAATTCCACCGTGAGAAAGACTTTCATAAATGGAACGATATGCGTCTTGTAGAGAAATATACTTTCCAACAACTGCAATCTGAACGGTTTGTTTGGTGGTTAACAAACCTTTCACCATTTTATCCCATTCTGAAAAATTAGATTCTCTAAGTTCCAACCCCATAGTTTTCAGAACTACTTCGTCCAATTTTTCTTCCTTATACATTTTAGGAATTTCGTATATAGAAGTGGAAATATCGCTTGCTGAGATTACGTTTTCTTCTTTGACATTACAAAAAAGAGAAAGTTTATTTTTCATCTCTTTTGTCATCGGTTGAGAAACTCTACAGACTAGAATATCCGGTTGGATTCCAAGTCCGAGTAATTCTTTGACGGAATGCTGAGTTGGTTTTGTTTTTGCTTCTCCCGCGGCGGTGATCGTTGGGACAAGTGTTAGGTGAACGAACAATACGTTAGAACTTCCATGTTCGTAACGCATTTGACGGATCGCCTCTAAAAACGGAATCGATTCAATATCACCTACGGTTCCTCCAATTTCAACAATGATAAAATCTGGATTTTCTTCTCTAGCTACGATATACATCCGATTTCGAATTTCGTTTGTGATATGAGGAACAACTTGAACCGTACGACCTAGGTAATCTCCTTTTCTTTCTCTTTGAATGACTGTATTGTAAATCTGGCCGGTGGATACTGAATTTTTTCGAGTCAATTTAGAATGAGTAAAACGTTCATAATAACCTAAATCAAGATCTGTTTCGGCTCCGTCTGCGGTTACATAGACTTCTCCATGCTGATAAGGGCTCATAGTTCCAGGATCTATATTGATATAAGGATCCATTTTTTGGAGGGAAACAGTGTATCCTCTACTTTCCAATAAACAACCTAGAGCCGCAACAGTGACTCCCTTTCCAAGCGAGGAACTCACCCCTCCGGTTACAAAGATAAACTTAGTTCTCGACAACTTATATTCCACCTTCTAAGAACAGAGTTTCGAGTGTTTCTTAGAAATTCAAACCGGAATTTCCGTGAATTCCATTTCTAAAAAGTAGACCCAAGTCAATTTAAGGACTGGAATCCGTACGACTAAAAAATGAGTAAAGAGTTTTAATATCAAATTGATAGAAATTGTAGAACCTATTCGTAAAAATAATTTTTCCCGTTATAGAATAACTTTCCAAAAACGTTAGATATTATGAGTAACTTACAAAAAATCAAAATTGGATTCAAATCCAACTAACTTGAAAATGAGATTATGAGAAAATGAAAAAGATTTTACTTCAGAGTTTTAAAATCTTTTCGACGATTGAAGAGGTGGACTTTCCAGGAACAAAGGGTAAAATTTGAACGTCCCCTCCTAGTTCTCTGATTACTTTAGTTTCAGGCAACTCTTCTACTTTGTAATCTCCACCCTTTACATGAATCTTAGGTTTGATCAAACGAATCAGATCCAAAGGAGTATCCTGAGTAAAAATTGTGACCGCATCCACAAATCTCAGATTCGAAAGAAGAATTGCTCTATCGTCTTCACAAACGAGAGGTCTTTGTTCACCTTTCAGCCGTTTTACAGAAGAGTCCGAATTGAGTCCTATCCAAAGAAAATCACCTAATTCGCGCGCCTGAGAAAGATACGTTATGTGACCTTTATGTACTAAATCAAAACAACCATTCGTAAAAACAATTTTTTTATTTTTTCGAATCCGATCCGCAAAAGCCTCGACGTTTTCCCAGGAAACGACGTGATTTTTTAAGTCCATTTAATTTTCAAAACTCCCCATAGATTGTAAAGAAAGTTCTAATTCTTCTGGAGTTACCGTTTCTGCACCTAACTTTCCAACTACGACTCCAGCGGCCGCATTAGAAACGATACTTGCGTCTAGTTCGTTTAATCCCGCGGCGTGATAAGCGGTGTAAGTACTGATAACTGTATCACCAGCACCGGTAACATCAAATACCTCTTTTGCAACCGTTGGAATATGAAACATTTCTTTATTAGAAGAAAGATATAAACTCATCCCTTTTTCCCCTCTTGTAATCATAAGAGAAGGACAAGAAAGTTTTTCGGAAATTTCTTCCGCTGCATTTAAAATTTCAGAATCGTTTTCTAGTTTTTTTCCGATGGCCTTGCCGGCTTCGTGATGATTTGGAGTCAGAATACTGACTCCTTTGTATAGAAAAAAATGACTGACCTGCGGGTCCACTGTTACAATCTTTTTTTTATCCAGACAAATTTTAGAAATTTCGCTGATAATCCTAGGAGTTAAAGTCCCTTTATCGTAATCAGAAAGAATTACTGCGTCCGCCAAATCAATTCTTTCTAAAAAAGCCCCAAGAAGTTCGTCTTCTTCATTTAAATTGATTGGTTTTAATTCTTCTTTATCAATCCTACAAACTTGTTGATGTCCCGCGATCACCCTTGTTTTCACAATCGTAGGAACACCTTCGGATGCAATCAAAAAGTTCTGGTCCTTATCTGTGTTTTCGTGAAGTAAAAGACCAGCGAGATTTTTAGCTCTTTCATCTTTTCCGGTTCTTCCAAGAACAACTGACTTTACACCTAAACTTGATAAATTTTTGACTACGTTTCCCGCTCCACCTAAGGTAATTTTTTCTGTACGAACCCAGACTACAGGAACGGGAGCTTCCGGAGAAATTCGATTTACTTCCCCAATGAGATATTCATCCAAGATGAAATCTCCAATCACGATCACTTTTAAATTTTTAAGATTGGCCGTTGAAGTTTGAAAACGATTTCTATTTAGATAATACAAATTCTACCGATCCTTGGGATTTTGATTTACGGTTTTTGTCTAAGCAGTTATAGTATGCTTCCTGTGTCAATCACTACTGTCCCAATCTTTCCGTTACCGGAAATCATTCTGTTTCCAGGGACATACTTACCTCTCCATATTTTCGAACCTAGATATAGATTGATGTTAGACTATTGTATGGAATCGAGCGAAGAACTAGCCATTGCTCCCCTACTTAGTAAATCTAAAATGTTATCTTTACATCCTGAAATTGAAACCGTATTCGGTTGGGGAAAAATTGTAAGAAGAGATCCTCTGCCAGATGGAAGGTCCAATATTCTTTTAGAAGGAAAAGGAATCGCTAAATTGATCGATTACGAAACGATGGAACCTTTTCGAGTAGGAAAAGTCGAAAAGATTGAACCTAACTTCGAATATCTAAAACATGAAAATTTTAAAAAGGGCTTTGAAAGACTTTTATTTCTTACTAAAAGAATACTACTTTCAGAAGGCGCCGGAGAAGATTTGATTCTTAGGATGAACGAACTAATGACACATCCTTTTCCAATCGATTTTATCGCTTCTATTCTCAACTTTGAATTTTCTAAAAAACAAGAAATTCTAGTAGATCCAAATCCAATGGAAAAGATGAAAATTTTAATGCAAATCGCGGAAGAACTAAACCTAAGAGAATAAAAGTTATCTTAAATGATGTAGAATAACGGTCGTTTGATTATAAAATAAAATGCCGAAAATAACTGTAATTTACACCACCTAAAGAGGACTTACGATAAAATTTAAACACACATTATAGTGAAAGATAACGATCTTAAATTCAAATTTTCGAATACAATCCTTCGTTCTACAAACAATGGCAAATTAAAAATTCTTTTTATAACGTTTTTCTTATAAAACTTTTTTAAACAGCCTTCTCGATGTCACATAACGATCGATCCACCACTTCATAGAAATTTTATCAATTACAACTCCCCTCGTAGAAGAAGCGTGTGCAAATTCTTTCTCGTTGATTACAAGACCAACGTGAGTAATTTTACTTTGATTGGGAGACGCAGAGAAAAAAATCAAATCCCCCGCTCTTAAATTCTGATGAGAAATCTTACTTCCAGAATTGGCTTGTTCTCTCCCAAGTCGGGGGAGTATTTTTGCGGGAACTCCCACACGTTTATCCGTCAAAGAACTGAACGTAAATCCAGAACAATCCACACCTTTTTTAGAAGTCCCTCCCCAATAATAAGGAGTCCCCAACCATTCCTTAACGACTGAAACTAAATTAGAAGAAGTTAATATCTCCCATTCTATTTTACCGGGTTGAATTGGAGTTTCCGGTTCTACTTCTGGAACCAAAGGAGGTTCTGGAATATTTTCCTCAAATCCGAATTTTGGCCTATCTCCGATTACAATTTCACCTGCAGAATCTAAATTTCTATCCAAGGTTCGAGCCTGAGAAATTGTTTCGGTCCAAGAACTCAAAGATTTACTTTTAGTTCCTTCGTGTAATAACTTAAGTTGAGATAAAAGATCCGAAGCAAACGTATAACGATCGTTTGTTGGATTGAAAAAAATCGACTGCCTAAAAGCAGAATCAGTCTTTTCAAAAGAAACCGCTGCTCCTCTGTTTGGAAAAGAACCCAATATTCTAGAAGCGAGTCTATTTTCAGGAATCCCTACAAATTTTCCAGCGATGAGAGCTCTACCCCCCGCTAAAATTGCAAATCCGTCCCAGCGAGATTTTAAAGCGGTAGATAAAAAAACGTTTCTGATTTCTTCTCTGATTCCTGCCTGAGTCGTTTCCTTTACAAATAAAGAAACTAAAACAAAATCCTTTTCGGAAAGTTTTTGTTTGGAAAGAATCGGAATTGCGTCTTCCGCCTCCGTAAAACGTAAGCCGGAAAGAGACACGTAGTATTGATTTACGATCAAATCTGCAATCGTGTCCGGAGCCAAACCCTCCATGATGGCCCAAGGGATCGTGTTTTTTGTGATTTCAATCACTTTCGGGTCCTTAGATTTACCACCTAACTTTTGAAAGACGGAATTTCGGATTAGTAGAGTCTGCCCCGCTTCAAAATCTTCCTTGAGAAGATCTGAAAACGGGTCCGCAAAAACGGAAACGGGCATCCAAACCAAAACAAAAAAGATTCCAATAACTCTAAACATCAACATCACCCAATATATAAATTTTAGAATATATTAAAAATTGCATATTTTACTGATCAGCTCCGTGCATCCAGGTTTGAAGTTTTTTTCTTGTAATATAAAGAATCATTCCGCCTACAAATGCAAGTATTGCAAACATCCCAAAAAAAGTAGGAAAACGATCCGTTTTCATAAGACCAGCCAATTCTCCGGCGAGAATATTACCAAAAAAACTAGAAAGAAACCAAACCCCCATCATAAAACCGCCCAGTTGTTTAGGAGACAACTTAGTGACTAAAGCTAAACCTCCAGGAGACGTAAATAGTTCCCCTACAGTAATACAAACTACCATTAACAAAAGCCAAACCGCCGAAATCTTATGACCAGGCCTAAAATCAAGAGTGACTAACGTTAAAACTAAAAAACCCAAAGCCAAAATAAAAAAACCGTATGCAAACCTTGTGGAAGTATCCGGTTTCCAATTATTTTTTGCAAGCGCAGTCCAAAAAGAAGCGATTATAGGAGCAAAAATCAAAATCAAAAGTGGATTTAAAGACTGAAAAAAAGGTGTAGGAATATCGTATCCGAACCAATTACGGTTTACATGACGATCTATAAAAAGATTCATAGAAGAGCCTATCTGTTCAAAAGAGGCCCAAAAAATGATCACAAATAAGGTAAAAATAAAAATTACTGCAAGTTTTTGTTTTTCTTCTTTTTTCAAAGTAGAATGTTTTTTTCCTTCAGCGATATGATTTTTCTTGCCCGGATCGAAAACTCGTTCCGGAAATTGTTTTTGACCCAAAAGAAGAATTAAAATTCCAAATAACACTCCAAAAGCAGCCACTCCAAACCCATATCCCCAACCCCAAGATTCACTAAAATAACCGCAAAATAAAGGACCTAAAAAACCTCCCAAATTAATTCCCATATAAAAAATCGTAAAACCAGAATCTTTCATTTTAGTTTTATTGTCTTCTTCGTAGATTCTTCCTAAAACCGTAGCGATAGTTGGTTTAAAAAAACCAACTCCAAGGATAAGCAATCCCAAACCTAAAAAGAAAAACGGTTTTGTTTCAAAGGCCAGACTCAAATGCCCGAACATCATCAACGTGGCTCCTAAAAAGATAGATTTTTTAAAACCTAAATAACGATCCGCGAGATAACCACCTATAAGAGGAGTTAGATAAACAAGACCAGTGTAAATTCCATAGATTCGATTTGCATCCACATCGGAAAAATGAAAAACCTTAGTAAGAAATAACACGAGTAAGGCGCGCATTCCATAAAAACTAAATCTTTCCCAAGTCTCTGTAAAAAATAAAACCGTAAGACCCTTAGGATGAGAATTTACGTCTTTGTTCTGGACGTCCATAAGGGTTCCTGAATATTCTCTTCTAAATTTGCAAAACGAGCGGCCACAAAAAAATAATCCGAAAGACGATTCATAAAGACCATAGGAGAAGAAAGAATTTCAAGGCCCTCTTCCTTAAACTTCACCATTTCTCTTTCTAATCTTCTGGAAACGGTTCTAGAAATATGTAAAAATGCAGCCGCTTTAGTTCCACCAGGAAGAATGAATTTTTTCAACGGTTCTAATTTTTCCTGCATTTGATCAATTTGATTTTCTAAAAATGCAATGTCTTCTTCTAAAATACAGGATTCTTGTTTGGGTTGAAAGCCAGCTAATTCCGCACCTAATTCAAAAAGAAGATTTTGAATCATTTCCAAAGTAGAATGAAGCACGGACTCTTTTCGCAAAAACGATTTTACGACTCCAATCGTAGAATTGAGTTCATCAGCGGTTCCATACAACTCCACTCTACGATCCGATTTAGGAACCTTTACGCCAGTTGCTAAAGACGTCTGTCCAAAATCGCCTTTTTTTGTGTAGATTTTCATAATTTGCTAACTCATAAACCGTCTCTTTTTCAATTTTTGAAAAAAGAGACAAAATAAGATCAAAACAATGAGAATAAAGTACGGAAAGAAAGGACTTTTTTTATAAACTGAAGGAAAAGAGTTGCTTTCAAAAATAATTTAGTTACTATTTTGATAAAAGTTTCCTAAACTAAGTATCGGCTCCCTCCGCATAACACTTTAGGAAAAAAATATAAAACTTTCACCTTCGTCCTAAAAACAGAGTGAAAGTTCGCAGTGGAAAAACAAAGGCAGTTACTGCCCAAAAAACTTCGACTCGGACGGATCCGGGTAACATAATACAGGGAGGTTGTGACAATGATTATCAATCACAACATTAGCGCTCTCAGGACGAATAACGTACTGAAAAGTGTAAATAAAGAATTAGACAAGACAATGGAGAAACTTTCCACCGGTTTGCGAATCAATCGCGCTGGAGACGACGCTCTAGGTTTTGCAATGTCGGAAAAAATGCGGACTCAGATCCGAGGACTGGCTCAAGCGGAACGAAACGTAATGGATGGAGTTTCTTTTATTCAGGTTACGGAAGGCACTCTCGAACAAGTAAACAACATACTACAAAGATTGAGAGAACTTTCCATCCAAACTTCCAATGGAATTTATTCCAACGAAGATCGCAAATTAGTTCAACTTGAAGTGGATCAGCTGATAGAAGAAGTAGATCGAATTGGAAAATCTGCAGAGTTCAATCATATCAAACCTCTTTCCGGAGATCACTCTAAACAATCGAACAAACCGATCCAACTTCAAGTAGGACCTAACCAAAACGAGAAGTTAGATATCTTTATAGATTCTATGAATGCTACTGGTTTACAATTAGTTGCCAATGGAAAAAAACAAGCCCTCTCTTCTCCCGCAAGCGCTAATGCAATGATTGGACTTTTAGATACGGCCATTTCCAAAGTGAATCAACAAAGAGCTGATTTAGGAGCCTATTACAATCGTTTAGAAATTACTTCTCAGGGTTTACAATCTAGTTATGTGAATATGGTTGCCGCAGAAAGTCGCGTAAGGGACGCAGACATGGCAGAACAGATTGTAGATTATACTAGAAATCAGATCCTGACAAAAAGTGGTTCGGCAATGCTCGCACAAGCAAACATGAGACCGGATCAAGTAGTAAAATTGTTAAGCGACAGGTTTGGTTAGGCTTTTCCGTCTAAATTCCAAATTTTTTATAAAGCCGTCTTCGAAAATTTCGTGACGGCTTTTTGTTTTTATTCTAAATGATATGTCATTCTTGCCATATACAAAATAATTCCATACCTCAAAATTACTTTTTATCTTCCTACAAAAAAACATAAGAATATTATAAAATTTTAATTTAAAAATTGATTTTCCGTTGGAGCAGACGGTTTGGTAATTGATGTGGCCTCTGTGGAATTTAAAAGTTCCTTTATGACTTCCGATCTTGTTTGTCTAAAGGAGGAAAGGTCATCTGTAAAAAAATCAAGCTTTAAAAATAAAGATGTATCTTTGTTTGCGCGCGCGTTTTAAATTGCGAAAACGCACGCAAGACGCAACTGAAAACATTTCAGCTCCAAGCTGTAGCTAAGTCCAAAAATTCTTCTAAAGAAGAGGATTGAATTCTGATTTCCAGTTCCCATTTTTTTGCATAGAGCATGCGTCCTACGTCGAAAATATCCATTTCAATGGTATCGGCCAGTTCCGAAAGTTCTTCAACATTCATAGTATGAAATGTGTCGTTTGCGTCTCTCCACTCCGGAAGAATTTGAATTTTTTGCTTGGAGTAGATACTCAATGTTTTTTGAATATTCTCCAAATATTTTTTTCCGGAATCCCAAACCGAATTTCGACATTCGACTTTCCCCCGATAGGATTCTAATTTTGAGTTAAAAATAAGACGGTTCTCCGCCAAAAGACCAGCTTTTCGTTCTTCCAAGTCGATCACCCAACCCGAGTTCGTATATTTCTGATATGGTAAAAAGTTTCCGCTCGGATTTTTCAACGGTTCCCGTTCCGTTTCTTTTTCCAAATCAATTTCGTCTTCCCAATTTTGTAGAGTCCTTTCAAACATCGTCGTCTTGTTGTAAACTTTTTTCGGAACGAAATCTTGTGCGGTTTCATTTTCCACCTTGGCTCGAAATATATCTCCGATTTTCGGATTATAATGCAAGGCATGAATGACTTCATGGGCATTTGGGTCGAAATCGTTCCATGCGTCTTTACCCGCCAATGAATTCGGGTCGGTATTAATCCAAATTACGTTTTTAGAATGTTTATCGATAATATAATTCATTATGCTACCCTCACTTTGTATTTTACTGCTACATATGCTGGAGTATTTTCATTCCCCCGGCGTGGCGTCCCGTTGACCCCGTCGGTCATTGGTTCTAATATAACTAAATTTGTATTGCCTGCGTTTGTCCCGCCTCCGGCTAACCAATATCCCCCGACTCCTCCAATAATTCCCATTGGATTGTTATAGGAAAAATTGTGACGGTGGTCCTGCATCGCATCCTGTCCCGCATACCCAACCGGTCCACCGTCATAATTTCCGCCCGCAGCCTTTGCTCTCGTCCCATGAACTCCTGCACCTCTCACGAATATACCGCGTCGATCAGGAACATTAAACGTCGTTGAACCGTCCCCAAAGCCATATTCCAAATTCGTAATCATATCCCCAGTTTGAGAAGACGTAAGATCGAGTATGGAACCAGTCACCATTACAGAAATCTGAAAGTCATTTGTCGTCGGATTTCGTACATAATAATTCACTAATGCAGTGATTCCTCCTCCAGTAAAGGCAAACTTTACAAGCTGACCTTCCGTGAAGCCGTGAGCATTTACAGTGATTCGATCCGTTGCTGGAACGATTCCAGTTACCGTTTTATGAACCAAGTTCCAAAGGGTTGAAAAAGTAGTTCTTGGAATAGATTGTCCATTCGCATCTTTGAATATAGATGTGGAAGCAATGTTTAGATTGTCTTCTATAACACTTCCCAGCGGAATCAACAAATTCAATATATTCATATCGGTTGCATCGGAGCGATCCTTTGCATACTGA
Source organism: Leptospira noguchii serovar Panama str. CZ214 (assembly GCF_000306255.2). Lineage (GTDB taxonomy): Bacteria > Spirochaetota > Leptospiria > Leptospirales > Leptospiraceae > Leptospira > Leptospira noguchii. The sequence goes on from NZ_AKWY02000031.1 coordinate 147,162, forward strand.
TCGTTCTCGTAGAGACGATCTAGTTCGTCGTCGATTAGGTCCCCGTCCGCTGGTGTATTTTTGGACCAAGTTCTTGTTTTTTGTCGGATTAAAAACTGCCATTTTTTTACTTTAACTCCTGTTCAAAAATTACAAATCGTTCATGCAATTTAAAAGGTTGTTCGATCTTAAAATAGGATCGAACTTGCTCTTTCATTTGTCTCAAATCCATTTCCCGATAGAATTCAGACTCAAGTCCGTTTCCATTTTTTTGAAAACCTTTCTTCTCACAATATTGCAAGAGTTCAGAATGATCCGAAAACACTGCAACCGGAATCATTTCGATTCTTGCTTTATCTTTCCCTGCAATTTCAATCATGGTCTCTCTGACAAGAATTTGAATCATTGGAATTCCTCATTTATTACGAAATCGTAAACTATTAGATTGTCTTTTGGTTTAGAAGGGAAGGTTTTAAGAAAAAGCAAATTGCCGTCTTCTTCAAAAAGTGCAAGTTCGTTGATACTTTGCCCAATCAATTCGGATTGCTTGATTGTCGTTTTAAAACTTCTTGTCCCATCCGGATTGTTTTGAATCTCGGCGAGCTTTCTAAAAACTTCATTTTGCAAACCCGTATCCGAATCTTGAGGAGGTCGAGGAATTCCAGAAATTAATCCACCTGTTCCGAACGCGATTTCATACGGTTGAATTCCCACCTTGTCTCCGGAAAGAATTGTGAAACCGTTTAGCGGCCACGTCCCGTCAAACATGGATGAACGAAGAGCAAAGCCATATAATTTTCCTGATAAGGTAGATGTTTCAAAGCGATAGTTTATAATCGAACGAACCCCACCGGCGCGGATCTGTGCGATCGCCTTATTGAATTCTGGACTTACAACGACTGTATCGATTGAACCTGAAAATATGACTCGAATCGTAGCCGGTCTTTTAGAACTTCCCGAAAGCGGATACTCTCCATTGAGTGTCAGAGAACCGTCCAAGAACATTGGGGCACCTGAATAACAAAGCTCTTGAATTTCGTATAACGTTCCAGTTCCCGCAAGAATCTGGGAACCGATTTCGTTCATCGAATAGATGTCACCCTTTGATTTCTGCTTTTGTCTCGCTATGGAAAGGAAAATGCGATAACGAAAATCATCCATTCCGTTCCGAGGCTGTTTGAGATTTTTACCAATCAGGTCGAGAATCGCTCCGTTTCGAATTCTATAATCCGAAACACCTCTGATTGATTCGAGTGTTGTTCGAACTTCGTTTAACAATTCAAGATCCGCTTTCCATTTCCTACCGATTTCAGAATCAGGATCACGGTTAAAGAGAGACGTAGGATATTTTTGCAGAATCGCATCAATGCTTTTCATAGAAAGTTTACCTGAATGTTTGCGGTAACAAGTTTTGCTCTTTGTCGACTGCTAATAACAAGTTCATCTAACGTCGCAGGAGCAGACAGACCGACTCTAACTGCCATAGATTTGATTCCATGAACTTTAACGGAATCGTATTCGGACAGACCGCTTTGTGCGGCGATCAGTTTCCATGCGAAAACATCTTCGCCGGTTCCGTCACCTTTGTAAGAAGTGGAAATCGGACCGATCGCATCAACGCCACCGAGCACCTTGATACAATTTGTTTTTACGATTGTCTCGGAACCGGTTTCCCAAAGAGTCAGGTCTCGCAGAATATCGATTTTCACGAAGATAGGAACGTCAGTTGGTCGATTGAAATAATAGGTGCGCGCAACTCCCTTGTTATCAATGAGAGTTGTTGAATTCGATCCCAACGACTCGATACCACCCGGCCAGTTTTTCAGAAAACAATCTCCGATTCCGTAGGAGTTCCACCTTCAATGACTGCTTCCATAGAGTGAGGATTTTCGGCCTTCAACGTCTACGAAATCAGTAACGTTTTCGTAAACTTTTGCGGACAAAACCGATTCAATATTATTTAATGCGCCTTGAACGTTTGCAGCCGAACTTCCGCCGTTGATTCCGGAATCAATAAATCGATTTAGATATTCTGAATCTGTTTCGATCACTCTGCCACCTCTTGCAGGTTCTGGATTTGTTACAGAGTCGATTCCGGTAAGAGCCGTATTGATCGTCGTGATCAAATTTGCACTTACGTTACCCGAGATACCATATTCAATATTGAGAGCTTGTGCGTTGAGTAAAACGCTTCCTCCGGAGACAGTTCCGGATTCGATCGTAATAAACTGGATTCCACTACCAGTTTGACAAATTGTTCCTATATTCACAAACGAACCGTTTACGCCGGAAAAACGCAAACCTACGATTAGCCCGTTTGGCTGGTTGCCGTTCGGAACCGAGAGGATTCAAAACTCGATCCAACGAAACGCCGGTTGCGGTATGAGCGAAGTTGGAATAGAAAATATCTTCCGCAAGCTTATGAATTTCGTCTAACTCATCCGCGAGGACTCTCATGCGGATTCCGTCCTCGCTTAAAATTGAGAGGTCGATGTCAGATCCAAGCCCAGTCCGATACTTAGCTTCCAGATCGGAGATGATTTCGTCCCTCGTTTTGCGTATGAATCCCTGTGAAGTAACTCCGGACATTATACTGCTCCCGTAACTAAGCCGTAAACTGTAATTGCAGAAAAATGAATATTCAGATTCCTGCTATCACTTGGCTCTTCTACGATTTCGATGTTTTCAACTGAAACGGTTTCAGGATCCCTTTGTAAAATTTTTTGTATTTCGAAGAGGACTCTATCCTTTGGAACTTTTTTTGAGAAAATTGTATTCCAGTCGACGCCCTTCAATGGTTCGTAAACAGATTCTCCGAGGCACAGTCGTATTGAATGCCTGATACGTTGTGAATAGTATTCCAAACCTTCGATTACAACCAGCTTTCCGTTGATGCGAACGATGTCGTTGTTCTCAACCATCAAGCCCTTCATCCGATCTTCACCTTGTGAGAAATAATCTGATCGACTTCCGCTTTACGCGCGGTCAATGCTGCAACGATCACAGGCGATAGGCCCGCCGGAGAACCAGGAACCGTATTCGTTGTAAATGCAGACGCGTTGTTTATAAAGACATCCAGAATCATTTTAAGAAATTGTGATAGAGTTTCACCCAATACGGCTGACTCTGAAAGATCGATAAGCCCACCTCGAATTTTGATCGTATCGTCATCCAATTGAATTAAAGATTGACCTTGTTTGTGTCCGATTAGTAATCCTGGAAGATTTGCTGTGAATGCCGGAGCGTCAAGATCTCCTTTGAATCCGGATTGCACACAGGCGCTTTGAAGATCGAATAAAGACTCAGAAGCTACTGTTGAGATTCCACGAATTGCGTCTGACGTATCATGCGTCGAGAACGAAACCCAAACTTTATCCCCACGTTTGTAGTCTGGCTTGATAAAGAAATCACCCGCCCAAAGAGTTCCGACTCTAATATTCGAGAGAACCGGAAAGTCGATCTCTTCCCCTTGTCCATTGATCTGTTTAAAAAGAAGTTTTACGTTAGCCGTCATCAACGAAGGATTAAACGATTCGATCGTTCCAGGAAGTCCAACCTGAACGTTTGCGAGTTGCTTTTTGATCGCTTTGAGAATCACGTCGTCCAGAGTGATCATAACGGAAGGACCTCAAGTTCGGTATAGTTCGTAGGTTGGAATGTAGAGAAGCGATGTTTTCCTTTTACGATTCTACATTCTCCATCTAAACTTCCGCCTTTGACTGCAATCACCTGATTTAATTTGAGCTTGTGACGGAAAAGGCTTGTAACCTTCCAGGTTTTTTGATTTTTCTCAGGAACTCCAATAAGCCCGGAAGATTGTCTAAGAAGATCGTGCTTGGTTTAGAAGGAGGATCGAGCGGGGAGATGTGTAAAAGTCCGTCTTGCATCCAGTATTGAGATTTTGTTAGCTCACAGAAACTTTTAACGCATTCTCCTAAAGACTTTGTTGCGCTAAAATTGATTACTTTATCTTCTCCTAATGTTATAGATCCAGGTTTGATGTTGCCTTGAGTTAGAATATCGAGTATGACAGTTTGTGCAGGAAGGTTACTATACGTTTTCATAATATAGAAACTATTCCAGGAACCGGCATTTGATGAGATAGTGAATTCTAAAATCTTATTCGGCCCCTCCTGTTTCATTTTGGGAAGAATAACTTCCCCGCTCACGACCAAACCGTTTTCATCTTTATACCCTGCGCTTAACATCGCAGTGGGATATAGGAATTCTTTTCCCCTGGCTTTTGCTCCTATCATTTCCATCGTGTCGTCGTTGACATTATAGATTAAAACTTTCGTTATATTCAGCTTCTCTAAATCAGACTCGAATTCGATGTCAAACGGAGGATAGGTGAACTCTTTTCCGAGACCTGTCTTCGGAAGAATTTCCAAAGAAACAACACGGCCGTAAAGTTTCGGATTTCCGATCATACCGTTTTCTCAATGATATAAATTTGAACCGTAGATCCGAGCGTGTCTCTGTTGACAGAGATTTCCACAAACTCATCTCGATACAGATCATCCAGATCTAAAGGGATGAGTTTGACATTGTTTGGAAACCCATCCACTACAAAGTGATTCAAGGAAATTCCGTAGACAAGCTTTGTTGAAAATAGAATATTACCTTCCGAGTCTCTTACAAGAACCGTAATAAAATCACCAACTGAATTGTAGTTGAACTCAAACTCATAATCCTTTCCTTCAATTTCACATTGATTTCGAATTGGAAAAGAGTTTGGTTTGAATTGTAAGTATTTAAACGTTGGCATATTAAGATTTAACCTTAAAAGAATGATTTAACAATGGCTTTTGTTTTAGCAGGATTCTTTTACTTGGGTCTACGTTCACTTCTTTGATCGGCTGTTTCCCTCCTGATTTCACAGCATTCAAATTCCTGGTCTTTGCCTCTACAATTTGGACCGGATAAATCGATAAGGTTATACTAATATCATTTCCAATATCTTTAGATTCAGAAAACGTAATATCTCCGATTAAGAGATTTGGAATTTCATCGATAGATCTGCCTAAGTATCGCTTGTCTGGATCATCCGGCGGAACGTATCGAAAAAAAGACGGAAGCATCGATAGGATTTTAGTGAAAATCCCGCCGGTTGTATAACCAAGCATTGTTAGAAACGTTCCCTCCGTTTGCCAACGAATGAGCGTTTCTAATTTTTCGTCTACAGTCACTCGACGGAAAGAAAATATTGCGATAGAATTTGAAAGGATCGCACTGAGTGAGATTCCTCTTTGACCTGGAATTACGTGATCCGTGACTGAGGTCTTTCCTTTCTCTTTTTCGATCGGGTGTCCGGTTATCTCGGCGGGATACGAATGTTGTATCTCAAGAGACACATTGAGTTCGATTTCATCGTCGCCGTCTGTTAATGCGATTGTAGTTCGGGCTAAGGGGCTTTCCATTATAACGCCTCCGGAGAGAGTCCAGCGGAAAGACCGAGTTTGATTGCGATTTTTTCCAGCTCTCTCTCTAAAAACTTTGCAAAGATCGTAGCGTTTTCCTGTGGTGAACCCGCTCCTAACGTAACATTTGCAATATTGACCGAGATTCCTCCGGAAGATTTGGATCTTCCAAGTGATCCTAAGTCCTTTACTGCAACCAAGTTGTCGTCCGGATGTGTGTGAATCACCTTTCCGGATTTTGTAATGATTGCATCTTGAACACTTGTCGCGTTATCCGCTTTTCCAGGTGCTCCAAAATTGAAGATCCCGGAAGGTAAGATTCCAGAAAATGCTTCTTTGATTTTCGGGCCGATGCCTTTGAATAGGTTTTCGATAATTTCGGGAAGTGATTTAAACCACTCAACGATTTCATCAAAATAAAAATACAAAGTGCTAACCGGAAAGAGAGCCATGATCAAAAACTTTCCGTATTTTTTGGCGAGGTTGATTAAATAATCAAATGCTTGTCCAAATATTTTTTTAATATCAAAATCTTTGAATGGACCGAGAAAATCCCCTATGATCGATTCGCCTCCATCCATCCAAACAAGAAGGTCGTCTACAATCAAAACGATTGCGGCGATAGTTGCCGCGACAGCCGCGCCGATTGCTATAAAAGGAAGCCAAGGGGCAATAGCCGCCCAACCAGCCACTGCCATTCCATACAGTGCAGGAATCATTCCGCCGGCAGTTGCGGAAGCTGCAACAACCATCTTCGCGGCAATGGCTACCAAAACTCCGGTAAACACCGAACCAAATATGACCAACGCTCCTTTTACTCGATTGAGTGCGTCCTCTCCAACAGTAAAATATTCTAATATACTAACGAACGTAGACAGAAACGGCTTCATTCCTTCAAGAAGGACTTTTCCAAACAATGCCTTCAGGTCTCCCATCCTTTGATTGTAGGCTTGAAAGATTGCCGAGGCTGATTTTAGATGTGATCCATACGCATCTTGAAGCGCAGAATTTTCTTTGAGTGCGGTAGAGATCAGCCTTTCTCTGGCAAGACGTTTCGAGACTTCAGTCATTGCAGAGTTGTTGATCTGATTAAACTCTTTGGTATATGAAGAGAAAAGCACACCATTCTTTTTCAGAAAATCATCGGAGCCGGTTTGAATAGATTGATAGGCTTCATTCATTGAAGCGGAAAGTTCATTGCCAGCTACTTCCGCAACTTGCGAGAGCCCGGAAAGATTCTTGGAAATGAAATCAACGGACATCCCCGCTTTCATCGCGTCATTCGCAACTTGCGAAAGACCCCCTTCCGAGGCCAGACCTTTTGAATTCTGAATCGTTTGTGTGATCGCAGATTGTAGCTTTGGATATTGAGTGCCAGAAAGAGTCTGAAGAATTCCATTTTGTTTTTCTAATGCAGTAGCCGCTTCGATCGATGCTGTAGCAAATGATCCAACGGCGAAAGCGATTCCGATTGCCGCAACTTGCTTGAGCATTCCGGAGAGGGAACCCGCACTATTCGCCGTATCAGACATTTCCTGATTAAGCTTTTCGAGTTCTTTGTCTGTGAGTCCTGCAGCTTTTGCGGTTGCGATCAGTTCCGAATCCAGTTTTAAATCTTCACGGGATTTTGAAATCAAACGCTCTATGTTTGATTCTGTAGTTTTAAACTTTTTGGCGAGTTCGGAAATTGCGGGATCAGCTTTTCCGGCAAGGCTGTCTCCAATGGATTCACCGAACTCTTTAAAAGCGGCGGCCTGGGAATCCGTGAACAAATCGAGAGAACCACCCAGATCAGAGAATTGTTTTTTTACAGTATTCAATTCTTCCTTATACTCTTTCAGGGCGTCTGTAGCATCACCTTGGTTTGTTTTAAGAGCTATCTTGAGTTCTCTGACTGCCATTTATTCTTACTTTTCCTTTATACATTCGAATTTTCTAATACGATTAAGATCAGGCTCCTCTGATCAACTTCGCCAAAAACTTCAATTCCTCTGTCTTCTCTTCCGCTTCTCGTTTTTTCCTTCGATCCACAACCTCCATGATCTTCGCATATAGAATTGTAGGTGCGTCTTCGATCTCGCTTTGGCTAAACTGTGCTGCTCCCAAAATAAACGGTTTCCAGATTTGTAATTCCCGATCGACTTCTTCGTCTATCCATTTTAACCATTCTTCGATCGAAGGGACCTCTTCAAAATTTGGGAACCGGTTATTCCAACTCCCACTTAAGAAATCGGTTAGCCATTCTTAGCCACACCTCCACATGATTCGGTTCGATGTTGTCTAACGTAGGTTCAAAATTGTGTGAGACTGGTTTTACACAAAACTTAAAGAACTTATCCAGAAGTTTGTCTTGATTCAAACCGTCCGTTAAGGATATCGATTCTTGTCTCCAACGAAGGGCTTTTCGATTTCCAGGATGCTGAAGTTTGTAACTATGTCCGTCAACGAATTGAATCGTTGCGACTTTCGCATCGTCGTCGATTTCAACAAGAATTGGGTCGTCAGACGGAATCGATTCTGTTTTGGATTCGGATTTTCGTTGAACCGTCTGACCTGTATATTCCGCTACGTTTCGTTTTGCTATGGGGTCTCGTTCGTTGTTCATGCTGTTAAAACTCCTTTATAATCCGGAAGAAGAAAAACCCAAGTCCGATCCTTATACTCCTTTCCGCGTTCGATTGTAGGTCTTTCCCAAACTCTCCCTTGTGCGGAGAAGCCGAGCATACCGCCATCGGATCGGTCTTTCATCGTAAACACACATGGAAGTCTTCCTTCTCCCATTGCGAAAAAGAACTCATTCTCAGGTGAATCTCCCATGAGGACGATCGTGAGTTTGGCCCGTCCGTCATACACCTCTGAGATATTCCAATCGCCCTTGATGCCAACTTGAGATAGGATGTATTCTTTGGTTACGGGTTCGATTTTAAAGAAGCCATCCGCTTGGCTCATTCCGGAAACTTCACGTCCGTTACAGTTTACGTTTAGTTTCTTTGGGTCCCAAATTCCATTCATTCGATTGCTCCTTTTAGGTAAGTTCACCGTCAATATCGACTTCGTTAATTGCTCCTCTCAAACGACACGAAAAAGTGACGTTAGGCAAAATACGATTGTTCCGATCGTTCGTCGGAATCTCATCGATCGTTTCGGGTAAGTTGATTTTGTATTGATAGTCTCCTAAATCGGAGCGCGCTTTGTCCGCATCCGTTTCGACAGGCGCGATGATTCCTTGAACACCGGCTTGAACGAAAACCTCTCGCATCCGTGCTTCAATCATTTGAATTCCTTGAATCGTGTAAGGAACTACGTCGGAGTTTAGGAAGAGACTTGTGATGTTCTCTCGGAGTCGTGCTTTCAACCAAACTCGATTTTCTACCACATCTGCATAAACCTGAGCGGTCGAAATTCCTGGATAGGGAACTTGCCTTCCTCCGAAATCAACGATCAGATTTCCCTTGTCGGAAAGGATAGAACTCGCTTGAGAGTTCGTGTATCCGGAATTCTCCACGCCATCCAACGGCAAATATGCGTAGTTATACGATCCAACCCTTCGAGGAGCTGTATTTCCAACCCATGCGGCCTCCGGGAAAGAATCAGGATTCTTGTGAATCATCAAATATTCCCAAATCGAATTTCTTCCCACGAGTGCGGTCAAATCATCTGTGCAAGCAAAGAACATTTTCTCGATGGAGGCGAGATAGTCCCCTAACGTGTATATTTCATTTTTGTTATGCGTAGTCGCAATGGTTTTAAACCAAGCGTCTTGTCCTGAGTTTCTGAGAGCTGCGATCTCAGTCGCCGCATTCGCCCATGTAGTCAAAAGTAAAACAGCGACTGTCTTTGGCCTTGGCGTTTGTCGAAAGACCTGCGTCGCTTGGATGTATTCCTTATCCGTAGAAAGAAAGCCGAGTCCCAAAAGATCATCCGCGGAAGTGATTTCCATGTATCTTTCATAATAGAGAGGTGCTTGAGCAAACGCTGAAACAACACCGCTTCCGGTATTGGCAACTTCTACAACGTCTACGATCTTTGTCGCACCTGCCACGTTGGAGACTGCTTCCGCCGCGAGTTTGATTTGATGGGCGGTAGAGGTTGCGATTCCGCTTCCGTTCGTTGCGACGTTGACCGTAATTGTATACGGATCGTTTTCCGTTCCGGTTCCGGAGCGAACTACGCTGAGAGCCGTATTGTTTCCGTTGATGACGTATTTTACTTGGATAAAAACAACGCCCGACGTTGCGGATTTCCAAACGAGCCCACTCGTAGCGGTTCCGATTTGAAGAAAATAGATAGGTGCTTTGATCCCCAAAATCATCGGTAGTCCGAATCCCATTTGAGAAACGGGGGTGTTTCTAAGAAAAATATTGATTGAAATCGGATCGATTTTGGAAATGGTCTGTGCGCTCATGCTTCCTCCTGAAATTCAACCGAAGGCGCGCTTGCGGTTGTTTTGCCCTGTGTTTCGTTGAACTTCCTGGATCTGAACATAACGTCAAATCCCGCCTTGTATTCGTATTGCGTTGATTCCAAAACGGTGGTTCTGTCTTGGACATCTCCGGTTATGAGTTGCGGAGTAATTCCAAACTTTTCGCATTCTGTCATCCCTTGAATCGAATCAAACCAATCAACAGCCATCTGGCACAAATCCCAACATGTAGAAATCGATGAGTTGTGCAGGAATGCGAGACTGATCGATGCCGTTTGATTTTTCCGAAAGGCCTGTTTGAAGTCTTCCGCGCTCGTTGCTTCTATCCAGGAAGACGCGGACTTTGTCGGATCTTGATTTAAAACAAGAATCTTATATGAGCCGAAAGGATACTCAGGCGTATCGACATTCTGATCACCTAACTCAATTTTGATTCCGGGATAGGATACTTCCAAGACTGCCTGAAGTTTATCCATCACGGATCGTATATATTCGTATTTCATAATTTACGAATCTCCTTTTTGCAGACGTAACGAATGTATCCAGCTTCAAACGTCATATCCTTAATCATCGTGACGAGGTATTTTACTCCGTTGAACTCGAACTTATCCTCGTAATCAATTGGAAGAGCGTTCCCAAGCTGATAGAAGTTTCTATCTTCCGATGTATATGATCCTTCCGACATCGCAATCAGTAGTCTTGTGCTCACAGTGGTCACTGGTAAATCCAAAGGAACTCCGCTTTCGTATGTAGTGATGACTTCTCCCTTTGCGTTCTTCGTTTTCATCTTCTTGTAATACACAACCGGCCGTATGAACGGTTTAAGAGATTCGGAAACACCCGTAAGACTCATGTAGCCACCTTCCCATCTATTGCGTAGTTGATCGCATTAAATAATCTTAATTGATCTCGCAAAGGTTTTGCGTTTCCTTTTAAATTTGTAGTCAATCCAGAAAGGTCTTTGAACGGAGGATCATTATTTACAATTCGGTTTTTGATTTCGGAAACGGCTCTAAGCCCGACTCGATGCAAAACCTGTATTGCCTCAATTTCCGCATTTAAGAAATCTTGAATTCCTTTTTCAAATTCTGCCATCACAGCGTCTTGGAAGGATTGCAAATCAAAGGTTCCGCGTAGCCAGGATCTTTCCGGGATAACGACCTTTTTAGTAAGAATGAAGAGAGGGACCAAATGACCACCTTCCGACTTTGCGAGCATTGCCGATGATTTTCCTTTTTTCGGAGGAATGAATTTAAGACCTGAGATACTCCGAGGACTCTTTCCGCGAAGTTCCGGAAGTAAAGGAATCGTCAGCCATTTTGAATTCTTTGGCCTGATCACTGCGCCAAATTCATTGGCCCCGGCACTCTTCAATAAATCACTATCAACGGAACCTACAAGGCCGACTGTGATCGTTGCCGATTCTATATATTCCAAATCCTTAATGAGTTGATCCAGATTCGTATTATCTTCAATTATCGCTGGCATTATCCGATTCGTCCCCTGAATCCAAGGATTTCAGTTCGTTTTTGGTTATATAGATCCAGCCAAGATACTTGCATACCCGGTGAAATATTCGTATCGTAGTTACGAGAAATTCCGTCCGCCGATTCTGCCATCACTTCGTTCTTCATACGATTTGCATTGAAGAGCAAGTAAGCCGCTCGGGCACGTTGAAGCTCATTGAATCGCGGGTGAGATTCAGAAAGCGTAGTGTTACCAATGACGCTTGCGACAGCATCATCAAGAAACAACTGGAGTTCTGAATCTGTTAAGTCCGCGATTGGATCTCCGACATACGCTCTAAGCTGTGCTATACTTGCTCTTGGCATGGTTGACGATCCTTATACGGTTTTAACCGTATGAGTTCCATAGCGCATCACGATACCTTTGGATTGGTAAACGTGAATTCCGCCGATCTTTTCATAGGCCCTTACTTTCATTTGTCCGGCGTAAGAACTGAACGGTTCTTCTGCCACTTCCAAGTCTCTTGCGATGATGATTTCCGCAACATCGGAAGCATCGTCGAAAACGCAAAATCCACCGACGGAGTCGTTCCCGATTTTTTTGTTCAGGATGTTGTAGGACAAATCCTTCGTTCGAATAAAACCACGCGGAAAAAAGAGTTCTTTATTCTGAAGAAGCCACTGCAGCGTTGTTACGTTTGAGCTACTAGAAACCGGCATGAGTAGACGAAGATAATCTTCATCATCGATCAGGATTCCTGCTGCTGAGAATTTACCACTTCCTTCCAACTCCGCCTTAGCATCAACGATGTCTGCAAGGATCTGCTCTGGAGTCTTATATTTCCAGATGCGTTTAGAAACTCCAGTCTTGCCATTTTCTACTTCAGAAATCTGATCTTCCTGAATTCCAGGCCAGTTAAAAAGACCGCTTTTAATTTTCTTACCAGCCAGACTCCAGCCGTGAAAAATAACCCGATTTTCCTTCTCGGCAATATAACGTCTCGTTCCGTTGAGTCGTTTTTCGGACACTGGGTATTCGCTACCTTTGCCGGATTGCCTACGCGCTTCCGCCGCGTCTAAATCATCCTGTGTGATCCGAAAGCCGGCCTCGATAACCAACAACTTGTCAGTTTCCTTTGTGGCTTTTTCTCCAACTAAGGGCAAACCGTCTGAATCCGAACCGGATTCCCTGATCCTTGCTGAACCGGTATCCTCTACACCTTCAGCCGAATAGGCATGTGAGTAGGTTGGCGTATCTGAATTCACGTTGAAAACATTTCTTGCTACAAGTTCGTTTTTTCTTGGAGTCAAGAGTTCTGTCTTAATGTGTTCTGAGTCTTCTTTTCTAAATATTGCTTCAGGCATCGATAATCTCCTTAGTTATCCAATGTGATTGTGAAACCTGACACGAGGTTCAGTTCCGCTATTCCGACATTTTGGTTTGATGCAAACTTAACCCCTGTGATAACGGCAGTCTTTCCAGGGATAGCGGTTCTACGAAACGACCCGACGACATTTGTGCCTTCTTGAACAACTCGAATACGAACCGTATCGAATTCCGTAGTTGCTTCCTCGCAAGGAACCCAAACGTATCCTTTATCAAAGAAGGTGCAAAGTTCACCGTCGTCGTAAGAAAGATTTTTCAGGTCTCCTGCGGCATTAGAATAGGATGTCACCCCATCAAATCGCAAATTGGAAGAGACTTGAACCGCGTCAGCACCTATAACAGAAATACCTTCTCCGCCAGAGACGAGCATCACTGCGGAACCAAAAGGTAATTTGCCGATTGAAACAACGCTTCCTCGCTTACGCTCGTCTTTCGAATCTCTGGAGGAGGTTCCCAATAGTCCGGGTTGTTCGTTATACAATCCGCCTTCAGGAACCGGAGCTCCAATGAGAGCGAATAATGCACCGATTGGGAAAAATACTTGTAGGAATTCGGACGGAATTACTTCGAAATATGAAATCCCGAAAATCACAATGTAAAACAAGGTTAGAAAACTTAACAAAATTTTCAGATTCATGTTACTTATCTCCTCTTTTGTTCATTTTCAGCCGTGCTTCCTGAATTTTCTTCAAATCATCAGCATCTTGCCTTGGAGTTGGTTTTTGTTGTTCCTGGTTATTCGAACCGCCTCGAACAGACGCTTTTTCGCGAGCAAGCTCTACGGCAGATTCATAGCGAATGTCCAATTCCTGATCGTCGATTGAATCAAGCTTTGCAGAAGGTAACGTTTCTTTGATGACCAGCGTCTTTAGATCTCTTGCAGAAACCCCGTCCGTCGTCGCGTCCGGCTTGATCGACTTAACAGTCTCGATCAACTTTATCCGGCTCTGAGCAATCGAGTCCTGAGTTGCTGGTGCCATTGCGGAAGCCAGAAGTTTTTTCATTTCCGCAAGGGCATCGGTTAAAGTTGCAACTTGTGCTGTTAGAGATTTGATAAGATCATCTTTTGTCTTATTTTGCTCTTGTTCCTGTGAAGGCGATTGCTTACCTTTATCGATAGGTTCCGGTGCGGGTTCAGTTGTTGCCGTAGAAGGCTCGGAATCATTTCGAGCGACTCCTAAGTTCTTTAGAAAATTACGAAATTCTTTTATCAGGTCTCGTTTTTCAGACATATTTTCTCCTGTTTGATTTTCATCCGTCGCAATGACGGCAAAGTTTATATCTTCCGGAAAATCGGCATGGTCGAGGTAGACGCGAACGGAATCACCCGCGCGGCCTTTGTCAACATGAGCGGCGTGGTTAAAACGAATATCTCTCTGAACTACATCGTATTGTTGTCCCCTGAAGGTGCCTGGCGTCCAATCGAGTTTCGAACGAAAGCCCGACGATATTTGCACCTTATCACGTCGTTTTAACGAATCTTTTAATTTTGCGTCCCAGATAGTTTCATTGACCCAAATTCCGTCGCCCTTCACTTTTACAGAGTCACCAAGAGAGCCTTTCGCATATAACGAATAGTTCGTATCGTTGATCAGCCCGTCGTTGTCTGAAATAGGAGGATGATTTTTAGTAATGGGTCTCCCCGGTATAGACGCGAGAGTTTCCGGAGAGAAAAGTTCTTCCGGTAATTTTGCCTCTCGAACAATTCTTCCATCAGAGTGAGTATAAGGGAATACACCGACACGAGCGAGGACGAGAGGGCACCGAAGAACGGCTTCATCCTCTATAAGTCCTTCCAGCTCGACAGTTGCAGAATCGTAACGAATTCCGTTTTCCGGTTTCACGCATTGAATAATAACGTAAACCTACCAGAGAAACAAGGTCGCAAGGTCACACAAGAGACCGCAATTTCCGACGTTTTTAGTGGAGGTGAGGAAGATTTTTTAGAGATGGAAACTACTTACGAGAATCGAGATCCGATTCCATCTGAGATACCATTGAGAGATTGAAATCAAAAATGTTTTGGGCTTCGTCTTCGGAAACGTTTTTAACTTTCATAATTGCTGCGACCACTTCGTTTCTTTGTGCACTGGGGTCGCCCAGTTTTCCATAAAGTTCAGCGACCTTATCCGGTGTTAAAGTTGGAAGTATATCTGAAACTCGTTTCATTTCAAGTAACCCATCGTTTTAAATATCTTATCAAGAACCGATAAGACAGGTTTGAAGTCGTCTTCATCCCAGTAATGATTTACGAAATTCATACTATTCTTTTTTTGAATTTGAGCAAGGAGATTTTTAGAACCGGTTCTTTCTGCTGTCCAAATCTCCGTCGCTCTCGCAAAGAGCTCCTCCGTCGTAAGAAAATAAGGAATCAAGCTTTTTTGAGTTCTGCTCAATGCAACAGGAACATCGAGGCCGGGAACTTTTGTTCGCCCCTCTCTACCGATTTGTTGTAGTCGCTTATACAACTCCGTTTTTTGAACTACGTTTTTAAACTCCGCGAAATCAGGCCCGGAATGACTTTCATATCGTCCATCCTTACCCAACCAACGATAGTCCATTGCATGCGCGAACTCGTGAACAAAAGTCGATTGGTATGTGTCTTTAAATTTCAATCCGCTGTTGATTTCAATTCGATTCGTATTCGGATTAAAAAGGCCCGCGATGTTTTTCTTTAAATTAGATCCGGCGAGATAATGGACTCCGATGTTGGTTCGATCCTTTGGAAATTTCAAAATGGAATCCAGATCGGAAATCGTTTTTTGAATGTTGGCGTGAACTGTCGGATCGGGAAGATTCAGATTTACTGAATGTAAAATCGGAACGATTGATTGAGTTTGAGGACGTGGGGGAAGTATAATTTTGGGGGAAGAACCAGAAGGCTTCGGATTATTCTTTTTAGATCCCTGTGGTCCCCATGAAGGTTCTGCCCAGCACCGACAACGATAATCGTCACCGGGAGCCAGTCGAGCAGGCAGCCCACCTTTGCGATTAACAAAGGGAAGTTCTCCCCACTTGTAAAATTTATCTGCGACATGTGAATGAGAATCTCGAACCTTAGAGTCTTTTTGAGTTCTCCAAACGAAGCCGGGAAATCCGGCATTTGTTTGCCTGAGTTTGTTTTGTTGGCTGAAAAATTTTCCGGTTTGGTCTTTCGCCCAAAACTCCGCACGACGTTCGGAAACTCCAGTTGCGTTTTGGATTTGGGTAGCAATGTCCTGATACTTCAATCTTTTGGTAAGTCCATCGGTTACGATTTTCTGAACAGCTTCGAAGTGGTCTCGGAAAGCGTTGGACGCAAGACTCGATTGTTCCTTTATCATCTTGTTAACTCGGTCCCAAATTTCGCCGGACTCTTTTTGAGAGACTGGAATTCCAGGAACGCGAAACAACGATCGATCACCTCCTACAACCCCAGCGCGAGGCGGGAAGTTCATACTTTCATATTGTTTGTTAATGAACGAATTCGTTTTGTCCCGAGACCACGCATCGATCATTTGAACGTTTTGTTTGATCTGGGATTCGAATTCTTTTCGAGGAGCGAAATCCCCATATTGATTTTTGAGTTGGTTGAGCAAGACTCGGAGATCGGAAACATCCAACCGAACAACAGGCTCAAAGAAATAGCCATCCGCACGTGCCTCTTTAGAATAGGTTTGAACACCGTTGAGGATTACAGAGTTTACCTGTTTGGCAAAACGGGAAACCTCATCTCTCCAAAGTTTGGAATATTGTAGTTCTAAACTTAGCGGATACACGGTTTTTTCCCCTTTTTCAGTGCAGGATGGAAAAATGGGTTTACGACGGCAAAAGGCAGGTTGTTATTTTTAAATAGGACTTGTTCAGCATTGTTCAGCAAACCGCAAGTTGGCCAAAGATACCCCCAAAGTCCAAAAACCCCGGAAAATGGCCTTATATTCGATTCTTGGAACATTCAAAATTACTGTTAAACAGGACGATTAAATTCTTCAGGGTTTGAAAGACCCGGTTCGCTAAAATCTAAGTGGCCGCTATCATCTCGAGAGTAATCGAAATTTTCCATTTCAGGAAATCTCTTTTGCTTAACCTCCCCAGGTGAAAGGGAACCGATTGTTACATAGATTTGATCCGCTTGAGCGTTCTTGAGGTTTGTATCGGCTTCGGATGCAGGGGAAGATTTACACAACGTTTTAAATTTAAACTTCCAGTCGAGAGATGCGAAATCGCCATTTAGAAGTCTGTAAATCTGTCCCTCAGTCGATCGGATTCGTAATTTGATAAATTGGTCTATGATGGGACGGACTTTGAGTTCCTGAAAGCGAGAAACATCCTCGAAATAACTTACGTCGTCCGATGGATCACTATTCCCAATATTGATTACGGATTGTGTTCGCCCTAAAATTTTCGAAATAGGTATTTTTGAGAGACCTGACAAGACTTTAAAAATGAATGAAAACAGAGTTTCGAGTTGTGAATCAGAAATCCCCGAGTTTCCAAGACGAGTAAGAGTCTCGTCTTTTCCGAGCATTGCAGTGGACTGAGTGGAAAGCGTATGTCGTAACAGCCGAAGAAACTCCATCGTTTTTTCGGGAGAAGCAGAGTCCAATTTGTCCGTTGTAAGAACCTTTACGGCCATCTCAAAAATCATGGAAGTCGTCGACCAAAGGGCCGTATCGATTGCAACAATCCCATCGTAGACTTTTTCTACTAAGGAAATGCCCCTCTGAGAATCCCAGTTCCAGCTATTGACCAACCAGTGTGACCGGGAAGAATCTAACTCTACGCCAGATACAGAACAAATCGGCTCGTTATAGAACTTAGAAAGCGGATCGCTCGTTTTTCTCCTGACGGAAAAGCGACTCGCATCGATTATGTTTATGAATTCGAGATTCCGAATCGTTTCGGGCATTGGTTGACGAAGCATGAAATCGGTCTGTGGAATATCCGATTTAATTCCCCAAAAAAGCAGAGAGCCACCGTGATTCATCCGAGAGCCTTGAATATGTTCTGTAATTTTTTCCTGAAGCTTGAACTCCTCCATTTCATTCATCAAAATTCTGGATATGTTTAGGCCTTTGATACCTGAGTCCGGATCATCCTTATCTCGATTTGTTTCGATTTCGATCCATGCGCGGGTTGCATCTTCCGAGACGGAATCAACTATGTTGGCGAGGAAACCGTTTGATTCGTAAAGCGCGCGTGCAGTCACTGGAAAAATCCGTTCGGGATTTGGTGCAACACCTCGTAGTTTATCTCTTCCTGTAATGCCTTTACCGGATGCCATGTGCATCAGGGTATCGAGTCGGGCAACGGATTCAGATGCGTCCAATTTTGCAACGCGGACGGATGTATCGATTCCTAAGTTCTTATAATAATTGCGACGCTTACGAGCCATTACCACCTTCCTTCGTTTAGGAGCATTTCAAAAAATCCGATCCGATTTTTCATTCCTTCCGCCTGGGGGCCGAATTTTGTTTCTTTGATGAGACCAGCCAACGAATCCGGGGCGTCGTCGTGGCGTTCTATGATTTCCGAATATTCTAAAATCTGCTTGATATACTTCGTAGAGACAAAACGAGAAAATCGAATTTTATCCCAGTTCATTCGGACGTATTGTTGAATTCTAAACTCTTTCGAACCGGAACTCATAATTCCCTTACTGGAAATGTTTCGCCTATTCATTTCTATTTCTAATGCTGTTTCCCCTTTGTTGTTTTCTATGAAAAGGCGAGTTACGTTATGTTGTTTACAAAGCTTCTCAACTCGATCGTAAGATTCTAAAAGTCCTGCACGCCATATTTCACCAGCGCAAACATAGAACTTCTCTCCGTTCGGTCCACCCGCAGAAAATGCATTGAAGTCTTTTTTCCTATTCGCTTCACGAAACGCCGGGTCCCAAAACGCAAATATCTTTACATCATTTGGAGTTTCTTCATATTTCGGGTCACTGAAAATTCTTTCGGCAACATCCATTGGAATTTGTTGATAAAGAGCACTGAATCGGGTTTCTCCAATCCGAGACCTCAGTTTCAAAACATTCTCAATTTTAAATCTTTCAGGCCAAAGAGAAGTCCCGTCTTCTAAAATTGCAGGAAGACGGAGAACATGCCATTCACCTTTTATCTCAGGCTCAAACAGCTTCAATTTCGGACTCCTTATCTTCTCCGGTTAATCTTCCGGTAAGGTCATTGCGCAACCAACGAGTATGAGGAATCAAGATAATCCCGTTAGGAGAAAGACGCGTTTCTCCAACAGACATAAAATTCTCGATGATTTTTTCAGAGATTACCTCCGATGTCGCTTCCTCTCGATTCTTATACGGATCATCGACAACTAACAAATCTGCGCCGTCTCCGTTGAATCCTCCCTTGAGTCCTGCACTCAAGACGAGTCCGCCAGATGTCGTTTCCCATTCAGCAGCCGCTCTCATGTCAGGACGAACTTTTACTTTTGGAAATATTTGAGAAAATTGTTCTGATTCTACACAGTCTCGAACCCAACGACCAAAACGCGCGGCTTTCTCATCTGAATAGGAAAGTAATATTACGTTTTTATCTGGATGCCTACCGATAAACCAAGCAGGGAAGATTCGAGTGCAAATCTGACTTTTGCCCCTTCGTGGTGGCATGTTAATAATGCTTCTCGTGACTTCCCCTTTCTCCATTTTTTCGAGAAGGTGAATGATCGATTTTATGTGGAGAGGGTCTTCGAATTTTGGATCAATAAAGCGTGCGAAAGCTGCTAAGGATTCTTTGCCATACTTTTTTCCGTATAAATTGCGATCTTTCTTCTTAACTTTGGAAAACTCTTTTGTTCCAAGTTCATGAATCGACTCTAATATTTCTAAACCCGAAGACATCATGGAACCTGATTTACTTTAGAAAGTTTAAATGCTTCGATTTCTTGATGAATTTCGAGAGCCAAATTCTTTTCCCAGTGGTCGCTGATTGCTCTTCCAACTGGTTCACATCGTTTAAAGATTTTTAAAACGATTCCAATTATCTCACTTGGATTCAGTTGTGCTCCATATTTTTGCGGCAACGTCAATTCAAGTTCTGAGATTGCTTTATAAGCATAGATAGCGTTATCAAGACTCGTAAGTTTCGGAGTCTCTTCCGTAATTTTCTTATACAACAAGTCTGCAATCGTCTTAGTTCTTTTTTGAATTTCTACCATTCGATTTTCAACGATGGCCTCTACTTGTTTTTCTGCCCTCGCGACGAGACGGTTCCGTTTATCATCCCATGTTAAACCATCCCTGTCTTTTTCCTTCGACCATTCATCGATAGTTTTTGCGGTAGTCTTCGTTCCATATTCAGAACGGATTTGTTTCGCTACGCTATTTTTAGAAGACCCAGAGCCGGAAATAGCATAGAGGAAAAAAGCGCGTTCTCTTATAGCTGGTTCTGTGCTCATTTCTATTTTCTTACGATTAATCTGGTTGTTCTTCCGATGCAACCGGAGTGTCGTGAGCGTAATTGATTGCCGCGAATACTCGCTTCATCAGAATTTCGTAAAACGTTGTCGTGAAACAAAAGTTAAGAAGCAGAATCACTGCATAGTATCCGAGTTCGGGAATGGAATCCCCAGATGCAAATCTTACAAGTTCGAACACGAGCGCTATCACAGTTGCAAGAATCAGAACAAACCGAGCTTTATCACGGCGGACAAATTCGGAGTTGAAAAAACGAAACGCCCACTGGCTCAAAAACAATACGAGAGCCACGTAGAGCGGAATGAATAATCCAATGATAGCCTGAGTTAAAATTTCCATAATTATACTCTCCTTATATTAGATTTTTGGATTTTAAAAACTTCGCCGGGTCCATCGGTTTGGGCCAGGACTGTTCCTTTTTATTCCAAGGCCAAACTTCAAAATGTAAATGTGGTCCCATGGAATAACCGAGATTTCCAGATCTTCCGATGATCATTCCGGCCTTTACGTTTTGTCCCTCGGAAACGATGGAATCGACATGTTTGAATTTGTATTGATTTCTGGTATGGATTCCAACAGCGATTATGTATGGAGTCCAAGCTCTACCTTTAGGAATCTTATTTTTAGAAATCAAATCCATCCAGGTTCCGGATTCGTAATCATAACGAAATCGAACCGGATACTTTTCGTCTTTCTTGAGAACTGTTTTAATAATACAGTCTTCAGGAATTTTGATTTTCCTTTCGCCTCCTAAATCGATCCCCAAATGGAACTGTCTCGAAGGTTTTCCGTTTATACTCAGAATTCTCCAACCAAACGGAGACGTTATGTGTGGTTCATCGACTGGGCATACAAAGACCGGACCGAAAACTGGAGGAAATGTTGGAAGACTTGCTTCCGAACCGATCCGATTCGTTTTTGCTTTCGATAGAGTCGAATCGTTCCAGTAGTGTTGTGTTTTCTGGATCGCGTCGAAATCAAGAAAATGTTTTTGTATTTTAAATGAAGCGGATTTCAAAAAATCTAATATTGGATTCATACGATTCTTCCTCCCAAAAGGCTACTAACAACTGGAAGCCCGTTGCGCCTCAAGGCCAGAATTGCCGCTACAACCAAAACAAGAACGAGCAACAGAAAGATTCCAAACCCAAGGATTGCGTAGTAAGTCCAACGAATTCCTTCACCCTTTCCGGCTTCTTTAGATACCTTAGTTAATTGCACGTCCTTCTTCTCGTTCGATACGTTACAACGATTCAACGCTTCGTTTAGTCGTCGTATCTCTTTCGCGTTTTCGATGTTACGCGCATCGCATCGATCCAGTTCTGACATTGCTCGTTCCGTTGCACCTGGACGATCCTCGATCAAAGCCGTTTTCGTTTCTTTAATTTGTTTACTGTCTTCTCTTACGGTTGGCGGAAGTTTTTGAAAAACCGCGCACGCACCTAAAAGCAAAATTATAACTGAAATCTTTTTCATCCTGCTCCTCCGTGATCTTTGGTCGAAATTGAAATGTGCTCAGCATCCCCAGCGAGTATTCGGAAATTGGTGGCGTGATTTTTGAATCGATCCTTCGGAAAGTTTATGTTCAAGAAAATTCCGTTTTTCTGAACTACATCGATTAAGATTTTTGAGAGTGCGCTAACTGCCGCAGAGGATATGTAATCAACATTCAAAAGAGAGAACGTCAACTTTACATTCGGATACGGGTTACCGAGTTTTGCCCGGACTTCGCTGACAAGATTAAAAAGAAAGTCATAAAACATTTCTGTGTCGCGGACTCGAAGTGAGTTTATGAATTGTATAGACGTTACGTGTTCCTGAATGAACCGCGCACCCGGAAGAGAGTTCGTCTGAATTTGAACGACAGAGATTGTATCTTTTGAATCCAGTCGTTTTGTGATGAGTTTGGAAAGAAGTCCGAAAATGGATCCAAGCGGCTTTCGATAAACCAGAAGGACCATAAAAAATAATATTATGGAAACAAGAAATAGAGAGATATGATCGATTTGTAGAAGTGCTTTTAATTCATCCATGTCACCAATGCTAACATGGGAAATATCGAATGCACAACGTCGGCATTGCCCCCTAAGTGCCGCGATTTCCGCTCGTTTATGATTCTTCTCGATCGCAAAAACGACTTTGAAAAAATTCATCCACTCCAATGCGAGAATAGAGAACCGTTCCATCGTAAAACTTCCAAAATTTTCCTAAGAGTCCTTCGCGGCGATAATAGCTAATTCTTCGCACGCTTCGCTTGAGTAGAGCTGCAACTTGTTGCGGCGTCATGGTATCTTCCGGATCTTTGGGTATTGCTGGATTCGTTTGTAAAGTAGCAGAACGTTTTTGCTTTAACTCTTGGATCGGTATGTTTTTAAACAAAGAACCTTCGGTCGTATATCCTGTTACAGTTTGTTTAATATTTTGTTTATTAGATTTCTGAGAGGTCTTACTTTTTTTGGCCATACGGCAGACCAAAACTAAGTTTTCGAATTGTCAAGTCCGGTTGGATATTGATTGTTTTCATCTGGAGTAAAAAATGAAATCAATCAGTATCACAATTATCTTATTTATCTTTTTCTTAAATCCGATTTTTGCGGAAGAGAAAACCCGTATGTGTATAGAAGGAGATTGTCAAAACGGAAAAGGGAAATTACAAAATGAAGAAGGTGTAATCGGAGAAGGTAATTTTAAGAACGGAAAATTTCATGGTTTAATAAAAGTGTATGAAGCAAATAACCTCGAAAGAATTTCAACGATGTATTTTATCAATGGAAAGATCGATACATCTAAACTGGTTTATAGTTGGTTTGATAACGGAGATCATTACGAAGGATTCTTTGATTCTAAAATGGATCCTCACGGAAAAGGGAAGCTAACGTATCTGGATGGAAGTGTTCAGTGTGTTTACGAAGGCTCTTTTGTAAATGGCAAGAAACACGGCCAGGGAAAAATCAAATGCGAAGACGGAACCACCGAATCCGGAGAATGGAAGAACGACAGAAAATATTTTATAGTTGAACTCGACTTTGTATGTCGCTCGCTCCAACGAGTAGACAAGTGGGAAGGCGGAACCGTAAACGGAAAACTGAAGTTCCGAATCATGCGGAACGCAAATGATTTACAAACCAACTTAAAAAACTGGGAGGGAATCCAGGTCGGCGACGATTGGAACGGTTACACAATTGCCGAAGCCGAATACTTTGACAAAAACGTGATTGCCACATTTCTGCTTTTTATTCCATCAGGGATGAGCAAAGATTTTGATAAACTTGTCGCGCGGACGAGAGATATTCAAATTCATGGAAGAGCGATCGCCGTAGCTCATGCAGAAAAACGTTATCCTGTTATATACGTTGACAAAGTGCAATGAAGAGAAAAGGAAAATGAATCGTCTCATCTCATGTGAGACGATTATGAAAACTACAGACGACAAATTAAAAACTCTTCTTTATAATTTTGCAAGAGATTTAAAAAAAGAAACAGCCTCGCTCAAAGAGCTGATCGAGATATATCACATAAAAATTAGTCATGCTTTTCAGGAAAAAGTCGGTCGAAAAAAATCTTAAACAGCTTTGAGTCGGATCGACTGAGTTCCAAAATTCTTTCTATATCCTTTCTTATCCCCGATTCATCGATCTGTCTGATAAAAACTCTATCCCGTTCAATTTCCTCAAACCGATCATGATTTTCCGGAGTCAGTTCGGAGAATATTTCCGCTGGGACCTTTTTCTCTCCATCCCCAAATAATATCCAAAAGGGGTTATATCCGAGTGATTTCATTAACGCATACGCAAAGTCAAAGCCTACGGGCCTCGCACCTGATAAATACCCATTTAACGTGGGAGGCTTGACATTTCCCGCCTCAGCCAATTGGTTTTGCCGAAACCCTGTCTCTGATAAAATAATCCTGATTCGATCGGAAGGATTATTATTTTTGGCATATTTTTGTTGAGAATTTATCATTGACTTTTAAAAATAACACAGAATCATTCGCGCATGTGAATCGTGTTTTATTATCGGTATTTTTTTGTGTCAATCAAGGATTATTTTTGCTGAGACGTCATGATTTGTCTATAGCAGTTAATATACTAAAACGCTACAACAAAAATTCCGGGAACTGGGGTTGGAAGATGGATATTCAAAATAGTAATTTTAAACTGGACGATAAAGACGAGCATCCGTCTGTCCCCATCCTTACTGATTTTTTTAAGACTCATATTCACGAATTTTTAAATACAGGCTTAAGGTTCGACGTTTTAGCGCATTATTTAGCAGTAGAGACTTCCATTATTCTAAAACCATGGATCAATAAAAGTGATAGTTGATCACTTTTTCCAGCTATCCAGTATTGCACGTATTACACTCGATTCACTCTCTGTTAAATCTCGGTTTAGATCTAAAATTTTGTCCACGATACTCTTGGCAACAGGCCGTTTCCTAAGGATCTGAATTATTTGAAACTCAGCATTCAATTGATCATCGCGCCCTTTCTCAACTTCGGGATCAGAAAACATATTCCCAACTTCAGTCAAAAGCCAGAGCGGATTTACATTATGTTTAATTTTTAACTTACGAATTGCTTCGGCTGAAAGGTCTTTAGTCCTCTCATTAATTAAATCATTAATTCTCCCTGGCGATAACTCCAAAGAGTCGGCCAATTCCTTTTGATTCATATTTAGAACTTGTAGTAATTTTTCAATTTGCTTTTTCAAAAAAATACCGATTTCGGTAAAAATTTTAATAGACAAATACCGTATTCGGTATTATGCTAACCTACAGGCTACCCCGTGCATAGAGAAAGCATCGGAAAAATAGGCCATAAAATCAAGGAGAAATCAAATCAAATGAGCGCAAGGAATATTGAACTGAATTGGATGCACCGATTTCTGAAGTTCTCAAATTGGATGCCTTCGTATTTTAAAATCTCGCTCCATTGGATCGCGGTTGGGTATTTCATTCCTTGGAATTACATAGAAGAGATTCAGGCAAATGGATTGCGAATCTTAAATCTAAAAATGCGTAAGGGTTTAAGTGAATACGATTCGTCACGGCAATTCCTACACGTAGTCATCACAATCATAAGCATTGATTTTTATACAAACATCTATTCGCGTGAAGGCTTCTATATTCAAGCCGATGCTCATGTCCTTGGAGTTAAGGCATGAACGCGATCCAACAACGGGAAGAGATTCAGCGCGAAATTGTATATCGTTACAAATACGTAAGTAAATTCGCAAAACATAATAATCTAAATGAGCGATTAACGTATGAATTTTTTGCCGGACGAAACAACAATCGCAGAGTGATCGCCGCACTCAACACAGAAGGATTCAAAAATATCCAACTGGTTCTCACTAAAGATACAGGAAGCGCGGCATGAATCCAACGCTCGGAATCAAAATACATCGCAAACGAGTAGCTGACTCGGTGCTCAAAATCGAGAACACATCAGACAAAAGTCCAATAGAAATCTTACTCTCTCGTTGTGCAATCTATGAATATTTCATCGATGATGCCGGACTAAAGAAACAATTCACCAAGTGGGTAGAAAAGAAAAAAATTCAGGATAATCAAAATGGCTAATCTTAGAAAATATGATCGCGTCCGCAGCCGTTTCCTTTGCGACCACGTTAAACTGTTGAAAGGCCACGGACTAAACGTCTACACAGTTTTTGATCGTTGCTGGAGCAAGGTCCCGGATGCCCTCATCAAAAAGCTCAACGGAGAAGAGCTATCTCAATACATTCGTCTGCACATTCTGCCTACGGAACTTTCCACCCAAGCCCCTCAAAACAAAGAAGGGTATAAAACGAAAAATCCAAAAAGCCACACGGTAGAAAAATTCGCATGAAATTTGTTAATCCAATCTTTCCAACATCCGACTTGTCTGATTGCAACCCAGGCAATTCCTCTTCCCTCGGTGGAGGTAACTCCATCGAGGGCATTTTTTCGGATACTATTGCTATTTCAAATATTCCACGATGCTCCGGATGCGGACAGTCCTCAGTAACAGTTTACCAGTTCAAACTCTGTAAGACATGTTTGAATTTGTCTTTCGTAAAACTGAGACCCTTAATCGATTCGGTAAGAATATGACTCTCCTGACGGTGGCAAAATTCTTTTTAGAAAATCCTAATGTTGGATTTCGTCCGACACACGTTGCACGAAACCTTAAGCGTTCGGAAAAAACAATCTACCGAACGATTCAAATTTTAATGTCCTGGCAATTCATAGAGGAATGTAACGGGATCTACATTCTCAACCCCGATACGATTGAGGGTAAAAGCCAAATTAAAAAAGCTAACGGAACCGGAGCCGTATACATATTGATCCACCTCCTTCCGGGCAAAAGCTTCTTTTCTGGAGAATTCAGACTCCTGACAGGGATACAATCCCTCGAACGTGCAAAGCGCAAGTTACTGCAAACAAATCTAATCTTGCCAGACCAAGAGAACGGTTTGTTTTTTTCAGAAAGTTTTCGCTGGCAGCTTGTTCCAAAAATTCAAATCAAACTCGCACAAGCTACGAGCCACCTACGGAGCCTCAGGAGGATTTATGGAAAATGAAAATATGCCATCATTAAAAAAAAGCCTAATGATGGCACGTATTCCCAGAGGCAGACATTTGCCATTAGAGTTATTGAAAATCTGTAAGATTAGAGAAGGTAGGAATACATTACGTGCAATCTCGATGGCATATAACGTAAACCAGGGAGACCTATCCCGTGTTATATCCGGCAAGCGAAACACAAAAGCTCATATTCAGATTTTAGAAATGGAATTTGGAATCTCCATCGAAGAAGTCCGAGCAATCTGGAAACGAGATGCGGAACGAAAACGAGAGTTAGGCAACACGGCCAACGAACTCAAAGATCAAACTTAATCAAATGGGTAGAATATGACAACCAAATCAGCGTTAGACGAATACAAAGACGAAATAGAAGACTCGGACAACAACGTATCGCAACCGGAAACGGCCCTGACAATTCCGAGCGCAAGCGAGGCGAGAGAGTTCTCGCCGGAACAGCGAAAGGCCTTGGCTCAATTGTATATCACTCAAGCCAGGGTGAACATCTTTCAAACCGCTCTCTCATTAACAGCAATTCGCAACCTCGAACTGTTTCATGAGCTTGGATATTCCGGATTTCATGACTGCGTAGAGCAAGAACTCGATATGAGCGGCAGAGTTGCATTAGAATATGTGAATGCGATCGAATCGTTTGGACTGGGTGACCGAGTTAAACAACTCATGGAAGCATCTCCGAAACGATTCCTGCAAGCTGCCAAGGAAGTCCGACTCAAACAACTCGAAGGGGAAACCTTAACCCTTTCCGACGGAACAGTCGTTTCCGCGGAAGAGTTTTTAGAGGAGCGGATTTCCTCTTTAGAAAATTCTTCAAAGAAAAAAATCAAATCCCTGGAAACGGAAAATCAAACCGTAAAGGCCGAAGCGGAACTCCTCCGAAAAAAACAAGCAACCCTGGAAAAGTCGATCCAGAAGAAAGACGACCAAATTGATGTTCTTCGGAAATCCAAGGACATCGATCCGGATAAACTCCTAAAAATCAAGAGTCAAAGAGAGGCGGAAAAAATTATCGATGAGTGTAACGCATCGATCCTTGACGCGCTGCAACGAATTGAATCCATCCCGGAAGAATCTCGAAACGGTGGGTTAGGAATCTATCTATCTCGAACAATCGCGACAATGGAAATCTCGCTCAAAACATTAAAGATGGCGTGGTCGAGCCATATTTTTCAAGGAGAGACGCAAGAGTGAAACAATTAGATCCAGATTTGTTTTACGAATTCTATTCGGCTTGGAAAGAGGCTCCGTCAAAACATTCCAAAGGTGAAATGATGCGTAAAGCAGCCGCCACCTTTGGGTTGTCGGAAGACGCAATCCGTAGAAGATTCGAAAAATTTAATATTGGATCAGAGTTAGCCGTCGTCTCAGGTCAGATAAAATCAAAGCGAAAATCAAATCTAAATCCTGAACGAATGGATCTCCGGGAAACTGAAGCGAAGATAATTGCCGAGATTGTTTATTCAAATCTGTCTGGCAAAAATCCGAAACCACTCTCAATGAAACTTGCGTTAAGGAGGGCACGAAACAGCGGACAGATACAACTGCCTTGGACCGAATCCACCGCAAACCGGTGGTTGAACCGTCTCGGTCTCGGACGTCATGAAATGCAATCGGAAGAGGCATCACGAACGTGGAAAGAACCGTATTCGAATTCTACGCACATGGTCGACGCGTCCGTTGCAGCCAGGTATTTTTTAAACCCACGCGGTAAAATCGAACGCCGCTGGTTTCTGGACGACAAAGACGAAGAGACCGCAATGCTCAAAGACAACCTGATCAAAGTGTGGATTTATTCTCTCGTAGATGTTTACTCAAAAGTATTTTATCTTTGGGCCTATGGCGGAAAGGCGATTACGCCAGGAGCGAAACATCGGGGCGAGAATACGGCGGACTACTTTGATTTTTTCAAGCGCGCTTGGATGCCTAAAGTCGATCGCCGGAACCCATTTGAAGGAACTCCAGAATATCTTTATAACGACAAGGGGTCTGGACTCAAAGGTGCTAAAAACGCACTTACGCGACTCGGTGGAATCATCGTTAAAACACACACACCAGGGCGGCCCAAAGCAAAAGGTCCAGTCGAACGTAGAATCGGAATTTATAAAAACATCATAGAACCCGCGATCGACGGCAAGAAGTTTGCAGACCTCAAGGAATTGAATGATTTTCTAACGTTATATACCATTCACGAAAATCAAATCAGTGGACGATTTGATCTCTGGCTTGCAGGAACAAAAGACAAACCAATCAGGCGAATTACAGAGCAAAACTTTTACGACGCTACAGTAACATTCGATAATCGAGTCGTCAACAATTACGGCTGTATCGAATATCGAAATCATTCCTATGGAGTCGCTTTGGATTTGGTAGGCCAAAACGTCACTCTCTTCAGAGACCGCGAAGGAAATCTCGTAGCAGAGGATAAATTAGGAAATCTTTATATTTGCAATCCGGACGGAGCAAGAAGTATATCGCAACATACAGGATACCAAACGCAATCATCGGACACATGGCTGAAAACCGATCGTATGAAGTTACGTGAAGATATCCGTGATGGCGCCAAGAGACAACGTAAAATTTTTACGATCGAAGATCTTTATCCAGAAGCAGAAATGGAAAACCTACGATACTTTCCTGCAAATTCAGTCCCTGTCGAAACTCCCGCAACGATGGCACCAAGTGAGTTCACCGAATTGGAATCGGCGTGGAGCTACATCGAACGACGTCTTTTAATCTATCGTTCCGAAATGCCAGTTGAACTTTTTGAAGCCGTCCAGGGACGACTGAATTCAAGCCTTGCCCTCAAAGGCTCGATTACTAACCAAGAAATATATGAACTTTTGAATATTCTGAATAACATTGATTTTGAATCTAACGATTCTAAGGAGAACGCGGAATGAGTTTTGTAGATACGGAAAACACAAATAGGGTAATTAGAGCAATCAAGCATGCCGTCGACAGTTCCGGTTGGGAGTGCGTCGTCGGACATGTTGGCGCAGGTAAGACGTTTCTATACGAACACATGCTACATTTTTGGCGCGATTATCCGAATAGGTTTCAAGTAATTGAAATGGGAAGATGCTATGAAAGTTTCGATTACAACATCAATCAGATTATGAAAGTGATGATCTCTGAACTTAGTCCGGATAGAGAAATTCCCGGAAACGCTCATGCGAAACAACTGATTCTTAGAGAGATCCTTACTGCCGCTTTTAAACGAAAGCGTAAGATCGTTCTATTATTCGATGAGTCACAGGCTCTCTCTGGCAAACTTCTTAGAGACCTAAAAAAGATTCATGAGATTAGCATTCCCGAAAAAGAAAATCTTTTCTCAATCGTCATGTTTGGAAAAAACGAAGGCCCTTGGCTTCGCTCTTTGATTAAGACTCAAGAGATTGGATGGAGAATTCGCAAGACGAATTTGGAACCGCTTAAAGACAACGAAGTTCTTTCATTCGCAGAGCGAGCTTTCGAAGTCAAATTCGAGTCTGGACAGAATGGACAAAAGTCTCGTCAGATTTTTATCCAGAACACATTCCCGACTCCACTCGGAGTGAAACATCAGATCCAAAAAATCGAGAGAACATTCCCTGGATGGAATCGAGTTCTCACTTATGATCAAGCAAAGATCATCTTTCCACAATCCTTTGGAGAAATACTCAAAAAACTTAAGATCACTCAACGTGAAGTAGCAAGAAGAGTTCGAGAAATTACGGGTAAAGAATTAAGCAAAGCCGCAATCTCTACATATCTAAGCGGTGACGAAAGTGACATTAAGAAATCAAGACTGAGTCTTGACGGTCAAAAGATGACGTTCGAAGCGGCTATAGATCTAATCAGAGATCGTTCACCGGGTGATGTTCAGTCTGCGGAAGTCCTCCTAAGAACAGCAAACGAATAACGCAATATTTTAATATTGAGAGGTAACATGAAAATCGCAAACCAGGAAGAACACAATAACGCTCTGCAAAGAGTAGCTGAAGTCAAAAAACAGATCTCTGAATTTAAAACGAATTCGGGAGATCTTGAAACTGAGGTTACACTTTTAGAGGAGGAGAAGAAAGAAACGATCCAGCTTTTAGAAGAGGAAAAGAAAGTAAAGATTCAAGCGATCGATGACAAAATCAAAACCGTAAAAGATCGATTGAAAACCGCAAAGGAAGAACAAAAGAAAAATCTCAAGTCACTCGAAAGTGAATTGAAGGATCTTCAATCTGCTTTGGGTGAATTCGTCGTGGATCAAGTCGCGGTATAAAGGAAGGAGAAACGTATGGCGATTGCAAAGAAGAAAAAGGTTGCGAAGAAGAAAGTCGCTACCAAAAAAACGGGAAAGAAGAAGAAGCTAAAGAATCAGGTTCCACCTGCTAAAGTCATTCCTTCCTCTGCAAGCGGAGTCGCAGTAGACATGACTCCTGAGAATTCGGAACCGAAAGAATAGGAGGTCATCGTGGCTAAAAAGGAAAAGACGAGTAAAAATACATTAGTTGATTTACCGGATAACAACTACGTAAACCGCGATGACCTCACCCAAGCCGTGTGCAACAGCTTGGGGAGTTCAAACGCCAGAGAGATCGAATCACGAGCGAGACAGACGACCAAATCAGCAAGCTCCAAAACGATCTTCAGGAAAAGATTTCCCCATTGGACTTAAAAATCCAACACATTGCGGCTGGGATAAAGCACTTCGTGGATCATCATAAGGAAGATCTCTTTCCTGATCCAGAGTATAAAACCTGCAAATTGACCACAGGTATTTTAAAGTTGAGAAGAATTCCGGCAAGTGTCAAGACACGGGCAACGCAAAAACTCTTTGATAGAATTCTTTCAGAGAATGGTCTTCTCAAAAAGTTTAACAGTCTCGTTTCTCGATTAAGCGGTGTCTTCCTTCGAGTTAAGTTGGAGTTGAACAAAGAACAGATCCTTGCGGAACCATTGAAGGCAATGCAAAAAATCGGGGTAGAACTCAACGAAGAATCCGAGCGTTTATACATCTCTCCATCCGAAACGGATGTAGAAATCGAAGCGATCGGAGACGCCGCATGAACGAACTTCCGCTAAAAGTTCGCAAGGTTTTGGAAACCATCCAAGACCTTGCAGCAACAGATTCAAACCAAAGCGACAATGTTGATCAGATATTTTATCTCGTGGAATGGATCCTGGATAAATATCCGACTGAGTCAGGACTTTAGTTATGAGCCACGAAGAGGATCCCATTGATTTAAAACGCTCGGAGGATCTTTGGATAAATCACTGTGAAAACTTCCTTCGTCGCGGTTGGACTCCAAGACGTTGGAAGGATCTTCCAGACTACTTAAAAACTGAACGGATGCGAAAATACTATGTCGAGTTAAGAAGGAGAACAGAAAGCAATGAGCATTCAAATTAAAACGATCCAAAGATACGAAGAAGTGACTCAACTTTTGTATAATATTCGAAAATCTCTCTTCTTTGATGATCTAAAAAAGCATGAAAGAGAAACATTAGAAGATCAAAAAAACTATCTCGAACCTGAGAGAGTCGCATTGAAAAACTCTATCGATTTCCATCAAGCATACGACCTTCTTGATTCGGATTCAGAGACCGCAATTATGAAACTCACTGAGCTGGGTTGGTCTGTTGAAGAGTGGGAATTCGAGAATGATACTTGGAGAAGCAAAGATCAGCATGAGTCAATTAGAAATTTTTGAATTGGTTCTTATGTATACGGTCATGGGAACTCTCACTATCTGGTTACTGGTTGGAATTTTTGCTCTTTTCCTCTGGTATCTTATATTTCGAGTTCTATTCAAAGAACCGATCCGAATCGAAAGAAGTGGTTATCAACCACAAGAAAATTTAAACAACAACGGAAATAAATTTCCACCACAGGAAGGGTCAGGAGGGGCATAATGAAAATCGTAACATCCTATCATCATAAAACCGATAAACTGCTGGCAGCCGGATACGTTGTTTTTAATATTTCAAGATTTTCCCCTCGCTGGATTGCAAAGGGGAAACAAATTCAATTTAAAATACTGGCTCCCACAAAAGAAATGCTAAATGAAGGATATGACTGGAAAAAATTCGATTCTATTTTAGAAAATTTGAATGTTATGGAAATAATTGATCAACTCAAAACACTCTCCAACAATAATCCAATTGCATTGTGTTGTTATGAAAAAGATCCGGTTGAATGCCATCGATCTCGTGTAGCACTTTGGTTTATCAAAAGCGGATTTCATGTAGCGGAATATAGGGAGGTAGATAATAAGTGAGAGAAAACATTTTTAAAGAGATCTCCGAAGAACGCGATAAACAAGATTTAAAGTTCGGTCCACAAAATCACAAACCTGTGGAATGGTGTATGATACTTGGAGAGGAAGTTGGCGAAGTTCAAAAAGCCGCCCTTGAATCTTACTTTAGATACGAAGGTAAAAATCATGATTACTCTGAGTATAGAAACGAACTGATACAAGTTGCCGCTGTATCTATTTCGATGATTGAATGCTTCGATAGAAATCGGAAGTAAATGGAGATACTATGGATGCACCGAGTCAAACGGGGTGTATGGGATATTATCGGAATGGGTCTTGTAAATGCCGGGATTTTGAAGAGGAATTTGAAGGATCAAATCGAACCATTTCTCAAAAAAACTATATGAAGGATACAGTTGAAGAAGAGAAAAGAAAGCAACGTTTGAAACAGCTTTTTGCTGTTGGACGAAATATAGGGTATTCAAAGGAAACTCTTCAAGAGATTAGCTCGTCTTTGGCAATGGGTGAAAGACTAAGTTTTCTTTCCGAAAGCCAAATTCAAAAGATTATCGATTCATTAAAAAAAGCACATCCAGGAGTCTTCAGAAGATCACAGAGACGAGATAAGAAGAGATCCATTCCAAAATCTCAGGTCTTCTCAATTCCTTCAATAGACCAGAAAGAAATGACCAAAATACTTCTCTCTCAAGTGAATAAAATTGCACCGTATCAGATTTCTTTGGAATCGATGGCTCAAAAAACCTTCAAAATTCCTTCCGAAAAACTCTCCTTTC
>NZ_AKWY02000030.1:5000-40062 GCF_000306255.2 Leptospira noguchii serovar Panama str. CZ214
ATAGTTCCCACACTTTCAAAAGAGTCTTATCCCATTTACAAATCAGATCTACAATGCAAACTAGAAACACTATTTTTGTTTAGGTTCTTTCCGATTTTCTTACTACGAAGACATTAAAAGTGAACGTTGGGTTTTTGTGAAAATAGAGTAGTTCTTACAAATTGCGTCTATTTCTGAATTTATGGCTTTTTTGGAGGAGATTTTCCATTGTGGACGGAACTCCGGCCGAGAGTTTATTTTTAGATTCTCGCTGAAATTCACTTGATCGTGGCTTTCTAATGATAAAACTTTCTTTTGCAGCCAGATGAAACGCGCCTATACTCATCCGATTTCGTCGGTAAATTTTCAAGATTATGAACTCCTGGCTAAACTTGCCTGGGAAGAAGATTGTCCCGAGGAAGATATCACTTCTGTTTCTCTTTTTTCTACCGACCAAAATGCTATCGCTAATTTGAATTCAAGAGAACCTGGAATTCTCTGTGGAACAGGTGTATTAGAAGTCTTGAATGTATTTTCAGGAAACAAAATTCGGTCGGAACTTTTGAAAAAGGATTCTGAAAGTTTTCAGGCTGGGGAAACCCTCTTAAAAATGGAAGGGAGTCTCGTTCAAATTCTAAGGATAGAAAGGATTTTACTGAATTTTATCCAGTATCTTTCTGGAATTTCCACTACCACCGGAGAAGTAGTCAAAAAATACGGACAAAAAGGTTTGATGATCTTAGACACTCGTAAGACACTTCCAGGTTATCGTAAACTTGCTAAATACGCCGTTTATTGCGGAGGTGGAAGTAATCATAGGTTGAATCTTTCTGAAATGGCTATGATTAAGGACAACCATCTTGCAATGTATTCTTCTACTCGTGAGCCTGTTGAAAAAATCAAATTACGTTTTCCTAATAAAATGGTTGAAGTGGAAATTGATTCTATTTTACAACTTGAAGACGCCATAGGTTCTGGGGCCGAAGTTATTCTTTTAGATAACTTTTCTCTGGAAGATTCTAAAACCGCGTATTCCATTTTGAAACAAAAGGCACCTAACGTTCTGATTGAATTTTCTGGTGGAATCACCCCTAAAAAACTAGAAGCCCTTTCTGAATTTTCTGGTGCTGGAGTTAGTATGGGTTATCTTACTCATACTACCCGTTTTTTGGATTTGGGTTTGGATATTGAACGGCACTAAAATTATGGGATTTGTAAAAACTCCTGTTACCAAAGATATGCTCCTTGAAGGAGTTCGTCAAAAACTTGGAGATCATGCGTACGAATCTGTTCAAAAGGCGTATGACGTTTCGGAACATGCACACCAAGGTCAGTTTCGTCTTTCGGGAGAACCTTATATCGTTCATCCTCTTCAAGTAGGATTTATTCTATATGAGTTAGGTCTTGACGAGAAGGTAATCTGCGCCGGTCTTCTTCACGATGTCATTGAAGATACGGAATATTCTAGAGAGGATATGATCAGAGATTTTGGAGAAGACATCACAGATTTAGTCGAAGGTGTCACTAAAATTTCCAAAATTAAAAATCAGTCCAAAGAAACAGAGGCTGCGGAAAATATTCGAAAGATCATCGTTGCAACGATCAAGGATATCCGAGTCATTCTTATCAAACTCGCAGATAAAACTCATAATCTTAGAACTCTTTCCTTTCAACCGCCGGAAAAACAAAGAAGAATCGCTCAAGAAACTATTTCGTTATATGCTCCGATTGCGGGTCGTTTGGGGATCTATAAAATCAAATCCGAGTTGGAAGATCTTGCGTTTCAGATTTTGAATCCGGATGAATACCAAGAAGTAAAGAAGAATATCAATTCTAAAAAGTCCGAAAGAGAAGGTTTTATTGAAACCTTGAAGATCATCCTTCTTCAAAGACTTTCCGAAATTCAGATTGAAGCTGACGTAGACGGAAGGGCAAAACATTTCTATTCCATCTATCGTAAGATGAAACTCAAAGAAAAAACTTTCAACGAAATTTTTGATCTTAGAGCAATTCGCATTATTACGAACGAAGTAAAGGATTGTTATGGAGTATTAGGAATTGTGCATACTCTTTGGAATCCGGTTCCGGGTCGTTTTAAAGATTATATTGCAACTCCTAAAACGAATATGTATCAATCTCTTCATACTACTGTGATCGGACCTGATGGAAAACCTTTGGAAGTGCAGATTCGTACTAGAGACATGAACGACATCGCTGAATACGGAATTGCAGCGCATTGGATGTATAAAGAAGGAAAACCCTCCGTTTCAGAAAAAAACGTTAAAGTAAAATGGCTCGAACTTCTTAGTTCTTGGCAGGATTCCGCTTTGGATCCAAAAGAATTTGTAGAAGAACTTAAATACGATCTTCACGAAGACGAAGTGTTTGTGTTTACTCCAAAAGGTGAAATTCTTCAACTCCCTAAGGGAGCTACTATTTTAGACTTCGCGTTTCGAATTCATACCGATGTAGGTTTAAAAGCTAAAGGTGGTAGAATCAATGGAAGAATGCTTCCTCTTCGTACTGAACTTCGTTCCGGAGATCAAATCGAAATTATTACCGATAAAAGAACAAAACCTTCTCCGATTTGGTTACGTATTGTTAGGACTCCTTCTGCTAGACAAAAATTAAGAAGTTATTTTAGAAAGTTAAGAGAGGAAAGTAAAAAAGATCTTCAACAAGAAGCTGAGTTTGCGGCGGAGATTACGCTTAACGTGGATGTTTTAGAAGAACTTAAGAAAAAACCTTCTTCTAAACCAGCTAAACAGATCGATCTGGCTGCGGGTAAAGTAATCGTTGCAGGCCTTCGTGGAATTCCTGTTAGACTTTCCGGTTGTTGTTCTCCTTTGCCGGGGGATGGTATTATTGGATTTGTCACTCGAGGTAGGGGAGTGAGTATTCATAAAAAAGGTTGTGTTACCGCCAAACAACAGGAACAAGAAG
This sequence comes from Leptospira noguchii serovar Panama str. CZ214, assembly GCF_000306255.2. Taxonomy (GTDB): domain Bacteria; phylum Spirochaetota; class Leptospiria; order Leptospirales; family Leptospiraceae; genus Leptospira; species Leptospira noguchii. The sequence goes on from NZ_AKWY02000030.1 coordinate 7,923, forward strand.
AGTCTATGAGAGTGATAACCGTAGAATGGGACTACGGTCAGAGCGAATCTATTCCTGTGCTTATCGAAGTAAAGTCGAAGGATAGGCAAGGTATTTTTATGGAAATTGTAAAATCAATTTCTAATACTCAAACTAATATTAGGGAATCTAAAGCAAGCACGGATCAAAGAGGGAACTTGGTCGCTAGTTTTGAAGTGGACGTGGAACATTTGGATCAACTCAAAGAGATTTTAAGCAATCTCAAACAAATTCCGGACGTATATCAAGCGCATAGAATTAAAAATTAAAGAGGTAGATACTTGAAGAAAATATTATATTCTGTTTTTTGTATTTTGTTTTTTTGTTTTCTCTCCGTTAATTGCGGAGATAAAGAAGAAGTTGAGTCTGTTGTAGTTGAAACCCTTCCTTGGAAGGGAAATCCAGATTCTATTCCTCTCGCTCTAAGAATTCAAAATCCCATCGTTTCACCAGATGCTAAAAAGGGCGGAACGTTTCGTATTTACAGCCATCAATTTCCTAAATCCTTAAATTATTATTTAGATCAGTTTACCACCACGGCTCACATCTTTGGTCTGATGTTTGAACCTCTTTTGGATTATCATCCGATTACTTTAGATCCAATTCCACATATTGCTTCTTCTTGGAAAATTTCTCCGGATAAAAAGAAGTTCACTTTTAAGATTGATGAAAACGCGTTTTGGTCGGACGGCAAACCGATTACGGCTAATGACGTTTTATTTACTTACGAAACCTTGATGGATAAAAATAACAACACTGCAGTTTTTAGGATCGATCTTTCCCGTTTTGAAAAACCGGTTGTTTTAAACGAAAGAGAAATTGAATTTACTCAAAAAGAAATTCACTGGTCTAATTTCAACACAATCGCAAATTCTCTTTATATTCTTCCCGCTCATTATTATAAAGATAGAAATTTCGATAAGGAGAATTTTGATTTTCCGGTCGTATCCGGTCCTTATTCCATGCTTTCTGCCAAAAAAGGTCGTTACGTGAAGATGAGAAGAAGAGGTGATTATTGGATGCGCGCTTATCCTTTTTATAAAGGAACGGATAATTTTGACACTATTCTATTCAAAGTTTATAATGAAGAGCCGATCGCCTTTCAAGCATTCAAAAAAGGTGATATAGATATTTATCCTACTTACACCGCCTCTTTTTGGGTAAAAGAAGCTGTGGGCGAAAAGTTTAATGAGAGTTACATTCTCAAACAAAAGATTTATAATTCTAAACCAATCGGTTTTCAAGGTTTGGTTTTTAATATGAGAAGAGGAATTTTTTCGGACGTTAGAGTTAGAAAAGCCTTCGCTCATTTAGTGGATCGAAAACTTCTCGTTGAAAAATTAGCTTATAACGAATACGAACTGACAAACTCTTTTTATCAGGATCTATGGCCTATCAATTCTTCTCCCAATCCTCCGATCGATTTTGACGTAAAGAAGGCAAGAGAATTACTTTCAGAAGCGGGATGGAAAACGAACTCGAAAGGTATTTTAGAAAAAGATGGTAAAGAATTTAGATTCACTATTTTGGAAAGAGATAAGAAGTCAGAAAAATATCTGACTCCTATTCAAGAAAGAGCTAAAGAAGTTGGGATTATAATCAACCTGGAAACAACTGATCTTGCTGAGTGGAGTTCCCGAATGGATAAGTATGACTTTGATATGACGTGGGCTGCTTGGGGTGGAGGAGTTTTCAAAGATCCGGAAGCGATGTGGTATTCTAAATATGCAGATGAAAAAGGGCAGCCGAATCTTTCTGGTTTTAAAAATTTGGAAGTAGATCGTTTAATCGAACAACAAAGAACCGAGTTTAATGTTCCAAAACGAAATGAGATTCTTAAAAAGATAGATAAAATATTAACTGCAGAAGTCCCATACGTTCTTTTATGGAATACTAGTGCGACTAGAATTATGTATTGGAATCGTTTTCAATTTCCTAAAAATCCTCTCGGAAAATATGGAAGCGAAAAAGAAGCTTCTTCTCTTTGGTGGTTGGATGAAGAAAAATCTTCTAAATTAAATGATGCTATTTTAAAAAAGGAAAAGTTATCTTCGGTTCCGGATAAAGTCTATTTTCAATAGATTCAAATTTATGAATAAACGGAATCGACTCGGAGAATTAAGCGGTGTTATACGGGATTTTTTAATCTCTCCTAAGATTCCAAATTTTATAGAACTCCTGGAAAAAGGGCTCGATAAAGAGCTGTTTTACGATCCGGAAAAAACGAAACCGGAAATTCCTATCGAGGACCTTCCGGTTGATTATAGACTTCGTGAATCCGGTTTTGTTAGAAAAACATACGAGAAACTTTTTCCTGTTTCTCATTTATTTCGCATAACGCACAGATATGAACGGGAATATTTAGACAACTTTATGCCTCTTTCCAGTGAAAAATACATAGGAAGAGGTTCTTACAAGTTTGTATATGCGCTTCCTTGGAATCAAGTGGTGAAAGTGGGTAAATCTAAGCTTCCGTCTGATCCTATTTTTGGTTCTTTGTATAAACACGTAAAAAAAAATTTAGACCGTTATTTGAAATCGGAAGAGATTCAACTAATGGATTTTTTAAAGTCCAAAGTTTGGTCTCGATCCGCTAAGGAAAACATTCATTTTAAATTTTCCCGTTTGGGTTTAGAAAGACTTCATTATTGGAAGTTGAAATCTTTGATACCGGATCTTGTGTTGCCTACTCGGTATTTTATGGGGCTTAGGTTTAGAAGGACTCCGGTCGGTATTCCGATTTTAACTCTTACTCCCTGTGATAATCAAAATTTACTTCCTGGAAAACATTTAAAAGAATTCATTCGATTGAATGAAAAGATCCGCCAAAATCCGTTGCAAGACGCTTTTTTTCCTAAATGGAAACTTAACTTTGATACTCATAAGTTTGGGGTGATTAGTCGTTCTAAGTTGAAAAAGATCGCTTTGGATTTTCATCGTGTGATTGAAGTGACGAAACATTTGGCTGATGAGGAAAAATTGATCTTTGATATTCATTCTGAAAATATAATCATTACTTTTCCTGATTTTTCTTTGAAGATTTTCGACTATCACGTGTTTGACGAACATCTTTACGAACCGAGTAAGGAAAATCCTTCGCCCGAGATCGATCATATCAATACGATTCGTGAATTTGTTCGTTCTTTTGAGTTGGGTTGAAATATTTTTGGATGTTCCCATTTTGTAGAGGTATGGAAATTTTTATAAACTGCGGTCACTCTGGACTTATGTGTTTTTTGGAGAGAGATTTCACATTCTACTTTTTTAAATTAACGTGAGTCTGGAAGTTTTTCTAAAAGTATTAGTTCCTACATTTTATGAAACTAAAGCAAACACTTCCTGAACTCAGCATCTCGCTTCTATTGGCGCTCGAAGTAACTCAGCAAACACCTATCGGTGTTTAGGTTTTGGGACAAGCTCGAAATCTAAAGACAACGATCGTCCAATTAAATTTTCGTATAAAATTGTCATATTGTGACCAATGACTAAATAAAAAAATATAAAACGTTATAATATAATACAATAATATTTAATTTAAGTTTTTTGTTTTATAGTTCAGAGTCGAATTGATTATTTTTTGATCACTGAATTTGGTTATAAAATGAGGCTAAAGATATTCTATTTTTGATATTTAAAAATATATCATAATTATATAATATGTAAAATAAAAAATTTGAAACCGTTTATAGTTTTTTGGAAATTTGAGTTATTGACAAATTTCATAGTGACGATCAATGAAATTGTTTCAATCGACCGTTTCCATAAAACAGAAACTAAGTGGCGATTCATTTTTTAACAACTCTAATAAATAAAACTTAAAAAATCAGTCATTTCGAAAAAATTGTTTGAATAATTGATCGTAGTGGTTCTGAAAAAACTTAAACGTAGTATGGCAAACTTTAAAATTAACGTGAATTCGGCCTAACGCGAAAGGGATCGGTGCGAGGTTAAACTCAGCAGAACGCTCTCTATGGATCGCGTTCTATATTGAAACTAAAGAAGATTGTTGTATAAGGTTTCCTGCATGCAGTTTGTTAACCAGAGTTGAGAGCCTGGTCCTGGGTGCCGGATTCGCCTAAATTTTTTATGTCGAACTTACGTTAAAATTAGAGCTAAAATCATTGAAATGTTTTTTAGAAAGAATTGAACTCATTTTTAGAGGGAGTATTAGACCGAATTTAGAACTTTTTGTCTATTGTTTTTCTTTTTACAGGATATACTTCCGCGAAAGAATGGATGAGAATTTAAAAAGGAACTTATAGAAATGATTGATCGTTATTCCAATCCGGAAATTTCCAAAATCTGGGAATTAGAAAACAAGTTCGAAATTTGGAAAGAAATAGAAATACTCGCCTGCGAAATCAGAATGAAACGAGGTGAAGTCCCTCAGGAAGATTTTCAAGAAATCAAATCGAAGGCTAAGTTTAAAGTAGATGAAATCCTTGAAATTGAAAGCAAGGTTCATCACGACGTGATTGCGTTTTTAACAAATATGAATTCCTACATCGGGCCTGCTGGAAGACATGTTCATTACGGTCTTACTTCTTCTGATATTGGGGACACGGCTCTTTGTGTTCAGATGGTTCAGGCTATGGATCTGATCCTAAAAAAAACGGACTTACTTATCGAAGCGGTTCGAGAAAAGGCGATCCAATATAAAAATCTTCCTTGTATCGGACGTTCTCATGGAATCCACGCCGAGCCTATGACTCTTGGACTTAAGTTCGCATTATTTTTTGAAGAATTAAATAGAAATAAAAAAAGAATGGCTGAAGCAAGAAATGAAATCTCCGTTGGAAAACTTTCTGGAGCCGTGGGAACTTATTCTAACATTGACCCTGAAATCGAAGCTTACGTTTGTGAGAAGATGGGGTTGAGAGTGGATCCGATTGCAACCCAAGTTGTTTCTAGAGATCGTCACGCTTTTTATCTTTCTGTGTTAGGTGTTACTGCTTCTTCTTTGGATCGTATGGCGACAGAAATTCGACTTTTACAAAAGACGGAAGGACGAGAAGTAGAAGAACCTTTTTCTGCGGGCCAAAAAGGATCATCTGCAATGCCTCACAAAAGAAACCCTGTGATTTGTGAAAGAATTTCCGGACTTTCCAGAGTGATTCGTGCAAATGTAAATGTGGGTTTACAAGACGTGGCTCTTTGGCACGAAAGGGATATTTCCCATTCTTCCGCAGAAAGGGTTGTACTTCCAGATTCTACCATCGCTTTAGAATACATTTTGGATAAGATGTTGTTTGTGATCAAAAATCTTCACGTTTATCCGGACGCAATCAATAGAACGTTAGGCGTCACCCGTGGGCTTATATTTTCGCAAAAAGTTTTGCTCGCTCTGATCGAAAAAGGAAAAATCGTAAGAGAAGAAGCATATTTGATTGTTCAGGAACATGCAATGGCGGTCTGGGCCAATCCATCTGAAACTTTGAAATATAGATTAGAAAAAGACGATCGGGTTAATAGAGTTTTGACTCAAAAAGACTTGGAAGACATTTTTAAAATAGAACCTTATTTGGAAAAAGTAGGATTGATCTATAAAAGATTAGGTCTTGAATAAATGAAAATTGGGATTTTTGGTTTAGGTTATACCGGGATTCGAATTGCGGGTATTTTAAAGTTTCAAGCTGGGATTGAACTGGAAACGTTTTCTTCAAATACGCAAATTGAAGGAACTGTAATATTCAATTTTTCAAATATTTCTACTTTGAAAATTTTTTCTGAAAAATTTTCGAAAAATAGTTTTGATTTAAGTTTGGTAACATTTCCGATTCAAAAACTTTCCGATCCGTTTGCTTTTTTGGACGTTTTATTTTCGGTTAGTAAAAATTCTATTTTGCTTGGAACTACGAGTATTTATCAGAGGTTCCCGGATATTGTGGAATCTACTCTTATTCTCAAAGATCATGATCGTTTTGTTCTAGAAGAAGATTGGCTCAGAAGAGGTGGAAAGATTCTGAGACTTTGTGGTATTTATGGGCCTCTTCGTAATCCAGCAGATTGGATTAGAAAAGGGCTCGTGAGAAAAAATTCCAGACAACTCAATCTGATTCACGGAGATGACGTGGCTTTTGCGGTTTCTCTATTGATTCAAAAGATTCAAACGGCTGGATGGGATGTGATTCCGAATGTTCTTAATCTTTCGGACAATCAATGGCATACTTGGAAAGAAATTTTTTCTTTTTTAGAAGAGCATAATAAAATTTCGGAAACACCTCTTGAGGAATCGAGCAAAGAGGATTGTTTTATAGACAGCGAAAAAATTAGAATCTTACTTCCTAATTTACAAACCAAAAATTTTTGGATAGAACTGGAAACTTTGGAAGGGATTGGTCGGCGAAATGAAAAATAAAGTTGATCCCAAAATTTCAGTTTTAATTCAGTTTGTAGTCTAGAATGGATCGGAAGGTGGGAGCGGTTTTGACGTTTACTGTTTTTGGTCCTTTGCATATAACGAACAAAGTAAAGTTTGAATGGGCAGCGTAAAAAGTATAATTTGTAGTAGTTCCCACATTTTATTTTTTACGGAAAAGTCAAATTTTATAAAACAAATCTCTGACTTATGTGAAGTGATGTGGTTTATTTTTACGGAAATGTAGAAATTCTTTTTAGATTTTATCTATTTTAACGAGAGTTTTGTCATGGTTCATTTTTCTAAAAAAATGGATCGAACTTTGTAAATCATTCCTAAAACGTGGGAACTATTTTGAATTACGATTTTACGAATCGATTCTAGAATTGTAGGAACTCATACTTTTCGAAAATTCTTTCTCATTTTCTTACGACAAACTCATGTTATTTTAGAATAGATTGATTTTTTAATGTTCTCTTATCGTGAAACTAATTCTAAAGCGATACACTGTGTCACTTAGAACGACCTCTCATAACTATCAAATTGAATACCTAAATGTTTGTCACTTAAGTAAGTTCTATATTGAAACTAAATGTGAAATATTGTATTAAGTTTCTTTTATACAATTTATTGACTGGAGCTAAAAGCGCGGTTCGATAGGCGGATTCGCTTTTATTTCCCTTACACTGAATTTATAGGAATGATTGGTCTGAGTATTTTATGATATAGTTCTGAGTAAAATGCGACCTCATAGAGCGCATTGGTTTTTTAAATTTATCAAGATCTTCTCTACGAATTCAATTTCAATATTAGAGTTATTTAAAAATGAATTCTTTATTTGTTTCTGTTATATTAAAACGAATAATTGAAGCAGTTTTACTAAACTCACTATGGAATTTTTCAATAACTTTAATTTTAAAATCATTACAGAATTAAGAGGGCTGTGGGACGGATACATTCAGAAATTGAAAAAATCATCCAATCGCGAAAAAAATCGGAACAATTTAAAAATGAGCAAGCTTTCATTGAAGTTTCAGTTCATAATGGAACAATAAGTGCGGTTGCTTTCACAAATATTGAAGGTAGGAAAATGGAAGAGTTATTTTCTAAAGTAGGTTACTCCGGTCTTTTTGGGATTATTTGGACAAGTTTTCTAATACGTTATTTGCTCTTTTCAGGAATTTCATTTTGGGTCATTTGGGTTTTGTTTGAAAAAAGATTTTTCCACAAACTCATTCAGGGTAAAAAACCTGAAAAGGAAAATATCATTCACGAAGTAAAATATTCTTTTATTACTTTTTTTATCTTTTCCTTGTCCGGAATTTTTGTGGTTTGGGCGAAAATGAACGGATACAATCGGATTTACGAAAACGTCGGAGATTACGGAATTCTATATCTGATTTTCAGTTTATTGGCATTGATTTTTTTACATGATACTTATTTTTATTGGACGCATCGTATGATGCATCATAGACTTTTGTTCAAATATTTTCATCTTGTACATCATAAATCTATAAATCCTTCTCCTTGGGCTGCGTTTTCCTTTCATCCTTTGGAGGCGATTGTAGAAGCTGGAATTGTTCCGATCGTATCCTTTGTTCTTCCTCTTCATCCTGGTGTGATGATTGTATTTTTCGTTTATATGACTTCGTTGAACGTGTTAGGGCATCTTTCTTATGAATTTTTTCCTTCCTGGTTTTTAAAAAATAAATTCACAAATTGGCATAATACTACTACACACCACAATATGCATCATAAATACTTTAACTGTAATTATTCTCTTTATTTCAACTTTTGGGATAAGGTTATGGGAACTAATCACGAAAAATATAAAGAGAACTTCGAAAAAATTGCTTCAAGATCACCTAACAAAGAATATATATTAGAAAAATCAAAACTTATTACCTAGAAAAATTAAATTTCCTAAGTAATGACTAACTTTACTTTTAAAATTGTGAATCGAATACATTATTTTTTTTCTGTTTTGGTTTTTCTTTTAATTCTTTTGTATCCTTGTTTTCGCTCATCTCCTGCGCTTCAAATTGATCCTTTGGCTTAGGTCGATCCGGTATGGGAGAACTGTTCGGTTTTACCGCTTCTTTTCCGTCTTGATTTTCTTTTGGAATTGTTTTGACCACTTCGTTCTTTTTCTCTTCGTCTTTTGTGGATGGACAATACACTTCTACTGTTCTTGCAGTATAAAACGGTCCCGCAAAAAAATGGATCATGGTATCTGGAATTGTACGCACCATCTTTACTTCTCCAGGACTATCTTGACACGAAGCTTCTTCGCTGTCCGATAAGGAATAGATTCCGAAAAAAGTATTTGCTTGTTTATTTCTTTTTTCCGGCGGTGAAGGTGCGTGTATAGAAGACAATGGTTTAGAATTTTCCTTATGAACGATCACAGTAGAATGACAGTTCATAAAAAAATAGGCCGCCAAACTAAAACTTAAAATTCTAATTAAGGATAACATTCTACCTCCAAGGTCTGAGGAGAATAGATTGTAAGTGTCAATTGTTCCCAGACCGCGTCCCAAAAAGAAGTGAATTGATGTGCGGATCTAGGCCCTTGTGGACAGTATTTGGTTATCTCCACTACTTGTTCTGTGGGCAGCAATCCGAAAAAAAAATACTTCTGGTGAATTGTATATATCTTGCCAGGCTCTTCTCTTTTTGTTCTTTTTTCCTCCATTACACGTTTACATTCGTTTGAATATTGATTGATTTGACAAGCTTCTGGGGTTGTTTGTGGAAAACGGACCCAGGCATGTCTACATTCCGTCAAAAAAAGAACCGCAAGAAAAAATATTAGTATTTTATAATTTTTTATTTTTAAAATATTCTTCATTTTGAATCCTCCTTAGTTTTGTTGACGATACGTCCGAACCGAAACATTGCTTTTTCCTGCGCTTACGTAGATATAATTGATACTTCCAGAAGGTACGGATACAGCCGAGTAAATTTGTTGAACGTTAGTCGCATCTGTGAGACCGTTCCCTGCAATTTGACTCCACAACGCAGAAGATGATCCTGGGTTGGCTACATTGGTTCTATAAATTCTGATTCCGTTTGGATTATCATATCCTATGTAAAGATAGGATCCGTTTTTCATCACCATGGTGATCGTTCGGTTTGTAGAATCTCCCATGTTGGTAATTCCACTTCCATCGTCACCTACTACGGACCAATCCGCCGCGTCACATTCGCTCGTGTTTCCTGAAATTGTAGGATCACATTTCCAAAGTTGCGCTCTTCGATTTGTAGTCGTTCCATCTGTACATCCTGTCACGATTCCTGGATTGGTTCTGATCCCAGTTGCCTGAGAACTTTGAATACAAATGGTTCTAGTTACATAAAGATTATTGTTGAACTCAGCGAATTGTGCAAACGCCTTATCTCCCGGAATCAGATTATAAAATTGATTTAACTCCAATGAGAACCAGTTGTTTGTAGGACTGTTATGCCATTTTGTATTGGTTCTAGGTCCGATCTCCACCCAGTTAGAACAAGAATCCGGTCCAGTACAAGCTGCAGTTGGATCTGCAGTTGTAGAACGTATTATAGAACCGTTATGTCCTACCGAGTGTAATCCTCCGTTTGCGGCGTAGAGACGATTCTTAAATACGAACATGGAATCTACTCCTATATAATACGCCCAGTTTGGATGTGCATTATTATTAATTCCTAATAAACCCGTGGATGGTCCTCCAAAGTAAGGAAGGAAATCGATTCGAATTCTTTTTCCTTTGGTTCCGTCGAATGCGTCACAGTTGGAGCCTGGAGTACAGAATCCGGTTGTTCCAGAATCTGCAGAGTTAAAAGTTACAAATCCGAAGTCGGGTGCGTTAAGTCCTCCAAACAATCCGATTCCATCGTTGCTCGATTTTGCAAAACCTGCAAATACTCTGTTGTTGAGTACAGTCAGCGAAGACGTTCCGGCAGTTAAGGTTCCGGTGATTGATCCTAGGTCTATATATTTGAAACTCATATTAGAAGACGGATCTGCGGAGTAATACAGATAATCGAATAAGTATTGTCCCAGTCCATCCGCTATGGTTTTTGCACCTGCAACAAATAGATAGGAAGCGCTGGAAAGAATTCCCGTAGAGAACACTCCTCTTCCATTTTCGTTATCTGGACCACATCCTGTAGAGAGAGTTCCGTTGTTTATAGTACATCCGGAATGTCCTAATGTTACGTAAGGCGGAACCGAGATAGAATTTTCTCTGGAAGAAGCTGTATTTGAACTTACGTTAGTCACATCTCCGTCTTGAGCAGTTGTATCTTTTTCAAAGGAGAATTGAACTGATTCTGGAACACTTCCGTCATAGGCAAATCGGAGCGCTCCGTTTCCGGAATTGTTCGGTCCTGAGTAGATTTTAGAATTAAAATCTGCGAGATAACCGAACGTAGACGAGTTCGGGTCTATGGAGATTGGTCCGTCTGCAAAGTTCACTGGAGAAGTTCCACATCCTAAAAAAGAAGCCCTATCTCTTGGAGAAGATTGAAGGTTCTCCGTATCCAAAGAATTTCGAATTGATCCCCAGCTTGAATTGTCAAATCCGTCTCCGTCTACGGAATCCGCGGTGATGATTGTATATTGTGCTCCGGTTTGTACTAAGTTATGCACTACACATACTTTTGCAGAATCTGCAGTTGCTCCGTTACAAACGATTCCATCTAACATCTTCACACTGTTAATCGTTCCCAAGTCGCTTGCTCCGGAAATTTTGTAACGGTTAGAACATTCTGTAGAACCAGTACATTCTGCAGAACCGGAGATATTGTTTCCAGATTTAGGAGCCTTAGAGAAATTCAAAATCACAGAATTGGAATTTGCACAAGAGGCAGATACGATTTTGATTTGTTCCTGTCCTAAAAAGTCTCCGTAGTTTGCACAACCCAAATTGTTCGGAGTTGTAGAAAGATCTTGTACTCCTGACTTGTTCACTAAAATCGTATAAGGTGCGTTAGACGTTTGTGAAGAACCTAGAGTTAAAACAAATACAGATCCGCTTCCACTCACTGAGGAAACAGTAATCGCAGAAGAGGTAGAAGTAAAGTTGCTGTTATCCGAACAATTTCCAGTTACAGAGGACGTAACGGCCAATTTGTAATTTGCTGCTGTTTTTGCCTGTGTTTCGTTTACGTTTTCTGAATATGTAATTCTCAGAGTAGTAGGAGTCAAAGCGACTACGTTTGTGATCGTAGGCGCGATCGTATCTAAAAAGATCACAGTCAAAGAAGTGTTTCCACTGATACTTCCCAAGGTTGCCGTGACGATCACGGCACCGGCGGCAATTCCTGTTGCCCTACCTTCTATTCCGAAGGCGTTGCTGATTGTTCCCAAGGTTGTATCGGAAGAAGTCCAAGTCACTTGAGTTGTAATGTCCTGCATCGTTCCATCAGAATACGTTCCAGTTGCTATAAAATTTTTAGTTTGTGTCATATAAACAAAACTATTAGTAGGACCTACCGAAAGAGAAACCAATACGGCAGCCGTAACCGTCAAACTGGTGGAATTAGAAATTCCTGTAAGAGTTGCGGTAATTGTGGTGGCTCCTGTGCCTACAGTCGTAGCCAAACCTTCGTGGCCGCTCGCGTTGCTGATCGTAGCTACCGAAACGCTAGAAGAAGTCCAGGTAACTTGAGAAGTAACGTCTAACGTGCTAAAATCTGAATATACTCCGATTGCGGTGTAGGCCTTGGTATTCCCTTTGGCTACACTAATGTCTGATGGAGAAACCTGGATAGAATTCAGAACCGCAGACGTAACGGTTACGTTCGTGTTAGGGCTGGATGTTCCTCCAAAAGACGCGGAGATATTTGTAGAACCAGTGTCAATTGCGGCCATTCTTCCTTGAGTTCCGTTTGCATTGCTGATTGTAGCAGTAGAAGTATTGGAAGAATTCCAAGTCACTTGAGTGGTCAGATCTCTGGAAGAACCATCTGTATAATAACCGGTCGCTACGAAGTCTTGATTCAATCCTTTTGCAATGTTAAAAGAAGAAGTGGGAGCGATCGTGATGTTTGTTAAGGTTGCGTTTGTAACTGTTAGTACACTTGGATCTGAAGTAACGGCGCCTAGACTTGCGCTGATATTGGTGGATCCAGTTTGAAGAGTAGTCGCTTTACCGTTGGTTCCGGAAGCGTTGCTGATCGTGGCAACTGCAGGATTGGAAGAAGCCCAAGTAACGGAATCGGTTAGATTCTGATTACTACCGTCCGAGTAAACTCCGGTTGCAGTAAAATTTTGAGACAGACCGTTGGCAATGTTCGGATGTGTTGGATCGATCTGAATACTGGTCAAGCTTGGAGCAATTACTGTAAGATCAGCGTATCCACTAACACCTCCTAACGTTGCGGTGATCCTTGAAGTTCCAGTGGTACTGTTTCCGTTTGCGGGAGAATTCATCAGTTTCTTTTTAGGGCCGGTTTCTAAAACTCCTAGTTGTATTACGTTTGTTTGTGAGCTATCCCAAACAACTTGATCACTGATATTCAAGTTGCTTCCATCTGAAAAAACACCTGTCGCGATTGCTCTCGTAGAAGTTCCTTTTGCAATCGGAGAATCTTCCAGAGTTACTTGGATTGAATCTAAAACTGCTGCATTGACCGTAAAACTGATTGCAGATAAAGTTCCGCCTAACGCAGCACTGATCTGAATGTTTCCTTGTGCAACACCTGTCGCCTGTCCCTGTCTACCCAAGGCATTGTCTATAGAAGCGATGGAAGAATCCGCACTTGTCCAAGCGACGGAAGTAGTCAAATCTTGATTGCTTCCATCAGAATACGTTCCGGTTGCGGTAAGGTTTAAACTTCTTCCTACCGCTACGGAAGGAAGAGACGGAGTAATCGTGATTGAATTTAAAACAGCGTTTGTGACTGTGAGAGTAGTAGCAGAAGAAGTAACGGCGCCTAACGTTGCAGATATGTTTGTAGTTCCGGCAGAAGAACCCAAGGCAATTCCTTGAGTTCCGTTTGCGTTGCTGATTGTCGCTCTGTTCGTATTGGAAGAATTCCAAGTTACTTGAGAGGTCAGGTTCTGATTACTTCCATCTGTATAAACTCCAGTTGCCGTAAAAGGAATGGTAAGCCCTGAAGCGACCGAAGGGTTGGTGGGTGACACTTCGATAGAAATTAAAGTTGCCGCATTGACCGATATGTCGGTATATGCGGAGATTGCCTCTAACGTTGCAGTAATTCTTGCTGTACCTAAACCCCCGGAGGAAGGAGATTGTATTTCTCTTTTGGGGACCGCAGTTAAATTAGCTATTTGTAATATTGAAGAATTAGAGCTATTCCAAGCGACTTGATCGCTTATGTTTTGAGAAGAACCGTCCGAGTAGACTCCGATTGCTTGTACAAACGTAGAAGTACCTCGAGCGATCGAATGGGAATCGGAAATCACTTGAATTGATTCTAAAGTAGCATTGGTAACATTTAAAGAAATAGTAATATCTACTCCTCCGATGGCAGCGGTAATGTTTGTACTACCAACTCCAACTCCGGTAATTCTTCCGGATAAACCGGCAGAATTATCTACGGTAGCTACACTTGGTAAGGAACTGGACCAAGTTACTTGGTTTGTAATGTCGGAAACTGTACCATCCGAAAAAACTCCGGTAGCGGTAAGATATAATGTTCTTCCATTGGCTACACTAGGATTTGCGGGAGTGATTGTAATGTTAGTAAGAACCGCAGAAGTGACGTTTACTTGTGTCTGCCCTGTTATTCCGCCTAACGTTGCTGTGATGTTTGCTGAACCGGTTGATTGAGTAGTAAGAAGGCCTTTGGTAGATGCAGAATTATCGATTGTTGCAACCGAAGTATTTAGAGATGCCCAGGAAACCTGATTTGTTAAATCTTGAGTGGACTGATTGCTATAGGTTCCAATTGCTGTGTACTGTTGGACTTTGCCAAGAGGATAACTTGAGTTGGCAGGAGTTACTGCGATCGAACTAAGAGTTGCCGCACTTACGGTTACATTCAAATTGGAAGTTTTACTTTCAAAGGAAGTGACAATAGACGTACTACCTGGAGAAAGCCCGGAAACTAAACCTGTGGTGTTTACACCTGCAATAGAAGATTGAGTTATGTTCCAAGACACGCTTGGGTCGGAAGTTAAAACCTGAGTACTACCGTCCGAAAAAATTCCTTCCAATTTACATTGACGATCGATTCCAACAGGTAATGGGCTGCCTTGGTTCACGCAGGTTACGGTCAGATCGGATAAAATAGCAGATGTGACGGTTAACGTTGTGGTTGCACTTTTTCCTTGAAAGGATACATTCACGTTTCCAGAACCTAAATTCATTCCTTTAAATTGGGATTGTGTTAGTAGTTTGAGGATGTTCGAATCTACAGAATACCAGGATCCCTCTAAGGAAACATCTCGGCGAGTATTGTCTTTGTAGATAGCGGTGGCGTTTAGATGTAAAGTTGTGCCTCGAGCTAAATTTGCGTTAGGCGTGGAAATTTCGATCCGATCTAACTCTACTGTAGACGGCTCCGACTCAAACGGATTATTTACTCCTAGGAAAAGCATCCAAAGTGAATTGTTTGCCCCACCTTTTTTACCGGCTAGTAAACCGGGGGCGCCTGAAAAAATTGGCCAGGCCGCGCAGCTTTCCAAAAAAAATATGCTGAATAGTAAAAAGAGGATAAGAATAAACTTAAGTAGGAGTCGTGTTTTTTTAACTTTGAGTTTATTGATATTCTTGGTCATCTTCATAAACCTTTCATAAAAGATTTAAAAAATACTATGTAGAGAGAATATTAACTTTTAAAGAGCGAAAATTAAAATATAAATAATACTTTAACATCCTAAATGGCACAAATTATAATATTATTATAATAGTGTGCCTCTTTTTTGTTTTTTGACTCAAAGTATATGCAAGAAAATTACAAAGTAAATAATTTTTTGACAAAAATTTCATATAAACAATTCGAAAAATAAAAATTGAATTCAAACGTTAAGTATTATGTCAATCGTAAGCAACGTGTGAAAAAAAATGAAAGTTTCATCGATCGCTGGTATAAAATTAAAAGTATAGTTTTAGTGTTTCTACTGATTCTTGTATAAGAAAGTAGTGTAAATTTTGAGAAAAATTCTAGTTTTAAGTCGGAATTTTAAGCACTTTATTATAGTTCTGAGTAACGTTGAGACTGTAATAAGATAATATAACGAACGGATTGAAAATGAAAACTAAATGGTTTTTACAAACAGTATAGTATTGGAATACTGTTAATTTTATATTCGAAAGATAGGTTTATAGTCAAAATGAAAGGTTTTATAGTCGTTTTAGTAAAAATAAAATATTAAGCGACTTAAAAATAATTTTACTGATCTCTATAAAATAAATCTTTATCACAAAATCTATTTCGGTGTAAAACATCATTATTCTGTTATATATCTTTGAGTAAAAGTCTAATACCTAATCTTAAAACTTACTGATAACGAACTACTAGAAAGTTCGTAAATATCCAGATGTAACTGTTTCTGTGGAAACTCTAACATTTGATCTGAACTTATAAAGATTATCGTTTATGTCTTTTGAGACAAGTTCTAACTATTACTACTCGGATGTATGAAAGGAATACTATGTTGAGTTTGTTTTAAAACTTAGAATCTGAGAAGCCAACAATTCTAGATTTGGCGCAATTTCGCGAGGACTTCTATATTTTTAAAAAAAATTATTCGTTAATGATTGTACCATTTTTATGCGGCTGAGTAAATGAAAATTTGTAAGAAAAATCACATTACACATTTTTTAAGGTTTAGTATGGGAAAATTAAGTTTTATAAAGCTAATTTCTTACACCGAACTAGTTATTCTGTTTGCTCTTGTTTGAGTTAAAACTGGATTCTAAGTGTCCAGTAGTTTACTACTTCGAACGGTAGTGTGTTTTTAAAAAATATAGCCGTTTCTTTTTTTATTCTGAAAAATTTCTAAAATCAATCGATCGTGTGGATTGTTGACTTCGGTCATTGTATAGAGTATTCTCTCATACAAAAATTTCCAGAAGGATGTTTATATTCTTTCTTAAGAGTTGTACTTTTACCTACAGCTGCAGAACGAATTGCAAACTTATCCATCATTTCTTTTTGACCACAAACGGGAGTGATTACAAGTGCAGACGAAAATTCTTCCCAAGATTTCCATTTGTGTCTGGAGTCGTTTCTATATTTACCTTTTGAGAGAGTTTTCATTCTCATTAACAGATCTATTTCGGATGCAAGTAATCTGCCTTTTTTATCGAAGTTGAATTCTTCATGAAATCCGTTGAATACGATGTATTTTCCTTCTGGAGAAATTTTTTCTGTTAAATCTCTTGCGGGTTGAAATAGATCCGCCCTAAAACCCTTTAGACAAAAGTATTGAACTTTTTCAAAACTGTCGCTTAACAATCCACCTTCTCTTACATATAAACTGCTGCTCCAAACGAACACTACGGTTCCGAACACGATCGCCGAGTATTTTAGTTTTTTAGAATCTTCTTCTATAAAACGAAAAACCCAAAGTGAAAAAATCGTAAACAAAGCGGGTAGAGGAGCAAACACATGACGTAACTGTTTGTTACCCGTGGTGGCATCTATAACCAAGTATTGCAAAAATAAAATACTCGTAACCGCGACGAATGGATCTCTCAGTGTTTGCGAGATCGAAGAAAAAAAGTTTCCTTTGTTTTTTATATGAAAGAATATTAAGATTAAAGCAAATACCCCAAAAAAGAAAATTCGAAAAATCCAAGGTTCCTGAAAAACGTGACTGACTGGAACCGTGGAAGAAGGAGCAGAAAATAAGGCTAGGATAAAACTTTTTACGAACTCGTTTACGATCATCTGAGCGTTGATCAGGCTCATTACTCTGTCCGGGTTACTAAAAATCCAAGCCAAAGAAGGGGCGATCGCATATAGATAAAGTACTCGGATGGAAGACGGAGCGATCTTTTTCCATTCTTCTCTTTTTGTGTAAAGGAAAAGATTAAAATCGATGAATAATAACACAGTACAATAATAGATTATGAGTTTGAATTTTCTTTGATCTAAGTTGATGTTTGTCGTAGCTCTCA
The DNA here is from genome assembly GCF_000306255.2 of Leptospira noguchii serovar Panama str. CZ214. Lineage (GTDB taxonomy): Bacteria > Spirochaetota > Leptospiria > Leptospirales > Leptospiraceae > Leptospira > Leptospira noguchii. The sequence goes on from NZ_AKWY02000030.1 coordinate 25,377, forward strand.
AAACTGGAAGGGAAAATACGAGCAAGACAACAAATACTATAAAAATTCTTCTGACACCTTTGTATCTTTCGTTTAATAGAAATTTTAGAATATTGTAATATTCTTTATGTTTTGAAAGTAGTTCATAGAAAAAGATTGCGATAAATAATAAAAGCCCGTATGGATATTTGGTAAAAAACAAACCAAAAAGGGAAAGAAAAACGGACAATTCAATTTTTTCTTTTTTCTCAAATGGATAACGAAACGGATCTAAGTAGGTATATGAATACACCTTATAAAGAGTATAATAAGTCCATAATAGAAAAAACATTCCCTGAGTTTCCAACATAGAAGATAAACTGTAGGAAGGGGTTTCTGTGGTATGAAGAGTCAACGCTAAGGTTAAGATAGAAGTTAACCCTGCTTTCCATAAAGAACCAGTAATTTTATAAACGATATAAAGAATCGAAGGAAAACAAAGTCCGTAAAAAACAAGGCCTAACAAAGAATCCTTTTCTGTGATCGACATATTCCCAGGGATAATCAAAAGAATCAGAGAGAATAAAGAACGAAGAGGGGGCCAAGTAGGAGATTCTAAAAATGGAAAAAAAGCCCTCCAAATTCTGAATTCTTTAAAATCCTGATACTGATCTAAAACTACGTTTAGGCGAATGTTTTCGTCCCAAGTCAAAATGTCCTTTAAAGTGCAGGTCCTAATAAAAATTTCCCAATGGCGAAATCCCATATAAAACGTAAGACCCAAGGCAAACAAACACAACAAAATGCCTGGGATTAGGAATTTGTATTTTTTCATATTTAGCTCCAGAGTAGAAAATCCGGAAACGTTTAGGATTTTCTCTTCTTAGTCTTTTGTTTTTGAAAATCGGAAGAATAGACGTCTTCGATCACGTATAAAGGTCTGCTTTTAGATTCGTCGTTTACCCTACTTAAATATTCGCCGATCATACCTAACGCGAGAAGTTGTATTCCACCTAATATAAGTACTACGATCATCATGGAACTCCAACCTGTGATCGTTTCGGAAGTGAAAATTTTTAGATAAATGACGTATAACGCGTAAATCGCTCCGCAAAAGGCGGTAAAAAAACCTAAATACGAAGAAAGTTTGAGGGGCGCCGAGGAAAAAGAAGTAATTCCGTCTAACGCGAACTTAAGCATTTTAGCAACGGAAAATTTGGTGCTACCTTCGAAACGTTCTTCTCTTTCGTATTCAAGTCCTATTTGTTTGAACCCGATCCAAGAAATAAGTCCTCGTATATAACGGTGTTGTTCTCTCATGGAACAAAGAACGTTCGTGACCCTGCGGCTCATGATTCTAAAATCTCCCGTGTCGATTGGAATATCAAATCGAGTGATTCCCTTTAGAATTCTGTAAAATATGTGAGCGGTTAAAAGTTTAAACCAGGATTCTCCCGATCTTTTTTTTCGTTTTGCATAAACTACGTCGTATCCTTCAAGTAATTTAGAATATAAATCGCATACAAATTCAGGAGGATCTTGTAGATCTCCATCCATCACTGCTACGGAATCCCCTAAAGAGGCATCGATTCCTGCGGTGATTGCGGTTTGATGTCCGTAGTTTCTGGAAAGATTGACTAGTTTATATCCTTGCGTTTGAGAACAAAATTTTTTCAAAACTCCAAAACTTTCATCTCTCGAGCCGTCGTTTACAAAAAGAATTTCTAAATCTTCTTTTTGAAAAGAATGTTTAGATGATAAAAGATTTTTTAAGATCCCAAGTCTTTTAGTAAGTTCTGGAATTGTTTTTTCTTCGTTGTAGATTGGAATGACTACGGAAAGGAGAGGAGGTCTTTCGGCCATAATATGTAACCGTAAGAATCACAGGAGTGGACTTTTTGTCCAGAAATATTCCCAGCGTTTCCAACAAACGATGATTTGTTATCGATTCAAGGGGTTTTTGTCGTCATTTTTAGTGCTACGCGAAAAATTCTCTTTACAAATTGTCAGGAAATTAAACTATATTTGCATCCAATATCCAAGTCAGGGTTATGAAAATTAAAGTCACCACTAAAAACGACGTCCACATCATCAAGATTGAAGGGCCGATAAAAGCGGGAAATGAGTTCGAGTTAGGTCAGAAGATAGAAGAATATATTTCCAAAGGTGACGTTCCTAAATTTATCATCGATCTAAAGAAAGTTCCTTTTATTAACTCAGCCGGATTAGGTATGTTTTTGAATATATACAAACACATAGACGGCTTAAAAGGTAGAATGGTTTTTACGAACTTAAATTCCGATATTGAAAATCTAATGGAGATTACGAAACTTGCGAGCATCTTCGAAATTTATAAGACGCTCGAAGAAGCACTTGAATCCTTCGAATACTAATTGATCCTCTTTAAAAAGTAAGTGGAAACATTTAAACTTCATTTTCAAAAACATAAAAAAGTTTATTTTTTCCTACTGAGTCTATTTATTATTTACAAGTTTGTCTTTAACCGTTATACGGGACAGCTCTTACTTTCCAAAATACTACACGGTTCTATACAAGGCACCGCTAACTTTACAGTAACTAAATTTTCTCTTTTTTACGGAATTGCGTTCGAAGACTTAGTATTAAAATCGGATTCAACTTTTGAAGAACGTCCGGTCCTTTCTGTAAAAGAGTTGGAACTTTCCTACAATCTACCTTTAATTTTATTAGGAAGAGTCAAGTTATCTAGAATCGCAATTGTAGGGCTTAAGATAGATCTCAGACAAAAAGGCGGGGAATGGAATCTGTCGAAATTATTTCCTACTTCTTCTCAATCTTCTCCAGAAGAGGAGACAACATCTTCTCCTTTAGAGGAAATATCCACGATCCTCCCAGTTAGCGCTTATCTCAATTTAGAACTAAAAGATATATTTGTACATGTTTCGTCCGAGTCCGGTTTGTCTTCCTACAAAGCGGGATTGGAAGGATTTGCTCTTGCTTTCGAGTTAGACACTGTACGATTTCGAAAAATCCCTTTGAACGTTCGGATCCTTCAGTTAATTGATGTTATACGATTTAGAATGAATCCGGAAAAAACGGTTCGAATTTATTTTGAAGACAATTCCAAGTCTTTGGATCAGCCGTTTAGGCTTGGATTGGAATTTTCTAGAGATCCAGGAGGAATATTTGTATCTCAAGCGGATATAGGTTCAGATTCGATTCCTATAAAAGTACAAAATAAATTACTCGCTCCTTTTGGATTTGGTCTTAGGTATAAACTCGGTTATTTAGAAAAAGAAGATAAACTCAAATTAGAAACCCTAGAATTAAAAGTAAACGAAGACGTTTGGTTATCTGGTGGAGGAGAAATGACCGGGGTTTCTTCCAGAGAAAGAAATGTTCAATTTGGGATTCAAAAGTCTTTGATCCGTTTAAAACCTCTTTCCGATTTTTTATCTACGGTTCCGGGAATTCCTAAAATGAAATTGGACGGAGAATTGAGTTTGGCTCCGATTACCATTTCTGGAAAGGATACTCGATTGAAAGTGGAAACGGATATTGTAGCAAAGGATCTTTTGATTTCTATTGGCGGAAAAAATCATAAAATTCCTAAGTTGAAATTTTTAGCCGATTTTATACTTCATCCATTTACCCAAGAAACACCTAACGCTAGTAAGCCGATTCCAATACTTGAAAGTCTTACTTTAAAAGAACTGTCGGTTGACTACAATGGAATTCAATTGGCGGCGATTGGAAACATATTGAGAGGTTCCCAGTTGGATTTGGATCTTTCGGTTCAAAATCTGAACCTATCGGATTATGTAAAAACCCTAAACGGAATTTTGGGTTTAAAAATGAAGGTATCAGGAATATTCAATTCTTTGAATGTAGATGGAGCCGTTCAACTTTCAGGTTTTCGTTTTCCGATGGGAAGAGGAAAATCGTCCCCGATTCCTATAAATTTGGATTTAAAATCCAGAATTCAATTTTCAAAACCGTTTATTCCAGATTTAGTTCGTTTAGATTCTATTTCAATTTCTACTAAAAGTTTAGAAGGAAAAGAATCTCTTAAAATTTCATCTACAGGAAATTTAGGTTTAGGGAAAGGATTTAGAGTGAATCTGAATTCTTTGGTAATTAAAACAGAGTTGGATCGCCTAACACCTACACTTCCGTTTTCTCTTCGGGAAAGTTTGGCTCCTGTCAGAAACAATTTAGGAAATCAGATTATTCTAACCGGAGGAGTGAACTATTCTATTTTGGATGGTACTCAATCCGTATCCGGTAAATTTCTATTTGATCTACCTGGAATTCAGATAAGAGATCTTAAAATGGACCTGAACCTGAAGATAGCAAAAGATTCTTCTATTACTCTTTCTAATTTTGATCTTACTGCTTTTCAATCTAAGTTTAGAATTGTGACCAGTGGTCTTTTGAAAAAGACTCCGGAAGGAGATCTGATTCCCGACTTAGAGGGAAATATACAATTAGGATCTGACAAACCGGCTTATCTTTTTAAGGGGATCAATTTCGAGGGTCTTTTTGCAGTTCGTTTCCGGCTTAAAAATTCGATTGCGAGTGGAACTTTGATTTCTAAAAACTCTAACTTCGGTTATGCGAACGAGTTTTGTCCAGGCGAAGATTGTAAACTCTATCGAGTCGAAGGTTTGGATGCGGAATTTTCGTTTGTTCACGATCTTTCTATTAAAACAACTCGTAATCTTATCGACGGAAATAAGGAAAAATTTATTCGCACTTACGGAAGAATTCCTGCTTCTAATTTTACGATCCAACAGATTGTAGGAACACATCCTTCCATCAGTGGAATCCCTTTTGACTACGTAAAACCTAAAAACGGTCAACCCGGTTTGTCTGCCAGAATTGACTATTCTGAGAACTTTCTTAAATTAGAATATTTGAAAGTGTTTACTTTGGATGGTCTTGTAAATGGAAAAGACATACTCATAAACGTGGGAGGAGGAGATCCGGAAAAGATGGAGTTTAGCGCGGTTGTCCAAATCAAGGACATCGATTTAAAACAACTTCTTCCACCTAAAAGAAGATCCAAGATAGACGATGGAAAAATCAAGGCAGATTTAAATGTCTCCGGTAGAAATTTGGCGGACCCAATTCCAAACATCAATCTATTCTTTAGCGTGTTTCAAATAGGTCAGGATTTTGCAAAAAGCGCAGTAAATATTTTTACACCTTCAAATGTATTCACCGATTTTATCTATAACAGTTACGCCGTGGACAAGATAGAAGTGGAGTTGTCAAAAGGACTCGTCTACGCGGTCATAGGTTTTAAACGTTCCGTTTTAAATACGATCATCAATTTGGAAAACAGCCAAATCTCTCAACAAAGAATGCCCCTTGCAAATTTCCTTAAAAGGGCGAGAACCGAAGTTGATACGTATCGATGAGGAGGAAGTAAAATTGAAAAATCAAAATATTCTAATATTCTTATTTTTTCTTTCAGAGATTTTTTTGACAAATTGTGTCATTAAATCTCCTTTGATTACGTTTACTCAAACTCAGACTGCTGCGGAAAAACAGATGATCGGAGAGGATCGTATTTTGGAAAAGGACGGTTGGCTCATTTCTTCGGTCAAAAATTCCTCTGCGGGCGCCGAAGTTTGGAAAAAAGATTTTTCTGGAGAAAACTACACTTTAGGAGATAAGAATATTCTAATGTCCTTAAAGGCTCTCGCCTATTTGGCTCCGGAAATTAGAACCTGGAAAGAAGAAGGTTTTTTGGCAGAAGGTTTGGACGGTAAACTTAGAATTAATCCAGCCGCTTCTGAAGCGGGAATTAGAAATGAACTTTCCAAGACAGATGTTAAGTCCAGGCTTGAATCTTTGATTTCTCTTACCAATGAACATAGAAATAAAGTGGTTTTTAGTCGTTTCGAAAATGATTCTAAAACAGTTTCTAAGGAAAAGTCGGAACATTTAAAACTGACTTGGTATCGACTTGTGGAAAAAGGAGAATACTACGAAAAGTCTCCTGGCAAGTGGATTCGTAAGGAGTAGATTATGATTCGATTTGGAATCTGCTTCTTTAGCTTTTTCTTTTTTTATCATTGTTCTATCTTTCGAGCGGTTTCCAGAATTAAACCTTTGGAATTCAATTATACTTCGATTGCTGTAAATTATTTTACTCCGGAAAACGAAAAACCCTTCCCTCTTACTGTGCAGAGAGGAAATAATTTATATAATTCTACCACCGCAGACGGAAGTTATCTTTTTTATACAACCGGTCAAAAGGGAAATTACGATATTTGGTTTAGAGATTTAAAAAGTTCAATTACGGTTCCGGTTACTACTCATCCTGCTCCTGAATATAAACCTGCAATCAGTCCAGACGGAAAGAAGTTAGTTTTCGTGTCTGAACAATACGATTCTTCCGGGGATTTGATTTTACTTGAAATGAATCCGGGTTTATGGGCAGAAAAAATCCTTCAGGGAAAAAGGTTTATAAATTCAGACTTTATAATATTAACAAATTCTAATTATTCTGATGCCGGTAAAAAGGATTCTTACGTAGATACGGATCCTTTTTTTGCGCCGGATGGACGCCGTTTGGTGTTTTCTACGGATCGCCTGACTCCAGGAATTCAAAATTTAGTCGTTTTAGATACGGAAGGAAAAGAGCCGATGAAATTGTTGACTCAAAGGGGGGGAGCTTCTCCATTTTGGTCGCGGGACGGTAAATCGATCGTTTATATTTCGTATCAGGATGGAGTTTCTGGAGACGTTTATCTTTTGGACCTTATTTCCGGTAAAAACGAAAGACTTACCAAAGATTCTTATCTCAATTTTTCTCCGTCTCTTTCGGAAGATAAACGGTATTTGTATTATACTTCGATTCAAAACGATACAAATCGAAATGGTCGTTTGGACGAAAGGGACAATAGTCTGATCGTAAAAAAGGATTTGAAAACGGGCACGGTCCGCCGGTTGACTTCGGGTAACGATTCTTTGTTTGATTCCAGATTTTCTTCGTTTAACGGCGGCTCTATTTTATTTACTGCAGCATATTATAATACTCTAAATATCTATTTTATTCCGGCCTCTGGTTCTGTGTCCAAAGAAAAGGACATCATTTCCCAATATGAACTCGCTTTGAAATACAAGGAAAAACAGAGTTTTGAGGATTTTCTTTTGGCGATAGACGCGATCGAGTTTTATTTTTCGCAAGATCCGATTTATCCTTTGATTTCCGCTAAGGCCCTTCTTTTAAAATACGAGGAAGCAAAAAATTCCGGAAGAGCTGTAATTGCAGAAAACACAAAAAAAGAAATTTTATCGTCTCGTTTAAATCCGGTTTATGGTTTGGCTTACGGTTTATTTCTTTCCAATGAAAAAAAACTTACTGTTTCTGTTCAAGAATTGAGGAAATACTACGAACAAATTAGAGCCATTTCAGATACTGGAAAAAATTTATTGGCTTCTCTTTTGGAAGAAGAAGGAGACTTGGCTCGAAAGTCGGGAAATCTTCAGCATTCTTTAAAAGTATATGATGAAATTATAATTCATTATCCGGATTATTATCGGATTAGAGATGTTTATAGAAAGTCGGGAGATCTACAGTATAAAAACGCTCATTTACATCGTTATCAAATTCCGGAACCGTTTTTTAGAGTAGCAAACGATCCTAACGCTCGAAAAGAAGACTTAAAACTTTTATACGAACGGATTGATGGAGAAGTGGTCGTTGGAAAAAGTTTTTCGGAAAAAATAAGCGCAGCCGAAATTTCAATCGAATCTAATTCTCTTGAAAATAAATCTCCTAGGTTGTTTCAATATTTCTTATATATTAAATCTCTAGGTTTAAACGGAAAAGGTTCTTTCGAAGAAAGTAATTCTTTATTGGATACTTTTTTATCCAAGGTTGTCCAAAGTGATCCTCTCTTTTTAAAAGCACATCTTCTGAAATCGAGTAATTTTAAAGGACTTGGAGAGGTTCAAAAATCTTTCGACGAACTTAGGATCTATTTAGAAAAATACGATCCTCTTTTAGGCGTAGACTTAGAAGAAAAAGAAATAGAACGTTCTTTTATTTATTTTGAAAACAAAGCGAGGGATCACGATCGAAGAGGGAACCTTCAAGACGCCGCCTTTCATTATTTTTACAATACTGAAAATATGTTTTTAGTAAAAAGTAGAAACTTATTTCTGGAAAGCCTTTATAAGGAATTTGCGGTTTATTATCAAAGGATGATGGTGGATGCGGTATTTAAGTTGTCCGGTTCTTTAAGCGAAGAAAGAAAAAAAGCACTTTTGAATCAACTGGATGTGATTGATATTGCTAAGGTCGACCCGCTTGCGGAGGAAGGCCTTGTTTATATCAATCAATACTATAAGGAAGCCGTTCCTAGAGCCAGACCTGTTTTGGATCTGGCTACGTTATACGGTTATTCGTATTACTTGATCAATCGAGGTGTGATTCGTGAAACGTATTACAATTCTACTAAATCGATGACCTCTTCTAAAAAAGAAGAGATTCTTAGAGATTTTAAACAAGCTGAATATGAATTACGCTGGATCATCTTTGCAGATCCGAGATATTACGAGGCTTATCAACTTTTAGGTTGGATGTATCAGTATGTGGACATATTAAAAAATAGAAAGTCCGGAGAAGATCAACCAAGTGACGAAGAGAGATATGCAAGTGTTTATGAAAAATATTTTCCCGAGAAAAATTTTGAAGAAAACATAGAATTATACAGCCAGGTTTTAGAACTTTTAGGGGATAATTTCGAAAATAAAAAGGCTCTTTCTGATCTGAGATTGAATCTTGGAAATAATTATTTTTTACTGAAAAATTATCCTAAGGCGAACGAACAGTATTCCAAAGTAGATTCATTTTCGGATTATATTATTTCTAAAACACAGTTTGAAGATTATCGTCAAAAAGCGATTTTTCTTTTTAATTCTGCGAGATCTTCTATTTATGTGGCCGATTATAAGTCTGCGGTTCAGAAATTAAAAGCGGCTTCTGATCTTTACTTTAGAAACGAATCTAAAAAAACGGTCGTTGGTAAGGACAGCGCGGAAAAACTAGAACAGTATAAACTTAAACTCGCTCTTTTATTCACGTTAACCGGTCTTTCGTATATGGAGGCTGGGGAATATTCTAACGCGGTTCCTTATTATAAGGATGCGCTTTCTTTGAACGGAGAAAACGGATGGATCGATCCGGTCAATCTTCATAACGGCTTGGCGCTTTGTTATCAAAAATTAGGAAAATATAAATTATCAGAATTGCATCTAACCAAAGCAGATAAAATCGTCGCCGATCGAATCGGAACTGGTTGGATTCCAAAGGGAGTTAAACTCGCTTTTTGGGATTATTTTTGGGACTGGGTCTGGGAAGTGGCTCTACCGGATGGGGTTCGAATTTCTGGAGAAGGGAGATTTCCGGAAGCTATTTCTCCTAAGTTTCAACCTTTGATGACCAGTGGAATTCGAGTGAATAATTTAATCGCGTCTATGGAGATAGACGAAGCCATTAAAGAAATTAATTCCAGACTTGCTTATGTAAAATCTAAGGGTTTGGAAACTACGTTAGCCGGTTCTTTGATCGGAGCCAATTCTTTAAACGATTTAGGATATTTACATTTTAAAAGGGATGAATTTAAAACTGCCATTGATGTTTACGAACAAGCCGAAAGATTTGAAGCCGAAAAAGGATTTGCGGCTAAAGCTAGAACTTCCTTTAAAAGAGGACTTTATTCCTATTTCGGGCATTTGGAAAATACAAATGAAGACCCGGAACTTGAACTAAAAACTTTACGTTCTGCTGCCGAACGTCTTCTTTCTTCTAAATCTGATTTTGTAAAAGGTTGTTTGGGAGAAGTTCGGTATCAAGAAGAGTTGATACATTCCGAGACTAAGAAATGTATATTAAAATTTTATAATTCTTTTTCGGATCACGATCCTACTTTGGCCCTGATCTATTACTATCAGGGGGAACAGTTTTTTAGAATGGGGGATGTCGTTTCCGCTTTTGAATTTTTTGGAAGGTCTGCTGGACTTTTGGAAAATCCGTCCCTGGTTCCTAAGGAAGTGGTAGGACTTGCGGATGATCCATATTCTAGAAAAGAAAGACTTTCCTATTCGATTAGCAGAGCCAATCTTTACGTTCGATTGGAAGACTCTCAAAAAGCAATTTCTGTTTTAGAACTCGCATCCGAAACCGCAAACGAATTTTATTATATTCAAGAATGGATCGAAGCATTGGTAACCCAAGCGGAGATTTTCAGAAAAGAAAAAAACGATTCCAAAGCCAAGGAAAAAATCGATAGAGCTAGTACTCTTTTGTTGTCTCATCCTCATTTAATAAGTGAATTTAAGTATTTTATAATATATAAACTTTTTAAAATTCAATCGGAACTCAATTTTCAATCTGGAAAATTTTCGGACGGATTTAAAAGTCTGGATCGGCTTCACAAATTAAAACTATATCGTCAGTTTATTAAAATTCCACACGAATCGGAAGATCCAAATTTTACGGAAGATATAACAAAACTACAGGACTTAGTTAGAAAGCAGAAGTTTTACTATTCAGCAATTCAAAATACATTGGAAAAAAAGGAAAAGTCCGAAAGTTTACTGAAAAATTACGTTCAACTTTCTAAGGATTTAGAAAAAGAACTTGGGGGTATCAGTCGTAAAAACCAGGACTTGGACGGGTATCTTGGAATATTTATCGAAGAACCTTCTGCGACTTCTTTATTGGAAGTAAACGAAGGTTATCTTAGAGTTGAGTCCGTCGAAGATAAAATAAGAATTTATCGAGCCACTTCATCAGGCGAAGAATACTTTGATAACACTGGAAAGTTAGAAGACGTTTTGAGTCGGATTTCCAATTCCGGAAAAATTCCTTTTATTTCTAAAAAAACTTGGTTTGTCCAACTCGGGGATCATATAGATCTTGAAAAAATTCGAAACTTTCTTCCGGAAAAATTTTCCTTGGTTTTTAGACCTTCTCATTTGAGACCGATTCGGGAAAAGGATCGTAGAACGACGCGTAACGTTGCATTTGTAGATGGATCGCCTAATTTTAATTCTACTCTTTCTGTAAAAAAGATCGCTCCGAACCAAGTGTTTTCTATACATTTAGAAACGGATATGCTTGTATCTCCGTTTCCAAATATAAACGAAGAAAATTCTTTCGGAGAAAGTTTATCTGAAAAAAATCTTGCGATTCGGGATCTTTTTCACAATCAAAATGAAATTTCTTCGGCGCTTTTTTACGGGCAAACAAAACTACATCTTGGAAAAGTTTCCGAACTTTATGAGGTGCTAAGTGCATCAGGAATTCGTAATGTTGTAATTTGTAATGTAACTGATCCCTGTGCCACCACCTTCCCCGAAAGCGTATTTTCTGTAAAAATTTCTGGAAGTTTATTTTTAGGTTCCAGTATTTTAAGAAAAAAAGATATGCCTGGATCTTTGGAAAATCTACATTTGTTAGCTAGAGAAAAAGAAAGGAAAGACAACGTAAGAGAGGCGTATACACACGCTTTTTCGTATCGGTCCTTTTTAAAAACGGAGAATGTACTTTTGTCTGGGGAATTGGATGTTCTTCGTTTAAAGTGGAAACTTTCTCCAGAAGCTACAATGAAAGAAATTTACGGTAACCTTTTACGGGATACAGAGGTGGAAGCCGTAAAAGATTCGATTTTATTTTCGGCGCTTTTGAATTGTTATTTGGATAAACATCTTTCCGATTGTAATTCTTATTCTTTTGAAGATGTAGCTGATTTTCAAAAGAAAAATCTGTTAAAAACTTTGTACTTGTTAAAGAGTGGTGTTTCCGTAGAACCTTTGTCCTTAAAAGTTTTCGATAAAACCATTTTTTCCTTTTACGATCCTTATTTATATTATAAGAATATTCTAAAAATTGCAAGAATTAATTACGAACCAGAAGTGGGCGAGTTTGCCGGTAAACTCGCGCTTGAGCTTACCAATGATCCTGATGAAATAAAAACTGTGGAAGAAATTCTTCAAGGACTATACGCTCAAAAGTATTTTTTACAAGGAAACGCTTTGTCTAAAAATCAAATCCGTAGAAAAGAAGAATTGTATTTGATTCTTTCTGGAAACTGGAAAGAGGCGCTCAGAATTCTAAAAGGAAAAGAGGCCGAAGAAGATACGGGAAAATTTAGAGAAAGATTATTTCGAAATTGGAGAAGAGAAATTACGGGTGCTTGGTTTTCTCCTTATTCTCTTTATTCAGAGGTTTATGGAAATTCTTCTAAACTATTCGAGTCTTTAGATGCGGAAGAAAGAAGTCTTTTATATCATTTGATTTTATATTCCGTTCCGTTTCAAGAAAACGAAGAAGTGGATTTACTCGCGGAATCTTTGGTGGAATACGAGTGGAATGCTGGAGCAAAATCCAGAGCTTTGCGTATGATACTTGGTTATTCTCAAGCTTTGTTCTCTAGGGGAGAGTTGCCTAAAAGTAAGAATTGGATGGATAAAATTGGTTCTCGTTATAAGACAGAATCTAAAAATATATTCAAAGATAAGAATATTCTAAATAATAAATTGTTATTTCATTTGGGTAAGATTTCCTCCGTTGCTAAAAATGACGAAAATACGGAATGGCTTTTACTTTATGAAAAGGCGGCCTCTAAGTCTCCAAACGAGTTTATTGAATTCTTAAATTCTACGATCAGATCCAAACGAGGAAATCGTTTTAGTTCTAAAGATAGAACGGAGTTACTGGATTGGATTGTGTATTTGCAAAAACTTTGTTTTAAGAAAAATAATTCAGAAGTTTTCTTTGATTTAGTTTTAGCAAAAGATCTTTTATCTCTCACTCGGCCCGTGGTATTAAATTCCATTCCCGATTATAAGGACATTCCTATTTTTGTTTCTGTCGCTGATAAACTCAAAGAAAAACTTCCCGCAGATCAAGAATTTCTTGCAGTGATGGATCTCGGACTTGAGACCTTTTATATCCGTTTTTTTAAAGGAAAATCTAAAGGTGATCTTGCGTTTAAAGATAATCGTAAACTTAGGGCTTCTTTGTTTCAATATTTAGAGGAGGCGGCAAAAGGTGGTTACGAAGTTTTACTTAGGGAAGAACTTGAAAACGAATATAGAAGAAATGTTAAACTTGCAAAAAATAAACTTACTTATCTTTATTTGAGTTCATATCATTTTAGGATTCCTTTAGTTCCAAGAACGGAAGATAAATTTTATCTGGTAAATAATCCTCAGTCTTTAGTTTCCAATTCAGCTGTTTCCACTAAAGAAGAATTTTATCCGGAGTATCGAATTCAATTTTTAGAAAATTCTAAACTTCAAGAAAGTTGGAAAAAGTCTTTGAAGGAACTTGAAGTTTTTGAGGCGGGTTCCGGTAAGTTAGGTTCTGATTCTAAAAGTCGCCTTTATATTCTTCAGGATCCTTTGGAAATTGTTGATCAGGTGCATTTAAGTTTAGGCGGAAAAGCGCTTGCTGATTCTTATGGTTCTCCGAAAAAGGGGAATTGGATTTTTACTTCTTCTTTTTTAGATGATGAATATTATGATATTATAAATTATAGAGATTCTTTTTTTTGGATCTCTCAAAATTTTCAAAGTCCTGGTGTGATTTTTATTGGGGAACAGACTGATACTGCCCACGTGGATTTTTTAAAACGTTTTACAAAACGGAGTGTAGCTAAAGTTCCTCTTTATATCCGTTTTCAAGAGGCATTAGATGCTATTAAAGAAGTATATCCTTTGGATCGAATTTGGAATGGTTATAGGCTTTATACAAATAGTTTTATATTAGAGGAATAAGTTTTTTTATTATAGAATACTGACGAACCGCTCGCGATCGCGCTTTTTACACCAATTTAAACTTAATGTTGTTTCCTGATTGTCGATCTTAAAATAGGTAAGTGTCCTCTGAGTTCAGAAGGGGCCATTCGCTGAGCTTTATCCGGACTGCGACGTTGCGTTAGCATTGGATAAAACGTGCTAAGTTTTCTAACTCGATCGTATTCAAATTAAGCAAATGCTCTTTATGGACCGCGTTTTAGACGCAACATAAGAATCGCTTTGCATTGGTTACATTGAATTCACGTTATTTTAAGGAATATCGTTTTATGATTTTGTCTATAACTTGCACATAGACTTTGCACGCGTTACTGCGATAGAGTCTATTTTATTTGGAAGATTTTTATTCTTTTAGATAGTATGGGTATTTATCTGTCATTGGGTTCGGTTCAAATTTTAATTCTCTTGAAATGAGATTTTGTCTTCTGTTGATCTTCCAAGTCATTTCGTAAGTCCAGTGAAAGCTAGGAACTCCCCGGTTTAAACTTTTCACAAAAAAATCCCCCTTGTCCTCCAACCAAAGCATGTAATTAAAAAGATAACACCTCGAAACCCCATGAGCCGCCGCCAACACACCTAAAGTCGCCCAAACACCAGTATGAACCCGAATACTAAACTTTTTCATTTTGCCAACGTCTCGATTGTATTTGATTTTACCCGCCCGGTTATGAAGACGCTTCATAGAAACGATCTGCTTAGAATATTTTCTCAATAGAAAAGGAAGTTTGCCCCGAAGTGCTTTTCTTTCCTGAAGATTCAAACGATTCCAATAAACATCTGGAACCAAAAGAGAATCTGTACCAACAGAATCTTCTACCAAAGCAGACTCAATTTTTTGACCGTCGTCCAATAAAAGAATGTCCATATTAGAAACGGTTCTTAGAACTTTCCAAGCGGAATGGTTTAT
>NZ_AKWY02000029.1 GCF_000306255.2 Leptospira noguchii serovar Panama str. CZ214
TACATATTTTTGAGCTGTTGAAATTACAATTTAAAATTTTAATTAAAACGAATAGTAAATTCAAGAACAATAAATGAATTAACGTAATTTAGAGAAACTCAGTTTTCAATATATTAGAGTTGTTGAAAAATTAGTAATTAAAACGTTTATTAAAAAATAAATGAAGGTTCCAAAGCCCTGCGGCTAAAACAAAAACGAGATGTTTAAAGTCTTTTCTAAAACATCTAATGACATCCGATGTAATTCTAAATCTTTTAATATCGGCAAAAGCATTTTATACGAAAATCCTTTTTTTACTAATTCTTGTATTCTTTGCTTTTTGTGTAGCGGTAAGTTCTCTTTTCTTAGGTTTCTTTTTCGGTTTGATAATATTCACTTTTTTTGATGTCTTTTCAATTCCTTCAAAACCGGAGTCAAGGATACATACCACATCTTTAGGAATCGCAGAAGTAATCATCGTATTCTCCGCAACTTTAAGATCGTGCGTTTTACCAGATATCGTGTTCGATAAGAATAAGATTGCTTTATCTTTATTTGTCAAAATTAAGTTTTTAATCGTATGTCTTTTCTTTTTTCCAGAGTAGAATTTTTTCTGTAAATCCTTACCTGTTGGGCCTTTTCTGTTCCATCTATGATTACATACTTCAGTTTTTTTAACTTCTTCAACTTTTTTTTGAGATCGGAAATTTCATTTGCGGGAAGAGTATTCATTGAACCAAGTGAAAGAAATAAAACTTCCGCCAAAAGCTTTACCAACTTACAAGCAGTAGTCCTATCCATTTTAAATACCGCTCCCAAGACGTCGTAGGTCGGATAAGTTTTTAGATAAAAAAGAATAAAAAATAAATTCTCTTCTATATCCTGTAAGATTGATTTTCTACCTTTGGTAAAATTATGTTTTATTTCTTCTTTCAAAGATAAATACGCAAGACCAAATGGAACACAAAGTGTTTTGAATTCTTGATGGGAGACACCAAACAAGGCTTGCGACATTCTAGGATTCTTTAAAACTTTTTCTTTCGATATCATTACACATAGAGTTGTATCTTCAGGTATCGGTACAAGAATTTTACCAATTTTTCAACAACTTTATTATAAAAAGGTAATAATTCCGAAATTAAAAAAATGTAATTTGTAGTAGTTCCTACACACAGGAAACGTGTTTTACTATTTTAACGTGAATTCGGTGTAAGAAATCTTAGGTCAATTTTTTCGTAAAAAAATAGATGTGGGAACTCTCACAAATCGTGAATTTGCAATTAAACTTTGAAAATTGCGGGAACTACTATAAAAGAATCATCATCTATCAGATTTTTGCACAAAACCGCTGTTTTGCGGCTATTATCAAAATTTAAATCCCATTGTAAGGTGAGTTCGGCGCGAGTAAAAAATTTCTAAAAGTGTGAGTTCCCACATCATTTTACAGACAAACCTAAGTTTGTGGTAGTTCCCCAATTGTTTTACAAGAAAACTTTTTGATAAAATCGCAGTAGTTCCCACGGAAGCTGTCGCTTTACTATTTTAAGGATTGAGTAGTAACATTTCTTATTATTTTCACTTGAGTAACTTGAAAGGGATCGATGCGAGGAAGCTCAGCAGAGTGGCTCTCTCAAACTCAGTGTCTCGCTTCTATAGTCGCTCGACAGATCGCGTTGAACTCAGTAGAACTCTCTCTATGGATCCGTTCTAAATTAAAACTTAAGTTGAAATATCGTATTAAATTTCCTGCATGCAATTTATTGACTAGAGCTGAGAGTCCAGCCCGACTGCCTGTGGAAGTTCGCCCAGATTTTCTTACATCGAACTCACGTTAATTTAAGAGTATTTGAATTTCCTTTAAGTTTCTAGCTCATGCACGAGTTTCCACATTTAGGAACTTAAAATAAAATTTACACGATACCAGAATTTTTAAAGTTTCTTTTAAAAAGAGACTGACTTTAGGACAAAATTTTATATTTATAGTTTAATTGAAAGTAATCAAACAATCGAATATTTACGACTCCAGATCCAATGAATTCAGAACAAAACCAAAATATTCAAAATTTAGAATATATTCTCAAAAAAAAATGGGGATTATCCAAGTTTAGATCCGGACAAAAAGAGGCGATCGAATCCTTAATTGCTGGAAAAGATACATTAGCTATCCTTCCAACGGGAGGAGGAAAATCTCTCATATATCAATTTCCGGCAATTTTAGATGAAACCTCATTGACGCTTGTAATTTCTCCTTTGATCGCATTGATGAAAGATCAGGTAGATTCGCTCAAGGCAAAAGGAATCGCGGCGGAATATTGTAACTCTACTCAGGACGATTTAGAACAACTAAGAATTTTAAGCAGAGCCGCTACTGGAAAAATCCGAATTTTATATCTTTCACCCGAAAAGGCGCTTGGAAGACAGGTGTTTGAAATTCTTTCGAAATTTCCTTTGGCAAGAATTGCTGTAGATGAAGCGCATTGTGTGTCTCAATGGGGGCACGATTTTAGACCCGAATATAGAAAGTTATACGAACTAAGGGACAAATATCCAAAATCGATACCTATAATCGCGTTAACCGCCACTGCTACGTCCAAGGTCATCAAGGACATATCGGATTCGTTAGGACTCAACAATCCAACACTGATCAAAGGAAGTTTTTATAGAGAAAATCTTAGATTTTCGGTTCGTTTTCCTCAAAACGAAATTTCAAGAGAAAATGAACTTTTAAAACTTTTGATCCAAGGAAACTTTCAAAAAATCTCAAGTGGAAGAGCGATCGTCTACTGTGCAACTAGACAAAAAGTGGAAATGGTTTATGGTTTTCTAAAGAAGAATGGATTCAAAGTAGGCAAATATCACGCAGGAAGAACCGATTCTAGTAGGGAGAGAACACAGGATGGATATAACAACGGAAAGACGAATGTTTTAGTGGCGACTAACGCGTTTGGAATGGGATTGGATAAACCAGACGTTCGTTTAGTAGTTCATTATCAGATACCTGCATCTTTGGAAAGTTATTATCAAGAAGCGGGTAGGGCTGGAAGGGACGGAAAATCGTCCGATTGCGTTCTTTTTTATCATCCTTCCGATCTTGTAACACAAGGTTTTATAATAGGAAAAGAAAACAATCGAAAAGGAGGAGAAACGTTACTCTCTCATTTAAAAGAATATTCCATTTCTAACAAATGCAGACAACAAACACTTTGTTCTTATTTTGACGAAGAGGTATTGCCATGTAAAACCTGTGACATCTGTTTAGCAAAAGAATCTGCAGAATCTTTTTTTGCAGACGAAAGAGATCAGTTTTTGGAAAGAGAAAAAAACAAACGATTAAAACAAGAAGTAAGGGAAAGATATGATTTCTCAAAGGAAGAATTAAGAACGATTGAAAAAGTATTAGAACAAATTCCAGGTAAGTTTGGTAAAAGAATGATTGTAGGAGTCTTGCGTGGTTCTAGATCCAACGAAATTCTGAGAAAAAAATTGGATCGTTTAGTCGAATACGGTTCTTTACGTTCCATTGCGGAAGAAGCGATTCTGAAAATCTTGGACGAATGGATTTCAGAAAAAAAAGTAAAAATCGTAGGGGATAAATATCCTAAATTAATCCTTTCTTCCACGGTGATTCCAAAGGTTCCCCGTAAGAAAAAAAGTTTGGATGCAGAAAACGAAAAAAAAGCGATCCCTGCCAAAAACTTGATTCAAGAATTAAAAAATTTTCGAGATAGAGAAGCCAGAAGAAGAAAATGGAAAAAGTTTATGGTGCTTCAAAATCCTGTCATTGTTCAAATTGCAAAGGTAATGCCGGAGACTCCGGAAGAATTGTCTTCTGTAAAAGGAATGGGTGTTGCTAAGGTAGAAAAATTTGGCAATGATATTTTAAGAATATTAGAAAAATGGAAATAATAGACAGGATCTTTGTGGGCGGTTTATAATTGGATGATAATTATATAATAGAATTGTTGAAAAATTTCATAATGGGGATTAACAAAAATACTTCAATCGACTGTTCCCATAATACAGAAATAGATAGAGAATTCATTTTCAACAATTCGATTCGATATTTTATATGAGAATCCGATTTACTACTCGGACGCATAAATAGAATACTTAGGTTAAATTGTTTCAATAATTTGAATGTTTTAGCCATGCTCTAAAATGTCGCAAATCCCGCTATTTTTTCCCAAAATTCGACCGTTAATAACTTAGTATCATGTTTATGCGTTCGAGCAGTATAACATTTTATATAAAAATATCATAATATTATAAGCACAGTTGGGATCCAAATTTTGGACATATAGTTCTGAGTAGAATTTTTATTTTAAGTGGAATTTTAAATAAAATCTAAAAAGAATTATCGTTCAAATAAATTTTTAAATAAAATTCTCGCTTGGGGAACCAGCACAAAAGATGAAAATACTATTTTATAAATTCCTTTAGGAATTGGACTTTTGTAAAATTGAAAGAAGACAAATTACTAACAAATGAATTTTTCTTTGTAAACGTATTTTAGAATATTGAGTTTTTTAAATTTAAAATTCTACAAAAGCCATCTCAAAAATATCTTAGAAGAATCGGATCGGTATTTCAAGCAAAGATAAAGTATTTTTGAAATGACTTTTAATCGATTATTAGGGCGTGCCTCTGCGTTCAAATTTCTCGAAAAAAAATGTTTTCTGATTTTAACGCAGAGTCGCGTGTTTACGGGCTCGCGGATTCCCGCTCGTTCTCTACAAGAACGCTTCGCGCCCTCCAACCCGCTCACGCGAAAAATAAAACGATAATTACTGAATTATAGATATGGATTGAAAATAGAATTTATGCTAGTTCTGAATAACGTTGAGTTCGATATAAGAGAACTTTTTCTAAAAGTAATAGTTCCTACATTCATTTATGGAAAGAATGGATCCTAATTTTTAGTTTCTAAAGTCTAAAAAACGGTGGAGTTCCCACATTTTCAAAATCAACTGTAAAACCCGAGTGGTTCCCACAGATTACTGACATTTGCATAATATATCACCAATTTAAATAGACAACCGAGCTTGATTCCAGAATGATTTAACAGGATTAATTCTACGTTTCAATTTTCTTAATGAACGTTTAGCTTCTTTTTTCAAAGTTTCAAAGGATTCCGGACAAAAGTTAGGAAGAAGATATCGTTTCCATTTACCCCAAACATATTCGACAGGATTTAGTTCTGGAGCATAAGGAGGTAGAAATTCAATTGTTATTCTACCATTCAAAGAGTTAATGAACTCATTGACTGCCAAGGAACGGTGAATATTGATTCGATCCCAGATGATGATCAATTTCCCGGGGATATTGCGAAGTAGGGACTTAAGAAAACAAATAATATCTTCTTGTTTAGCCGCTCCCTTTAATATTTGAAAATATAAATTCCTTTGTGTAATTGCTCCGATTACGGAAATCTTTTTCCAAGACCCTACATGTGTAAGAACAGGCGTTTGTCCTACGGGGGCCCATGTGCGAAACACGGTAGGTATTTGCGTTAAACCGCTTTCATCGATAAAAACTATCTTTCTTCGCTCTTTTTGGGCTTTTTTTTAACTTTCAGCCAACGACGCTTCTTCCAATTCGAGATCGCTTTTTCATCTCGTTCTTTAGCTCGTCGAATCGGCTTTTGTACACTAAAACCAATTCTACGTAATATTTTCCATACATGATCCGGATGATAGTGGATACAGAACTTCTTTTCTATTAACTTTGCTACACGACGACAAGTCCAAATCGGAGTATCGAAGCCGTGTTTCAT
The DNA here is from genome assembly GCF_000306255.2 of Leptospira noguchii serovar Panama str. CZ214. Lineage (GTDB taxonomy): Bacteria > Spirochaetota > Leptospiria > Leptospirales > Leptospiraceae > Leptospira > Leptospira noguchii. Next base: position 5,753 of record NZ_AKWY02000029.1, read on the forward strand.
TGGACCTTCGATTAACATGCACGTGAGTTCTTCTACTTGCGATTCCGTCAAGCGAGGAAGTCTACCGGCTCGACCGTTCCAAAGAACAGATTCTTCGCCTCCTTCCTCTACTTGTTTCTCCCA
>NZ_AKWY02000028.1 GCF_000306255.2 Leptospira noguchii serovar Panama str. CZ214
ATCTTGATACGTGGTTACGTTCGCATACGCGTTGTTATTCGTTACTGTAAAAGACAATTCAATCCAAGCATAATCTTGGTAGTGTTCCAAATCCGCTAAAAACGGAACACCTGCCCAAACTCCCAATTCTCTCGCAATATAACGGTTAAAATCATAACCTCTTTCAGAAAAGGTCGCATTAGCTCCGTAAATTCCCGGGTCCGGATGAAATATATCTCCAGAATGACATCCCAATGGATCCGGACAATATTGGTTTGGTCCAAAATTCCCAGGTGGTATATCCTCGTTTAAAAACGCTCTCAAGTCCGCATGGCTAATCCCACTAATCGTCATTCCTGGTCCGAGTCCACCCAGACCCGCAAGCCCCGACCCCGACCCGGTCAAATTACTTTCGTACGCTCCCATAATCCAGTTCGCAAACTCAACCTGAGAGATTTGACCCGTTATGTATTCTATGATCTTTTTACCGAGCCCTCCTTCTCCTTCCGTAACCGATGGATTAAAAAGTTCTGAAATAGTCATTGCCGCAGTCGTCTGACTTACATGTGCGCTAAAATGATTAAAATCCATTCCACCATACGGAACATGATAACTCAGTGCACTGTTATCATATGAGCCTACTCCTTGACCATACGTATACGTATGGGAGTTATTCCCGTTCTGATAATTGATCGCGTTCTGTAACGCTCCTTGAGTAGCCAATAACTCACTGTTTAAAAAGTTACTCATCATGTTAGAAGCATACATAAAACTCGCTTCCATCTCTTGAACTTGACAAGAATGCCCAGCCTGACAAGTCACACAACGTGCATCTCCCACAGTACAACTATTTGCAAAGTAAGATCCTGTCATTG
>NZ_AKWY02000027.1 GCF_000306255.2 Leptospira noguchii serovar Panama str. CZ214
ATATTCGAAACAAATTGTGTCTATGGCGCGACTTCATAATAAAGCAGGGAAAATTAAATACAATCTGGGTGTAGGTAAAATGAAAAAATTTAGCATCCGGGTTCATACCGGTGTTTGGGCGACCTTAGGTGTGTTAGCTGCTGCTCATGGTGTTTCTCGGTGTTATCTTTTTAATTATATGCTCTGGCTGGAGGAGCAAGGGGATTTTTTTGTGAAAACTTTGAACCGGGGAGTTCCTAGCTTTCACTGGACTTACGAAATGACTTGGAAGATTAACAGGAGACAAAATCTCATATCAAGAGAATTAAAGTTCGAACCAAATCCAATGACAGACAAATACCCCTATTACTTACAGGCGTCTTCGTAATCATCACGCGGGCGAAAAATAACTGAGTCCTAATAATAAATTGTATTTCTAAAAAATATTTATTACGATTTTTCCCTCGTGTTTTCCGTTAAGAAAACCTGTCGCTTCTGTCTAAAACTAGTAAAGCGAAGTTTCATATGTCCTCCGTTTTCTGATATGTTTGGCATAAAACACGGTTTGAACGCAAAATATTAGTTATTAGAGTTGTTGAAAAATTAATTCGCCACTTAGTTTCTGTTTCATGGAAACGGTCCATTGAAGCAGTTTTATTAATCGTCACATGTAATTTTTCAACAACTCTATTCTAGTTCTCAGTAAAAGTGTAGTAAAATCATAGACAGCTTTTTTCAGTCTCTAATTCTGTTATTGAACTATGAATCCATTTTTATTTCTTTTAAGGGAGATATTTCTCTCTTCTTACATTGCTGCTTTTCAAACTCTAAATTCTCAATTTAAAATTCATCTAGATAAGAAATACCAAACTGCATTTATACTGCGTTTGGTTATATTTGTTTTGTTACAGACACAATTTGTTGTTTGTTCTTCTAAAACACCTCCCGATTCTAAAATCATTGAACTTTTATTTTCAGCTGATGAAAAAAAGAATCCGGATGTTCTATTAAAAAAGGTAGGAAACTTGGATGAAGATTCGGAGCTTGAATCTTTTTCGTTGGTAAGAAACGGAACGGAAGAGGTTCTAGGGATTTTTAAAAAGCAAGGGGGAGAATGGCATTTGCTCGGAAAATTCTCCTTTTCCTTATTAAATATAGGCCCGCTTCATTACGACGTTTCTAAGTTTTCTTGGCTTCCCGGAGAATCCGATTCCCAAAAAAGAGAAGCCGGTTTTATAGTTAAGAGAATTCTAATGGATGAACTTCCGGGAGACGGATTCAATTCTCTATTTTTGGAGGTGTTAAGCGAAGAGCCGCCTCTTGGACTTTTTTCAGTACCTTATGTCATTCGCAAGGGCCACAAAATTTTAGATGGACTTATGGCTTTAAAAGATCACGAATTTCTAATTAAGTCTAAACGAATCGATTTTGAGTATAATAAAACCGAGAAAAATATTACAATCTTTCCATCTAATAGAAATTATGCGCAAAACTTTATTTTTAATGGTTGGGAGATGGTTCCGGATATTGCAAGAGTGGCGGTACCTTCTCTTCTTTCTTTAGAAGCTCCTAAAGAATGGAAAAAAGGAGTTCCCGGAGAAGTGGTTCTCTGGTTTAAAAACCGGGGTTCTTATGCGGCTGTCACGTATCTTTCAATTTCGTTTCCAGATGGAGGAAAGGTAAACATAGATACTACTAAAGAAGGACAAAGAATGTATTCTCCCGGTTCGAGCGTGTTTTCATCTTCGGGTAAATATATCAATTCCACGGTTCCTCTTGTAGAAATTACAAAGGAAGGTTGGGGAAGAAATCATAAATATGGAATTCGATTTTCATTAACCCCGGATAAGGATGGAATTCCGAGCGTACTATTTCGTTCTTCGACTCGCATGGGAAGAGAAGTGGTCAACCTTCCGAATCAATTCGGATCGATTCAAAAACAAACCGATCAACAAGGATTTGTTGCCTACAAATTAGATTTGGTTTCTAAGCAAGAATGAGTGATCTCGCCAATAAAAAACTAAAAGCAGCCAGAGCGGAAGTTGTTCGGGCTCAAGTAGAGCGGTTCCGTGTTTTTTACGCGAGTTATTTTCATTTGGAAGAGACGATTCCAATGGTGGAATATTTTTTTGAAAAAATCTATAATTTAGAAGGAAGAGAAGTCTGGCTTCAGCTTGCGATGGACACATACCAAAAGGTGAAAGGTATGTTGAAGGAAACTTCGCGGGAGAATATAGAATACTTAATCGAACTCAATAACCTTACTGAAGAAATGGATATGATTTTCGCCAAATATCTCGTAGACGGAGGTTGGGACGGCAAAAGGCTCAGTAGGGAAGAATACGATTTTTACTACGGTCAAATGGGTCATTACGAAGAGCGGATAAGGCAATTAGAAATCGTATTACGAAATTTGAAAGTTTTTTACGAATTAGCCCATAAACCAATCAGCGCTTACTTAATTAAACCGGCTAAGTTTATGGCTTCTTTATTGGGTGTCTCGGCTTTATTTCAAAGTGTGGAAGAGGCGTATAACGCGACTCTTCCAGTTTCATCCAATATATTCAATTCTTTTTATGAAGAAGTAAAAAAAAGGGAAACAGAATATATTCAAACGTTGCTTGGAGAAAGTAGAAAGGAAGCATGAGCCGACTTCGCAGACAACTTTTGGAAAAAGGACATCGTAAAGGAGAGTCTCATGAAAACAGGGAACGTTGGCTTTTAACTTACGCCGATATGATTACTCTTCTTTTGGGTTTGTTCATCATCATGTATTCGATTTCTCAAGTAGATCAGACAAAACTCAAACAGGTAGCGGACGTAATCCGAGGTGGTTTTGGTTTGGGAGAATCTTTTTTTCAAGGAAGTGCAGCCACATTAGAAAATGATCCTTTGCTCCAACCTAGAACGCAGCTTTATCGTTTTTGGGAACGTATAAGTTATACTTTAAAAAAGTTAAAAGAAAAAGCAAAACTCAATATTGGAATTCAAGAAACTGAGGAAATCAAGATCGTTCTTTTTGGTTCTTCTTTGGGGGAAGGTCAATTTCAACCAGATGAAGACATGGTGTTTGCGTTTCAAAAAATTTCTGAACTGTCCTCTACAATGGATGTAGACATCATTTTGAAAGTTCAAATCCCATACGAAAACGAAGCCTCACGAAAAGGATTTAGAAACATTTGGGAATACAATTCTTATAGAGCTGAACTTATCGCGGATTCTTTATTTAAAAATTATAAAATTTCCAAGGAAAAAATATCCATCCAAGCTTCCAGTTCGTATAGGCCGATAGAAAACTCCTCGTCTACTCCCGAAGGAAAGGCTTCTGGTGAAAGAGTGGAAATTTTTATTCGTAAAAAATAAGAAGTTGATCGTAAATATCATGAAATCAAATAAATTATTTTTAATTTTTGGAATATTCTTTTTTTTGAATGTTTTAGGTTGTAAAAAAAAATCTCTTCCGCAAGGAATACAAGACGAAGTATGGAGAGAGGAATCTTCCGAACTGGTTTCTACTTATTGCCAAAAAATTTCAACTTGTGCGGAAGTGTCTTTGAAAGATTTAAAAGAATCTTCGAAAATGTTAGTCCAGGAAAGATTGAATCCCGCCAATTGTGCGGAAAAATTTCGTAAGTCAAACGCGTATCTGCTTGCAAACGAAAATCCCGAAATCATAAAAAAAGTGGTAAGAGGATGCTTTCAAACCGTGATTAGAGAAAGTTGCGATAAAATCCAAAAAGGAGTTTTAAAACTTTCCGAAGATTGCAATTTACTTCGAACAATTCAATCCAAATAATATATGTTACGCGGTCTTAAAAGACTCAATCGGTACGATAAAAAAATTTTAAAAATTTTAAAATTCGGAGGCAAACTCGCTTTTTTTAGTCAAATCGGATTTTCCAGAAAAACTTCCGAAGGATTTAGATTTCCGATTCATGCTCTAAAAATCGGAACAGAAAAAGGAATCAAAGAACATCCGGTAGGGATTGTTGCCGGAGTTCACGGTTTAGAGACGATCGGTATTTTAATCCTTCTCGATTTTTTGGAATATATTCTACATCCAGATTCAAATGGGTATCTTCCAGAATTAAAAAAAAGTAAATTAGGAATTATTGTATTACCAATTTTGAATCCTAGTGGAGTTGCACTAAAACAAAGATCCAATCCTGCGGGAGTGGACTTGATGAGAAACTCCGGAATTAAAGCGGTACAACCGATTCCTTTTTTTGGAGGGCAAAAAATTTCTAAACGTTTGCCTTACTTTCGTGGAAATGGGTTGGAACCGGAATCTAGGGCATTAATACGCCTTGTGCATAAATTTTTTTTCGAAGTAGAAAATGCGATCCTTCCGATTTTAGATTTGCATTCTGGTTTTGGAACGATCGATAACGTGTGGTGGCCTTATGCTTATACAAAATCTCCTTGTCCAGATACTTCTCTATATCAAAACGTCAGAAAACATTTAAAACATCATTGTGGACATATTCATTTTCAATATGGTCCTCAGAGTGAAACTTACACGACACACGGAGATCTTTGGGATAAAGTCTATGATCAATATAATGACTGTCATAAAAATACTTTGAACTGGAATTCTAAACTTCTTCCTTTGACTTTGGAAGTAGGAACTTGGGCGGATCTTAGAGAAGATCCTTCTAAGTTGTTTCGTAAACGTGGGATTTTTAATCCGGCTTCGTTTAACAAAATTGAAACGATGGGAAGATATAGAGGTTTTCTTCGGGACTTATGAAGCCAAAAGATTTCAAGTAATTCTAAAGATTAATTTTGTTGTTTTTTGATAAACTTAATTAATCTTAATGTGAACTTTCGGAATTTTAAGTTTCACATAATAGAGTTGTTGAAAAATTTCATAATTTAGATTAATAAAACTGCTTCAATCGACTATTTCCATAAAACAGATGGAGAATTAATTTTTCAATAACTCTATTATAGAATGCAATCTGTCGAACGACCCATTGGAAGCGATGCATTGAGTTCAGGGAGTGACGCTGGATTTGAAAGAGTGTTCTGCTGAGTTCTCTCGCATCAATTTCTGCCGTACGTTAGCGCGGTAGGAATTTTGGGTAATTAAGACAAAGTGGAAAACTTGGTATAATTCTTTATGTTAGAAAATTATACTTTTTGCACATATGAAGTTAAACTTTTTTAAAAATATTCGAAAACTCTACTTTTTTTATCCTTCGGATTTCAAGCCCTTTTTTAATGGAAGTTGTATATTCTAACTTTTGAAACAAGCTCATGGTAGTATTATTTTTGTGAATTCGAGTAGTAATGAAAGAGTCTTTGAAATTGCGTGCGTAAAAATAAAAATTCAAATAAAAAACTAAAAATGTTCCTTCAATGAAATGATCAAAGAATTTCCTTAATGCCAAACTCAAATATTTCCGTTGGCGTTAAAAGACTGAGAACGATTCTTCCCAGATTTTTTTCTTCTGGGAAACCGAACATTTCTCCGAGATGAACGTATATTTTTTTTTCTTTTAATAAACGAAGTGTGTATTCTTCTTCGGGAAAAAATTCTTCACTTTCTAGAACGCAGTACCAACCCGCATTTGGAAAATCGCATTGGATTTTTTTAGAAACACCGTCTTCGCCCAGACTTCGTTTTAAAAAAGAAAGGTTTCGTTGAATGCGTTTGTTGATTTGGGATTGGATGAAATTTTTCCATTGAAAAAGATCTGAGAGTACATTTTGTATGGGAGTATTTACTGAAAGATAAGTATCGGAGATTAGTTCCAAATATTCTTTCGATTTTTGTTTCCACGTTTTTGGTCCACTGAGCAAAATCCAAGATAATTTCATTCCAGGGAGGCCGAGCATTTTTGAGAGTCCGTTTACGTTTGCAACTGGTATATCCGGATCGACCAACGTATTATAAGACTCTGATCCGTATATGTAATCTGAAAAAACTTCGTCTATGATTATAGGTATATTATAATTATTTAAAGTATTTTTAATGGAGTAAAAATCGGACTGATTTAAGACAGAGCCCGTGGGATTGTTTGGGCTGACTGATAAAATAAGCTTACATTTTTCTAAATCTTTTGGATTTAAGTCTGAGTTTTTTAATTTCCATCCGTTTTCTTTTTTAGTAAAATAAGAAATGGTTTGAATACTTTCCATTACAGAAATAAACTCAAACAAAGGATAACCGGGTGCCGGAATCAGTATGGAATCTCCTGGATCACAAAGTAATTTAAACAAAAACGAATATGCTTCCGAAGAAGAAGAAGTTAAAAACAAATCGTCCGGGTCAATCTCCAATCCTTTTGAGTGGTAATATTCCTGAATTTTTTTTCGAGCCTCTAAATTTCCCCGAGGATCTGGATGATAGGTGATTAGATCCGAAGTTACAAAACTATGGCGAATTGCCTCCGTTGGGTATTGAAAATCGGCCTGTGTAGGGTTGGAAACAGTTAGATCTGTATAATAAATTCGATTTTTCTTATATTCGAATAAAATTTTAGAAAATTCGTTTTCTCCTTCTTGAAACGAAAATCGAGAACTAAAACGAAACGATTCTTTCACGGAGAGCCGTTTTTGAATTTTTGAATTAGAAAAAGGATTAAAGAAATTAGAACACTAACTAAAATAGAAGTAGTCAACGGAAAATAAAATTTAAAATTTTCCTTTTCAATACGAATATCACCCGGAAGTTTTCCTAAATAATTTAAGAAAGGAATTTTATTTCCGTAAAGAATAAAAAGGCCAACTAACAAAAATAAGACGCCTAAAATCAAAAACGGTCTGGCAAAATTTTCCATCAATGATTTTGATCTTGATTTTTAGATTTTCAAAGTCAAGAAAAGAAGAATAATTTTATTCCGAATCCTCAAGGATAAATTTTGCTGCTTGTTTGCTAAATGCCATGATTGTATAACTTGGATCCACGGAAACACCTGTAGGAAATACGCTGGAATCGGAAACGTATAAATTTTTCAAACCGTGAACTCTATGTTTCCAATCTACTACGGATCTAGAAGGATCTTGTCCCATTCTACATCCTCCCGCTGGATGAGGAGCAGCCATCATCATGGAAGCAGGACTAAGTTCAAGTGAGTTGATTTTATCTATTTCTTTTTCGGAAAATATTTTAGTACGTTTTAAATCCGGTAGAAGAATCCATTTAGCTCCGGCGCTAAAATTCAATTGAACTTGTTTACGAATACAGTCTTTTAAAAATTCTTTTGTCAACTTTCCAAAGTTATACGTAACAGTACGTTTACCGAAAGAACTTACGGAAATATTTCCGAGTTCCGAAGGAACGTCGTCAATCCATCCGATTGTACCTCCTAAATGAGGAAGTTGTTTCATAATTTCTCTATGTTCAACACCAAAACCAGGAATCAAAGCCGCAAGACTTCCAGGTTGAAGTTGATTGGCCATGATTAAAAAGCCACCTTCTATATAATTTCCGTCTTCTTTAAAACGGGCTAAACGAAATTCTTCTACGCCAAACGCAGAAGGAATGTTTCTCCATTGAATAATGGGTTCATCATAAAACGCATGAACGAAAGGAGAAGGATTGATGGCGAGATGTTCTCCAAGCGCTGGAAGTTTTTTCTTCCATCCGTTTCTAAGTAAGAATGTGGAACTACCAAAACCACCGGCAGCAATTGCAAAGACAGGAGCTTCGAATTTTAAAGTGATATTCGATTCTTTTCCAGAAGGACGATCGATCATAACCGCTTCTAAAAATTCTACTTGATCACCTTTCAATTCAAAACGAACCGCTTTACAATCCGCATAGATGTCTGCTCCTAAAGACATTGCTTTTGGAATATGAGTGACCAGCTGACTTTGTTTGGCCCCATACATACAACCTTGCATACAATGACCGGATTTCTGACAGTTTTTTCTCGCTTGTGGAACTGGGTTGCCTTTCCAATTAAGAGATTTGCAAGCCTTTCGCACAAGCTGATTCATTTTATTATAATATTCTTCTTTAGCGGGATGGACGTTTAGAGTTTCATCTAATTCTTTCCAATAAGAATTTAGGTCTTCGGGGGAATGACTTTGAACTCCGTATATTTCTTTCCAGAGATTGAGTCTGTCGTCAGGGGTTCTGTAGCTGTCTGCCCAATAATGAACGGAAGCTCCGCCTACGTTTTTTCCGTAAACTAAATTGATCGTGCCGGTTGCATCGGTAGCCATGTTTCTTTCCGCGGAAACTTTTCCGGCCATGTTGAGTTCGTGGTTATCAAAAGTTCCTGTGTGATAGTAACCGCCTTCTTCAATCATTACTACCTTCTTTCCGTTTTTAGAAAGTTCGTAAGCTAAAGTTGCGCCACCACATCCAGTTCCTACAATGACTACGTCTGCTTTTATAGATCTGGAACCTCCCAGGTTTTTCCATTCGTAAACGCGACCACTCATAACTCCCCCAGGATTTTTTTATAATAGATTCTGGATTCACTTAATTTTTCCGGAGGATTTCCAAAAGGACCGTCATACGAAATCGCTTTAAAAGAAGATTCATGACCGTAATAAACCAAATAAACGGGTAGTTTAAGATTTACTAATGCTGCTCGAATCGTATCGGATTCGGTTGTTTCTTGAGAAAGTAAAAAATTCTTTCGATCTTCTTCACCTAACTTAGAAAAACGACTCCAGTATCCATTTATTAAAGGAAGATATTCTAAAATTAAAATGAGAGATTTGAAATCGTCGGAGATACTTGAATCTACGAAAAAAAATTCTTCGTCTAACCTTCGAATCACTTCTGCTTTTTCAAGATCGGGAAAGCCCGGTGTCAGAGGTAAAAGAGTTTGAGAGTAGGCTAGTAAAAATTCAACTTCAGAAGATGAAAAAAATAAGGTTTTATACGAAGATCGTTTAAAACGATTGAAAAAGAACGCACCAATACAAAGGCTCAACAATCCTCCAAGACCAAAGCCGAATAGTTTTCGTCTAGATATTTTTTCCGTCCATAAGCTCATAACTTCGGTGATTATTCTTGAATTAGTATGAATGTCAATTCTGAAAAGGAGATTGACGAGGTGATCTTTCCATAAACTTTGTCAAACATGGCCGATAAAAATGATAAGGTGAAGCAAAGCGCACCTGGAAAATATTATATTGATAATAGTTGTGTTCCTTGTAACGACTGTTTGGAAGAAGCGCCTATGCTTCTTAAATATACAGAAGATGAATCTAAAGTTTATTTTCATAGACAACCCGCAACTCCCGAAGAAGAAATCGCCGCTAGAAAGGCATTGGAAATTTGTCCTGTCGAAGCCCTTGGAGACGATGGGGAATAAATTTTTATTTCAGATTCAACAAGAATAATAATTATTCATCTTTTAAAAATTTCTAATTTTTAATGACCATAAAATCTAGAGAAATATAAAGATGAAACTCAAGTTTAAAAAAATCCAATAATTTTACTCGAAACTATAATAGAGTTGTTTAAAAATTAATTCGCCACTTAGTTTTTGTTTTATAAAAAGGGTCCATTGAAACAGTTTTATTGGTTGTCATAAAAACTGATTTGGGTGCAAGAGATTCGATATTTTATTCTGTAGTTATCGATAGGATAAACTTTTATGATTTCATCAGGTAAAAATTTTTTCGATTTTAATTCTTAAAAATTTCTATAAAAAATTTGTCTCAAAATCTAGAAAGAAATTGGTTATAATCATTTTAGTAGGTTCATTATAAAACGTAGATACTCACAAATCACGTTGTTTTGGGCAGTCTTATTGTTTTTAAATGCTTATGGAAGTCCTACAATCCTATGTTTTGAGATAGATTCTTAGTTCCTAAACTCCGTCTACGAATAAAAGACCCAATAACAAACCAACTTCGATTAAAAATTTACGAATTTAACCAAAATAAAAACGCAAAAATATGCGTTTCATCTCCGTAATGAATTGTTTTTTATAAAATCGTACCCAATTTGAGAAAATCGACGGTATATAGATTGAGTGAATTTAAAATTCAATTGGCTGATTTTTATAAATTTTTAATTGAAAGAAGTCCGGAACTAATTTGTTTTCATGATCCGAACGGAATCTTTCTTTATGTCAGTCCTGCCGTTACTTCTATGTTAGGTTATCAACCGGAAGAATTGATCGGTAAAAACCCATACGACTACTTTAACCCTCTTGATAAAAAAAGGATTTTTGCAAATTCTCATCAACCGGTTTTAGAAGGGAAGAAACGAGAACAAGTAGAATACCAATTCCTCAGAAAAGATGGAAAATACGTTTGGTTACAGACAATCACACAACCAATTTTTGACGATCATGGAAATGTGACTGCTCTTCTTGCAACTACTCGAGAGTATTCGGGATTGAATACGATTTTAGAAGCTTCAAAAAATAAACAGGCTTTAGAAGAGGTTCGTCTTTCTGAAGAAAAATTTTTCAATGCGTTTTATTATTCTGGCATTGGTATGGCACTTGTTTCTTTAGAAGGAAAATGGTTAGAAGTAAATTCGAGTCTTTTAGATATAATCGGTTATTCCAGAGAAGAAATTTTGAAACTTACGTTTCAAGATATAACACACTCGGATGATCTTACCACAGATCTAAGTCTTTTACAGGAAACATTAGAAGGCAAACGAGATAGTTATAGAATGGAAAAGAGGTACTTTCATAAAAACGGAAGTGTTATCTGGGTTTTATTGGTGGTGTCTATTGTAAGAGATTCACAAAAGAATCCGTTATTTTTCATTTCTCAGATTCAAGATATTAGTGATCGTAAAAATATGCTTTCCGCGTTGATAGAAAAGAATGAAACACTTCAAGCTCTGAGTAATCACTTGGCGGAAAGAAATTCTCAATTAGAAGAATTTAACCAAATCGTTTCTCACAACCTGCGTTCTCCTATTGGAAATATATTTACTCTTACTACTATGCTCTGCGAGAAATACGGCACGGACAAAGATCAGCTTTTTCAATCTTTGGAAACGAGCGTAAAAGATTTAATGACCACGTTGAACGACATAGTGGAAGTGATCAAAATTCGAAAAAATCGAAATGTAGATAAACAGATGATTCTGTTTAAAGATGCATTTTATAAGGTTCAAAATTTTCTTTCTGCTCAGATTCAGGAAATGAATGTGGAGATTCGAACTGATTTTAATGAGGCTCCTGAAGTTTTTTATTCGAAAGTTTATCTGGAAAGTATATTATTGAATCTATTGAGCAATGCCTTAAAATACTCCGATCCGAATAAAAAATCGGAAATTTCTTTCGTCTCATTTATTGAAGATAAAAAGATCTTTTTGGTCGTGCGGGACAACGGCTTAGGAATTGATCTTAGAAAATACGGCCACCAAATCTTTAAAATGAACAAAACGTTCCATCGAGAAAAAGAAGGCCAGGGTATCGGGTTATTTATGACGAAAAATCAAATAGAATCTCTTGGGGGCGAAATAACGGTTGAAAGTTCTCCCGGTAAAGGTACATCTTTCCTCATTAATTTCAATAAATACAATGATTTCGAACAATAGTAATATGAACTTCTGGTTAGTGGATGATGATTCCATCTATATTATGATTGCTAGACGTTTTTTGGAAAAAGATGGTAGAGTCACAAAACTACGCGATTTCCAAGACGGTGAATTAGCTATTCAGGAACTTCAAACACTGAGCTTGGATCGGGAAGAACTTCCAGATGCAATCCTTTTAGATATCAATATGCCTTTTATGGACGGTTGGCAGTTTTTAGACGAGTTCAAGAAAATTCAAGGGGCTTTGGCTAAAAAAATTACCATTTTTATGGTAAGTTCATCCGTAGACGAAAGAGATATTGTAAAGGCGAATTCCTTTCCTGAAGTCAAAGGTTATCTTTCTAAACCTCTTACTCAAGATCACATTCAAAAACTTTATAACCAACTTGTTTGAGTTAATATCAATTCCCGAATAAGAAAAAATTTTCTAAACGTCAACAGGTGTATTCAAAATACGAACTTTGTTCCGCTTGTTATAGATTAACGTGAGTTCGATGTAAGAAAACCTGGGCGAATCCGGCTGCCATAAGCAGCCGGACGGGTTCTTAGTTCTGGTCAATAAATTGTATATAGGAACGTTATACGACTTATCGTCGTAGATTTCAATTTAGAACGCGATGCATTGAGTTTCCAGAAGTGAGACGCTGAGTTTGAGAGAGCGTTCTGCTGAGTTCCCCCGCATCGATCCCTTTCGCGTTAATTCACGTTAGATTAAGGGCGATGCCAATCTTACGGAAAACAGAATTATGTGGACTTACGCAATTCTATATGCGTAATTTAGAATATAATTTTAGGTATCAATTTTTGGAATATAGATTTAATAGTAAATTTTATAAATCATACTAAAAAATATTCTTTGTAAAACTACTTTTTGAAGGAAAGTGAGAACGACTTGAGTTTTTTAGAATTATTGAAAGTTTCACTGCGAAACCTGGATTTGTGAGAGTTTCCACATTTTATTTTTTGAGGTAAAATTAGGTATTATAAAACTCGTGCATTAAAATAGGTTTTTTGTATTTGGTGAAAAACCATCCTAAAAAAGCGCCGATCGGTAAAGTGATCCAACCGTAGAAAATTAAACTCCACAAAATACCTATTGAAACAACAAAAACCCAACAAAGAATTTAATGGAGGTTCATTATTTAGATTTTTAATATTCAAAATCCAATATTTTCGAATAAAATAGTAAAATGTAAGATGATGGAAGAGAATCACAATTCCAAGAAGAATTCCTCTTGTGATTTCGTAATTTCCAGTTTTCTCTACGAAAATTTTCCAGATCACGTAGGTGCGAAAAATGCTGCCAAGGTAGAATAAATCGGGAAAGTTTCATAACTGCCTCCGGTTGGCGGTTAACTGCGACTTATGATCCCTACAACCAATCCTATTATTGAACAGATTATTGCTAATATTAAACTCATTTTCCTTATTTTATAGAGATCAGTAATTAGTAACTATAAATAAAGAATCCAAAATTCTGTTTCTACAAGCTATCTCAAAAATATCTTAGAATTCGACATTTTAAGCAAAGGTAAAGTATTCTTGAAATAGCTTCTTATCCAGTTGTCTTGAAATTTATGTATGGATCGATTATTTGATCATTCTCCTTGTCCTAAAGAAAAGGCCCTTTTTCCATTAAAGTAATAAAGGTTTTCTGTTTTGATTGTATCAAAACCGGCAGAGTTTAACTTTAAAAGAAGTTCCGCCACTTGTTTGTGAGAAATTGGATGGTAGGAAGGATCTTCTTGTTTGATCAGTGCATTTTTGCTTACAAATCTACATCTCCAGTGATCGATCAAAAATGTTTCCGGTTGCCCGTCGGGATAAACTTTGACTCCTCGATTAGTGATAATTTTTAACATGAGATCATCTGAAATCGATTTGAGTTTATTTCCGAGTTCGTTCGGATCACTTCCGATCCAATCCAGAAAAATATCTACCCCTACTAAATCTTTTTTTTGAACGGCTCTTTTATATTCAGGAATTATAATTTTCTTAGCCTTTCCGAAAGAAACCGGTTTGAACTTTTCGGGAAGATGTCCTAAATTTCCGATTACCGCGTCGGAAAATTCTTTGGTTCCCACCTTGATTCTACTGACACCCGGTTTAAAAATGTCTCCGGTATGAATTCCTTCTTCGATGGTCAAAAGCCATGCGTTATTTATTTTTGCAGCGATATCCGGTTGTCCAATATGAACGAGCATCATCACCGCAGCATTGAGTAAGCCGGATGGATTTGCTAGATTTTTTCCTGCTATGTCCGGAGCAGAACCGTGGATTGCTTCAAACATGGAAACAATTTCTCCGATGTTGGAAGAACCTGCCATTCCTACTGAACCCGCGATCTGAGCGACTATATCGGAAATAATATCTCCATATAAATTCAAAGTAACTACTACGTCGAAATTTTGAGGTCTGTCTGCTAAGTTAGCCGCACCTATATCTATGATTTGAGAATTTGCTTCGAGGTCTGGATATTCTTTGGCTACTTCTTTGAAGATGTCATGAAACAGTCCGTCTGTTTGTTTCATAATATTATCCTTTACCATCGCGGTTACTTTTTTTCTTCCGTAAGCTCTTGCGTATTCGAATGCATAACGGATGATTTTTTCGGATCCTGGATGAGAAATTAATTTAAGACATTGAACTGTATCGTTGGTTTGTCTGTGTTCTATTCCGGTGTAAAGGTCTTCTTCGTTTTCACGGATGATTACAATATCTAGGGAGGGGTGTTTGGTTTCTACGTATGGATAAAGTGAGAAACAGGGTCTAACGTTTGCAAATAAACCGAGGGTAGTTCTGACAGTAACGTTTAAACTTTTATAACCACCACCTTGAGGAGTTGTAATAGGTGCTTTTAGAAATACTTTGGTTTGTCTGAGGATGTCCCAAGCTTCTGGTTTGATTCCAGAAGAATGTCCTTCCTTATAAACTTTTTCGCCGATTTCGATTTCAATTGGTTCGATCTTGGCTCCGGCTGCATTTAAAATTTTAAGAGTCGCTTCCATAATTTCAGGACCAATTCCATCACCGTGTGCAATTGCGATTTTAGTTTTTTCGGACATTCTATTCTCCTAATACTTCTATAACATCTGGAACGTAGAGTATGGTCAATTCTCTTACATTAAAAAATAGAATTTATGTTACTTGGAACCGTACAACAGAGTACCAATATTTTTTATTTAAATAGTATTTTGAGATAAAAATTCACGGTAATAAATTTAATAAGAATTAGTAAAACGAACGATTCAACTTTTATATAGAGTTCTTATCTTAACGTCTTGTAACTTGGATAACTTAACGTAAGTTTGGCCTAAGTAGAAAGAATTTTCTAAAAATATACACTCCTACAATTTTAGAATTTGTTTGTAAAATTGTGATTTGCAGTAGTTCCCACATGTTAGGAATCGATCTGTAAAGTTCAAATTCTTAACTTTTTCAGAAAAATGAAGTATGGATTCCTTATATTGAACTCATATTAATTTAGTTTTGTACAAATTGTTTTGAGTTTTAGAAAAATTATATAAGTTCTTAACATTTTGAAATTTTACAAATTGAAGTGAGTAAAAAATGCAAAAGAGATTATTACTACTCGGATGTATGAAAATAATATTATGATGACTTACATCGAAAGTTAGAATATAGAAATTCCTTATAAAAAAGCCGACAATTCCAGGTTAGACGCAACTTTTGAGCTACATCTTTGGTAAAATCGCCATTAATTTTAGGTACTACAAGCTATCTCAAAAATATATTAAAATTCGGCATTTTAAGCAAAGATAAAGTATTTTTGAGATAACTTGTAGTCCGAATAATAGAACAAGTTCTAAGAGTTGTTGTTGAGATTTAAGAAGAATTTGAACTGAAATTTGATAGTTTCAAAATACAAGTCTATCGATCAGAAAGTATTTAACGTAAGTTTGGCGCAAGGTAAGCTAATTTAAGATAAACTTCAAATTCAAACTGGACATTTATCGATAAGTAAAAAAGAAATAAAGATGATTATTCGATTTCGAAATCTGCTTCCGAATCTACTAGAAACTCTTCTTTAGAATAAATCAGTTCCATAACGTCGTCCATCCAATCTGGGGTGCCGTGATTTGGATCTCCAAAAGGATCATTTTTTCTGTATTGTTTCATGATTTCACTGTGTTTTTGAAGTTGTTCCCTTGTGCTTGCGTTCATATTCAAATTGTCGGTTAAAAAAATCCTTTCATAACAGGTTTTAGAAAATAATTAATAATTTCTTTCCAAAAAGTACAACTAAAAAAATTGATTCATTTTAAAATATTCTAAATTTTAAACAAAATTTATCGTCATCGAAATTTAGAGATACGGGAGTTGTTTAAAAATTAACTTTCTTCCGTTTCTTTTATTAATCCGAATCAATAAAACCGTTTTGTTAAAAGTAAATTTGAATTTTTTTAACAACTTTAAAGAGTATTGCGAATTTGATCGAAAAAGTCCGTTTGAGCGCAGAATTCTATAGAGTTATCAGTAAATAAGATCTTTGTTTTGTTACAAGTTATCTCAAAAATATCTTAGAGTCAGTATTTTAAATAATAGTAAAGTATTTTTGAGATGAGTTTTAGAGAATCTGTTATCAGTAAAATAATGGATAAGATCGTTTGTTTACTCACTTCTATCAAATTGAGTGCCTAAATATTGATCACAAAAGCATTGTTTCACGTTAGTTTCAATAGAATTCAATGTGAGAGTGGAACTCAACAGAATGCTAAAGTATTTCACTTCTTGAATTCCGATCCTTAGAGAGGCTTCGCTGAGTTTTACGAGTCGCTCTGGAAACTCAATGCCACGCTCTACAAATCGCGTTCTGTAAATAAATTGAAACTAAAGACGAAATATTGTATTATATTTCTTTCATGTAATTTATTGATTGGGGTTGAAAGCACGGCCTGCAAAGTGGATTTGCCTAAATGTTCTTTCACTAAATTTACAGGATTGAATAGAACGGATTGGATTAGGTTTCTTATTGTGTAGCTCTTGAGTGGTATTCGATTGACAAACTCTATTATACAAAGAGAAGTTTTGAGGCTCCTCTTTGATTTGTAGATTCGTTTTAGAATAGTTCGTTTCCTTTAAAAAAGAAAGAAATTTCCAAGGCGGCGTTGTCATCCGAATCAGAACCGTGAACCGCATTGGCTTCCTTACTTTCCGCATAAAGAGCTCGAATGGTTCCAGAGGCGGCTTCTTTTGGATCAGTAGCTCCGATTACTTCTCTCCAATGAAGAACTGCGTTATCTCTTTCAAGAGCAGCGGCTACGATCGGACCGGAAGACATGTAGTTGCATAAGTCGTTGTAAAACGGACGAGCAGAATGCACTTTATAAAATTGTTTAGCATCTTCGAGAGATAACTTTAAGTATTTTAAACCTAGGATTTTGAATCCTTCTTTTTCGATTCTAGAGAGAATATTTCCGACGTGTTTGTTTTTAACTCCGTCTGGTTTTATCATGATGAACGTTCTGGACATTTTTTTTCCTTATTGAGATAGTTTTTTAAGTAATGCTTTGCTTACGATTTCGGGAACTTGGTTGCTTACGTCTCTTCCATGTCTTGCCACTTCTTTTACAATTGTAGAGGAAATGAATGAGTATTCTCCGGAAGACATTAAAAAAACGGTTTCTACATTTGGGGCTAATTTTTTATTCATTAAAGAAATTGCATATTCATAATCAAAGTCCGTAACGGCCCTAAGCCCCCGGATGATACTGTTTGCGCCCACTCGATTGCAATAATCTACAGTAAGACCCTGGAAGGTATCGATTTCCAAACCTTTCATACCTTTTGTGACTTCGCGAATAAATCCTAATCTTTCTTCGATCGAAAATAGAGTAGACTTGTTCGAATTGACAGCGATTGCAATGATCACTTTGTCGAAAAGTCCTAAAGACCTTTGAAGAATATCCAAATGTCCTTTTGTCAACGGATCAAAGGAGCCTGGATAAATTGCCAAGTGTTTCATTTTTTACGAAGCCTTGCCGTTTCTTGAGCGGGTAAACCGTAGATATTAATAAAACCTTCGGCGTCTTTCTGATTGTATAATTCTTCTTTTTCGAAAGTCGCCATTTCTGGGTTATAAAGAGAGACCAAAGATTTTCTTCCGACAACGAAACAAATCCCTTTGTAAAGTTTTATTCTTACGGTTCCGCTAACGTATCTTTGTGTTTCCGAAATAAAAGCTCTAACTGCTTTCATTCTAGAAGAAAACCAGTGACCATTATAGATCAGTTCTGCAAATTCGATTGAAAGTTTATCTTTATGATGTTGTGTGTCCCGATCGATTGTAATTGATTCTAAATCTCTATGAGCTAAAAATAATACAGTTCCACCGGGAGTTTCGTAAACTCCTCTGGATTTGATTCCTACGAGACGATTTTCGACGATGTCAATTCTTCCTACTCCATGTTTACCTGCAATCGTATTGAGGGTTTCCATTACCTCGAGAGGATTCATCTTTTTACCGTTAACCGCTACGCAGTTTCCTTCCTCGAAATCAAGTTCCAAATATTCGGGAGCATCGGGAGCTTTTTCGGGGGAAGTAGTTAATAAAAACATTTTTTCGTCAGGTTCTTTATAAGGATTTTCTAATATTCCACCTTCATAAGATATATGCATTAGATTGCGGTCCATTGAATACGGCTTTTCCGCGGTTACCGGAACCGGGATACTTTTGGATTTTGCGTATTCAATCAGATCCGATCTACCCCCGAAATTCCAAATTCTCCAAGGGGCGATGATTGTTTTTTCCGGAGCTAAGGATTTAACACCGAGTTCAAAACGAACCTGATCATTTCCTTTACCGGTGGCTCCATGTGCAAATGCATCCGCGCCTTCTTTTTCGGCAACTTCTACCATTGCCTTGGCAATAAGAGGTCTGGCTAAGGAGGTTCCAAGAAGATACCTCATTTCATAAATAGCGTTTCCTTGAATGGCTGGAAAAATAAAATCTCTAGCAAACTCTAAACGTAGGTCTTGGATGTAAACTTTGGAAGCTCCGGTTTTAATTCCTTTTTCTTCTAGTCCGGAAAGTTCTTCCTTTTGACCTATATCTGCAGTAAAGGCGATTACTTCGCAACCGTATGTATCTTTCAACCAGGTGAGAATTACGGACGTATCCAATCCACCGGAATAAGCGAGAACGATTTTCTTAACAGGTTTGTTTTGCGCCATTCTGAGAACACTGAAAATTGGTACGGGTCTCTAGACAACCGGATTTTCACGGTTTTACAGCGGGATTTGAACGGTTTTAGTTTTGGCTCTTATACTTTCCTCTCCACTACAGAATAGAATGTAGGTTTGGAGTAAAAAAAATGAGAAAGAATTTTCTAAAAGTATGAGTTCCTACAATTTTAGAATTTGTTCGTAAGATCGTGATTTGCGGTAGTTCACTAAAAGCCGTCATATTGAATGATTTATAGTTTTTTAACATTAGAGTTGTTGAAAAATTAATTCTCAATCAGTTTCTGTTTCATGGAAACGGTAAATTAAAGCAGTTTTTTGATCTGAATTATGGAATTTTTCAACAACTCTATTCTTTTATTATTATAATTTCTGTATGAGTTCCCGCACTTGAATACAACAGATTCAAGTATTATAAACTTCTATTTTTTAAATTGTGGTAGTTCCTACATTTTAGAAATAGATCTGTAAAGTTTAGATCCAACTTTTTTCAGAATTATAGATTTTTTACGCAGAACTTGCGTTAGTAGAGTATCTAAAAACGATACGATTTAAATGCGAAATTATACAATACCATATCGTATAAGGATAGGTAGAAGTCTTAAATAAGATATATTAGAGTTATTTAAAAAAGAATTCCCCATATGCTTTTGTTTCATGGGCGCGGTCGATTGAAGCAGTTTTGTTAAACGCCACTATGGAATTTTCAACAACCTATTTATTTTTTGAGAACATTTTTATAAAAAGCTTTTTTCAGATTTTTATCGATCTCTTTTTTCGAACGATTGTCTATTTTTAATTCTAAAAAATAATAATCTAATTTGGATTTGGTGATGGAATGAGATTCGTTTTGTAGAATATTCTTATTTAGAAAAATAATATTTATTGATTTTTATATTCTATGTAAAAAATTTATTTACTTTTTAGAGTAAAGTTTTTTCTAGTTCAATCTCCTTGAATTTAATCTTTATAAATATTATTTTTTTGGCATGTTATTTTAAGAATAACATTTTTTAAAATGATTAGTTATATATTGTGGTTTATGTTTAAGGGTTTAGCAGAAGACAGTTTCAAAATTAAAACAGAGGGATTGAATGAGATTTTTTAATTTATTAAAGACCAATTCGAATATAAAAATACTTTTAAGTATATCTATATTATCGATTTTGATTTTATTTTCTTGTAAGGAAAAACAGGGACCAGGGATAGAATCTTGGTTTTGGGTTTTAAATCCAGTTCAACTGGATAGTAAAGCAATTTCTGAAAGGACGTATACGTCAGACGGTAGGATAACGTTTGCGAAGTTCAATTCGGATTTAGTTCCTTATTCACGTAAACAAGCACCAGAAGTATTAAAGACGTATTTGCAATTATCCTTAAGTTCAGATGCTAAATTTCTGCGCTCAAACCGAGTAGGAGGATATGACCACGATCGTTTTCAGCAGAGATACAAAGGAATTAAGGTAGAGAATGGAATTTACACGGTGTTATCAAAAGAGAATACGATAGAACTGATGATGGGTGAATTTTATCAAGTTCCAGAGGATTTGAGCTCGTCTCCTAAACTATCAGAGGCAGAAGCACTTGCAAAAACTCTAAAACATGTCGGAGTGAAGAAATATCTTTGGGAAGTATCAGAACGCGAAGCATCATTGAAGCTTAAGAAAAATGATCCGAATGCAAGTTATTTTCCCAAGGGAGAATTATTATTTTATCAACATTCATTGCCAAAATCCAACTCTCCAAAGGAATTTCGGTTAGCGTATAAATTTGGAATTGTCTCAATAGATCCGCCTTCTTCGAGATATGTATATGTAGATTCTAATTCTGGTGAAATTTTATCCAGTAAAGACGCTAGAAGATACGAGGCAGGTGGAGGAGATACGATTCCAACAACTCCTCAAACTCCTCCGGATACGAATTATGGAATTTGTTTTCCTGATCAAACTCCTTGTATCAAACAGGGATCAGCGTCGACTCGTTTTAGCGGAGTAAAAACGATTACGACTTGGACGGCAGATGAAGAAAATCATTATGAGCTTAAGGATTATTCCAGAGGTAAGGGAATTATTACGTATTCTTGGGAGTTTGTAAAAGATCCATTCATGGGTATCTATCTTGCGAATATTCCAATAATTGATACTAGCAATAATTGGACAAAATTTGAATATCATGACGACTACAATCACGATGCGTTATTGGATGCACATTGGGGAATTGAAATGACTTATGACTATTTCAAATTTGTTCACAATCAATCGAGTTATGATGGAAATGATAGTAAAGTAGTGAATAATGTGCATTATTTTAATATATTTCTAGCGAATAACGCATTTTGGGATCCTGTTACAGAAGAAATCTATTACATTTATTGTCCTCATAACAGCATATGTAAAATTTTTGATCCCACCTATGTAGACCCTACGTATGAAGACTTTACATCTTTGGATATTGTATCTCATGAATTTGGACACGGTGTCAATGGGGACCTTGCAGGTTTCGTTCTTGATATGGAGCCCGGTGCTCTTGACGAAGGATTCAGTGATATTTGGAACATTGCTGTAAATAACTACGTAAACAAAGTTTTAGGAATGCAAAAGAACATCTGGTTAATAGCGGATGAAACCGTTCCGGGAGGAGGAATGCGTTCTGCGGAAAATCCAAAATCTACTACAGTATTGAATCCGGGACCAAATACATATTACGGAGGTCTTTGGGATTTCGTGGATAACGAAGTGCATACAAACAGTCTTGTCTTGAGCCATTGGTTTTATACTTTATCGAAAGGAAAGCAAGGGATCAATGATCAATGGTGTGAATATAATGTTTCTGGGATCAGTATTGAAAAGGCGGAAAAAATCGCTTATGCTGCTCTTCATTATCTCTTTCCAACGTCCGGTTATTCTTCTGCAAGGACTGCAGCAATTTATTCAGCTAAAGCCTTGTATGGTAAGTTTTCATCAGAAGTAAAAAGTACAATCGATGCTTGGGATGCAGTAGGTGTTCCGGCGGAGACAACTTCTCGCGGAGGAGAAGGAATGTATAAGCCACATTATTATATCACTTTTGTAAAACTTTCTAATTTAGAGCGAGATTCCGAAAATGATTGTGGATACAAGGACAATTCATACTTACATCCGACTGTTATTAAAGGATTTACATATAACATGGTGTTATCGAGTCAAGGTGTGGTAAGTATTCCATCCAAGATTCACAAATGGAGAGTATGGATCGATTTCAATCGGGACGGTAGTTATGATTCTTCAGAAATGGTAGTTCAAGATTCTGTGAATTCTTCTTATGGTGGAACTATTCAAAAATCGATTCAGATTCCAACGACTGCGCTTACCGGAGATACTAAGATGAGAGTTTCTATGAAGGCGGCTCAAAGCGGAGAGGTCTATCAACGATCAGATGAATCCTTTGCTGAAGGAGAAGTTGAAGATTACTCAATAACCATTAATAATTTTAGTCTTTAGAAATCTCTAATATAGTTGCGAAAAGTTTCTAAATCGGATTAGTAGGTTAAACCGATTTAGGATCTTTTCGCAGTTTAAAATTAAAGTCTGTCCCAACATTTTAGAATCTTTAACAAAATGTATGTTTCCCACAGAATTACTACTCAGATCTATGAAAATAATACTATAGATTTATTTCCAAAAAAATTAGAATGTGGAATTTTCTTCAAAAAGTTATGAATTCCAGGTTAGGCGCAATTTTTGAAGATTTCTACATATCCACAAAATTACTCATCAATCTGGCACTATTTTCATACGCCCGAGTAATAAGTCCTTTAAAACAATTTGTAGATCTTGGGATAAAGTCAAAATTTGTATAAGTTCCTACATTTTCAGGTTTTTAGTCGCTGTTAAAGAATTTCATCTAATTAGAAATTCATTTTATAAAAGTCTTCTTTATCTTCAAATTTGAAATAATGATTATACAATTGAGCATTGAATCGATTTAGAATTAGTTTTCAAAATTAAAACCTTCAATTTTAAAATTTTGTAAAGGTCCTTTTTTTATAAAAATACTTTACTTTTATAATATATTTTTTTACTCATGCGTTTGTTTAAAACCTTAAGTTCACTGAGTGCATTTTATTACATCTTTTTTGTAAATTTGCAATAATTTAACCTAACGCGTTGTAGTTGGTGAGTGAGGGTTTACTAAATTTAAACACCAAAACAGAGGGGATTGAATGAGATTTTTTAATTTATTAAAGACCAATTCGAATATAAAAATACTTTTAAGTATTATTATATTATCGATTTTGATTTTATTTTCTTGTAAGGAAAAACAGGGACCAGGGATAGAATCTTGGTTTTGGGTTTTAAATCCAATTCAACTGGATAGTAAAGCAATTTCTGAAAAGACGTATACGTCAGACGGTAGGATAACGTTTGCGAAGTTCAATTCGGATTTAGTTCCTTATTCACGTAAACAAGCACCAGAAGTATTGAAGACGTATTTGCAATTATCCTTAAATTCGCAACCTTCGTTTTTACGTTCAAACCGAGTAGGAGTATATGACCACGATCGTTTTCAGCAGAGATACAAAGGTATTAAGGTAGAGAATGGAATTTACACGGTGTTATCAAAAGAGAATACGATAGAACTGATGATGGGTGAATTTTATCAAGTTCCAGAGGATTTGAGCTCGTCTCCTAAACTATCAGAGGCAGAAGCACTTGCAAA
>NZ_AKWY02000026.1 GCF_000306255.2 Leptospira noguchii serovar Panama str. CZ214
TCGAGTGATACTAATCGGTCGTGAGGCTTGACCATATTACGAAACCCCTGAGGACACTCGGGGGCCTTGCTAATAGCAACAACGCCAGGAAGAAATCGGATGAAGATTTCAAATAGGACAAACTCTCTATCGTAGTATATATTTTGTTAAGGAACTACAATCAATCAGTGGTTTGCTGCATCACTAAAGTAAAGGCCAAGCTCAAAAAGCTTGGCCTTTACTTTTTTTGAGAATACCAGAGGTCAGCGAGAAATGAAAGATACGAAATCCTCGAATCAACCCCCCACGCATGTGGGGAATAGATACTAACCTCACATGCGAAGTGGTCTTGTCGCTTTCGGTTTTGCGGTTGGTCGCGAGGCTTGACAATATTACGAAAGTCTTGAAGACATTCAAGGCCTTGCTAATAGCAACAACATCAGAAAAAAATCGAATGAACATTTCAGTTTAGAAAACATTTACATTTCTCTCATCGCAGGATATATGTTGTTAAGGAATGACGATCAAACAGCCGGATATTCGGATCAAAAGAAAAGCCAGGCTAAGTCGGTCTGGCTTTTGTGTTTTGGATATCGTTAGACGGAACAACACAATGGGTCGCCTTCGACCAAAATCAGAAAAATCCAGCCAAAAAAGAATACATCGAATTTTTGGAGTTTTGAGGTGGGGAGAATACAGGGACGCAAGGAGATAATAAGAGAATTAGTTTTTCTAAGATTTCTTTCGGAAGAAAGTCCGAAGTTTTTTATTAAAAGTCAAGGTCGTATAGATAGATTTCGCACTTCAATGTTAATCACAATCAGCTTTGCATGTAAAACTCAATTGAAATAGATTAATCCCCTTTTAATGGTTTGATATCGCTTTACTACTCGGACGTATGAAAATATTACCAAGTTATTAGCGGCCAAATTTGGGAAAAAAATAGCAGTACTTAAAAAATGAAGCAAATGCGGGATTTACGGCATTTTGGAGTAGGACTAAAACATTCAAATTATTGAAACAACCTAATCCAAGTATTCTATTTATGCGTCCGAGTAGTAAATATAATATTCTCCAAGTTTCCATGATTAAGTCTCATTTTTGCAAACTCTTTTTAATTTTGACAAAATTTAATCTTGAACTATTTAATAGATCTCTAATATCAACCTGGTCGAACTTGCAACGTTAGTCGATGAAGTAAATATACATTCGAGATTGTTTTGAAATCGGAAAAAGAAACACGTAAAGACATTATCGATCAAAGGTTACAAGAGGCCGGTTGGAATTTACAAGACCGAACTCAAGTAATCGAAGAATTCGACATCGAAGTAAAAAATTCCAATGGATTTTTGAATGCTCGCTCATCAGCTACTCGACGTCAATTTAGTGATTATGTATTATTAGGTAAGAATGGTAAGCCACTCGCGGTCGTTGAGGGAAAAAAAACATCTAAAGATGCTTCACTTGGGAGAGAGCAAGCCAAGCAATATTGCTATTTTATACAAGAAAAATACGGAGGACCTCTTCCATTTTGTTTTTATACAAATGGATACGATATCTATTTTTGGGATTTAGAAATTTATCCACCAAAGAAGGTATATGGTTTTCCGACACGTGAAGATTTAGAAAGATATTCTTACTTAAGAGATGCACGCAAACCTTTAGCGAGCGAGTTGATTAATACAAATATTGCCGGTCGAGATTACCAAATTGCATCGATTCGTGCCGTTATGGAGGCAATCGAGAAAAAGCGCAGAAAGTTTCTTTTGGTGATGGCAACCGGAACAGGGAAAACAAGGACCTGCGTGGCTTTGGTTGACGTGTTGATGCGTTCTGGTTGGATAAATCGAACTTTATTTCTTGTGGACCGAATTGCACTTCGAAAACAAACACTGGATGCTTTTAAGGAATATCTTCCTAACGAGCCAATTTGGCCGAAAAGTGGGGAACAAGAGATTTCCAGCGAACGTAGGATCTATGTATCCACATACCCAACAATGCTGAATAGCATTCGTGATGAAAGGCGATCTCTGAGTCCTCACTTTTTCGATTTAGTCGTCGTAGATGAAAGCCATAGAAGTATTTATAATACTTATCAGGAAATTTTAGATTATTTTAATACTATAACTTTAGGTCTCACGGCCACTCCGACGGATGTGATCGATCATAATACGTTTCGTTTATTCGAATGCGAGGATGGGGTCCCGACTTTTGCGTATTCTTATGAGGAAGCTGTGAATCATATCCCTCCTTATTTATGCAATTTTCAAGTAAAGAAGATTAAATCTAGGTTTCAAGCAGCTGGAATAAACAAACGCACGATATCATTAGCAGATCAGAAAAAATTGATTTTAGAAGGGAAAGAAATTACTGAAATCAATTTTGAAGGTACGGAACTTGAAAAAACGGTAATTAATAAAGGAACAAACTCTCTCATTGTTAGGGAGTTTATGGAAGAATGTATAAAGGATCCTGATGGGGTTCTTCCAGGAAAAACCATCTTCTTTTGTATGACGAAATCGCATGCGAGGAGAATGGAAGAAATTTTTGATTCTTTGTATCCTGAATACAAAGGTGAAATAGCGAAAGTTTTGGTCAGCGAAGATCCGCGTGTGCATGGGAACGGCGGTTTACTGGATCAATTTATAAAGAATGATATGCCAAGAATTGCAATCAGTGTGGATATGTTAGATACGGGGATCGATGTCAGAGAAGTTGTAAACCTCGTTTTTGCAAAACCTGTTTATTCATATACAAAATTCTGGCAAATGATAGGTCGTGGAACACGTCTTTTAGAGCAGGATAAGATCAGATCTTGGTGTCCTGAAAAATCCTCCTTCTTGGTTTTAGATTTTTGGGATAATTTTGAATACTTTAAA
Source organism: Leptospira noguchii serovar Panama str. CZ214 (assembly GCF_000306255.2). Classification (GTDB taxonomy): domain Bacteria; phylum Spirochaetota; class Leptospiria; order Leptospirales; family Leptospiraceae; genus Leptospira; species Leptospira noguchii. The sequence continues at coordinate 2,859 of NZ_AKWY02000026.1, forward strand.
CTAAATCCGAAAGGAAAGAGGGTGACTTCACAAATTCCTTTACCCGTTAGACTTTTTGGACTTCGGTTGGATAAAGTTGAGAAAGCCATTGAGCTGGGCGAGGACTTAATCCGACAAAAGGAAACTTTAAATTTACAAAGACAAATTTCTTTCTTACCGAAAATGTCCGTAGTAATTTTAGAAGCTCAAAACGAAATTCGGAAAGTGGAAGACAAAAATTTTTGGAATTATTTAAGCCGGGAAAAATTGGAGTTTTTGCGTTCTATTATACAACCACTTTTTAGAACCGTTTCGCAGACCGATTTTAAGGCGATGCGATTTGAGAAAAACATTGTAGAAGTTTCTTTGGCGAACCTTTCTGAAAAAAAAGAGCGGTTTGAAATTTTAAAAGAATCGATAGTAGAGGAGATTGGAAATTTGCCTCTTGAGGTTAATATTGTCGCTAAAGAAAAAGAATTGATCCAAACTTCACTGACAAATTCTTTCTGGGCTACGATAAACGAATCCAAATTCGATACATTGATCGAAAAATTGTCTCCTTTGATGAAGTTCAACGAAGACGAGTTCTTTACCAAAGGACCTGCTAAATTTGATCTACAAGATATCGTTCACGAAAAGGAATTTGTGGAGTTTGGGCCATCGCACGAAGCCTTGAGTGTGGCGAGATATCGGGAACTCGTAGAAGAAAAAGTAAACGAACTGGTTTCTCGAAGTCCTATTTTGAAAAAAATCAAACAAGGTCAGGAGATCTCGGACGTAGAAACGGAGATGTTAGCAGAAGAACTTTATAATGAGCACCCTCATATCACGATTGATTTACTGAGAAGAGTTTATAATCACAGAAAAGCTGAGTTGGTGCAATTCATTAGACATATCCTTGGAATAGAGATTTTGGAGAGTTTTTCGGAAACTGTAAGTAAGGCTTTTGAGATTTTTATCCAGAACCATAGTTATTTGACTAGTCGCCAGTTGCAGTTTTTAGATGTATTGAAAAATTATATCTTGGAAAAGGGCGAACTCCATAAAAGGAATCTGATTGAATCTCCTTTCACTCTTTTACACCCAGAAGGGATCCGTGGAATTTTTGACCCGAAAGAAATCGAAGAAATTATAGAATTAGCTGATAAGATAATCGCCGCTTAATGTTACAAAATAATCCTCAATTAAAATCTCTCATAGACAAGCTCTGGAATAATTTTTGGAGCGGAGGTATTAGTAATCCATTAACAGCAATCGAGCAGATCACTTATCTAATTTTTATGAAACGTTTGGATGATTTAGAGACCAAGCGGGAGAGAGACGCAGAATTTATCGGAGAAAAATATAAATCCAGGTTTAGTGGGAAATTTAAGGTTCCAGGTAGTAAAGAGTTTGTTGATAAGAAGAATCTTCGTTGGAGTAAATTCAAACATTTTACCGCAAACGAAATTCTACTTCATATCCAAACCAAAGTTTTTCCTTTTTTGAAAGAATTGAACGGGGACGCTTCTCCGTTTACACATCATATGCAAAATGCGGTTTTTATAATACCGAAAGCTTCTCTTTTAGCGGAAACGATCAACATCATAGAATCGATTTTTTCCGAAATCGAGAGAGATGCGAACGAAGGAGGACATGCGTTTCAGGACATCCAAGGAGATGTGTATGAAATGTTATTGAGTGAAATTGCAACCGCAGGTAAGAACGGGCAATTTAGAACTCCTCGACACATTATAAAATTGATGGCGGAACTCGTGGCTCCTCAGCTTCGGCAACGAGTTGCCGATCCAGCCTGTGGAACAGGAGGATTTTTACTTGGTGCTTATCAGTTTATGCTCACGGATTATATTCGAAAAAAAGATTCTAAAAAGATTGTTCTGGATGAAGACGGCTTTGAAAGAGGGGCTCTAAGTTCAGTCGTAGATAAAAAAGTAAAATCGATTTTAGACGATAGCTTTTATGGGTATGATATCGATACGACGATGGTAAGGCTTGGGCTGATGAATCTTATGATGCATGGAATCGACGAGCCTCATATCGATTATAGGGATACGTTAAGTAAGAAGTTTAATGAAGATGGACGATATGATATTGTTCTAGCAAATCCTCCTTTTACAGGGAATATCGATGCCGGAGATATTAACGAAAATTTGAAGCTTCCAACTACAAAGTCGGAACTTTTATTCGTAGAAAGAATTTTTAATATGCTTCGAATGGGAGGAACTGCCGGAGTCATTGTTCCTCAAGGTGTACTTTTTGGAAGTGGAAAGGCATTTGTAACTCTTCGTAAAAAACTTATAGAAGAATGCGAGCTCAAAGCGGTAATCACATTACCGAGCGGTGTCTTTAAACCCTATGCCGGAGTGAGCACCGCCATTTTAATTTTTACCAAGGGCGGGGAAACGGAACATACCTGGTTCTATGAGATGCAAGCTGACGGATATAGTCTGGATGATAAGAGATCTAAGATCGAACAAAGCGATCTCATGGACATTGTCAGTCGATTCCAGTCTAGGAATCCAAAAAAGGATACGAACCGAACGGAAAAAGCCTTCTTTGTTCCAAAGCAGGAAATCGTTGGTGATAAACCAGAGGAAAGTAAATACGATCTTTCTTTAAACAAATATAAGGAAGAAGTCTATGAGGAGATCGAATACGAGTCTCCCAAGCTAATTCTGGAAAAACTAGAGATCTTGGAAGTGCAGATTCAAACCGGACTTAAAGAGCTCAAATCCAGGCTTTAATATGTTCGCTTTTTTAAAAAATGTTTTCATATCCTCCTTACGGAGTTCCTGCAAGTTTTACAGTCAGGACCTAATTCGTAATCTATTCTATTATTCTAATATAAAGATCGAGTTTATAGAAAGGGATCTAAAAGTAACTCGGATCACCGCCTCTAAATATTTGAAGGAACTGTGTGAGGAAGGCTTTCTTCAAGAAGAAAAATTAGGGCGTTCGAATTATTATATCATCCTTCGATTGTTTAGGATTTTGGTTGGTGAGGTATGAATCTTTTTGTAATTAGATTGGAAATAAAATTTTCATGAAAAATGTAAAATTAGCGGAGCTTGTTTTATCTCTTGAATCTGGTGGTCGACCCAAGGGTGGAGCTATCGAAGAAATAGCTGGAGCAATACCTTCAATCGGTGCGGAGCATCTCAGTAATGATGGAGGATTTAATTTAAAAAATATTAAATATATTCCTGTAGAATATTATAAAGAACTTTCTAATGGGATCATTAAAGTGGAAGACATTTTGATAGTTAAGGATGGAGCTACCACCGGAAAAACTAGTTTTGTTTCATCTGCATTTCCTTTTAAGGAAGCAGCTGTCAATGAACATGTTTTTACTTTGAAAATAGATAAACAAATAGCTAGTCCACAATTTGTTTTTCAATTCCTGAGATCGAAGATAGGGAGTAAGCAAATTTTAAATGATTTCCGTGGTGCAACCGTCGGCGGAATATCAAGGCGGTTTATTGAAATCGTTCAAATCCCCCTCCCACCTCTCTCCGAGCAAATTCAAATCGCTGAAATTCTCACCCAAGCCGAGACTCTGATCGCCCAACGCAAAGAAAGCATTCGTTTGTTGGATGAGCTGGTCAAGAGCCAGTTTTTGGAGATGTTCGGGGATCCTGTGAAGAATGAAAAAGGGTGGGAGGTGAAGAGGTTAGGGGATATCGCTCGTTTAGAGAGAGGAAGATTTTCTCCGAGACCAAGAAACGATCCATCCTACTTCGATGGAAATTATCCTTTTATCCAAACTGGAGATATTAGTAAATCAGATGGCTATTTGAGGCACTATACCCAAACATTAAATGAAAAAGGGATAAAAGTAAGTAAACAATTTAGAAAAGGTACCATTGTAATTGCAATTGTTGGGGCAACGATTGGAGCAACTGCGATACTGGACTTAGACGTTTATGCAACTGACAGTATTGTTGGAATAAACTGTATGGAGATTACTAATTTCAATAATTTATTCTTAGAGTTTACCTTGAGATTTTGGAAACCAATTTTGCTTCAAAATGCACCAGAGGCAGCGAGAGCAAATATCAATTTGGAAATTTTGAAGAGATTAGAGTTAATTTTTCCTCCTATTTCTGCCCAAATCCAGTTCGCAAATTTTTTAATACAAGCAGATTTACAAAAGAGATCCTACCAAAATAGTTTGCAAGAATTTGAAACCTTTTATACGGCTCTAAGCCAGAAAGCATTTCGAGGAGAACTTATTTTTACAGAAGAAAATACTGTATCTCCTATAAAAACACAAACTCTAAAAAAGAAAGTTACTCAGGAATCAGGGAAACTTCTCAAATTAAAACCAACAAATGTAGACTTCTACAAACGAACCGTATTAGCTGCCGAGATCGTGTGGCAACTTCATAAGGAGCCTACATTCGGACATTTGAAATTGCAAAAGTTGTTATATCTTTGTATACGAACTTCGAATATGCAATTACCGGTGAATTTTTCCCAACAGGCAATGGGTCCTTATGATCCGCGGTTCATGCGATCTATCGATAAGCAATTGCAAGAAAAGAAATGGTTTCGGTATAATAAAGACAATCCTTTGAAATACGAACCCCTGGCAAATGTAGGCCAACACCAATTGGATTTTCAGAAGTATTATTCTTTGGAACAAGAACGGATTTTCTCCCTTATTAAGAAATTTAAGACTACTAAGTCGGATACGGTGGAAATTGTGGCAACTCTCTATGCTTGTTTAGATAATATAGTCGAGCAAGAAGAAACATTCTCCGAGCCTTTGTTGATGAAAATGTTCTATGAATGGTCTGGTCGCAAAAAGATTTTTGATGAGTTGGAAGTCCGGAAGGTTTTTCAAAGGATGAAGGATTCTAAGATTTTGCCAAAAGGAATTTGAAAAAAGAAAAGTTTCAAACAGAGACAGCGAATCAAACAACCACCACCTCCGTATCCAAAAAAGAAGAACAATTCTTCGTAAAAAGAAAAATTCTCGGATCGTATATCATCAATCAAAGCTTAAGCGATCCGCATTTCGGAGACGTAAAGTTCGAAAAACTTTTGCACCTATCGGAATATCATATTCTTAAAAGAAATTTCGGACAGCATTATATCCAGAAGGTAGCAGGGCCTTATGATAATAAATTTACGATTCCTTTTTTCCAACAAATTGAAAAGGATCGTTGGTTTCAAAGAATCAAAACGGGAAAACAATTTCTTTTCAGACGGGGAGAGAAGCACGAGAGTTCGATTAAAACGTACAACTATTTTTCTGCAGAAGAGTTAAAATCCGTTCTGAATCTGATCGAGTTGTTTCGAAAGGCAACTTATGAGCAGGTAGAAATCGTCTCTACTTTGTATGCAGTTTGGAATAACCGAATTATCAAAGGTGAACCTGTTGAGGATGAGCTTTTAAAACAGGACTTTTTGAATTGGGATTCTAAAAAACAAAAATATAAAGATCGCTTAGATAAAGCCCTGAGCTGGATGCGAGAGAGAGACCTTGTTCCAAGCGGTTGGGGATTGTCGATTGAGAAGGCTGGATTCATCATCCCCATTTGAACACTTTTTCAAGGACGACTATGTAAGGTCGATGTTCAAAACTTTTAAAGATCTAATTTTTCCGGATTTTCGATTATTTGTTTTAAGTAAGAGTGAATTTCCGGGTCGTTATCTTGGATCAGTTGCCAAAAGGAAAATCCACGTATTTTATATTTTCTTAATAGATTCATCTTTGTTTCAAAGGACCTTCGGTTTATATAAAAAGCGACACGATCACAGTTGCCTAAAGTATACCAAAGAGAAGGATCGTCGTAAATATGTCCTTCGTGTCGATACAAATAAGGGCGAAGATAAATCCAATCACCTGATTTTTTAGCGTTTTTATAAATTTTAATCACGTCCGTAGGTTCTTCGATTTTCGGATTCCAATTCGTTTTGATAAATTGAGCGCGGGAATAAAAAACCGCTTTGGATGGAATATCGCAATTTAGCGGCCAATCGTAACCATACGTTGGAATTGCCATATATAGTTTAGAATTAGGAATTTTTTTAGTAGAATATTCTAATATTCTTTCGATCCACCAAGATGGCGCTTGTGGTCCGGGACCCGGAAAAGCGTTTTTTCTAGGATGTAATTCGTAAGCCATGATTTTAATTTTATCCGCTACTTTACCTAAAAATTCGTAGTCGTGCGAAAGTTGTCCTCGGTAAGCTTCATAAAAATCAACCTGCATCTTTTTGCCGCTTTCTTTGCAAAAATAATCTAATGGCTGTTCTGCGAATGTTTTAGGATGAATTGCAACTGATAATAATTTATTTTTCTTTTTTAGTTCTTTAGAAAGAAGGGTAAGAAACGTTTCGAAACTTTCCTTTTTGTCGCATGTCATTCCTTCGTAGTCGATGTCGATTCCGTCGTAGCCGTAAGTATCAATTTCTTTTAAGATTTGTTGAATATGATAATCTCGAATTTTTACGTTTCCATTGAGTCCGATAACATCCGAAACTTTTTCGAAATCATTTTCCCATCGAAATATCGTAGGAATGATTTTAGTTTTTGGGGAAATTGTTTTTAAAGTCCAAATATAAAATTCTTGAGCTTCATGATTCCAAATGGATTTTATATTGCCAGTGTTGGTTCTACCTCCTTCTAAAGTATAAAGAAAGGGATGAATCTCGTCATATAGATGAACATTTTGTGTCATCGCGACTATATCCGAAGACCAAGTGGATGCTAAGAATTTCTTTTCATTTTTTTTTGTATCACTTTTGAAATCGTATGACGAATTGATAAACTCGGAAAAATTTTTAGAGATACGAAAAAGATACCACGCCAAAAGTAATAAGATAAAGGTAAAAAAAAGTAAAAGAAATTTTTTCAAAAAAAGCTCGGTTACACTGTTTCCGGATTGAATTCTTTCGGTCAGTTTAAATTCGGATTCTATTCTGGAAAGTGAATTATAGTCTGAAAGTATCCAAAGAAGAAATGGTATCATGAATTTTAAAACGAAATCTGCTTTAGCGTAGAATTTTTGGATATTTTATTATAATAACATTTAGTAGGAACTTTGAATTGTGTTTTTTCATTAAATTCATGTGTTAATTTCTACAACTGGGCTTGGGGATAAAATCTGAAAAACTCGAACAAATATTTTGTGGTTTAAGATTTTTTATAAAACTAAATATAAAATTAAAAAAGATACAACAAGTTAATCGGTCTTTATAAGTTGTTTGAGAAGAATTTATATTTTATAATAGTATAATATATTTATTTTACTTCTATAAAATATATCAAAAATACTTTATATTTTATCAAAATACAGATTCTTATTGTTCTAAGACACCTTTTATTCTGTAAAACATTATGATGGAAATTGGGTTTAGACTGATTTATGTTTTAATTCTTTCAAAGATAAAAAATAAAGTTCAGATTTTCTTTTTTATCAGTTTTTTGAGAGTTTAAAATTTTAAAACATGCGCATTCAACTCTTTGTTTATTTTTGCATAATAGAATGCTACAAGCTTTTGACAAAACTGTTTTCTATAAAATAGAATACCCTAAATTTTTATTACAAAGATCTGTTGTGGAGCAGAATTTTGGATACTTTATATGTAGTACCAAGGTAGTGCTGTGGAATTTTAGTTCCCTTATTCAAGTTATAGGCCAGTCAGAATATAAATCTAAGTTGAAAAAAAATTAGGATTCATTTTAGAATCATTTTAGGGATTCCTAAGAACTATTATAAAAACTTGTCCCAAAATCTAAACATCGGTCCAAAGAGAGGTGTGTGCTGAGTTTTCGAACGCCCATAGGAGCGAGGCGCTGAATTCATAGAAATGTGTGAATTACTACGAAGTATGTAACGATATTAGAACTACTCGCAAATTACCAAATGCGGTTTAATTTGTGAAGCTACTGCATTTTATTAAAAATTTCTAAAGAATGATCGTGTAAAAAATTCTTTGAGGTTTTAGGACAAGTTCTAAAAGATTATCGCGAACTTTTATCACAAAAGCTCGTTTAAGTGCGAAGTATTAGGGACTTTTATATAATATTACTTATCCTATATATTAGAGTATCGTAAATTTTAAAAATGAATTTCTATTTCGAGAACAAAATTTTAGGTATTCTATTCTATAGTTCTGAGTAACAGTCGATTTGTTTTTATTTCAGAGAGTTTATTATAGAGGTGATTATTTTTCAACTTCGATTGAATGGAGTTAAACTAAATGATTCATAAAACAAATCCAAATTTACTTTTAGAGCGAGAAATGAACTGTATAACCAAGTTAGAGAAAAAAAAGATACATGTTTCTTGGAAGGAAATTTTTGTTTCTTCGACTTTTCTGATAATGATTTTTACTTTTTTAAAATGTAATTACCGTTATTACGTGCAAAAGAACATTTCGGAAAATACTTCAATTCCAATTATATCTAAAGTAAAAATTACTTATATAGGTTTTCGTCCTTATGAGACTGAAATTACTAAATCTTCTACTGAAACTCGTGTTTATACTGCAAATTTGGTTTATCCTGACAGAACTATATTCAAATTTCAGAATGGAGTTTATGCGTCTGATTTAAAATCAGTCGGTTATAGAAAGGACGTTTCTTCTGATAAGGTAAAAAAGTTTGTCCAAGACTATTTAAATGAAGTGAAAGAAAGCGGCGTTCTCGAATTGACGTACGTAACAAGTGTCGAAAAAAAAGGTGAAGAACGTATCTTTAAGTTAAAAGATATCGGAACTGATTATTATGTGTTGGGAATTCATACTCCTGCTTTTCAAACACCGAAACATTTCGGAAGTAGTGTAATTCAATTATTCTCTTCTGTTTTTTCCGTGATAAGTTTTGGTTTGATTCCAAGTTATGCTTCCTTACAAGCTGGAACCGAAATCAAAATTTATGATAAAAATTTAAATCAACTTACATCCATTAAGTACAATCATGGATATTCCGTTTTAGGTGCAATATGGGTTTCATCCGTTCCGAAAGAATGTAGTAGGATGGGATGTAACGCTTTAAAACAAGTCACCTCTCCTCCTAAATTTGTTTATCAAGAATACGGGCCTCAATTTGAATCAGATATAGTGAGCTTTATACAAACTCAGTCCTTAATTCGTAAGTGAAAATTTATAAGTTTTTACGAGAAAACTTGTTCAAAAGACAGAAGTAGTAATTTATCTTTTTAGAATATATATAAATTATAATTTATTTTCAAATTACATGGGCAATCATGGTTCTTTTGTTTTTCGCAATTTGGCAATAGGGTAGTTAGATTGGATCTGGTCGAGTTCTCGAAGTTTACAACTCCGGTTGTGTTTAACTTTTTATCGGTAATGAACTCACTCAAGAGCCTGAATTTTTTCAGTTCCATTATTACGATAGTTTAATTTTGACTTAACATTTTCCTTAAATGACTCATTTACCATTCGGACACATGAAAATGGGTGTAAAAATGATCGTGGGCTTGGAGAAAAATGCGAAGTTTTTACAAATTGTGTCTATTTCGGAATATAGTTATTTTTTGAAGGAGATCCTACATTTGATTGTTTCGACAAGCTCATAATATTAGTTTCATACACATTTGTAATAAAAGGACGTATTTTCCAAATTCGTGGAGCCATTGCTAAAATCAAAAGCCTGTCGAACGCCAATAGAAGTGAGACGCTGAGTTTCTCGAACGCCAATAGAAGTGAGACGCTGAGTTTCTCGAACGCCAATAGAAGTGAGACGCTTTAGTTTCTCGAACGCCAATAGAAGTGAGACGCTGAGTTTCTCGAACGCCAATAGAAGTGAGACGCTGAGTTTCTCGAACGCCAATAGAAGTGAGACGCTTTAGTTTCTCGAACGCCAATAGAAGTGAGGCGCTTTAGTTTCACAAAAATGTGGATTTCTAACAATTTAAGAATTCGTTCGTAAAATCGCAATTTGCGGTAGTTCCTACAAATTAAGTCACATTACAAATTTTTAAACATATATTTTTTGTATGAGTTCCCACATTTTAGGAACTGATCGATAAAGTTCAGATCCCAACTTTTTCAGAAAAATGAATTTTTCACGCTGAACTCATGTTAAAATAACAAAAAAATACTAAAAGCTTGTAGATCATGCGATACGACCGGTTTTGTAGGAACTACCACATTTTATCAAAGATTAAAAAATGATTCATTGTAAGGTTTTGGACGGGCTCTAAAAAGTTGGTTCGTTTTAGTTTTAAAATGCAGTAGTTCCCACAAAATTTCAGTCGTAGGACAAGATTTTTCTTGTACTTTTTTGATCCCATCATAACTTATGTCTATAATATGTAGAAAAAGGTCTTTACGAGATCGAATTCAAATACATAATGCGACATAATAAAATTATCAGAAACTGAGTTAGTTGGATATGAGCAGTAGCGAAACTGAAATTCTAGAAAAGAATTCTAAAAAAAAGACAGAAATTGAATTTCATAAGCCTACTCTTTCCAGAGAAGATTTGAAAACGGTTTTAGAATGTCTTGTAGAAGACCATCTCACAACCGGAAATGTAACTACACGTTTTGAAAAAGCATTTGCTTCCACTTTCCGTTATAAACAAGTTATTTCCACAAATCATCTGACTTCTGCTTATCATCTTGCACTACTTGCCTTGGATGTTCAAGCAGGGGACAAAGTTGTACTTTCTACATTTGCACCCGTTTCGGCGCTTGACGCCATTTTTCTTCTAAAAGCGACTCCGGTTGTAATCGATCTGGATAAAAATTCTTTTCATCTTAATTCGGAAGAACTTACACAGAAATTAATAGATCCTTCTATTAAAGCGATTGTTTTAGATCATTCTTTTGGGTCCATCGTAGATGCAAAACGTTACGACTTTAAAGGGATCCCAGTTATCGAAGATATTTCCGAAGTTTTAGGCGCACAAAATGCAACTTTCATTCCGGGGAAACAAGGAAGTCTTGCCGTTTGCGGACTTTCCGTAGATCAAATGATCACAACCGGAAACGGTGCGATGATCATTACAGATCAAGAACCACTGGCTAAAAAAATTCGAGCGATGAAAACAGGTAAGGAGCCATACCAAAGAAAAGAAGGACAACCTAAGTTAGATTATAATCTTATCGACTACCAAGCAGCGCTTGGAATTGAACAACTTTCCAAAATTGGAATCATCTTAGAAAGAAAAAGAAAAATCGCACAAGTTTATCTACAATCGATCTCAGGAACTTCAGTTAAAACTTGGTACGGAGATCCAAATTTAGATACGTTCAATCGTTTTATTATTCTTGCTCCTGGAAGTTACGAACAAGTGGAAAGATATTTTCGCTCTTTACAAATCGGAACCCAAAAAGTAATGGAAGAACCGATTCATCATATTTTAGAACTTCCTAATACAGATTTCCCAAATGGAGAAAGGCTCTTTCAAAGAGGTCATTGTATTCCAATTTATCCTAATTTAACAAAGGATAATATTCAAAGAATTTCCCAGGCAATCCGTAGAATTTATTAATCGATCTGGCTATTCCGGAATTTACGGCTTTTTTGAAATAGTTTGTACATTTTATCTTTTTGATAAATCCATAATAGAGTTATTGAAAAATAAATTCCTCATCTGTTTTATGAAAGCGGTAGATTGAAGCAGTTTTGTTAAACACCACTATGGAATTTTTTAACAAATCTATTATTATTTTGATAAGTTCTCGTAATAAAAATGTTTTTTTAGATTTTATAATTTTATAAAAGTTCTCTAAAAGAATTCTTTAAAACCTTATAATCCACAGATTGATGAAAGATCTGCGAAATGACTTATTTTGTAGTAAAGTTGCCAGTAATTATGAAGAGAATATTTGTTACTAATTTTTATAAAATTGAGAACCGTTAAATTTTATCATAAACTTTAATTAACGTGAACCCTGGCTGACGTAAAAAAATCGGGGCGAATCCGGCTTTGCCACAGACAGCCGGACCGGGCTCTCAGCTCTGGTAAATAAATTGAATGCAAGAAATATAATACGATATATCGTCTTTAGTTTCAATATAGAACGCGGATTCATAGAGAGCGTTCTGCTTTAGTTCCCCGCATCGATCCCTTTTGCGTTATATCGAATTCATATAAATTAAATGCAGAATATTGGTACTTTATTATGTAGTTCTGAGTAGTATGATTCATGAAATTTATTATTGAATCTAAATTATAATTTTTGATCCCAAAAACCGTATTCTAAATTACGCATATAAGCTTATCTTGGCGTAAAATATGTAGATTTATTTAAACAAATTACACAATATGGTCGTTTGTCTTTAAAAAAGAATTGCAAAATTTATTTCCATAACAAGGATCATTTTCCATGCAATTGAGTACTGTTTTTTCCGATTTTATTTTAAGTCTTGTATCCATCATTGTTGCGATTCAAATCAGAAATGAAACTTCTTATCCAAGATCAACGGGTTTTATAGGATTTCTTATGATAGGAATTTCTGCCGGTTTAGGAACGATTCACTTTTTAGGAATCGAAGTTTTAGATCCGATTTATCGTTTTACCGTAAGCTTGGCTTCTTTTGTGGGAGTGCCATTGATTGGGACTGGTTTTTTTCATATTGGAATCAAAAAGTTGCAAAAAAATAATCTTTATCCAGTTGTGGGAGTTTTGTTGTTTCTTTGTTTGATTTTTAGTTATGTTTTTCCGCTTCCAATCTTATCTACTGCGTTAGGCGGAATTTCTATGATTACTGCAATTCTTGTCTGTATTCGTAAAAACTCTGGAGAAAATAAAGTCCCGGCTTTGTATGGAATTTTAGGCGCGATTCTTTTTATTCTTGCTGGGCTTGTGATTGGAACAACTGGTTCTAGGGGACCGATTTTGAACGTAGATATTTTTCACGTTGTTTTAGCCGTTGCGGTTTTTTCTCTAAGTGTTTCTCTCAAACGATTGAACTAGTTTTTGTTCCAAAACTTCAAAATGTGGGAACTACTAACACTGGTTTAACGGTAAAAATATTATTTAACGTGAGTTCGGCGTAAGGAATTCATTTTTCTAAAAAGAGTTGGGGTGGATCAATTTCTAAAATGTGGGAACTACCTCAAATCGCGATTTTACCAACCAATTCTAAAGTTGTAGGGAAGTTGTTAAAAAATAAATTCTCCACTTAGTTTTTGTTTTATGGAAACGGTCGATTGAAGCAGTTTTATTAATTTTAACTATGGAATTTTCAACTCTATTATTTAAAAATTCTCAATAAGACTGAATTTGTGGGAACTTTCACAGATTTGAATTTTACAGTAAAACTTTGAATTGTGAAAACCAACTACAAATTACGATTTTACAAGCAAATTTTAAAATTATAGTGATTCCTACTTTTAGAAAATACTTTTTTAGGCCGGATTCACGTTAGTGATCTAAAAATCTCTGCATCAAAATTAGATTGGTTCAAGAAACCTCAAGTAGAAGAATACAATATTGCTGAAATCTAAAACGAAAGCCATCATTTTTATGATTTTTCTCGAAAGAACCGTGCTTTTAAAAATTTCCTAAGGCGAGTTACATAATGCTTTGATTATTAAAAAAATTATAATATTATTATGTTGTTAATTAAGATGGAATTTGTTCCGATACCTGAGTTACCCACGAAGAATAATAATTTGCCAAAGTTCTTAAAAACATCAGATCCATTTCATTCTCTTCTTTTAGAATTTTGACTGCGTTTGTAAACTGAAGTCTGAATTCCGTAAGAGAAGTTTTTTCTGGTATTACACGTTTCATCGAAGGAATATTATCTTCCATTCCGTATTCTTGAGCCCACTTTTCGATTAAATTTCCACAGTTATATTTTTTAGAAAGTAAGAGTTGAGCCAATATATGACGAAACATACTTTCTATCGATATGATCGTGATGTCTTTATGGAGAATAGAAATTTCGGTGATAATATCATCCTTTTTATCGATCACTACTTTTGTATTTCCAATTTTGTTAAAGATTTTGGAAAGATCGTTGTAAGCTCTGAAATTTTTCAGAATTGTTTCCCTGTCCTTCATATTCACGGTTCTTTCATGTTCGGGAAGATTCATTTCATTTAAAATCGTTTCGATTACGACAAATATAATATCGAAAGAAAATTGAACGGATTTGCCAACTAGATAAAGAATCTCGTTTTGAAAAGATATATGAACCGCGTTAAAGAATGATTCTAACTTATCAGAAATTAAAGACGAAGAAGTTTTGTAAAGATCGATCATATCTTTGGTAAATTGAGTTCGGTTTAAAATTGGAAATAAATCTGGATGATTGGCATGAGTTCTCAATAACATTTCTTTTAGAACTTTAACCGTACCTTGTTGTACTTCTTCCGTTCTATAAAGAACTCGATAAAGTAAGATAGAAATTTCACGGGATGTCTTTTTAGATTTTAGAATTTTAAGATCGGCCTCATCAAGGCTATAAGATTTCTGGCTTTTTGTTTCTACCATGGGTTTTGAATTGGAGGCCAATGCTGATCTAAAAAAAAGAAAAGTAAAGCGAAATTGTATATAATAACATTTTTACATTGCATTTTAAACCTTTTGTATTAATCTAATCGATCTAAATGAAAATCATTGGTACTGAAAATAAAGTCAACTACGGAGTATTTGATGGTCCGGTTGAATTCAATCATAAAGAATTTCAGCTGTTAGATTTTTTTGGTAAAGAAATAAGCGGATTTAGAAAACGTTTCGCATTTAAAAAATTCAATTATATCGGAATTATCACAGACCAATTCTTAATTGGTTTTGCTGCTGTCAGCCTTGGGTATGTATATAACGTGTTTGCTTATTTGTATCATTACAAAGATGGAATTTTATTTGAGTTTGATACCAAAGGTTTAGATAACGAAAACGGATTACAATTTCCAGTTAACCCGGATGAATATAGGATACAATTCCAAAAAGGAAATTCTTTTCTAAATATATACAAATCACATTCTAAAGGTAAACTTGACGTAAATGCTTCTTTAGGAAATAAATTGCAATTTCAATTCCAAGCAGACTTCGGCCTTAAAAGTCATTCTCCTTTGAGGGTCCTAAATCCTTCTGAACCTACTCATTGGACTTTTACTGAAAAATGTTCTCCTTTGATTCCAAATTCATTAGAACTTTCTTATAAAGGTAAACCTCTCAAATTCGATCGTAAAAAAACTACAATCCTTTATGATTGGTCCGGAGGTTATCTTAGAAAGGAAACCAATTGGTACTGGGCGGCATTAGGTGCAATTCTTCCCAATCGAACTTCAATCGGCGCTAACTTTGCTGCCTTAGTAAACGAAACCTTTTTTTCCGAAAACGCATTTTGGATCAATCGGAAACGAAAAAGAATTTCCAGAGTGATTTTCGATTTTTCTCAAAAAGATCCAACCAAACCTTGGAAGATTTATGACGAGGACGGCTTCGTAAATCTCACATTCATTCCGGAAGGAGAAAGAAAAGATAAAATGAATTTAATCGTTTCTAAATTGTATTTCAGACAATTTGTTGGGAAATTTTCGGGTAAATTTCGCTCTGCAGAAAAAAATGTTTCTTTTAGAGACGTTTACGGTTTTACAGAGTTTCATCGCTCCATTTGGTAGATTGAATTAAAATTTTAGTATATTATAATTTATTATAATAAATAAAATTCAGTGTAAAGGAGTTGAGGAAATGGTATTGAATCTTTTTGTAGATAAAGTAAATTCGATGCGAAAGCGATTGAAGCGTAGAGAAACCAGCAAACGCTCTCTATGGGATTGTGTTCTGAATTGTAACTAAAGACGAAATATAGTATTACCTTTCTTTCATGCAATTTATTGACTGGAGCTGAAGGCGCGGTCCGGCAACGCCGGATTCGCCCTTGTTTTCTTTCTCCGAAGTTACATTATTGAATTATAAACTATTGAATTAGTTTTTTATATAGTTCTGAGTAAAAAAATGAAGTATAATATTGTGACTGCAAGAAATACGCGGTTTTTGTTCTTTTTTTATAGATTCAATTTATAAAAATTGGATCAACTCGGATAAAGTTTCCAGATCTCCTTTTTTTCCTTTTAAATAAGATCTCCAGCCTAATGATTTTGGTACTTCTATATCCAATTCGTATTTATCTCCGCAGTAAACCAAACAATCACCCGAAAGCCTCACCAAACGCATTGCTTCTTCAAATATTTTTGGAGAAGGTTTTTCGTATCCGAATTCGGCGCTTACAATTACAGGATTCAAATACTCTAATATTCCTTTTGTTTCTAAAAGAGCCCTGAGTCTGTGGTCCCAATTTGAAATTGCTCCGAGCCCCCAGTTTTCTTTTTTGCAATAATCTTTAAGTTTCCAAAAACCCGGATCCAAAGTCCATAGCTCCGGGTCTGCAAATTTATGATATATAATTGGAAACGCTTTTTCAATTGAGACTTGGTCTGGAACTCTTTTCAAAAAGTCTTCAAGTAATTCCTTCCACCAACCTGGAGTTCCTCCTGGATGAGATTGGTATTTATCTCTATGTTCCGGTGGAGCGTTTTTTTGCATCTTTTGCCAAGACTCGATAAATGCTTTTTTATAAGTTTCTCCAGCATTCTCTTTTTTTTGTAATCCTGTTTGTAAGAGGATTTCGAGATATGTTTCTCCAGCGGATTTTTTTAGATGAAGAATTGTATCTCCTACATCTAAAAATAAATATTTTTGATAATTCACAGACCTAGTTTATTTACTCCCGATTTTTTGTATCTCCGTAAGAATTTTAAAATTAAAAATGCTTGTAAGTCACTTTACAAGATCTATCCTCTTAATTTATGCCGAATGTTAATTTCTCTATCGGAATTTTTATTTTCTCAGGAGTTACTCAACTCGATTTTACAGGGCCTTATGAAGTTTTTTCAAGAATCCCGAATGTAAAAATATTTTTATTTGCACAATCTAAAGATCCCGTTCAGTCGGAATCAGGTATGAAATTGATTCCTGACTTCGACTTTTCAGATTGTCCAGATCTTGACATTTTACTTGTACCTGGTGGTCCCGGAATCACTCTTCTAATGGAAGAATTTGCTATCTTGGATTTTCTCAAAAGAAAAACGGTAAATTCTAAATTTATTACTTCTGTTTGCACCGGTTCTTTGCTTCTTGCTTCTGCCGGTCTTCTTGACGGTTATAAAGCCACTACTCATTGGTTATCTTTAGATGTTTTAAAATTATTTCCGGTTCAGATTTCTGGCGAACGTTTTGTTAAAGATCGCAATCGAATTACCGGAGGAGGTGTTACTGCTGGAATCGATTTTGCTCTTTTTTTAACTGCGGAATTTTTTGGTTCTGAACTTGCTGAGGAAATTCAACTTATGATTGAATACAATCCGGCTCCTCCATTTACTTCGGGACATCCTACCATAGCTACTTCTCATTTAGTTGAGAAGGTAAAATCAAATCGAGAAATCACACAAAATCGTAGAAAGGCGGCAGCTATTCGGGTTTTAACCTCTAAAAACATTTGGCCTAAATCCTGACTTTCGAAAACTATAATGAATTTATAATGTGATAAAATATGTAGGAACTTCCGCAAATTTAAATTTCCAAACGATGGAGATGTTATGAAACGTATTTTATTTTTCGACTAATATAGGTTAATCGAAATAAAACTTCTTTCTATGTTTTCTATAAATTGGTTTTTGAAGCCGAGATTATAATTAGAGTTGTTGAAAAATGAATCGCCACTTAGTTTCTGTTTTATGGAAACGGTCGATTGAAGCAGTTTTATTGATCATCACTATAAAATTTTTCAAAAACTCTATTATAAATTCCGAAATGAGATTTTCTATCATTTGATGTAATTCTGATATGTGGGTGGAATAGATTCTAGAATATTAAAAAAGCTGCAAGTTTTAAATTGATTTTATCATTTTTACTATTTTAATTTAACATAGATTCGACGTAAGAAAATACAAAAGAATTTTTTAAAAATGTGAGTTCCTACAATTTTAGAATTTGTTTGTAAAACTGCGATTAGTAATAGTTCCTACAGATTAAATAATATTACGAATTTTTAAACATTCACTCTGTACGTAAGTTCCTACATTTTAGAAATCGGGTCCGTAAAGTTTAAAAATCTAACTTTTTCAGAAAAATGAATTTCTTATATTGAATTCACGTTAATTATTCAGAATTATATAATAAAGTTCTCAATATTTCGTATTAAAATAGGGTTTTACGATTAAAATTAACAGTACTTAATTATCAGTAATATAAATTTAATATAATTGCGAAAGGGATCTATGCGGTGAACTAAAACAGAACGCTCTCTATGAATCGCGTTCTATATTGAAGCTTAAGTCGAAATATCGTATTACGTTTTTTATATACAATTTATTTACCAGAACTGAGACTTGATTTTTTTAATTCACGTTAACTAAGTGCGTGCCAACATTGGAAATAAAAAACTAGATTTAAGAGCCGATTGAAAACCTTTTACAAACAATGGAGAATCGGTTTGAGTAGGAAAGTTTTCGATCTCTAAATCTGCAAAATCGAATTGATCCGGACAAAAGCCAAAACGGATCTTTTCTAAATCATCTAAAATCCAATCCGAAAGAAATTCAGAAATGGAAAAGGAATTTTTACAAAGAATATCATATATCCATAGAACTTTTCCGTCCAAATGTAGAATCAAAATAGAGTCGCTTTCCGGAAAATAATAGAAATTTTCCGGATACGCATAAATCCAATAAAAAGATAAAATAAATCCATATTGTATAACGCCAAATCGATTTGTAGTCGGTTTAGAAGAAGAGGTAATTCTGCGAAATAAAATTCTATCTTTTTCTGAATTTGGGTTCAAGATTTGAAAGTTCGGAGAAGATTTTTTTCTGCGAAACCGATCTAGATTCTTACAAACAAAACAAGATTCCTCTATTCTTTGAAACCCGAACTTAGGATAAAAATCTAATATGTTTTCGTTTCCGAATAAAAAGAAAAATGGAGTTTTAGATTCGTAATCCTCTAATATACGTTCAATGAGTTTGCGAGAAAGGCCTTGGTATTGATATTCCGGCAAAGTTCCAACTGTTGCCAATTGAATAGCGTTATGTTCTTTTCCGTTTAATACGATCTTCATTTCACATACAGATGCGTTTGATACCATGATTTCGTTTTTAAAAAAAGAATAAGGAATATAGGAATTTTCCCAAAAACCGAGTCGATGCCAAATACGAAAATCAGCTCCATAAAGCGCTTTGGGAGTAAATTGAAAAAACGCTTCTCTAAGTTTTTCTTTTTCTCTATAGTTTTTATAAAAGATAAATTCTTTTTGCATTTAATTTGAGTTTGGTGGAAAATATTACAGATCCCTATCTAATAGAATATCATAAGTTTTATCGCAAAGTTCTGTTTCTTTGCAAAATATTGAATATTTCATTATATAGTTATCGGTAAAAAATCTAAATGTAGTAATTTTTGCATATAAAACGTTATACTCGGAATTTTTTCCAAATCCTAAACACCGATCCATAGAGAGGTGTTTGCTGAGTTACTTCGAGCGACCATAGAAGCGAGACACTGAGAGAGCGTCTAAATTGAGTTCCACAAAAATGTGGGAACTACTACCAAAAATTAAATTGCTCGAAAATTCGCAAATTGCTAAATGAAACCTGATTTGTAGGAACTACTGCATTTTATAAAAAATTTACGAATTATACCCGGCATTTGATAAAAGAATATCATTCAAAAATTCTTAAACAGTTACAAACAAACCTAATCTGTAAGAATTACTATAGTTTGTTAAAAGATTCAAGATGATTTCTTTGAGATTTCCGGATAAGTTTTTAAAACATTTGTCGAAACCGAAAAACAAATATTGCCGCTGAGATCTAATTTTTATGATTAGAATTCTGTAAAAGCAAACGTAACATTTCTCTGGTTGCAAAACCGGTTAGAGAAATATCTTTGCCAGCTTCTTGTAATAGAAGATTTCTTTTTTCGGGATTTAATGTGGGAATAATTTCCTTCATTTTGGTTCCGAGTTCCTTTTCTAAATCATATTCAGGTTTCATTGTATATTTTTCCCCGAACGTGTCTATAATTGTTCGATTAATTTGAAAAGCGTGATCGGAAGCTTCTTTTCCTACGAACTTCAGTAAATCTTCGTTAGACGAAAAGGGATGAAAATCTTGTGGGTTTTGTACTAAAAATTCAGTTAAGGTCCTGGTAGTCGAAGTTGGATTTCTATAAAAGTCTATTAAATTGTAGGAGATAAAATCTTCGTACAAAAAATGTCGATTGGTTACAAGTTGAGTGGTTTTGACTTTCATGTCCTTTTTTGTTTCTTTTGATGAAAAGATATAACGGGCGTAATACGAGAAGTTTGCATCTGGAACTGCTTTAGAATGATACGGTTGTCCTATGTCTTGGATATAATGACAGGCCCAAGCAGCAAAACGATATTTCCAATAATCGTGTCCCGTTTTTCCCGCCAATTTAGAAAGGCGAGAAAACAGCTCGATCCGGTCCAAGATCATTCCACCTTTTACAACTTCGGGAGCAAAAAGGGAAATGATCCAATTTTCATTTTGGAATTGCATGTGAAAAGGAGCCTTACTGCCTTCTCCTTCCGCCTTTCCATAGGGTTGTTTTCCATATCCATATTCTTGAAAACTCCAAAGATTATGATCCATTCCCCAATCTGGTTCATCGATAAAAGTATAGAGAATGTTTCTAGGTTTGATTTTTTTTCCAATCGCAGATTGGAACTTTGCTGGAAGTTCTGGATGATCTAATAGATAAACAGTGATCGAGGCGACTGGAACGTTTCCAATCATTGGTTTTGAACCGGGAAGAATTCTTTCTACTTCTAAAAATCGAGTAGTGGGATTTAGCCTTGCGGCTTTTAAAAATTCTACAACCGATGCTGTCTCTGGATGAAATTCAATTTTTTTAAATCGTTTCGATCCTCTGGATTCTTTCCAAGTTGCAAATTCGTCGAATAGAATCTTTAAAGAGTTTCTTTCTTTTGTTACGAAAGAATCCAAAGATTCGGATTCTACCTCTCCAGATATAAATCTCATAGAAGGATGTTCTAACGTTTGATCCATAATGAGATAATGAGTTCCCCAAGAAAACAAAGCTGTTGGAAGAATAAAAAGAAACGAGAGTATAATAAACGTTTTTCGCTTAATTGTAATTTTTTGATTTTCTATCATAATTTTTCTCTTCGACTTAAATTGAGGTGATTTTTTGTCATAGTCACCCGGACACGAATTTCTTTCGGACAATCTATAAAATCGTCTAAAATGAATGATCCGCCAATCGAACACAACAAAAGATTGGAATACTTTGGAAAATCGTGAGTCTCCACGCTTCTTTGGTGTGGGAACTACGAACAAATCTAAATTTCACAGTAAGACTTTGAAATGTGGGAACTCTCACGTTGTTTAATTACCACACGACTTTCAAAAACCATAATGAACTTACAATGAGACAGAATTTGTGGGAACTACGAACAAATCTAAATTTTACAGTAAGACTCAAAAACAACGTTTAGCTCGGAGTTGGCTTTTTTGAAGGAGGTCCTACAGATTAACGTGGATCAGGAATGGAATCATTCTGTGAACTTTTATAAAACGGATTGTTGGTTTTTGCGATGAACATAAAACTAAGGTTTCATGCAGAGATGAGAGTAATGATTTAAAATCAAAAAATTCAGAGTTTGTCAAAGAAGTCTAAACCTCTCGGCTTTAATGTAATCCCATCTCTTTGCACTTTTTTTTCCAAACGTATTCTTGTTCATTTAAATATTGGAATACAATAGAATCAGAATGTTTTCCTTTTAAATAATCCAAAAGAAAGCGATCTCCTACCAAAAGTTCAATTGCGGGACGATCCGATCTAAATTCGTATGCACCGGCTCTATAAGCAAAATCGTTCGGATATTCTTCATCAAGAATACGAATCAGTTTTAGGGTAAAAAATAGACTGTGAAACTTTTCCGGTTTTTTTAACAAGATTTGAAAACCTCCACAGACTAGATCCTTATGTTTGTGAAAGGTGGGAATAAATTTCAAAGGTCTTAAGACTAAACTTCCTCTTTGAGATTCTTCTAAAACGTTTCGAATACGATTGTTTTGTTCGTTTAGATAGGGGGCCCCGAAAGTTTCAAAAGGTCTTGTAGTTCCTCTTCCTTCGGAAAGATTGGTTCCTTCCAAAAGACATTGACCCGAATAAACGTAACAAGTTGAGCGAAATGGAATATTCGGAGAAGGTGGAATCCAATTAAATTCGGAATTTTCCTTTTTGTACCATCCTTTATTTACGATTTTGATTTTTACGTTTAAGTAAAATTCTTTCTGGTAATAAGAAAGTAATTTTCCCGGAGTCAAACCATGACGATGTAAAACACTTCTCACTCCTACAAAAGATTCGAATTCTTTTTGAAGGGGAGATCCTTCGACTTTTTTCCCCGCAGGATTGGTAGAATCAAAAACAATTACTGAAATTTCATTTTTTCCTGAAGAATTCCATTTAGAAATCTCTTCTAAAAAATAATAAGCAGTTGTAAGAAAAGTATAATAACGTGCTCCAGTATCTCTGATATCTATAATGATTAAGTCTAATCCTTCTAAAGAAACCGAATCTGGAACCAAACTAGATTCTTGATCTCCATAAAGATTGATAAATTCTACTTCGTCCAGATTATATCTCAGATTGGAACCGGAAACCTGATCCTGAAGTTCTGCAAAAAGTCCGTGTTCGGGAAGGAATATTTTTTTTAGATTGTAACGTTTATGAATGGATTGAAAATGATATTCTCCATTTGGTCCAAAAGCGCTTTGATTAGTGATCATTCCAATTCTGGAAATACGAAGCAACTTTTCAATTTTATTCATTCTTCCGATATACTCTTTAAGAGGCATAAGGAGTCAAGTTTAACGAGAATTACACTCAAAAGTAAGCCGATTCAAAACGGTTTTTTAATTCTTTTTCCAAAAAATTGTTTTCTCTATGGATAAGAAATAGTTTCTTTTTCATTAATCCCAATATGGCATTTGATCCCTCCGTTCCACAACAACAAGCACAAGCCCCTGCGGGAACTTTATTGTTTTCAGAAGGTTCTTCCGCAAATACTCTAAACCTACTTCATAGTGGAACGGTTCGTTATCTGACCGAAGTTCCAGGTGGTAGAAAACTAGAACTTTTCAAACTGAATGGAGCCAATTTGACTCCTGGGTCCGTAGCTCTTTTTACGAGCGGTAGATATCCGTTTCATCTTCAAGCGGAAGAAGCCTGCGTTATTTCTACTTATGCAATGAATCGAGATACGATTTCTAAAAGTGTAGGTTCTCGTGTTTCTTTAGGGCTTATGATCGCAAGGACACTACTGAGAGAAATCACAGAACTTTTTAAAAAATCCAATCAGATCCGAAAGATTACTTCTGAAATCGAAAAGGTAAACGACAACCTATCGATTCTATATTATCAATTCAATCCCAGTGGATTTCCGGACATTAAACCTGGTTCTCCAATTCCAGAGGTTTCGGCTGACGTAGTCGATCCGGTTATGCGTCTTTGTAGAGAAAACTTGAAATTGTTTTTTGATAACGGAGGTATTCTGCCAGACAGACCTAGTCCTCAATTTTTAGAAGAAGAACACGAATCTCAACTTACAAGACTTTATCCCGAAGAAATCGATTTTCAAGATGCAGAATTCAATTTTATTCGCAAATTGGTAATGCAAGATCCTAAAATTCTGAATGCGTTATTTACCGCAGATCCTTCCATGCTCGCCTATGTTTGTTCTAAACTAGCAAACGTATTGGATCAAATTTCCGGAATTCTCAAAACCTGTCTTACGGATTTGGACGAAGCATTTCGTATTTTTTTTGTCGGTGAAAGTAGTCTCGTAGAAAAATTCTATCTCATTTTAGATATTACTTCTTCTGGTTACGGCACTGCTCCCACAGAATTCGTAGTACCTGTGTTAGGCGCTTTTGCGGGCAAAATCGAAAAGTATAAAAATGGACATCAGGCTCTTTTTGGTGTTCCTGTGGCGAATATTTCTCCCAACACACAAGCGTTTCAATCCAAAGCAATTACACTTGCGAAAAAAATGGAAGAGACTGCTCCCAAAGTTCAAACTACAGTTACATCTTCTGCAGCAGCAGCAGCGGGAGTGGATGTTGATGCGATTCGTAAAGAGTTAGATAATTCCGCATCTGTTATCATTCAATTTTCCGGATTGGAAGCAGAAAAAGTAAAAGAATTTTCCGCTCTCATGGTAAAGGTAAAAAGCCTAAAGAACCCTCTCGATCCGGAAGGTGATAATAGAAAGATCAGAAAAACTTTGGGAAGACACTACTGGGATATGTACCAGGAATGTTTTACGAAGTACATAAACTCTAACCGAAACGTTCCTAAACCAGTTGAACTCATGTTAAAGTACGGTTATTTCGATGAAACGTTAGTAGACGATTCTCAAATTGCTTTTATGTACACTCAGAAAGATCCAGCCAGCTTTACTTCCAATGTCCCCATTTCACTTGGAACTGAATGGTTAGAAAAGGTATTTAAAAGGGAAGTTCCTACTTCTTTGGACGAGATGGGGCAGAACTTTTTTGAAAAAGTAAAACTCGAAAATAGAAACATCAATATCAAAAAAGAATCGGATATTCCGCCTGAGTTGGACAATCCAGAAACTAGGCTTAAGTTTGAGTTCGCTTCACTGTATGAGGCAAACGTTAGGCTCACTTCGGGTAGTCCTGCGACTCACTTTCCGATTTTGACTAAGTTTCATAGTCAGATGGCGATTGATAAGTCTTATGTTACCAAAAAAATTCTGGAAGAAGTAGTTCACGATCTGATGGCGATCGATTATTCTATTTTTCATAGAGAAATAATTTATAATAATAACGAATTAGGAATTACTAAAGAATTCATTCAAAAATGTGTGATCCCAGATTTTATCTTAGTTCCTTCTATCGGAACTAAGGTGATGATGTGGCAGGACCTTTCCATTCACAGAGGTGCCGGTTCCAAAGAAAGTCCTGGAAGAATTGTAATTCCTATTTTTGCACAAGGGGACTTGAAAACGATGGTAGCTGATGCTTTGGCCGCTTTTCGTTGGGAACTCACCAAATCCATTTTAGGTGCCGAGTGGAATAATGTGGGTAACCCTTCTATTACCGCGGATTACACGGATTACATTCAATTTTTTAAGAAAAATAAAGATCTTTCGATGGAGATCAAAGAAAAGTTGGCCTCCGACTTCAAACGTTTTAGAAACGATAGAGATATATTTGCAAACGATTATCAACTCTGGATTAAATACGAAGCGGAAAGCGTTCAAAGATTGAATAAAGTGGTTCGTGGAATTTTTTACAGACATATTCCTTTCAGTAAACAGGTTCGGGATAAAGTGGCTAAAACTCCCGCTTTTGCAGAGATCCATAACCGATTTATTAATATTAGAAATCGAAAATATATTGAAATAGAAAACCGTTATAAAAAGTATCTCAACGCTTTGGGAAGCCTTCCAGATCCTCTGCGTGAGAACTTGGAATTCTTTAAAGTTTAAGTTCTGAAATCTAATTTTTTAGAATTGAGAAATTAGTGGAACCTGTCAGGCTTTTTCGTTTTTTAAATCAACTTTCAATTCTTTTTTATTTCGAGATGGTTTGTAAGAATAATTGGTACTTTGTGCAATTTCATATTTTGGAAATAGATCTGCAAAGTTCAGATTCCAATCTTTTTCAGAAAATGAATCGTGGATTTCTTACGCTAAAACTTATGTTATTTTACATTTCGTTTATTAAAGGTTTTTGCGCGTTTTTGGTTTTTAGAATTTAAAAGAATAAAATAAAATCTACGATCGTTTGATTAGAAGGTTGTTCAATCGTATTTGGTTTCCCAGCAAAAAATGTGTTAGTTCTCACAGATTCAGTCTCTTAGAAAAGATCGCCCTTAAAAATTTGTAAGAGTTCCCACATTTTGGTTTTGCGAAAAATATAATAAAAAATGAATATAGTTTGAAACGAAAGGAGGATTTATTTTTCAACAACTCTATTCTAGATTTCTTCCAAAAGATAAGGACGGGTATATTCTCGAATGATTTCTACTACAAAACGTCCCCAACTTTTAGAATCGTGTTGTGAAATTTCGACCTGTTTAATTTTCGGAAAATAAGGAACCGCTTTATAATGACTGTGAGAAAGTTCAACCGCTCTCAGATAGTTATCTACTCTTTTAACTCGAACGAAATGCAACAACTCGGATTGAACCTGACTTTGTGCAATGTAACCAATAATGATCAGTTTTGGAAAAAGAGATTTTTGTAATAAATTTATAAATTCTGCAAAACTATCTACACGATCTATAAAACCTTCGTAAGCACCGCCGCCTAAGTTCATGATCTGTGTTACAATATCCATCGTAAAGGAAACTCCTTCCGCAGAAGTCATGTCCGAAATAATAACAATCCCTTCATCCGGTTGAAATGTTTTGAACATTTGAGAACCTTTGAAATGTCTTCTCAAAAGTTTTGCTGCAGATATATCTATCTCGGCGGCCTTAGTAAGAATTGTTTTTCCAGAAGAATCGAGGACAGGTTCTCTCGTAATAATGTATCTTTTTTTGGTCGCGCCCTGATTCATTACTCGAAAGGCTTTGACCTTTTCTTCGATTTCATCCAAAGAACAATAACCGATTTTTAATACGTTTTCCCTGGACTTTTTCCCTAATTCTGTATCTTCCATTTTGAAGTTTTAAGAGAACGGCAAGATTGAAATCCGAGCTTGTTTTCCCTTATCCCGTTTTATCATAACATTGAATTTACTTTGAACAACTCGCTTCTCAATCACAAAGAAACAAGATTAAAACACTTGCACCTAATTTCCGGTTTTTCTGAATGGAACTCATGTGTCCGGAAACGGAAAACGATTTACGATTTCGCATCTTTTTACAGATTTCGAAGATTGTTTTTGTACCAATTCTACTTTCCACTCTTTTTTCTTGCGAGTCTATAGAATTTATCCCAGATACAATTTTAAGAGAAGAATTCGGTTTTTCTCATAAAAGTTCTTGGAACGAAATCGAAATTCGTAATACTTCTCCTCCAAAACCATATCGTACATACGGCAAAATCATTATTCGTTCATTTGCAGATGGTAGAATCCCGGACTATCTGATTACCAATCTCAAAAAAGAATTGTTTATCAACCATATGGATGGTGTTATTTTTACTGGAAAAGGAATTGTAAACGTTCCACCCGTTTTAGTCCATTCCGGAAACGGAGACGGTAATACGGTTGTAATTGGTTATGTAAACAACGAAATGGGAGTGATTGAAGGTGTTGCTTATCGTTACAAGGATAATCTGCAATGAAGGATTCTACAGATCATTATTCTGTTCGAAGATTTAATAGCGAAATTTTCGTAGATTCTAAAGATCTCTGGATCTTTAGGGGGAATCGAATCGATCAAAAAGAAATCCTATCTTACTTTCGCCAAAACCTTCACGAAGATGAACTTGGAATTTACATAGACAATCGTTTTGGAGAATTGAGGGAAAACGGTTATTTGGAATTGGAAGGTTATCCGATCCATTTCACCGCTTGTAAAGAATCGGAAAACATGTTATTTTTTCTTGCAGAGTCTAGTTTTGTCTATTCGTTAAAGGATTTGATTTTTGCGTTAGACGTAAACGGTTGCCTTTTTGCTAAAACTTTAAATCATAAAAAGCTAAAATTCAGACTAGATCGAAATTGTCTTTCTGATCTCAGTCCTTTTTTAGAAGAAACGATAGACGGAGCTGAAATTCGATTTCAAGGTAAATCAATTCTAATTCCGGAATCGAACGAATCCCCTAAGGTAGCTCTTCCTGAAGGTTTTGGTTCTATTTCATAGATTCGATTTGTAACTTTTTCTTTGAAAAGTTTCTATTTTACTTCTTCCCAAACAAATTGGCCAATCGCCTAGATAGTTTTGATTTTTCTTTTTCGAAAATTTCAGATAAAAGACGTTCTGTATCTTTGACTAATAACACCCACTACAATTCCGAAAAATCATCGATCTAAAATAACGTGAGTTCGACGTAAGAAAATTGGGGCGAATAATAAACTCAATGCAACGACTCTCTACGGGTCGTCGTCGCAGCTCGCAAATTTCATAGTTAAAATGGCTCACGACCTAACGTTGCGACAGCAGGCAGCAACGTTTTGAGTTTCCCGAGCGACCATAGAAGCGAGACGCTGAGTTATTCGTTTTCGCTCCAATTCCTTCGGAATTTTTCAAACTCAATGCTGCTCACTATGGATCGCAGCATAATAATCGCTTTCGCATTTGTTATGCCGAACTCACGTTAAAATAGATTGGAGGAGTCGTGTAAACTTTGGAATGAATTTTAAATATACCCTTTTGAGAAATAAAATATATTATAATATACTAAAAATAACAATAGAGTTGTTGAAAAATCCCATAGGGACGATTAACTAAACTGCTTCAATTGACAGTTTTCATAAAACAAAAGCAGATGGAGAATTCATTTTTCAACAACTCTAATAAACTCCCGATAATGTGGAAAGTTTTCGTCCATCACAAAAACCGAAAATAATTACCATAAAAAAAGTAAAAATAAAAAGCTGGTCCGGGTATCATGTAACGCCGTCTAACGAGGGGTAAATTTCTGTAGGAGTATAAAAAATTCCGGGTAATTGTAGAATGATAAAATAAATCTTACTTCCTTTTATCACTTGAATTTTGCAAGAAGATAGAAGCAAAAAATTAAGGTTTAATAGAATGAGGACTTGCGTCTGAGAAGCCAATCCAGTTTTCCCATTGTAATTGCCGAAGTGATTCTCATAATTAACGTGAGCAGGGCGTAAGAGAATGAGAAATGATTTTCCAAAAAGTGAGTTTCTAACAATTTAAGAATTGGTTTGTAAAATCGTGATTTGTGGTAGTTCGTACAAGTTAAGTCACATTACAAATTTTTAAACAGTATGAGTTCCCACATTTTAGGAATTGATCCATAAAATTCAGATCTTAACTTTTTCAGAAAAATGAATGCCTTACGCCCTGCTCATTAACTGATTCTTTTTAAAGTAGAGCTGATTTCTGATTCCAAATAACGTGTATAGATTTCTTTTTTTGAAAATTGGAAGTCATAACATTAGCGATTAGAAAAAAATAAATCCAAAATTCTAAGAATTTTTAATACACTTTTGAATCTTATAAAAGTTTCCGTAGGTTTGATGTAAGAACCAGATTAAATTCATATAAGGGCCACTGAATCTTGATAACTACTACTTTTTTATAGTTTTCTTATGTCGAATTCACGTCCTATTTCTTTGGAAAAAATTCAAAATGATTGGGTTTCCCTAGAAGAACTAATTTTAAGAATATAATTTGAGTCTAAAAATAAAATCACCTATACAATAAATTATTTTAAGAATATTCAAAATTTCTTCACAAAAATTTGATATTGATTTCTTTTTTAATAAGCTGAATACTCACTGGTAGTAATGTTTGAGGTAGTTCTATGAATATCGCCCACCTTTCGATCAAACGACCTATTTTTATTTGTAGTATTGTCCTCCTAATGCTTCTTACAGGTTGGGTTGCTATGGGAAGAATGGGAGTGGATCTTTTTCCGGATGTTAACATTCCCGTTGTTTCCGTTGCTACGATTTATCCAGGGGCTGGTCCGGAAGAAATCGAAGAACTTATCTCTAAACCTTTAGAAGAAGAATTGTCTTCAATTTCTGGTCTGAAAAAAATTTCTTCCAGAAATCAAGAAGGTGTCTCCGTGGTATTTGGAGAGTTTACTCTTGATACAGACATTAAATACGCGGAACAACAATTCAGAGATAAAGTCGGCCTCGTAAAACCAAAACTTCCTACAGGAATCAAAGAACCTAAAGTAGTTCGTTTTGATCCTGCTGACCAACCGATCGTTCGTCTTGCGTTGTTTGCAGACTTGGATCAGGCAAAGTTGTATGACCTCGCTAAAGAAACCGTAAAAGCAAGATTGGAACAAGTTCAAGGTGTCGGTTCGGTAAAACTGATCGGTGGAACTAGAAGAGAAATTCAAATTGAACTGGATCGGAATAAACTCATTTCTTATCAGATGCCTACGGTAGTAATCGCCAACCGATTGAAAACTGCGGGTTTAAACGTTCCTGTCGGAAAATTTGAATCTGGTTCTAAAGAAACTTCTTATCGAACTTTAGGTAGGTATGAATCTCTTTCTCAAATCGAAAATACAATCGTTTCTTTTAGCGGTGAAGTAGGGAATGCAGTTTTAATCAAACAATTGGGAACTGTTCGAGACGGAACCGAAGACGAAGAAACAATCGGTTATCTTTGGGCTTCCCAAGGAGAAGGAGTAGAAGAAAAAGCTTCTTTCTTTACTAAGATTGGAAATCTTTTCAAAGGCAAAAACGAAAACTCCACAACTGCAGTTAAAGAAACTAAACCTGCTTTGTTCATAGATGTTTATAAACAATCAGGTGCAAATACGGTTTCTGTTGCGGATGAAGTGCTCAAAAGGATTGGTAAACTCAACGAAGGAATTCAAAATTTAGAAGGAAAACCAAAGATCCGTTTGATTCGGGATGGATCGAAATGGATTCGTTATAACGTAGAGGACGTGACCGAAGCGATCGTAATTGGGATCTTACTCGCTGTCATTACGGTTTATTTCTTTTTAGGAAATTTTCGTTCTACGGTCATTACGGGACTTGCACTCCCTAACTCTATGTTAGGTGCCTTTGTTCTTATGTGGATGATGGGTTTTACCATCAACGTTATGACGCTTTTGGCTCTTTCTTTGGCGGTGGGATTGTTAGTAGACGATGCGATCGTGGTTCGAGAAAACATATTCCGAAAACTGGAAGAAGGTAAAGGAGTGATGGAAGCGGCTGAAACCGGAACGACTGAAGTGACGTTAGCTGTTATTGGAACGTCTTTAACTGTAATTGCCGTCTTTTTACCAGTGGGATTTCTTTCCGGAATCGTGGGGCAATTTTTTAAACAATTCGGTTTGACGGTAGTTTTTGCGATGCTCATTTCTCTCTTTGACGGTCTTGCGGTTGCACCTATGCTTTCTGCTTACTTCGCTGGTAAAATCGATCACAACGCAAAACCAAATAAGGCCGTGGAACTATTCGATAAATTCCAAACTTGGTTGGAAAGACAGTATGGAAAGGTAATGAAAATCGCCTTAAGAAGACCTGGAATGGTTCTTTTACTTTCACTTGGAATTTTTATTCTTTCGATCTTATCCTTAAAGTTGGTAAAAAGTACATTCTTACCTGCAAACGATCAGGGAGAATTTTTAGTTACCTTAGATTTACCTCCTGGAACTAGTCTTAACGGAACCAAACAAGTAGCGGATCAAGTTTTAGAAGTTCTGAAAACAATTCCTGAAATGGAAATGATTGCAGTGACCATCGGTAAACCGGATGGGGGAGAACCCAACGCGGGAACTCTTGCAATTACATTAGTAGATTCTAAAAAACGAAAACTGACTACAACCCAAGTTAAAGATCGAATCAGAGAACTCTTAAAACCTTTTGAATATGCAAGACCTGCCGTATCCGATTATAGCGCCGTGGGAGGTGGGATTCAATATCCGTTTCAACTTGTAATCAAAGGCGAAAATCTAGCGGAGATGGAAGCCTATTCTAAAAAGATACTTACAAGATTAAAGTCCCTATCCGATCTAGCGGATTTGGATACAGATTATAGAGCGGGGAAACCGGAATATCAAATTCATTTAGATAATATGAAAATGCAGCTCGTAGGAGTTCTTCCAGGAGTTGCTGGTTCTGAACTTCGGTATCAGATTGCGGGAGACGAGGTCAGTAAATTTTACGATCGAGGAATTGAATACGTAGTGAAGATGAGACTTCGTCCCGATCAAAGAAACTTGAGAATGGCTTATGCCCAAACTAAGGTTCCGAATATCGCTAACAAATTGATTCCACTTTCTGCGATCAGCGTAGGTAAAGAAACAGCGGGGCCTTCTCGAATCAATCGGATTGATCGTGCTAGAACAATCGTGATCAATGCAAATTTAGCTCCGGGGGGTGCGGTTCAAGATGCGACTCGGATTACGGATGAAATTCTCAAAAAAGAATTACCTCCGCCACCTGGAATTCGATATAATTTCCAAGGACAATCGGAAGACTTCAAAGAACTTTTAGCGAATATAGTTCTCGCATTCGGATTGGCTCTTGTGTTCATCTATCTCGTCTTAGCCTCGTTATACGAATCGTTTATTACTCCGATTACAATTTTGTTTGCAATTCCGCCAGCGATTTCAGGAGCGTTTTTCGCGTTGGCGTTAACGAGAGAGATGCTCAATCTTTTTTCGATGATCGGTTTGATTTTGCTTATGGGTCTTGTTGCAAAGAACTCGATTCTTCTTGTGGATTATGCGATGCAATCTATGCGAGAAAAAGGTATGTCTAGAAACGACGCCATTTACGAAGCGGGTCTTGTTCGACTTAGGCCGATTTTAATGACTTCTCTCGCGATGATCATGGGAACAGTTCCGATTGCGCTTGGATTTGGAGAAGCCGCAAAATCTAGAACCGCAATGGGGATCGCAATCATAGGAGGGTTGATACTTTCCACAGTGGTAACTCTTGTGGTAGTACCTTCTATTTTTGGATTTATAGATCGGTTTAGAGAATGGATCGAAAGTAAATTCCGTCCTGAATACGATATGAATGCGTCCATGGTTCAACACGTAGCTTCTACTAACAAACAGAAGTTTTACGAAAAAGAGTGGGCTTCTTTACAGGAAGAAGTCGAAGTGGAACTTCCTAAAAAGAACAAAAAATAATATTCAATTTTTTGAATGGAGAATTTGTCTTAGACAGGTTCTCCAAATTTGTATTTGAGATCGTTTTCAAGTAAACCGGACTATATTGCCAATTTTGTGTCAGCCGGTTTGATCATGCAGAAATATTGTTTTTGTATTTAGAACTTGTTCTAAGGTTTCGAAGAATAGTCCTTTCGAAATTTCTAATTAACATGAATTCGGTGCAAGAAAATCTTGGCGAATAAAAAAACTCAATGCGACGAAACGTGAGTTCGATCATAATTAGAGTTGTTGAAAAATTTCATAGTGACGATCAATAAAATTGCTTCAATCGACCGTTTTCATGAAACAAAAACTTAGTAGCGAATTAATTTTTCAACAACTCTATTCATTTTTCTGAAAAAAGCCGGAATCTGAACTTTACAGATCGATTTCTAAAGTGTGGGAACTACCGCAATTTAAAAATAGAAGTTTATAACAATTGAATCTGTCGTATTCAAGTTTGAGAACTCACACAAAACTTAGGTTTTTCTGTAAAATGATGTCAGAACTACCACAAATCACGATTTTACGAACAAATCTAAATGTAGGAATTCACATTTTTAGAAAATCCTTTTTCATTTTCTTACATCGAACTTACGTTAATTAAATGCAGTAGTTCCCACAAATACTGAATTTTTGTAGTAGTTTTTACGCTTTCAAGTAACTCATTCCATTCTGTATAAATTGCAGAGTAGAAAACCAAACGTCTCGCTTTTGTGGTCCCTCGACAGCAACTGATTTTAGAAATTAAAATTGTATAAAAATTTAAATCCTTCAATTTGACTCCCTGTATGAAAGATCTAAATCGAAGACAATTTTTGAAGTCTTTTTTCTATGTGTTTTTAAGCGGATTCGTGTTTGATTTGTTTTCTAAAGATCAGAATGACAAATTAAATTTTTTATCTTCTAATCAAAATTCCAATTTCAGAAATGTATATTTGGATACTAAGAGCCGGTCTCAAAACTACCTATCAAAAAAGTTAAAAGCAATGATAGAGCTTGCGAGATAAAGAGATGCAAGATAATTTTCAGATTTTCTTTCCCAACGAATTAGGTTAGCCCTGAATCGATTGTGCCAACTGTTAGTTCTTTCAACGACAACGTCTAGGTTTTCCTTTATATTTACCGATGAGAGGCTTTTCACCTTTTTTCCGAATATGAGATTGAATGTTTCTTCTTTTGATTAAAACTTCTATATCTTTGAAATCATAACCTTTATCTAAACAAATATGTTTTGGCTTCTTTCTTCTTTTTCCGGAAAATATTAGGATTGAATTCAACGTATCTTTTACACCGTGTTTGTCATGAACGTTAGCTCCAGTCAATGTAATTGCCAAAGGAATTCCATTTCCATCTGTAAGAATATGCCGTTTAACCCCTAATTTGGCACGGTCTGTAGGGTTTTTCCCAGTTAAGCTCCCCCTTTGGGAGCTTTAACCATTGCCGAATCCATCGAAGCCCAGTCCCATGCTATTTGATTCTTTACATCATAATATTTTAAAATAGATTTATAAATCTTTTTGAATACTCCTGCTCGTTCCCATTCTTGAAATCTTCTGTGACAAGTTTGGCCTGATCCAAACTCATTCGGAATGGCACGCCACTGACAGCCTGTTTTCATTCGATAGATGATACCTGACATTACTACTCGTGTTGGTACTCGATTGCGACCTCCTTTCGGATTTACATTTTCTTTCGGGATTAATGGGGCTATTTGTTTCCAAAGTGCATCCGGTATCTCTGAATAATATTTGTCCATTTCACATTGATATTATTACCCTTTCTCTCTACAAACAGTTTTGAGACCGGCTCTTAGTTGAGAGATGATTTTTTTCAATTTTTGCAAAACGTATATCATCTTTATCCTGAGGAAAGTTTTCATAAACTTATATTCGAAATTTCTAAATCGAAACAAACAGATCAGGAAATTTACGAAACCATCTTGAAACGAATTCCTGAAATTAAACCTTTTGCAGGGATTTTAACGTACGCACTTCCAGCTCTTAATAAACAAAAAACTGAAATTTCGCAGGAAATATTAGAATTGCTGGGAGAAAGAAGTCGTTTTAATGGTTACCTTGAAATTGGTACTTTAGGAAGATATATAAAAAATCTAAAAAAGAAAATTCAAATTGAAGGAAACGTTTTTGTTTTAAACGATTTAGAACCTAAATATAGTCCGGAAGATTTGGTGGAACGAGGGCAGATTACAAAGGTAGGCACGTTCATTCCATTAGGAAATTATGATCCTATTGAGGAAAAAGTGATACCATCAGGAAGCCTGGATCTAGTGACTAATTTTATAGGTTTTCATCATTCTCCTTCTAAACAATTGGACGGTTTTATCAAATCAATCTCTAGGATTTTAAAACCGGGAGGAACATTTATATTAAGAGATCATAATGTAAATTCTAAAGAAATGGAATCAGTAGTGTCTTTGGCTCACGATGTGTATAATGTTGGATTGGGGATTCCTTGGAGAGAAGCTTCTGAACAAGTTCGTAATTTTACTTCGATCGTAGAAATTGAAAACAGAGTTAGTCAATTTGGACTCAACCCTATTAGAAAATATGTCCTTCAAAAAGGAGATCCTACTAAAAATATTTTAATGGCATTTGTAAAATCCTAATGAAAAAATTTGTTTTACTTCATTTTGTTTTTGTAAGTTTAATTTTTGCCGATCCAGAGGTCGTCAATGATGTTACTCAGATTAATCCGATCCGAGTAAATCGAGTAGTTACTCCAACTACGTTAGGCGATATTCAAGAATTGATTAAAAATCATTCAGGTCCTATTTCCATCGGAGGTGGTAGGTTTTCCATGGGAGGGCAAATCGCAACTGAGAACGCTTTATTTATTGATACGAGGGAATTTAATAAAATTCTTTCCTTTGATCCAACGACGAAGTTGATCACAGTGGAATCGGGGATCACTTGGAGAAAATTACAAGAGTCGATCGACCCATTTGATCTTTCCGTTCAGATTAAACAGACTTATTCAAATTTTACAATCGGCGGTTCGTTAAGTGTAAACGCACACGGAAGATATGTAGGATATGGTCCGATGATTTTATCGGTGCGTTCCATTAAATTAGTGTTAAGCGATGGAAAACTCGTAACAGCAAGTCCTAAGGAAAATCCAGAAATCTTTTTTGCATCCGTTGGTGGTTACGGAGGAATTGGAGTGATTGTAGAAGTCACTTTGGAACTGACTGAAAATAAAAAGATAAAACGGTTTGTAAAAAAAAATTCCAATTACCGAATATAAAAACTTTTTTTTAAAAAACATACGAAATAATCCAAAAGCTCAGTTTCATAACGGAGATATTTATCCTCCTGCATATGAAAATGTAAATACGATTACTTGGGAAGAAACAGAAGAAGCGGTTACCGTAAACGATAGAATCGTTCCAGTTAAAGAAAGTTATTGGTTGGAGAATTTAATCTATTTCTGGTTAACGGAATTACCTTACGGAAAAGAATTGAGAGAAGCTGTTTCGGATCCTTTATATTATCGTAAGGATAGGGTTCTCTGGAGAAACTACGAGGCTAGCTATGACGTGCAAGAGTTGGAGCCTCCTAATCGAAGAATCAGTACTTATGTTTTACAGGAGTATTTTATTCCAGTAGAAAAGTTTGATAAGTTTTATCCTTTGATGAAATCGATTTTACAGAAACACGACGTAAACGTAGTAAACATTTCTATACGTCATGCGAAACAGGATTCGGGTTCGTTGATGGCTTGGGGAAGAAGCGAGGTTTTTTCATTCGTCATTTATTATAAACAACGCGTCTACGCGAGCGCCAAAAACGAAGTTGGAGTTTGGACCCGAGAATTAATCGACGCGGTTACGAGCGTGGGAGGAGCTTATTATCTTCCGTATCAACTGCACGCGACCGTAACTCAGTTTCACAAGGCGTATCCGAATGCGAATCGTTTTTTCGCGTTAAAAAGAAAACTGGATCCGAAGTATAAGTTCAGAAACAAACTCTGGGATAAATATTACTTTCACAACGAAGACGATCAGAAAATCAGACTGACCCTGGATTCTCTTAAGGATTATACGCGCAACGAGGATCAGACCTTTCTAACTTTGCCAGAATGGTATATCGTGTTCAGCTCGGAAGAATATGCAAATTTTCTAAAGTATAATTTACCAAGCGATTTTCCATATTTTTCGAGTATAATTCAGTTTTGGAAAATCTACGGCAAGGTGGTTAAAAAAACCTGGAATTCATATGAATTCAACTGGGGGTATCATCTTATGATCAATGTAATTGGAGTCAGTTATTCCGCGGAGTTGATGTTGAAGTCCTTGTATGAAAATACGTTCGGACGATGTACGGAATGGATTGCCGGGACCAACGGGCTTACGTCCGAAACCAATGTGGAAGCCTATATGCAAAAAGTTGCAAGGGATTACACGGACTTCGTAAGACTTCGACCTTGGTACGAGTATCCGTTCTATTCCAAGTTCAAGGAATTTTGGACGATTCGAGACGGAGACAATACGAGTTTTGTTAGAAGATGGGAAAGAAGATTCTTCTTCTCGACTGAACTTCTTATAAAAGCGGTTTATGGAAAATTGATTGGATTGGGAACCGAATCCGTTTACGAACCTGAAACATTAGAGTTAAAAGCTTGGATAAAAGAGAATGGTAAAAGTAATATTTTATCAATTCCTAGATACCAAACTTTTACACAAACCGTTCCTAAACTTGTAAGTAAAAATATTTCCTTTGTAGAAATTGCGGGAAATCGTCAAATCCTTTTGACCTTGATCGTTCCTTGCGAAGTAAATCTTCGAGATCGGGAAGAAGTGTTATACGAATGGAATATTTTGACCGAGCCGAATCAAAAACGGGTGGCTGTAGTTGCTCCCGTTTCAAGACTTCATGAGATTCTAATAAACTCGGTAAAGAACGGATTTAAGGTGGATCATATATTCGACTATTGATCGAGAGATTTTATATTCGAATTTCAAATCCGTCTTGATGATTTCCGTTTATTTGGAATTTTACGAAACATGAGATACCTTTTACAACTTTCCTGTTTCATCTTGTTTCTTTCGTGTGCGGTTACTTCGTATTCTTCCAAGCCCGTGACCTTGGGAAAACAGTTCGATTTAAAGGACTTAAAACAGAATCCGAAAGGCCCGCTTCTATTTCAGAAAAAACTCGCCGCGGATTGGGTTGCGGATCGCGGAGGGTTGATCAATCTAAAAGATCCGAAGGCGAAAGCGGCTTCGCTTCAATCCGGCGACGAACCGATTCAAATCTACTTTTACGTAATCGATCATCCGAAGTTCGGAAGATATCTAATCGATACCGGAATGTCCGAAGCCTTTAGAAAGGATCCGAAGGACTGGCCGATTTCCTGGCTCGTCGCATCCGTGATGAATACCGCCGCGTTTAAGGTTCATTTGACTGCGTCGGAATGGCTCAAGAAAGATCCTAAGAAGTTGGAAGGAATTTTTCTAACTCACATGCACCTGGATCATGTTCTGGGAACTAAGGATTTTCAATCGGGAATTCCTTTGTATGTGGGACCGCAAGAGGCAACTCATAAACAATTCATCAACTCCTTCGTTCAAGGAACCACCAATCAACTTTTGGGTGAGAATCCGGCCTTGTCCGAGTTGAGTTTCGCGTCGGCGCCCAACGATTCTTCTTATCCGGTTCTCGATTTTTTCGGAGATCAATCTCTACTTGTTTTTCACATCGAAGGTCATACCAAAGGAAGTCTTGCGTTTCTGGTTCAAAGTTCGAACGGATATCAACTCGTTTTGGGAGATTCTTGTCATACCGCTTGGGGATGGGAGAATAACGTGCCTCCAGGCGATTTTACCGCGGACCAAGAAAAGAACAAGGCGGGTCTAAGTTTTCTGAAAGACCTTGCTTCTAAGTTTCCCGGAATTCAAGTACACCCGGGACATCAAAGTCTATCAGAAAAACGTAATTAATCAATTTGGAATGATTCGTTCCATTTTATCGGAGAAACGAAATGAAAGAAATCGACCGTTCTAAACCGGTTCTTGTTACGGGAGGCGCTGGTTACATCGCATCCTGGGTGGTTCGTTATTTATTGGAAGACGGAATTTCCGTAAGAGCCACGGTAAGAAACAAATCGGATTCCAAAAAAATCTCCCATCTTCTCAAACTCGCGGAACGTTTTCCGGGAAAACTGGAACTCTACGAAGCGGATCTTTTAAAAGAAGGCTCTTTTTTAAATGCGATCCAGGACAAGGGCGGGGTTGAGTTGATCCTTCACATGGCTTCTCCGTTTTTTATAGACGGAATCAAAAATCCTCAAAAAGAACTCGTTGAACCCGCGGTTTTCGGAACCAAAAACGTTCTCGAATCGGCTAACGCGAGTTCGACGGTAAAAAGAATCGTTTTAACTTCGAGCGTAGCCGCAGTGATGGGTGACAATGTGGAAGCTCTTTCGATTCCAAATCATCGTTTTTCCGAAGAACATTGGAACAAGACGAGTAGTTTGAAACATCAACCTTATCCTTATTCTAAAACTTTGGCGGAAAAAGAAGCTTGGAGGATTGCCGATTTACAATCCAAGTGGGATTTAATTACGATCAATCCTTCTTTTGTCATGGGACCTTCCGTTTCAGAAAGAGCCGATGGAACGAGTGTGAACTTTATGCTTTCTATGATCAACGGAAAGTTTGCTCCGGGAGTTCCGGATATGAGGATTGGTTTTGTGGACGTTCGAGATGTGGCAAAAGCTCATATACTTGCAGGTTTTACTCCTTCTGCTAAAGGACGTCATATTGTTTCTGCGGTTACGATGAAATTTTTAGAAGTTGCAAACATAATTCGTGAGAAATATGGAAATCGTTTTCCCATTCCAAAAAATTCTCTTCCTAAATTTTTAACTTACTTGATCGGCCCTTTTTTTGGATTGTCTTGGGCATATATTTCGCATAACGTTGGAATTGATTTCGAACTAGATCATTCTTACAGTAAAAAAGATTTAGGTTTGAATTATAGACCGATCTCTGAAACGTTTACGGAACATATAGAACAAATACTTTCTTCCGGGATCCTTTTAAAAAAGAGTTCTGGGCATTCGACTGTATAATTTGGGGTAAAAAGTCTAGAGGAAAATTAAAAGAAGGATATTAGAGTTGTTGAAAAATTCCATATTAACAAAACTGCTGTAATCGACTGTTTCCATAAAAAACTGATTGAGATTCATTTTTCAACAACTCTAATGTAAGAATTTATGCTTTTAGAAAATTCTTTCTCATTTTCTTACGTTATTTTCAATTCTTATCGCAGAACTTTATTTTTATCGAGAGTTATACATTAGAATACCCAAAATCCGTCTTAAAGTTGGGATTTGTTTCAAAGTTCATGATATTCTGTTATATAGAGATTGGTAATAACGGTCTTAAAAGTTCTTTAAAAGGATAGATTTCATTTTGTAAAAAACGAAGCTAGACTTTTTCGAAAATAGTTTTTCTCGAAGAATTCGTTTTTTGAAAAAGAATTTTCCACATGAAAAACGTTCTTTGTTGGCCCTAAAAAAATTGTCAAAAAAATATGAAAAGATAGATATGTATTCTTAAAATTTTAAGGAGCCCGATGAATTATGAAAGTTGCGCCGACTTATCCTATCCTACTAGCAGAAGACGACGAAAGCAATGCGGAACTTTTAATCCGTCATTTAGAAAGATATAATTTTGACGTAGATCACGTTGTGGATGGGGTCGCCGCCGAAATCAAATTGAGAAAGATTCGGTACGACTTGATTCTTACTGACAATCGGATGCCTAAACTCAGTGGTCTTGATCTTTTGGAAAGAATTCCGGATATGAACCGAATGACTCCAATTATATTTTTAACCGTAAGTAACGAAAAAGAAACGATCATTCAGGCTGCGTATAATAAGAAACTTGTAGCTTATCTTTTAAAACCGATCGATACTCAGGTGCTGATCGAAAAAATTTGTCAGGCATTGGGAATTAAAACGAATTCATTGATCGATAAGAAAGAATATCCATTTGAAATTCTTCCTTTTACTCACACAGATAAAGGGGTTGGGGTTGAATTAAAAGGATGTCCTTACGGAAAGAGTATAGAAAAACTTGTTCAAGAAATTGCATTTTTTTTAAAAGAACTTCCTTCTTTGAGAAGTATTCTAATCAAAGTGAATCCTGAATTTTTTTATTTCAAAAATGGAACTCAACTTCTTTCTTCTCTAAAGGATCGTTTAGCGATTAAATATGAAATTTCAAAAGACGATATCACAATTGAGACGGAACATTGATTGGATTTTATTGATCAATGAATCGTAAATTCGAATTTGGTTTTTTACGTTTAAATATTTTGTCGTATGAGTTGTGAGTTTCTCTTCTGCTTTTTCGTTTTTAAATTACAAAGTTTGAGTTTTTGAAAATCTTTTTGTAAAATTCTAATTTGTGTTAGTTCCCACATTTTATTTTTTACGGAAAAATCAGGTTTTATAAGACAAATGTCTTACGTCGAGTTTGCAAATTTATGATTAAGTCATTAATAACAAAACGTGAGAGTTCCCACAGATTTTGTCTTGTTCTGTGACTTATGGTTTTTAACGATTTTTTTTCTATCACACAATTTCCGTATAGTTCTGCATCAGAATCTTTCTGTAAAATTTAATTTGTGTTAGTTCCCACAAGTTAAGTCACTTTAAGGACTTATAAACTATTTTGAAAATGTAAGAGTTCCCACGCTCACGGTTTTAAAATTGGGACAAACTTCTAAGGGAGAATTTTTTAGATTCTCCCTTAAAAAATCTAAGCCACGTCCCTCTCTTTTTTTCCAGGCAAACCATCAAATCGAATCATTTGTCCGACTACTTTCAATTTACTTCTATTACTACCGTCTTGTGCTTTCCAACGATCTTGGCGAAGTTCACCAATGACGGTTGCTTTTTTTCCTTTTTTGAGATACTCGTGCGCGTTTACTGCCTGACGATCCCACAATTCGATTTCTACAAAAGAAACTTCTCCTGGTTCTTCCGAAGTAGATTTATAATCGTGGTTGACCGCTATCGTAAATGTAGCGACACTCTTTCCGCTGTTTAAGGTTTTGATTTCCGGATCGGAAGTAAGATTCCCATCCAAAATGATATGCGCTATGTTTTTCATTCTTCATACTCCTATTGTAAGGAAAAATTGTTTTTCCTCTATAACCAACGGTTCCTGACAAGAACTGAGTGGAGCCTAAATCTTAAATTTTTTTGAGAGAACTTTTATAAAATGAGCGTTTGATTTGATGATCACCAAAAAGCGATTTGATGAAGAAATTTGATCCTTAAAATCAATCTCTTTTTAAAACCTTAACAAAACGTGTTAGTTCCCACAGATTAAGTTGCATTCTGAATTTTTAAACATTTGTTTTTTGTAATTTAGCTTTTGTAATAGTTCCTACATTTTCAAAATCTAACTGTAAAATTTAAGTTTGTGTTAGTTCCCACATTTTATTTTTACAGAAAAATCAGGTTTTATAAAATCAATCTATTATACAGGACTTACGTTAATCTATGTTAAACGAAATGATTGCCAATTTTTTATCTTCTTTTCTCAGAGTATTCAATTCTACTTTCAATCTTTCCAAATCTCCGGAACCCTTGGCTCTATATATTCCACGTAAAAAATTTTTTTTATCGATCAAATATACATTTTCTGTATGAACAAAATCGTTCAAGTCATCCTTTCCAGAAATTAACTTTATATCCGCGCCGAACTGATTTCTTGCTAAATCATAAATCGTTTTTTTGGAACCTGTAAGAAAGATCCAGTTGTTTTGAACAATCTTATATTGATTTCTAAACTTTTTAAGAACTCCCACCGAATCAATCTCAGGATTTACGGTAATCGAAACGATTTGAAGATCAGTTTGATCTTCTAATTTAGGAATAAAATTCAACATATTTCTGGTAATCATGGGACAAATTCCCTTACACTTCGCATAAAAGAATACGACTAACGTATATTTATTTTTCAAATTTTGATTGTTAAATGTATGGTTTTCATGGGTAAGAAGAGTAAACTCCGGGACCTTTTTAAGATCGTCTGGTAATTTACCGTTTGCTTCCGGCCAATAAGGATCCATCACTTCACTCTTAAAATAAGGAAGAACCCCTTCCTGGGGGGAAGAAAAATAAGTGAGTTCAGAATGGTATTTATCTTTTGTATCTTCGCAAAAAACAAAAAATAATATAATAAAAAAATAATATATTAACTTCATAAATAAATTACATACTAAGTTTACTTTTTTAAACCAACTTTTTATTAAAAGCCATCTCAAAAATACTTTATTTTTACTTAAAATCCAATTATAGTCGCTCTATAATATTTTTGAAGTAGTTTGTACTACTCAGACGTATAAAACAATACCAAAAGTTAACAGTCAAATTTTACAAAGACGAAAAGTTCTCAAAAAATTGTATCTAACCAGAATTGGCATAATTTGTAAAAACCCTACATTTCTCAAAAATTTTCATACTCAATTTTTCTGTCTTTTTTATGAGTTTTTAATATAATTTTTCTGCAAAAAACAGAGTCGAATCCAAAGTTTTCACTTTAGATAACTACCATAAAATTCAAGGATAAATATTTCTTCATAAAATTGCCGTTTGGCGGAGTCGTACAATGAAAAATTTATTGTACGATAGTTCCATTTTTATAACTTTTTTACACTAAACTCGCGTTAACTATAAAGCTCATTTTTGTTTAAAAAGAATAAATTACTTTTTCGAACACAATGAAAAAGTTCGTTTGTTTAAAAGTAGACGTTTTAAAATTCGATTTCGGTAAAAATGAAAGCCGATCAATCCGGACTTTTGATTGGTTCACAAATTTTGCTTCCGGGTAAACCGATAGAACTTCCGTCCTTTGCAATTACCGTATTCATAAAAATCTGTCCATTCCGATTCCATTTTTTAGAAACGAGTAGCTTTCCGTTTTCATCAAATTTTTCGT
The DNA here is from genome assembly GCF_000306255.2 of Leptospira noguchii serovar Panama str. CZ214. Lineage (GTDB taxonomy): Bacteria > Spirochaetota > Leptospiria > Leptospirales > Leptospiraceae > Leptospira > Leptospira noguchii. Next base: position 46,621 of record NZ_AKWY02000026.1, read on the forward strand.
AGATAAAAGGGCGATTGTTATCGTGCCATTCCCAACGATCGTAAATATACTTTCCGGAACGAAACTCGGAATACAATCGATTGTTTCCATTTGGAAACCAAGCCCTATGAATTCCTTCCTTTAACCCTTTCTTAAAATATCTTTTTTCCAATAACTGACCGGCTTTGTTTTTAGAAATCATTTCACCATCTTCTAAACCGTTTTTAAATTGGGTTGTTTCTATCTCTCCCAAAACTGGAATTTCTTTTTTGATAAATCCGGTGAAAAGTTTCCCTTTATAATAAAATCGGCCTTGGAACGTTTGTAAGTTCGAATCTATATTTTCAATCGTCTCTCCTTCTTGACAGCCGACAAAGGTGACGACCATCAAGATAATCGAAAGTATGAAAAACGATTTAGTTGGAAACACTTCCTATCGTTCCGTAAAAAAAAGAACCCATCAAAGTGTCAATTCCTGCAGTAGCATCGGAAGCAAAGTGATAGTGGTAAGTCGGAGTAGAAAAGTGAACCGTCGCTTTGGTATGTCCATGCAAATTGTCCAGATCGGTTGGGACAAAGTCGTCTCCAGTTGACGAAGTTCCGTTATCACATTTTTTTCCGTAAAGCGCATAACCGTCCAAAATCACTCCGATCAAATTTGAATCGTTGTTACTTACCTTTGTTACCGCAGCGTGATGGTGATAAACTCCTGTATTTTGAGGATGACCTCCAAAGTTATCAAATGTCTGAGCTTCCACTGCGAGAGTATCAGGAGGATTGGCTGCGTTATTAAAAATCGCAAGACCGTTTACTGTAATTCCTATCGACACAAGTCCGCCTTGTGTTCCGACAGTTCCACTTCCTTTTGTAGGATTGGAAGGAATCGTATAAACAAATTTTTGACTCGAAACGGAATTATTTCCTGCGGACATATTTCCTGCCGGAAGTGTTTCAAATAAAGGAGAACTTGAACCGTAATAATAACTTTTTGTATTGGGAACATTCTGAGATTTGAATATATAACTGGAACCAGATACATAAGCTACGGAACATTTAAAGTTATTTTTGATCCAAGTAGGAAGCGCCGAATCCATACAAGTAGTCACTCCGGTAACGCAGCCTGAAGATGCATCTAAAGTTGCCGTGCTCTTAGATACAGTGATTCCAGTATTAGCCGAACTTCCATTACAATACCCGCCTGAAAGCGCAGCCAGAGCCGCTATTGTAAGATCATCATCATTGGAATCTTTCTTACAAGCCACGAAGGAAAGAAAGACCAGAAATATTAAAATTGATTTTTGAATCATATTTTCTCCTACATTGTTTTCGAACACCCGGACTGGGTTTAAGCGAGCCTATTTTATATCACTTGAGTATAAGATAAAGAACTAAAATTTTAGAAGGATTTATATTTTGGGACGATCTTAATAAAAAGCGTATGAAAATAATGTTATGAATTGATTCTAAAAATTAGAATATAGAACCTCTTCAGAAAAGTGGAGTTATTGAAAAATTAAAAGCTTGTCTCCAAACCTCAAAGAAATTTTACGCGATCATTCTTTAGAAATTTTTAATAAAATGCAGTAGTTCCCACAATTTCATAACCAACCCCACAAACATTTAGATCTCAATATAAATCTTTCGGAATTACGATAAATCTTTCCGTGAAACTTTCGTCCCCACTTTAATTGTGGGTGGCAACTCAATGAATTGCTTCCATGGGTCAATCCAGGTGGGATGAGAGACTTTTCTCTATCAGAAAAACATACTTTTTGCAAGTAGAAAGGCTCATTCTTGTCGGAACACTTGAAAAATGTGCGTATCCTCTTCAATTGTCGGGCTGGTTATACTACAAATTAGGTCGTATTAGCAATTTGCGAACTTTCGAGCAGTTCAATTTTCGCAGTAGTTCCCACATTTTAGGAAACTCAATCTCAGGGTCGTTTTAAAAACCCAACAAACACCTCTATTCCAACTTTTTAGGTTAATGGTGAAAAAATACGATGTAAAAGTTTGTAGTCACCTAAAGAGACGTAATCTGTAGGAACTACTATTTTTAGAAAATTCTTTCTTATTTTCACGCCGAACCGAACTCATATTAAATAACTTGAATTCGGCTATGACTCATTTTTCTGAAAAAGTTGAAAGTTGAACTTTATAAGTCGATTTCTAAAATGTGGGAACTAAAACAAATTCCAATCACGAAAAATGAATGTTTAAAAATTTGTAATATGACTGAATCTGTAGGATTACTTGAAATCACCGTTTTCAGATTTTACAGCAACGAAGGTTAATTTTTACGTAAAAAGATTTCATTTATCCAAAGCACTCTCCAATTCTTCAAAAACACCAGTGCTCAAAAGATCCGAATCTCCAGGATCAAAATCCTGAAACCAAAAGCTAACATAAACACTCAAACCTAAAAATAAAATGAGAGAACCACCTAACACACGTTTGTTTCTAATTTCTTTTCGATCCATTTGAATTACGTTTGAAGAAATGCGTGTCACCCAATCTTGATCTTTTTTTCTTTTGAGGATTTCCGACTTCATAGAGTAAGTTCGATCATTCTTCATAAAATTTCTCCTTCGCGCCAACTCGTTTCATCATTTCTTTTCCTCTCGCCGCCCTTGATTTAACGGTTCCAGGTTTAACACCCATCGTTTTTGCAATCTGTTTTTCGGAATACCCTGCAAGATAAAATTCTAGAACCTTTCTATATTTATTTGGAATTTTAATTAAAAGTGAACGTAACAATCCAATTACTTCCTGAGAATTCCGTTCAGAGTTTTCGTTCAGATTCGAATTGATTTCTAGAAAGTCTTCCTCTTTTTTGGAGTTGATCAATCTCTCCGCGCGCGCTTCTTCCCTTCTAAGTTTATCGTTCATTCTTAAAGATTCGTTTCTAGCGATCGTATATAACCAAGTACTGAGTTTAGATTCTTGGCGGAATTGATTTTTTTTGAGAGCTTTGTAAGCACGAAAATACGTTTCTTGAGCCACATCATCTATAGCATAATAAAACCTCTCTGCGAGATTTTTTTCAATCGCAGAGAGGACCGTGTCCCGGGTGGAATTAACGATTTCCGTAAATTCGGATTCAGTCATCATGATGACGATGTTTTTGTTGGAACTCTGTAATTAAATCCACCAGTTGGTTTCTTTGTTCCGGAGTTAGAATTGAATGAAATTCGATTGCCTTTTTTGTCATAAAGGTTCTCATCTCAATCATCTTATTCATTTCTAACTCAAATGACTTGTTAATTTTTTTTTCGTCTAAAGTCGGCTGACGAAACTCTGCGAGAACTTCAGCCGGAATTCTAGGGCCTTGTAATTTGAGTTCCTTTCTTTTAGACAAAATCTCATCTTTAATCCGATAGAGTTCTTTCTTTTGAGAATCATTTAGATCTAATTCGGAATTAATCTTTTTTACTACAAACTCCGCTCTTTTTTCAGGAGACCTATAATGTCTACAACCACTGGTAAATAAAATCGTCCCCAAAAGAATCAAACCGGAAACTTTAAAAAATCCTTTCATTGGATTTCCCCCATTATCTACACTTCTGACCAAAGACGTCAAACTTGGTTCCGCTTTTTTTAGAATTCAAAAAAAGTAATTCGGAATCGAATCGTTCTAATTCAAAACAAATCGAAATATAATTTATTGCAGTTTATTTGAGAATTAGGTTTTAATTTCCTTAAACGCGTTATGCGTCTTTATCTATCTAAAACAAAATTCGCAGAAAAGATTTGCCGCAATTTACTACAAAGCCGTATAAATATACTCTGATGTATTTGTTCAAAAAATTAGAATATGGATTTTCTTCAAAAAAGCAACAATTTCGAATTAGACGTAATTTTTGAGAACTTTTGTATCTTTGGTAAAATCGACCGTTAATTTTTGATACATAGAATTATAAGATAAAGAGCTTGAATTCTTATTTTGTAAAAATAAAACGGGAGAATTTTTTAAAATTTAAGATTTGAGTCTTTCAGATCAATCGGGGTATCAATGATGGGAAAAAAAATCGTATATGTCACACTTGGAATTTTACTTTTACTACTGTTACTTTATTGGATCGGACAAGGTCCTAGGGTTTCTATACCCAAGGATATAAAACCTGGGGCAGAATTTATTTTTCCAGGTGAGGAAAAGACCACAGAAGAAACTCTTTCTCTTTTGGCTTCTTCTCTCAAAGAAAAGTATCAACCAGGCGAAGTTAAACGGGACGCACATCCGTTTGCACACGGCTGTGTCAGAGCTAATTTTATGGTATCTTCTTCTATTCCGGAAGAATTTAAATTCGGAATATTCAAATCTCCTAAAACCTATTCGGCTTGGATTCGATTTTCAAATGGTTCCATTACAAAAAAGCCGGATCAAGAAGGAGATATTAGAGGAATGGGAATTAAACTTTTAGGTGTGGACGGATCTAAACTGTCTGCGGACGAAAATAAAACCCAGGATTTTTTACTAATCAATCATCCCGTTCTTCCCGTAGGTGCGCCGGATGAGTATCTGGCTCTGTTTCAAGCTGCGTTTGCTAAAAAACCGATGTCTTATTTTTTTGGAGGAATGCCTTGGAACTGGAAGTTGACCGCTTTGCAGGAATCGATTGCAATTCGAAGAAAAAAAATTCCAGACGTTTTAGAAATCCGTTATTGGAGTACAACTCCGTATCGTCTAGGAAATGAAATCAGTGCTGTAAAATATTCCGCAATACCTTGCGAAACAAAAAATTTGGAAATTCCAAAAAATCCGGCGGAGAATTATTTACGTCAAACGATGATGTCCCATCTGAATGAGAAATCCGCTTGTTTTGAATTTATGATTCAGAAACAGGGAAATCCGATTTCTATGCCGATTGAAGACCCGGCTGTTCACTGGAATGAAAAGGATTCTCCTTTTATTACAGTCGCTAGATTAGAAATTACTAAACAAGAGTTTGCAACTCCGGAGCAGGATCGTTTTTGTGAGAATCTTTCGTTAAATCCTTGGCATTCTTTGGCTGAACATCGTCCTTTAGGAGGAATTAATCGCATTCGAAAAGTTGCATATGAAACGATTGCAAAATATAGACACGAACAAAATGGAATAAGACAATTGGAACCGACCGAATAATAGGGCTCGTTTTAAAATCTTAGAATGGGGGAACTTATACAAATTACGGTTAAACTTTGAAAATGTTGGAACTTTACACAGAAGTTTAGCAATTAAAATGATTCTGATTTTTTAAGATTTTGATGTTATTCAGAACTATATAATAAAGTACCTAATATTTTGTATAAAATCAGTGGTTTGTGATAAAATTAACGGTACCTATTTTATAGAGATCAGTAAAAGATTTAATTTTTTAGAATATTCTAAAAGTTTAAATTTTCCTAAATAAAACGAATGAACGCGAAAGGGATCGATGCGAGGTCAATAAATTGAAAAACTAAAGTAGATTATTATATAACGTTTCCTGTATTCAATTTATTGACCAGAGCGGAGAGCCCGGTCCGGCTGCCTGTGGCAAGCCGGATTCGCCCTAATTTTCTTACGCCAAACTCATGTTAGTTTAAAATTAACGTTTTTCAAATAGATTTAAAATTTCTTCTATTTGAGAAACGTTATACGGCTTTGTAAGTAGATTATCCATTCCTCTTTGGGTCGCGATCTCTTGAATTTCAGGGGCGGCGTTTGCTGTAAGTCCTACGATCCGAATTGAGTTTCCTTTTGGAAATTTACGGATAATTTCCGTTGCGGAAAATCCGTCGATTCCCGGCATATTAATATCCATAAATATCAAATCGTAATGAAACTTTCGCGCTTTTTCTATCGCTTCCATTCCATCTTCTACTAAATAAGGTTCTATTTTTTTCTTTTTCAAAATTCTACCGAGAAGTTTTTGATTGATCGGATTGTCTTCTACGATCAAAACCTTTAGACGGGAGAGATCCGGTTCATTGATTATAACTTCGGTTTCAAAATCTGCAAAAGAGAGTTCTTCGCCTATAGATTCTGGAATTTCCAATTTGAGTTCGAACCAAAATTTGGTTCCGATTCCAGGTTGGCTTTCCACATAAATTTTACCTCCCATCAATTCGATTAGTTTTTTAGTAATCGATAAACCTAATCCAGTTCCACCGAAATGTCTTGTGATGGATTTGTCGGATTGAACGAAAGGTTCAAACACGGAGTTGAACTTTGTGGGAGGGATTCCGATTCCGGTATCAAAAACCCAGGTTCTGAAACTCAATTCTGTATTCGTTTTTTCTAATATATGAAATCCGACTTCGACGGTTCCTTCTTTTGTAAATTTAGTCGCGTTTGAAACTAAATTTGTAAGAATCTGGCCGATTCTGACAGGATCTCCTTTGAGTAATTTTGGAAAGTTGGGAGGAATGAGTATGTTCAATTCATTTTTATTTTTAATAATTTCCGTACGTAAAAGGGAAACAAGATCGTTTAATAATTGCTGCATGCTGAACGGAATGGATTCTAATTCGATTTTACCAGTGTCCGCTTTGGAAAAGTCAAGCAAGTGGTTTACGATTTTAAGAAGATTATTACCGCTTCTTTGAATAAGTTCCAAATAATCCTTTTGATCTGAATTTAAAGGAGTATTTAACAACAATTCGGTGATTCCTAATATTCCGGTCATGGGAGTTCTGATTTCGTGGCTGATGTTAGAGATAAAAACTGTTTTTTCCTGATTCTCCTGCTGTGCGATTTCACTTTTTTCTTTCAAAGCTTGATTCAATAAAGCTAATGTTTCTTGTTGCGAATGAAAAGAAGTGATGTCTTCGAAAAACCAAAGTCTTCCCGGAGCGGTTTTACCCGGTAAAAGAACACATACAACTTCGAACACTTTTTTTTCAGGATTGGAAAAGATCCATTGGGTAGAAAATTTTTCCAAATTCGGATCGGATAAATTTTGATTTATTTCTAAAAAAATTTCCTTTTGATTTACTGCGGATTGTATCAGCTCGGTCATCGAAGTGGAAACTTTCCAAGAAGAAACGTCTCCTCCATGAGAAATAGAAAGAAGTTTTGCCGCACTTTCGTTGATCCAGGTGTTTCCGGTTCTTGAATCCATAAAGATAATTGGTTGGGGTATCGTTTTTAAAATAGAATCCAATCTGGAATGAACTGAATTGAGCAGAATTTCTTTGTTTCTGATTGAAAAAATTTCATAGATCCTGGGAGATAATTCCTGGATGATTTTTAAAAATTCAGATAAATGTTCCGTATTTTTTGAATATAAAAATAAAAGAATATATTTTCTTTGGTCTTCTGAATTTGCGTTCGGAATTGGAAATACAATCATTTGTTCAAAATTAATTTCTTCCAGAGCATCAAAGTTGGAGAATTTAATTTCTTGGCGCATCATTGTATACGGTAAAACGGGTCGGTTTTCGGAATAAGAAATGGACAATAAATTGATATTTGTCTGATTTATAGAAAAATCGAATTTAGGTAGAGACTCGGCAATTTTAATAGATAATGAATCCCTGCTTTCTAAAAGAATTATAGAATCTGCATGTAAAGTGTTTTTACAAAGGGAATAGAATTTGTCCATCTCTTCCAAATAAGATCCCTTTGAAAAAAGTTCAAACGAACGTTTATAGAATTCGTTGATCTTATCGGTAAAAATTTTATTGGAGGACTCATTCATTCAAATTTTGGAAACTTAAAAAAACAATTTAATCTCTTTAAGTACAGATTCCGGAGAACTGAAATGAGGTAGATGCCCTGTAGCAGGAATCGATTTAAAAATTGCCTGAGGAATGTTTACGCTGAGATATTTTCCTACTTCGATCGGAACTGCTATGTCCGAAGAAGGTTGTAAGATGAGAACCGGCAATTTGCAATCATTTAGATTTTTTCTATGATCGGATTGAAAGATGGTTCTTGAAACGGTAAGTCCTATGTCCGGACGTATTTCTCTGAGTGATTCTGCAAAACTCTGAGCCAACTCGGGACGATCTGGATTGCCCATAACGATAGGAGCAAACCCACCTGCCCAAGAGAAAAAATTTGTTTCCATTGCCGCAAAAAGTTGATCTAAGTCTTTTTGTTCGAACCCACCATTATAATTTGTATCGTTCAAATAACGTGGAGATGCACTGATAAAAGTAAGTTTAGAAAAAAGTTCCGGTCTACGAATCGAAGTTATAAGTCCGATCATCCCACTGACGGAATGTCCTACGTAAAAAGAATTTCGAATTCCGATTTCATCCATAAGTAAAATTAGATCTTCTGCATACGAATAAAGATTAGAATAACGATCTGCACTGAAAAGAGAAGGATCGGTTTTGCCGGAACCGATCGTATCAAAAAGTACAAGTTTATAATAATCTTTTAGATGAGGAATGAGTTTGTTCCAAGTAGATTGATCACAACCGAATCCGTGACTGAATACGATGGTTTCATTTCCAGAACCAATTATTTTTAAGTTGTGGTTAGACGCTTTTTGCATAAATCTTTTCTTATCATAGAATATTTGTGATTATTTATAGAATTTTTCAATTACTAGATACGACTGTAATTTTGAATTTTTTAATCTAATCCTTTTTTAAAATTCTTATGATTTGGTGAAAGAACATTAAGTGTGCTTTCATTTTAAAATGAAACTTTTAAGTCAAGGCGACTAACTTATAACAATGTTTTTCCAATGATGAATTGAATCGTTATAAACTTTGATCTATTTTTGTCTTTTAAGATATAGATCTAGGCCTTTTCTGGCTTCTGTTCTAATTTTGTTTTTAAGAAAAGGTAAAAAACCAAACAATAAACCCGGAAGCCCGAGAGCTTGTCTTGACCAACGATAAAAATCAAATCGATCCGTATGTTTTATAATCTTTCCGTCCTTACAAACTAGCTCTGCTTGAATTACGTTATGCACCTTTTTTCCCGTTTTTGAAAATGTATAATATGCTTCCCAGGTAACTTTTCCGGTATCTCCTTCCGATTGAATTTCTCCGAATTTTAACTCTAGATCCTTTCCTCTGGAGATCAACATTTGCCACATTCCTCTGGCTTCGGTTGCGTTAAGATTGTTAAAAACTGGATCGTTGAATATGACAGAATCAGAATAGAGTGTTCCCATTTTTGTTGCGTCTTTTTTTTGAAAAGCTTCGTAAAATTCTTTGGTTATTTCTGCGGCTGATTTCATAACGTTTTCCTCATTTGTTTTTAATCGATTTTGTATGTTTCGGATTCCGTTAGTGAAATCGAACCGAACATTTTGTAAATTGCTTTTCGAGTTGAATTTGTTTTGTTTTGTTTGGTTCGGAAAGTTGTCGAAGAATCGTTCAAGAATTGACAATTCGTTTTTAAAATTATAATTGGATAATCTTATGGAGAATTCAATGGACAATTCTATTTGCAGGTTTTCTTGTTTTCATTTTAAAGCATTGTTGGGAAACTTTTGTCTTTGGTTATTATTCTTATTCGTTTTCATTACTCCTTCCAATGCACAAGTGCAAGTTGGTGGGGATTACTCACTTGTTTATTCTAAAGACGGTGTGATTGGTTCTATAGAATTTAACGGTATTACGATCCTTTCAGAATCTAAAAAGGAAAACGTAGCTGGGCAAGTTAGTATGAATGTTTGGATTCTTCCCGGAGAAAACAAAATCAAGATCAAAGGAATCCGTAAAAGAAAAATGGATGAACCTGTCCCATATTTAAGCGCGATTCTTTATCTGGCACAGAAAGAACAATTGGCAAGCGACGGACAAAAAATTACAGGTTTTGAATGGGATGGGAATCTTTCTCCGGCAGAACAGGAAATTATTTTTACTCCGACTGAAGTGAGCTTTGGAAAGTTGCGGAAAAAATCCAATTGACCGAAACAGATAAGGAGAAAATTTAAAAGCGTATTGTAGATTTACACAATGTACTTCAAAGGAAACATGAAAAAAACTTTTGGAATTCAAAACAAAAGAATATGCCCGCGCCTATTACGATTCACCTGAAGAATATATAAAGAATTTCAAAATGATGATTCGAGAGAGTATTTTCAAAATGATCGAAGGAAAACTGGATAAGATCGATTTTAAAAAACTTCAATATCAATTAATCTCGGATCAAAAAGTAATCACTGTAACTTCTCAATCTGGTTATAGCCCGATCACGAACAAAGCGAAAGGTTTTTCGATACCTTTGTATTTTTCAAAGGTTGATAGAAAGTGGATTATTTCGCGTTAAACTTAGGTCATTAGGTTTTTTATAGAAACTATATATTCTATTATTTTAATATATTTTTTTATGAGTTGGGTAACTTTGCTGAAGTTTATGCTGGATCGTTTTTTAGCTTCAAATAGGAAAGTTTTGTTTTTGTCGACAAAATTGAACTTTGATGGTGCTTGCTGTATCATAATCGACTTTTTTAGATATAAAATAAAAGCTTATCTATCAGTAAAATCGAAGTTTATACGGAGAACTTGTCACAAAACCGTCCAATGTGGGAACTATTACGAAAATTGAACGAGATTAGAACTGCTTGAAAGTTCGCAAATTACCAAATGTGATTTAATTGTAGGAGCTATTATTTTATTAAAAATTTCTAAAGAATGATTGCATAGAATTCTTTTAGGTTTTGGGACAAATACTAAACGTAAGAGTTCCCACAAATTTTGTCACATTACGAATATTTAAATACTTATTTTTCGCGATTGGAATTAGTGTGAGTTCCCGCATTTTATTTTTACGGAAAAATTAAGTTTCATAAAATAAAAATCTGACACTGAGTTTGTTTAGTTATTGGTTTTGAACGGATTTTTGTGATTGAGACTTCTATAAAAATCTAAAAAAAGATGACCGTCCCAATCAAATTTTTGCGTAAAATCGCTGTTTTGCGGCCATCACAATCATAAAAAAGTTCCCTTTTGTAAAACTCGGATTTGTGTGAGTTCCCACATGTATAGATTTTGGTAGTTCTTGTTTGAGTTGTCGCAGAACGAGCTTACTAGAAAGTGGAAACTGTTCTTTTTATAATGAAATAGTTCCTTTTTTAAAGACTAAAATATTGGAGTTCTCACATTTCAAAGTTTTACCGTAGAATATAGATTTGTGAGAGTTCCCATAGATTAAGTCGCATTACAAATTTTTAAATATTCCTTATAATTTAGAAAGGTACAAGTGGGTCTGAAAAAACGAAGATGAGTTCTAGAGAAATTACAATTTTAAAAATACAAGAACCGACCAAGTCGATTGCATCTCTGGCTCGGATTATGGAAGAAAAATTACCACAGTATAGAAAGACACTTCCTAAAGGTTTTCGAGAAGAAGTGGATTGTGATGAAGACACGGTTTTATTTTTACATACTGATTTTGTACCATTAGATTTTCAAAAAACGACGGAACAAATTTCCTCAGGAATAAATGACTTAGTTCCGGTTGTGGCAATCGATCTTCAAGGTCAGATTCTTATGCAAGCCTTTGGGAATGAAGAAAGTCAAACTTTATCTTTAAAAACCGGATACGCGCATTACTTTAGCCGATCTAGAAATCAACTTTGGAAAAAGGGAGATACTTCGGGACATACTCAAAAAATATTTCAAATTTTATCTCCTAGGGATCGTTCTTTTTTAGTCTATCAAGTGGAACAAGAGGTGGCTGCTTGCCATGAAGGTTACTACAGTTGTTTTTTTAGAGAGAGAATAGAAGGGGATACTTGGAAACTACTCTCAGTCCCAAGAAATTTTCTTCCAGAAAAGAACTAAAATTGTATTTTGCCTTTTGGAAACCTGTCGAAGGATATAAATGGATTTATGAATATTAAGAAATTTTTGATTTTCTCCGGATTTACTATCGGAGTTCTGCTTTTAATTGCGACCGTTACTTTTTTTATTGTGGACGAACTCAAAGGAGGTGCGGTTGGATCTGGTCAAAATAAAATGGAACTTCTAATCGAATCTGGAGATACTTCCGGAAAGATTGTAGAAACGTTATCCACACATGGAATGATCAAGTCTTCCAAATATTTTCTTTATTTAGTACGGTTTACTCGTAGCGCTGGCAAGATCAAACAAGGGCTTTATGAGATTAACGACGGAATGGATTCTAGAAAAATCCTACAAGTAATTACGGAAGGAAAAGTCAAACTCGTAAATTTTACGATTCCAGAAGGTTATAACAATAGACAGATCGGAGATTTACTCGTTTCTAAAAAAATTATTTCTAAACGTCAGGATTTTTTACTCGCTGCCAGTGAATCTCAATTATTGAGAGAGTTCAAAATTCCATCTACTTCCGCAGAAGGTTATCTTTTTCCCGAAACTTATAGCGTTCCAATCAATTATCCGGTTGATAAAATTGTTCGAATGATGATTAAAAGATTTTACGTTCGAATTACAAAGATAGAAAAATCTAAAAATCTTTCTCCTTTAGAACTTCATAAATTTGTAATTCTTGCTTCGGTAGTAGAACGAGAGGCAAAACGAAACGAAGAAAGACCTCTTATGGCAGGAGTTTTTAACAATCGTTTAAAAAAGGATATGCCTTTAGAATCTTGCGCAACGATACAATATCTTTTTGATAAACCTCATAGTAGGATTTTTGAAAAAGATCTCAAGATAGTATCTCCGTATAATACGTATCTAAATAAAGGATTTCCTCCCGGGCCAATTTCTAATCCTGGTTTTCCAGCGTTGGAAGCGGCTTTTTATCCTAAGGAAACCGATTATCTGTTTTTTCTTTTAAAGGGAGATGGTTATCACTATTTCGCGAAATCTCTCAAAGAACACTTAGAAGCCAAAAAGAAGTATATTGACGTACTTTACGATTAGTTAATGGATTTTATCTTCAAACTTTTGTATAAGAGTTTGTCTAAAAACTTAGAATCAATCATTTTTGAATCTTTGGTAAAATATGAGTTCCCACAGAAACCGTCGCATTATAGTTTTTAAATATTCTTATATTGTTATGGTTTTTGTATGAGTTCTTATATTTTCAAAATTCATCTGCAAAATCGCAATTTGTAATAGTTCCCACAAATTACGTCTTGTTATGTTGTTTGAAGTTTTAAACGAGGTTTTTATAAGGAGTTTTCTGTATTAGCTCCCACATTTTTTGTAAAACTAAAGTTTTTGCGTTTGTAGATTGGGGTAGAGTGCGAGTTAATTTCAAATTATTTGTTGTTTTATTGTTAAAACTTACCTGACTAACGCGCAATTTTATTTCTAAGTTGTAGTAACTATTGTTCTCGAAATATTTTTTTAACGCCTTTGTGTCAAATTATTACGTTAGACGGTTTAAAAGTATTTTGTATTTATTGAGAACATTTGAATCCTTTTAAAATAGGTTGCAACAAAGTTCTAACTCAGATTAAAAAATTTACTGTACAAAAAACGTTGTAGGGACGAATTTAAAAGTAAGGTGATCGGTTCCTTAAAATCGATCAGGAAAAATAAAATGCCAACTCGGGATCTAGAAATCAAAAACGTAGCTCGGGAACTAATAGAAGTTCAAAAAGCTTTAGATGTTTTTCGGGAAAAACAAAAAAATCGGGAATCTTTAGACGACGCGGCAATTGAGTTTGTCACCAAAGCAGACTTAGTCATTCAAAGGGCTGAAAAGAAGGAAATATTTTTAACCGAAGATCAAAAAAGAAGAATTAAAAATAATCTACTTCGGATCAGCGCTTCTTTGGTTCGTAATCAATCAATTTGAAATTAGAAAATGGTCTCATCACCAAACGGCTATTTTGTGAATATCATCCAATCAAAAATTCGTTTTATTTTTTAAATAAGAATTTTCGTAACAATAGATCAGTTGAATTCAAAAGTTTTTGAAAGAATCATTATAGAAATTACTTGTTTTTATTGGTCGAGTCTTTTTATAAATATCATCTAATCAGTTTTTTCAAACCTAAAGACTGAATTTATTCATTTCTTTGGGAATTTTAGGCAGTTATTTAACTTGAGTTCGGCATAAAAAAACTGGGCGAATCCGGCTTGCCACAGGCAGCCGGACCGGGCTCTCTGCTCTGGTTAATAAATTGCATACAGGAACGTTATACGACTTATCTTCGTAGATTTCAATTTAGAACGCGATCCATAGAGAGTGTTCTGCTGAGTTTAACGCGATCCATAGAGAGTGTTCTGCTGAGTTTAACGCGATCCATAGAGAGCGTTCTGCTGAGTTTAACGCGATCCATAGAGAGCGTTCTGCTTTAGTTCCCCCGCATTGATCCCTTTCGCGTTAATTTACGTTATTTGGTAAAATTTAATTATTTAGAATATTCTAAATAATTAAATTTTTTATAAATAATAAGGTTCTTGAACAATGAATTCTCCATAGGTTTCTGTTTTATGGGAACGGTCGATTGAAGCAGTTTTGTGGATCTGAACTATGGAATTTTTCAACAACTCTAATGAAAGTGGTCGCAAAACCTTAAAAAATTTGCGTGATCATTTTTTAGAAACTTTTAGTAAAATATAGTAGTTCCTACAAAGACTGTCAGATCCCGTAATTGGTGAACTCTACATCGTTAAATTTTTGTATGAGTTTTCACATTTTAAAGGTTTTGGCTAACTTCATTATAAGAAAACCCTTATCAAATTCAAAAAGAATAATTCTCTAATCGTTATTTGGGCGAATAAAAAGTACCGGAAATGAATGACCGATTTTACAAAAATACAGAAGTTCTTAAAAAATTGTATCTAACTCGAAACCGTTGGTTATATAACCGGTCCCTCTAAATCTAAAGTTTTAGAACGAAAGACTTTATAGGTTAAAAAAGCCAAAATAGTTAAACCGAAAAAAAAGAAACCTCGAATGATCCAAGTAGAAACAGGAGGTTCTCCAATTGAATAACCAAAATTTTCATTTTCATGTTCTTTTTGAATGATAGCTTCGTTTAGATATGTAGATTCCGAAAAAGTTTTTTCAAAGTCGAACTCTGGATAAAATGCGTAAGGATTTCCATAATAAATTCTTAAATTTTGAATCGACTCTGAATCATTTTCTAACTTTAGAGGAAATATTATTTCTTCTTGAAGAATAAAAACTTCCATCTTTTCTAATGTAAGAGGATCGTCGTCTCCGTCAAAAATTTCTATTTTTAATTCGGAAGAAATCGGTTTTGCAAAAACTAAATTTGTATCCGATGATCCATTCTGTTTATAGAATATTGCTCCGTCTCCTAATAGTTCAAATTCTTTAGAGGAATTTTTAAAAAATATGTTCAATTTTCTTTCAAACTTTTTTTCCTTGATGAATAACAAAGCTCTATGAATCGGGACTTTCATAGGATTTCTAAAATAGAATACGCTGGATCTATTATCCGAATTAAAGCCGAACTCTAAATCGGATTTTTCTACGGTTTTTTTGAATTCCATTTCTTCGGAAACGGATTCGTAAAGAACTTTAGTAAATTCTAAATTTATGTTGGAGGGGTTCTGATCAATCTCGATACGAACAAATTTTTCATCATCCGAGTTGAATTTAATTTCGTTTGATACATTTCCTCCGTAATAACTATAGATCGTAAAGTCGGAATCTAGTTTCCAATCTTCTAAAGTTTCCCCTAAGTAGATTCTCCCTTTGATTTCGTATTCTCCCGGACCTTTTGCGACTATGGATTTATATCTCGTTTTAGAAGGAATTTTAGGAAGTTTTAAAACGTAAATACTATTCATGTCTTCGTCTTTTTCTTGGAAAAGTAGGTTTACTTTTTTTTCTCCTCCTTCGTACGCTCCCATTACGTTTCTAGAGATAAAAGGAATCGTTTTACCATTATGAACAATCCTTCTATCGTTGATTCCGGAATGTCTAACGATGTCCTCGTCTAATTTTATTTTTTGGTAAAATAGGTTTTCTTCTTCTCCAACATTGCCAGCTTTATTGGAAAGTTTTGGTATTTGGATTTCCTTATAATACCGATATCCTTTTGTGTCGATCTTCTCCGCGTTTAAAGGGAAAGAGGACGCGAATGTTGCTAATAAAAGTAGTAATAACCCTGAGGTATTTTGGTAGTTTATAATCTTTTCCTTAAACTTCTGATAAAATAAACTTACCAGAATAAAACCAGCGCCCAGGGTAAATCCGGCTATAATTCTAACGATTTTACTCATCGTCCATATATCATAAAAATAGAATTTTCCAACTAACACGGTCGTAACGATGAATCCCGCGATTCGAAGGGATCGAAAAGAGTATTTAAATCCTATAAATAAAAATACGGCTGCATAAAAGGCGAGAACATAAGAATATCCTAAATTTCTATAGTGTTCGTTATGGACGGTATGATAAACGTCTATCAGAGTGCCTAAAATAAAAGTAAATATTCCCATATAGATAAATCCTTGATGGGACCAGAATGGGCCCCTATTTTTTTGAATGTAGTAAGTTCCGAAAAGAAATAAGGAAGAAAGAAAGTATAAAGCAAATCGTTCGTTTAACAAAAACAAACGATTTACGTCGTCCATCGGATTGAAAAAATACAATTTGAACAATGCTATGATCCAAAAACTGGCCGAAACGTATCGGAGATGTATATTTCCGTATTTTGAACTCAAAAGAGAAACTACTCCTGCAAAAGTGATCCAGGAAAAAGTAAGCCAGTTCCCTTCCGAAAAGTCTAAAAGAGCCGCCAAGGTGAATCCTAAAAGAAGATACAAATGAATCGTTTCAAATATTTCAAGTTGTAATGGGTCAAAAGATTCGGATTTTTTCCGACCTAACAAAATCCATAACGAAAAAAGAATGGCGCCAAACAATATAAAATGGGAACCGAATTTCGGATAAGATTCTTGTAGTTGTATATATCCCATAAATCCGAAACTTAGGGAATTTAAAATTAGAAAGATAGGATAAAATATCCGATTCCATTGAGGAAAAATTCCACCTGAGTTTTGGCTTTTTTGTAAAAGTTTTGGAAAGAAGAAAATTTTTCCGTAAACAAATAATAAATATGTAATATTAATAAATGAAAATGGAACAGTAAAGCTGCTTTGGTTGGCGTTTTTTATCGCCCAAAAATAATACAATACAAAATTAGCGTTCAATAGGAAAAAGGAAGATACGATCCAAGGTATTTTTCTGGAAATTAAGAAAAGTAGTATATTTAAAAAACCTAAATATCCAAATAAGAATTGATAGGAGTTTTCTCCTTGTGAGATCAATACCGGTGATAAAATAGAGCCGATCAACGCAAAAATATATAAAATTTCCTTTCGAATCCAATAGGCCAAACCAGAAGAAAATACACTTAACAAAGAAAGATATAAAAATGCTTCCGAAAGAGAGAATAAATCGTAGTAATAATATCCGCCGAATAAACTGATATAGACGATTGAAAACCCAGCTCCTAAAACCGATTCGGGTAAAATCCGAAATTTCTTTCGAGCTAATTGAATGCCTATAAGACAAACTCCAAAACCAATTGATAAGCCGATTAAAATTCGACCAGACTCGTTTACCCAACGATTGTCAAAGGCGTATTTGATGAACCATACGCTTGCAAGCAAAATAGAGAATAAACCTAGTTTCCCTAAAAAGTTTCCACCTAAAAAAAGTTCCCATTCCGGACTTCTCTTTTTAGGAATCTTTTCTGAAACGGTTGGATGAATTTCCAACGTTGATGAAGGTTCGTTTGATTCCAAAATGTTTGGATGAGTTGAAATCTCTTTTTTGAGAGATAGGATTTCCGCTTCCAACTCATCTAAACGTTTTTGTATTTTCTTTAAGTCCAAGGAACACCTGCTTATTTGGCGGTTCAATTGTAATTCCCTATTTAAAATTGAAAGTAAAAATTCGCCGAGTTAATCTGTGTTGTAGTTTAAAATAAAAAGGCCTTTGTAAAATTTAAAAAAATCGAAAGATAACTTTTATATTTGATAAGAAGGTAATATTAAAAGTATTAATCTCACAAGAGAGAATAACGTTGAATGTCATTCACGTCTGCGTAATAGATTATTAAATTTGTGGATAAATCGTCATTTACTAACCGTACCCAAAATGAATGGACGATTTTGCGAAGCTATAGAAGTTCTCAAAAATTGCACCTATCATGGAATTCAGAGCTTTATGAAGAAAATCTCACTTTTTAATTTTTTTGGAAAAAAATATTTTCATCCATCCGAGTAGTAAAAGCACCTATTATGCAATTCTCAGTAATTTATCATGAAATCATAGTTCGGTGTCGCCATAAAATGAAATTTATTTTATGAAAAGTTTTTTAGCTATTTGAGATCAACGTGATACGTTCCGCGTTCTGTCTTATCAACTATCAACATTTATATTCGCAATTTTTGGATCTTTAATAAAATAGAATCAAAACTAAGAAATCAAATTTGACTTACTTGTTTAACGAAAACTTTAAGTTAAAATGAGGTTTGTAATGACTTTTAATTTAAAAAAACGTATCTACTTTTTTATGCTATTTGTATGTTTTGTTTGGGGCTGTGATCGATTTAAAGATTTTTTTTCTAAAAACAAATTTGGAAATGAAGTCAATATAGATTCCGTTTCCGAAAATTCTTTGGATCGTTTATATTTTGCAAAATATGCGGAACCCTGCGGGCGTTCTGTTTTGGAGATTTCAAAACTGATTAATAAATTGTATATAGGAAACGTTATGCAATATATCGTTTTTAGTTTCAATTTAGAACGCGATCCATAGAGAGCGTTCTGCTGAGTTCAACGCGATCCATAGAGAGTGTTCTGCTGAGTTTTCTCGCATTGGATTATGCCGAATTTCCATTAAACTACACTTTGTGATAGATATTTAGGTAAATAGAAAGCCAAGACCTTTTAAAAATGAATTTGCTAAAAATATCCGTACTACCTCCGGCAAGCTATGGAGCGTCTTCAAGAAACCTGAGCGCATCATAATTATTTTTTCTGTCCAAGTTCATTAAATATTTTGCACGTTCCAGAGGGGTTTCCCCAGAGCCGTTTTTCACGGTTGGGTCTGCGCCTTGTTGCAAAAGATACTGCACAATTTCTTTCGAGCTTGCATCATACAGTGGGGTCTGCTGATAAACATTCTTACCGTTTACATTGGCGCCGTGTTCTACTAATTGCTTTACAATTTCAATGTTGTGTTTATTCTCTACTGCGTAGTGTAGAGGACTACGCCCGTCTTCCGCCAAAGTAGCATTGACATTGACTCTTCCTTTTTCTAAGAGCAGGCTAATAATTTTGAGTCTTCTATCATTTTTTGGCGGAAGATTAGAATAACGTTCTATCAGGTTGAAGAATAGATAATTACAACGACGAAAAAGATCGCAAATCTTTTCATTTGCATCGGCGCCTTTCTCTAAAAGAAGCTCAACGATTTCAACGTTCTCTTTCTCAATAGCAAAATATAATAAAGATTTATCATAGATGGCGTTGTTTTGGAAATGTACATCTGCACCTTTCTCTAAGAGTAGTCTCACGATTTCAACATTCTCTTTCTTAATAGCAAAATACAATGGAGACGGACCAATGAATGTAGAATTTACAATTGCGGCGCTAGTCTCAATACAACGGCGAACCCCGGATAGATCGTTGTTCTCGATACTTCCGATCAGAAGACCTGACTCCCAGGCCTCAGGGATTCTCGAATAGTAATATATCGTCAACGGAATCGTAATAGGAAGTAGGATCGTATCCGCCAAGAAGGACAAAGGAAGATCAATAATACTAAAAGGAAAATTCTTATCTATACCAATCATCCAGTAGAGTCGTATCCCTGGATAAATCCAGAGAGGAGGATCCAAGGCGCTACGATTTTTAGACACTTGCGGAGAGATGGTTTTATCTGCGTATCTTGCCATGGACCAAACGGGTGTGGGTAAAATTTGGGCTTCTTGAAGCATTAGGATTGTGGCACAATCCATCTGAGCGGCCATCGAGATCGTTATCATCATTCTGAACAAGATTTTCATTTTCTATTGTTCTCGATTACATTAGATTGCTCCGATTCAATCTGTTTTGGTATTCTCATATCTGTAAGTCCGGCGTAAAATTTTCTAATAAATAAAAATAGGGTTTTGTTCATTCTTTTTTGCATCTGCTTAACGTTATTTTGATTCATAAGAAAATGAACTTATTTCGAAAACACAAATCTTTTAAGTGCGATCCAGGCCTTATTTTGAGGTCGATTGTTCTCGTGAAGATGGATCAAAAAGCAAATGACAGAGGGATAAGTTTTGATTTTCTAGTAAACGGATTCCAACTTTGAATATTATATTATCAGGATTCAAAACTCATGAGCGCAATCGATCAAACAATCGCTAAAAAAGCACTTACTGTTTCCGCAGGAGTGATCGAAGAAGTTACAAAGGCACTTGCGGCACGTTGTAGTGTAAACGGAAAAGTTTCTGTGGATAAGATGGACGAAAATCAACTCGTTCAATACCAGATCGCTTGGCTTACTTCCGAACAAAGAATAGCAGAAAAATTTATTGAATACGCTTGGGACTCTTCCCGTGGCACTGGAGATCTGGAACAAGAAATGGCGGTTGTATTTGCGGCGGAAACCGTAAACCACATACGATCTGAAATCAGTTCTCGTCCTTCCGAATACGGAATCAAATCTTCCGATTTGGTTTCTAAAATTTTTAACAATGAAATCAATCAATTTTTAGAAAACGCGATGGCGATTCAAAACTACAATGAGATCGCTGAGAAGATCGTTGCGAAAGGTCATTTCGGAGCTTATGGTCTGGACGAAGATCATGAGATGTTTCGAGAAACATTTAAAAAGTTTGCGGAAGACGTGGTGATGCCTCATGCGGAACACGTTCACAGGCACGATGATATTATTCCAGAAGACATCATTGGTGGATTAAAAGACATGGGATGTTTTGGACTTTGTATTCCTGAGTCTTATGGTGGAATACAACCGAACGATAAACCGGATAATCTTTCCATGCTCGTAGTAACCGAAGAATTATCCAGAGGTGGTTTAGGAATTGCAGGTTCATTGATTACAAGACCAGAGATCATGTCCAAGGCGCTACTTAAGGGTGGAACTCAGGAACAGAAAGACAAGTGGCTTCCGTTACTCGCATCTGGAGAAAAGATGGCAGGGATCATGGTAACGGAACCGAATTACGGATCAGACGTTGCAGGAGTTTCCGTTACTGCGAAACCAACTAACGGCGGTTGGGTGATCAACGGAGTCAAAACATGGTGTACGTTTGCGGGTTACGCAAACCTACTATTGATTCTTTGTAGAACGGAATCGGATCCTTCTTTAAAACACAAGGGATTATCAATTTTACTGGCTGAAAAACCAACCTTTAATGGACACGAATTTACATACACACAACCAGAAGGTGGAAAGATAGAAGGGAAAGCGATTGGAACCATCGGTTATAGAGGAATGCATTCTTTTGAAGTTTCTTTTGACAATTACTTTGTTCCCGCAGAAAACCTGTTAGGTGGAGAAGCTGGAAGAGGGAAAGGATTTTATTTTCAGATGGAAGGGTTTGCGGGAGGAAGAATTCAGACCGCCGCTCGTGCGCACGGAGTGATGCAAGCCGCATTGGAGGCAGCATTACGTTATGCGCAAGAGAGATCCGTGTTTCAAAAGCCAATCTACGAATATAATTTAACAAAATATAAAATTGCGAGAATGGCCGTAATCTTACAAGCGTCTCGTCAATATGCAAATCATGTAGCCAATTTGTTAGATAACCACAAAGGACAGATGGAAGCGACTCTGATTAAATTTTACGCGTCTAAAGTGGCAGAATGGGTAACAAGAGAAGCGATGCAAATCCACGGTGGAATGGGTTACGCAGAAGAATACGCGGTCTCTCGCTATTTTGTGGATGCTCGTGTTTTTTCCATCTTTGAAGGTGCAGAAGAAGTGATGGCCTTGAGAGTAATTGCAAAATCTCTAATGGATCAATACACGGGAGCGTAAAAAACACTAACAACCCAATTCGAGGAATCAAAAAACTGATAGCAATAGCGGCCCAAGAGTCACTATTGCTTCCCTTCGAAAAGTAAGTTGTGAAGAAGATATTTCTCAGTAAGTTTCATAAAGTTTGCTATTGATTCTAAAATCTGATTTTTCAAACTATATTCTAAATTTCGAATATACATTTGTATTTGTGCATATAATTTTGTCCTTTGCCAAAAACCAACAAAAATTTTCTGTTTTTTTGAAAGAAGGGAAATTGAATGATACGCTGTGTTAGAATAACAATTCTAAAATTGATATTGGGTCGTATCTATAAGTTTTGAGACAAGTTTTAATTAAACTTAAGCCAATTTTCTGAACTTGAAAAAATCCGGATCAGGATTATTATTTTCTTTTATTAGAATGTATTAAATAATCCGTAAGTTTCTATACGATCAGTCTTAGAAATTTTACAATAATATTCGTTTAAACGAAGAATTTTAAATTAACGCGAGTTGATCTCTTTCGCGTTATATCGAATTCACATTAAAATACAAGGAAAATAAAAGAGGGACCATTTCTGATCCCTCTATTGAAATCATTTATAAAATTCAAATTTTATAATATTTTTACAAAATTAAATATAAAAAACGATTTCTTTTTTTACTTACGGCTTATCTCAAAGCTTAATTTTGTTTTATCAAAAAAATATAAGTTTAAAAGAATCATCTCCCGATTAAAGAACAGAATTTTATTGTTCCACACAAACGAGGCCTAGTCTATAATTACCATAGGAAGTCAATTTATTGGAACAAGACACCGTAAATTGTCCATTCGATTCTGCTTTAAGAGCATTTGAGTCTTTACTATTTGACATGCCGTATACTCCATAACGATCAATTTTAGAAGTATTCCAAGTATTGCAAGTAGTAGGAACCCCTCCGACTTGCCAAGTGGTCCAATCTGAATTTAGACCAGTCCATTGTGTAGCTGCTATTTGCGAAAATGAATTTTCCAAACTACTTCCAAAGTATGTCAAATCAACCATACCAGAACTATTCGTAATCATTATGGTTGCACCGTCTTCTGCTCTTATATATTTTTGAATCCCTCGCAATACCCAATCTCTTTGTCCTACTTTAGAATTCGGTCCTACCGTCGTTGCAACTCTATTGATTCCGTCTACGATCATTGCCTTGTATATTCCCCCAGTAGGAAGATTTGTAGGAACTTGACTTTGGCAGTATGCATCCGCACCGGCAATTCCCCCAAAATTTCCGTCATGCCATTCCTCTGTACTCGAAGTAACGAATATATATTTGGGAGCGATTGGTTGTTCTACGCAAACCAATCCTAAGTTATATGGACCATAAACGTAGCTATAGTAACAATATGGCTCATATTGATACGTCGAATTAGTCGCAATTAGCATTTCTGAATCTGTTCTAGTCGAGACTCCAATCACTCCACGACCACCAGATGAATTCCAAGAACCACAGTTAAGGGGGATTCCTCCAGACGACAGCCTAGCAGTCCAATTCGAATTTAAGCCTGTCCACTGACCAGCAGTTGCAACTTTTGAAATAGGATTATTCAGTGTTGCGCCATTTGAAAAATCGACCATACCAGCACTGTTTGTAGTCATTACGTTCACACTGTCTTCTGCTCTACGATATTGTTGGTTCGGTAGAAATACCCAGTCTCTTTGTCCTACTTTAGAATTTGGTCCTACCGTCGTTGCAACTCTATTGACTCCGTCCACAAGCATTGCCTTGTATATTCCAGAAGGAATGTTAGAGGGAATACGACTCTGACAATATGCATCTGCTCCGGAAATTCCTCCAAAATTTCCAATACTATCAAGGCCCAAAGAGGATGTAGTAAAGATATACGGAATGTAACCTTCTGGAAAAGCTGATTGTAGATTTTGTCTACTGAGTTGGTTCCTATTTAACGTCGTAGAATCTAACGTCTGTTTGTCGGAGATAAGCGAGATCAATCCGCCTAAAACCGTATTGTTGTTACCAGATGATTGATTTAAACACGCGACAAATACCAAACTAAAGGCTGATACAATCGCAACTTTGTATTTAATTTTCATAATTGTTGATTTACTCCTAAAATTACAAAAAATTCTGAATCTAATATCAATTGACTTAAAAAGCATAAAGGATTCATATTTCTCGCATCTTTTGCGAATCTAACAAATGAGATTGTATTTTTTTACATATTTTATAAGAAATAAATTTTTTTTGACTATTACGTTTAAAAGGATAGAAGACAGTAAGTAGTAAAGCCACGCTTGAAAATAGATTCTCAAAAAATGAAATCCATAAAAATGAGCAAGGTAGCCTTAAAAAGAAAACCAGGACGAGTTCTATGTTCTTACGATCGATTTGAATATACGTCCTTAATTGGAATTTTTATTTCTCTGTTAATTATCGTGGCTATTTTTTTTGATATGGCCGAGTTCGAAACAGAAGGATCAAATTATACTTACGAAAAAATATCCGGCATATTGTTTTTTGGAGTGATCTTTTTAGTTACGGTTCATCGTTCATTCAATTCTATACATATAAAAATAGAAATGTGGTATGTGGTTGTATATTCGTTTCCAATTCCAACACAATGGAGAAAAAAAATACGAAAACAAGATATTCAGAAAATAATCGTAACAGCAGAAGACCATACTTCCGAAAATTCTTTTAAAGAATCATATTCTATTTATTGCATATTGAATAATCGAAACGAAATTTTGATCTTGAATCGGATTTGGGATATTGCGGATGCTGGCAAGATTAAAAGTATATTGAGTGAATCTTTGGGAACTACAAGAACTTTATGATTTGTTGTAAGGTCTGCGTCCGATATTAATATAGATATATTTGGTAGTATTGTCGTTAATATGTTTATAACGCCAGGTTTCCTTTATGCCGCGCTTTTTCAATCAGCTCATCTATCCAAGCTTCCAGAATCATAATTGGTTCTTTATACTTTCTTTTATTTACATAAAGAGATCCTTTTTCTTCTATGGAAATATTCCAATCTTCTCCAATGGAATGGTTTTACCCTAAAAAGATTACGGTAACCCTTGAATTCCCTCAGAAATTCTTATACATTCTATTTTTTTAATGTATTACTTTCATAATGATATATAGAGAAAGTATGTTTATAATACGAATCGACTTTACCTTTTGTATTTTGGATAAGTGGACGAATATCGAATCGAAATTCTTTGAGTAACTCGACATCTTTCCGCATCTCAGAGATAAAAAGACCGAAGGTAAAATAATAAATATCAGGTTTTTATTATTTTTATGAAATCCAAAATAAAACTTCTAGAACCCCGTCCCTATCAAACGCGATTGAGTTGTCTATTGGATAGATTCTTAAAGGCTCTCTTAAAATTTTTGTTAGATATCAACTCCGAGGAGAATAGATATTCCGTTCTCCAGAAATTCCTTTGAGTTGTTTAGCTCCTACAAATTCGAAATGTTCTTTTCCTGCTTTGAGGGCAAATTCTTCGGTGGCAAGAATATTCTTTCCTAAACCTTTACACAACGACTCAATTCTAAAAGCTTGATTGACCGCGTTGCCAATTACTGTAAAATCAAGTCTGTCTTTTGCGCCTACATTACCGTAAACGACGTCTCCGACGTTTAACGCCATTCCCAGATGAATTTGTAAATCCGGATGTTCTTCGTTCCATCGTATTGCGGAATTCTGAATTTTTTGAGCCGCATTGAGAGCCGCCAAACACGCCTTATGCGAATCGGCTTCGGCGGGAAAAATGGCTAGAATAGCGTCCCCTATAAATTTTAGAATTTCCCCTTTTTCTTCTTGGATTGGTTGTGCGGTTAGTTCAAAATAATTGTCTAAAATTTCCACAATTCTTTTTGGAGAATTATTTTCGCTTAAAAGTGAAAAGTCTCGTAAGTCTGCGCAAAGAATTGACGCGTAGATGGTTTCTCCAGTGCCTCTTCTAAATTCTCCGGATAAAACTCTTTTAGAAGCGTTGGAACCTAAATAAACTTCTAAAAGTTCATTGATTGAAAATTTTCTAGATTCTAAATCCAAACGTAATGACAAAATATTTCGAATCGAATTCAAACAATCGATTTGTTCATCTGTAAAACCGCCGGGTGTATCGGTGCTCCAAGAAATGGCGTTTCGGATATTATTTCCAAAAACGGAAGCGAAGATACAATAATCTGTTCCACCTTTTTCGTGTAAGTCGACACAGATCGGGTACGAAAGATTTGCTTCTGGGCCGGTTAATTTACAACGAATAAAGTCGACTTCTTTTTCCCGAATGAGATAGATCGGACTATCTTTATATTGTGGTTGTTGTAGACCATTGTGTGGAATGAATACAATTTGAGTTTCTTCTCCTCTTGTCCAAATGATTGATCTCACCATCACTTCCGGGTGCATTGTGGGGATGCTTGTAAAAAATCTCCAGATAGGAATTCCGGCTTCCATCATTTTGCGGTTTAAAACTTCTATTAGTTCTTTGGCCTCTAAGATTCTGGATTCGTGAGTGGATAACCAATGGATAATCTCTTTCATTTTTACTTTTGCCGCTCATATAATATCATTTGATTTTGCTCTAAAAAACAAATAAGGAACTATTCTGAAAGATGTCTACACTTTCAACTTAGAATTTTTATATGAAAAAAATTTAATTTATAGAAATAAAGATGTCTACTGATGTAAACTTTTAGGTTTAAAAAGAATGTTGTTTTGTTAAAAAAATACAAGTTTACTGTTACATTTTTAGATTAAAAAATGTGAGCCTATGTAAATTGAATCTATCTTGTGATAATACTTTGAAATTATAGTTTCTAAGACTTCCTATAAGTATAAGTTTGGAAATGCAAGTTGTTTCGGAATCGATTTTTATGAAATAGTTAAAAGGAAGTTTAAGCTATTTTTGATTTCAATTTCAATTTGTATTTTTAATGAGACGATGAATATGAATGAGCCGCGAAAAGAAAATAAAATAGATATTTCTCTTGAAGAGATTAGAAACTGTATTTTGCTTCTGGAAACTTTAACGGAGAATCTTCAGCTACTTACTTCTCTTCCCGAAAAAGAACGGATCGCTTTGATGATCGTTGCGGGAAAAATTTCCCGTCCCGATCGAAATGAAATAAGAATTCGAAATAAAACAATCAAACATTCGAAAAGAAAAGAAATTGTCGTTCAAGAAAGACAGGCGAGGGCGGCGACTGGAATTCGATTGGCTCGAACAACTCCCGTATTTAAAGCTCCTCTTCAAATTTCGGATCAAACCGATATTTGGAAAAACGAAAATGCACCTAAACTTTCTTCTCCACGTAACTGTTATGTGTGTAAAAAGGAATATACTCGTCTTCATTTTTTTTATGATTCTATGTGTCTGGAATGTGGAGAGTTGAATTATAAAAAAAGATTTCAAATCGCGTCCTTACACGGACAAGTTGCTTTGATTACCGGTTCCAGATTGAAGATAGGTTATCAGGCAACTCTAATGCTTTTGAGAGCTGGAGCGACAGTAATTGCTACTACTCGTTTCCCAGTGGATGCAGCATTACGTTTTTCTAAAGAAGTCGATTTTTCGGAGTGGTCTGAGCGTCTTCAGGTTTTTGGCTTGGATCTAAGGCATACTCCGAGTGTGGAACTTTTTGCGAGTTATATTGAACAAACAGTGGATCGTTTAGATATTATTATCAATAATGCGGCTCAGACGGTTCGAAGACCTCCCGGTTTTTATTCTCATTTGATGAAATCGGAATTATTAGATTTTCATGATATACCAAAGGAAGCGGCGCAACTTTTGAAACTTCATAAGGATTGTAAGGAAAAGCTCGAATCTTTCGGCGAGTCGAACCTTGCCAACGAAGTGGCTCTTCCCGTAAGTTGGAATGGAAAAATTCCAGGAGTTGGAATCCGTTCTTCCGCACAACTTTCTCAAATTCCTTATTCACACGATAACTCTTTTGAGTTGGAGACCGTTTTTCCGGAAGGTCAAATGGACGCGGATCTACAACAGGTTGATCTTAGAAAAACAAACAGTTGGAGGCTTAAGTTGGGTGAAATTCAAACTTCGGAAATGTTGGAAGTTCAACTTGTAAATTCTGTTGCTCCTTTTGTTCTTTGTAACCGCCTTGTATCTGTTATGCGAAAGGAAAATACGGGGCAAAAGCATATCGTAAACGTTTCCGCAATGGAAGGTAAATTTCATCGTTTTAAAAAAGAAGACAGACATCCTCATACCAATATGGCAAAAGCCGCTTTGAACATGCTTACACATACTTCTGCGAGTGATTTTGCAAAAGATGGGATTTATATGAACGCGGTAGATACTGGTTGGGTGACCGACGAGGATCCTGTGGAATTGTCCCAAAAAAAGCAGGACCTTCACGATTTTCAACCTCCGTTAGATATAGTAGACGGAGCCGCGAGAGTTTGTGATCCTATCTTTGACGGAATTCTTACCGGCAAACATTGGTGCGGTAAGTTTTTAAAAGATTACTTTCCAATCGATTGGTGATCAGAAGATAGTAAACATAAAGTTGTTTTTCTCTTAGAAAATTCGACAATTAGTATATTCTGAAAATTTGATATATTAAAATGTTTTTTTGGAAAGTGTATAAAACGAAGTTATTGAAAAATTCCATAGTTCAGATTGGCAAAACTGTTTCAATCGATCATTTCCATAATACAGCAACCGAGAGATAATTTATTTTTTAACAAATCTAATTTAGAAATTTATCTGTTCGTTTTATATAAAACTTTATAAACTGTTAGTTCTTACAATTTTCCGTAAAATATGGATTCTAATTAGTTTTTGGAATGATTCAAGTCGGGGTTCTTTAGGATTTTACAAAAATTTTAATGAAATCAAACGTGGTAGTTCCCACATTTTTGTCATAACCACAATACGGCGGTTTTATGCAGAAATTTGATTGGACGATAATTCTTTTAGGATCTTATAGAAGTTCTCTTTAAGGGCCGTCCTAAAACTTAAACTGTAAAAGCTTCTGATAATTTTATTATAAAAAACAGTTTAAAAATTCATAAATCATTCTGAATGAGACAAAATTTGTGGGAACTACTGCAAGTCTAGGATTTTACAGTAAAATTTTAAGATGTGGGAACTACCACGTTTGATTAACGTAGAGTAACCGATAAATATGTTATGTTGAGTAAAGCAACGCTCAAAGTTAAATTTTAAAAGGGATTGAGGCTCTATGTTAATATTGCGATTTATCCAAAGCAAACGGTATTAAGTTTTGATGTGGTTCATAAGTCATCTAAACTGTAAAATTTGTGAGTGATTCTCCCAAATTTTTTTATGTCTAACTCAGGTTTTATTAAAAATTTAAAAGGAATGGATTGAGATTTGGAACGAACTGCTGAGGAAAAACGAAATGTGTGAACTGTTAGGGATGAGCGCTAATGTTCCGACAGATATATGTTTCAGTCTGACCGGACTTGTACAAAGGGGCGGAAAAACAGGGCCTCATAGAGATGGTTGGGGAATTGCATTTTATGAAGGGAAAGGTCTAAGAGTGTTTCACGATCCCGAACCAGGAGTGGAATCTAAAATTGCAGCCTTTGTTCAAAAGCTTCCTATCAAAAGCGAAACTGTAATTAGTCATATCCGCAAAGCAAATCATGGAAAAGTGGAATTGAAAAACACTCATCCTTTTATTCGAGAATTTTTGGGTTCCTACTGGACCTTTGCACATAACGGACAATTTAAAAAAATTAAACAAGAACCTTTAGGTGATTTTCGTCCGGTCGGAAGTACGGATTCGGAACATGCTTTTTGTTGGCTGTTGGGAAAGTTGAAGAGAAGTTTCAAAACTTATCCTAAAAAGGAAACAGAACTATTCAAAACAATTGAGTCTTTGTTGGGGGAACTCCATCAAAAAGGAGTTTCTAATATTCTATTAAGCGATTCTAAAAACTTATACGCGTTTTGTTCCACAAAACTTTCTTGGATTACAAGAAAATCCCCATTCGGAAAAGCCAGACTTGTAGACGCAGACTTAAGTGTGGATTTTCGAAAGGTAACTACACCGGGCGATCAAGTCACGGTAATTGCAACCTGTCCACTTACCTCTAATGAAGAATGGACCATTTGTAAACCGGGTGATTTTTCCGTTTGGAAAAAAGGTAAAATCGTATTTTCTAATCAATGAAATTAGAATGCAATAGTAACTTAACGTGAGTTCGGCATAACAAATGCGAAAGCGATTGTAGCGGAAATTCCGAAGGAATTGGAGCGAAAAGCGCGGTCGTGAGCCATTTTAACTATGAAATTTGCGAGCGATTCGCCCCAATTTTCTTACGTCGAACTCACGTTAACTTATGATTTTCTATTTTGATCGCAGGTTGAAAGGACAGTGTTTGATTTTACCTACAAGCTGTCTAAAAAATATCTTAGAATTTGGTATTTTAAGCAAAGATAAAGTATTTTTGAGACGGCTTCTAATAGTTAAGTCACTTACGATTTTTTAAGGACTTACTACTGATCTCTTTGCGATAGAGTTTTGTAAATTTTGAAGCGATTCCCGTTTTTGGAAAGAAATTGAACATTAGAGTTGTTGAAAAAATCCATATCTACAAACGATTTTATCCATTTGTTTTAATGAAAAAAAACAAAAGAAAATTAATTTTTCAACAACTCTATTCTAAATAGTCCTTAATTCGGGAAACTCTCAGTAAAAGCTAAGATGTGGGAATTCTCACAAATCTGGATTTTACAGATAAATTCTGAAATGTGGGAACTACTACAATTTTACAGTAAAACTTTAAGATGTGGGAACTGAATCACGAAAAATGAATGTTTCAAAAAATTTGAAACGAGACAAAATTTGTGGGAACTCATACAAAACCCACAATAAAAAAATTCTATACAAAGAATAAATCGTTGATTCTAAGGACAATCCGGATTCTCTCCATGAAAAGGTCTTCGAAAAAATAGAATCCTTCGATTTAAATCTGTAAAATAAAAATCTTTTACTTTTTCGTAGTTGGAAAGAATTTATTTTGGAATTACCCTACAAATCAGGAACTCGAAGAAACGGAATCCTAGAAAAACGTTACCTATAAAACTTCGAAAGAATGAATCATTTGGAAACTTTATGAAAAACCGTATTACAAATAGAATTGTCTGGATCTTTTTTTTAGGAATCGATCTTCCGTTATTTTCCGAATCTCCAGCCTTGGAATTATCTAAAACCGTGGATCCGACCTGGCTCATTCTCTGCGCCGCGTTAGTGTTTTTTATGCAGGCCGGATTTTTGATGTTGGAAACCGGACTTTCTAGATTAAAAAACACGATCAACGTAGCTGTAAAAAATCTTATGGACTATATCGTAGGAACGATCGCGTTTTTCTCCGTAGGTTTTGCTTTGATGTTCGGACTTTCTTATGAAGGTTGGGTAGGAACCAATCATTTCTTTTTAGGCGGTTTAAAAACTGGTAAAGATTTTTCCTTTTTTTTATTTCAAGTCGCGTTTATGGGAACGGCGGCCACGATTGTTTCGGGAGCGGTAGCTGAACGTATTAAATTTTCCGCATATTTAATTGTATCTGTTGTGGTTTCCTTATTTATCTATCCGGTTTTTGGACACTGGACTTGGGGAGGAGGTTGGATAGCAAAGATCGGATTTGTGGACTTTGCCGGTTCTACCGTTGTACACTCATTAGGTGGTTGGATCGCTTTGGCCGGGGTGATCGTTTTAGGACCTAGAAAGGATAAATTTAAGGAAGACGGAACTCCTAGAAAAATTCACGGACATAATCTAACCTTTTCAGTGTTAGGCGTTTTTATACTTTGGTTTGGTTGGTACGGATTTAACGGAGGAAGTGCACTTTCTTTTACGGACGAAGTTCCTTTGATCATTTTGAATACAAGTCTTGCCGGAAGTGTCGGAGGAATTGTCGCGATCACTTTCTCTTGGATTTTTTATAGAGTTGCATCGGTAGAAGACTGCATGAACGGGGTGTTAGGTGGTTTGGTCGCGATAACCGCCGGTTGTCACGCTTTTCAACCCTACGCGTCTTTGATAGTAGGTGCCACTGCAGGGCTTTCTGTTGTGGCCACTTCTTGGGTATTAGAAAAAATCCTGAAATTGGACGACGTGGTAGGAGCGTTTCCGGTTCACGGAGTTTGTGGAATAATAGGAACACTTTTATTACCAATTCTATCAGAAAATCAAGATATTCGAATATACCCTCAGCTGATTGGGGTTTTAACTTGTTCTTTCTGGGCTTTCGGTTTGGGGATGATTCTGTTTTTAATATTAAAGATTTCAATCGGAATCAGAGTGAACGAAGAGTTCGAAGAAAAAGGATTGAACGTCACGGAGCATGGGGCAGGTTCCAGTTGGATCGACCTCATACATTCTCTTAAAGATCTCTCTAAAGGAGGAGGTGATCTGACTCGAAAGATTCATGTGGATTCAGGAACAGAAGCGGGAGCAATCGCGTTTTTAATGAATCGTTATCTTGCAAATTTAGGACAGATGATTTATACGATCAAAGAAAAGTCTATCGAACTGGAACATTCTTCCTCTGAAATTTCGGTTGCTTGGGGAAAAATGAGCCAAGGAATTCAAAAACAAGCCGCAAATTTAGGAGAAGTTACTTCTATATTTGATTCTTTTAGAGAATCTTTTCAAAGGATTTCTTCTTCAGCGGCTCAACAAAAGGAAATGGAAACAAGCGCGAGTAAATTATTAAACGAACTCGTATTTGGATTTCAAAAGTTCGATTCTGATTTGAAGAATAGTTCCGAAAAATCGGAAGAATCCGTCAAAACGATCGACCTGAGTAGAAAAGAACTCAATCATTTAGAAACCGATATTAACGATATAGGATCTTCCGTTAAAAAAGTAGAAGGTCTAGTAAAATTATTAGGCGATATATCTGCTAAGTTGGGAATGTTATCTATCAACGCCTCTATCGAAGCTGCACGTTCCGGATCGGTAGGAAAAGGTTTTGGAGTGGTTGCGGAAGAAATTAGTAAACTCGCTTCGAGCACGCAAGAAAGTACAAAAAAGGCTTCGGAAATTTTAGGCGAAATTCAATCTACAGTTTCGCGCGGAAAAAATACGGTCCAAACTTCTGTAGAATTTTTTAAAAACTTAACGGAAGAATTTAGATTTTTAGCGGAGATTTACATAACGATCCGAAAAAGTAGTTCACATTATTCTAATTTAATTACGAACTTAAATCGTTTGAATGTTTCCATTACAAATCAGAGCGAAATTATCATGACGGACATCGATAGACGATTTTCTGAAATTGGTAATCTTTACGAATCGGTGGACCTTATCAACGGCGCATTTCATGAAATTTCCGCACAATCGGAAGAACTGAACGCAACAGGTGAGTTTTTAAAACAACTCGCTGAAATTCTCAATTCACTCGTTCGAAATTTTATAGTAGAACAAAATTCCTCTCAAGAATTGATTCCTGGATAAAGTGATTTCAAAAAGATTATTATAAAAAGGTAATAATTCCGGAATTTAAAAAATGTAATTTGTAGTAGTTCCTACACACAGGAAACGTCGTTTTACTATTTTAACGTGAATTCGGTCTAAGGAGAGATTAAAAGTTGTAAATTGTCTTTAGATCTCAAATTCAAAGACGGTTTTTTTGGAAAGAATGAAAATGCAACTAAACCACTTAAAAGATTAACAGCCCAATTGCAAAAACTCCGATGTCTAGTATGTTGAATTTGGCAGATATTTTTAAGTTCATCGTTAACCGATTCAATGATAGCTCTTTTTCTTAGAAGAATTTTATCAACCAAGGGCATTAATTTATTTTTCATATTCTTTTTAAGTTTTGTAATGAGTTGAATTCCCTTTTCATAAAGACTTTCAAATAGAGATTGACTGATGTATCCTCTATCTCCGAAAAGTTTATCGTAAATCTTTTTAACAAGTGGGAAAATCACTTTCGAGTTTCTGTCGTCGACGTTTCCAGGAGTGACCATAAATGATAATATTTCACCTTGATCATTTACGATTAAATGTAATTTAAAGCCGTAAAACCAGCCTGTGCTTGATTTCCCTCGTTGTGCAATGTTTTTAAATACTTTATGAGAATGGATTCTTCTGTTGTCGCATACTTTGAGAATTGTAGAATCAATGAACGATATTCCGGAACATTTTCCCATACAAGTGTTGGATAGAAAGGAAGCTATAACAGCTAACACGTTAGGCATCAGTTCAACGAAACGATTGTAACTTACCGCTTTTGGGAATTCGGATTTCAGATTCTTTTTTATTTCTATCAAATAAAAATTTTTAAATTCTCTATAATGAGAAAGATGAAAATAAACTACGATTGTTGCTACCTCACTCAGGCTGAGCTGAAATTTACGATTTCTTTTTCCTGCCACGGGACTCAATATTTTCCCGTTCCAATTTATTTTTTGTTGTGTACAATAATCGTCTATTGCACAAAATATTGATGTCAGATCCATATTGAACTCCTTTTTGCTGAAAGTTTGGTTCAATATGGATCTGGCGCTTTTGAGTACAAGATCTTTCTCTTTTTTCCCACCTTACGCCGAACTCACGTTATTTTAACGTGAATTCGGTGTAAGAAATCTTGGTCAATTTTTTCGTAAAAAAATAGATGTGGGAACTCTCACAAATCGTGAATTTGCAGTTAAACTTTGAAAATTGTGGAACTACTATAAAAAGAATCATTATCTAATCTGATTTTTGCACAAAACCACTGTTTTACGACCATCATCAAAATTTAAATCTGAGAGTTCGGCGCGAGTAAAAATTTTCTAAAAATATAAGTTCCCACATCATTTTACAGACAAACCTAAGTTTGTGGTAGTTCCCCAATTGTTTTACAAGAGAACTTTTTGATAAACACAGTAGCTCCTACAAATTATGTCTTTTTAGGGGTTGTATCTTTTTATAACGGCTTTCATCGTTATTTAAAATCTAGTAGTTCCCACGGAGACCGTCCCTTTACCATTTTAACGATTGAGTAGTAACATTTCTTATTATTTTAACTTGAGTAACGTTAAAGGGATCGATGCGGGGAAGCTCAGCAGAACGTTCTCTCAAACTCAGCATCTCGCTTCTGGAAACTCAATACATCGCTCTCTATGGATCGCGTTCTAAATTAAAACTATAGGCGAAATAGTGTATTACGTTTCTTTTATGCAATTTATTG
This sequence comes from Leptospira noguchii serovar Panama str. CZ214, assembly GCF_000306255.2. GTDB lineage: Bacteria > Spirochaetota > Leptospiria > Leptospirales > Leptospiraceae > Leptospira > Leptospira noguchii. The sequence goes on from NZ_AKWY02000026.1 coordinate 81,642, forward strand.
ACTATAGCTGGCCTACTACAGAGGAGTCGTCCAGATTTTAAACGTTCGGGTAATAAGATAAAAATTTAATATACTCAATTTTATGAAAATCCATCAAACGTTAGATAGAATTTTTTTCTTCCAGTGGTGAGCGCTTTTTCTACCTTCTTCCATCGCTTCTTTACCGTGTCTGAGTTGGTTTGCGTCAATATAAGGGGTTAAAGTTTCTACTCTTAATATTTGCTTTTTATAATGTTTAGCAAGAAGTTCTTTCAATTCTCTGGTTTCATTTTCTATAATCTGTACCGAAGAATGGAAGGCGCGGATCATAGCTTTTTCCGAATGATCTTTTTTAGTACGAACGCTGTGAATCACGATTTTACGAATAGATTTGTCTAAAATTAATTCTTTGATCGGTTCTTGATCGGCAACTCCTCCGTCTATAAATTCTTCTTCTCCTAACTTTTGAATTTCAAAAAGAAAAGGAAACGTCATCGAAGCAAGAATCTGATCAACCAAATCACCTTTAGTTTTGAGTTCTCGAATTTGTTTTGTAATGTTTGAAACAGAGATCCCCATCGGAATGGAAAGTTCTTCGATCTTCTTGTTACCTAAATGAGGTTTGAGTAATTCCTTAACCTTTTTACCCGAAAGAATACCCGAATAATTTTTAAGTCCTTTTCGAATCGGTTTTACAAAGTTCGTAACCAGATTTCCTTCCCAAAAATCTTTCTTTTTCAAATTCAGAATTAAATTAGTCATGGTATCGATAGGAATTCCCGCAGCGACAAGGGAGCCAATTAACGCACCGGAACTACAACCGGTGATTTTAGAAGGACAAAAGCCGATTTCGGAAAGCCCTTTGGCAAAACCCGCATGCGCGTAAAAACCAAAAAAGGCCGAGTTAAATGTAAGAGCCGTAAATTTTTGTTTAACGTGAAATTGCAAAATATAACCTTTTTTGAATGTATTTCAATCTGCGATTACTTCGCTTAAGATCCATGAAAAGTAATCCTTATTTCCTTCCAATAAGGGCAGACTTACCACACAAGGAACGGAATAACTATGTAAGGATTTGACCCTTAAGATCACTTCCGTCATCAACTCACTTTTCGATTTCAAAATGAGAATCGCTTCGTCTTCTTCTACCAATTTATCCTCCCAATGATAAATTGATTTCATTTTAGGGATAATGTTCGCACAGGCGGCCAGTCTTTCTTGTACGAGAGTCTTGCCGATTTTAAGTGCTTCCTTTTCGTTACTGGTTGTAACGTAAACAAGTCTCGCTTCCATTGGATTCTCCTTAACGTAAATAAATCGGAATTTCAGTTTTAAATTTCGTCCTAAATCCGTATTTTTTAGAAAGTTTTTTACACTTTCTTTATGTTTTAAAGAAATCTTACGAAATTAAAACTATGGGGAAATTTTCTAATCAACCTTCAAAATCCAATACTATAAACGGACATTTACTGAAAATCGTGTTATACGTTTTTATCATTTCTACATCTACGTCTATTTTTTCGGAAGAGTCTGACAAGGTTCTTTTTCGCTGGAAGTTAAATCCGGGCGAGAATGTAGAGTTAAATGAATATCATAGAGTCCAGTTGGTAAGTCGAGGCACAAAGATTAAAAGAGAGGATAAAAATCGAATCCTACTACAAACCCTTTCCTGTGAAAATAAAGAATGTATGTTGGAAGGATTTTTTGATACTTACACTCGTTTCCCCGAAGTTGATCCTGCATTCCGCAAAGATAAAACATTTAAGAGCAGATTTCAAATAACGGATTTAGGTCAATATAAAGTACCACAGGAATATAGTATGCCTAACCTTCGATCTCTTCCTAGTTTTTCCGAAAAACCGGTTTCGATTGGAGAAGAATGGACACAACCCGCTACGGAAAGTTTTCAATTTCCCGGTGGAAGGGTAATGATTACGGTTTTTGCGAAATATAAATATCACGGAATAGATGAATGGGAATATCAAAAATTATCCGGTAAAGGGGATCGTATCGAATACAATTATAATCTATATTATGATTCTCAAATGAACCGAACCGGAGTTCCTTTTAAAATCTACGGATTTGCGCGTGGGATGGTATTTTTTGATCGTGAACTGGGAATCCCGCAATACAAAAGGGTTCAGTTGTCGTACACTTTTATCTATGAAAACGGAATGGCACAGGAGATGTCGTTCGACATTCACGGAGTATATAATAAAAATGTAAAACTTACGGATGAGGACAAAGATAAATTTGCAGAAGAAATTCGTAAAATTTTAGGAGGAGAACTTCCAACAGGAATAGAACCAGGTTCCGACCCAAAAAAGAATTTAAAAAAATCGAAAAAAGAAACCATTTCATGGCCGGAAGAAGAAGATAATCGGACCGAACCTCCGGTAGAAATTAGAAGGACGGAAGAAGGGATCGCGATTTCTTTAAATTCAGTGTTGTTTGATCATAACAGTTCAGAACTTAAAGAAGAAGCAAAACTAGAATTAAAAAGAATTGCGTCTGTATTAAAAAAATACGTGGATAGGGAAATTAGAATCAGCGGACACACAGATAATTCCGGCGGAGAAGAATACAACCGAAAACTTTCCAGAGAAAGAGCGCTTTCCGTTTTAAAAGAACTTAGAGATGGACAAGGTTTGGAAGAAAAAAGAATGTCTTACGAAGGATATGGAAAATCAAAACCAATTGCAGATAACTCTACAATTCAAGGTAGACAAAAAAATCGCAGAGTAGACATTACTATCGTAATGGAATAAGTTAAAAAAATGGAATATTATTAGAAAAAAATTATTCCATAAAATATATTGTCGCATTAAAAAAATCGACTAACGTTAAGTAACATATTTTTTTAAAACTGATTTTCAAACTGAAATTGTAGATTTTCATTTTAGTCAGAAAGTCGTTTATTAATTCTTGCAAAATCAAAATCTTCTGTTATCTTGTTTAGGGTTTTTTGACGGCCAGAATGATAAATGACGTTATAAAATTTGATTGGAAATTATTTTACAATCAGTTTGTTTGGATTTTTATATTTTTTCTATCTACTCCGGTTTTTGCATTTCCGATTGATCTCACAAAAGATTGGAAATTAATTTCCGGAAAAAATCTAAACGTTTCTATTGAAGACGCTTCCTGGAAAAAAATAAAATCTCTTCCGATTCCCGAGGATTTCATCTCTTTTTCTGAAGATATATATACTTTAACATTATTGAAAACTTTTGAAGTGTCCGCAAATGACTTTCAAAAACTCACCTTAGATGGGCTTTCGATCCACTTTCCTTTATTGACAAATGTCTATGAAGTTTATTTCAACGGAGAAAAAATCGGAAGTGGCGGAGTTGTTTTAAACGGAAAAATCGTAAAAAACGGATTTAAAAGACACGTGATCCTTGCGATTCCAGAGGACAAAGTTCAAATTGGAAAGAATGAAATCAGATTGATTTTATCATCTAACGTCGGAGAAGAATTGAATGTATATGCCAGTTTTGATTCCGCACCTCTTGTAGTAGACTTACAGTCCAGGAATGTTTTGATATTATCGGAACGTCCTAGATGGATACTTGCGTTCTTATATCTATTTGTTGGATTTTATCACTTCTTATTGTATTTCAAACGTCCCCAAGAAAAATATAATTTGTTCTTTGGACTTTTTTCCACGTTTTTTTCCTTTTATATCTATCTTAGAAGCAACGCAGTCTATGAACTTGATTTAGATCCACTTCTTCAAATGAAGTTGGAATACATGGTGATTTTTAACATAACTTCACTTTTTCTTTTGTTTTTGAATACGTTTTTCCAGTATAGATTAAGTTTTATTTCTAAATTATATCAAATTTTTACACTTGTGCTTACTCTGCTGATTCCTTTTTCGAACAGGTCTGATTGCTTATTTCTATTGAAAATCTGGCAGTTTTCTATATTTATATTTATAATATATTCTTTTTTTATAATATATGAATCTTTGAAACTAAAAAATCCGGATGCCATTCGTATGATTTTCGGTTTTTTAGTTTTGATGATTTCGGGTCTCTTGGATCTGATCGGCTCCATGGGGTTGATTAGTAATTTAGAAAATTATGGAATTTTAAAATATGGTTTTTTTGTGTTTGAAGTTGGAATGGTCTTTATATTGGCAAACCGGTTTTTGAGGGTTCACAAAGAGGCTGAAGAATTAAACTTAGACTTGGATCAAAAAGTAAAAGAAAGAACGAAACAATTGGAAAATACGTTAGATCAAATTCGAGAACTTAAAATTCAACAAGACGGAGATTATTTTTTAACCTCTTTAATTTTGGACCCTTTAAATCAAAATCATGTAGAAAATGATTTTATAATTTTGGAAGGGTTTAGTAGACAGAAAAAAAGATTTCAGTTCAAGCAGTGGAAAAAAGAAATCGGCGGAGACATCATTATCGCAGATGAGATTTATTTAAAGGATAGAAAATATCTCGTTTTTGTAAACGGGGATGCGATGGGAAAATCCATTCAAGGAGCGAGCGGAGCTTTAGTTTTAGGCGTTGTATTTCGTTCTTTTATAGCTAGAACAAAAACCGTTTTTTCTTATCACTCAAAACCGCCTGAGTTATGGCTTAAGGAATGTTTTTTAGAACTTCAAAATATTTTTGAATCCTTTGACGGTTCTATGTTGGTATCCGTCGTTTTGGGTTTAGTGGATTTAGAATCCGGGATTTTGTTCTTTTTGAACGCGGAACATCCTCCTACGGTTCTTTATAGAAATGGAGTTGCAACTTTTATAGAAAGTAAATTAGAACTTCGTAAAATAGGAATTACTGGTTTAGAAAGTAAGATGAAGGTAAAAACTTTTTTTCTAGAAAAAGGAGATACTATCATCGTAGGTTCTGATGGAAGAGATGACATATTCCTTGGAGTAGATCAAGACGAAATACCGTTGATCAACGAAGACGAATGCCAATTTTTAAGAAGGGTAGAGGAGTCGGGAGGAGATCTAGAATTGTTAGTCCAAGGTCTTGAAAATTATGGAGAATTGACGGATGATTTAAGCATAGTTAAGCTGACTTATATTAAAGAACCAGTTCGTTTAGGTTCCGTTGCAAATTTGTCATCCTTTCAATTTCCGGACGAAACTTATTTAAAATATATACAAGATGAAAATTGGGAACGTGCAATTTACCATCTAGAAAATATCAAAAGCAAAATATCTCAAGAGTTTCTACCCCCAGTTTTTAAAAAAGAACTAGCTAAAGTATATTATAAAATTGGAATGTATGAAGAAGCGCTTTTTTTATTTGAAGAGCTGATTTCGGAATTTCCGGAGGACGTTGAAATTATATTTAACGCTTCTTTGATTTACAAAAAAATCAAACGGTATCATCAGTCGATCGAATTAGGAGAACGGATTCTATTAAGGGAACCCGATTTTTTAAATAACATTGTAAATCTTGCAGAATCTTATATTTTGATCTACGAAAAGGAAAAGGTCTTTGGTTTGTTAGAAAAAATTGAATGTTTGGATCCGGATCATTTGTACTCTCAAAAAATTCGATCACAATTAGAACAGTTAGTTTCTGATTATCAAAACGGTTAAAATTTGTGATCAGCTATTAATTTCCCTAAGTCAATTGCATTGCTATGATGTTCAATTGAATTTGTGGTGATCATTACAAGAACGCCATTTTCCATTAATTCCTGAAATGAATTATCGGCAAAAATTCCGTGTACACAGATACAAACGGGAGGTGACATTTGCATCTTCTTTAAATGAAGAATCGTTTGAATCAGAGTTTTTCCCGTAGAAATAATATCATCGATCAGTACGGGAGTGTGGTTTAAATATTTTTCTATTTTAGGCATGCTAATATTTACCTCTCGATCTCCTTTTCTATTTTTTTCAAGTACCGTGAAAGGAAAATCGTAAATATCCGCCACTTCCCGAACCCATTGATCGCTTTCGCTGTCGGGGCCAATTAGTATGGGATTACTTACGTTATTTTGAATATACTCTGCAAAAAGTTTTGTAGAATGTAAAACTTTAGAAGGGACGTTAAAAATTTCCTCTAAATTATGGATTCTATGAAGGTGCGGATCGATTGTCAAAATTGAATCTATATAACGGGAAATTAGCGTCGCGAAAATTTTTGCATTTATCCCTTCTCCCGAACGGAAAATTTTATCTTGTCTCATATAACAAAGATAAGGTGCTATAAGGTGAATTTTTATTGCTCCTAAAGATCTAGCGGTTTCGCAGAAGAAAATCAATGTAACGATTTTAGAATCTGGGTGATCTAGTGAACAAAGTATATAAACTTCTGATCCGCTCAGATCTTCTAAGATTCTGAGTTTAGATTCACCGTCTGGGAATCTTCCAAATTCGGCATTGCCGATTCGAATTCCCGAAAATTGCGAAATCGATTTTGCCAGAGACGGATTTTCAGGAAAGTGGAATAAAATTTTGTTCATGATTGATCTTTAAGAAATTACAATGATATTTTCTTGTGAATTCATATATTCAAAAGCATATTCCAATTCTCCTTCGGAATCAGAATGAACCGTGTAGAGAATATCTCCTTTTTCGATTTTTTTTCCAATAGGAGAAAGAAAGTCGACTCCCGCAGAAGCACTGTTAGGTGCTCCAGCTAATCTAGCTACTTTGGCAATTTTTCGATTGTCTATTTCGAGAACCACTCCTGAAATTTTAGAAACTATATCACGACGAAATTTAGAAGTAGGGGGAATCTTAAAATCGCCTTGAGCTTTACAAATACTTTCGAATTTTTTAAATGCTTTACCAGATTCTAAAATATCAAGAGCCGCTTGAAGCCCGTCTCCGTTTTTATATCGATGTGGTTGTGCAAATTCCAACATTGCACCTGCAATTGATAATGCCCTTTTTTTTAGATCTTGAGGGGCCAAAGGATCATTATTCAAAACTTCAATACAATCTTTGATTTCCAAAGAAGGGCCAATTCCTCTTCCTACTGGTTGGGAGCCGTCGGAGATTATAACTTTAATTTTTAAACCGATTGATTTTCCTACCACGGTAAAATAATATTTCAGTTTTTCTGCATCTTCTTCAGAACGAATTTTTGCGGTTTTGCCGACTGGAATATCAATAACTACGTGTGAAGAACCGGCAGCAGCTTTTTTGGATAATACGGAAGCGATCATTTGTCCCACACTGTCTACTTCTAAGGCCCTTTCTACTCGAATTAAAATATCGTCAACCGGACTGAGCCCGATCGATCCTCCCCAAACGATACAACCTCCTTCTTGTTCTACAACGGATTTCATTTCTGATACGTTTAAATTTACTTTGGTAATAGATTCTAGAGTGTCAGCTGTTCCTGCCGGAGAAGTGATGGCCCTGGAGGAAGTTTTAGGAAAGGTAAGACCCATAGCTGTGATGATAGAAACTACGATTGGTGTGGTTCTGTTACCCGGAAGACCACCTACGCAGTGTTTATCGACTACAGGATGATTCTTCCATTTTAAAACTAATCCGGTTCCGATCATAGCTTTGGTAAGAGATTTTATCTCTTCTAAATTAAGGTGATCGCCTGAACACGCAGTTATAAAAGACGCAATTTCAATATTAGAATATTTTTCATCTTTAATGTCTTGGATGATTCTTCGAAAGGAATCTTCATTGAGGCGATTTTCATAGATTTTGGCTCTGACGTCGTGCATAGACAAGACCGGCTGGAGATGGGAAAGTATAACTTTATCACCTTCTTTTGCATGGATTGCTTTCCAAGCGCTTTCAGATAGGCCTACTTGACCAATCTGAAGAATTTCAGTTTCTATAATATTTAGAGAAGCGATGATTTTTTTGCTGCCTACTTTGACCTCAATTCGATTGAGCGCAACGAATCCTTCCGATGTACAAACAGGACAATCCCTACGTAAAAAAACGACATATTCCTGATTGGTATCAATACCTAGATTTTTAAGAGTAAGGGGCTCGTTTTTTTCTGACATTGTATTGCTTAAATATGAAGTTCTACTATATCAAATAGTTTAGGAATTTCGCATGTAAATTTAAGGGCGCTGAGCCTGACTCGGAGGGTGTCCGATGAACCCTTTTCGCCGTGAACGATAAAAACCTTTTCTGGTTTTCTTTTTAATTCACCTAACCAGTGTAGTATTTCATTCTGATCTGCGTGAGAAGATAATCCTTCTAAGAAACAGACTCTTGCTTTGACTTTATAGAATTTTCCATAAATCTTGATTTCGTGATTCCCGTCTTGAATCTGTCTCCCTCTTGTGCCGATTGCTTGAAAACCGCATAACAAAATTGTTGTATTCAAATCTTCTAAATAATGTTGAAGATATGTAAGCACTCTGCCACCGGTAGCCATACCACTGCCTGCAATAATAATTTTAGGAGAGCGATTCTCGGCAATTTTGTATGTATCTTTTACTGATTCGGTTTTTTGAAAATAATCCCAGATTTGAGAACATTCCTGCGAAGAAAGTTTGTGCCATTTTGTATGAGTTTGAAAAACTTCAAAGACGTTTCGTCCTATAGGGCTATCTAAAATCATAGGAATGTTGGGAATTTTAGAAGTGGATTTTAATTTCCAAAGAAGATACATAAGACTTTGAGCCCTTTCTACCGCGAAACTGGGAAGAATAACAGTACCTTCTTTTGTTAAAGTTTCGTTTAACACTTCGAGAAGTTTAGTTTCAGAATTTGCCGGATGAATTCTGTCCCCGTAGGTGCTTTCTATAAAAAGATAATCTGCGTTTTCGGGGCGATTGGGAGGATGCAGAAGAATGTCTTCGGGACGACCAATGTCTCCCGAAAATACGAATAATTTTCCAAATACTTCTAATTCTATATAAGTTGCTCCTAATATATGTCCGTTGTACTGAAAACGAACTCGAATTCCATCTGAAAGATCTCTCCAACGATTCAACTCGATGGAATGAAAATAAGGAAGAGAATCCGTTGCTTCTTTAAGATTATATAATGGAACTGCCGGTTTATGTTTAGAATAACCTTCTCGATTGGCTCGATCTGCTTCTTCTTCCTGAATTTTACCGGAATCTTTGAGAATAATTTCAGTAATTTCTAAAGTAGGAGAGCTCGCCAAAATTTTACCGCGAAATCCTTGCTTGACCAACCTAGGAATATAACCCACATGATCCAGATGACCATGTGTCAAAAGGATAACATCGATTTCGGAAGGTAGTATAGGAAGTTGAGACCAATTTAAAAGCCTAAGTTCTTTGATACCTTGAAATAAACCACAATCCACAAGAATTTTATAAGATCCCGTATCAATTAGATATTTGGATCCTGTTACAGTTCCCGAGGCACCTAGAAAATGGACTTGAATTTTCATATCTTAAAGAGTGTATTGAGGGTCAAAAAAGAAAATCATATTTTTCCCGACTAACAAACAATAGTTGTAGAATTAAATCTTAAATTCCAATAAGATGTGTAACAGATGAATCTTTCTATTGCAATTTTAGGTTCCGGAAGTATTGGAACATACATTGGTTGTAAACTTTTGGCGACTGGAAATACGGTCACATTCTATGGCCGAGCAAGGATTCAGAACGAATTGAAAACTTTCGGTGCGAAAATTACTGATTATACAAATCAAGAAATTATTCTTCCTCCTAACACAATTTCTTTTACTACTTCTTTTACTGATATTTCGGATGCAGATGTTTTTTTAGTTACTGTAAAATCCAAAGACACAAAAGATCTTGCCAGAGAACTCAATGGAATTCTTGAAAAAAGACAAAACAAATCTCAAACCGTTCCGATTGTAGTCAGTTTCCAAAACGGAGTTCGAAATGCGGAAATTTTAAAAAAAGAACTGAGAGATCTTCCCGTTGAAGTCCTTGCCGGGATGGTTCCTTTTAATGTAGTATCTAAAGGTAACGGTCATTTTCATAGAGGTACAAGTGGGAATTTAGTAATCGAAGATTCTAAATGTTCACAGACGTTGGTCCAGATTTTCAAACGGGCCGGGCTTTCTATCAACACACATAAAAACATCTTTGGAATTCTTTGGGGAAAATTGATCTTTAATTTGAACAATTCCTTAAACGCCCTTTCTGGACTTACATTAAAAGTGGAAATATCAAAACGAGGTTATCGAAAAATTCTTTCCAAACTTATGAAAGAATCTCTTGAAATTTTGAGACTTGCGGAAATTAGACCGATTCGTTCCGGAAATATGATTCCTAGTTTAGCTCCTATTATCTTGGATCTTCCGGATTTTCTATTTTTTAGAATTGCATCCGGAATGGTTAAGATTGATCCTCAAGCCAGATCATCTATGTGGGAGGATTTGATCAAAAAGAGACCGACTGAAATCGATTCTCTCAACGGGGAAATTATTAAACTTGCGGACGTGATGGGTCATCCCGCTCCTTTCAACAGGGAAATTGTACGATTGATCAAAGAAGCGGAGTTAAATCCTCAAATTTTAAATCTAAGCCCGGAAGAACTTGCCGAAAAATTAAAGATGAATTTAAATTAACTGAAATTCTATATAAGAGATTCATTTTATAAAAACTTGATTTCCCATAAAAATAAACGTGGAAACCCTCACACATTACGATAAAACTTTGAAATGTGGAAATTGCCCGATTCAAATTACAAAAAATGAATGTAGAAATTTATAATGCGATTTAATCTGTGGGAACTCTCACGAATTGCGATTTAAGAACAAATTATAAAATAGAGTTTTTTAAAAATTTCATAGCTCAGCTTAACGAAATTGCTTTAATCGACCGTTTCTATGAAACAGAAATGAATGGAGAATTAATTTTTCAACAACTCTAATGTAGGGACTCATACTTTTAGAAAATTCTTTCTCAAGTTCTTGAGTCGAAGTTAAGTTATTTTTTTAGATGACTTGTCTATTCCATATGTAAAATTATATTATGTTTCTGCTTTTTGGTATAAATTCTTTAAAGATTTTTAATTCTTTCTTTTATATAAATTTGTAATGTGTTTAGGTATTCTTTATGAAGAGGAAATATTTCGATCGCCTTTTTGATTTCTGATTCCGCTTTGGTGATGTCTTTTCTTTTTTCAAAGTAGAATTTAGATAATAAAAAGTGAGATTCCGATTGGAATGCTTTAGAACGAAACGGTTTAGAAATACCTTTTTCTAAAGAAGAGATCGCGTCTTCCGAATTTCCTTCCATAATCATACACAAACTAAAACCGTAATAAGCGTCTCCTTTATCAGAAAGTGAAATTGCGTTTTGAAATTCTTCTAAACTTTCTTTTCTAAGATTTTGTCTGAGATAAAGTATTCCAATATTCTCATGAATGAGAGCTTCTGAGTCCGGCCCTTTTTCTTTTGCAAAAGAAAGAGCTTCTTTATAGATCAATTCGGCTTCTTTGTATTCTTTATTGGATTCGTATACGAGACCGAGCCCTCTTTTGCAATCTAAGGACTTAGGATCAAGTCTCAAACATTTTTTAAAATCGTTCATAGCGGCGTTTTGGTTTTTTTGTAAATAACGAATCCAACCTCGTACATAAAGTAATGCCGCGTTGTCACCTTTCAGTTTAAGATTTTCTTCCGCTTGTCGAAGTTCTTCTACAAGATTTTCTTTTTCGATGAGATCTCTAATTTCCAAAATGGAAATTGGCTCTTTTTTATTGCAGTTGGCGACTGATAAAACGAATAGGATCAAAGTTAAGATAAATTTAGATTGAAGTTGATTCATAAATTGTTTTGAATCTAACTCGGATTGTTTAGAACGCAATCCGGAAAAATGATTAGAATTGATTTTCCAAAACTTGTGCTTGCGATCAAATTTACTACTCGGACGTATAAAAATGAACTTAATTCAAAATGTGAGATCTCTTTCAAAAAACCAATAAATTGGAGTTAAATGCAAGTTTTGAAAAACGTCACATCTTTGATAAAGTAGACTTTGGAACTTTTAGTACGATTGTCATTCATCCGAAGTAGTAAGGAATGATTTTTTACTGATTCCTATAAATTAAATACCGCGAATTTTAATCGTAAAACCCTGTTTCAATACGAAATATTGGGAACTCTATTCTATAGTTTTGATGAATAGAGAAAGTTATTATTGTAGAGATAAGTTTACTAAAGTTGTTTTTTATGTTTTTAACAATTAAGAACTTATATTTGTAGTATCAACCTTTTGATATCTAAAATTTGCTTGTTGATTCTTAAAATATAGGAATTCCTAAATTATAAAAATGATAAGATGAAAGTTAATTTCTATGATTGAAACGTAATAATCATGAGTCATTCTTTCTAATTGAATTAATTTCACTAAAAAGTCTTAAATTAGTCTCATTTGATTTTAATTAGAAATAAATTTTATCTTTTTTAATGGTCTCGCCTCTTTTCTCGCAGGATTCTCTAAAAAAACAAATCCTACAGATTTTTTAAGTTTAATCTTGCGTCTGTTCCTATATGCAATTGACGGCATTGAACTGAATTTCAATTTTAATTTGGAACGGATTTGAGTTCGAGATGCAATTTTCAAAAATATTTTTTTTCTTAATCGGTCCGTTTGCATTGATCATACTTGTTATGATTTCTTCTCCGTGGCAAGCGGGGGATGGACTCAGAGCCTATCAAGGTAAAATTGATCTTAGAGGAATTCAAGATCCAGACACTAAACTCAACGGAGAATGGGAATTTAGTTGGCTTCAAGAATCCGAGAAAAATCATTCCGTAGAATTTATAGGGGTTCCCGGTTCTTGGACCAACGAATCTAAAAGCAATCAAGCCTATCCTAAATTCGGTTATGCGACTTACAGATTGAAAGTGTTTCTTCCAGAGATATGGAAAAAGAAAATTCTTTCCGTATCTTTAGGAGCGATCGCATCCGCGTATCGAATTAAAATCAACGGACAAATGATCGGTGAATGTGGCACTCCCGGCGTTGATGCCGACTCGGTAGTTTCTAGAATTGAACCGAGAGATTTTTTATTTTTTGCGGAGGAAGACGAAATCCAAATCGAAATTTTTGTTTCTAATTATACTTCCACGATGCCTGGAATTTTACTTCCGATTTCTATCGGAGCTTCCGATTACGCCAGTGTTTCGAAAGCGATTCCATTATTTTTTGACATATTCTCTTTTAGTAGTCTTCTGATTATGGGAATTTATCATATATTCCAATATCTTTATTTGAGAAGCAGCGTTTCTCCTCTTTATTTTGGAATGTATAGTTTGGTTATTTGTCTAAGGACTTCTTTAATAAATTCTAAAATACTAATGCTATTTTTTCCACAAATTCCTTGGGCCTGGGTTCATAAAATTAATCACTTGACCTTGTCCATAGGAGTTCCGTTTTTTCTTTTATTTTTTAGTTCTATATTTTCTCCTTATGTAAGTCGAAAGTTTATCAATGTGGGGGTTGTATTTTCAATTTTGTTTTCCATCGTGACTTTGTTTGGAGACATGAAGTTTAATAATCAGACAATTTCTATTTATCATTATTTTATTATCATAGTTATATGTTATTTATTTTATACGATTTTAAAAATCGATTTCGATAAGGAAAGAAATTACACTTATATTCTTTACGGTTCTGGAATTCTTTTTATCGCGGTGCTTGTGGATCTTTTTTATGCGAGAGTTTTAAAAACCGGAAGTATTCAAACTTCACATTACGCCCTCGTGTTTTTTGTTTTTCTACAATCCCTTTTGCTCGCTTCCGAAAGATCCAGAAAGTTTGCAGAAACTAGAGAATTGGCTTTAAATCTTAGAACTTCCAACTTAGAACTTTTCGAAATGAAAGAACAGTTGGTTCAAAAAATTGAGGATAGAACCAAGGTTTTGAACGATAATATCGTTCAGATCAATCGGGAATTAGAGATCGCGCAGAACGTTCAAAGAAAAATCCTAACTCCTTTGGATCGAAATATTCCGGGAATACGATTTTATTACGAATATAAACCTCTTGAAAAGGTAGGGGGCGACTTTTTGGATATTTCCGAAATTTCTCCCGGAAAAACGAGAGTATTGATCGCAGATGCCGTGGGTCACGGAGTACAGGCTTCTTTGATGACCATGGCTTTAAAAACGGAATATGAAGAATTAAAAAATTTGGAGAACCCAGCTCAGATTCTCAAGGAATTGAATTTTAGGTTTTTAAAGAAATTCGATTCTTTGGAAAGTATATTTCCTTGTATGATCGGGGATATTGATACGGAAAAAGAAGAGTTTACTTATGCATCCGCAGGACATCCGGATCAAATTTTACAGTTACCCGGAGAATTTCCTTCCTTACTTCAAAAGACCGGACCTATTTTAGGTTTGTTTGAATCTCTTGAGGTAGTTTCCAAAACGATTATATTCCCAGAGGGTTCTAGGATTTTATTATTTTCAGATGGTCTGATCGAAAATCGTATGAAAGATTCCTTAAATACAAAACAGCATAATATGGAACTGATTACAAAAACGCTTCATGAAGGAAGAGAAAGCGAGTTAAAGATTTTAATCCAAGAAATTATTAAAATAGAGGAATTAACAAGAGGAGAAAACCCACGTTACGACGATATTACCGTCATAGCCGTGGAATTTTATTCAACTAAAAAGATTTAGAACCTGTTCTTTTCTAAGATTGGGTTTTAGCCGATCACTACCATTTCACCGGAACATTTGACTTCTCCGGATTCGTCGGAAGCTTCTAACACAACCGTAATCAATTTTTCTCCGTTTTCTTCTTTTTTACGTTTTATTTTTCCGGTGCATGTAAGTTTTTGACCTGGTTTGGTCATGTTCTTAAACGTAACTCCAAATTCTTTGATTTGTTTTTGATCCGCCCAAGAAGTACAAAGTCTTCCGAGCTGGGCCATTACATACATACCGTGCGCGATCGTTCCATCTAATCCGGTTTTGCGAGCGAAGTCCGGGTCGTTATGAATCGGGTTAAAATCTCCGGAAGCTCCCGCATAACGCACTAGATTTGCGTGAGTAATTACTTCTGTTTTTAAAGGAGGAAGCTCTTGTCCTACTTCCATTTTATCATATTCAATTTTACTCATATTATGCCTCCGGTTTTCTAATAAAGATAGACATTTCCTGTTCTACGATCGTTTCACCTTTTGAGTTTTTGATGGTAGTTTTAAAAGTCATCGTATCCATTTTGCCCACCGTGACGTTGATACATTCTCCCTGGGAAGAAACTTTTCCGGGATAGATCGGTTTTAGATAGGTGTATTTTTCCTTTAAATGTAGAATTCTGGAAGTGTCTACTCCCATGTTTTCCATATCCTGCCAAATTTTAGGATAACCCCAAAATTGAATTACGGTTGGATACGTCGGGGGAGCGGGTGTATCTTCGTAACCCGCTTTTTTAGCCGCTTCTACATCAAAATAAATCGGATTGGTTTCTCCGATTGCCTGACAGAACTCTCGGATCTTTCCTCTTTCTACGTCAAATTCGTAGTGATCCAGTTTGGTTCCGATCAGGTCTTTGGATATTCCTTTTGCTGACATATAAAGTTCCTGAGGTTTGTTTTTAAAAAGGGCCTTTGACCGGATTCAATCCTACCAAAATGGAAGAATCCGGTCGATGATTTTTTTAGAGAAAAACAGAACAAACGTTCTGTCTGTTAATTTGAGTGGGATTCAAACCATTTTTTTAAATCGGTTAAAACCTTGGTTCTGTCTTCTAGACGTTCGTTCATCGTTTCGTGATAAAGTCCTTCGTAAATTTTTATGGACTTATCCGAAGAACCTACTACTTCGAAGAAACTTTCGCTTCCTGTATAGTCTGCGATTTGGTCTTCTTTTCCGTGAAAGATATAAACTGGAATTTTGATTTTTCCTGCATTGGATAAAATCGGTTCCTCACTGTTCAAAAGCATATTTCCTAAATAAGCGGAAGCCATTCCATGAACGAGCGGGTCTTTTCTATATGCTTCTACTACCGATTTATCATGACTTAAGAAGTGAATATTGAGTCCTGTAGGAAGGGTCAGATTGGGTAAAAGATCGGACATCAAGGGAGCGATTCCTTTTTTGACCTTCATGACTAAATCCGTTTTTACTCGGATCGGAAGTGCGGAGATGATGAGAGAGTTTAGATTTCCTTGATTCGTACTTTCTTCTGCGTAGAACGTGGAAATTGCGGCCCCCATCGAATGACCGAGCAGTGTTACCTTTGATATGTTTTCTTTTTCTTTTGCGATTGAAATCAGTTTATCTAAATCGAAAAGAAAATCTGAAAATGAATTGATCGCGCCTCTTTTTCCTTCAGAGCGTCCGTGTCCTTGAGAATCGATTAGGTACAACGCTGTTCCAGTTCCGGAAAGCGCTTCCACTAAAAATTCATAACGACCGCTGTGTTCTCCGATTCCGTGTTGTACTACGATAACTCGGTTTCCTTTCCTGCCTTCTTTGGGTTGGTAGGTTCGATAGAAAATTTTAGATCCTCCGCTTCCCGCAAAGGTATCGTCTTTTAAATTGTAAGAATTCATCCATGACATAGCGAAACGTGTTATAAATGCGAATGATACTTTGAAAAGAGAAAAAAATTTCATTTAGGAAAAATTCATCCTAAGAAATGGTTCTTTTCTGTTGTCTCAAGATACAAAACGATTTTTCTGGATTCATGTTATTTATTCGATGCTGGGTGTTTTTGATTTTGTTACTTTCGATTCCGATTTTAGAAGGATGTAATCGGGTTTCGAGTTCGGATAAGAACGTAATTAAAAAAGATTTAACTCGTATTTTGAAAAACAAAGAATTGGAATGTACGGGTGATACAAATCGAGAAATAGAAACGTTTCGTTATTATTGGAAAAAAAATCCGGGAAGATATTCCGATCTCAATCCTAAGGATCGTTGGAAGAACGTTCAATTGACTCTTTATACGGATGAATCTCTTTTTATCAACGAGTCACAGGATTCTTTATTTGTTCCCGCGGGTGGAGAATGTATTTTGAAGTTGGACGAGGAGTTCTGCGGAGACGTTTTTCGATTTTACGCTGCGAGTCTTTCTAAAGGAATCGGAGAATTTTCGGGTGAAGGTGAGTTGAGGATTTTTTTAGATGATAAACAAATTTTTGAACAAAACTTGAAATCGCAAAAGTTAGAATGGAATCCTTACAGTGCCACTTTAGAATTTAAAAACGTCGGAAATTTTAAAACGATTGTAAAAACCGATTTGCAAAGTTCGGAAATTTGGAACCAAACAGAACGGAAGGAAGAAAAAAATTGTAATCCAGGCGCTTTTATTAAGATTCGATGGGATTCTAAATCCGGCTCAGGATTATTTTTAGGTTCTCCTTATATATTAGAAAAAAGAAATACAGAAAAAAAGAATGTGATTTTAATCGTGATCGATGCTCTGAGACAGGATTCTTTGTCTTCCGGTGGTTCCCCGTTTCCTACAACTCCCGTTTTAGATTCTTTTTCTAAGGATTCGATTGTATTCAAAAAAACGATTGCAAATGGAAATTGGACAAAACCTTCCATGCTTTCTTTTTTTACTTCGGAGATTGCTTCTAACCTTGGTCTTGGAAACGCTTGGTTTTATACGAGCGCCCAACAAAGAAAAATTTTCTATTCTAAAAAACCTTTTACGTTGCCAAACGCATTTCGAAAAGAAGGTTATTTTACGGAAAGTATTATGAATAACGTTTTTCTAATGGATTATACTTCCGTAGGAGTGGATTTAGGATTTCATAAAATACAGCAAGTGGGGAAAGATAATTTGGACACGGAAGAATTGGTTTCGAGAGCGGAGACTTTTTTTCGGGATCACAAAGAGGACTTGTTCTTTTTACATCTCAATCTAAACACTCCTCATTGGGGTTATAGACCTCCTTCTCAGTTTTTTCAGGAGTTAAAGGAAAAATCCGATCCATTGTTGTGGAATCAGCTAGACGAATATCAACAAAAATATTTAGGGGAAGTTCGTTATACAGATTTTCTTTTAGGAAAAATTTTTGATGAGTTAAAAAGGCAAGGGCTTTTTGAGGATTCTTGGATTGTAGTCACGAGTGATCACGGCGAGTTATTAGAAACTTCTCATTATCATCATCATCATTTTATCGCCGAAAAAGTTTATGCACACGGAGAAACTCATTATGAAAAGGAGATTCGAGTTCCTTGGATCATTCATCCTCCTAAGTCTTTTTTAAATCGTATTCAAAAAAATGAATTTAGTGATCAAGTTTCTCTTCTCTCTTTGATGCCTACTTTGTTGGGTTTAAATCAAATTTCGTATCCGATAGATAAATTGAAGGGGAACGATTATTCCAAGTCGATTTTTGGAAAGGAAGGTCCGAAATCAGAACCGGTCATTTATACGGAAGGAAGATTTTCCGAATCCGTTCTTACACCCAATTTAAAATATATACGTAGATATCCCGGTTATGATTCGGTTCGAAGAACTCGTGAAGGTATTTCTCATAAAATGCCTGAAGAACTCTACGATTTAATTAAAGATCCGATAGAATTGGAAAACCTTGCAAATTCAAACTTTATGCTGTTAGGTGAGGCTCGATCTATTTTAAAAGAAAATCAACTTTCTAAAAATTCTTTTTTTTTGAGGTTACCTAAATGTGAGAATGTTTGCGAACGAGAAATTCGATTTTTTTCTAAGGGGGGGATCTATCGTTACGATTTTACAGGGGATTTAAAAGTTCTTCAAGAGGATTCTAAAAACATTGTTTTAAAAATTTTGAATACTTCGGGCGCTTTTGACCAAGTGCTTGAAGTAAAAACAGTGGACCCTTCTCCTATTTTTAAACTTGAAATCCTGAAAAATGGAATATTAGAAAATTATCGTATAGGTAAATGGGGAATTCGATCGGATGTCTCTTTGAAAATTTTGAGAGATGAGCCGGATTATGTTTCTTTGGATAAAATTCCATATCGATATTCTTCTTCCGAGATTCCGTTCGTATACTACCATACTGGTTTTTCTGGAGGTAAAGAAACAGAAGAGGCGGCGGCTATGGGGCAAGAAGTGCGTAAGATCCTGGAAAGTTGGGGTTATATCCATCAGTAATTTTTGATTTAGATCTTCCTAAAATTTTTTGTCAGTGATTCTGTTGGCTTTATCAATCCGTTCTACTCGCATTTTTAATCCTATTACTCTTTAGAATTTTAATTTTTGATCTATTGTTTTGTAAACTCTCACACAAATTCAACATTTGTATGTATAAAAGCAGCTCAAAGAATTAATGCTTGATTTTACAAAGATGTAAAGTTCTCAAAATTGTGTTTAACTTAGAGATATTGGTTTTGTGAAGGAATTTTATAAGCATTTGAACTTGTTAGAGTTGTTGAGTTCAGATCAACAAAACTTTTTCAATTGACCGTTTCTATAAAACAGAAACTAAGTGGCGATTCATTTTTCAATAACTCTATTTTATTCAATTGTCTAAATAGTAAGTTCAATTGATTTAATCATCATGATTTGAACTCAAATATAATTCGAATATATGTTCAAAATAAGTTAATTATTATTTCATTTGATTAATATATACTAATTAGTGAATATATTGGTTTTAGTTAATTGCTGCTCGGTCGTATAAAAATAGTACCAAGTTTATTAGAGGCCAAATTTGGGAAAAAGAGCAGTAATTAAAAAATGATGCAAATACGGGATTTACGGCATTTTGGAGTAGGGCCAAAATATTCAAGTTATTGAAACAATCTAACTCAGGTATTCTATTTATGCATCCGAGTAGTAGAAGCCGTCTCGAAAATATCTTAGAATAATCGGAATCTGTATTTTAAGAAAAGATAAAATGTTTATAACAATTTAAATTATTTTCTTTTTATTGGTACTTCGGAATTTGATCGAGAGACTTTTGTGGCTTTAATATTTTGTTTAGGTTTTTAAAGTCATCTGGATTTACTCAAGTTGAACCTTCTATATAATTTGCGTTGTCTGTCATTTCTTCGAGTGATTTAGAATAAGATAGGATTATTGTTTTTCACTTAATGAAATTTTTCGCTTTGAGAAGGGCTGTTTCAAATAATGGGTTACTACTTATAGTAATAGGATCGTATGATTTATAGAAAGTTATTTATGAAATAGATTTTTAATATTACTGAAACTGTAAAGCGGTGATTTTACGTAAGGATTCTAAGATCGTTAGATTTAAATTGTATAAGAAATTGCTTTATTAAATTGAAAAAAGAGAGGGATAAAAGATGTGTAATTGGAAGAAAGTGTTCATAGTAGTTCTGTTAATCTCGATTGGAGTTGGTTTCGAGTATGGTGAAAGCCATACTCGTGTACACGCCGCTTCATCATCAAAGAGCAATTACTCGATCGTTCAAAAACCTACCGATAAACCAAAAGATAAAGCGATCAAGATACTTATTCATGACGGAGGGGAATTTTGTTACGGCCCCATTTTTAGCGGAGGTGAGAGTTACATTATAATTGAACAATGCTGGGAACGACACGTTATGAATGCGAGATACGACGTGTTTCAAAGAATTTCTTATTATATCGAAGACACTTGGTTATGCATTACTGCTCCAGAGACAGTCATTCATGCAGAGAAAAATTGGGACTATGTTCATCTTAGACCTTGTACAATCAATGATCCTTTACAGAGATGGATTGTAAAAGACAATTCTTTTTGGACCGCAGATGGACATTACCGTTTAAAAGATACAAATTGGTATGGTTATATCTCTAGAAACTCTGGAGATAAATATAATCATACATTAGATTCTTCTATGAATGATTGGATTAAAACAATAACCACTCCTGGAAACATCAGTATTCAAACTTCCATTGCTTGGGATTTGCAAACTACTCAAGGAAATGAACGTTACTTTGTTCGTTGGGGAGGTTCGGATAAAAATACTACACCTCTCTATTACAATCCTGAAAGTGGGCATCTTGCTCAGTATGATCCAGTAAGTGGTTTACTCTATTGTATGTATTCTCAGGTGGGAAAATCGAATTGGAATTGGGTGAAATGGGCATCTTGTAGTGACGCAGCGATCAGTAAGGATAATCCAGCTTTTTGGAATGTATTTTTTGAAACGAAAGAAGGAGGAATGATTACTGACTATAAAGGTAATATCCTCAGAGTTACCAGATACGGATTCAATAAGGGTGTTGCTTATGCTGCCAAACCTTCTTATTTAGAAAAGGACACTACCCATAGCCCCACTTCTTTATTTGCTGTTGATAGAAGCTTACTGGATTGGACACGTTATACGTCCTCTAATCTTGGAAAAACAGGGCTATATTGTCCGGCTGGTAATCAAGAAAGTCTTGGATATAAAAGAGTTAAAAGGACCTTACCTTCTGATTTTCAATTAACTGAAGATTGGATGAATAGACTTTATGCGATAGCTAGATCAACTAATGTTGGTTCTGTTGCAGCTCCACAGAGGCTTGGGTCATGCGGTATTTGTATGCTTCATAGTTTACAAATGATAGCAGAAATACTAGAATATCATTCTCAAGGACCTCTTACGAGTGGAGGTTATTTTTTTGATACAGCTACTGATACCGATCCTTTTGACTCTTTTAGACAACATTCTCCAGAATTAGAAGAATTACTGACGAATGTACCTGAGATTAACTCTTACGGAACTAGACCCCGTTCATTTATATCTACTATACTCATGTTACCTCAGTATGAATGGGTGTCTTCTTCTCAATTCAATATTCGGTCTGAAATGTTATCTCATATTAATTCTCTCATCAATTCTCCCCCTGGAAGCATTTGGTTAGCATTGTTGAGGAGGCAAGGTGTAAGCGGATCTTCGGGGCATGCCGTTCCCATTCTAAGAACCTCTCGGGGGATAGTGGTTATTCCAACGAATTTAACTAACACATCTTTGAATACCTATATTCAATTATTAACTCCTACTATGGATCCCAACCAGATAATGAATTTGCTAGAACAAGGAAGGACTATGATAAGACTTACAACTATACAACCGGTAGGGACTTATGAAAATGCTTTTAGTATCATGGTTTCTAATAGGAATTGTACTGGAGAAGGGGAAGACAGAAGAGGTTCGGGACAATACCCAACCAGCGCGTCCGTAAATCAGTGTAAGAGGGGCAGGTGTGTTCTATTGTAAGCCAGTGAAGAAAGTATTTAGAAATCCATTATACAATTTAATCTGTGGGAACTCACATATTAAAGTTGTTGAGTTCAGATTAACAAAACTGTTTTAATAGATTTGTTGAAAAATTCAATTTAATAAAACTTCTTCAATTGATCTGTTTCCATGAAACAGATGGAGAATCATTTTTCGACAACTCTAATTTTATTGAAGATTCAAAAACGGTTGATTTTAGATTTGGGAATTTGACTCAGAGCTGTATAATAGAGTATCTGATATTTTGCATTTAAACTAACGTGAGTTCGGTATAACTAATGCGAAAGCGATTATTATGCTGCGATCCATAGCGAGCAGCATTGAGTTTGAAAAATTCCGAAGGAATTGGAGCGAAAAGAACTCAGCACAACGCTTTCCTATGGGTCGCGTTAACTCAGCGTCTCGCTTCTACGGTCGCTCGACAGGTCGTGAGCCATTTTAACTATGAAATTTGCGAGCTGCTGCGACGACCCGGGAAACTCAGTGAACGCCTACCTATGGGTCAGCGTTCAGGGAGTCGTTGCATTGAGTTTATTATTCGCCCCAATTTTCTTACGTCGAATTCACGTTAAACTATGTTTTGCAATAAAAGTGTAAGGTCTAGTAAATACAATTTACATTTTTTGAATTTGGAGGTTTTAAAATGGTTTATAAAATTCTAATATATCTAATCGGTTTTTTAGTTCTTTTGGTTTTGATGATTTATGCGGTTGGTGCAAGTCTACCGATTGAACATTCCGTTTCTATGGAACGTATTTACAAAGTTTCTCCAGAAAATGTTTATTCGTCAATCCGCGATTTTAAACAATATCCGTCTTGGAGACAGAACGTAAAAGAGGTAAAAGAAATTACTTCTACTTCTTGGAAAGAAACGGATGCTCACGATGATGTGATAACTTTTGCATTCATTCAAGATCGTAAAAATACGTTTCTCGAATCTAAAATTATGGACGAAGATAAACCTTTTGGCGGCTCTTGGACTTTCGAATTGAGTTCTGTTCCCGAAGGAACAAAATTAAAAATCACAGAAAACGGAAAAGTGTATTCTCCAGTTTTTCGTTTTTTTTCTAAATTTGTTTTTGGTCATTCCTCTACGATAAAAGAATATCTAGGCTTTATGGATCAGAAAATTCAGGAGATTCAAAAAACGAAGTAAAAATATAAGAGCTTGTCCCAAAACCTAAACACCGATAGGTGTTTGCTGAGTTACTTCGAGCGCCAATAGAAGCGAGATGCTGAGTTCAGGAAGTGTTTGCTTTAGTTTCATAAAATGTGGGAACTACTGCAAATTCAGATTTCGCAGAAAAATTTTGAGAATGTAGGAACTCATAAGACTATGGTATCGGAAAATGGATGTTTAAAAATTTGTAATGTGACAAAATCTGTAGGAACTACTGCAAATTCAGATTTCACAGAAAAATTTTGAGAATGTGGGAACTCATAAGACTACGGTATCGGAAAATGGATGTTTAAAAATTTATAATGAGACAAAATCTGTGGGAACTACTGCAAATTCAGATTTCACAGAAAAATTTTGAGAATGCGCGGTAGAAATTAAAAAATAGATCAGGGAAATTATGTCAGGGTATTCAGCAAAATCTTTAGGGGATAAGTTAGGACTCAAAGCGGGGATGAAAGTATATTTCAAGAACCTTCCAGAAGAAGTTCAAAAAGAACTTAGAGATCAACTGAAAGAGGTGGAAATCAAAAACACCTTAAAAGGTTCATTCGATTATTTGCATACATTTGAAAAAGAAATCAAAGAATTAAAAAAGCAATTTCCGAAATTGGTAGAAAATCTGGCGGAGAAAGGAATGATTTGGATTTCCTGGCCCAAAGGATCGTCGAAGGTTCCAACCGACATAAACGAAAATGTCGTTCGTGAAATAGGATTAGAATTAGGGATTGTGGACGTAAAGGTCTGCGCGGTATCAGAAATATGGTCCGGCTTAAAATTTTATAGAAGAAAAAAATAATATTCTGTGTTTGGATCAAATCGATCGGATTTCTGAAACAATCATAGAAACTCAACGAATATTTTTCTAAGATTGGCTGTTGGGGAAATAAGATTAACCGGCGTTAAACGAAAATCAGTCGTTGTGGAAAAATACTACAACGATTCAAATCTGCAATATCTTTCCACGAAATAAAAAAACTTCTGCAACTTATTAAATAAACTATAACTACTATCGAAGCTAAAAAATTATCGTTATAATTTTTTAAGCGTTATCAACGAACAGAAGACTACGAAGCATCCAAGCCGTTTTTTCATGAACTTCTAATCTTTGGGTCAGAAGATCTAAAGTAACCTCGTCCCCACCTTCGTCAGCGGCAGGAAGTAAAGAACGCGCAGTTCTAATAACGGTTTCATGACCGCTAACCAAATGACGAATCATATCATCAGCGTGAGGAACTCCACCTTCTTCATGAATGGAAGTGAGCTTTCCTAATTGATGCGAAGAACTAGGTGCGTAAAAACCGAGAGCGCGAATTCTTTCAGCGATCAAATCGATAGAAAGCCAGAGTTCGTTGTATTGAGTCTGAAACATCTGGTGAAGAGTGTTAAATTGTGGACCGGTAACATTCCAGTGATAACTATGCGTTTTAAAATATAAAATGTAAGTATCAGCTAAAAGTTTTTGTAATCCCGAGTTGATTGCTTCCCTATTTTTTTCGGATATCCCTATATCTATTTCTTTCATATACAAATCCCCCTGTTAATAATAGACTGAAAACATAAAAGAACAAGAAAAAACTTATTACCTGTCCAAAAACATATTTCAAATAATCGTTCGTTCATAGTTTTGCTTTAAAGTTATCAATCAAAAAATAATTTTTTTACCAAATAAAAAATACAATAATAAAGTAATACTTTGTAAAAATCGGGGCGCATGGTCGGTCATGTTTTATAGAAATACAAAAAAAGATTTCAAAACCGTCCGACCACCAGGCTCTCAGCTCTGGTCAATAAATTTCAAAACTTTTGGAAAATCAAAATGCCACGAGTCACAAATTTATTGACCCCGCTTCGATCCCTTGCGCGAGGATTTTAAAGAGAAAATGGAAATTAGAGTTAATTCTCCAACTGTTTTCTATCACATGGAAACGGTCGATTGAAGCAGTTTGTTCAATTGAACTATGGAATTTTTTAACAAAACTCTATTGAGAACGTGTCCCGAAACTCAGTTTTAATTTAACAAAGAGATAAAACTGACAATTCAGCGTCTCGTATCTTTGGCGCTTACGTTTTTCGGGACAAATTCAGATTTTTATTTTTTCCTAGAATTGTACACCCGAATTGCGGAAAAAACTTCTTCCAATTCTTCTTCCTTCATGTAAGGGAATAAAGGATAGTTGAGGACGGAAGAACAGATTCTACCGGTTGTATGTTTATCACCGAATTTTCCTTTGATATAAGGTTTTGCACCTGGTTGATCGCTCATAGCACCTGGGTAAATATTACCAAAACCGATTTCATTTTCTTTGAGAACTTCTTGAATCAGAGGACGTTCTTCAGGAGTAGAAAGTGTAACGTTGCAATAACCGTTTTCTTCATAATCCTTAGGTGGGTGGATTACTTGAATGCCTAGGTTTGGGAGTATATCATAATATTTTTGAACAGCTTTTTTACGAGAAGCGATTCTAACTTCTAGATGTTTTAGGTTGATGTTTAGAAATGCTGCTTGTAGGGTATCCAGTCTGGAATTCCAACCCACGTCCCCGTAAGCGTAATGAGAAATTCTACCGTGATTAGCGAGCATTTTTACTTTATTGGCGAGTGTTTCGTCGTTTGTAAAAACTGCGCCACCGTCTCCCGCACCACCTAACACCTTTGCCGGATAAAAGGAAGTGGTAGAAATAAGAGCGTCCTTGTAGATGGAATTTCCTTTGTATTTTACGCCGAAACATTGGGCTCCGTCTTCTAACAAAGGAATTCCTTTTGACTTACAGATTTTACGAAAATCTTCAATGCGGGAAGAACCCCAGCCGTAAAGATGTACGATAATTGCCGCCTTGGGTTTGACCTTATCCAGAGCTTTTTCAAATTCTATAAAGTCCATCTGAAGATCGTTTGGATCGGTATCAACTGTATAAGGGTCAGCGCCAACGTTTACTACGGATTCAAAAGTAGCCCAAAAAGTAGAATCAGGAAGAATGACGGAATCTCCTTTACCAACACCTAATGCACGTAAAGCGAGTTGAAGGGCGTCCGTACCGTTCGCACAAGCAATGGAAAACTTAGTTTCCGTAAGGGAAGATAAATTCTTTTCTAAAATAGAAATTTCTTCACCGCCAATAAAACTAGCGTTTTTACTAAGAACTTTTACTTTTTCTTCCCATTCTTCTAGTAAACCCGGTTCAAATCTTTTAATGTCTATAAATGGAACGCCCATTTTGGCTCTCCTGAGTTAATTTATGTTTAAGAATATTCTAAAATACTACTTCTTCTTTCGACTGATTCCTTTTTGTTTGGAAAGAGGCGTTTTTCGTTTTTTGGTCGTCTTTTTCTTAGGGGAAAGTTTATTGATCGGATCACCATTCGATTTCAAATTTTCCAGAAAAGATGGATTTATTTTGGAGATAACTTTTTCGTCAAACAACAATAAGGCGACTTCCTCGTAACGACTCACAGGAAAAAAATACATTCCTTTTTTAACGTAATCCGGTATTTCTTGCAAATGTTGAAGATTATCCTTAGGATAGATGATCTTATGAATCCCCACTCTTTTGGCGGCTACGATTTTTTCGCGTAAACCACCGATCGCAAGAACTTCTCCTGTAAGAGTAAGTTCTCCGGTCATTCCAAAACCAGATTTTACTTTTGTATTCAGAGCGAGAGATAAAATTGCAGACGCCATCGTAATTCCAGCGGAAGGACCGTCTTTGGGAGTCGCTCCGTCTGGAACGTGTAAATGAATCATTCGATCGTTGAATAACTCGTCCTTATGTAAGAAATTCTTAATATAACTCAAGGCGATGTTGGAAGACTCTTCCATCGTTTTACCGATCATTCCCGTAAGAAGAATTCCACCTTTGCCTTTTACAAAAAGCGCTTCGATAAGAAGGGTTGCTCCCCCGACCGAAGTCCAGGCCAAACCGAGAGCAGTGCCAGGAACGGAAGCACGAACCATTCTTTCGTCCGTAAATTTTGGAACTCCTAAAAAAGTTTCCAGGTCTTTTTCCTGAATGATTTTAGGAAACGATTCCTTACGAACGATTTTGATCGCTATTTTACGGACCAATTTATCTGTTACTTTTTCCAGACCTCTAACTCCGGATTCTCTCGAATAGGAATCGATCAAAGTTACGATCGCTTTTTTATCAAATTCGATGCCGTAGGGAGTAATTCCATTTTTGTGGAGAACTTTTTTCCAAAGGTATTTCTGAAAAATTTGAACCTTCTCGTCCGTGATATAACCGGAAAGATTGATAATTTCCATTCTGTCTAAAAGAATTCTGGAAATAGAGTCTAACGTGTTGGCGGTAGCAATAAAAAATACATTCGAAATATCGAATGGAAGATCTAAATAATGATCTCTAAAATTTTTATTTTGTTCCGGGTCTAAAACTTCTAAAAGAGCGGAAGCGGGGTCACCTTGAATACCTACCGAAAGTTTATCGATTTCGTCCAGCAAAATGACACAGTCTCTTTCTTTTGTTATGCGAAGTGCTGAAATGATCTTACCAGGCATAGATCCTATGTAAGTTCTCCTATGTCCTTTGATTTCTGCTTCGTCTCTCATTCCCCCGACTGAAAATCGAAAAAACTTTCTTCCCATGGCCTCGGCGATCGATCTCGCGATTGAAGTTTTTCCCACGCCTGGAGGTCCGACTAACAGCAATATGGTGCCTTTTTCGTCGTTTTTAAGTTTTTTAACCGCTAGAAATTCTAAGATTCTGTCTTTTACGTCTTCGAGTTTATAATGATCTCTGTCTAAGGTTTTTTTAGCTTTTTCTAAATCGATTTCTCGAACCGGCGCCGCTTCCCAAGGAAGAGATTCTAAGATGTCCAAGTAGTTTCGGATAACGTTATAATCTCCTGTGTTAGGATCCGCATAAGAAAACTTATCCAGTTCTCTAGTTACTTCTTCGATTACTTCCGGATCTGCGTTTAGGTTTTTGAGTCGTTCTAAAAATTTTTCGTATTTCTTTTCAAACTTATCGTCTTTGATACCGAGTTCGTTTTGAATCGCTTTGAGTTGTTCTCTTAAGAAAAATTGTCTTTGTTGTTTGTCTATCTTGTCTTGGATCTGGTCCGAAATCTCTCTTTGGATGGACACGAGTTCGATTTCTTTCTTTAAAAAGAGAAGAACCTTTTCAATTCTAGTCTTGAGAATATTGGATTCGATTACGGATTGATATTCTTCTTTTTCTAAATTGAGAATGGAACATACAAAGTCGGCCATTTTTCCGGGCTCATTTACGTTGAGCATGGTAAGTTTCATTTCTTCTGTAAACAGAGGATTGTTTTGCGCGAGTTCTCTGGTCATAACGAGTAAGGTTCTCATCATCGCCTTAGTGATGTTTTTCGGAGCTCCGGGTTCTTCTTCCGGATACGAAACTCTTGCGACCAAAGGATCTTTACTTACGAAAGATTCGATTTTAAAACGACGGATTGTATTGACGAGAATGTTGACGGCATTGTCGGGTAGATTCACTTTTTTTAATACCTTAGCGACAACACCGAACTGATAAATGTTTTCGGAAGTTTCTTTTTCGTTTTCTTCGTCTTTTAAAAGAACAAGACCCAAAAAAGAATTTCCTTTGACGGTTTCCTCTACGGCTTTTGCAAATTTGCCGCTGGGAACGATCAAAGGAGTGATAATGCCCGGAAACACGGGTCTGGACTTAATCGGAACTAAAAATAATTCCGGCGGTAAAATTGAATCCAATGGAATGATTGAATTTTCTTCAATTCCAGATAAATCCTCTAAAGGTTCCAAAGGACCTCCTTCCAACTGAAAACGTCTCTTAATTTGTCCAGGTTCTTACAGTGGAGGAGATTCTCAAATCAAATCCAATTCTATTCCGGCTGAAAAAATTTCGAAAGATTGGCTTTTTGAAGAATCAAGTAGAATTTATTTTTTGATTTTGAAGCGGTTAGATCGATATACGCTGATTTATTTTTGTATTTTTATCATGAGATTCTCTATAAAATTTAAAAGTAAAAACCCGATCTGTATCAAGGCGTCGTTTTAGGGATTTCTAACAAATTAGAAATTGATTCTATGGGAGTTTCTTAGAAAGTTTTTAGAAACTTTAAGCTCTTTACAATCGAACACTCCTACAAAGAATAGATCCATTTTGATCTTGTTAATCGCATTCAATGAATTATAAAAAAAACTTATTTGTTCTTCTTTTTTGTTTCGGAAGATTTCTTTACGCCCCACCTTATTCCGATCGAGAAATTTCTCTGAGTGAAATTTTGACTCAATATAAGTTAAAGAATTTTAGTGAAACTCTCAAGTTAATGAACCGAGTCGGAAAGTTGACCGATTCTCAAAAGTTAGCCTTAAATTATACTCGTGCTCATTCTTACTTTCAATTAAAAGAATATAACAATGCTTTGGATGAGTTTTTAAAACTTTTGCCTGATGTACCTTACAAGTATGAAATCTATAACAATCTTGGAGCTTGTTATTTTTATATAGGCGATTACAAAAATTCGCTTTATTATTTTAATCTTTCTAAAACAGAAAATCCAAATTATAAAATTGCGGAAAAAAATTATATTCTACTTCAGAATGCGATCTCTGCAAAAAATTTGGAAAAACTAGAAGCAACTCGGGAGAATTTTCCTGATACTTTTTTAGTAGTCTCGTCTGCAAGCGCTGATATATCTACTGGATGGATTTATTTTTATCTAGGTAAGTCTGCGGAGGCGATCCATCTTTTTAAAAATGCGATTAAAAGTGATCCGGGATATTCTCTTTCGTACTTATCTCTAGGTTATTTATACGATTCGAGTGGAAATTTTAAATCTGCGATTCGATACTACAAGTCCGCACTAAAGATAGATCCCGATTATCCGGATATTTGGAACAATCTTGGAATTAGTTATTATAACGACGGGCAAATAGAAAACTCAATCTCACACTTTGAAAAAGCAATTCAACTCAATCCTACGTTTGCATATCCGGTAAATAATTTAGGTTTTATTTATATACAAAAAGACGATTTTTCGGAAGCAAAAAAATATTTTCTACGTTCAATTGAATTAAAACCATCGGAGCCATTTTTATTGGGAGAAACATATGCAGGTTTATCTATCTGCAATTATCATCTTTTGGAATGGAATAAAGCAAAAGAAAATAAAAAAAGATCAATTGAACTCAATTTTAATCTTTCTAAAGAGGATTACTTGAGAAAGGAACTAAGGTGGAAAGAAAAAATTATAGACATTTTTTTAAACCAAATCGATAAAAATAATATAATTTAGGAATATTGAATGTATAGAATTGGAAACGGAATTGATTTTCATAAATTAGAAATCAATTCAAGCCGTTCTTTGATGTTGGGCGGGCTGGAATGTGAATCAGAATTTGCTCTTGTTGGACATTCGGATGCTGACATCATTTTACACGCGATTTCGGATGCAATTTTAGGAGCACTTGCGTTAGGCGACATTGGTCAGTATTTTCCGGATACAGATCAAAGTCTAAAAAACATGGACAGTAAGGTGATTCTTGCCAAATGCATCGAGCTGATGAAGGAAAAGAATTTTAATCTTGTCAATGTAGATTGTACCGTGATCGGAGAAAAACCTAAGATTGCTCCTCTCAAGGAGAAAATTACAAAATCTTTAAGTAGTTTGTTGAATCTCCCTTTGGATTGTGTTTCTGTAAAAGCCACCACAACCGAAAAAATGGGTGCCTTGGGTAGACAAGAGGGAATTGGAACTTTTTGTTCGGTTCTTTTAGTACAGAGGTCTTGAAATATACTCGGATATATGAAAATGATATCAACCCAAAACCTTAGAAAAAATCGTTTTTGAATTTTTGGGTAAAATGTGTTGGTTCCTACAAAAATCCTTATATCGTATGATTTACAGTTTTTTAACATTCTTTTGTTATTAGAGTTGTTGAAAAACTAATTCTTCATCAGTTTCATGAAAACGGTAGATTAAAACAGTTTTGTTGATCTAATCTATGAAATTTTTCAACAACTCTATTATAATTTTTGTAATAGTTCCCACATTTTAGAGTTTGTCTCAAAATCTCAAAGAATTTTGCGCGATCATTCTTTAGAAATTTTTAATAAAATGCAGTAGTTCCCACAAATTAAGTCGCATTTGGGAATTTGCAAACTTTCTAGCAGTTCTAAAGTTGTTCAATTTTCGTAGTAGTTCCTACATTTTGATGTTTTGGGACAAACTCTTAGCATTTTTACAGTAAATTTTAGTTTTAAAAAATTTCTATAAAATGAATTTTAAATGTTTTTCAAGCAAAGATTATTACTACTGATCTCTATTTAAATGTTTTATTATAAAATGTCGTTTTACGTAAGTTCTATAAAATCCAATCCGAAAGAGATTGTTTGTTGCGACCTATAAAAAGAGTTAGTTGAGTTTAGGGAGTCGTTGCATTGAGTTTTTATTCGCTCAGATTTTCTTTTTCTGAATTCACATGATTAAAGTGTTAAGTAGGTACTTATTATGTAGTTATGAATAAGAAGTCTGAAATGTACTTATAAAAGTAGTATAAAAATTAATGATCAATCTTGGAAGTTGCAGAAGTTTTCATTGCATCTAATCCGGAAATGTTGGCTTTTTTGAAGTAGATCTTAAATTTAAAAATAAACGCGTAGTTATTTTTATATGTCTTAGTAGTTTCGGAATTGGTAAAAAAGTATTTAAGAAAATTAAAAGTTAATCAAATATTATAACCTATTGTTAAATTAAAAAGTTGATAGAAAATTTAAAATCAAGTTAAGCCATAACAAATCTTTCTGTTAACTATTATCTTTTTAGGCGTTTGTAGAATGATTCTTCTTTAAGTTTTAAAAGTTTATACCTCCCTTACAAAAAGACGACTCGATATAATCTCCATTCAGCTTTTGGAATGGATTCTAAAAAACTTCAATTACGTTTGAATATAAAATAAAAAATTCTTAAAGTGATCTTAATCGGGCTCGGGGACTTCAAAACTAAAACTTTCAAAAACGTCAACCGGAGCTTTTTTATAAATCAAAGCGTTTGAACCGTCTTCGTAATAATGTTTTCTTACGTGAATTCTTTGGAACCCACAGGAATCATATAAAGCGATTGCAGGATAATTTGTAGAATCGACTTCAAGAAAAAACGTTTTTTCTTTTTCGGAATTTAAAAGAGATTCTAAAAGTTCTTTTCCAATTCCTTGTTTTCTTTTCCGGTAAGAAACCGCGATCCGAAAGATTTCAATTTCTTCGCCTACCAACTTGTAGAGGATGTAACAAAGGTCAGTAGAACCGATACCGGAAAACTCCTCAAGATGGGAGTATAACATTTCTTTTGTCCAGGCCCGGCTACCAAAACAGTTTTGTTCTAAGTTGAAAAGCCAGTCTAAGTCTGATTTATTTAGAATTTTTATGTTCAAGGTGGAAACTCATTTGTAATTTTTTGTCAAATTATAGTTGCAGAACTCAAATATTTCAATCAAGATTCAAAACTTAACTTTCAGATAAAATGACCGATTTTGGAAATTCAAATCTGAAAGAAATGATCAAGGAGTTGCTATGAAAAAAATTGGTAAAATTATATACGCGGTTCCATTTGCGATTTTCGGGTTATTTCACTTTATTTCGGGGCCCGCGATGTCAGGAATCGTTCCTTCTTACATTCCTTTTCCGATTATTTGGGTTTATATAACCGGATTGGCGTTGATTGCGGCTTCGGTTTCTATCATTACAGGAATCAAAACACATTTGGCCACTGTACTTTTGGCGGTTCTTTTGGGAATTTTTGTCGTTTTGGTGCATCTTCCGGGCGCGGCTGCAGGCAATCAAGCTTCTACAGTGGCCCTTCTGAAAGATGTTTCTCTTTTAGGAGCTTCTCTTCTAATTGCAGGAACCGTAAAGGATTGATTTATATTACAAAAAATAGACGAGTTGAGTAAAGTGTGGGAACTACTACAAAATAAATTTTTTGGGAGTTGTGAGAACTCCCTCTTTAAATTAAGAAGCAATTCGCTCGCAAAATTTTTTCGTATCAAAAGCGAGCGATCGCGCTTCGAATTCAAAATTTTTCTTATTCGTTCTATAAAATTGAGTATCGTAAATTTTTATTACAAAACCCTACTTTAACGTGAGTTCAACGTAAGAAAATTGGGGCGAATCGCTCGCAAATTTCATAGTTAAAATGGCTCACGACCGCGCTTTTCGCTCCAATTCCTTCGGAATTTCCGCTACAATCGCTTTCGCATTTGTTATGCCGAACTCACGTTACTTTAACGTGAGCAGAGTGTAAGGAATTTATTTTTCTAAAAAAGTTGGATCTGAACTTTATGGATCAATCCCTAAAATGTGGGAACTCATACAAAAAGTAAATGTTTAAAAATTTGTAATGTGACTTAATTTGTGGGAACTACTGCAATTCACGATTTTACATATAAATTCTAAAATTATAAGAACTCACATTCTTAAAAAACCTTTCTCAATTTTCTTACGCCGAATTAACGTGGATTTGGCGAAAAAAATCTAGGCAAATCCGGTGTTACCGGATCGCGTTTTTCACTCCAAATTCCTTCGGAATTTAAACTCAATGTTGCGGGTGCAACATAATAATCGCTTTCGCGTTGGATTACGCTGAACATGAGTTAGATGGCCCTTATAATAAATATTTACAATACTCAATTTTATAGGAATCGATAACATTCAATGTGGGAACTCTCTCAAAATTTAGGTTTGTCTGTAAAATGAATGAGGAACTACCTCAAGTTAAAAGATAGAAACTTATAAAAGTTTATTATTGTATTCAAATGTGGGAACTACTGCAATAAAACTACGTCAAAATGTAATAGTTCCCACATTTTTGGGAAACGAAAGCGTCTCGCTTTTTATGGACGCTCTGCAGATCGCTCGATTATATTGGGACGCTTTTCATTGTTTACACCAAATCCAGATAAAAATAGAGAAAAGTGTTCTATTTTTTTCGAAAAATTCAGTCTGAGGCTCATGAATTACAAACCGTACCCATTAGAGTAGAAGGATTTTTTTTTATAAGCCGATATTATGAAAAGAGCAGATTCTTTCCGGGGAAATTTTATGATTCAAAAAAGTGTGATTCTAATTTTAGAACCTTTATCAAAACTTCTAAAAAACAAAACGATCTACTTAGCAGTAAAAATGTTCGATAGGTCTTCGGATAGAATCTTACTCAAAATTCAAACGTTCTGGCTCTGGTATAAAAATATTAAAGATTCAAATTCTGTTTTTCGCAAAACGGTTTGTTGTCAAAAATTTGAAACACCGCATTCCCGTTTTTGGAAACGAGTCCTAACTTTATCTTTTTGTTTATTTGTTTTTATCTCTTGCGAAAGATCCAAAAATTTCGGATTTCGAAATCGAGCAGATAAACCACCAACTGTGGAAGATTTAGAAGCCTGGAAAGAAAGGCTTGCTATGGAAGAAGCAGAGATCATCGAATTAGAAAAGAAAATTTCTTCAATGGCGCAAAAAACAAGATCCGCGGGTGCACTTAGTTGGAAAATCGCGCAAGGTTATATGAAGATAGGAGACTACGATATGGGGGTCAAATTTTATAACCGCGCTTTAAAAGAAAACAACGAAGGAAAAAAAATAGAAATCGTAGGAGCGGAACTTCATTTTTTTGAACCGGCAATTCCTTATTTTGAAAAGGCACTCCTGCTAAAACCGGTTGATCAACAACTTTTATTTGAAACCGCCCTTGCCTATGCAAACGCTTCTAAAGATAGGGGTTGGGAAACTACAAGAAGACAAATAGCAATCGATCTTTTTACTCATCTATCCATTCAAGATCCTAGAGATTCTAGATTTCCGTTTCAACTTGCTCTTATCTATTTCGATTCTTCTATGGCGGATTCTTCTTGGGAAGGTGTATCTGCAGGTTTTCACGATCAAGATAAAGCATTTAGAATTTTGGATGATATTATAAAAAAAGAATCTAGAAACGTTCCTGCTCGTTTTGCAAAAGCGAATTTCTTATATAGGCTTGGTAAGGTAGACGATTCCAAAGAAGAATATTTAAAAGTAAAAAAAACGATCGAAGACTTAAATGAAGCAGGGTTAGTTCGAGGTGGACTTGAAAAAAATGATTCGTATCAAAATGTACTTCAAAATCTGAAAAAAATAGAAAAAACTTCCTCGGAATGAATCCACTCGTTCTAATCGATTCCCAAGTTTCTAAATTCTGTTTTAGAAATCAAATATTCAGAAAATTGAATTCTTGGGAAAGTTTGAAAGAATATTTGAAAAACAATCTTCCCGCTTCCGTTCTCGAAAAATCTTTGTTTAACTCGGATAAAATTTCTAAGAAACTAGATTTAATCGGATTTAGAGTTTTATCTTTTTACGATCCGCAATATCCTCCTCTTCTAAAAGAAATTTACGACCCGCCTTTGAATTTATTTTATAAAGGAAATTTGAATATTCTAAGTTTATTATATGCAGCGGTAGTTGGTACCAGAGATCCTTCTCCGATTTCGGTTTTTGCCGCGGAGTTGTTTCCTTTTTACTTAAAGAATAAAGGTTTTTCCGGAATCGTTTCGGGTCTTGCCAAAGGGATCGATGCTGTGAGTATGAACTCCGCTCTCGACGAAAATCTGGCTGTTATCGGAGTGATGGGAACCGGCCCGGAAAAAGAATATCCTTTCGAAAACAAAATTCTCTACCAAAGGATGAATACTTCCAAACAAACTTTGATTTTGACGGAATATCCTCCCGGCCAAAAGATTTTAAAATACACGTTTCCAAAACGAAATAGAATTATCACCGGACTCTGTAGTTCCGTTTATATCGTAGAAGCTCCTGAAAAATCGGGAGCAATTTCATCCGCTTATAATGCAATAGAACAAAATAGAAATGTTTTTATCTTTTCTGATCCTCGTCAGACTAAAAATTTTGGAGGAAAAATTTTAATCGGAGAAGGAGCGGAAATTTTAAATTTAAAAGACATCTCTTTTGGAATGAAAGAAGTATTTCACATTAACGATCTTTTGCCGGATTCCCAGTCGAAAATTCCGGGAATGCTTGCAGAACTTTCCAAGAAACGCTTTTCTGGCGAATGGAAACCGATCGGTGCGGGTTACTATGCGAGAAAAACTTATTTCCAACCTATTCTTCCGGGTTTCTAATCCTATTCCGGCTTGGTCTTTGGGATTTTATCGGATTGTATTTGGTATTCTTCTTTTTATATTAGCATTTCGTTATTTTTCAAACGGATGGATTTCCAAATACTTTTTAGATCCGAGTTTTCATTTTAAATTTTACGGTCTTTCCTGGATTGGAGTTTTTCCCGCTTGGATTTTATATTCTCTTTTTGTTTCTCTTCTTTTTTTTGCGGTGTTTATTTCTTTGGGAATTTTTTACAGGATTTCCGTTCTTTGCTTTTTTCTGATCTTTACTTATATCAATCTTCTCGAAGTTGCGGTTTATCTAAATCATTATTATCTTGTTTGTTTGCTTCTTTTTCTTTTGATTTGGATTCCTGCTGATAAGGTTTTAAATATATTTCATATTTTTAGAATATTCAAAAATAAATCAATATTAGAAATGGATCCGGTCCCAGCTTGGAACCTTTATATCCTCAGATTTCAAATAGGTGTGGTTTACTTTTTCGGTGGAATTGGTAAATTGGTCCCGGACTGGCTTTTTGACGCGCAGCCGGTTCGTATCTGGCTTCTTCGTAATTCGGATATTCCTATTTTTGGTCCTATTCTTTCCATGCCAGCCACTGGATACTTTTTTAGTTATGCGGGTTTGATCTTCGATCTTACAATTCCTTTTTTATTATTAAACCGAAATATGAGAGTATTTGGATATTCTTTAGTTCTAATATTTCATTTTTTAACTTGGAAATTGTTTCCGATCGGTATGTTTCCTTGGATTATGATTTTGAATTCTACTTTGTTTTTTTCTCCTACTTGGCCGGTGGATTTATTTCGATTTCTAAAATCTAGAAAAATGTTTCCGGATCAAGAAAATATTTTTCATTTTTTATGGACTCGATTTCCGATTCATTTTAAAAGATCGGTTTTTTCTTTTATTGAATCCTTTTTGAAACTTTTAGAATTAAAGTCTCAAACATCGGAAAATTTTCTTTTTTCCAAAATAAAAACTTTAAGAGATAGATTCGGTTTATTTTTATTCGATCGCGCTCTTCGTTACTTCTGTGTTTTTTATATCCTTTTTCAGTTCTTATTTCCTCTTAGACATTTTTTATATCCTGGAAATCACCTTTGGACGGAACAAGGTTTTAGATTTTCCTGGCAGATCATGTTGGTTCAAAAAAACGGAATTGCTTCTTTTAGAATGGTAAATCAGCAAACTGGAGAAACGAACGTAGTACTTCCGGAATCTCATCTCAACGAAATTCAAAGAATTATGATGAGTTATCAGCCCGATTTAATCCTTCAATTTGCGCATTGGATCGGTAAAAACGAAAAGGAAAAAACGGGTCAAGAAGTCTCAGTCTATGCAGACGTTATGGTTTCTTTAAACGGTAGGAAAAGTCAGGTTTTGATCGATCCGGAAAGAGACCTTATGAAGGTCTCCAATTCTCTTATCAATAAGGAATGGATTCTTTCCGGAGACGAAGAATGATTTTGAACGTAATTCGATACAACTAACGCAAAAGGGATCGATGCATTATGTTGCGACCGTAGGCAACATTGGGTTCAATACTGTGATGTAATATGCGATAAATAGAATATTTCTATTTACGATATTACTTCATGTTGTTTTGCAAATTGAAGCATTGTATTTTAACTCATAGGGAGAACTGAGTTAGAGCCCGGTCCGATTTGCCCGTGGCAGTTAGGTTGTCTTACGTTGAATTCACGTTTTTTAAACTGAAGTGAAAGATCGCATCGATACCGTTCGATTTTGAAAACTATGATGGATAAACTTCACTTTTTCTTCTGGTTTCATTGCTCCTAAAATATAAAAGATGGGTTCTAAATGTTCAGTGCTAGGTGCTGCAAGTTTTGCGATTTCTCCTTTGTTTTGAAAATCTAATATTGTCTTGTCGTTTCTAGACTCCAACGCTTGTCTTATATATTCGTCGAATTCGATCGCCCAATCTGCGGGAGTTGCGTTTATGTTGTAAAAGTCAGCCTTATGAAGATTGTGGACAATATTACCACTTCCTAATATTAAGGTTCCTTCTTCGCGAAGAGGTCGTAATTCTTTTCCGATTTCGTATTGTTTTTCTGGATTAAAGTTTGCGTCTATACTCAGTTGAATGACTGGAAGATTCGCTTTCCTAAATAGAAAATACAACACTCCCCAACTTCCGTGATCCAATCCCCAATCTTTTGTGGCCCATACGTCCACGGTTTTTACTAATTTTTGAATTCGTTGTGCGAGTTCTGTTGATCCAGAAGGTCGGTATTTTACTTTGTATAGCTCTTGTGGAAATCCGTAAAAATCATAGATCTGTTCTGGTGGATCGGCAATCGTCACATAGGTTCCTCTTGTTTTCCAATGTGCTGAAATTACGAGTATACTTTTAACTTCTGAAAGTGTAGAACCAAATTCTTCTACGTTTCGAGTAAAGCCAGAAGGAGTGATTAGGTTCATTGGAGAACCGTGTCCAAAAAATAAAACAGGGTTTGTCATAAAGGGAAATTTCCTTGTTGTATTTCATATTTCTATTTTAGACCTTTCTTATCTACTGAAAACATCTTTGCAAATAGGAATTATGGTTGTAATAGTTAAAGGATTTCTAGTTTTGAATTTAAAATGAAACGAATTATTTGGAAAGAAGGGATCTTGTTCGTATTCAATTAAAGGATCATCTTTAGAGTTGTTGAAAAATGAATTCTCTATCTGTTTTATGGAAACAGTCCATTGAAGAAGTTTTGTTAATTTGAACTATGGAATTTTTCAACAACTCTTTTATACTTTTTCACAAATGCTTCGTAGTCCTTACATGCGTTTTTCTAATTTAAGTTGTATGGATGGTCATTGGAAACAAATTCATAGTATTTATTTTCATGCGCCAAAGTAGTAAAATCGTCCAATACATATTCTCTTATTAACAAAACGATAATGATCTTTTTAAAGAACGTAAATCTGATTCAGAATTCCAGTTTTTATAAAACTAAATTGTTTCATAAGAAGAATTTAGAACTTATATTGTAAGTCAATAATAACCACTGGTTCAAGAAACATTCGTAATCATCTGAGGAAAACTCTAGAATTTGCCGATGAAAACGGTATGAAAGTTGCAATCATACACGACTGGTTGAATGGAATGAGAGGAGGGGAATTGGTTCTAGATTCCCTACTGAAAATATATCCTAGTGCTGATCTATTCACATTATTTTATACACCCGGAAAATTGAATCCTAGGATCGAACAAAGAAAGATCACCACAGCATTTACTGATCGTCTTCCCTTTAAGGAATCTAAATATAGATGGTATCTTCCATTGTTCCCGATTGCAATCGAATCTCTGGATCTAAAAGGATATGATCTTGTCGTCTCTTCGTCTCATTGTGTGGCCAAAGGTGTCATAACGGATCCGGACTCGGTACATTTTAGTTATGTACATTCTCCGATGCGTTATGTTTGGGATTTGTATTACGATTATTTTCCTTCTCGAAAAGGTTTTAAGTTCTTTACCTTCGAAATGATTTCGAATTATCTCAGAACCTGGGATGTCGCTTCCTCTTCTAGAGTGGATTGGTTTTGGTCCAATTCAGAATTTGTAGCTCGGAGAATTCGAAAGTTCTACCGCAGAGAAGCCAAAGTAATTTTTCCACCTTGTCTACCCGAAAAATGGAAAGTGGTCTCTACAACAAAGGACGATTTTTATCTAATCGTCTCTGCATTTGCTCCTTACAAAAAAATCGATCTTGCGATCGAAACATTTCGTAAAAATGGTAAACGACTCGTACTCATTGGAGGAGGACAAGAATTTAAAAAACTCACCTCCAAACTTCCGAAAAACATAGAAGTACTTCCTCAACTCAAACGAGAGGAAGTGTTGGAATATTACAAAAAAGCAAAAGCTTTTATCTTTCCGGGAATGGAAGATTTCGGAATCGCTCCCGTAGAAGCACAGGCTCATTTTACTCCTGTGATCGCTTTTGGTAAAGGAGGAGCTTTAGAAACGGTGGTTTCAGATAAAACGGGAGTATTTTTTCCAGAACAAACCGTGGAATCTTTGCAAGCTGCAATTGATCAATCTGATCGAATTTCCTGGAAAACTTCCGAGTTTCAGAAGAATGTAAATCGTTTTACCGAGGAAAAATTCATTATCGAAATCAAAAAGCAGGTCGAGAATAGAATCGGAACTCCAAGGAAAAGGGGATAGTTGTTTGATTCTACTTCACAGGTTGAAAGGGAATGAATTCGTTCTCAATGCATCTCATATA
Source organism: Leptospira noguchii serovar Panama str. CZ214 (assembly GCF_000306255.2). Taxonomy (GTDB): domain Bacteria; phylum Spirochaetota; class Leptospiria; order Leptospirales; family Leptospiraceae; genus Leptospira; species Leptospira noguchii. The sequence continues at coordinate 122,239 of NZ_AKWY02000026.1, forward strand.
GAATGTCTTGAGGCGAATCCAGATACTACAATTACACTTTCTAATGACAGAAAATACGTGGTAAAAGAATCGGTCCCTGAAGTAATCGAAAAAATTTTAGAATATAAAAAACGTATTCTTGTGTTTCCTGTAGAGTCTTCTCCGGATCAGTTCAAAAGGTTGGAATAAATATCATGGATTTTGGAACAGTAGTCGGTTTTGGTGCAGCATGTGTCCTGATGATTTTTGGGATCATTTCAGCAGGTTTAAGTCCATTAGACATTTTTGATATTCCTTCGGTTATCATTACCTTTGGAGGTGCAACTGCAGGTACGATTATGGCCGTTCCCTGGGAATCTACTCTCGCGGTTGGTAAGATAACTCAAAAAGTTTTTAAAACAGAAAAACACGATCTCATAGAATTAATTAAGACGTTAGTCTCCTTTTCGGAGAAAGCGAGGAGGGAAGGACTTCTTGCGCTTGAAGACGATGTAAATGAACTACCCGATGAATTTCTACGGAAAGGAATTACACTCGTAGTGGACGGAACTGATCCCGAACTTGTTAGAAATATTATGGAAACCGAAATGGGTAATATCGCTTCTCGTCACGGTAACGGAAAGGCTTGGTGGGAAAATTGGGGCGCCTTGGCTCCCGCATTCGGGATGATTGGAACTTTGATCGGACTTGTCCAGATGTTGAAGAACCTAGGTTCCGGTGACCCTTCTGCAATTGGAACGGGGATGGCGGCGGCTTTGATTACGACTTTGTACGGATCTATGGGCGCTAACATGTTTGCGATTCCTGTCATGAAAAAACTTATACGTAAGTCTGAAGATGAACTTACAATCAAACAGATTATGATCGAAGGAACTTTGTCCATACAATCCGGAGACAATCCTAGAATTGTAAAAGATAAATTGTCTTCGTTTCTTCCTCCTTCGGAAAGAGACGTACTCAAAGACGAAGGCGAATAAAGTTCGGGTTTTACAATGGCAAAATCGAAATGTCCGGAATGTATTCAGAATATTCCAGAGTATATGCTTACTTACGGAGACATGGTAACTTTGTTACTTTGTTTTTTCATTATGCTTTATACCACTGGAAAAACGAACGCGATCGAAATGCAGATCATCCTTTCCGCGTTTAAAACGACGACCGGATTTTTTGACGGAGGTCAAACTCTTTCCAAAGGAAAGTTGGAAGAGATGGGAATGAATATAGAAAGTCTTCCTTCACAAACGACTGGGAAAGCGCTTTCCAAATCGAAACAGCTTGCAACTGAACTTTTTAAACCGGAAGTGGAAGCAGGAAAAGTAAAAATTACGGAAGATGAAAGAGGTCTTATCATTTCACTTGTAAGTGCGGATTATTTCAATCCTGGCTCTGCAATTTTAACGGATTCAATTAAAATTGCTCTTAGAAAAGCGAGTTCGTTGATCAAAGATTTAAATCGTTTTGTGAGAGTAGAAGGACATTGTGATGCGAACGCTGTCAATCCTGGAGTGGCACCCGGAAAAGAAGAAAGGGCATATATCAACAATTGGGATTTAGCAGGAGCGAGGGCGATCAACTCTACGGATTATATCATTAACGTAGAAAAACTGGACCCGTCTTGGTTTCAGGCCGTGAGTTTCGGAGCCTTTCGACCTTTGGTTGTAGAGTATGCTGGAACACCCGAAGCTAAGGCTTATAATCGAAGAATTGATATAGTAATTATGACGGAGAAATCCACAAAAAGAAGTCCATACGAAACTAACTACGGACTTCCAAATACTAAAATTCCCGGCTCAGAGTCGAGTGTACCCGGCAAAGAGTAATCGGAAGAGCGACTAACGTTAAAATTCAGGAGGCAAACCTATGGGTGACGCGGAAATAGATGAGGAAGAAGGCGGGCTCCCCGCCGCCGAGGGTGGTGGTGGAACATCGCCCATTATCAAATGGCTTTTATATGTGGCGGGAGCCATTTTTGGAATTATTATCGTGGCGGTCATCGCGATGATAGTAGCAAAAGAAACCGCCACAAATACGTTCACTCAGATGAAGAATGTGGCTCTGGTAAAACCTCCTCCACCATTAGCAAACTATAATTTTACGGAAGAATTTCGTATCAACACTTCCGATAAGGGAGAAGCTCACTTCGTAAAAATGAAACTGGCGTTTGGAATTGCAAAGGAAGATCAAACCTTATCGGCAGAACTTGCGGAAAGAAACGCACAAATGCGAGATTTGATTAACTTGATCGTGGGAAGAAAGTCCAAAGACGAACTGATTAATATTGAGGATCAATTGGATCTAAGAGAAGAAATTAAAGCACAAGTAAATCATATTCTTACTGAAGGAAAAATTCAGGAAGTTTATTTCACGGAATTTATAATCAACTAATTGATGAAAAAAATTTTGGGAGTAATTCCTGCACGTTATGCAAGCTCTCGTTTTCCGGGAAAACCTCTTGCAAAAATAGGCGACAAAACCATGATAGAATGGACGTATAGGAACGCTTCCAGGTCTTCCGCCTTGTCTGAGTTAGTTGTTGCAACCGACGATATTAGAATTCATGAAGTCGTTCTAAAATTTGGCGGAAAAAGTATAATGACTAGTCCGGATCATCCTTCAGGAACCGATCGAATTATTGAAGTCGCCAATCAATTTTCTGAATATTCGGTAATTATAAATATACAAGGAGATGAGCCCGGAATTGAACCGGAGTTAGTCGATGGGGTTGCAAGTTTAAAAGCCTCTCATCCGGAATGGGCGATGAGTACAGCAGCGATTCCTTTATTAGATTTTTCTCATGCAGCCGATCCCAATAGAGTTAAGGTAATTATAGACCGGAATGGAAAGGCTATTTATTTTTCCAGATCTTTGATCCCCAGTCAATTTAAGACTACGGTTCCTTTGTATCGTCATTTGGGAATTTATGGATACGATCGGGATTTCCTTTTACAATACAATTCTCTTCCCAAAAGTAATTTAGAAGAATCGGAATCTTTGGAACAACTCAGAGCGATTGAAGCTGGTTATGGGATTGGAATTTATTTATCAACGGAAGCTGGATTGTCCGTGGATACTCCCGCCGATTTAGAAATTGTAATTGAAGATTTTAAAAAACGAAAATGGATTTCTGAATGAAAGTAAATTGAAAAAACTCATATTAACGTGATTAGGTATAACGCGAAAGAGATTTGTGAGGGAACTAAAGCAGAACGCTCTCTCGAACTAAAGCGTCTCGCTTCTACAAATTAGGTCGCATGTGACAATTTGCGAATTTTCGAGCAGTTCTAATCTTGTTAAATTTTGCAGTAGTTCCCACATTTATGGAACTAAAGCGTCTCACTCTTTCCTATCATAACCAACCCGACAATTGAAGATGATTTTAGAATCAACGCACATTTTTCAAGTGTTCCGACAAGAACAAGAATGAGCCTTTTTACTTGCAAAAAGTATGTTTTTCTGATAGAGAAAAATCTTTCAAATCTTCCCACCACCTCTCCTCCTCCACCCGAAACGCGGGTGGGGCCGATCTTTTTACAGAGGATTTGTCGTAATTCCGACAGATTTGTATTGAGATCCAAATACTTGTGGGGTTGGTTATGACTTCCTAAGGGAAACTCAGCGTCTCGCTTCTATTGTCGCTCGACAGGATTTTGGACAAGTTCTGATATGAAAATAGCATTTGCCAAAAATCTTTGTGTATCCGTTCGGTTTGTAAATAAAATTGAAAGTGCAGGAGCTACTACAATTATTTTACGGAGAAAACATATTTCAAAACCACAAAGTGGGTCGAAACCAGACTGAATTTGTGGGAACTACCACAGCTGTAAAAGTGGCACTCATATTATTTGAGTAATTTCTATTCTTAAAAATTAGTTCTATAAAAAATGAGGAACTACTACTTTTTTGACTCGTTTTGGATTTTATTTTTTAGGAAACTTTATAAAATCTAAAGGAATCATCGACCAATCAAATTTTTGTATAAAACTATTGCTTTGCTTCTCAGAAGAATTAAAAATCTATCTTATAGAATAATTTTCTCTATTGAAAGCGAAACTCTATAATGGATTTGTTAAGTAGAGTTTGTTTTATTTAAGGGCTTCTTGGAGGGAGTTATGAATCAGAACGAAGTCAGCTAATCCTACGATGTCCATCACCTTTCTGAAATGCTCGCTTAGACCTGCAAATTCAATTTTTCTTTTTGCTTCGGAAGCTTTGGTAATTAAACTGATGAGAGTAGCAATGCCTGCCGAATTGATATAGGAAGTACCTTGGAAGTTTAGAATAACACGATTCCGTTTTCCTTCGGGAATGGATTCATATTTTTCTAAGATTGTTTCGTCTGCTTCCGAAGTAATTTCTCCTTCGATATGGATGATCGGAACAGAAACGGCTAGATCTACAAAAATTTTAAAGTCTTCGGACATAAAAATCTTAAAACAAAAAACCTTTCAATTCTATGAAAGTCAATCGAATTACGCGTAATTTCCGAGTTCAGTAGGAGACAATTGATCAAATTGTCTTCCGCATTTTTTGCAATAAAATTTAACCGCTTTCGGTTTAGATGAAATTCCAAATAGAATTAAAAAGATACCTAGTTTTGTATACGTTTTCTCTTCTCGAGTATTGGGAGAGGTTCTACTGATTCCGCAATTTTCACCGCATGGTGGAAGTGAATTGTTTGAATTCATCAAGAATTAAGATACGCTTTGGGGTTCAAAAAGCCAGTCGAAAAAATAAAAATGGATCGGAAAACGTAGGTTCTCCGATCCAAAAAAATCTTAGTTTTGAGAAAGATGAACTACGTATTTTGCAAGTAGTTTCAGATTTTCATCACCTAAGAATTTATAAGCGACCATCGGGCTGTTTGGGATTCCGTTGTTGAGAGTTTTCAAAATTCCCGTCTCTGTGTTTCCGTTTTTCCACTGTGAGGCAGGCGCCTTGTAGTTACGAGGTTTCGGATTGAGGCTTGCAGCAGCAGCTCCGTCTCCCGCTCCTTTTTCACCATGACAAGAAGAACAGTTTTGTAAAAAGATTTCCTGTCCTTTTTGAAGTTCGGGGCTGAGAGTCGAAGCGGTTTCCGTTGCAATAGGAGCAGAAGTCGTTTCAACTGGTTTTTCGGACTTATCTCCACAGTTCAAAAAAAGAACCAAAGAGATCAGAACAATCGAGATGGAAAGAGTCATATTTTTTGAGTTCATCGAAAATCACCTCTATTTGTGCAGTCCAGATTATCTTGGTAGGAAAATTCACGATAGAATTTTTTGTCAGATATTTGTCACGGTTTGATTTTTCTCGAAGGTTATGACCGTACTAGTTTGCTTCTTGAACTTTGAGCTTGTCTGACACTTTAAAATCTCTAGAAATCATTCTTAGCTGTGTAATTGGTCGCAAAACAACGGTTTTATGTAGAAATTTAATTTTTCAGTAACTGATTCTTTTGGATTTTATGGAAATGACCATAAACGTAAATTTTGCGTAAGAAAATCGGTGCAAATCCACCGTTGTGCCTTCAGCTCCAGTCAACCAATTGCATGCAGAAAATGTTATACAATAATTCATCTTTAGTTTCAATATAGAACGCGACCCATAGGAAAGCGTTCTGCTGAGTTTAACGCGACCCATAGGAAAGCGTTCTGCTGAGTTCAATCGTTTTCGCATCAGATTTTATCGAACTTACTTGAAAACGGCGCTTTGAAATAAACATTTAAGTACTCAATTTGATAGAGATCAGTAGTTTAACGTGGATTCGGTGTAAGAAATCGTAGGTCAATTTTTTCGTAAAAAAATAGATGTGGGAACTCTCACAAATCGTGGATTTACAGTTAAACTTTGAAAATTGTGGGAACTACTATGAAATACAAAAAGAATCATCGTCCAACCAGATTTTTGCACAAAACCGTTGTTTTACGGCCATCATCAAAATTTAAATCCCATTTTAACGCGAGTTCAGTTGAGAAAGACTTTTCTAAAAGTATGAGTTCCTGCAATTTTAGAATTTATTCGTAAATCGTGATTTGCAATAGTTCCCACATCATTTATAGACAAACCTAAGTTTTGTGTGAGTTCCCACACTTGAATACGACAGGTTCAATTGTTATAAACTTCTATTTTTTAAAATGTAGTAGTTCCTACATTTAAGGAATTGATCTGTAAAGTTCAGATTTCAACTCATGGTTTCTTATGCCCTGCTCACGTTGTCTGACTAGTCGGACGCATAAACATAGCGCCCGAAATGAATGATCGATTTTAAAGCTGTAGAAGTCTCAAAAAAATTACATCTGATCGGAATCGGTTGGCTTTTTTGAAGTAGCTCCTACATTCATTCTAAGATATTTTTGAAATTACACTTCTATGAATTTCAAAACTGTAATCATTCGATGGAAAGAGTTGCAGCAACTGCTTTTTTCCAACGTTGAATTTTTTGAATTCTTTTGGTTGAATCCATTTTAGGTTCGAAATATTTATAACCTTTTTGTAAACTCTTCAGTTCATCTAAATTTTTCCAAAAACCGACAGCCAAACCGGCAAGATATGCAGTTCCTGTAGCGGTCATGTCTGGTTCGGGGGAGCGATCTACTCTTACGTTTGAAAAATCTGAAAGGCATTGGAGAAGAATGTCAGACTGAGATACACCACCATCTACTTTAATGTCTTTGATCTTAACTTTTGTATCTTGTTGAATTCCTTCTAAAATTTCATAGAGGCTGAGAGAAATTCCTTCTAGGACGGCTCTTGCAACGTGTCTTCTATGAGATGCGAGAGACAGTCCGATCACGGATGCCTTTGCACGAGGATTGAAATAAGGAAAACGAGCTCCCGTAGGAGTTGGAATAAAAACGACTCCTTCTGTGTCCTCTGATTGGGCAGCAAGTTCGTTCAAAACCTTAGGTGTATCTGAAAGTCCGATTCCTTGTCCCAACCAATCTATGAGAGTTCCGGCAGTTGCAACATAACCTTCTAACATATACGTAGTTTTGCCGTCGATTCTCCAGGCGATCATTGGAAAAAGGCCGCGTTTGGAAAGTTTTGCCTTGGGCCCTATGTTAATATCCACAAAGGCTCCGGAACCTTGGGAGATTTTTACTTCACCTCTTTCGAAACAACAATGACCAAAAAGTGCGGCCATTTGATCTCCAATCGAAGCCCGGATTGGAATTGAATGCCCTCCTAAATATTCTGGTAAAGTGTGACCAAAGTTTCCGTTACTATCTTTTACTTCTGGAAATAAATTAGAAGGAATTCCGAAAATAGAAAGAATCGGTAGGTTCCAGATCAATTGAAAAGGATTAAACATTCCCGTAGCAACTGCGTTAGACGAATCGGTGAGATGTTGTTTTTCACCGGTAAGTTTATAAATGAACCAAGTATCTAATGTACCAAAAAGAACTTCACCTTTTTTGCATCTTTGTTTTAGATCCGGATTTTTATCTAAAGTCCATTTTAACCTACAAGTCGCGTGATCTGTCGTAAATCGGAGCATAGAAGTAGCGATCATCATCGGATGGTTTGTCAATCTTCCTACAAACGTTGATATAACACGGATGATTGTCCAGATCAGATTTCGGTTCATTTGTTCTGCGGTTTTATGAGAACGAACGTCAGCCCAACTGATCAAAGGAGTTAACGGTTTTCCTGTGGATTTTTCCCATAAAAGAAAGGAACCACGTTGATTACAAATTCCTAATGCAGCAATTTCTTTTACGATTTGCTGATTTTTTTGGATCTTTTTTAAAAGAGAAAGAAGCGCCTTCCATAGAACTTCAGGATCGTGTTCTAATGCGCCTGCTTCTGGAATATTAGGAGGAGTTTTTTCATATTGTCTTTCGACTATATTACCTTTTCGATCGAATAAAAACGCACGAATTCCGCTTCCCCCGCTGTCGATGGAAAGGACGTATTTGCCCTGTGAATTAGTCATTCGGATCTCCGAAGTTTTTCAATGAGAAATTAAAAGGTTAAGTAATAGAAGCGGTAGGTTTCTGTCTATTTTTTTCCGAATAGAGTTTTTAACCCGGATTGAAATTTAGGGAATTTTTACTCTATAAAATTCAAAAAGAATTACCAACCGATCAAATGATTATATAAAATCATCGTTTGGCGATCATTATAAGTGAAAAATCTATTTTGAGTCTGTCCCAAACATTCTATGAAAATTATAATAATATGAGTTCTGCGTAAGAAAATGAAAATGAGAAAGACTTTTCTAAAAGTATGAATTCCTACAATTTTAGAATTAGTCTGTAAAATCGTGATTTGCGGTAGTTCCCACATAATTTTACAGAAAAACCTGAGCTTGTGTGAGTTCCCGCATTTGAAAACGACAGATTTATCAACTTCTATTTTTTAAATTGCAGTAGTTCCCCACATTTTAGGAATCGATCTGTAAAGTTTAGATTCCAACTTTTTTCAAAATCATGGGTTCCTTACGCCTGTTCAGGTTCATTAAAAAATTATAAATTTACAATGTGACTTAACTTGTGGGAACTATCACAGGTTAAAAAAGAATTTCTCGAAGATGAGAAAGAATCACCTGGTTGTTCGTCGTTGTAATGTCTTTTCCCATTTTGTGAAAAATCATAGACTGAGATCTTCGATCCATTTTATCTAAAAGCATTCCGAGAAATCTGGGCTCTGAAACTAGAACGAGACTTAAAAAACGATTCGACTTTCTTCCTTGGGAAATTACATCCGAAATTTGACTGGCAAATGATTCGGCAACTTTTCGTTTCGGTTCTTGAACGGAATCGGAATCAAAGGAGATTCTCTGTGCTTTTGCTCGTTTTCCGCCACCGAAAGAATTGGGGATCAATTCAGAATTTTTCATTCTTCCTTTTGGGTTTTCAATACTTTCCAAAAGTTCTAAACCTTTTCTAGATCCTTTGTATTCGAAAATTTTCGCTTCGGACCTATTTGCGACCACTACCCATTTGTTTTTCATATTTCTTTTCCTCTCTAAAACCTGCGGAACAATTTTACTTGGATGTTATGTTGGGATCTTTGTTTTACAACAATGACTCAAAAACCGTTGTCTACACGATTCAGAACGAAAACGAACAACTTGACTCGACAGTAAGAAGTGAAGATAGATTTACGTATAGAACTGTCATTCTTGTAAATTATTGAGTTATTTCAATTAAACTTACTTCTCAAATTCGAATCAGAGTATTCTCGTCTGTTAAAAACCTACTCATACAAAAGAGTATTCCAGATTTGTAAGAACGATTTTTTGTTCGATCCATATTGTAGGAGAAAATAAAAGAGGAGTCAAGATTCAAATAAATATCATCAACTAAAATCTGGATGTAATAGTTTGATGGAAATCCGAGACTTTGTAATAGCTCCCGCAAATTACGTCTCTTTTTTGTGGTATCTAAATTGTATTGAAGCTTATGTAAGATGAATCGTTCCTATATTTTGGTTTTTTAGAATTCAGTTTTATGAATGATCGAGTTAAGAATTGTAATAGTTCCCACATTTCAGGGATAATTCTGTAGAACAGATTTTGTATCCAAATTCTTTCCTATTGATCTCTCCTAACTAGAAAAAACATTGGTAGAATCGGGATTAAGAAAGAATCTAGGACGGTTTTCTCGTCGAAAACTTGGAAAACTACAAACCGAAAACAAAGTTTGAATAAGTTGGAAAAGGATCGCAGTCTCGAATATTCGCAAAGAAAGGTGCTTTTGTGACCGAGATTTTAAAAATCCAGAATCTCAGAGCGGGAATTCAAATCGGAGATTCCGGAGAAATCAAAGAAATCGTAAAAGGGGTCGATCTCACAATCCGACCTGGAGAAGTCCATGCCATTATGGGCCCAAACGGTTCCGGAAAAAGTACACTTTCCAATGTAATCATGGGACATCCTAAATATCAGGTTTTGTCGGGAGATATTCTATTTGAAGGAAAATCCATTTTAAATCTTCCGACGGACGAAAGAGCCAGACTTGGGATTTTTCTTTGTTTCCAATACCCGACTAGCATTCCGGGAGTTACGATTGGAAATTTTTTAAAAACCATCGTAAAGTCGGTAAGAGGAAAAGAACTACCCGTCAAAGAATTCAGAAAAGAACTCAAAGAATCTATGGCGGCTCTTGATATGCCAGAATCATTTATTGCACGTTATGTGAACGACGGGTTTTCCGGAGGAGAAAAAAAAAGAAACGAAATCTTACAGATGAGCTTACTCAAACCAAAACTTTCCGTATTGGACGAAACCGATTCTGGACTTGATATAGACGCGCTCCGAATTGTAAGTGAAGGAATCAATCGAAATAAAACTCCGGAACGTTCTATACTACTCATCACACACTATCAAAGAATGCTAAACTATATCACGCCCGACTTTGTTCACGTATTTGCAAAAGGAAAAATTTTAAAAACAGGAACAAGGGAACTAGCGCTCGAATTGGAAGAAAAAGGATATGACTGGGTCCTTGCAGAATCGAGAGACTGAAATAAAAATGTCTTTGGAAAACCAGTTTGAGAAGTTCGTTTCTCAAAGTAAGGAATCTCAGGCTCTAAAAGATTTTCGTAAGAAGGTTTTTGCCAAATTTCAAACTCTGAAAATTCCTGGACCGGAGAACGAATCTTGGAGAAAAATACCTCTTTCTAATTTTCATCCGGAAGAATTTACCGAAGTGCCAGATTCCGCCGCTGTATCTTGGAAAATTCCGGATTCGGTTCAACTACAAAGATCGGAAACACTTTCCGGGAAAGAATTAGAAATCTTTTTAAATACTTTGGAAAGTATATTCCAAAAACAGAATGAAGAATGGTTTACCCTCTATAGTCTTTCCAATTTTACTCACGGACTTTTTCTCGAAATAGGAAACGACTTCGTAGTTCAAGGAGAAATTGAAATCAAATTTCGTCTTGAAAAGGAAAACAAGATTCTACCTTTGATCATAGCTAAAATCGGAAGTCATAACAAGGTATTGATTGTCGAACGTTATGAATGTGTTGAAGAACAAGAACTAAAGTTTTTCCAGGGACTTTCCGTTTTACAGATCGGAGCTGGTTCCAAAGTATCTTATGTAGGAATCGAATCCTTTGGATCTTCTATATTCCATTTTCAGAATTTATTTTCCGATCAAAAAGAAGACTCAGACGTAAAAATCGCAAAAGTTACACCGGGCGGTTATAAAGGAAAAAATTTACTCAACGTAGATCTTTCCGGGAAAGGTGCAAGAGCCAGAGTGATCGGACTTGCTCCAATGGCTGCGAGGGAATTTCAGGATTCAGAAGTGAAAATTGTCCACAATGAAAGTCATACAGAAAGTTCGATTCTTTATCGAAGCGCATTGAAGAATAAGGCGCATCATATCTTTACAGGAAATTTAAGAATCCCTAATTCTTGCAAAGACGTAAACGCAATTCAGATCAACAATAATCTATTACTCAATAGAACTTCAAGAGCGGAATCGATTCCTAAACTGGAAGTATATGCAGAAAACGTAAAGTGTGAACACGGGGCTACTGTCGGAGAGATCGACGAAGAACAACTTTTTTATCTCGCTTCCAGAGGAATTGACGAAGATGAAGCCAGAAGGATGATTGTGGACGGATTTTTAGGCCAAGTAATCGGCGAAATTGAATCGGATTTTATACAAGAAGAACTGTTTCGGTTGATTGCTAAAAAGGTGGAAGGGGTTATATGAGCTTTCGTAAACTCGCAAAACTCTCCGAAATAGAAAATGGGAAAGTCAAAGTAATTGAAACCAGATATAATAGAATCGGGATCACGAGTTTGGATGGAAACGTTTACGCGTTTGAAGACGTATGCACACACGACGGAGAAGCCATTTCGGAAGGAAAACTATGCGGGGACGTAATTACTTGTCCGAGACACGAAGCGCAGTTTTCCATCAAGACCGGAAAAGCGCTTTGTATGCCCGCTGTGGAAGATCTACCAGTGTATCCGGTGAGAATCGTAGATGACTCCGTCGAGGTAGATTTGGAGGATTGACAGATATGAGTTTCTCTGCCGAAAGAATCAGAACCGACTTCCCTATCTTGGGAACGAAGATGAACGGGAAATCACTTGTCTTTTTAGACAGTGCAGCCAGTTCTCAGAAACCGTTTACGGTCATCGATACGATCGAAAAGTATTATCGAGAAGAGAACGCTAACATTCACCGGGGGATTTATTATCTTTCTCAAAAAGCTACTGAAAAATATGAACTGAGTAGAATTCGTCTTTCCAGATTTATCGGAGCTCAGTGTGCGAAAGTTTGTATTTTTACTAGAAACGCAACGGAATCGATCAATTTAGTCGCACAAACTTGGGGGAGGACTCAAGTTAAGGAAGGGGACGAAATCGTACTCAACGAATTGGAACACCATTCTAATATCGTACCTTGGCAAATGTTGGCTCAGGAAAAAAAGGCAATTTTAAAATTCATTCCTTTAAACGAAAACAGTACTTTAGATCTTTCTAATTTAAAGGAGATTATTACCACCAAAACTAAGTTAGTTGCTGTCTCTCAGATGTCTAATGTGACCGGGACGATTCACGATATTTTACCCATACAAAAACGTGTAAAAGAAGTTGGCGCTAAACTGTTGGTAGACGGAGCTCAGGGAGTTTGTCATCTTCCAGTAAATATGAAAGAAATGGAATATGATTTTTATGTATTCTCCGCACATAAGATGTTAGGCCCGACTGGTGTTGGAGTTCTTTACGCAAAGGAAGAAATCTTAGAAGAAATGCCTCCTTGGATGGGTGGTGGAGATATGATTTCTCAAGTATATAAGGAAAGGTCCACTTATGCGGAGCTTCCATCCAAACTAGAAGCGGGAACTCCGAACATAGCAGGAGTAATCGGATTTGGGTCTGCGATCGAGTATCTCGAAAATATAGGAATGCAGGAAATCAGAAATCATGAAGTAGAATTGCTCTCGTATGCTTTGGATCGATTAGATGATTTTGGTGGTTTAGAACTTTATGGAACTAGGGATTTATCTAAAAGAGGAGGGGTGATTTCTTTTAACTTTCCAGGTGTACATCCTCATGACGTAGGAACGATTTTAGACGAAGAAGGAATTGCAATTCGAGTCGGACATCATTGTGCACAACCTTTTATGGCGTTTCAAAATATTCCTGGAACTTGTCGAGCTAGTCTTTATCTTTACAATACAAAAGACGACATTGATCGATTGATTCAAGGTCTAATTAAGGTAAAGGAGATTTTCTCCCGTGTCCTTAAGCGATAGTTTATATAAAGAAGTAATTCTAGATCATTATCAAAATCCTAGATTTCGGGGAAAGCTGGAACCAGCCGATTTGTACGAACACGGGGTCAATCCACTTTGTGGAGATGAACTTGAGTTAACGATCAATGTAAACGGAGATCGAATTGCGGAAATTCGTGTGACTGGGAAGGGTTGTTCTATTTCACAAGCGTCTGGTTCTATGATGGCGGAATCGATTTATGGAAAAACCATAAACGAAGCCAAAGATATAATATTACGCTTTAAGAATATGATTTTAGAGAATCAAGACCCTAAGTTTGATGAGGGACTGGAAGATTTGGAATCGATGGAGTCGGTTAAAAAAATTCCTGCTAGAATTAAATGTGCCGTTCTTCCTTGGAACACATTAGAGCGGGCTTTTTTGCAATTGCAGAAGTAAGATTTTGTCGTAGTTCATTCCCACAAGTGTTTTACAGTTAAATCCTGGTTTGCAGTAGTTCCCACATTTTGGAAATTAGAGTGTCTCACTTCATGAACTTAGTAGAGTTTCTGAAAAATGAATCTCCATCTGTTTCTGTTTTACGGAAACGATTGGCTGAAGCAGTTTTGTTAATCTGAACTATGGAATTTTTCAACAACTCTAATGTATTGATTCTATGGTTCTTTGACAGTTTTTGGGAGAGATCCTTCGTTCTATAAAAATTTATAATAAGCCAATAGGTAACAAAACTTATTAAATCTAAAAAGAGACTTAATCTGTGGGAACCACCACAATTCCTTTTCAGGTTTGAGTGGTACATTTAAAAAGATCTTTTCTAATTTTCTTAAATTGAACTCGCGTTACAATGGAGTTTAATCAAAAAGGAAAGGGAAAAAATCAAATGTTGGAAGCTCCTACAAATACGTTAGAAGAACAGATTTACGAAGAAGTAAAACAAGTGGAAGATCCTGAAATTGGAATTTCCATTGCCGAGCTCGGGCTTATTTACAGAATCAAGGTTGAAAATGGTAAGGCAAAGATTGATATGACTTATACTTCTATGGCTTGTCCCGCAGGACCTCAAATGAAACAACAGGTCAAGGATCACGCACTGCGAGTGGAAGGAATTACCGAAGCGGAAGTGGAAGTTGTTTGGGTGCCTAAATGGGACCCGAGAGAAATGGCGACGGAAGAAGCCAAAATGGATTTAGGAATTTTTGACTAAAATTAAAATATTATGAATTATATATAAAATAAATTTTTAATTTTACGTAATCTTAAGGTTCCGATTGATGTAGAATCTTAGTTTTAAGGTTTCTACAATTGGAATTTGTAAAGATAGAGACGGTGATATTCTAAATTTAAAATATATCTGCTCAAAACTATATGATAAGTGTAAAGATTTTGTTTTTAAACGAGAATTTATTTGAAAAGTCTGTTTTTAAAATAGGATTCGATTCAAAGTCATAAATATTTTGTAGATAACATCGGTGGATATAATTTTAGAAAGAATATCAAAATATAATTAATTATTAAAATAGTGGCTACGACTAGAAACTTGGGAAAATGGACAAACTACAACAATCTGAAAAAATGAAAACGCAAAATACAAATCGATTTGGCCAACCAATTGGCAAATTACTTTCTGATTGGAAACCAGTCCAGTATCCCAAAAAAGAAACGATTGAAGGCAAATATTGTAGATTAGAACCTTTGGAGTCGGCGTTGCATGCGCAAGAATTATATTCCGCAAATTTGTTCGATAGAGAAGGAAAGATGTGGACTTATCTTCCTTACGGTCCTTTTGAAACTTTTTTAGAATACCAAGAATGGATAAACAATACGTGTCAAAATGAAGATCCTTTGTTTTTTGCGATCATTGACCTATTAATGAAGCGACCGGTAGGTATTGCTAGTTATGCGGAAATTCAACCGAGCGCAGGCTCTATAGAAGTTGGTCATTTGGCGTATTCTCCTTTGATGCAGAAGACTAAAATTTCTACGGAAGCGATGTATCTTATGATGGAAAATGTATTCAAACTTGGTTATAGAAGGTATCAATGGAGATGTAACGCATTAAACGCGCCTTCCTGTGCGGCTGCGCAAAGGTTAGGTTTATCCTTTGAGGGAATTTTTAGGCAAGCAAATGTCTTAAAAGGTTGCAATCGAGATACTGCCTGGTTTGCAATTATCGATTCAGAATGGCCTAAAGTCCAAAACGCTTTTTTACGTTGGTTAAACGACGATAACTTTGACGAAAATGGTAACCAAAAGATTCGACTTTCCGAATTGACTGGTTCTATTCTCAAATGTAGATATAATCCTTAACTATTGCGTAGTACGGTTTCGTTTTTATATTAAGATAAACCTAATATTGTTACAAATTCGATATAAGAGAAATTAGCGGAAAAATTTTTCTTGAGACAGTAGTTCCCACGAATTAAGGCACATTGCAAATTTTTAATATTCATTTTTCGTGATTAAAATTTATGTGAACTCCTACATTTTCTATATCTTAACTGTAAAATCTGGATTTGTAATAGTTCCCACATTTATTTTTACGGAAAAATCAGGTTTTATAAAACGAATTTCTCACATTGGATTTACGTTGATATCTGAAGTTTGCAGTAAGTTCCACAGATTGATTTTTAGCTAATTAACATAAGTTCAGCGTAGAAATTCATTTTTTTGAAAAAAGTTTGGATTTGAACTTTATGGATCAATTCCTAAAATGTGGGAACTATTACAAAAAGTAAATGTTTGGTGATTTTCATTGAATGTGAGTTCGGTATAACTAATGCAAAAGCGATTATTATGCTGCAATCCATAGAGAGCAGCATTGAGTTCCGGAAGTTGTTGTATTGAGTTTTTATTCGCCCAGATTTTATTAAAAACTTGTCTCAAAACCGTCCAATGTAGGAACCCTACTACGAAAATTTAACGACATTAGATCTGCTCAAAAGTTCGCAAATTGCTAAATGCGACTTAATTTGTAGGAACTACTATAGTTTATTAAAAATTTCTAAAGAATGATCGTGTAAAATTCTTTGAGGTTTTGAGAAAAACTCTAAGCTGAGACTGCGTTAGTTAAAATTTTGCACAAGTTTTTGTTAAAAATCAAAATATTATAATATATTTTTTAAAAAACTTTAAGAATTTTTTATTTAAGGTCTAGATTCTCTGTCAATTCGGATAATGTAACTACAGTTTTCCAATTCCTAGTAGTTGCAGATATGCTCAATTTTTTTTCTAAAAAATTATTAGATAATTTTGAAATACCATAACCTTTCGGAGAAAAGAAATAAATTTCCTTACCTTGAACGATCAATTCTTCACCTTTTATTTTCACTTTTTCGACTTCGGTAAGATCTGGATTTTTTTTGAATTCGTTTAAAAAGGAAACGTAAATTCGATTTGAGTCTTTTGCAAAAAAGGGGTTAGATTGAATGATTTTTTTTAATTCTTCCTTGGATCGAATAAATACTACCACATTGAATCCAAAAACCTCCGCAATTTTTTTCTCAATTAAGGCGATAAGTTCTTTTACATTTTTATTTTTATCTTGAAACAAAACGTTTCCACTTTGGATATACGTTTTAACATTCATAAATCCCAAGGATTCAAAAAGAGAAGAAAGATCTTTCATAAGAATTTTTTTCTGACCGCTTACGTTGATTCCTCTTAATAGCGCGATATAGGTTTTCATTGTCATAAACTATATTGAGCTTGCTATAATTGGTCGATTCAAAAAATTTTCTTATGATTTGTACTTATTCAATGTTATAGTTTGTTCAGAAAATTAGAATGTATTATTTACCTCAATAAGCCATAAATATAAATTGCGAGATAGATACAATCTAAAGAACTTTTATATTTTCACAAAAATGCATCGATAATTTTTCACACATCTTTGTGATAATAGTTTTTAAAACATCTTCGAATAGCATTCAAGATAAAATTTACTAGATTTTTTTCAAATGTAAGCTATTTATTTAAATAGAAAAAGATGTTTGGAATAAAATTCTAAATTATTATTCAATAGAATACTTGAAAATCTTATATTAGTAATATAGTATTATCTATTTATTTTAATGAATAAGAAACAAAAGAAAATTAATTTTTCAACAATTCTATTTATATTAAAAATAGTTTGTCTCTCATCTCTATAGAATTGGGCTTCTTAAGTTTTTATTACAAGACCCTATCTTAAAGCAAAATATTAAATACTTTGTTAAATAGTTATAGATAAGTAAGATCAAATACTAACTATTACAAATTATATCTGTAAACGTTGATGTAGAAATGTATTCACAAAATAGATATCTACATCAACGGCTTTTTCTGTTATACTTATTTAATTAGTGTTTATTGTGGTAATGGACATCTGCCACTTATACATTGATTTATGGATGCACTGGTTGGGAAATGTCCCGAACCTCTTCTGTCTTCTCCTTCTCCAGTACAATTCCAGTTAGAAACTAGGAAATCTAAGGGATTATTGTAAAGTTCTCCTAACTGTATAGTTGTAAGTCTTGTTAGAGTCCTATCAGGTCGTGCTTCCAGGTTTCTAATTACCTGGTTCGGATCCATGGTAGGTGTTAAAGCTTGCCTATAATCGCTAAGTGTCAAAGTTGTTGTAGCTGTTGGAATTACTACTAACCCCTGAGAGGTTCTAAGAACTGGAACGGCGTGTCTCCCTATTGTTCCATCAGGACGTTGTCGTCTTATGAGTGCTAACCAAGTACTTCCAGGAGAAGAATCAATGAGTGAGGTAACGTGAGATTGTATTTCAGATGTGGTAGAAGATTCACGAGTGATACTCCATCTATATTGAGACAACATAGTTCTAGCGGTTCTAAGTGCTAACCTTCGGCTGGAATTATCAGAACCATACACTTGTAGTATATTTGCCAGCATATTACCCAGTTCCGGATAAAGTTGTCTAAATGAAATAAATGGATCGATCTTCGGAGCTGTGTTGAAGAAGTAACCTCCGCTTTGAAGTGGGCTTTGAGAATGATACTCTTGTAGTTCTGCTAACATTTGAAAACTGTGAAGCATACAAACACCACATACCCCAATTGAGATTGTCGAACCTGTGGTTGACATAGATATATCATAAAGTCTATTCATCCAAGCTTCAGTTAATTGAAAATCAGGTGGTAAAGTTCTTACTACTCTTTTACGTCCAAGACCTTCTTTATTACCAGCTGGACAATACTGATCTGTCTTACCAAGATTAGAAGTTGTATAACGCGTCCAATTCAATAAACCTTCATCAACAACAAACAAAGAAGTGGGACTATGGGTAGTATCTTTTTCTAAATAAGAAGGTTTGGCAGCATAAGCAACACCCTTATTGAATCCGTATCTGGTAACTCTGAGGATATTACCTTTATAGTCAGTAATCATTCCTCCTTCATCAGTTTCAAAAAATACATTCCAAAAAGCTGGATTATCTTTACTGATTGCTGCGTCACTACACAATGCCCACTTGACCCAATTCCATTGATTATCATCCACCTGAGAATACATACAATAGAGTGAACCACTTACTGGATCATACTGAGCAAGATGTCCACTTTCAGGATTGTAGTAAAGAGGTGTAGTATTTTTATCCGAACCTCCCCAACGAACAAAGTAACGTTCATTTCCTTGAGTAGTTTGCAAATCCCAAGCAATGGAAGTTTGAATGCTGATGTTTCCAGGAGTGGCTACTGTTTTAACCCAATCATCCATAGAAGAATCTAATGTGTGATTATATTTATCTCCAGAGTTTCTAGAGATATAACCATACCAATTTGTATCTTTTAAACGATAAAATCCATCTGCAGTCCAAAAAGAATTCTCTTTTACGATCCATCTTTGCTTAGGATCATTGATCGTACAAGGTCTGAGATTTACATAGTCCCAGGGTTCTACCCCACGTATGACTGACCTTGGAGCAGTAATACACAACCAAGTGTCATTGATATAATAAGAGATTCTTTGAAACACATCGTATCTTGCTTTAGGAGTCTTATCCGTACACTTGTCAATCCAAACGTAACCTTCACCGTTAGTAAAAGCAGGAGAATAACAATACGCCTTCTTATTACTTACAACTACTTTGATCGGTTTATCTTTTGGTGGATCGGTAGGTTTTTGAGCAATCGAGTAATTAGCCTTCGATGATGAAGCGGCGTGTACACGAGTATGGCTTTCACCATACTCGAAACCAACTCCGATCGAGACTAACAGAACTACTATTAACACTTTCTTCCAATTACGCATATTTTATCCCTCTCTTTTATAAGATTAAATTATGAATCAATATTAGAATTGTTGAAAAATGAATTCTCCATTAATTTCTTTTTTATATAAACGATCGATTGAAACAGTTTTGTTCAACTGAATTATGGAACTTCTCAAGAACTCTAATTTCTAAAAATAAAAATCAATTATATCTTAATACTCTAAGATTTTATTCTTAGGAAGATTGAGTTAATTTCTTAGAGATTTTTTTTATTATAAAAATATATTTTTATAATTTTACCTTAGGTTGAATCGGTGCATGTTTTCTAAAGAAACGCCGTTTTGTGAGTGATACGATAAATTAGAAAACAGTAGCATCGAAGTGCCTCAGGCATCTGTTAATATATTCTAATGAATGAAAATGATAATTCGTTTATTTTAAACATACATATGAATTATATATAAGTTTAAATTTATATTTTTTGACTCTGAGCGTTTATTGGGTGTAAGTTCGGTATAACCAATAGAGTTGTTGAAAAATTAATTTTCTATCTGTTTCATGGAAACGGTCGATTGAAGAAGTTTTATTAAATTGAACTATGGAATTTTCAACAACTCTAATATGAAAGCGATTGTTATTGCGCTTGCAGAATACGAGCTTACTGACAATTGCATAATATATCACCAAAAAGAAGTACCCAAATAATCTAATAAAAAAAGACTGTAGAAATGGGTAATATAGCGGGAGTGAAACGAGATTTCAAAGGATTAGAGAAACGTCGTTTAAAAGGCCTGAAGCTGCGAGGGGAAGGGATTAAAAGATCTGAAGTGGCGCGTCGTCTGGGAGTGACTCGGCATGCAGTAAGGCAGTGGGAGAAACAAGTAGAGGAAGGAGGCGAAGAATCTGTTCTTTGGAACGGTCGAGCCGGTAGACTTCCTCGCTTGACGGAATCGCAAGTAGAAGAACTCACGAGCATGTTAATCGAAGGTCCAATGAAACACGGCTTCGATACTCCGATTTGGACTTGTCGTCGTGTAGCAAAGTTAATAGAAAAGAAGTTCTGTATCCACTATCATCCGGATCATGTATGGAAAATATTACGTAGAATTGGTTTTAGTGTACAAAAGCCGATTCGACGAGCTAAAGAACGAGATGAAAAAGCGATCTCGAATTGGAAGAAGCGTCGTTGGCTGAAAGTTAAAAAAAAGCCCAAAAAGAGCGAAGAAAGATAGTTTTTATCGATGAAAGCGGTTTAACGCAAATACCTACCGTGTTTCGCACATGGGCCCCCGTAGGACAAACGCCTGTTCTTACACATGTAGGGTCTTGGAAAAAGATTTCCGTAATCGGAGCAATTACACAAAGGAATTTATATTTTCAAATATTAAAGGGAGCGGCTAAACAAGAAGATATTATTTGTTTTCTTAAGTCCCTACTTCGCAATATCCCCGGGAAATTGATCATCATCTGGGATCGAATCAATATTCACCGTTCCTTGGCAGTCAATGAGTTCATTAACTCTTTGAATGGTAGAATAACAATTGAATTTCTACCTCCTTATGCTCCAGAACTAAATCCTGTCGAATATGTTTGGGGTAAATGGAAACGATATCTTCTTCCTAACTTTTGTCCGGAATCCTTTGAAACTTTGAAAAAAGAAGCTAAACGTTCATTAAGAAAATTGAAACGTAGAATTAATCCTGTTAAATCATTCTGGAATCAAGCTCGGTTGTCTATTTAAATTGGTGATATATTATGCAAATGTCAGTAGCAGATGAATGAATGTTTATTAGTTATGAGTCGGCATTCAAGAAGCAACAGTAAGTTTAAATTCCGGCGGAATTGGAACTCAAGAAACGTTTTTTACGAAAGCGTTTCAGGTTGTGAGTTTCATAGCCAGAAATGGCTCGCACTCAAACTTCACCAATAATATTGTCTGGATGGATTGTATAATTCCTTTAAAAGACGTAAACTGTGTGAACTACTACGAAGGTCGGAGTTTAAATTTCTAAAATGGCAAAACCTTTTTTGATCGTCTCTTTTTTACTTCCGATACGAACTTTACCGGAAACACTACCTTCTACTCTTTCCATTGGAATTTTTTTTCCGAAAAAACCAGAAACGATATGTTGAGTTTTTCGAATCGGAGTAACTGTAAGTTCGATCTGGTCCGAAGGGTCATGAAGTACATAAGATAAGGATTCTTTTTTTAAACTTGCAGTTTCTAAAAATGTAGGAACTCCATTTTTCCAGAGAAGAAATCCAGTGTTTGGATTGTAGTTCAAGCGAAACGAATTTTTTCCAGATCCAAAACCGTAAATTCTAGATTCCGACAAAAAAGATCTGTTCTCAAAGCCGCTTGTAATACTATAAGATAATCTTTCCGAAGATTCTAAATTCCAAGTTTTGTCGTCGATTGCGAGCTGACCTCTGACCGAAAGATCTGGGGAAATCAGTCTAAATAACCAATCTTTTCCAGAAGTTTCTAAGGAAGAAACTGGTTTGTTTATTTTTTCTACGGTACTGACAAGTGCGTCCAACTGTAAATTGAGATTGGGACTAAAGATAGAAGAATGGGTATAACCTTGTTGGATCGTGTCGTCTAAACGAAAATTGAATCGTTGATCCCCTTTTGTAAAACTCCAATAACCGTTTCGAAACGTACCTCTGGATAAAAAATCTTTACCTGCGCTTCCCGCCCATTCAAAGTCTCTAAAATTTTCAGATTCGAAAAACCAGAGATTGAGAAGCGCCTTGCAGGCTCCAGGCCCTCTAAAAATTCGAAGCCCAAGTAGAAAATCTTCTGTAATCAAATCAACTAAAACGGAGTCTATCTTTTTCAAGGAAGACAAAAAAGAGGTTTTATACTCTCTGGAATTATCGATCCCAAGAGTTCCAGAATAAAGACCTAAATTTGGTTCTAATGTAGAGGGGTTGAGAAGATGGCCGATCGCCTCTTTCATGCAAATACCTTTAAAATTGTCAGTTTTTTTAAAAGGTTTCAAAAAAAAAGAAGAATGTAGTCTTTCCTAATCTTGAATTAGGTACTTTTTTATCTGGAATTTTGCTTGCGGAGCTCGGTTTCGCGGATTTCAGTAAGGGATTCTTAAGTAAGTACATGTTGTATAGCCAGGACACAAGCAATTTACTCTCCTATGGAGAAAACAATTACCAACCTCATTACCAGCCGATTCTGGAGGTAACTAATTGTAACATTATAGGATACGAAGTTTTAGGAAGATTTTATTTTCCCGAAAAGAACGAATATCGTTCTTTGGGTTATCAGTTTCACAATCCTGAATTAGATGCAATCCGGTTGATCCAAATCGATCGATTGATCCGAGAAAAGGCGATTCGACATCTAAAAGACTCCGGTTTACGAACAAAACTTTTCCTCAACATGATGCCTAATTTTCTATCTATGATTCATACAGGAGATGTATTGGATCTCAAAAGAATTCATGTTCTCAATCTAATCGAAAAATATGATATTCCACCTTCCGAAGTGGTTTTAGAAATCACGGAAGATAAGTTTGACGGTAATATAGAAAAACTTCTTTCGATCGTAAACGTGTTCAAAGATTACGGGTTTAAGATTGCAGTGGACGATTTAGGAGTTGGGTTTTCCAATCTGGAAAGAATCGGTTATATTCATCCTGATATTATGAAGGTGGATATCAAGATCATGCGGGAAAGTTTAAACCGAAGATCTTTTAAGAACGTACTGAGTGCGATTGCAGATATGTCTCAAAAACTTGGTTCTGATCTTCTATTTGAAGGAATTGAGACGGAAGAAGAATTACATCTCGCTCTTTCTATGGGAGCAAATCTTCTTCAGGGATTTTATTTTTCAAGACCTCAAGTAGAGTTTCAGGATAAAAAACAATTTACTAGAACTCTCAGAGATACTTTGGAAAAATTTTCCGGCCTTCGGTTTATGGAACTTTTAGAGGAATTTCAAAAAGGTCAGTCGGTTATAGATTCCTTAGGGGAAAAATTAGAAGCTCTTCGACATAATGGAAAGGAAGATCTTCCTTTAGTTCTTCATCTGATGCTCTCGGAACTTCCTACGGAAATTCTTTCCGTATTTGCCTGTGATATTTTCGGTTATCAGATTACTCCTACATATTTTCGAGTTCATCCCGGAGAAGAGTGGGATTCCGATCTTACTGAAATTGGAAACAATTACGCCTGGAGGCCTTTTTTTATACGTCATAAGGCAAAGGTAGTTCAGAATTCTGCAAAATGGACCGTAACCGAACCAATGTACGATATGGATCTTCATAAACAAGTTGTGATCTTTACTTATACTCTCAGAGATAATTATATTTTAGTAATTAAGATGGACTGGGAAACGGAAGGCATGGG
This sequence comes from Leptospira noguchii serovar Panama str. CZ214, assembly GCF_000306255.2. Taxonomy (GTDB): domain Bacteria; phylum Spirochaetota; class Leptospiria; order Leptospirales; family Leptospiraceae; genus Leptospira; species Leptospira noguchii. The sequence goes on from NZ_AKWY02000026.1 coordinate 145,989, forward strand.
ACAGAAGATAGAGGACAGAAGGCAATAAGCGCGCGCTTATTTTCGGAAAGTAAAAGTGGAGAGAATATTTTTCAATAACTCTATTTCATAAAATTTATTATTGAACCTAGATTCTAAATCTGATTCCTGAAACTAACCTGAGTTTGTATAACCAATGTGAAAGCGATTGATACGGAGGAACTTCAGCAGAACGCTTAGTGTCTCGCTTCTATGATAAATTGAAATTTAAGACAATCTATTGTATTAAATTTATTTAATGTATTTTATTAGCTAAAGCTAGGATTTGCTTAGAGCCGGTCTCAAAACTACCTATCAAAAAAGTTAAAAGCAATGATAGAGCTTGCGAGATAAAGAGATGCAAGATAATTTTCAGATTTTCTTTCCCAACGAATTAGGATAGCCCTGAATCGATTGTGCCAACTGTTAGTTCTTTCAACGACCCAACGTCTAGGTTTTCCTTTATATTTACCGATGAGAGGCTTTTCACCTTTTTTCCGAATATGAGATTGAATGTTTCTTCTTTTGATTAAAACTTCTATATCTTTGAAATCATAACCTTTATCTAAACAAATATGTTTTGGCTTCTTTCTTCTTTTTCCGGAAAATATTAGGATTGAATTCAACGTATCTTTTACACCGTGTTTGTCATGAACGTTAGCTCCAGTCAATGTAATTGCCAAAGGAATTCCATTTCCATCTGTAAGAATATGCCGTTTAACACCTAATTTGGCACGGTCTGTAGGGTTTTTCCCAGTTAAGCTCCCCCTTTGGGAGCTTTAACCATTGCCGAATCCATCGAAGCCCAGTCCCATGCTATTTGATTCTTTACATCATAATATTTTAAAATAGATTTATAAATCTTTTTGAATACTCCTGCTCGTTCCCATTCTTGAAATCTTCTGTGACAAGTTTGGCCTGATCCAAACTCATTCGGAATGGCACGCCACTGACAGCCTGTTTTCATTCGATAGATGATACCTGACATTACTACTCGTGTTGGTACTCGATTGCGACCTCCTTTCGGATTTACATTTTCTTTCGGGATTAATGGGGCTATTTGTTTCCAAAGTGCATCCGGTATCTCTGAATAATATTTGTCCATTTCACATTGATATTATTACCCTTTCTCTCTACAAACAGTTTTGAGACCGGCTCTTAGATTTTCGACCATCGAACTCAAGTTAGACTATATTTTAAATTGCAAACATAGATAAAGGATTTGGATTTTTGTAGAAGAAGTCTTCTACCGAACGAGCAAAATGAAGTTGGAGGACGCTACAACTTAAATCCGGTTCCAATCATAAAAATTGGTTCTTGAAAATGATAAGAATTTACGGACCCAGTTAAATCCGTTTTTCGAAATTGTAGAGTCATGTTGAAGAAATAAAGATCCGATTCCCATTGAATTCCAGTTCCTATTAAAAGAGCGGTTTGAATCAACGCTTTGGTGTAAATCCCATTTTCATAACTTTTTCCGAATCCAAAACCACCTTGAACAAACCAAAAAAAAGATTCTGAAATTGGAATATAATATTTTACTCCCGATAAAAGCGAAATTGTTTCTATGGAAAATTTGCCGCTACTCTGAGTAAATTTTCCTCTAAATTGATTGATTAGAAATGAACTTAAGGAAACGGAAGAAAGAGTCTGATATTCCTGAGTTGTATTTAGAGTATCGTACGTATTCATTCCGATCAAAGGAGAAATACGTTGATCCGGAAAAGAATAAGAGTTTTGTTCCAGTCCAAGTGAAAAACCAAAGTTTGATTTTGGGCGATATTCTCCGTTTAAAGAAAGGGTTCGAACGTTTACGGTATATTTCCTTTCGAAATACGGATCGATATTCACCACGTTTGTCCTAACATCTGTTAAACTATAGCCACGATCAAAATTAATCCCTTCCGAAACCTTAAAATTCCACGAGGAGCCGTTAATAGAAAAATAGAATTTTTTGATATTCTTATATTCTTTTTCTTCTTGGGTCACTTCGGATTTTTTAATTTCGGAAACTAAAATTTTTTCAACTAAGGTTAAGTCTATTTTCTCGATTTTGCCTTTTTCGTCTTGGACTAAAACGTGATCTTGTCTGAGAGAAGTCTTGACGTTTTCGAACGTTTGGCCGTCTTTTAAGATGACTGTGTTCGCAGAAATTTTTTCCGAATTTAATAAAATATGAGAACAAAGAATTACTATAAAAACTACAATTCTTTGTGTATTTCTATAAAACATAATTTATGTTAAACGATTTAAAATGAAATCGATTCTACGTCTTTGGATAAAATTACTCTTTTTTTGCCTTCGACTTCTATGATATATCTGTCTTCGTATTGAATTAAATTTCCCCTCCATTCGGAACCGTCTTTTAGTTTGATCGTTTTATCCCCTAGACGAATGGGCTCTTCTTTTTTAGGTTTTATTTTTTTTTCTACTGATATGATAGGTTCCATTTTTTCTTTTGGAAGTTCTATCGATTTAGGATCTTCAAAATGACTCACCAATGTCTCTAGTTCTTGAATATCTTTTTTTTCTAATACGGTTGTTTTTTTGTACGAAGCCGTTTCTACAATTGTCTTTTGCATTTTTTCCAAAACAAGGAACATTTCATTTGGATTCGTTTGTTTTTCGTTCAGAGCAAGAAGCGGGTTTTGAACAGAATCTTTTTGAAAAAATAAGGATTTTGTTTCTAAAGAGGAATTAGAAAGTTTTTCCGAAGAAATATCGTTCCAGATGCTTTCATATTTTATTTTTTGTTCTGGATATTCATCTAACGTATATTTTACGAACTTTTCCATTTGTTTGTTCAATAAGAATGGAAGTAAATAACGAACTCCCGACCGGACTGCCGCAGATCCGTCCCAAACGTTGATTTTATAACGTTCTTCCGAATTTTCGATCCATACTTTGGTTCCAGTCAATTGGATCTCGGTTCCATTCAGATAAATTCTAGTTTGTTTTTTATTATCTGTTAGAGTTTCGTTTAACAATAAGTTTCCTTTCTGTACAAATATGGATAAACCGTTGATTTTTGTTTCTTGCGCGGTTTCGGCCAATTGTAAAATTTTCACTTCCGAATTTGGAAAGATTCTAAAATGAACTTGGTCTTCTATCTTTACGTCACAAAAAGAATTTTGATCCGTTCGAATCCAATCTCTACGTAAGGTTTGCAGATTACACATTCCCGTTGTTATTATAGAAAATTGTTCATCTTTTTTGAATATTCCTAATTGAAAAACTACGGACAAAGAAACGATTAAAGAAATGATCGCAGCGATTGCTAGAAATTGATTTTTAAATTTTCCGGGAAATAAACTGATTTTAGAAGAATGTTTTGACGGCTCGATTAGGACTTTCTCAAGTCCAGTTTTATGTTGTTTTAAACCAGTTTGTAACTTTACATAATTATCATATCTTTTTTTAAATTCTGGATGAAGAGATATGATTTCGTTTAATTTTTTTTCTTCTTCCGGTTTCGTCTCTCCGAAAAGGAACAGAGACATCAGTTCTTCAAATTCTTCTTGTAAATCTTTACTTTCCATAATTATAATACCACTTTTCTTCTTTCTAATTCTTCTCTAAGTAGATCCAACGCTTTTAATAATTTTCTGCTGACGGTTCTGGAAGATATGTTTAACGCTTGTGAAGTTTTTTCTAATGTATAATTATTGATTTCTTTTAACAAAATAATACTCTTTTCAGGTTCTGGTAAAGAAGAGATAATCTCCCTTAATTCTTCTTCTACAATTTTTGTTTCTATGTTCTGAATAAAATTGTCTTCTACTTGGAGAGATTCGATAAAGACTGCGTCTCCTTCTACAATCATATCTTTCTTCTGTTTTTTTCTATACGTATAAAAAGTATTCTTTGCGATCGTTGCAGCCCAAGTATAAAAACTACCTTTTTCGGGTGAGAAATTGGGAAAGGATTTATATAGATTCAAAAAAACTTCTTGTGCTACGTCTTCTACTTCTTCCGGATCGCTGGAAAGAAATCGGATCACCTTATAGATGGAGTCTTTATAGTTTTTATAAAATACTGAGAAATCGTGATCCTGGCTTAATTTCATTACCTATGCTCTATATATAAGAATTCAAACATATTCAGGAAGTTGTCCTTAAAAATTTTGATTCGGTTTGGTCTATTGAAATTGAACTCATTTCCTCGAATAGAAAATTTTCAAGATATAAACGATCAAACTATAAACTTCATAAAAATCTTTTTCAAATTGAATTGTAAATACAAAGTCATTTGCATATAAACTCCCTTATAAAATTGATACGAGAAAGAATCGTTTGAATTCTTTCTCGTATTTTTTGATCATCTATATAAGATTAAATAGATTCTAATTCATTTTAGCGAGCTAATGATAGTCGGTAAATGAAAGATCATATTTCTTCTTGTAGTGTTTGTCAAATTATCTTCCCCACTAGTTGCGTTTGGTCTATCTGCAGCATTCAATTGTGGAGAAAATACGTTATCTCCATTGTTGGAATCCCAGAATAGAGTATTGTCTGCGGAAACGTTAAATAATAGATTTCCTTGTGTCTCCTTGTTTGTATCTAGATCTAAAACAAGGATATAAGGATCGCGTTTTCCCAAGGAGTTTGCAGGAGTAGGTAATTTGAATTTTAGTTTTTTAGTTTTATCAGAAGTTTCGATTCCTACGCTGTCGGGAGGATTTAGAAAATCGTTTGGTCTTTTGAAATGTTCTCTAGAGCCGAGCCCGTTAATAAAAGAACCACTGTTTGAGTCTATAAAACCTTCGAGATAATTGCATCCTGGACGTGGAATGCTTTTTTCCTGGTAAGGTACAAGATCCCAAAATATAAAACTTGCAGAGTTTAAATAAGAAGGATAACACTCTTTCGCAAATATCGGTGTTACTACATCACCTCTTTCGGCCAATCCCCATAAAATACCGGAAGCTGCGGGAGAGCCTGCGGGTGGAGTTTTTCCTTCTACATCTGCATTGTTAAGTATCAAGTCGACATATCGATATGAATTTTCTGGAATATCTGCACTTTCGAAGTAATAAGTGAATGCTCTAACAACAACTCCTATTCGATCATAATCATTTTTTTCATTCTCAGGAATTTGTTGAATTCCGAACATGCGGGTATCTGCACCTTCCATATCTGTAAGCCCTACTGATACGAATGCACCGCAAGGACCTGAATCGCCTGCTAACAGACCAGCTATACCTGCAGTGGCGTTGAAGGAAGTAAAATTAGAATTCTTTAATGTTTCAGTTCCTTTTGCAGGACCTCCCTTTTCCACAGATTTGTAAGCTACAATTTGACAAACCTGGATCCCAACTGCTTTTGGAGTTAAGAATTTATCGTTAAAACCATCTGTGGCTCCGTCTCCATAATTTTGTGGATTCTCTCCCGCTAAATCCGTTAAAAATGTGGGTTTTTGTCCGATGGAATTTGGAAGAGTCAAAAAACGCGAGGAATCCTTACTTCTTGCTGCGAGCAAGTTGGCTGTATTTGAAAATTTAAATTCAGCGGTTCCGTTTGGACTGCTTAAGACTGCCAACATCATCAATAAGTTTTTATCATCGTCCTTATCTTTTTTACAGTTTGTAATTAGGAGCAATGCCATAGTTGCGAAAATTGCAATCTTCAACATTCCTCTTTGTAATTTATTTTGTTTCATCGTATTGAACCTCCAATGAAATCACGAAAGAAATATAGAAAGGGTTCAATACGAGTGAGACAGACTTACCGAAAAAAATTGGGCTTTTTTTAAAAGATGTTTAAATGAATTTTGAATTTGTCCCAAAATCTCAAAGAATTTTATGCGATCATTCTTTAGAAATTTTTAATAAAATGTAGTAGTTCCTATAAATTGGGTCGCAGTGCCAATTTGCGAACTTTCGAGTAGTTCTAATCTTGTTAAATTTTGTAATAGTTCCCACATTTTGAGGTTTTGGGACAAATTCTTAAATGAATTTTATTTTAAAATTGGAAAATGTGGGAACTCCCATCTCGAGAAATGAATGTTTAAGATGACTTAACTTTGTGGGAACTTCTACAAAACTAAGATTTCGCAGTGCAATTTTAAAAAGGGTTTTGAATCAAAAAAATTATTATTAAGAAATTGCGATAGTTCTTACAAGTTAAGTCTCTTTGGAGAATTTATAGATTTTGAACGTCTTTTTTCTTGTTCTGTATGAGTTCCCGCATTTTCAGAGTTTCACTGTAAAATCTCGGATATGCGGTAGTTCCCACAGATTTTTGTCACATTGAGATTCATTACGTTTTTTGAAAGTTATTTGGTTATAACAAACCGCGGTAGTTCCCACATTTTCACAGCAAAATAACGGTTTTGAAAACTATCTAAATGTTAAAAAAGACAATACAAATTATGTCATATTCCTATTATTTGTAGAAAGTTTTTTTCTTGTTTTTTTAATTCTTCAAATAATACTTAATATATGATAAGCGAACCTACTTTTTCTCAGGCGTCAGCATGTCATCTTTCGAAACCGACCATTTTTACAAAAGCTGAATCGATTGCGCAAGAACTCAATTACTGTGTAGGTGCGGATCTCGAACCTGTAATCCAAGGTTTAGGTGGGAAAATCCATTACGTGTCTCTCGAAGAATGGTATAACACTCAAGACGCTTCTATTCGAGTATCCGGAAAAAATAATTTCGAGATTTATATTTCTAACTTCACAGGTCCATTACGAAATCGTTTCTCTTTAGCCCATGAATTAGGTCACTATTTTCTTCATTCTGCAGAAGGAGAAAAGAAAATCGTTGCTGCAAGAAGCGGTTCGAATCTTTGCGAATGGGAAGCAAACTGGTTTGCTGCTGCATTCTTAATGCCGGAAAAAGAATTTAAGAGAGTGGTCGAAAAGTTTTCGCATCATAATATGGATTACGTAGCAGCCCATTTTTTAGTCTCACGGAAGGCGGCAGATGTCCGTTATAATTCCATCTTTACGTCGTAAGGTTATTTTATTTTTATCGGTGGATATTGTTGGTTCTACTGAATACAAAAATAAAGCTCAATCTCAAAATCATTGGTTGCGTTTTTTTACCATCTTTTACAAAGATTTTAGGATTACGTTCTTAAGTAAAATTGAAGCCCATTCTTCTTTGTTTCAAAATTTACAATTACTCTCACCAAAATTATGGAAATCTCTTGGAGACGAATTAATTTTTGAATGTGAAATTAAACAACACCAAGAAGTGCAATATCTTGTAAAAGCATTCTCTGATGCGGTTTTTGATTATTCTCATAATATAAAAGATAAAAACTTATCACTAAAAGGTTGTGCTTGGATTGCAGGCTTTCCAGTTATCAACGCAATCATAATTCCAGATAATGACGAAAGTGAAACTAAAGATTACATAGGTCCCCAAATCGATATAGGTTTTAGAATTAGTAAATTTGCTACCGAATTAAAATTTATCATTTCCGTCGAGGTATTGATTTTATTGACTAAAGTGACCAATACTTTATTTAAATTCTATATTGAAGAACCGCAACTACTCAAAGGAGTTATGGGAAATAAACCTTATCCGATCATATGGATTAAGAACGAAAAATCAAAAGAAACATCGTTAAATCAACTTCTAAATAAACATATAAATTCGACAAAAAACAACGAGTTGAACGAATATTGTTTATCTTTTCTGAAGGAATCTGGAAAGCCGTTCATGCCTCCTTTTTTAGAAAACGATCCTTCATTTAACGAAAGCCCCGATTGGTATGAGGAAGAATTCAAAAAAGTTGAACAAATTTTATACTATTCTGAAGATAACTTTGGAGAGTAGCCGTTTTACGAACCGAATTTATACAAACACGTGTTAGATGAAATATGATCCAAAGAATCATTAGAAATTTCTTGAATGGCTTTGAATAAAAGATCTTTCGAATAACCCGAATACATTCCTTCCGTAAGAATTCTTCTAAAACTGCGGGCTCCTTTTTCTCCGTAAAACAGACCCAACATATGCCTAAGTGCGTGATGTGGTTTTCCGTTTTTCTCTTTTAAGATTACTTCTTCTATATAATCTTTCATTTTAAGTAAAATTTCTCTCCTACTTAAAGGAGGTAGACTTTCACCGAAAAATAAGGAATCTACTTCCGAAAAAAGATAAGGAGTTTCGTATGCGGCTCTTCCGATCATCACTCCGTCGTTTTTTTCGAGTTTTTCCCGAATCGAAGTAAGAGTTCGGATTCCTCCGTTGATCTCTATCAAAAGATCTGGAAATTCCTTCTTTAAGGATTCAACATCCGCATAACGTAAAGGGGGAACTTGGCGATTCTGCGCGGGGGTAAGTCCACCTAAAATCGCAATTCTAGCATGAACGATAAATCGTCTAACGCCTGTTTGACGAACACATTCTATAAACCTACATAGGTCTTCAAAAGTTTCCTTACCTGGAATTCCAATTCTACATTTTACGGTTATTGGAATTGAAACGGAAATATCCATTGCAGATGTCAATTCGGCTACCTTTTCTGGGGTTTTCATCAAACAGGCACCAAAATTTCCTTCTCTTACCCGATCGCTTGGGCAACCCACATTCAAATTGATTTCGGTATATCCATAGTCTTCTCCGATCTTGGAAGATTTTGCAAGCGCCTTCGGGTCATCTCCCCCTAACTGAATTGCAAGAGGTAATTCTTCGGGACTATAAGATAAAAGTCGATGACGATCCCCGTGAAGTACGGCTCCAGTATGAATCATCTCTGTATATAAAAATGTATGTTTAGAAATTAGTCTTAAAAAATATCTAAAATGTCGATCGGTCCAATCCATCATAGGGGCGAGCGAAATGGGATATCGTTTGGGAATTTTACCGTATTTCTCTAACATAAAAGAATCGGATTACCAGAATATTATTCCGGACCCTTCGGTCAAGAACCCTCTCAATTATAATTAAAGCTTGGAAATTAAAAACTTTAAAGAAATAAAAAACAAATTTAAAAACAATAAAAGCAGACAGGTTTAAATACAAATTCTAAAATGAATTGTAAAAGAATATAAGTAAAAGATGAACCTTTTCGAAAATCAAAAACAGAGAACGTTTGTATCGAAAAAGATCGTAATCCTATTGATATGGATTTGTTGTATGACTTCTTGTAAAACTCTCGAGTCCTTTTTCGAAAGTGTAATTCTTACTGGAGGAGTGGATAACACTCAGTTGAATTTTTTTACGAAGTACAATCCTCTTGAAAATTTCGTCCGAACCAATGGAGGTTCTAAAATTTCGGATAAAAGCGATCGTATGGTCAATGATGATTCTTTTAAATCAGTAGCGTTTTATACGATCGGATCTATTCCTAGAAGATTACCGGGTTTTCCATTTAAAGGTTATTTTAAATTTCTAAACTACTTCGCTTATAATTTTACGTTAACGTCTCCTAGAACTTTTCGAGGAAACCTTCTTAATTTTCCGGATGACGGAAGAGTTTATTCCGATTTAACGGAACAATCCTTATATGGCGTGTATCCCCTTCCTGAACCTTTTGCAAGAAAAATGGAATATTTATATATAGACTATCAAGCCTATACAACTCTTTATTTAGGATTTTGGGAACTTCAAAATTGGAATTTAGGAGTTGGAATTAATCTGGGTTACAGTATTTACGACTTTGACGTTTTGGAAAATGGTTTTAGAGTTTCCTCGGCAAGGAACCAGAAAAGGGCAATTGCAGGATTTAAAATATTATATGAATATAATATAGGTAGGTTTTTACAAGATACCATTTTTTATAATTTATATCTATATTTAGAGGTATCAAGTATTGGGAATAACGATAGCGGAGATAGTAGGGATTTATTCAGTTTTGGTAATTTTGGTAAAACGCCGATTACTCAGACGATACCCAGTACAAATGGAGAAGGTCATCACGATCTTTATCTGACCATGAACACTTTCCGAATCGGAGTCCGAAAAGAAATTCAATTATCCAGTTCCAACTCCGAAGATTTACTTCGCAAAGAAAGTGGTCCTGGAAATGAATCTTCCCCTCCAAAATCCACCGAACCCGTAGTACCACCGAAAATCTAATGCTTACTTGGAAAGATAATCTTACTCCTATATCCGAACGATTTAATGATATTTATTTTTCTCCGGAAAACGGGTTGGAGGAAACTAAACATGTTTTTATCGGCGGGAATGATCTTTACAATAGATGGAAAAATTTGAATATTCAAAATTCTTTTTGTATTTTGGAATTGGGTTTTGGTACGGGACTTAACTTTTTAACCGCCTGGAAAGAATATTTAGAGTTCAAAAATCGGTTTAGGTTACATTTTATATCCGTTGAAAAATTTCCTCTCAGTCGGGAAGAAATTTCCAAAGCTCTCTCCGTGTTTTCAGAACTTGCGGAAATTAAAAAGGAGTTTCTATTCTCATATCAGGATTTAATTCCTGGAATGAACTATTTCCAATTTTTAGAAGGAAAAATTCATCTCTCTCTTTTTTTGGGAGACGTCTCTATTGCGTTAGGCGAAATATCTGGAAAGGTGGATGCCATTTTTTTGGACGGATTTGCTCCTTCTAAAAATCCTGAGATGTGGGACAAATCTGTTTTAGAAAACTTAAAATACGTTTCTAAGAAAGAAACAACGTTATCCACATTTACGGTGGCAAGAACGGTTCGAGATTCTTTATCTTCCGCTGGATTTAAGTTGGAAAAACGTCCTGGTTTTGGAAGAAAAAGAGAGATGTTGATCGGAAGTTGTTCCGATTCTTTTTTAGAATCAAATTCAAAAGAAAAACCTTGGTGTAAACGAGCTTATCCGGAATTACAAATTAAAACTGCAGCGATCGTAGGAGCGGGAATTGCGGGTTCCACTCTTGCCTATTCCTTATCAAAACGAGGAATACAAGTTTTTCTGATCGATCCTTGTGGGATTGCAAAGGAAACTTCAGGAATTCCAATAGCGATTTCTCATCCTCATCTAACTAAAATTCCAGGACCTATCAGTCTATTCACGTTACGCGCCTTTAGATATGCTCTTTCTTTTCTTTCTTTATTTGCGGATCAAAACTTTTTTGGAAAGACAGGATTATTTCATAGTGTAACTGAGGAAATGAATTCGGAAAGATTTCAAAAGGGTATAGAAAATCATAAACTTTCCGAAGAAATTGTGTTTTGGAAACCGATTGCTTCCGAGCTTCAGAATGGAAATCTTTTAGAGAACGAATCAGGAATTTTTTTCCGAAACGGATTTTGGACTCGCCCTGAATTTATTGCAAAAAAATGTGTCGAACAACCAGGAATCGAATTTATAAAGGGAACCGCACATCATATAGAACAAAATGGGACTTCTTGGAAACTACTAATTCAAGAATCAGGTCGAGAAGTAGTTGCGGATTCTATTATATTCTGTAATTCTCATTCGATTGGAAAATTAGTTGCTTCTTTGTTTGAAGGAGAAGAGCCGTTTCTAATTCAAAAAGTTAGAGGACAACTTATATCTTTAAAAGAAACGGAAAAATCATTCTGTATCTCGAACATTTTATGTGCAGAACATTATTTGACTCCTTCTATTTTGGGAGAACATACTTTAGGTTCTACTTTTGACGAATTTGATTTAAATCCATTTCCCCGAAAAGAAGATACGGACCGACTTTTAGAATTTGTTCAAAAGAAATATCCAAGTTTAGATTTTGATTCAAGTTGTGTGCTTACTGAAAAAGTGGGGTTGCGGGCTCAAACTCCGGACCGTCTCCCGATTTTAGGTCCGATCTTCGATCCAAGAGAATTTAAAAAAATTTATAAAGAAATCGATTTGCCTAAAAATAAGAATAAAACTTTCCCGAATTTAAAAACGATTCAAGGGTTATATGTATTTGGAGGTTTAGGTTCAAGAGGAATTTTAAGTTCTTTTTTAGGTTCTGAGATTCTTGCCTCTTTGATATTGGGCGAGCCGGTTTCTGTTGAATCTTCCATTTTAGAATCTTTACATCCCGCAAGATTTCTTTATCGAAAGATTCGTAAATAAATTTGGTTTGTGAAAAAAGAATATTAGATTTTTATTTAGGAAGCATAAATGAATTTTTAATTTGATGTCTTCGACAAACGGCGATTTTATGAATAAAATTGATATTGAGAACACTGTTTTCGGATTTTATAGAGCTTCCCTATAGTTGTTGAAAAATTCCATAGTTCAGATCAACAAAACTGTCTCAATCAATCGTTTCCATAAAACGAAAACTGATGGAGAATTAATTTTTCAACTCTAATAAAGTGAGTTCGATCATAATTCATTTTTCTGCAAAAACTCGGAATCTGAACTTTACGGATTGATTCTTAAAATGTGGGAACTACTGCAATTTAAAGATAAAAGTTTATAACAATTGAATCTGCCACATTCAAACGTGGGAACTCACACAAAACTTAAGTTTTTCTGTAAAATGATGTGGGAACTATCACAAATCACGATTTTACGAACAAATCTCTAATGTAGGAACTACCACATTTTTATAATAACGAAAAAACGATTCGAAGATCTCTATCTTGTTTTAAGAGATAAAATCTGTGGGAACTACCGCAGCACAAACAAATTCTAAAATTGTAGGAGCTCATACTTTTAGAAAATTCTTTCTCATTTTTTTACGCAGAACGTATGTTAAATAAAGGCCATACTTTATTTTTACTTAAAATGTTGATTATAAGATATTTTTGAAATAGCTTGTGGTCGATTTAAATTATTTTTGAACACGTTCAAAAAAGTATAGACAAAATATAAATAAAATTTCAAATTCAAAAATCTTTAAAAGAGAAATTGAATTATACTTTTAAAAAAAGTATAATTTAGAAATGGATTGCATCCGAGTTTTTCAAAAAAGATCGGTAAAAAGCGTATTTTTCTAAAAATTTGGATTTAGGAGAACTTTATGGAGTCGGACCAAATTTCTAAAACAAAAGGAATCGTTACCTTTTATATATTTGGAATTCTATTTCTTGTGTTTTTGTTTACAGCTCCTTTTTGGGCTTTGAAAGGAGAATATGGAATGGCTCTTTTTATTGCATTTCCGTTTTCGATAGGGTTGTTGATGTGGTTTCATTTACTTTTTATTTTCACAAAAACTCCTAAAAGGAAATTTTTATATATAGGGATTGCTACGATTTTATCTGCTGGTTTTTCCATTTTCACATTTCTAGTTTTCGGAAAGGAGGGTTTGATCTGTATTTTAATGGCGTTTCCTATTGCTTTCCTTTTAATTTTTATCGGAGCCTTGGTCGGTTCTTATATCTACATGAAAAATTTGTCCAAGTATTTAGTAATTTTAATAGTACTATTTTTTAACGTGTCCGCGTATATTTATGATCGGAATAATAAAAACTTCGAAAAACAAAAAGTTCAAACTTCAATCGAAATCAATACTTCTAAAAAAGAAGTCTGGAACCAGATTGTTTCTCCGTTTGAATTTGGAGAGGCGGAAAATTTTTTCCTTCGTAACGGAGTTTCTTATCCGGTTTTTATGAGAATTGTAAAACAAAATGGAAAACTTTTTTTATTATGTAAATACACAAATGGAACAATATCGGCTAACGTGGATTCTTTTGAAAATTTGGAAAGGTTTTCATTTTCATTTCCTGAACCACAAGTTACTATGAAAGAAACGTCTTTGTACGGAGAAGTAGAACCGAAACATATTCGAGGTAAAATTTGGGCGGTACTCGGAGAATTTCATCTGGTAGAGGTTTCCGAAAACAAAACTAAAATAGTTGCTACAACAGAATACGTGAATAGTCTCGGCCCTAAATTTTATTGGAAACTATGGGAAGATTATCTGATAGACGAAATTCATCTTCATGTTCTGAACAAGATTAAAAATAAAATTGAACAAAGATGAGTTTGTTTCCAAATCTTATGACTTGAACTTATAAAAACGAGTTTGTTCAAAAAGTTAAAATGTGATCTCACTCAGAAAACAATAATAATTTCGAATTAAATATAATTTGTATGAACTTCTACATTTTTATACAATCGATCGTTAATTTAGCTTTTACTCAAAACTATAATAGAGTGTTTATATTTTGCTTTAAAAAAGTGTCTTATGATAAAATTTAAATACTCAATTTTATAAAAGTCAGTAATTATCTTTATACGTTCGAGAAGTAAAACAATTAAGATATAAATTGAAAAATATAATCGTATTATAAATTGAGTATATAAATAAAATAGAATGCTCTTAAATAAAATTAAAAATCAAAAAAGATTTTTTGACCTTTTTTCAGAAAGTTATAGTTTAATAGAATTACTTACGTTGGGTTTTGCGAATCGGGCTAGAAAACGTTCTCTTATCATTTTGAATCCTTTGAAGGATAATATTGTTTGTGATTTGATGTGTGGTAATGGGCAAAACATTGGAATTTTAAGAAAGTATTTCCATTGTAAAAAAATCATAGGTGTAGACGTTTCTATTCGTATGATCGGGTGTGCAAGAAATCGTTTTGGAGAAGAGAATATACTTTATTTTACGGAAAATGTTTTGGCTTCTTCCGTTCCTTCTAATTATTGTGACGCGGTTTGTTGTACTTTCGGATTAAAAACTCTTTTACCTGAACAAAGAAATCTTTTAATTTTGGAAGTGTATAGGATTTTAAAACCTTCCGGCACTTTTGTCTTTGTAGAATTATCTGAACCTGTTGGTTTTGTTTATATTTTCTGGAAATTATATTTTGTATATTTTCTTCCTCTGATTGGAAAATTATTTTCTTATCCGTTTGTGAAAAATAAATATTTAGCAAATTCAATCTCTACTTTTGGTAATATCTTCTCTGACGAACCATCCTTTCGTTCCGTGTTTTCCAAAGTAAATCTGTTTAGTTGGTATGGTGGAATTGTGACTGGTGTTTTTGGGCAAAAATTATAACGATATTTTTCAAAAACTCTAAAAGGTTTCAATTTTATTGATACTTAATTTATTAAGTGTATATTATAATATTTTAATTTATTAAAATATTTGTAAATTTGGGGACCAAGTCAAAGGCGATTATTATGTTGCGCCTATAACGAAATTCATAAAGAGAGTTTTACTGAATTAAAAAACTTAGAAAATGTTTTGTCAATTACAGAGCAAAATATTAGGTATTCTTTTGTATAGCTCTAAGTGGAATAAAATGGAAGTTTGTTTCTTGATTATGGAGGTAGTGTAAAGAACGAATTGAATGTTTTCTTTGGATCTCTGGGCTATGATTTTCTGTTTTTCTGGGGAACCAAAATTATGAATACAAATGAACGAGTAAATTTTTTGTGAAGATTTTCTAATTTTCCTTTAAAGACTTCTAGAACTTTTCTATAATATCCTTAGAAGGAGTAAATACGATGTCATATATGGCAGTGGGATCTAGGCAGATTCTTTTTTCGGATTCAATAGCGCCGGCGGCAACCGGTTCTTCTCCGAGAGAGATTGTGGCTACTCAGGACAATCAAACAAAAAGCCCGGACGTTTCTGTGGTTTCTCCAGGATCTCCACCTTCTTCGATTGGTAACAATATAGATTTATACGTTTAAACTTTTATGATTCATTTTTTATTTTCTCTGATTTTAATGTCACTTGTAGTGGAGTTTGTATTTCCGCTCATTCATCCTGATTTTCACGTTGTTGGTGGCTGGATTAATTCTCTCATTGTAGTAGTTGCCTTTGTAATACTTAATGCGATTTTAAGGTTTATACTAATCGTTATGACTCTTGGAATTGGAATCGTTTTTTATTATCTAAGTTTGGGTCTGATCGGATTGATTATCAATGCTTGGGTGATCCTAATCATCGGAGATTGGTTTCCAGAAACCTTATCCGTGCCTGGATTTTGGTCAGCGTTTTTAGGAGGAATCCTTTTGGTACTGGCCAATTACGTGGGAAAAACGGAATCCAAAGAAAGAAAAAAAGAAAAGTTGAACTCTTAAAAATCAAATTTGTTATAATTATTTTTTATTTCTTTAAGAATTGGAAGTTGCAACAATCTTCGATTGAAATTGAATCATCATCTTTCAAACTATATATTAAGAAAATATAAAATACTCGTTTCGCGTATCATTTGGATGTATGAAAATGAACAATCGATTTTAAGAAGATGTAGAAGTTATCACCTTTTATTTTCAAAATGTATTTTTTTTTGAATGAAAATCTCATTTTAACTTTTGAACAAGTTCATCATATTATGCAGACGCGTAGTTAAATAGAATTGAAACACAAAAATCTTGACGTTGATAATAAAAATGATTATCTATCTATTTACAGGTAGGTATATGAATCAAAATAAAAAAACAAAAAATGAATGGTTCTTCATTTTTATCTTGTTAGGTGTTTTTTTTATAAGTCCTAAAAACGTAAAATCTCAAAGTGAGACTCCTATTTCTACTTTCTGGAAGGAATTTAAAGATGCATTTCTCAAAAACGATCGAGAGAAGTTAGCAAGCTTGTCCCGATTTCCGATCAAAATGCCGTATGGATATACTCAAATTAAGAATAAGAAAGAGTTTTTAAAACGTTATGATGAAATTTTTTTTCATCAAGCTGATACAAAGGAATGTTTTCAAAAAGAAAAACAACCGGTTATAGATCCGGAAAATAGTAAAGAATATATCATTAGTTGTAAAATGAGAAATGGAGCACCGGACGAAGAACCTGTCATTTACGGATTTACATATACTAAAACCGGTTGGAAATTATTTTATCTTGATAATATCAACGAGTGAACAGCTAAGTAAAATTTAAAACTTAAAAACTTTTACACAAAATTGTTGTTTTACGGTTTTTATCGAATTAAAAATTGATTTGATAGGGATTCCAAGAGTATTCGTCAAGTGACCATAGAGCGAGGCGCTAATTGGGAAACTTAGTAGGTGGATTAGCATTTAGGAAGTGAGGTTTTTAAGTCTTATAAAAATGTGGGAACTATCACAAACATGATTTTACAGTAAAACTTTGAACTGTAAAAACTATTGTATATTACAATTTTACAGGCAAACTTTAAAATTGTAGCAGTTCATACTTCTATAAAATTCTTTCTCTTAGGCCGAACTCACATTAAAATATTGCAGTTCCCACAGATTACTTCACATCTGAAGTTTGCGGTCATTTCGGTGTTTTTTATCAAAAATTCGTAGTTTTTAGATATTTAGACAAGTTATTGCTCAAAATTATATAATCAAATATCAATGTTTTGTATTAAAACAGAATTTTATAATATAAAATAGTAATAATATATTCCATTTGAATGAATATTATGCGCCCAAATAATTACTTGGGTAATATGATTGTTTCTATTTTAAAAATTTTTAGTAAAAATGCTGTTATTTTTGATACTGTGTCTCAGAATCTGGTAAATTAATTATTAACGAGGATTCAATTATGCGAAATGTTTTCCGAAAAAAAACTAATGAAGTGCAAAATACATGCAAAAAATTGAAATATCTAATGTGTTTTTATTACCTCTTTGTATTTTTTTTGAATTGTTTGCCAGATAAACAAAGTCTACATGCAGATTTACTAATGAATATTTTGTTTCTTCCTAAGAATCAAAATATTCAATTTACAAATATAAGTGCAGAAAGACTTGGGACTGAAGCTCAATTATCTCAGGGGGTGGATATAAAAGTTCTAAGTTACAATCTTTTTATGTATCATAAAGGACTTTTTAATTCTGGAAATTGGGGTCAAGAGAAAAGAGCGCAGTTGCTCGCAAATTCAAAATATGTTAAAGATCAGGATGTAATTGTTTTGGAAGGTGTTTTTGATACAAAGTCGAAAAATGTACTTTTAGATGGACTTCGTTCTCAATATCCAAATTTAACCGATGTAATTGGAAGAACTAAATACGGTTGGAATCAAACTTTAGGTGATTTTAGAGCTTTTCCGCTTGATAACGATTATAATGGAGGAGTAGTCGTTTTAAGCAAATGGCCTATTGAAGAAAAGATACAATACATCTTTGAAAATCACGGATGTGGAAACGATTATTATTATAACAAAGGATTTGCTTACGTAAAAATTAATAAAGGCGGTCATAAGTATCATATTATTGGAACTGATGTTCAAAATAATTTTTGTTCGGATTTGGGACAAAATGCAAGAAAACATCAATTCACTGAGATTAAAAAATTTATTGATTTGAAACAAATTCCAAAAGATGAACCTATATTTCTGACTGGGAGTCTTAACGTAGACAAAGATAATTTAGAATATCAAGATATGTTAATGATTCTTAGTGTAGATGAACCCCATTACGCAGGAGTTTCTTATACATGGGATCCTAAAAAAAACGCAATTGCTTCTTACACCAACAGCACTGGTCAAGTATCCAGATATTTGGAATACATATTTGTTGTAAAAACTCATTCTAAGCCTAAAGTCTGGCAAAATTTGGCGTATGACCCAATTACGTCGACTACTTGGAACGTTGCCGGATACACGGGGTATGAGTTTTCTAATCACTATCCTGTTTATGGTTTTACTTATGCGGATTCTAATACTCCAACTCAATCTGCACATAGAAGAAATTACGACCAAGTATCTTTTGAATCAGTGGCAACTGGAAAAAAAATCCAAGCTGATCCTAAACAAGCAAATGGATGGTTACAAGTAAACACATCGGATGAAACTGAATTTACAAAGTTCAATCTATTACAGGAGGATGATCCAAAATCCAATACTAATTGTCTTACTGACATTTGCATAATATATCACCAATTTAAATAGACAACCGAGCTTGATTCCAGAATGATTTAACAGGATTAATTCTACGTTTCAATTTTCTTAATGAACGTTTAGCTTCTTTTTTCAAAGTTTCAAAGGATTCCGGACAAAAGTTAGGAAGAAGATATCGTTTCCATTTACCCCAAACATATTCGACAGGATTTAGTTCTGGAGCATAAGGAGGTAGAAATTCAATTGTTATTCTACCATTCAAAGAGTTAATGAACTCATTGACTGCCAAGGAACGGTGAATATTGATTCGATCCCAGATGATGATCAATTTCCCGGGGATATTGCGAAGTAGGGACTTAAGAAAACAAATAATATCTTCTTGTTTAGCCGCTCCCTTTAATATTTGAAAATATAAATTCCTTTGTGTAATTGCTCCGATTACGGAAATCTTTTTCCAAGACCCTACATGTGTAAGAACAGGCGTTTGTCCTACGGGGGCCCATGTGCGAAACACGGTAGGTATTTGCGTTAAACCGCTTTCATCGATAAAAACTATCTTTCTTCGCTCTTTTTGGGCTTTTTTTAACTTTCAGCCAACGACGCTTCTTCCAATTCGAGATCGCTTTTTCATCTCGTTCTTTAGCTCGTCGAATCGGCTTTTGTACACTAAAACCAATTCTACGTAATATTTTCCATACATGATCCGGATGATAGTGGATACAGAACTTCTTTTCTATTAACTTTGCTACACGACGACAAGTCCAAATCGGAGTATCGAAGCCGTGTTTCATTGGACCTTCGATTAACATGCTCGTGAGTTCTTCTACTTGCGATTCCGTCAAGCGAGGAAGTCTACCGGCTCGACCGTTCCAAAGAACAGATTCTTCGCCTCCTTCCTCTACTTGTTTCTCCCACTGCCTTACTGCATGCCGAGTCACTCCCAGACGACGCGCCACTTCAGATCTTTTAATCCCTTCCCCTCGCAGCTTCAGGCCTTTTAAACGACGTTTCTCTAATCCTTTGAAATCTCGTTTCACTCCCGCTATATTACCCATTTCTACAGTCTTTTTTTATTAGATTATTTGGGTACTTCTTTTTGGTGATATATTATGCAATTGTCAGTAAGAGCGGGTATACTCGGATTGAACCTTCATCTTATTTAAATTACTATTGGAATTGGTGGCTCGGAGGAGGTGGAGGTAACTATGCTTACTATCCTAAATTCAATGATGCTTCCAATAATTTACAAATTCATATAATTGATGAAGAAGAATGTATAAGAGACGGAAGTCGGATTGTATTCAAAGATTATGATGAAAACACATTGGATTATTATTACCTTACAGTTTGGGATGGTGGTAATTGGGACGGATATTTATATCTTTGGAATAAAACATACAATCTAAGGGAAACTTTCAGAGTTCGATTAAATACACAACCTGAAAGAAATTGGAAAAACGATTTAATTTATCGTTAGTTTTTAATTTTATTAGGGGTCTTTTATTTAAAGGAAACTTCTATAAAATCCAAAAACGA
Organism: Leptospira noguchii serovar Panama str. CZ214; assembly: GCF_000306255.2. GTDB lineage: Bacteria > Spirochaetota > Leptospiria > Leptospirales > Leptospiraceae > Leptospira > Leptospira noguchii. The sequence continues at coordinate 166,160 of NZ_AKWY02000026.1, forward strand.
AGATATTACTCAGGATTATATAAAATCCATTAGAGTTGTTGAAAAATCTCATAGTTCAGATTGGTTAAACTACTTCAATTGATCGTTTCTATAAAACGAAACAGCTAGAAAATTAAATATTCAACAGCTCTAATATTTTAAATTTTTATAATATGAATTCTGTTTAAGAAAATAGATTCGAATCCGGCGTTACCGGACCGTACTTTTGGCTGAGTTCTCGCCTCAATTGCTTTCGCATTGAGTTATGCCAAACTTGCGGTTGACGCTTTGTCAGAACATTTATGGGCATTTAAATAGGGATCAGTAGGGTCAAACTTTTACATAGAATCGTTATAGAATTAAAAATTAATTTGACTAGGGATTTTCTGTAAATCATCTCAAAAATCTTGTATCTAACGTGAATACCAAAACGATTATTAGTTGTAATCTATTGAACAAGCACTCGTAAAAAGTGAGATGATTTACTACTCGAACACATAAATAGAATACTTAGATTAGGTTGTTTCAATAATTTGAATGTTTTGGCCATGCTCTAAAATGTCGCAAATTCCGCATTTATGTTATTTTTTAAATACCGCTATTTTTTCCTAAATTCAACCGTTGATAACTTAGTATCATTTTCATACTTCCGAGTAGTAATTAACAAGTTGCAGATGGCGTTTTCTGGGTTTGAAAGCTCAGCACATCGTTTCTATGATTGCTCGCAGGCCAGCATTCAGGAATGCGTATTGGTTTTTTGTCGCCAAGATTTTTTACTTCATAGTATTTTAGTATATTCTAATTAATTGAATAGATTTATTTCAGTTACGTCTATAATTCTTCCTCTTTTTCCAAACTTTTACGCATTATAAAAATAGTAATTGCTAATACGAAGGAGATCACAGCACAAATGATCGAAACTAATTGAAACGAATCTGTGAACGCATGTTTGGCGGAATGTAGTAGAGAAAGCGCAATATCTTCCGGTAGTTCTTTCGCAACTGCGACCGCAGCGCCTAACGTACCTTTTGCGGATTCCATCGATTCCTGTGAGATCCCGTTTAAAGTCAAACTGTTCATACGACTTTTATAAACCGCGGTTCCGATGCTTCCCAGAACGGCGATTCCTAAAACTCCACCGAATTCGACGCCGGTTTCCGAAATAGAGGCAGCGGCTCCCGCTCTTTCTGGGGGCGCGGAACCTACAATCAAATCTGTACCTAAAATGACCACCGAACAAATTCCCAAAGATATAATAACGGAACCAATTACTACATAAGTAAGACCAGAATCCGCGTCGATTAACGCGTAGAAGGCGAGTCCGACGATATTTAAAACGAGACCTCCGGATACTACGATGATTGGACGAATTTTTCTAACTAACATAGGAACGGTAAGGGAACCCACGACGTTTCCGGCAGCCGAAGGGAGAGTCCAAAATCCTGCAGCTAACGGCGATAAGCCGAGAACTAATTGTAAGTATTGGGCCAGAAATAAAAAACTACCCAATCCGACAAAAATGGTCAATGAGTTGGCGATCAGTGCGGCGCTAAAGGCAGGAGCTTTAAACAATTGAAGATCGATTAAAGGATCTTTAATGTTTTGTTGTCTTCGGATAAAAAATGTTCCGATGATAAGGCCACTAACGATGAAAAGAAATGGAAGAATTTTCCAACCGTCCTCAGCGACCCGTTTAAATCCGTATATGATACTCAAAACAGAACTCAAAGAAAGGATCGCGCTAAGAATGTCCAGATTTCCCGCTTTGGGATCTTTAAATTCGGGAAGAAGTTTAGGGCCCACAATTAAAAGAAGGATCATAACGGGAACACTCAGTAGAAAAACGGAACCCCACCAAAAATGTTCTAAAAGTAATCCGCCGATCAAAGGACCGATCGCTCCGCCAATGGAAAAACTAGTTCCCCAGATTCCGATTGCGACCGTTCTTTGATTAGCGTCCAAAAACATATTACGAATTAGTGATAGAGTAGATGGAGCTAAGGTTGCGGCAGTAATACCTAACAAGGCTCTGGTTGCGATTAGCATTTCTGCACTTTTGGAAAACGCCGCCAGAACGGAAGCAACCCCAAACGATGCCGCGCCTATCATGAGTAGTTTTCTTCTTCCAATACGATCGCCTAACGTGCCCATGGTGACTAAAAAACCGGCTACTAAAAAGCCGTAGATGTCCACAATCCATAAAAGTTGTGAGCCAGTAGGTTTTAGATCTTCGGTAAGATGAGGTACGGCTAAGTAAAGTACGGTCAAATCCATAGCGTAAAGTAGACAAGGAAGTGCAATTACCGCAAGACCGATCCATTCTTTTTTACTGGCGAGATTTGTGTTTGTTGAATTCATTTTGTTTCTTCTTATAGAGGTTGATAATAAAGTAGTACATTGCCAGATCGAAATGTTTTTGTTTGAATCAATTTCAAATTTATTCGATTTTGAATTCCTTGGAACAAAGTTTTACCTTCGCCTAACACGATAGGATTTATGAAAATTCTAACTTCATCTATAAGTTTTTGTTCAATGAGTGTAACGGCTAAATCCGAACTTCCGAAAATTGCTATATTTTTGCCTTGTTGTTTTTTTAACTTAGTCACTTCTTTTTGAATATTAGTATGAATTAATGTAGAATTTATCCATTGGACCTTTTCTAAAGTTTTTGAAAAAACGATTTTGGTAAGTTCATTCATTTTTGTTGCTATAATCGGATTGTCTGTAATTGCAGTAGGCCAATAACTCGCCATAAGTTCGTATGTGATCCTTCCAAAAAACAAAGTGTCTACTTGATTCAAAAAATCGATTGTATAATTGTTAAATTCCTCGTCGACTACGTGCCAATCGATGGTTCTATCTGGTCCTTCAAAATATCCGTCCACTGAAAGTATCGTTTGAAGAATAATTTTTTTCACGTTCTCCGCCTTACATTTCTAAGGAATCAATGTACCGAAAAGATGATAATTCGACTTGGGACCTTGTATCCCAGAGTCCAACGGATAAAATCGTGAGTATCGTGACAAAGATTACCTCTTCCGCGCAAGATCAAAGTAATGAATTGATTTGCTTTTAAAACCGGAGCGAAAATTCCTGTACCAATCATTTTTGACATTATGCGAAATTCTTTATAAAGTAGTGGTTGCGTGTTTGATGGGGTCGAATTGATGTCGTCTACGTAAAAAACAGAAATTTTTTTTGGCAGTTCTACTGTTAACGTTCCAGAATGATTTTTGAGATCCTGAAATTCAAATACGAAACGACTCTTTTTCCAGGTAACTTTTATTTTATATTCTACAGAAGCAGTATGAATATCCGTTACGGACTCTGGATCGTTCTCACCTAGAAAAAGAAAAGCTTTAGAATCAAAACGTAATTGCTCGAAAATATCTACGTATCTCGAATCTAGGTCTATTTCCGAATCAAATCGTTCACCTAGGTTGGAACAACACGCACATGGAAATATTTCTCCTCGAGTTGGAAAAAGTAAAACGAAGACCAATAAAATAAAAGAAGTCTTGAAGCGAGAGATGTTATTGATTAAGAATTTTATCATATATTAATTTAAAATTTTCTGTTTTTTTCCAGATCTGACATTTTGCTGTTACCTCTATGAAGAAATTACATGAATTTTAAAAAAAGCCCTTTTATAGAGATGGAGTTTTGATTAAAAGCTATCTCTAAAATATTTTATCTTTGCTCAAAATGTCGATTCAGATTGTTCTAAAATAACTTGTAGTGATAAAAATGGTATCATTGAAAAAGATTTAAGACTTATATATAGATTTTATAATTTATTCTTTTTTAATTTTTAACGATTTTATTTCTCATATTTTGACTACAGGATTTTCTTTTGAACAAATGAATTAGAAAAGTATAATTTATTAGTCAATAATAATTTTTCTTTATAAAAAAATTCTAAAACTTATTTTGAAATTATCATACATTTCGAAAACGCTTTAGAAAAACTTTTAGCATCTAACTAAAACAAAATCGAATTGTTTTCGATGTGGCTTTTGCTGCGAAAAGCTTTTGAAAATAATATTATAAATTTGTTCAAAAAATTAGAATGTAGGATCTCCTTTGAAAACGCCATTAATTCTGTCTGGGATAATACAATCTGTAAAAATTTCTCATTTTCGCAAAACCTCTATAAACGTCTAAAAGAAACAAAATTTTAAAAAGATAGTTTTAGGACGTCTCTAAGTTGGAATTCCTTTCAAAAACGATTTTTAGAACCTGCTTCCAAAAAATTGATTTTTAAACTTGAATTAAACGTGGTAGTTCCCACAGAAATCGTCTCTTTACCGTTCTATAAGCTTCTTACGCACTTTTTTGCGATTGGAATAATCACATGAGTTTCCACATTTTAAGTTCATTCATCGTTTTACATTATTTAGAAGTTTTTGAATTACTGACTAATCATTCTTTTAAGTTCAGTTTCTAATCTATCAAAATTTTGTTCGTTTCCTTCAATTACGTATTTTTTAGCTTTTTCAAATTCTTGAAGAGATTCAAACAACATACGAAAAATCACCTTTGTTTTGTTAGGTGATTCTTCTTCGAAAGATGCAGTAACTCTAAAAACGTGTCCAGAAATGTGATCAAATACGAGTTTTTCCGGTTTTGTAATTTCTACAAAAACACTGTGATTTGGAAAATCTGCACCGTCCGGACCATACATTGTAAAGCGCCAGTGGCCTCCTGGTTTTAAATCGAATTCATGAAATGTATTCGTAAAACCTTTTGGCCCCCACCATAACTGTAAATGTTGTGGATCAGTCCAAGCTTTAAAAACAATTTCTCGAGAAGCGTTGACAACACGAACACTGACGATTTCACGATCGGAAGCGGTTATCGTTTGATTTGGCATGATCATTCTCCTAATTTTAATTTTCCAGAAGTTGTAAATATTAGATTTTTTACGATCATGCTGATCGAAATTTGAAACTTTAAGCAAAATATGTATTAGTACGCTCAAAGTTTTTCTAAATCTATATTGAACTTCTCTCCAAACATTTTGATTTCTACACAGATTGTGTCGATTAATCTACTCTCCGCAATTTTAAGAATAGCTTTATCGTTCTTTTATATAAAATTAAGAATATTCAAAATAATTGATATTCTTAATTTTAAGTCCTTGCGAAATCAGTCGCACTTATTTTTCTTCTACGATCGCTTTGATATTATTCAAACCGGTTTCAAAATCTTTTCCGATTATCTGATCCATATCGCAGAATAGTCCCATCAATTTGGAAATGAAGGCGTTCGGGCCATACATCGCCCAGGTGACGTTAGTTTTGCCGTCTTTGACAATAAACGTAAATTCAGCGGTATTATGAGCTTCAAAAGGAGAAATAAAGTCTAACTTCATTTTTATGTTAGAAGGCGAATTCGATTCTATAATTTCCATACGTCCTTTTCCTACTTCGCTGTTTCCTTCCCACTCGTAAACGGAGCCTAAACCGATAGACGCGCCGCTATAAGACCGTTTCATTCCTGGATCTAGTTTTTCCCAAGGAGACCAAGATGCCCAGTTGTGATAGTTATTGACGAAAGTAAAAATCTTTTCGGGTTGTGCTTTTATACTTAATGTTCTTTCGAAACGGAATTCTGCTGGCTGTCTGGAAGTAACCGCGACGGCTCCTATAACTAAAACTACAAGTACAACTGACACTGATAAAACGATCATTTTTGACTTTGACATAATATTCTCCTAATATAGTTTTTAATCTTTTTGTTTTGCCAGATATTCCACTAAACGATCCATCGTTTGGTTCAAACCTTCGATAGCGCCGTACTTCTCAACGGTTTCGTTACGTTGTTGAACCGTATTGAAAAGCATAGTCATATCCAAGGTGGTTTTTCCATTTTGCTCCGAAAAAAGAACAGTAACGTGAAAATCTCCCGGATGATCTTCCATGTCGGAGCCGTGTTTATAGACTAATTTTTCTGGGCGAATTACTTCTAAAAAAACAATCAGATTTGGGTAATCTGCACCGTCTGGGCCATGCATTATAAATTTCCAGATACCGCCAGGTCTGACGTCCATGGTTTCGAACGTGTTTGTAAAACCTTTTGGTCCCCACCAGTGAATGACGTGTTCCGGTTCCGTCCACATTCTAAAAACGAGATCTCTAGGTGCGTCAAAGATTCGAGTTGCTCGAATCTCTCTATCTGAAGTTGAAGTGTTCATCATGGCTCCTTTTAGTGAATACTAAATTTATTTGAGATTTTAAAACGAAAGAAAGGTTCAAATAAATAATTCTATTTTTAGAATATTCAATTTTTTGTATTTATTATTTATCCTAAAATCTGTCCGACTTTTATATTGTCGAATTTGGTTCTTCATTTTTTAAGTTTACTGATGACCAATATAATAGAGTACCTTTAATTTATATCCAGAAGACCGATTCTTACCAAAATTAAAGACACTCTAACAATCAAGAATCAGTAGTCCAAACTTGGATCGTATTCGAATTGATTATTTGAGAATCGATTCTAATTTATCTAGAGATTCGTTCCAACTCGCGTTGGTCATCTCTCTTATTTCTCCGGCGGGAATACCCGTATGGTGCAGAATCAGTTTTGTTTTTCCTTGATGATCTTCAAAGATAAGGGTGATAAAAATAGACTCGGGCCAATCTCCTTGGATTCCATAAGTGGAAGCGGGAACAACATTACCGTCTTTGTCTGCAAAATCATCCGTTTTAACGATTTTTTCGGGTCTAAGGATTTCTTTATAAATTCCGGTGGACCAAAAATCTTGACCCTCAGGAGAACGCATACAGAAAAGATATTTACCTCCTACTTTAAAATCAATCTTACATATTGGAGATGTAAAACCTTTAGGCCCCCACCATCGCGATAATTGTTCCGGGATTCTCCATGCATCAAAAACGGTTTCTCTAGACGCGTTGAAAATCCGAGTAATGACCAATTCGTCTTTGGTTTGATTTGTTGTATCTTTCATATCGTTCTCCTGCACTTTTTGTATTTTTTGTTAAAATGGAGTCAGATTCTGCATTATAAAAGTAGAATATTCTTATAGATGCCAGATTCCTTCCAGTCTTCTGGATGCGGGACGTAAAGCCCAAGACAAAACCACTAAAACTAAAACGATCATAGGAAGTATGGCATGTATGGTTTCCATTCCGGCAGCCGCATTGGAAATTGAAGCCGAGGTAAGATTAAAAAATATTCCTGCATAAGCCCATTCTTTCAAAAGAGGAAAACGTGGGACCGTGATGGCGATTGCGCCTAACAGCTTCCAAACTGCTAAAATAGTTACAAAATACATTGGGTAACCGAGTTTAGCCATACCGGCGATTACTTCCGGTCCACGACTTAGATAAGCATAACTTGCAAACGCGTAGTTAGCCGCAATCAGAGCGGTTACGATCCAGTAGATGATGGTTTTAATTTTTTCCTGATTCATGTTTTGTTTTCCTTTCTTGTTGTAGTTCTTGTAAGTATTTGTCCAGGCGGTCGAGCCTTGCTTCCCACATCTGACGATATTTGTCGATCCAGTCCGCCGCTTCCTTTAAAGGTCCTGCTTCCAGACGGGAGGGTCTCCATTGGGCTTCACGGCCTCTGGAAATAAGCCCGGCCTTTTCTAATACTTTGAGGTGTTTTGTGATTGCAGGCAGACTAATCGCAAAAGGTTCCGCGAGTTGTTTTACGGTGACCTCTCCGTAGCGAAGAGTTGCCAGAATTTTACGACGGGTTGGGTCCGCTAAGGCCGCAAAAGTGAGGCTCAATTGGTCTGTTTTTGCTTCTTGTTGAACCATATAGTTAATTAACCTATTGGTTAAATTAAATCATTTTCAGAGTCTTGTCAATCTCTTTTGTTTTAAAGAATTCGAGAAATGTGTCAAAAAGGAGAGTTCAAAGACTATATCTGAAAAAAAAGAAACGTCCAATCCAAATCCTTGATTTTCATTCAAAGTAGTAATTTAGTATCAAACTATGAACTTGGAGTCTTTGTCCGAGGTACGACCTGAGTTGTTGATTTTATCTCGAACGATTGATTTTTTGTAAAAAAATATGGGAGCTACGATTTAAAGTTTAGAGATTTCTAAAATACAAAATTTCGATTGGAAGTCCTTGGGTTTTGTAATAGTTCGCACTGTTTCAGAATTTATCTGTAAAATTTTGGACTTGCGGTAGTTCCTACAGATTGAGTCGTATTACGATGTTTAAACATATAAGTTTGTATGAGTTCCCGCATTTACAGAATCTAACTGTAAAATCTGGATTTGTGGTAGTTCCTACAATTTACGTCACATTGTGAATATGCGGTTTTTTAAATATTTTTTCGAATCAGTCTGTAATAGTTCCCACGGATTCTATTTCATCTTTCTTTTAGCTTCAAAATTTTTAAATGAACTTACGTTTTTTAACGTGAGTTCATTCATGATTCATTTTTCTGAAAAAAGTTGGAATTTGAAACTTTACAGATCCATTCCTAAAGTGTGGGAACTACCATAAATCACGATTTTACGAAAAAATTCTAAAATTCTAAAAACTAATACTTAAAAAATTCTTTCTTATTTTCTTACGCTGGACTCTTCCATTTCATTTTTATGGAAAAATGAGTTAGTTCATAAGATGGAATTTCTCAAGTTGAATTTGCATTTTCTTAAAGAATAGAGAATTTGGCCTTACCTACAAAATGAGGTAGTTTCCACAATTTTAGACCTTAAGTTTCAAGTTAAGATGGCCCATTCATTTTTTGGTATTATTTTTATAGGCCCGAATAGTAAAACGACTTTTGGAATTTATGTCAGAAGTAGAATTTGTAATCGCTAAAAATCAAAAGAATAATATTTTCATTGAGGAATCTTATAAAATCTAAAAGGAATCATTTTACGAACACCTATAAAATTAAGTACCGTAAATTTTAATCGCAAAACATTGGGTATTTTATTAAAAATGAATCGCCACTTAGTTTCTGTTTTATGGAAACGATCGATTAAAGCAGTTTTATTGATCATCACTATGAAATTTTTCAACAACTCTAATATATAGTTCTGAATAAAATCAGATTTTTCTAATATTCGAGTTGCACTAGTTCTTCAGTAGAAAAAATAGAATAGAAAATAAATTTAAAAAAAAGTTACAAAACCAATTTACTTTTGATTTCCAAAAGATTCAAATCTAATGGTTCGTTTACAATTGAGGCAGTTATGAATTCACAATTAAAGGAATTTACATATGAGATTCCAGTTCTTTGGAGCCAATGTGACCCTAACGGGCATCTAAATGTTGGAAATTTTCAAGTGTTTCTACATGAGGGTAGAATGGTCGCTTTGGAAGAAGCGGGTTTTAGTTATGAAAAAATGAGAGAAGAAAATATCGGCCCGATGATTTTACGATCGGAAACCGATTATAAAGCCGAAATTCGTTATCCTGAATCCGTAACGGTAGTGACAAGTTTTGGAGAATTAAAAGGTTCTCGTTGTAAAATTTTTCAAAAACTCATTCGAAAATCAGACGGTAAGATTGCTTGCGAATCCGTTTCGGATTGTATCTTATTCGATTTTTCTAAAAAAAGACCTTGGAAATATCCTGATTCTTTGCTCGTCGCCTTTGGTGCTAAGTGAATTATAGGGATTTAATAAAGTCGGATCATTTTTGTTTTTCGGATGTTAAAAAAATCAACGATTGCCGTAAAAGTGCGTTAAGCGGAAGTTATTAAAAATGTTAGAGAGTGAAATATGAGTATTCCAGATTTTCAAAGTGCTATGTTACCTATATTGAAGGTAGTAAGTGAGAAAGGAGAGTCGAGCACTTCTACGATACGTGACGGAGTTGCAATTGTTTTTAAAACAACTGAACAAGAAAGACGTGAATTATTGCCTTCTGGAAAAACTAGAATTTTTGACAATAGAGTAGCATGGTCAATCACTTATCTTAAAATGGCTGGTCTTGTTCAATCACCTAAGAGATCGTTTTATTCGATTACAAATGAAGGAAGTCAATTTCTAAAAACTAATCCTGAACGAATTGATACTAATGTTTTACAACAATTTGAATCGCTTCAAGAGAAAAAATTCAAAACAAATACGCTTCAAGGAGATAGTTTAGGAGTAAATGAATACACTCAAACTCCTGATGAAATGATGGAAATTGGGTATAGTAAAATAAGAAAAGATTTAGCAGAAGAATTACTCAATAAAATCAAATCTTGTAATCCGTATTTTTTTGAATCTATAGTATTAGATTTGTTGATTAAACTTGGATATGGAGGATCTGATGAAAAAAATAAAAAAGTAACAAAGAAGTCAAATGATGAAGGAATAGATGGAATTATTAAAGAAGATAAGCTCGGGCTTGATTTAATTTATGTTCAAGCAAAGAAGTGGGAAAGTCCAGTTGGTGGTACCGAAATTCAAAAATTTGCTGGAGCATTACAAGTTCAAAGAGCCAAAAAAGGGATTTTCATTACAACTTCTATGTTTACTGCAAATGCTCATGAGTATGTTTCCAAGATGGATTCAAAAATTGTGTTAATTGATGGTGCTAAACTTACTGATTTAATGATTGAGCATAATGTTGGTGTATCAACAAAACAAACGTATGAAATTAAAAGAGTAGATTTAGAATATTTTAATGAGGATTAATAAACATCGCCTAACTTTGATTTATTGCATAGTTGCAATTGCTTGCTCTGGACTAAAAATTGCATCCTGTTTATCAATTAGCTTACGGAGGATGGTATTCTCTCCGTGATAAATACTGATACGAATGAGCGCGTAAATAAGGATCAAATCAAAATTTTTACTTTGCAAAACCCTGAAGATCTTCATTTTGAAAAGGAATGTAATTGTTTTATTGTGCTCCATTCTAAAAAGGAACCCAATAATCCTGGATTGAATAGAACCGCGACTTTACTACAAGGTTTTTTGGAATTGAGTAATGTAAAGATAGTCGAAGAACAAAAAAATTATTTAGAGCTAATTCGTTTTTACAATCTTATTTACGATACACTCACGCGTTTAGATCCAAGTTTTGCCGGAATTTATAAAACTCAAGTTTACGATCCAAAGTATGTGGATTCTCTGAATACTGGTTTAAAATAACTTAACGTGAGAAAGAATTTTCTAAAAGTATGAGTTCCCGCATTTACAGAATCTAACAGTAAAATCTGGACTTGCGGTAGTTCCCGCAGATTTTGTCACATTACGAATGTTTAAACATATAAGTTCGTATGAGTTCCCGCATTTACAGAATCTAACAGTAAAATCTTGGACTTGCAGTAGTTCCCACATCTGAATTACGACAGATTCAATTGTTATAAACTTCTATTTTTTAAATTGCGGTAGTTCCCACATTTTAAGAATCAATCTGTAAAGTTCAGATTCCGACTTTTTTTAGAAAAGTGAATTATGATCGAACTTACGTTGCATTGAGTTTATTATTCGCCCCAATTTTCTTACGTCGAACTCACGTTAACTTAGTGCGGTGTAATTTCGATTTTTCTCCTATAAGTCGTATAAAGTTGTTCAATTAATTGTTGTTAGTTGAAATGACGCCTTGTCGGAAATTAGACTCTTAGCGAACCACGAAATCCTCTGACGGCATAATAAGATTCTGCACCGTTGTGATATACAAAAACATGTCCGTAACGAAAATCAGCAAAGATGGCGCCGCCTAGTTTTCTAATATCAGAAGGTGTTTTTATCCAGCTCGATGTTTTTGTATCGAACTTTCCGAATTTTTGTAACTCTCTATATTGTTCTTCTGTTAAAATTTCAATGCCCATGGAAGTAGCCATATCAAGAGCGTTATCTTTTGGTTTATGTTCTTTTCTTGATTTTAACGCTTCTTGATCGTAACAAACGCTTCTGCGACCTTTGGGGCTTTCTGCTGAACAATCATAAAAAATGTATTCACTCATTTTTTGATTATAAGCTATGACATCCGGTTCACCGCCAGTTCTTTCCATTTCATTAAGCGACCACAGTTTTTCAGAGTTGGTTTCCAGCTTTGTTTTTATTTTAGTCCATTCAAGACCTTTATGGCGGTCCATGTTTTTTGCAAAGCGGTCTTCTAACGTGTTGAGTAGTTCTTCGCGTTGTTTCGATACCAACTCCTTCTTATTTTTATTTACTTTGCTCATAATTTTATATGATTTCTGTCGAATGGATATGTCAAGCGTATCGCGATATAAATTTATTTCGAAAGTTTACTAATCATTTCAAGCGAAACTGAGTTGTTTATCGAGATACAAATTTGAATCGTAGTTTTAAAATTGAAGAGATCTGTGGCTTCAACTAAAACAAAGATAAAAGAATGAATGAGTTTCCACATTCTTAAGAATTCTTGTTTAAAAAAGAGGAACGTTCTACTTTGTAAGAAATGCCTAGTTTCGATAAAGCTATAGAAGTTCAAAAATTAAATCTCCGGTTGGGTCAAAGGACGATTTTAGATTCGATTTCCTTCAAAGTAAACTCCGGAGCAATACTGGGAATTCTAGGGCGCTCTGGTTCGGGTAAAACTTCTCTTTTCCGAGCGATTTTAGGAGTTCCTACAACCACCAATTTAGAACAAAGTGGATCCATTTATTTTTTCGGAAAGGACCGAAAAGAAACTCCCATCCATCAATTACAACCAGTCTTTCAAGATCCTGTTGGAAGTTTCAATCCTACTTGGTCTTTGGAAAAGGCCTTGAAAGAACCGCTCCGAATTTTAGGAGGAGAAATTGCAACTAGAGGAGAGTCTTTTTTTCCGGATTTACTTGAATCTTTTCGTCTGGCAGATAAAGATCTCAATCGAAATGTTCTTTCTTTTTCCGGAGGCGAACTACAAAGGGCAGCGATTCTTCGTGCGCTTCTTGCGGAACCTAAGATTCTTTTTTTAGATGAGACATTAGGCGCCTTGGATCCAATTCTTTTGAACGAGGTCTTACAACTTTTAAAAAGGATTTCCAGAGAAAGGAAAATTACAATTTTATTGATTACTCATAGTTTGAGAACGGCTCAAAAATTATGTAATCAAATTGGAATATTAGAAAAGGGTAAAATTCTGGATTTTGGAACAACGGAAGAAGTTTTTACGAATTATAAAAGTTCTTTTACGGGGGAACTCATTCGTACAATCGATTTGAGTTCCCTCCGTGTTTGATCAGATGTCGATCTGATAGAGATTTTTTCTGTCTTTTTTGTCTTTGTAAAGTGCAATCATAATATCGATTCGGTAGATCGAAGATCTCAGGCTGGACTCTAAAAGTCTAAGCGCTTTGATCTGATTTTCCAAAGAAATATCAGCCACTTTTGTGTTCTCTATTTTGTCGAATCTTTCGAGTTTGACCTGAGATGCTAATACGTCCGGAGGAGAGAAAATCAGTCTTTTGTTTTCAAAAGCGAATTCGTACTGAATCCTTTTTTTCTCAGAGGCAAGTTCAACTTCCTTGATTTTGCCGCCCTCAAACTTGAAACGAACATACTTGAGCAGGTTGCTCTCGTAGCCTTCGTCAAAAGTAAAAGGAATGTCTTCCGTGACGATTGTTTGCACCTTTTCCAGTTCCGGTCTCAGAATTACGAGAAGAGAATGTTTCTTCTCCAAATCCGTAAGCCTTTCGTTGATCGTAGCTTCCAGATCTCTGACTATTTTCTGAAGGGATTTTGTGTAAGAACTTCCTTGTTCAGAAAATACATCGGCACGACTCAGGTCCGCCTGTCCTTTCTCTTTATTCTGCGCAAATGCAGGAATGTTAAGGAGGATAAACAGGATTGTGAGCCAGGTGATTTTTTTCATAAATTCCTCCAGACTCAAGATAAAGGAAGAAAATTGAAAAAAGCAAACCTTTTTCATTCGTTTTTGTTTTCTTCTTCCAAGGACTTGATTTCGGCAAAACGTTGTGCGAGATCTCTTCTTCTTTCAATCACCTTATACGAAAATTCGGAAAAGAATGGATCGTTCGGATATTTCAGAAGTTGCTCATATTGATCTGCAGCCGTGACATAATCGCCTACTTTACTGGCGGTTTCGGCATAGTAGAAATGAAACTTTTTATTATACTGTTTCTTTTGTCCTAAATCATCCACAAGCTCGGTTTTCTTAAAAATTCTGTAAGCGTATAAATCTTTAGAAGAAAGTAGTTCGATCCTGGCTCTTCCCAATCTTGCATCTGGACTTTGTTCGTCTATTTTTGCAGCTTCTTTGATATAGATCAGTGCGCGATTTCTTAGATCGGTTCGAATGTAGTGATCCGCCAATAGTAATAGTGCTTCCGTATGAAATTTGTTTAAACTGACAGCTTTTTTCCATAAAATAGTCGCGTTGATTGGTTCTCTTATTATTTCGTATAACGTTCCTAAATGAATAAAGGTTCTATAATATTCCGGAATTTCAGAACTTGCATATTCAAATTGAATAATGGATTTCTGATATTTTTTTTCGAGATGATACGCCCTTCCTAAATTGTATCGAAACGGAAAAAACTTTGGATCGAACCTTATTCCTTCTTCAAACATGCTAATCGCTTTGAGTCTATCTTCGGTTTTTCCCTTTTCTAATAGAAATACTGCTTCGTTGTTAAAAAGACCCGAGTTTAGAATTTCCTTTCCTTCAAATTGAAAACTTCCTTGAGAAGGGGGCGGATCTCCTTTCCAATTTTTTCCTGCAGTAAGTATAAAGTCTTGTTCCGTTCTTAAAAAAGAACCGTTATTGTAATACTCGGGTGAAAGTATCTCGTTTTCTCCCCAGAGTAACCCTGAGTAGTATTGCCCTCCGATTTGTATTTGTGCGATTCGATCTGTAAAAGGAAAAATGAGTAAAGTATAATAAAGAAATATATTTCTACGAAACAAAAAGTAAAAAATATTATTGAGTAAATAGTAAATAGGATTATGATTCATAATTGACTCTTTCCGTTTTATAATATGTTGGAACTCACAAAGTTTTAAGATCGATTTTAAAATGTAAGAACTTCCATAAATTGGGTCCCCGAGTGAGACCAATTTCCCAAAAGTGTTTGGGTGTTTCCTCTCAGGGAAATTTCCCGGGAACTACCATACAATTCGATTCTTCAATTTGAGAAATATACTTTGAATTTTTCTCAAAACGATTTAGAGAATCCACGCCTAAAAAACGCATTGTAAATTCCGTTTCCAAAGAGATTCTGGCATCACAAAGAGGAATCGTTTTGCCGCCTAACGAACAAGCGCTTTTCGTTTGCAAAGATCTATCTTATTCTATCGGAAAAAAAAGAATTCTCAAAGAGGTTTCGTTTTCTCTTTTTCGAGGGGAAATCGCTCTTCTGAAAGGAGATAACGGTGCCGGAAAAACCACTCTTCTCAGAGCGATACTCAATCACGTTCGCCACAAAGATTGTTTTTCTTTCTTCGATTTAAATTCTAAAGCTCCTCAAATTTCTTATCTAGGACACGAACTTGGACTTTATACTTCTCTCAGCCTTCAGGAGAATCTTCACTACTTTCTTTCCATTACTAAAATTAAATATTCAAAAGAAAAAGTGGAAACACTTCTCAGAGCCTTCCAACTCTGGACAAGAAGATTAGATCCAATTTTTACTTTTTCAAGAGGAATGAAACAAAAAGCGGCTTTAGTTCGTGCACTTTTAACCGGAGGAGATTTGATTCTTTTGGACGAACCTTTTACTGCTCTGGATCGATCTGGACTAGAAACTGCGATTCGTCTTTTAAACGAATATTCGCAAAAATCCGCGGTTCTTATGGTAACTCATGATCTTGGAATTTCTTTCGGACGACGTACTATTTCTTTAACTTTAAAGGAGGGAAAACTTGAAACTTCTATTCTCTCTTCTCCATAAGGAATTTCTGTTATTAGGAAAAGCGATCAACGGAATTCTTTCCGTCTTAGTTTTGATCACTTCAATCGTATTCATTTTTAATTATGCGTTAGAACAAACTGGTAGATTGGATCGTCAAACCTTGATCGGAATCAAATGGTCGGTTTTGTTTCTTACGTCATACGTATTTATCGGTCAATCCGCTTGGGAAGAAAGGGAAAGTGGAGGAGGTAGGATCAGTTCTCTTTTTCTTCCGGTTTGGATGCGTTTTCTTTCTAAGTCTCTGGTTGTGTTTGTCGGGCTTGCCATCGCAGCGATCTACTTAATGATTTTATTATCCGTTTTTTTTCAGGCCTTCCCCTTAGGTTGGAAAGATTTATTTGTAAACTTGATTTTTTTATTACCTGGAGTTCTTTGTATTTCTTTTTTAGGAGTTGCGCTCAGTCATATCAGCGATTCTTCCAGATTGAAGGAAATTTTACTTCCACTTCTTATGATTCCATTTACAATTCCGATTTTACTTTTTGGAATGGAAGCAGAAAGAAAATTGGAAAGACTTCCTGTTTTTGACCCAGTTCCAGGTCTCTCCATCTTACTTTCGTTTTGCGCTTTTTACGCAGGAATTGGAATTCTACTTTTGGAACTTTCCGGAGACGAACCCTGAACGATCCAAGAATCTTTCTTGATTCCACCGACATTCCTACAAATACTTTATTTCGTATGAAAATCAAAATTGCTCATCCCTTTTGGGATTGGGTTTTATCCGCAGTTTTTTTAATTGGTTTTCCAATTGTAGTTTTATTCTCACTCAATTATCCGAATGTAATTTTACAACAAGGAACCGCTCACCGGATCTTTTACTTTCACGTTCCGGTCGCATGGGTTGCTCTTTATGGTCCTATTTTTTCACTGATTTTTGCGGTTCTTTATCTGATTCGTAAAGAATCTAAATGGGATTTACTTTCTCTTTCCGCAAACCAAATCGCTCTATTATTTGCAGTAGGAGTTATTTTTTCGGGTAGGATTTGGGCCGCAAGTGCCTGGGGAGTTCCTTGGGACAAAACGGATGCTCGTCTTCAGTCGTTTACAGTTTTATTTATTAGTTTAATTGCATATTTTGTTTTTAGAATATTGATTACGGACGCTTCCAAAAAAAAGGTCTTTTCGGCTTTTTTAAGTATTTTGTGTGCGGTAAACGCGGTGATCACCTGGGGGGCAATCCGTTGGATAGACAATCCTGGAAACCATCCAGAATCAATTATGGGTAAGGGTGGAATGGATTCTGACATTCGTCTGAGTTTTTGGCTGGGAGTTTTTGCGTATCACGTTTTATTTTTAGTTTTATTTCGTTTTGTTTATCGTTTGTCTAAGATCGAAGATCTGAGAGAAAATCTACCGGAAAGGGAAGCGTAAAAAATCTTGTCCTCAACTCCGAATTACAGTAATTATACGGTCTTAGCGGTAGACGATTCCGAAATCAATTTGAAGTTGATTGTTCATACTCTCCAACCTTTTGGTTTTCAGATTTTTACCGCAGAATCCGCGGCGGATGCGCGTAACGTTCTTCTTACCAATCGTGTAGACGTTCTTTTATTGGACGTAAGTATGCCCGATCAGGATGGTTTTTCGTTTTGTAAAGAATTGAGAGAAATAGAAAGATTTAAACTTCTTCCCATTCTATTTATTACGGGAATCAACCGTGAAGTTGGTTTTGACGAAGCAATTTCTCACGGAGGTGATGATTTTATTCAGAAACCGTTTCAACCCAAAGAATTGATCGCAAAGATACGGGCTTTTATTCGGATTAAAATTCTTCAGGACGAACTTTTAGAACAGAAAAAAAATTACGAAAGAGAATTGATCATGGCCAGAAAGGTTCAACAGGAACTTCTTCCTGAAAAAGAACTGGAATGGAACGGAGTCAGTTTAAGTACGATCTTTCAACCTCTGATGCAGATCGGAGGAGATTATACGGACGCTTGGATCGAAGACGATTCTCTTCATATCTTTATCGCGGATTGTTCTGGTCATGGTCCTTCTGCGGCTTTACTTGCTGCAATGCTTAAGATGCAGGTTTCTAGTCTTTCCCCGGATCAAAGTTTGCAAGAAAAGGTTCGGACCCTTCGCCATAATTTAGAAAAAATTCTTCCGGATGAATTTTCAATTACGTTCTTTTATGGAATTTTGCATAAGGATTTGAGTTTCGAATATTCGAACGGCGGCCATCCTTCTCCGATGCTCTATCAAAATGGAAATATTTCAATTCTTCCTGGAATGGGCCCTTTGATCATTCCGATTGAAATTAACGTTAAGGAAGAATTTAAATCCGTTCAACTCGAGAAAGGTTCTTATATGTTACTTTATACCGATGGCGCGACTGAAATCAGCGATAAGAGTATGAACATTCTTGGAGAAGATAAACTAATGAAAATATTTCAAGAATCCGTTTCTACGGGTGGAGATATTTTAGTTTCTATGATGGAATCGATTCTTGCACATTCAGACAGAGGTACGAATGACGACGATATTGCTATGATGGTGTTAAAGTTATGAATCCTTCTTACAAAGGGAAGGTCAGAGACATTTACGATTTAGGAGATAAATTAATTCTTTCTTCTTCGGATCGTATTTCTGCGTTTGATGTCGTATTTCCGCAATTGGTTCCGGACAAAGGAAAGGTTCTAAATCGAATTTCCGTTTCCTGGTTTGAATTTTTTAAAGACATTCCCAATCATATTTTAGAAACGGATGTAAAACATTTTCCAGCTCCGTTTCAAAATCATCCTGATTTAGAAGGCAGATCGGTTCTTGTAAAGAAGTGTAAACGGATCGACTACGAGTGCGTTGTGCGCGGTTATATTTTCGGTTCTGGCTGGAAAGAATATAAAAATGCGGAAACTCTTGCGGGAATCAAACTTCCGTCCGGTCTTAAAGAATCCCAAAAACTTCCAGAACCTGTTTTTACTCCCGCGATTAAAAATGATCAAGGACACGATGAGAATATTTCGGAAAAAGAAATGGAGAATCGAATTGGTAAAGAACTGTTCGATATACTGAAAGAAAAATCGATTTCCATTTTCTTACGCGCTTCTGAAGTGGTAGATAAGGCGGGAATCATTCTTTGTGATACCAAATTCGAGTTTGGAATTTTGGACGATCAAGTGATTTTAATCGACGAACTTTTGACTCCGGATTCTTCCAGATATTGGTCTGAGGATACATATTCCGTTGGAATTTCTCCTCCTAGTTTGGATAAACAGATTCTTAGAAATTATCTGGAAAATACAAACTGGAACAAAATGCCGCCCGCGCCCGATCTCCCGGCGGAACTTATCCAAGAGTTGAGAGAAAAATACCAAAAGATAGAGGATCTCATTCTTTCATGTACATCGCAAAAATCCAAGTAGTTCTCAAAGAATCCGTTTTAGATCCGCAAGGAAGTACGGTTAAAAAAGTTCTTTCCGAGGTTGGAGAAAAATCGGTCCAAGACGTGAGAGTAGGTAAATACATAGAACTCAAAATAGACGCTCCAAGCGAAGAGGCCGCTAGAAAGGACGTAGAAAGACTTTGTGATAAGATTTTAGTCAATCATGTTATAGAAACATATTCTGCGAATATTCAAAAAATATGAAAGTAGCTGTGATCACTTTTCCGGGTTCTAATTGTGATTCGGATATTTATCGGGTTTTAAAAGATCAATACAACGCCGATGTGGACCGGGTTTGGCATCGGGACGGGTTAGATAAAAAATACGAACTTGTAATATTGCCCGGTGGTTTTTCTTACGGAGATTATTTACGTTCTGGTGCAATGGCCGGTTTTTCTCCGGTGATGAAATCAGTTAAGGAACACGTGGATAAGGGTGGAAAACTTTTTGGGATTTGTAACGGGTTTCAGATTTTGACCGAAGCGGAATATCTTCCAGGTGCACTTACGAGAAATAAAACGCTCAAATATATCTGTAAAACTGTGACTTTAAAAAAAGGTTCTGCTGGAAATCCTGTGACCGCTTCTATGGACGTTCGTAAAGAATTAAAAATTCCGATCGCTCACGCGGATGGTTGTTATTATGCGACTTTGGATGTTCTCAAACAACTTCAGGATGAAGATAGAATTTTATTTCGTTATTCCGGTGAGAATCCGAATGGTTCTTTAGATTCTATCGCTGGGATTACTTCTAAAAATTTTAAAATCGCGGGAATGATGCCTCATCCGGAAAGAGCGATGAATCCGGTTACAGGTGAAATGGATGGTAAAGTAGTTCTGGATTTGATCTTAGGAGCTTGAAGTCTTTTTTGTAAAAGGCGATTCTATTTATTTTTCGAAAATTAAGAACTTGTCTCAAAACCTTAAAGAACTTTACGAGATCATTCTTTGAAATTTTTAATAAAATGTAGTAGCTCCTACAAATTAAGTCGCATTTGTTAATTTGTGAACTTTCAAGCAGTTCTAATCTCGTTCAATTTTCGTAATAGTTCCCACAAATTAAGTCTTCTCTGGTTTATTCTGAGATTTTGAATCATCCGTAAAAAATTAAATTTTTGCGGTAGTTCCCACATTTTCAAAAAGATCTCATTCTAACTTGGGTCCTGCAATGTGCTGAGTTCAGGAGGTTTTTTATTCGCCAAGATTTTTTTACACTGAATTTGCGTTATTTTAACGAACATGAGTTTGGCTTCTGAAAAAGTTGGACCTAAACCTTGTAGATCGATTTCTAAAATGTGGGAACTACTGCAAATCGCGATTGTACAAACAAATTCTAAAATTGTGGGGACACAACTTTTAGAAAAATCTTTCCAATTTTCTGAGACGGAACTTACGACATTTGAGTTTATTGATTCTTTCTTTAAGATTTTGAGGCAAGTTTCTCGGGATTATAATAATCAATGTTCTAAGTTATAAACTAAGTGGATAGGGGAGGCTTATTAAAATATTCTAAAACGATAAAAAGCGGAAACGTTTATAAAGGGTGTCAGCTTGAATCGAATTTTTCTGATCGCGTTTTTAATCCTCAACTCACTTTTGATTCTATCTTGCAAAGACGAAAAAAAAGAAATTGTCCATAAAGAAGATCAAACAAAAAAAGTAGAAGCGATTTCCTATCCTTTTCCTTCGGATAATGCTCCTACTCCGGAGAGAATTCTACTCGGAAAAACACTGTTTTTCGATCCGATCGTATCTGGTTCTAATTGGGTCAGTTGTGCTTCTTGTCATAATCCCGGGCTTGCTTGGACGGATGGGCTTAAAACGGCAGTCGGACATAATATGAAGATTTTAGGAAAAAATACTCCTACAATTCTCAATGGCGCCTATGGAAATAAAATGTTTTGGGATGGAAGGGCAGATAGTTTGGAAGAACAGGCTTTGGGTCCGATCACTTCTCCAGATGAAATGAGCCAGAATATGGAAGAGCTTATATTAGAATTAAAGAATATTTCAGGATATAGAAATCTATTTTCCAAAGCGTACCCAAACGAGGAAATTAGCGCGGCGACGATTGGAAAGGCGATTGCGAGTTTTGAAAGAACGATCCTTTCAACGGAGTCGGCCTTTGATCGTTGGAAAAAAGGGAATAAAGCTGCGATTTCCGAATCGGCGCAAAGAGGTTTTACCATATTTAACGGAAAAGCAAATTGTTCTTCTTGCCATCAAGGAGAACAATTTTCAGATAACGGATTTCATAATATAGGTTTAAAAAATGCGATTAAAGAAGTCGGAAGATTTAAAATCGTGTCGGTAAAATCTATGAAAGGTGCTTTTAAAACTCCGGGGCTGAGAGACGTTGCCTTAACTGGACCATATATGCACGACGGAAGTTACACAACGTTGGAGGAAGTGGTTGAACACTATGATCGAGGTGGAGACGAAAAAAATAATTTGGATCCAAATATGCTCTCACTTAAACTTACGGATCAAGAAAAAACGGATCTTGTAGAGTTTATGAAATCTCTAAGCGGTAAAAGGGCTTTGATTACGGTTCCGGAACTTCCGAGATGATATATTATTAATTAATAAATTAGGAGTATTGAATGTTTATTCGATTTTTAGTGGTTTTTATTTCTTTGGTTTTTTGGAGCGGAAATATTTCGGCTGCAGAACACGAGGTTGGTCAAAAAAATAAAGGTTTTACTGTAGAATCTTTAAAAATCAAGGTCGGAGATGTGGTAAGTTTTCCAAATTACGATACTTTTTATCATAACGTGTATTCTTTGTCGCCTACGAAAATTTTCGATTTAGGTTCTTATTCTCAGGGCAAAACACAAAAAGTAAAGTTCGAAAAACCGGGTAAAATCACGGTTCAATGTGCGATACATCCAGAAATGAAAATGACTATAGACGTACAATGATGAAAGAATATTCTAAATTTATAATTCTTTTTCTTTCTTCGGGGTTTTTGTTTTCTGTGGCGGCTCTTGATACTATGGAGAAATCAGCGGTTCGGGGGAGTATCGTGTTTAGAACTTACTGCGTTCTTTGTCACGGAGAGGCAGCCGACGGAAAAGGACGATTGGCAACTGGGAAGGTGCCTCCTCCTGCAAATCTTACGATTACTAAACTGACCGATGCACAAAAAGAGGAAATCATTAAAAAAGGCGGGGGTGGTGTAAACCGTTCTCCGTTTATGCCTCCCTGGAAGGAGGAATTATCCGAAGAGCAGATTAAGGACGTGATTTCCTATATCAATTTTCTTTCGAAATCGAAATGATCGGAAAAAATTCCGCAACTTTTAGACAGTGAATTTACTCGGCAATATCAGGATTAAAACAAGGTTACGTCTCAGTTTTGGCGCTATCATAGGAGTTTTTATTCTTTCTTCGGCTTTGATCGTTTACAATACTTTCGTGTATCGTAAAACGATTCGATCGATGATAGAAAATTCTCAGCCTAAGTTCCAACTGATGAATCTGACTTTGGAAAAGTTGATTCTTGCGGAACTGACGATTTCGTCCAAAGTATCCACGATTGACGCTCTTCTTTCCGAAGAGGAATACGAAAAGGTTAAAACTCTTTTAGAAGAGATAAAGAAGAGTAACGTTACGTTTCGGGAATTTCCTTTGGAAGAAAACGAACTTGAAAACCTAAAAATTCTCGAAGACGGTGTTAAAAATTTTGCTCAATACGCGGAAACGATTCATATATTAGGTAAAGATAATAGAAGACAAGAAGCTCAAATTCTTTATGTTCGTGGGGTGAATCCTCTAAGTGCTTCTCTAAGAAAAACGGTCAAAACTTTGATTGAGTTTGAAGCGTCCAATTCCCGCAAAAACGAAGACACGGCAGAATCTCAACTTACCTTTTCCTTGTATATGATCTGCGTTCTTTCTCTTCTTTCTTTGGTGGCGGGTATTTTATTTTCCAGATCTATCATACGATCCGTGATGTTTCCTTTAAGAAAGGCGATTCATTTTGCGTCCGAAATTCAAAACGGAAATTTGAACAATCGGATTCAGATTGATCGTTTTGATGAGATGGGAGAACTTTTGGAATTTTTAAAGAAAATGGAAGTTTCACTTCGTGAGATCATTGTAGAAGCAAGGATTTCGGTCGAAAACTCGGAAAAAGCCAGTAAAGAATTTTATAAGGTTTCGAAAGAATTTATTTCCACCTCGGAAACTCAGGCAAACGATTCTCAAAAAGTGGCTGATCATATAGATCGTTTGAGTACTTTAGTAGAAGCGAATACTTCCGTCATTCTTACTTCTGCGGAACATCTTAGAAATTTAGAAAAGGAAATTCAAAAAAATCTTTCTTCATTAATTAACGTTACGAACTCTTTGGACTCTTTGGCTTTGCAGGCAAAAGAATCTTCCGAGACCGCACTCAAAGGACAAGAAAAAGTAGACGGAATTCAAAAATCGTTTTTAGAAGTAAAAAGAACGGTTCAAAAAATCAATGAATCTCTTGTTAAGATCGGAGATATTTCTACTCGTACAAATATGCTTGCTCTTAACGCCGCGATCGAAGCGGCAAGAGCTGGAGATCATGGAAGAGGTTTTTCGGTTGTCGCGGATGAAATTTCACAACTGGCTGAACATACGATGAAAAATACAAGAGAGATAACGGATTTGATTGAATTTACAAGATCCAGTATCGAATCCGGAGACGGAGAAATGAATCAGTTCTCCGATTTTTTCACGATCATCCAAGAAAACGCGTCTAACATGGCTCGTTTTAGTATGCATTTATTGGAAGATATGAGAACTCAAGAAACTGGTTTAAATCTTTGTTCTCGCCAGATGTACGAGGTCGCTTCGAATATTACGGATTTAGAACATTCTTCTTTGGAAAATAAAAGTGCATACAGTTCTATCAAACAATCGATTCAGGATCTTTCCCAGGGAGCGAACTTGATTTCTGCCGGTTCTCAAGAGATCAGTTCTGGCGCAAAACGGATCGATGAACAATCCGGTAAAGTAAAACGTTTGATGGAAAAATTTTCGATTTAAAATTTATTATTAATAAGTGTTTTTATTTCTTTAACGTAAGTTTGATGTAAGAGAATTTTGGCGAATAAAAACTCGATGCTACTCTCTACCATAACCTTACCCACAGTTGAAGAAGATTTTAGAATCAATGCATATTTTTCAAGTGTTCCGACAAGAATGAGTCTTTTACTTGCAAAAAGTATGTTTTTCTGATAGAGAAAAGTCTCTCAAACCTTTCCACCTCCCACCTGAATTGCGACCCAAAATTAGGGAAAACTCAGCACAACGCTCTCTATATGGATCGCGTTGCAGGGTAAGTTTTATAGAGGATTTGTCATAATTCCGACAGATTTATATTGAGATTCAAATATTTGTGGGTAAGGTTATGACTCTCTATGGATCGCAGCATAATAAAGTTGTTAAAAAATTTCTTTAGATCAACAAAACTGCTTTAATCTACCGTTGTCATGAAACAGAAACTGATTGAGAATTAATTTTTCAACAACTATAGTATTCAGTTCGAATTATAATTTCTAAATTTAAGTTATTTAGAATATAATAATTTTATGTTTTTTGTAATTTAAATCTTATTGGCGATTCTCTTGTTTTTGGGGATGTGGAAATTTGTTATTTAACGTGAGCTCGACGTAAGAAAACCTGGGCGAATCCGTCTGCCACAGTCGGACCGGGCTCTCAGCTCTGATCAATAAATTGTATATAGGAACGTTATACAACTTATAGTCGTAGATTTCAATTTAGAACGCGATCTGTCGAGCGACTCATAGGGAGCGTGCATTGAGTTTCCAGAAGCGAGATGCTGAGTTCGAGAGAGCGTTCTGCTGAGTTTCCCCGCATCGATCCCTTTCGCGTTATACCGAACTCACGTTAATAATGAGACGTAATTTGTGGGAACTATCACAAATCACGATTTTACGAACAAATCTAATGTAGGAACTCATACTTTTAGAAAATTCTTTTTATTTTCTTTCGCTTAACTTACGCTAATTGTAATTTATCTTTGAACAAAATGGAAGATTGAATGAAAATCTTTTAAAAAGAATATAATACACAAGCAGGATTACCGACTGCGTTTGAATAGGAAGTTACTGTTTTTTTAAGTCCCGGGTCCATAACTTCGTAGGTAATAAATTCGTCCGTTGATCCATATAACTTTTCTTGATAAGCGATTACAATCTTACCTGCGCCAACATCAAAAGTTCCATCGATTCCGTCTAACGCAAATGGGAATGGAATTAAAACCCAATTGGCTCCTCCGTTCACGGTTTTATAAAGTTTATAAGATTGATAAGGCCCATAAAAAGTATATCCGAGTGTAGGGCTTAAAAATTTTATCTTTTGAAAAGCTCCGCCCGTTAAATTATTTGGAACAGTAGTCCAAACGTTTCCACCATCTACGGTGTGCACAAGAGAACTGGAATTTATCCAACCGTTTAATGAATCTAAAAAATGAAATTTACTGTTGTAACTAACTGAGGGGCCGGTAGAATGAAAAGAATTTCCAGCATCACCGGAATGATAAATAACTGAATTAGAATAAGTTGGTCCATAAGTGATATATAAAATTTCTTGTATAGAGTTATATAACAAATCCAGCATTCTAAGTTCTTGAGGTAGTGTAGAACGTTCCCAAGACTCTCCTCCGTTTACAGTACGATCTAAAAAAGGAGCGTTGTTAAAATTTGTGCCGATTCTAATTCCGTTTTGACTGTCTAAAAAACGAATCCAATGATAACTGCCCATATTTTGAGGCCCTAAATCGAAAATTCCTAGAGTAGTTGATTCGTATTTCATCGGAGTCCAATTTTGACCCCAATTTAAAGTTTTATAATTTACTTTATTATGATTTACTGCATAAATTTCCGATTCCGATTTTATAAAATAATGGAAGTTATATTGGCCGGAAACGACGTAAGTAGGAGTTCGGTTAGAAAAATTTTTTCCGTCTTCGCTCCATACAAGAGTTACGTCCGATTTAGAGCTCGATTCATAAAATTCTTGACTTTGATAAAGGGCCATAATGGAACCAGAAGGAAAAATTTTTATTTCGTTTGCAGTGATTGGGTTAGACGGAGCATCTGCTGGGGACATACACCAAGCCATCATGAAATAGTCTGTTGAGCTTATTTTATTTTCTTTTTCGCAACTAAAGAAAAATAGGGTTAATAGAATAGTGTATTTTAATTTCATTCGATTTACAAGGTTAGATCCTTTTTCTTCTTTAAAGCCATTATAAAATGATATACTTGGAATTTCGCTTATTAAATTTTAAACATGATGGATTTTAAATTATTCACTGTCGTTTTATCGAAATTAAATCCCAGAAGAAAAATAGATAATTTTTTTTAATGGGTTGCGAATTGACTTCTTTGATTTATAGAAAAATTCATTGCCTTTATTTTATAAGAATTGTTAGAGCGGTTTTTAACGTTTTGTAAGTTTAATCAACACCTTTAAATTAAAATTTAAACCGAAAATAAGAATACAAACTTAAAAATTCAGAGAATAAAAATTACAGATTTTTTTCATAAAATAAAGAAGTTAAATTCAATCATTGATACGGAAATATATTTTATGATTCTTTTTAAGAAACGATTTCAGAGGCCTCTAAGAATTTTTATTTGGACTGGGATGTTCATTCCGGTAATTTGTATGAACAAAGTTTTTTATAAAAAAATCAACTTAGAAGAAATGATTCTAGCTTCTTCTCACATACTTTTAGTTCGTGCGTCTAACCCTTTGCATTCGGATCGAAACATTAAGATCAATACAACACTTTTAAAGAAACTCGGAATTAAAACCAAACTTAAAAATAAAGTCCCCGATTTTAGAATTGGAATCCAACACTTCAAAGTGATAGAAGTTTACAAAGGAAACCTAGAAGAAGACGAAATCAAAGTTTTTCCCGTAAATTTTGAAAGCAATTTATATATTCACATCCTTTATTATGGAATCGGATATTCCAAATCTCCTATTTATCACATTTATAAATCTTCTCAAATTGGAGAAGCAGATTTAGAAAATCAATATTTTATACTATTCTTAAATAAAATGACTCACTTTCAGGAATTTAGATGGAGCGTCCTGGGGGCAATGGAGTCCGTAAATTATAAAGAAGAGATTTTAAATTTGATTCGAAAATAGAATTAGTAATCTATAATATAGACAAAATGGAGGTTTTTCCGGGTTTGAAAAACGTGGGTTCGATGTAAGATTTGCATTTACCACAAACAAGAAAACCAACTCATTAAAGTGAAAAGAAAAGTATGTAAGAATGTTCACAAAGACACGATTCAAGTTTCGTGTTGAACGAGCAATTCGAAGGATTTAATGAAGGAACAGCAGATCAAATACACGAGAACAGATCAAGAAATTCATCCAAATGTTAAAATCGGAAGGAAATGAATTACGAAGTAGGAGTTCCATATTTTACTTTTAAACTCGGGCGTGTATGAGGTTGAACGAATTTTATATTCGAATCATTCAAAAAAGGTTTTTAAAATCGGACTTGCTTTCAGAGGCACAGTCGATTTCATTCTCTGAAAAACAATTCAGGGAGATTGGAATGAATCCTGCAATTATAGCGTTATTAGGTTTTATATTTTGGACTCTTTTCTTAGGGCTTGGGGTAGTAAGTATTCGATCTTTTAAGGTGCTCACCGGTTCAAATAAATCAAACGAGTTCCCCGCTGGAATTAAACACGGGAGCGAATTTTATTGGAGACTCAACCGGGCTCATATCAATTGTATCGAGAATCTTCCTGTTTTCGGAATTTTAGTTTTGATCGGAGTTTTTGCAGGAGTTTTAGACGATCGTTTTGAACTTGTAACTCAGATCATTTTAGGTGCGAGAATTTTTCAGACTCTTTCTCATCTAAGTTCTGGTTCCGTACTTGCGGTTAATGCGCGTTTTACTGGCTTTATAATTCAATACGGATGTTTTTTATATCTTCTCTGGCATATTTTGTATAGTACTCAAATCATCTAAATTGTTTCAAGAGACAGAAGTTTTTCGATTTCTTCTTTTGAAATAAGGATTCAAAGGATGACTTTAGGATAATCTCTTTAGATTTGTTGTTAAGTTTATAGAAAAGAAAATCTACTTGACCGAACGCATTTTTTCAAAAGGATTCTTTATTTACTCGAGCCTTTGCCCGTCTGATTCTTTATGTTTTCCAAGTTCGATTTTCTTCGTAAAAATTTATCCAGCATGGCTGAACTATGTCTTGAACAAGTACTTCTGTTAGACGACGCTTTGGAAAAAGACGACGGAGAACTTGCAAGAAAGCTAATTGACCGGGATGATCTAATTGATAATCTCGAAAAACAGAACGACAATCTTTCTCAGAACGCTATTTTAGAAGCCGTAGCCAATCGTAATTCCATGGGAATGGATCAGGTAGATGGAGAAGTGGTTTTAAAAAGAGATCCTCTTCGATTTGCGCTCTCCGCGATTCGAATCACTAGAAACTTAGAGAGAATGGGAGATCAGATCGTAAATTGTGCAAAATGTTTTCGAAGAGGTTTGATTCCGAAAAGATTTTTCTGTGACGAAGAAATTCTCAACAGATTATTATCTAGGGTGATCACGATTGTAGGTATGGCCGTTGAATCTTTGGTAGAGGAAAAAAGTAGATTTTACGGAAGTGTTCACACGGTAGAAGAAGAGATCAATAATTTATGTCAATCCGCTTTTTTAAAGTTTGTTATGGATTCTAGGTTGGATAAAAATCAATTTGCAGACGTGTATAGATTGATTCTTTGTTTGGAAAGAACCGCCGACTACGCCGTAAACATAGCGGAAGAATTGGTTCGTTTAAATACCGGAATGGATATTAGGCACGTTTCTGATCCAGTTCAGGCAATTGCAAAAACTGCAAGTTGATTGATCTACATCAATCTCAATTTTTAGAATATTCTGGAAATATAATTTAATCAAACTCAAAATATAAACTGATAGGCAAACGAAAGCGAAATCAATTATGCTGTTTAACTCACTCTCATCAAAAAAGAATTTGGTTCAAGTATGAAAAAACACTTCATTCTTTCGGAAAACGGTTCCGAAACCTTTTGGCAAATCGAACTCTCCGGTTATTCTTTAATTCTTTCCTTTGGCAAAACTGGTTCCTCTGGAAAACGTAAAATTCTCAATTTTGAAAATAGAGAACAGTGCCTTAAGGAATTTCAAAAATTAGAAAATGAAAGATTGAAGTTAGGTTTTCAGGAATTAGATCATATTCCTTTATTAAAACCTTTAACTGGAAACCCGGATTATAAAGAAACTTGGAAAAAAATTATAGAATCTTCTGATCAAAAACAAGCTTTGAGAGATCACTTTCGATTTTTGATCGAGACGGAAGCGTGTAAATCCCTTTGGGAAAAAATTTTAGACCATATTACGGAAGTTAAAATAGATGAAAAAGATAGATTTGTAATTACACTTCCTTGGTCTTATGACGACGAAACTCCAGTTCGCCTTTGTTGGAGTCCTCCTTATCTAGGTAAGATTCATTCTTCCGTTCCAGGTTCTATGGCTCGTTTTGTTTCTATATTCAATGGAATAGAAGTTTTTCACGACGATGACGACATGCCTACGTTTGTTATCCAAGGTGTACGTTCTGACAATCCGGATAAACCAGCGCACGTAGAAGACGACTACGGTTGGGAAGACGGAATTTTAGAAGAAGGGGATAGTTGGTGGATTACACCTTTGGAACTTGTAGAAAAAAGTTTAGAAGATGTTCAATCCTTGGGTTCTTATGATGGATGTCAAAATTGGTTCGTATATCATCCATTTATCAAAAACAAATATGGAGAACCTGCAATTTCCAATGTGGATCATGGAAGTTGCGAACTCGAATCACCTACCGTTCGTTACGGACTCGGAGGAGTTTTACTTCGAGAAATCTGTAGTTGGGTCCGTGATATTCATTCTGACACGGACGATGAACTATCGTTAGACGGTTCGCCCGTAGTCACCAGAGCCTTTCAGGAATTTATGGCTAAAAAGGCGGTTGAGATTTCGGAGAATCAACCAGAAGTCGCCAAACGTTTGTTAGAGTATAACTGGCATTCTTTAGCACATTATATACATAAGAAAATTCTAAATTGGGTTCGTAAACTTTCGCAGGAAGGCGTGGTCGATCAAAACATTCTCGTCATCGATTCTTATTGGGATGACGCGGGAGAAGTGGTCTTCCTCGGTTTCGACTGGCACGCGGGCAGCGATTACGAAGATGCGATCTCGGATGGAGCAAATGAAATAGAATACATTCTGGATTTTACTTCGTTTTACAAATCCGTATTGGGAAAAAACCAAAACGAAAAATTAAACGGCGACGAAGTTACAGAAATTTTAGAAGACGATTACTCGATCATTCGGGATATTCTTGCTTGTCTTTCGATTGAAAACTTGATCTCGTTTGCAAACGGAGAGGACTTCAAAAAACTTCCTTTGGACGAAGACGGATTTTATATCGCATATTCTCATTATCACGACGAAGAAGCCGAAGTCGCTTATCATTCTTCCCAAGGGATTAAAAAAGAATTTTTTAAAAGTTATTTTCCGAAAGACGGAGCCTCCAAGAAGAAGGAGATTTCCGAAAAGGAACAGGAAGCCATTGACGATATTGTAGGCGACGTGGTGGATGATTATCCTTGGGTTTGGAAAAATACAATCGAAAAAAGTATTGATCGTCTTGCGGAAAATTTTCAAGAAAACAAAGAACGTTATCAAAGAGAATTCAACAAACTTTTAGAGTACAAAGACAAAGTTGGAGAGGAAGAAAAAATAACGTTAGTCAATCTTGGAATGCAAATGAGTTCTGCGGCACTCAATCGATTCTTAAGAGAAAATAAACCAGACGTTGCGGAATGGGTTCTTCATTGTTATAAAGACATTTATCGTTCGTTGGGAATCGGTCGAAATTCCACTCTCAAAGGAAATGAAACCGGAAATTCGTATAACACTGCTGAATATTTTGCGGGTGACATCATTGTATTTATCGCTAAATACGGCGGAAGTCAATATCTGAATTTACTTGAAGATCTTTTGCCTGCTGACATTCAAGATGTTAGACTTGCGTTCAATCTTGCTTGTTTAAATTCTTTAGAAAAAAATAAACCGAACTTACTGCGTTATACGAAACTGGCGTTGAGTTTAGGAAAACCTAAAAAGGATTTTGAAGACAGCGATTTTGATAACTTTAAAGACGATCCTGAATTTCATTCTTTGGTTTCATTACATTGAAATTTTAAAGTTTTTGAGGTGAGTTTCTGTTTTATAGGTAAAAAACTTATAAAATGATTTTTTAATTGGAAAATGTTAGATTCGCCAAACGGCGATTGTGCGGAAATTTCGAAAGAATTTGAGTGAAAAAACTCAGTAAACGCTCTCTATGGATCGCGTTTGAAACTCAATAAAACGCTCTCTATGGATCGCGTTTGAAACTCAATAAAACGCTCTCTATGGATCGCGTTTGAAACTCAATAAAACGCTCTCTATGGATCGCGTTTTAGGTCGCAAGTCATTTTAGCTATGAAATTTACGAGTGCAACGACACCCTAGTAAATACGTTTTCGTTGGTTTGTTTCGGAGTATAATTCATCTTGGAAATTATATCTAATTTTTCTTTTATTAAAAATATTAAAAAAACAATATATTCTAAAGAAACTATAACTCTGCTTTTTAAGAATGAAAATATAGGTGTAGTATTAGAAGGAGAGCAGATCGAAGCCCAATTTAAATGTCTCGATGGATTTTTACTGATTACTTCTTATGATTATTACGATGGTACGGATTATTGGTATTATTTTCTGAATACTGATTTAAAAATTAAGGATATGATATTTGATCCTTATGTTTCATTTTTATATATGGAAAAGACCCATATTGTAAATTCGCAAATACTTCAACTCAGTTTTTTAAAACCGGATGAAACTTGGCATTTAGTAATTTATCCAAAACCTTTTTGGGATTTTTCTCTTTCTGTCGTTTTAAAAAGACCCTTTCGTTTTGTTTTCAAAAAACGAATTCTATCTTTGTCTAAATTGGAGCCGTCGAACTAAGAAAAGGATATTGATTCTAATTTTTTCTTTTATGAATGTGGGAACTACCGTAACTTAAATTTTACTACTCATCTCTATAAAATTGAGTTGTTGAAAAATGGATTCTCCATCTATTTCTGTTTGATGAAAGCGGTCAATTCAAGCAGTTTTGTTAATTTGGACTATGAAATTTTTCAACAACTTTAATGTTGTGATCAAGTGTCGGTTAACGTATTTTTGGTAGAATCCAATGCGAAAGCGATTGAGGCGGGATCAACAAATTGAATTCAGGATAAAATTTTGTTTTCAATCGAACCCTCAATTTGTTGATCGGAGCTGAAAGCGCGGTCCGGCAGCGCCGGATTCGCCCCGGTTTTCTTTCGTTGAATTTTACGCTATTGAAGTGTAAAATATTAGGTATTTATTATATAGTTCCGAATAAGAACTTACCACTACTATAACTTGTCGAACAACTCTACATAACACTAACGCCGCTTATTCCTTCGGGTTCACTACGATCGGAAGATTATCCCTACCTTGTGGAACGAAGATCAGTTTAGAATTTGGACTTTCAAACGATTTATATTGAAGATACTTAGTGGTCAACTTATCTGTGATAATCGATTGAGACTTTGCCTGTGCCTCAGCTCGGATCAACTGAGCTTCTGCGTCTGCCTTCGCCTTTTTTTTGGCAATTTCTATATTCTTTTCTGCGATTTCCAGTTCGTATTTTTGTTGTTCAAGTTCTTGTTGTTTTGTCAACTTCGCTTCAATTGCGTGCAGCATATTCGGAGAATATTCTACATCGTCTAAAATCACGTCGAACACTTCTATATGTTTTCCCTTTGTTCTTTCTATAACTGCGGATTTAATGTCCTTCGCTAAAACAGCGCTATTCTTAGAAATTTGGATCATCTGATGATGAGAAACTACGTTTCTAATGGAAGCCCTAAACTCCGGTTGCACAATACTTCTATAATATTCCGGACCAACTTCTATATGAAGCTGATATACTTCGTCTCGAATTGGTTTCATAATAATTACAGCTTGAACGTCTATTTTTAAATCGTCATTGGTAAGTACATCCACTTTTTCCTTATAAGCGTTCCATTGTGTGGAATAGGTATAAATATCGTTCCAAGGATATAACCAATAGAATCCGCTTAGCACAGGTTCTTTGTGCAAACCTATATCAGAAAGTCCAAAAGGTTTCCAAAAGAGTCCAATTTCTCCGGCTTTTACTGTAGAACCACAATACAAAGTAGGTAATAACGTTAAAACGAACCAAAATTTTTTTCCATTCATAGTTTTTCTTTTCCTTAGCCATTTTTGGGGCGAATTAATTGTGTCTTGATTGTACGGTTTTTATCAACCCACATTTAAAATCTAAAAATTATATTTTATCTAAAATCTGACTCTCTATTTTAAAACTTTTCTTATATCAAATCGCTATAAATTTTTTTTTATTCCGTTTTTAGACTTTCTTATGCTGATTAATGTATAGAGTTTTTGAAAAATTCTATAGTTCAGATTAACAAAACTACTTCAATCGAACGTTTCTATAAAACAGATGGAGAATTCATTTTTTAACAACTCTAATTTCTATTTTAGCGCAAAGTTCTTTGAATGAAAATATTCAATTTTTATAATTTTATTTTAAGTTTGTGGACAAGCTAATTTTCTCCGTCAAACTCAATTGTAAAACGTTTGATCAGTTTTGGATCTACGTATTTCATACTAGCGTAAAAATCTCTTTTGTGTCCTGATGGAAATCCTTGGACCGCAAAACGACAAGTTTCTAAAAGAATATCTTCTCTATCATAAAAATTCATTGTAAAAAAGGCTTCTACATGATCTTTTCCGGATAAGTTTTCAATTTGTCCGTTAATTTCAAGATAGGTAAATTGATCTTGTAATCCTACGTTATAATATTTGTAATTTCCATCGACTGTCATTACTCCGTTTGATTTACTCCAATTTGAAATAGGAATCAAAAGAAAGAAAAATAAAATAAACAGATGGAACGTAGAAAACTGGAATTGTTTTAGGTTTAGATAAGAACCTGTCGCAAAAAAACTCAATGCCATAACTCCTTTACGGAAGTCACGACGGATACAAATCCTGTCGAGCGCCCATAGAAGTGAGAGTTTTGATTTTTCTGATAAAGTATAATTAGGTTTTGGAATGTGTTGTAAGTTTTTTTACTTTTGCAAAATAGGTTTTTAGATTTGTCAGCCATATTTAATCCGTTTTAGAAGCGTATCATTGTATTCAAAAAACGGAAATCTTTTTATGACTAGTATCAAAAATTAACTGTCAGTTTTACAAAAATACAGAAGTTCTCAAAAAATTGCATCTAACCTGGAATTATTGGCTTTTTGGAAGTAGGTTTCACAGTTTAAGTTTCAAAACAAACTCAATATAGAATTATTTTCGAACGTCCCTTTATAACCTATAAAAATCTTTATAAAATAGGAGTTGTTGAAAAATTAATTCTTCATCAGTTTTCGTTTCATGGAAACGGTCGATTGAAGTAGTTTTGTATGAAATTTTTCAACAACTCTAATGAATTTTATTGATTGTGATCATCGATTTAAAATGGCATTGCGCATCTGCCGCTTGGGCACTGATTTACAGATGTGCTGGTTGGATATTCTCCAGAACCTCTTCTATCTTCTCCTTCTCCAGTGCAATTTCTGTTAGAAATCATGGAATCAAACATATTCATTGTGAGATTACCCAGTGATTGTACCGATATAAATCTTGTAAGTGTGTCTGATCCTTCCAGATGTGCAACTACTTGGGACAAGTCTGTGGTGGGCGTTAAAGATCTTCTGAATTCTTCTAATGTCCACAAACGTGTGTTAGTTGGAATTACTACTAATCCTTGAGAAATTCTAAGAATTGGAACTGCATGTCCTACTATAGTTCCATCAGGACGCTGTCTATCCATTACTCCCCACCAGATGCTTCCAGGAGGGGAATTGATAAGTGAACTAATGTGGGCAAGAATCTCGGCCCGATTCGTGAATTCAGTAGAAACAGACCAAAAATACTGAGGCAACAAATTATCAATGGATGCAAATGATAGAAAACTTAGCGTGGAATAGAGAGGATAAGGGGCATACTTTTTAGGTACATCTTCTAATAGTCTTTCCAAATGCGGATAACGTTGTCTAAACGAAATAAAAGGATCTGTATTAGGGGCTGTATCAAAGAAATAACCTCCACTCTGAAGAGGTTCTTGAGAATGATATTCTTGAAGTTCTGCCAACATCTGAAGGCTATGAAGAGCACAAGGACCACATATTCCACTTACTCGAGTCTCAGATTCAGCGGAAACTGAAGTAGCTATTGCATAAAGTCTTCGAATCCAATCCTCGGTTAACTGAAAGTCAGAAGGTAAGGTTCTTTTTACTCTTTTATGGGCGAGGCTTTCTTTTTTACCAGCTGGGCAATACTGTCCTGTTTTTCCAAGATTAGAAGCTGTATAACGTGTCCAATCCAGTAAATCTTTATCAACAACAAACAAAGAAGTAGGACTATTGGTAGTATCTTTTTCTAAATAAGAAGGTTTGACTGCATAAGCAACTCCCCAATTGGATCCGTATCTGGTAACTCTGAGTGCATTGCCTTTGTAGTCTGTGATCATCCCTCCTTTATCCGTTTCAAAAAATACATTCCAAAAAGCTGGATTATCCTTACTGATCGCTGCGTCACTACACAATGCCCACTTCACCCAATTCCAATCCGATTTTCCCACTTGAGAATACATACAATAGAGAGAGCCACTTACTGGATCATACTGAGCAAGATGTCCACTTTCAGGATTGTAATAGAGAGGAGTAGTGTTTTTATCCGAACCTCCCCAACGAACAAAGTAACGTTCATTTCCTTGAGTAGTTTGCAAATCCCAAGCAATGGAAGTTTGAATACTGATGTTTCCAGGAGTGGCTATTGTTTTAATCCAATCATTCATAGAAGAATCTAATGTATGATTATATTTATCTCCAGAGTTTCTAGAGATATAACCATACCAATTTGTATCTTTTAAACGGTAACGTCCATCTGCGGTCCAAAAAGAATTCTCTTTTACGATCCATCTTTGCAGAGGATCATTGATTGTACAAGGTCTGAGGTTTACATAGTTCCAGTTTTCTTCCCCTCTAATTACTTTTTCTGGAGCAGTAATACATAACCAAGTGTCTTCAATATAATAAGAAATTCTCTGAAACACATCGTATCTTGCATTCATAACGTGTCGTTCTCAGCATTGTTCAATTACAATGTAACTTTCACCTCCGCTAAAAATGGGACCGTAACAAAATTCCCCTCCATCATGAACAAGGATCTTGATCGGTTTATCTTTTGGTTTATCGGTAGGTTTTTGAATGATCGAATAATTAACCTTCGATGATGAAGCATGTACAAATGTATAATTTATACCGTATTCTAAAATAGTTCCAACCGAGACTAAAAAAATTATAATTAACACTTTCCAATTGCGCATTTTCAATTTTCCCTCTCTTTCATAAAATTGAATTATAGATCAATATTTTCTAGAAATAAAAATTATACATATCATAATGTTATAATATTATTTTAATAAGGAAAATCTCTGAAAATATGAATTCTATATTTTAGAATTTTATTTTTATATTGTCTCTCTATAGTTTGTGAAGCTTATGTTTTCAGTCTTTTGTTAAAATAGAGTTGTTGAAAAATTAATTCTCTATCTGTTCCTGTTTTATTAAAACAGTTTTGTTAATCTGAACTATGGAATTTTTCAACAACTCCAATATTCTAATGAATAAAAATGATAATTGGTTTATTTTGGGCTTAAATTTGAATTATAATTAAATTCTTAATCCGTATTTTTTAAAGTTTTTGAGGTCGATTTAGTTTTGTTATTCGAACGTATGAAAATAGTACCAAGATTAATGGTCGATTTTGCAAAAATGTAGAAGTTTTTAAAAATTGTGTTTTATCCAGATCGTTCATTTTTTTGAAAAGATTCTACATTTTAAGTTTTTAAACAAACTTAATATAGTTTTATTTTCATCTGTCTGATTGGTAAAAAATATATGTGAAAACTGAATTTTCTGCGATTGTAAGATTTATTCTTTGGTTCTTATTTATATTAGAATTGTTGAAAAATTCCATAGTGTGATCAACAAAATTGCTTCAATTGACCGTTTTTATAAAACAGAAATTGATGAAGAGTTAATTTTTTAATAACTCTATTGATCGCAAAATTAAACTATTGAAATTAATTCCATTGGAATAGTTTAATAATTTTATATAATGATCAAAAGATTCTTTTGGGATGGAAATGTTGTTCTCCTTGCTTATGAGTGATGCTATAAGATTATATAATAAAATATTACTCTTTAAATTGTAAAGTTCTTCAGAAACGTTTATGTCTGGATATGTGATGTAACCTTTGGCGTTTCCGGTCCTAATCGAATCGGGATGTGTAGGTTCAAATAAATATCTTTGATTAGGGTTTTCGGAAATTAAATAAGAGCCATCTTCTTGTAATTGTATAGTTCTTTTTTTATAGGATATTGTATTTACATTTAAAAGATTTTTATAATTTTGTTCTATGCGTACCATCTGAATTATTAAAAAATATTCTAATTTATGAATATTATAGATATTGTTTGTGAAAAGTATTGCAGAATTTGTGCCAGAGAATTGAACATTGGATTTACTTAGAAAATCTTCTACAAAAGGTTTTTGAGCTCGATCAACAAGAATTCTTATATTTTGAGGGCGGATGCTACAATTAAAAACAAATATAGATATTAGAGTTGTTGAAAAATTAATTCTCAATCAGTTTCTGTTTCATGGAAACGGTAAATTAAAGCAGTTTTTTGATCTGAATTATGGAATTTTTCAACAACTCTATTAATAATATTATGAATTTCTCAAATAATCGGGAATTGGTATATAATAAATTTCTCATAATCTTATTTTGCGAACTAGTTAGTTGTTTTCCGGAACCTCGTCCAGATAACTTTTTAATTCTTCCTTAAGTCCGGGTGGAAGTTGAAGTCCGGAACTTTCAATTCTTTCATTATACTTACTGAATGAAAATCTATGCCTAGAAGTTTTTAAATAATCTTCTAAAGCTTCCGAGCCCCAGTCTAAAATTTCTTGTATAAATTCTTCGTTCTCTTCTAACTTTTCGCAGTAAGGAATAAACAAAGGACGATTTACTGGTCTTCCGATGGTTCTATAAAACATAAGTCGTTTCAGAAGATCGCTGTTTTTCAAATTCTCTTTTTGTTCCATGGCTTTTTCCACCATTCTTAGATTGATACAATCTAAAAACTCTACTTGTAAATTTTCGTCGTTTAAACGTTTACGAAGAGAGGTTTTAATTTCTTCTGTTTCAAAAAGAAAATTGGGACAGTATTCTGGACATTCTACATCTTTATGAAGATCGCAAAAATGGAGAAGAATACAATCTATGTCGGACGCGGTTTCTACAATTCCAAAGTTGATCGAACCTAAGATTTCTACTCCAGTATGAAATCCTTTTTCACCTAACTCCTTTAAGACGATTCGAAAGGCCTGCATTCTTTTCAGAGCTTCCTTGGTATCGTAGTTCCGATATTTGTTTTTTAAAGCAATGTATTTTTCTATGAGTTTTGTCATCCGGTAATGTTCCTGAGATACAGGTTCATTCCCTTAAGTACGACGTCTGGAATTTCATGTCCACCCTGAAAAGCGATCATTTCTCCTTTCCATCCAGCTTCAATTAAAAGTTGTTCTAACTTTTTAGAAGCCGGATAACCTAACACCGGATCCATTCTACCGTGACTTTGAAAAAAACGATAATCCTTCTTTTTTTCTGCGAGTCTCTTCCAGTCCGTTTCACTGATGAGAGTTCCAGATAAAATCATAAGACCTGCTGGAGCAATTTCGGAATGAAGAGTTATATCAGTCGCAAGCATCGCACCTTGGCTAAAACCTCCCAAGATGATCTTGTTCATAGGAACCCCTAACGTACGAATCATCTCCATTGCTTTTTCTCTTGCGCTTTCCAAACCTGCTGGATAACGATCCGAAAAATCCCGATAACCTCCGGTCATCATTGCCTTTTGTAAAGCTTCCATGTCGATTGGAAACCAAGCCCTTCCGTTATAACCAGGCATTACTGGAATTTCCAAAACTCCATTTGGAAACAACCAATTGGTTCCATCTGGAAGATCTAAATACGCGCTAAGAGGAGAAAGGTCGTACGCATTTGCTCCGTAACCATGAAATAAAATTATAGTGTATGCTTCTGGATTTCCAGGGATATGAACCGCTTCGATCGGTCCTACCATTTCCAAAGGTCGGTTGTAAGAAGATTGCATGTTTAAATTCTCCAAAAACAAAATGAATGAATATTTATAGAAACGAATTTATATTTTTAATTTTAGAAGGTAAAGGAAATTCGAAAGAAAGTTTTTAACTTGGCAATTCTATTTCTCTTACGGAAATGGAAAGCCAATTAGAATCTCGATTTGAGGGAAATCATGTCTAAACAGTTCGAAGGAAAAGTAGCACTCGTTACCGGAGCGGCGTCTCCTCGCGGTCTCGGAAGAGCGATCGCAAATACAATCGCTAAAGAAGGAGGCGACATAGTACTAGTCGATCTCAACAAAGAACAGATAGAACAAGGGGCGGCTGAAGTAGCCAAAGAATTTGGAGTAAAAACTTTAGGACTTTCTTGTAATGTTACTAAATCGGAAGATTGTGATTCTGTAATTGCCGGAGTAAAAGAAAAATTTGGAAAACTAGACTTCCTCGTAAACAATGCTGGAGTCCTTAAAGATAATCTTTTTATACGTATGTCTGAACAAGAATTTGACTTCGTTTTAGGTGTAAACTTAAAAGGTGTCTTTTTGATGACTAAGTATGCTTCTAAACTTCTTCTCAAAGCTGAGTCTGGAAGAATCGTAAACATCTCTTCCGTTTCCGGTCTTACGGGACAGCCGGGACAAGCCAATTATTCTTCTTCGAAAGCGGGAGTGATCGCATTGACAAAAGTTGCTGCAAGAGAATTTGCAGGAAGAAACGTTCTAGTCAACGCGGTTTGTCCCGGTTACGTTCAAACTGATATGACTGCATCTTTGCCGGAAGAGGTTCAAAAGAAACTGACTGATCCTTCTGTCATTCCTCTTAGAAGACCTGGCACACAACAAGAGATTGCAAATGCCGTGAAGTTTTTCTTAAGTGATCAATCCAATTATATTACTGGAACTTATTTAAGAGTCGATGGTGGTGCCGCGATCGGTATGTAATTCTCACAAATTCTCGCGGAGAGGAGTTCGATTCTCCGCAAATTGAAACTTTTTGAATTTGTCTAAAGCGACCTCCGAAATTCAACGATCCGATTTTTTCATAACTCCCGGTTTTTAAAATATATTATATTTTTCTAAAATAGTATGAATGCAGGAACTGCTTCGTTTTAGTTTTTCCGAGCGCGGATTTAAGTTCGAACCGTTTGATTTTTATGATAAAATTATTCAGTTTTGGCACATGCCGCTTTCGTTTTCTTGCAAAATGATTGAGAGAACTCTTACAAATTTAGATTTCGTTGCAGACTGTGAGGTTTTCTGTGTAACGTGTTTGAAGCGAATGTTTGGTCGCCAAAATTATTTTCTAAAGTTTTGCTTAAAAATCTTTCCGAAAAGTGTGAGTTCCCACATTCAAGGCTAAATTTGAAATCTCGAATCTCTCCATTCAAAGAAATTAGTCCTAAAACCGTTCAATTCTGGGACTTTGTCCATTTTTTAAGAAAACTTCAATGTAGATCATTCACTTTAGTTTATATATCTTTTGGGGTTATTTCGAAAACGGAATGTAAATTGAAGGTCGATTTTCTATTTAAAACCTGGCACATCGTATGTTGGATTTTCGTAAACCCTAATGAAGAGAGGTTTATGAAATGAAAGAAAATTTGTGGATTC